>CP048620.1:584556-1946014 GCA_015698305.1 Candidatus Nitrohelix vancouverensis
CTTTTCAAACTCGCAAGCGACAGATCGCTCACATGCCTGTAGGGTAATCCAGAAAGACAAACTCTGTCCCGAAGCGCTCTTTTCAAACTCGCAAGCGACAGATCGCTCACATGCCTGTAGGGTAATCCAGAAAAACAAACTCCGTTCCAAATCTCTCTTGGAGATGTTTGCCGACGGATTTGACGCCGCCTGTTTCAGTCGCATAATGGCCCGCAAGAAGCAAAGCGCAATTCCCCTCCTCCGCTTCATGGAAATTGTGATTGCCCCCCTCGCCGGTGATGTAGCAATCCAGGCCCTCTTCGACCGCCTGACGCAGAATGTCCCCCGCGCCGCCCGTCACCAGACCGACGCTTCGCACCTCGCGATCTCCGGCAAGAAGAACGCGAGCGCCAAGCCGCTCCTCCAGCCGTTGCTTCAGTTCGCTTGCAGGGAGAGCCGGAAGACTTCCCTTCAAGCCGATTTTTTGGCCAGAGTACACGCCAAAAGGCTCCAGGCCCTGCAGACCGATCAGGTCTGCGAGAGCCCGGTTATTTCCCAAGGCAGGGTGCATATCCAGAGGCAAATGCGCGGAATACAAGGCGATGTCATTTTCAATCAACATCGCAATTTTTTCAAAATGCTTTCCGCGCAGGGGCTGGTTTCCTCCCCAGAACAAGCCGTGATGCACAAACATCATCTGGCAGCCCGCATCCTTAGCCATGACGATGGTCGACAAACAAGCGTCCACCGCCAGACCGATTTTTTTAATATCGCCTTTATTTTGAACCTGCAAACCGTTGACCGCATTCGCAGAATCCTTGATTTCGGCAATATCAAGCAAAGCGTCCAGATAACCAGCAAGCTCAAGACTGTTCATAATCTCCCCCTGAATCCTTCCCTCTGCAGGTTCAAATCATATCGCCCCGTAAGCCAGCATGGCATCCGCCACCTTGACAAACCCGGCGATGTTCGCGCCTTTCACATAATCCACTCCCAGCTTTTCATCTGCGCCGTGGCGCACGCACTGGTTGTGGATGTTGTGCATGATCTCGCGCAAGCGCTCCTCCAGTTCCTCACGCGACCAGGCCAGACGAATGCTGTTCTGAGTCATTTCCAGACCCGAAACGGCGACGCCGCCCGCATTAGAGGCTTTGCCCGGAGCGAACGGAATTTTGGCGAGATGGAACTGCTCGATCGCTTCCAGCGAAGTCGGCATATTGGCGCCTTCGGCAACGGCTTTGCAACCATTGTTGAGAAGCGCTTTTGCGTCTTCCTCGCTGATCTCGTTTTGCGTGGCGCAGGGAAATGCCAGATCGCAAGGAATGTTCCAGGGCTTTGCGCCTTCATGGAATGTTCCATTATACTCCTTGGTATATTCGCTGATACGCTCGCGTCGCACGTTCTTCAAATTCATCAGAAACGCCAGCTTCGCCACGTCGATCCCTTCCGGGTCGTGAATGAAGCCGGTGGAATCCGACATCGCGACCACTTTGCCGCCAAGCTGGATGACTTTCTCGGCGCAGTATTGAGCGACGTTGCCCGAACCGGAAATCACGCAGGTTTTACCTTCGATGGAATCGCCCCGGTGCGTGAGCATCTCCTGCATGAAATACGCGCAACCGTAACCCGTCGCCTCGGTGCGAATCAAACTGCCGCCAAACTCAATCGCCTTGCCCGTCAACGCGCCGGTGAACTCGCCCAGCAAACGCTTGTACTGACCGAACATATAGCTGATTTCACGCGAGCCGACGCCAATGTCGCCCGCCGGAATATCCACGTTTTCGCCGATGTACTTCCATAGCTCCGTCATGAAAGCCTGACAAAAACGCATGACTTCCCGATCCGACTTTCCTTTTGGATTGAAGTCCGCGCCGCCTTTGCCCGCTCCCATGGGAAGCGTGGTGAGGCTGTTTTTGAAGGTCTGCTCAAAGCCCAGAAACTTCAGAATGCTGAGGTTGACGCTGGGATGGAAACGCAATCCGCCCTTGTAAGGTCCGATCGCATTATTGAACTGAACCCGGTAGCCGCGATTGACCCGGATGGCTCCATTGTCGTCTTCCCAGCACACGCGGAAGATGATGGTTCGATCCGGTTCTGTCATTCGCTCCAAAATTCGGGGAGCATGATATTTTCGATGTTGGTTAATATAGGGAATTACATATTTTGCGACTTCCAGCACCGCCTGGTGAAACTCTTTCTGGCTTGGGTTACGACGTTTCAATCCCGCCATAAACCCATTTAATGTCAACGGTTTGTTAGGGTTCATCTGTTCTCCTTAAATTAAAATCGATCCATTGTAATGGAAAACCTTTCGTTTTTCTATTCGCCTTCCATATAAATTCCGTTACAATTAGTTCATGGAGTCATACGATAAAAACAAGCCTTCACAACAGCGCTCCCGTTCTGGCGCGGCTTGCCCTTTTTCGGAGAATTTTTCATGAATTCAAACCGACCCGATCCTTCGGAAGAACGGGAAGAGCAAATCCGCATCCGCCAGCTTCTAGACGAAAATGAAGCGCTCCGGCAAGCCAAAGAACAGGCAGAAGAGGCCAGCAAAATGAAGAGCGCCTTCCTGGCTAATATGAGCCACGAATTGCGCACGCCTCTCAACGCCATCATTGGCTATAGCGAATTATTGCAGGAAGTGGCGGCCGATCTGGAAGTGGATGAGCATATCAATCCCGATCTGCAGAAAGTCTATTCCGCCGGGAAACAGCTCCTCTCCATCATCAACGACGTCCTCGATCTTTCCAAAATCGAAGCGGGAAAAATGGAACTGTTCCCGCAGACATGCACGCTCTCCAAACTGATAGAAGAGACCGTGCATACGGCGCAACCAATGGTCGACAAAAACAACAATCAACTCGTGATCGAAACGCCGGAAGAATCCAGCGAGCTGATCATCGACCAATCGCGCTTTCGGCAGATTCTACTCAATCTGCTGAGCAATGCCTGCAAGTTCACCGAAAATGGAACCATCACCCTGCGCGTTACGCAACGGCCCGTCTTTGGTAAGAAAGGCTTTGCTTTTGACGTGCAGGACACCGGCATTGGCATGACCCCGGAGCAAACGCAGAGACTGTTCAAAAGTTTTACGCAGGCCGAAGTGACCACTTCGCAAAAATACGGCGGCACCGGGCTGGGCCTCGTCATCTCCCGCAGTTTTTGCCAGATGATGGGCGGCGATATCAGCGTGCAAAGCGAATTGGGCAAAGGCACCACCTTCACGGCGGAAGTGCCTGCGGACACCACCGAAGGCGGCGGCCCGGCGCATCGACGCGCGGACGGAAAGAAATCAAACGCTAAAAACGGAGAAGGAACGATTCTCATCATCGACGACGATCCGATGATGCGCGACTGGATCGCCCGTTCGCTCGACAATAAAAATCTGAATTTTGTCCTCACCTCCGACGGCGAAACCGGACTGCAAATGGCCCGTCAGCTAAAACCCAGCGTCATCACCCTCGACGTGATGATGCCGGGAATGGACGGCTGGACCGTGCTCGCCAAACTGCAAGCCGACCCGGAGCTGGCGGACATCCCCGTCATCATCCTGTCCATGATCGACGAGAAGAAAAAAGGCTTCGCTCTCGGCGCGTCGGAATATATTGTCAAACCCATTGAGAAAGAGCGCCTCGAATATTTATTGAACAAATACTGCGGCGCGGATAAGGAAAACTCGATACTGGTCGTCGACGACGACCCTTCGGCTAGAACGGTGCTACGACGGCGGCTGGAGGAAAAATCCTGTACAGTCAGCGAGGCGGAAAACGGAGAAGCGGCGCTCCAGAAGATACGCCGCTCCCAACCTTCTATTATCTTTCTTGATCTCATGATGCCGGTGCTGGACGGATTCGAATTTCTCGAAATCCTGCGCAACGATCCCGAACTGAAATCCATTCCTGTGGTCGTGGTCACCGCAAAAGACCTCACACCGGAAGATCGCCATCGCCTCAATGGCAGAGTGCACAATCTTCTGCTGAAAGGTTCTTACAAGACCGAAGAATTGCTCGTCACCGTGCGTTCGCAAATCCTGCAACACCTCTCATCCTGACCCATCCGCGCCCAGCCGATCCGGCAATGACTTGCATCGCCGAAACGTCCGGCGCGGACTGTCTATTACGACTAAAACAGAACCAGATTTTCAGTTGTCAACTTGGGTAAATTGATGGACTTCTGAAGTTCCAGCGCCATGTCTATATCAATTGGATTGCCCATGATCTGCAAGTATTCCAGATTGACCAGATGTTTCGAGTTGATGAGCGCTTTCAATCCCTCCGCAGTGATTCCATTTTTCAGCAAATCCAGCCGTTTGAGATTTTTAAAATGCGGAGATCCCGCAATGGCAAACGCGCCGCGATCCGTGATCTGATTGCTGTCCAGATGAAGCGTTTCCAGCGCATCGGCATTAGAAGACGATGCCAGCGCTTCCACGCCCTCGTCTCCAACCTTGTTGCGGGTCAATATCAGTTCTTCCAGATGCGTCAGGGTTTTGGATCCGGCGATGTATCCGACCCCGGCGTTGGTGATCTCGTTGCCCCAGAGAGAAATCTTCTTTGCGTTTTTGAAAGTGTCGGAAACCGACAAAATACGCGCTCCCTCGTCGCCCAGTTTGTTGCCCTGCAAAGCCAGAGTCTCGACATTCGCCAGCGCAGGGGTTTCGGCCAGAATCCCCATGCCCTGCACGCCGATTTGCGAACGATTCAAATTAATGCCCTTACCGTCCTCGCTGGAGCGTTCCTTGATATGAGCCGGAATATCCTCCGGCGGACCCGATCGCATATGATAACCATGGCCGCCATGACCGCCCTTGCCTGGCTTGCCCGCATGCTTGCCCTCCGCTTTCTTGTGCTGGCTGGGGTCATAAGCCGTCGCTGGCTGGGACACAAAGATTCCCAATAAAATTACCAGAATCCATTTGAGCTTTTCCTGAATCATGAATCTCTCCTGTTAGGGGTTGCGGGCGCATCGAAAGCCGACGCTGTTCTGCCTTTGATCCGGCAAGGCTTTGCCCCGGACGGCGGAACGCGCAAGGTCCAGATTCGCGTTCCATGAACCGCCCCGAATGATTTTAAATTGTTCGCCGTACATATCATTTGCCGTCTGGTTGCCCGGGTAGGGCAAATACCAGTCGGACGTCCACTCCCAAACGTTGCCCGACATATCCATCACGCCATAGGGACTTTGCCCTTCGGGAAAAGCGCCCACCGCAGAGGTGTAGCGGGCCGCATCCTTGCCGCGCGCATTGACGCGCATTTCCTCAGGTTCGTCGCCCCAGGGATAACGCGAGCCTTTATCGCCGCGAGCGGCTTTTTCCCATTCCGCCTCGGTCGGTAAACGTTTGCCGACCCAGTCGCAGTAGGCGCGGGCATCCTCCCAACTGACGCCGACAACAGGGTGATCGTCTTCAGCGTTGAATTTTTCGCTCTGCCAGTCGCGCGGCGCCAAACGTCGCGTCGATTGGATGAAGGGTCGGTACTGACCGACGGTCGTCTCGAATTTATCAATATAAAACACGTTCAGCAAAATTTCTCTCTGCGGCAATTCGTCCTGATACCATTCCAGAGTTTCAGAAAAAAATTTCAGAGCCGCCCATTCCACATCTTCCGCCGTACTCCCCATGATAAATGCGCCTGCTGGAATCCTGACCATTTCACCCGGGCTTGCAGACCTCGCTTGTTGCGACCAGACAGGCCCCGCAAACATCATCAACAAAAGGAAGGTCCATAAGAAAACGCCTCGAAATTGTTGAATGCTATGATTCATCATGAGAAACCTTCGACTGCGCTGTGTTCATATGAGGAAAGTTTAACAAAATATTCTGCAAACGTCCTCTATAATATGCGCTACGCGGCGTCGGGCCGCCTCTTATGAACTTTGTTTCTCTGCCAGGCAGAGTCAATAAATTTTGTCAACGCTCAACCACCCGCTTCCATGCCGCTGAACTTCATTGCGCCGCTGATCCTGTTGCTGATCTTCCTCGCCACGCGAACGCTTTTTCTCGACCGGCTCCCGATCTTCAACGACGAAGCGATCTACATACGCTGGGCGGTTCTGATCCGCGACGATCTTTCAAATTTATTTATCTCGGCGCAGGACGGCAAAACTCCAATGTTCATGTGGCTCAACGCGCTGACGCTGAAGCTGTTCGAGGACATCGTTTTATCCGGGCGCCTTGTTTCGGCGCTGGCGGCGGGAGTCACCGCATGGCTGTTCTATCTGGCGGGGCGCGCCGCGCATTCACAACGTTGCGGCTATATCGCCGCCTTCCTGTATCTCATACTGCCCTTCTTTGTTTTGCACGACCGACTGGCTCTCGCCGATCCACTCGCCGTCATGCTCGCCACAGCCCTGCTTGCCATTCTGACGGCATGGACGCTGACCGGAACAATGAACCCGCAACGCGGCGCGCTTCTCGGCCTGGTCCTCGGTCTGGGATTTCTAACGAAAACTCCCTTTCTGATTCTTTTTATTTTTCCGCTACTCGCCGTGTTCCTTTCAGGAAAGGGATGGGGGAAAAACGTCCGGCTTCCACTCGCCGTCGCCTATCTCGTCGCGCTGTGCCTCATGGCTCCGTACCAACTGCACCAGCCAGAGCAACATGTCGTGGGCGTCGACAAAACCCTGCACAACGCCAATCTCATCAAACCCCTGATAGCGACGCTCCAGTTTCAGAATCCCCATTTTCTGAATAATATCAGGGAATACGGCGAATACCTGTGGCTCTATATCACCCCCGCCGTTCTCGCGCTGGCGCTGGCTGGCGGCGTCGCGGCGCTCAGAAAAAAAGAGGCGCTCGGGATATTGTGCTTACTGTGGATCGCGCTTCCTGCGGGGGCCTTCATCGTCCTGAGCGGCGAGGTCTATTCGCGCTATTACCTGCTTTCGCTCCCACCCTTGATCCTTCTTGCCGCCCGCCCGCTTGCGGAATTACTAGACGGGGAACGCTGGCAAGGCCGATCCCTCGCTTTTAAATCCGCGCTCGCAGGCTTCGCCCTGCTTTGTCTGCTTCCGGCGGCGCGACTGGATTATGCATGGATCGTCGATCCGCGCTCGGCGCCGCTGGCGACAAAAGACCGCTGGCAATACACGGCGAGCGAATACGCAGGCTACGGCGTCCGCGAAGCGGTGCAACTCATGCTGAAGAATCGCGGCGACCGCGCGCTCTGGCTTTTCACGTCAAGAACCTGGGGCATGCCCGGCGACGCCTTGCACCTCTATTTGAAAGATCAACCGAAGGTTCATCTCGTCGAACTCTGGTGGGCGCATTCCATGCCGATGTTTCCATCCAACGTCGAAGGCATGGTCATCAACCGCTCGAAATATCAACTCCGTCACACGCGCACCATGCGCTGGGACGAGACCGAGGGCGCCGACGTCTACTTCGCCGCGCGGGAACGTTTTTTTGCGGCAGAGCGCCTGCTACCCGGCAACCCCAATCTTATGCTGGTGAAATCGTATCAGACGACGGACGGCAAGCCCTCCTTCAATCTCTTCAAACGCAACGACGCGATTCAGGTGCTGATCACCCCGAAACAGGAACAAAAGGCGGGGCCAGGAATTCTTCTGGAATGACGGCGTTGCGCCAGCGCCCTTCCAATTCTTTCAGGACGCTCTGCAAGGCCTCGAACTGCGCTCCCGCATCCCAGGCGCGGAGCCAGTAAGCGTATTGCAAATTATCCGCTTCTCCTGAACTCAACACGCCCAGTTGATATAAAATTTCTCCTGCCTCGCGGCCCGGCTCCAGCAAACGGCGCTGAAGCAATTCAATTTTGTATCGTTCCAGCAAATCTTCCGATAGCGTCTCCAACTCTTTGGGTAGTTTCAGATCGCGAGGAAAGGGTTTCAGAGCCTGGAAGCGTTTGAGTAAAATTTTGCGAAGTCCTTCGATGCCTGCGCCGCGCGCCTCGGCTGACAAAACTCCGATCAAGACCAGTCGATCCAGAAAACTCTCCAGCTGTTCTTTCAATTCCTTATCGCCGGGATTCAGACCGAGCGCCGCCTGCATGTGATAGGCGGACCACACAGGCATGTTGAGCGTGTGGTTGTACAAAATCGCCAAAAGCAAATGAGCCTCCGGTTTTTGATGATCCATTTCCACAGCCTGCAAAGCCTGAATGAAGGCAGGGCGGGCGAGACGCTGATCGAACAGGACCTGCGCCAGACGCGCCCGCGTCTCGACTTTTCCCGCATCGAAATACAAGGCTCTGCGATAATTCAGCGCCGCCGCTTCATGGCGACCTTCTGCCTGCAGGCGACGCGCCCGCTTGTCGTAATAATCCCAGAACACCGTGCGGGTCAAGCCGGGATTCTGATGCTCCGGCGGGAGGGATCGCGACAGCTCCCATCCGCGCTTGTAAAATTCAACGCCGCGCGCGTCGTCTTCCGGGTCTGCGTTGCTCAGGTAAAACGACCCCGTGTTGGTGAGATCGAGGATACGGATCGGCCCTTCCGGCAAAGGACGGCTTTGAGACGACCATAACAAGAGCGACGCGCTGGCAAACGTCGTCGCAAGAGCGGCGAAGCGTCGCTCCCGTCCGTAGTCAATCAAGCGTTGCAGGGCATAGGCTGAAAACAGGCAGAGAAAGGGAACCATCAGTAAACGAAAACGCGCCGTCACAAAGAAGGGCAGAAACATCAGAAAATTGGCGACGAGAAAAACATGAAGCAGATTCCAGCGCCTCTGTTCCCAGCGCGTCAAAACAAATCCCAGCAGTCCCAAAGCCGACAAGAAGCCAAAGGGAACGCTCCATTGCAAGAGGGGAACGAATTCCTGGGTCAGGTAATAGTTCACCGTATTCGGCACTTCAAAGCCGTTGAAAAAATGAAAGGTCTTGCGCAGGTAAAGTTTGAGGTACTCCCAGGGATGCTCCAGCGCGTTCTTGACGATGAACTCGACCACCGCGCCAGTTTCCAGCGGAACGGTCTGGATCGTTTCTAAATATTGCGGCGTGAATTTGAACTCGCGTCCGGAGTAGTCCGTCACATTGGCGAAGAGCAGGGTTTCCGGCCCGTCCTGATCGTAGAATCCCCATTTGCCATGCACCGTTTTCACCCAGAACAGCAGAGGCGCCGAGACCAGAACGAAAACCGCGAGATAACCCGCCAGCCAGGGACGTCCCGCCCCGCCTCTCGCAAATAACGGTTTCCATAAAAAGGCCAGCGCCAGAACCGCCGCCAGCAGATTGTTGGTGCGCGATTGCATGAACAGGGAAAGAAGAACGGCGCTGAAAATCGCGCGCGACCAGGAGGGCTTGTCGACAAAATACAGCAGAGCCAGCAAGGCCGCCAGCTCCAGAAAGGTCATGAAGGTTTCGCGATACAAGGTCCCTTCATACAACAGGGCGCCGCCGTAGCAGGAGAATAGAAGAGCCGCGAGGCAACTGACGCCGGGACTGAAATAACGCAGGCCGATGCGATAGATCAGCAGAGAGGACGCGACGCCGAGCAGGGCGTGAGCGATCCAGACCACCGACAAATCGACGCCGAAAATGAGATAGAGAAGGCCGACGAAATATTGATACAGGGGAGCGAATTTATTGTACTGATCGGGGGCGACGGCGAGCCAGTCGCCAAAGGCGAAGGCTTGCCCCCCTTCGTGGTAAACCGTCTGGTCCCAGGCGGGAGGAACGTAGTCGAAAAACGGACTGGTCTGGAATTGTGAGAAATAAACGAAGCGAACCGCCAAGCCGCAAACGAGCAAGATCAGCGGAAATAAGACACTCTGCCGCATCGGCCTTTTCCAGATGGAGGGATTGCGCGCCGCAGAGCTTCAGGCGCGGTGAACAGGGGACTCAGTTCGTCGGAATCAGCCCCGCTTTGCGAGCGTATTCGAAAATATTGCCCGCTTTGATGATCTCGCTGACTTCGCCCAGCGGTTTCAAGGACCAGGTTTTCCCGGAGGTTTCGTTTTTCAGTTCGCCCTTGTTGACGTCGATGACCAGCCGGTCGCCGGTTTTGATGTCGCCGATCAAGCGCTCGACCGCTTCAAAGGGAATGAAAAATCCGCCGTCCACCGAGTTGCGGTAGAAAATACGCGCGAAGGATTCTGCGACCACCGCCTGAATGCCCGCAATTTTCAGACAAGCCGGGGCATGTTCGCGGGAAGAACCGCATCCGAAATTTTTTCCGCCGATGATGATGCGATGATCGGATTCGAATCGCCCCTCTTCGACGAAGGCCTTGTTGCCCTCAGGCAAACCCGCCGCTGGCGCGGGAACGCCGGACAGGGCGTAACGCCCGTAATTTTTTTTCTCTTCCGGATCGCTCAGGCTGTAAACCAGATGCTCCGCCGGGATGATTTGATCGGTGTCTACGTCGTCGCCCAATACATAGGCCGTGCCTTCAATGATGTCTTGCATGATTCCTCTATCGGTTCAAATTGGATTAACTGACGAATTCTCTGGGGTCGGTGATTTTTCCGGTGACTGCCGTCGCCGCCGCCGTGTAAGGCGAAGCGAGGTAGACCTGGGATTGCTTGGAACCCATGCGACCGGGGAAATTGCGGTTGGTTGTGGAGACGACCACTTCCTCGCCATTGGTGCGACCGAAGGTGTCTTTCGGTCCGCCCAGACAGGCGGCGCAGGACGGCTCGCCCATATGCGCTCCGGCGTTCTTGAAAATATCCGCCAGCGTTTCGCCTTCCCAGCGTTTCTCGTACAAGTCCCGCTCCACTTCCGTTGTGGCGGGAACGATGAAGGTATCCACCACAACTTTTCGGCCCTTGAGGATTTTTGCCGCAGCGAGAAAATCCGTGTACTTGCCGCCGGTGCAGGAACCGATATAGGAACGGTCCACTTTCGTTCCGGCAACCTCGCTCACTTTCGCCTTGTTGTCCGGCGAATGCGGCTTCGCCACCACCGGCTCCATCTCGGAGGCGTTGTAGCTTTTCTTGAAAACGTAATTGGCGTCGGCGTCTGAACGATGCACCTTGTAAGGCTTGTCGGTGCGTTGCTTGACGTATTCGAAGGTCGTGTCGTCGGCTTCGATGATGGCGCTCTTGCCGCCCGCTTCGATCGCCATATTGCACAGGGTCATGCGCTCTTCCATGGAAAAATTCATGATCGCGTCGCCCGCCCATTCCATCGTCCGGTAAGTCGCCCCGGCAACGCCGATGTCGCCGATGACCTGGAGAATGATGTCCTTCGCCATGATGTAGGGAGGGAAGGTTCCGGTGAATTCGAAGCGCATGCTCTCCGGCACTTTGACCCACAACTTGCCAGTGCCCAGAATGAAGGCCGCGTCGGTGTTGCCGATGCCGGTGGAAAACATGCCGAAGGCGCCGGAGGTGCAGGTGTGCGAATCGGTTCCGAACAGAACTTCGCCCGGTCGATTGTGGCCTTCCTGCGCCAGCGCCAGATGGCAGACGCCCTTGTAGTTTTCCGTGCCGACGTCGTAATAATACGGCAGGCTTTGTTCCTTCACGAAGGCGCGCAGAATGTCGATATTGCGATTGGCGTGAACGTCTTTCGTGAAAATATAATGATCCGGGATGATGACCACTTTCTCTTTATCCCAAACTTTGGCTTCCTGGCCGAACTGCTCCTTGAAAATTCCGATGGTTCCCGGCCCGCAGACGTCGTGCGTCATCAGCACGTCCACATCGATCCAGATATTATCGCCGGGTATCACCGACTCTTTTCCCGCATGCGCGGCGAGGATTTTTTCCGTAATGGTCATGCCCATGATGATTGACTTCTCCCTATAAAATTCAGCCCTAACGCCGCGTTATTGAGGCGCTTGTGCATTCGACTGTAGATTTCTTTATTCATTACCGATAAGTATCCTATAAAATAACATTGAATGGATGAAACTGAATAAAAAAATTTAAAGTTTCATTATTTAATTCACGACTTTAAAGACCCAACGCCCTCTCATGCTCAAACTGGCCCTCGAAACATTCGGAAGACTCCGTTACCGCCTGCCGGAACGACCGCGCCAGATCCAGATCGAAATCACCAACCGTTGCAATATGGATTGCCCCATGTGCCCACGCGAGGATCTGGAGATCGATCTCGAACATATGGAGTGGGAGAAATTCACCGCCGTGCTGGACCGTCTGACGGGGACGGAAGACGTCACCCTCACCGGCTGGGGCGAGCCCTTCCTGCACCCGCGCGTGTTCGACATGATCGCGCTTTGCAAAGAACGCGGTCATCGCGTGTCGATCACCTCCAACGCCCTGTTCACGCGTCCTTCGCTGGCGACGGAAATCGTCGCGTCCGGCGTGGACTCGCTGACCTTTTCCATCGACGACGTCAACGGACAGGCCGAACTCGGTCACCACAACCACCGCGTTCTGGAAAACATCGAAACGGTCGCCAAACTGAGAACTCATGACAAGCCCGCGCTACGTCTGCAGGCCACTTTACACGCGAACTGCGAAAACGACTTGTATGAAGTCATCCGATACGCCGCGCAACTGGGCATCGAAACGGTCAACGTCGGACGACTCGACCGCAAATACGCGCCGGAACTGAAACGTCCCAGCGCAAGCGACGAGGCCCGCGTCTTTGTTCAGGCCGATGCGCTGTCCCGTTCGCTCGGCGTGCAACTGGACTGGTTGCAATATTCCGTCGCCAGCGGCGCCATGCGTTTCTTTTATCGACTGCTACGCAACAAACTGCATCGCTCCGGCAAGTTCTGCCTGAAAACCTACGATTATGTTTATGTGACCCGCGACGGGAATGTGACGCCTTGTTGCCTGCTTCCCAAGGCGCCGATGGGCAATCTGCTCGAAAGCGATCTGAAATCCATCTGGAAGAGTCCGCAATTCAACCGCTTTCGCCATAACTACCGCGACACCTGCGGCTCCTGCGATCTGTGGACCATCGCCCAGGTGCAGGACAACGGCTGAGCCTCGCCTTCCTCTTCGACACGCTTTACAAATTCGCTTCCTGTTTTCCGACCGATTTGCTCCAAGCCCCGATCCACTCGCGCAAGCCATTGAAAAATAATTTTATATTCCACCCTCGCTTTCCGCAAAGCGGTTGCAACCGCGTCGAAATTACGGTAATTTACTTCATTCTTTTATCCCGAACACAATGCCATGTCGTTTGAAGGTTCCCCGCAAATCATAATAGACCAACGCCCGCTCTGGATCGTCTTTCTCGACCGCATGCGGCGCGGGATTTTCCTCACCTTCATCTTCGCGATATTTTTTCTTTTTCTGTCGTTCGACGGCCCCGCCGATCTTTCCGTGGAAGGTTACAAAGCCATCTGCCTGTTCGGCCTGTGCGTGGTTCTGTGGGCGACCAATCTGATTCCCCTGTCCATCACCAGCCTGCTGGTGATCGGAGCCGCGCCCTTGCTCGGCATCATGGACGCCTCGACGGTCTATTCCTTCTTTGGCAACAAGGCGGTGTTCTTCATTCTCGGCGCCTTCATCCTGTCCGCCGCCATGATCGCCTGCGGTCTGAGCGCGCGCCTGACGGTGTGGGTGCTGGATAAATGGGGCGCCAGTTCGAGAAAGCTGACGACCAGCGTTTACCTGTTCGCCGCGATCAGTTCCTGCTTCATGTCCGAACACGCCGTGGCCGCCATGTTGTTTCCGCTGGTCATGGAAATCGTCAATATCCTGAAACTGGAGCAGGGCAAATCGCAGTTCGCAAAATCCTTGTTCCTCGCGCTGGGCTGGGGTTGCATCATCGGCGGCGCCATGACCGCCCTCGGCGGCGCGCGCGTTCCGCTGGCGGTGGAAATTCTGGAGCAGATCGCCGGACGCGAACACACCATCGGCTTCCTGCAATACACCGCTCTCAGCTTTCCCCTCGTGCTCGCTTTGCTGGCGGGGGGCTGGTTCACGCTCATGTTCCTTTTCAAGCCGGAGCCTATCGACACGCAACCGGCCAGAGAAGCCCTGCACCTGCGCTCGCGCGAATTGGGCAAACTGAGCTTTCATGAAAAAGGCGTGGGGCTGGTGATGGTTCTCACGATTTTCGCCTGGTTCATCTACGGCGACGACTGGGGCATCGCCAATATCGCCATCGTTTCCATTGTCGCGCTGTTCTCATTCAGCTTCATCAACTGGAAGATGGTCGAAGAACACGTCAACTGGGCCATCATCCTGATGTACGGCGGCGCCATCGCCCTCGGCGAAATCATGGCTTCCACCGGGGCCGCGCCCTGGCTGGCGAAAATGATTTTTGCGGGCACGGTCGAATCCACCGCCGTGTTCCTCATCGTGCTGGCGATCCTGTCCACCCTGTTCACCACCTTCATGAGCAACTCCGCCGTGATCGCGACGCTTCTGCCGCCTGCGATTTCCATGTGCGACGTTTACGGCATCAGCCCGGCGCTGGCGACGATGACCATCGTCATCCCGAGCAATTTCGCGTTCATTCTGCCCATCGCGACGCCTGCGTCTGCGCTGGCATTTTCATCGCGGCATATTTCGCTGAGGGAAATGATAAAATCCGGCTTGATCCTGAGCATCATTGGAATGGCGGCGTTTTTTGTCCTGCTCTTCGTTTACTGGCCCATGATAGGATTTAATTGATATGGAAGCTCCCAAAACAATTCATCCGCTCGAACTGAAGGAACAACTGGATCGCGGCGAAGACATCTTCCTGATGGATGTGCGCGAGGCCTGGGAACATTCGCTCGCCAGCATCCCCGGCTCGGAGCATGTGCCGCTCAACGAAGTGGCCGACCGCGTGCAGGAATATATCTATGAAGAAAACATCGTCGTGTACTGCCATCACGGCGAACGCTCGTATCGGGCGGCGTTGATCCTGATCGAATCGGGATTCCCCAACGTCTCCAATCTCTCCGGCGGCATCGACGCCTGGTCGCAGATCGCCGACCCTTCCATTCCGCGCTACCGTCCCGGCGGATGAAATCAGATTTTTAGCGAATCGCTTCAGGCGGGTTTGCGCGCCGTGATTTCAAATCCTAAAAATTTCAGGGAAAGATTATCTCCCGGCTTCTGGCTGTAGGCGTCGGTCTGATCGTGGTATTCGTTGAAATCAAAATGATCGATCTGAAAACCTGCGGCCTGAACGTCTTTCGCCAGGTTCTGACAGAATCCCGCTTCGATCTCCACCAGCGTTTCCGGGTAGCCGCCGATCAAGCGGTGACGATAATTCAATCGCTCTGACTGCTTGAGAATCTGGTATTCCAGGTCCGTGTCGAGGATGGACAACTGGCCTCCCGCTTCGATCTGATCAAAAATCCATTTGAGGAAGGCCTGGCGTTCGGGCCGTTGCAGATGATGCAGGAACTTGTTGGCGTACACCGTTTGCGCGCGCAGTTCGCACTCCTGCGCGGGAAACAGAACCTGCCGGATTTCGACATTGCTCTTTTTCGATAAGGCAAGATAGCGTTCAAGACCTTTCACGATGAAGGGCGACGCGTCGGTCAGGATCAGGCGCGGCGCCTGCGTCGGCCAGTCTTCGATCATGCTGTAACCCGCCAGACCGGTGGCGACGTCCACAATCGCCCCGGAACCCTGACTGGCGACGCCTTCCAGCGGATTGTCCCAGGGGAAGTTTTTGATCTTCCATAGATAGGCGCAATAGCCCTCGCTCAACAGATCGACCAGCTCCTCGTCGTGCGCCAGCGCTTCATCGCTCCGAATCCGATCCGCCAGCGCGCGGAACAGCCCGTCCATCGACTCGTTCAACTCCTGCAATCCGGCGAGGCCCTGACTGTAGCCGTCTTTTCGTAAATTGATATTGATATGATCGAAGTGCAGAAAAACCGCGGGGCGTTCGTGCTGAACGTAAATCAGATCGGCCAGGTCGATGACAATTTCAGGATAGGCCGAGCGCAGGAGCAAATTGAAATATTCGCGATTCTGCCGTCCCGCCTGCGTATCCGGGAACGCCAGCTTGCCGTCGAGGTAATCGAAAAACAAACGCACGCTCTCGGACAACTCGGGCAAGGTCGAACCCTCCAGCCCGGCAAAGCTCGCGCCGTCTTCGTCGACCAGAGACAAGCCCTCCGGCGCGGGAACAAAAATTTCAAAACTGTCTGGAGTGGAATTCAATAGATCGCTCGCTCAGTCCAGAACGCCGCAGGCTTTTTCGACCGCGTTCAGTATCGCGCCTGAATCGATCAGGACCTTCACGGTTTCAATATCCGGCGACAGCTCGCGGTCGCGCCCCAGATGCGGCACATGCCGCCGGATCAGCCGATAGGCCGCCAGCGTTCCGCGTCCCGGCTTCAGATTGGTGAACACGTCGAGGGCCTGCGCCGCGCACAACAATTCAATGGCGACGACGAACTGCGTGTTCTCCAGCGCCGACGCCGCCTTGCGCGCCGATATCGTTCCCATGCTGACATGGTCTTCCTTGTTCGCCGAGGTCGGGATGGAATCCACGCAGGCCGGGTGCGACAAGGTTTTGTTTTCCGACACCAGCGCGGCGGCGGCGTACTGCGCCACCATAAAGCCGGAGTTCAAGCCGTCGCCTTCGATCAAAAAAGAAGGCAGACCGCTCAGGGCCGGGTTGACCATGCGCTCGATGCGACGCTCGGAGATATTGCCCCATTCCGCCAGCGCCATCGTCAAGGAATCCATTGCTAAAGCGACCGGCTGACCGTGAAAATTGCCGCCGGACAAAATCCTGCCGTCGGGGAACACCAGAGGATTCTCCGTCGCCGAATTCATTTCGATTTCCAAGGTCTCCACCGCGCGACTCAACACGTCGCGGCTCGCGCCATGCACCTGCGGCGCGCAACGCAGGGAATAAGCGTCCTGAATGCGGTCGCAATCCAGATGCGAGGAGATGATTTCACTGCCCTGCGTGAGCTTGCGCATATTGCGCGCCGAAACCGCCTGCCCCTTGTGCGCGCGAATCGCATGAATGCGAGCGTCGAGCGGCGTCTTGGTTCCGAGCAGGACTTCCAGACTCATCGACGCAGAGAGGTCGGCGAGCTTCGCCAGCCTTCGCGCCTTCCATGCCGTCAGAGCGCCGATGGCGGTCATCACTTGACAGCCGTTGATTAATGCCAGGCCTTCGCCTTCTGCCAGAGTCGCCGGACTCAGACCGACGCGTTTCAAAGCGGCGCGGCCTGAAAGCCATTTGCCGCCGCGCAGGCGCGCCTTGCCGCGCCCAATGAGAACCAGAGCGAGATGAGAGAGCGGCGCGAGGTCGCCGCTGGCGCCCACCGAACCTTTTTCGGGAACCTGCGGAATCAGGTCCTTGTTGACCAGATCGCGCAACAGGGTCATGATCCCCCAGCCCAGACCGGAAAAGCCCTTGGCCTTGCTGTTCAACATCAGAACCATAATCAGCCGCGCCGTATCATCCGGCAGGGGCGCGCCGACGCCGGAAGCGTGGCTCATCAATAAATTTTTTTGTAGACGTCTGGCTTTATCAACCGGAATGATTTTCTGACTCAGGGCGCCGAAGCCTGTTGTGACCCCGTACACCTTCTCGCGATTCCGCACCGCGTTCTCGATCACCGAGCGCGAGGCGTTCACCCGCTCGCGCACGCCGGATGCGAATCTCAGGCGCGTGGACGGCTTCTGGAATTCACCCGCCGCTTCAATCGTCAGGCTCTCGCCGTCGAGAACAATCACGCTCATCGTTTCAATCCTGACACAGTCGCGTTCATAATCAGCGCCAGTTCAATAACGGTCGGCCCAGCAAATAAAAGGCAAGGACCACGCAAGGGAAGGCGTAGGGCGCCGCCGGAAAGGCTCCGCCCTGCAGAATGAAAAAGGCCGAACTGAGCATGCGCGCGCCATAGACCCAGAAGAGAATTTGCGTCAGTTTCTGCGATCCCTTGAAAACGAACCAGGCCAGAGTCCCCATCAGCCCAAAATAAGCGGCGAAGGCGGCGTAAGCCGACAAACCGAAAAACATCGGCGGCAAGTAAACCATGTAGATCACGATATAGACGAGGTTCAAAACGAGGAAGCCGATTCCCGCGATGCGGTATTTTTTCAGTTTCGCCTCATCCGCGCCATCTGGCGCGATCTCTTGCAAGGGTATTTCGCTTTCCGTCATCCTTTGCCAATCCTTCCTTTATTTATAACGCCCGCCCCGTCTTTAAAAGCCGTCTTGCAGTTTTCAATCGCCTATGATAGTTTCCGAACACGAATCAACGCCTGTTCCGACAACGCCCAAGCGCATCCACCAAAGAAAATTTTGATCCATGACCGCTGAGAAAATCGACCTGCCTCCGCTCGAAGAACAGTTGAAAGTCATCCGCCGCGGAGCGGTGGAAATCATTGACGAAAAAGACCTGATCGAACGGCTGAAAAAATCCATTAAAACAGGCCGCCCCTTGAGAGTCAAGGCGGGCTTCGATCCCACGGCGCCGGACTTACACCTCGGTCACACCGTCCTGCTACAGAAGATGAAGCAATTTCAGGACCTCGGTCACGCGACGATTTTTCTCATCGGAGATTTCACCGCAATGATCGGCGATCCCACCGGTCGCTCGGAGACGCGCAAGAGCCTGACGCCGGAAGAAGTCAAGGTCAACGCCCTGACCTATCTCGACCAGGTCTACAAAATTCTCGACCCGGCTCGCACGATTGTACGCTACAACACCGAATGGATGAACGCATTTTCTTCCACCGACGTCGTCAACCTTGCCGCCCGCTACACCGTCGCGCGCATGCTCGAACGCGACGATTTTCAAAAGCGCATGCGCGACAATCAACCCGTGTCCATTCACGAGCTGTTGTACCCGCTGGTGCAGGGTTATGATTCCGTCGCGCTGGAGTCGGATATCGAACTGGGCGGCACCGATCAGAAATTCAACCTGCTCGTCGGACGCGATTTGCAACGCGACTATGAACAGATTCCGCAGAATATCCTGACCCTGCCCCTGCTCGAAGGCACCGACGGCGTGCGCAAGATGAGCAAGAGCTACGGCAACAGCATCGGCGTGTCGGCGCCCCCCGGCGAGATGTTCGGCAAGATCATGTCGATCCCCGACGATCTGATGTGGCGCTATTACGAACTGCTCAGTAGCGTTGCCGTCGACGAACTGGAAAAGATGAAGGCCGACGCCGCCAGCGGAACGCTGAACCCGCGCGATGCAAAAATTCAACTGGCGCGCGAACTGGTAACGCAATACCACAACGCCGAGGCCGCAGAAAACGCCGCGACTGAATTCGCCAATGTCTTCAAAAAGAAATTATTGCCCGACGAAATCCCCGAAGCGCCCAGCTGGGGAAGCGAACCGAAGCCGATCAGCAATGTCTTGTCTGATTTCAAACTCACGGACAGCGCCTCGGCGGCGCGTCGCCTGATTCAGCAGGGGGCGGTCACGATCAACGGCGACAAGGTATCCGACGTCAACCTGTCTCTCGAAGGCGGCAAGGAATATCTGATAAAAGTCGGCAAGAAACGATTTCTAAAGATCGTTTCCACTTGATAGAAAGTCTTGGGGATAAAGATTGTTTTTCGAGTTCAGCCCGAAACGATTTCTAAAAATTCTGCCACGCTGAGCAAAGATTGAGCGCGCTGTAAACTTTCCCGGCTTAAGACTGGCAAGGGAGCCTACTTGAAAATTCTGCTTAACTAAGGTTTGGGAAGGTAGCGGACCTGCTGTCCCACCGGCATGTCCTTTTCGCTATAGGTCACGACGGCGGTGGAATTATTTTTCCGCACCGTGACCACCTGCATGCGTCCGACGACGTAAGGCGGGAAGGTCGCCAGCGTTTCAGCGTGCGGAGAGTTGTGTTCCTTGATGGTGGGAATGATATAGGCTTCAAACAAATCGCCTTTTGCAACAGACTGCTTGCTTCCGCAGTTGAGGAAGACAACATCGCCCATGATCGCAGACGTGCGCTCTTCCTTTAAAGCGACGATATTTCCTTCGATGCTCTTCGGCTCCGAACCCGCGACAATTTCAGAGATATTCATTGCTTCGTAAGGCTGGATCAGATCGCCCACCTCAATATCGCCATAACTGCGCGTGATCAAAGCGCGGGAATAGTTATCCATCGCTTCAATCACTTCAAGCTGACCGAGAATCTTGACCATCACGCCGAGCGCTCTCTTCTCACCCTGAAACAGCATGTCCGAAGCCTGTCCCAATTCGCGCCCCTCGCTGTTGCGTTTTTGTCCCCAGTAATCAAAACTTGAAATGTCAATTGCCGGTTCGCTGTCATCAGGCGCGTTGTAGGGATCATAAATGACCCGCTCCTGAGTGAAGACATCGAACTGGTCGCCTGTTTTCACGCCCTTGTCCAGCCCCTCATTGATGTAGACGACCTGATTTTCCGTCGCCAGCAAGTTGCCGTTGAGTATTTTTACAATGGAACCGCCCCAGTTCTTTTCATCCTGAATGAAACCCGCCTGCTCGATTTTATCCTTGGAGATGCTCAGTTTGGGCAATTCGATGGTTCGGCCAACGCGTCGGTCTGTCGCCAGCTCCGGCTCAGCCGGGCTAACTTCGCCCACGGAGCCTGAATCGGGAGAAAGCAATTCCAGAGAACCGAGCGGCTGGCTTTCAGACATTTGCTCCGAAACCGGCGCACAGGCGCCAAGCCCAGAGAAAACAAAGGCCGCAACAATCAAAACTGAGAGTCTCATTTCGCCTCGTCGTACAATTCAGGAGAAAGGGTCATCTTGAAGAGCGTTTCAAAGATGATCAGTAGTAAGAACGAAAACAATAGCTTATATCAATAATAGCCTATAAGCGCCGAAACCGGAAAGAAAAACCGAAGCAGACGACCAGCGCCTGAATTATCAATATCTAACGCCTTGATTCCATAATGAAAAATCGTTATTCTTTCTTGACAGGAACCCTCCCCAATGGAATAATCGTCAGATTATCCCGCGTAGACTGCAAATTACCGGAGCCATCGGCTTCAAATTTGATTATATATAAATAGTTGTGATCACATTGAGGATTTTTAAATGAAACGTACCTATCAACCCAGAAATCTCAGACGTAAGCGAACCCACGGGTTCCGCGCTCGCCGCGCCACTCTTGGCGGCAGAAAAGTGCTTGCCAACCGCAGACGAAAAGGCAGGAAACGACTGACCGTTTAAGTCAAGAATGGGTGATTTTTCCTTTACCAAGTCGGAGCGACTTGCCAAGCGGGAAGAGTTCCAGCTTGTCATGAATACGGGCCGAAGAAAAAGGGTCGAGAACATTTGCACGCTTTTTTTCATCCCCAATCAGCTTGGCAGAAAACGACTGGGAATCATCGCGTCAAAGAAAGTGGGAAACGCCGTTAAGCGCAACCGAGCCAAACGCGCCCTCCGGGAAATTTTTCGTAAAATCAAAAACCAGAATGAATTGGCGTATGATCTGGTCATCATTTCCGGGAAAAAATTAACGAGCCTGCCTTTCTCTGTTCTTGAACAAAAAATTTCCAACGCCATACCCGAACGCCTTTAACTCCAGAACATCACGAAAAAGCGCTCCGGATCGGACAAGGTTCGCGCCTTGTCGTTGTGCACACCCGGAAGCAAGATCGTGATTCGTTCGGGCGGCGCAACCAAAGGATTTTCTAAACCTTCAGTTTTTGGCCGACGCGTTTAAAGAAAATCCATATTTGAAACGGTTATTTGAAAAAAATCATGTTCAAACAACCCTTGATCCTGTTGATCAGAACGTATCAAAAGTTTGTCTCGCCGCTACTTCCGCCCGGGTGCCGGTTTCATCCCACCTGCTCCGAGTATGCCGCCCAAGCCCTGACGCAACATAATATTTTCAAAGCGTTCTATCTGATCGCGATCCGAATTTTGAAATGCCAACCTTATCATGAAGGCGGTTCCGACCCGCTGAAGCCCTGACGGAGATTATTTTGGAAAGACAGGTTCTATTAGCCTTTGCTTTATCGCTTGCGGTCTTTATCGGCTGGGGAGCGTTCATCTCAACCATGCAACCGCCGCCGAAGGTTCAGGATGCGACCCAGAAATCCGGTTCGAATTCATCTCCCGCAACGGCAAGCAGAACCGCGCCCGGCCAAAGCTCCGATTCGGGCGCGACATCGCACAGCCCGGTCGTTCCTCCCGTTGAAGAAAAGCTGGTCAGCATTTCAACCGGCATCGCAACGCTGGAATTTTCCAGCCTGGGCGGCATCCTTAAAAACGCCCGTCTCAATAAATACCTGGAGACAGACGGAACGCCTGTCGACCTGATCCGCCACGGCGAAGGCAACAAAGCGCCGCTGACCATCGAGTCGAACAATGAAACCGTCAACGAAATTCTCCGAAACTCGCAGTACGAAATCACGCCGGAAACGCTGGAACTCTCCGAAGCCAACCCGCAGGGACAGATCACCATCAAGCTCGAACATGAATCCGGCCTGTCGGTCACGCGCATCGTCAAGTTCACTTACGGAAAATATCTCGTTGAAATAGACACCTCGATTTCCAATCCGCAACGCGCCGCCGAAAATTTACAGTATTTCAATCTGCTCGGGCCGGGCCTGGGCGGCGCCGCCAACTCGCAAACCGATTACATTGTCTTCTCCGGCGCCACCTCTTTCATCAATGGCGAACGCATCGAAAGTCCGCCGGACGAAATCCCGGACATCACATTCACTAAAGGCGACATCTCCTGGACCGGATTTCAGAACAAGTATTTCGCCGCCGCGCTGATCCCGGAACGCGGCGCCAAATCCGCCGTCGTTAAAAAAGAGGGCGAGAACGTTTACGTCGGGCTGGAGTTTGAAGCGGTGCAATCCGCCGCGCACGCCACCTTCGCGTTGTATGCGGGCACCAAGGAACTGCAGATTCTCGAAGCGACGGGGCATAACATGATCCGCGTTCTCGACTATGGCTGGTTCGGCAACAAATTCGCCTTCCTCGTGAAACCGCTCCTGAAAGTTCTGCAATATTTCTACGGCATTTTGCATAATTACGGCTGGGCGATTATCGTTCTGACGCTCATCATCAAACTGCTGTTCTTCCCCCTCACGCACAAGAGCTTCAAGTCCATGAAGGGGATGCACAAGATTCAGCCCTATGTGAAGGTCATTCAGGAACGCAACAAGGGCGACCGTTCCAAAATGAACGAAGAACTGCTGGAACTGTATAAAAAGCACCGGGTCAACCCGCTCGGCGGCTGTCTGCCCATGCTCTTGCAGATTCCCGTGTTCATTGGTCTCTACCACGCATTGTTTTTCTCTATCGAATTGCGCGGCGCGCCCTTCATTCTCTGGATCGAAGATCTTTCGGTCGCCGATCCTTACTACGTCACGCCGATCATGATGGGCGCCACGATGTTCTTCCAGCAGAAGCTGAGTCCGCAAATCGGCGACCCCATGCAACAAAAAATTCTGATGTTTTTGCCGATCCTTTTCACCTTCCTGTTCCTTTCATTCCCGGCCGGACTGGTGATCTACTGGACCGTCAACAACATCCTGACCATCTCGCAACAGTTTTACATCTATAAGATCGCCAAAGACTGAGCCGCGCGCTCAGTCGGCGGCAAAACGATTGCGAACTTGTTTCGCCGATCAGGGATCATGAATCCATGCAAGACACCATCGTAGCGCTGGCGACGCCTCCGGGCGAAGGCGGGTTGGCGGTCATACGCATCAGCGGTCCGCGCTCTTTGGAAATTGCCCGCGCCTTTTTTCATCGCGCCGACCGACGATCCCTCGACGCCGTCAAATCGCACCGCGCCTGTTTCGGAGAAATCCGCGACGCCGACGGAACCTGCATCGACGAAGCTGTTTTCACTTTCTTTCAAGGCCCCAAAAGTTATACCGCCGAAGACGTCGTCGAACTCGCCGTACACGGCGGCGTATTCGTCTCCGCCAAAGTCCTCGAACTGGCGCAAGCCAAAGGAGCGCGACTGGCCGGGCCGGGAGAATTCACCCGTCGCGCCTTTGTCAACGGACGCCTCGACCTGTCGCAGGCCGAAGCCGTCTCCGACATCATCTCAGCCGCCTCCGATCAAGCCCTCAAAACCGCCGTGTCCCAACTCAAGGGCGCGCTCTCCGAAAAACTCAACGAGCTGTTTCAGGACGCCCTGCAATTGCTCTCGCAACTGGAAGCCGCCATCGACTTTCCCGAAGACGATCTCAAGCTGGCGCATAGCGACGAAATATTAAAATCTGCGGAAGCGCTCATCGAACGCTTGCATCGTCTCGCCGCCACCTATGACCAGGGCAAGATCATTCATGAAGGCGCGCGCGTGATCCTCGCGGGCAAACCCAACGCCGGAAAATCCAGTCTGCTCAACGCCCTCCTTCAGGAAGATCGCGCCATCGTCACGCCCTATTCGGGAACGACGCGCGACCTGCTGGAAGAACGCGCGCGCATAAACAATATTCACGTCAACCTGATCGATTCGGCGGGTCTGCGCGAGAACCCGGAAGAGATAGAAAAAATCGGCATCGAACGCGCCCGCGCGGCGCTCGCCGACGCCGACCTCATCCTGCTCGTTTTCGACGGCTCCCAGGCGCTGGATGATAACGACCGCCTGCTCATGCAAACGGTGGCGGGCAAGCAGAGCCTGCTTCTCATCAATAAAAATGATCTGACACAGGAACTGGACGCAGAGGCATTGCAAACAGAACTCAAGAAGGCTCCGCTGTTTTTATCCGCCGCCACCGGAGAGGGGCTGGACGCGTTGCGACAAGCGATCTACGATCACTGCGCTCCGCAGTTGAAGGAATCCATCATCATCACCCGCAAGCGCCATCAGGAGGGACTGGAGCTTGCCGCTCAAGCGCTGGAACGCGCGGCGGAATCGGTGCGCAACCAACTCTCTGAAGAGTTCACCGCCGTCGACGTTCACATCGCTCTCGACCATCTCGGCGCCATCGTCGGCAAAAATTTTTCCGACGATCTGCTCGACCTCATTTTCGGTCAATTCTGCATCGGAAAATAATTCCCAGCCAGCGTCACCAAATTGACGAGCTATTCGCAGTCGCCAGCAACATAAATATAGAAAAGTTCTAAATATCTCATTTTATTGGACTTTTAGAATTGACACAAAGTCGTCAATGGCTATAATAATCGTCAGATTATGAACACACCGACCAAAAATCAGCCTTATAAAATCATCGGGGACAGTCCCGAAATCCAGAAAATCTATCACGTGGTCGACAAGTCCGCAAACTCGGACAGCACGGTGATGATTTTTGGGGAGAGCGGAACCGGCAAGGAACTCATTGCGCGCGCGCTCCACCACAACAGCGAACGCAGACAACAACCCTTCATCGCCGTGAACTGCGGAGCCATTCCGCACGATCTTCTCGAAAGCGAATTGTTCGGCTACGAAAAGGGCGCCTTCACCGGCGCCGCGCAGACGCGGGTCGGGCGACTCGAACTGGCGCATGAGGGCACCGTCTTTCTCGATGAAATCGGCGACATGCCGACGCCTCTGCAAGTCAAACTACTGCGCGTTCTTTCGGAACGCGAGATCGACCGCATCGGCGGGAGCAAATCCATTCCCATCGACGTGCGCGTGGTGGCGGCGACCAACGTGAATATCGAAAGCGCGATTGAGCAAGGAAAATTCCGCGAGGATTTATTCTATCGCCTCAACATCATCCCCATTCACATGCCGCCGCTGAGAGAGCGCAAAACCGACATCCCCCTGCTGGTCAATCATTTCCTCAACCACTTCAATCTACTCAAGAATAAATCCTTCGCCAGCATTGAAGCGGAAGCGATGGAAATTCTGAAGCATTACAACTGGCCGGGCAATATTCGTGAGTTACAAAATTTTGTCGAACGCATGGTGGTGCTGGGATCAGGAACCAAACTGACGCGGCGGGATTTACCGGAAAAAGTTTTGAACGACGTGCCTCACGAAAAATGGGCGCCGCTGGAAGAGGCGGAACACGACGAAACGCCTGCGGAAATGATCCGGCGTTCCTTTCAAAGCGCGTCTCCCTTCCCGGTCTTCTCGGGAATCCCCGAAGAGGGCATCAATCTCAAACAAACGGTGGAAGACTTCGAGCGCGAAATCATTCTCGAAGCGCTGGAAAAAACAGGTTGGGTGAAAAACAAGGCGGCGACCCTCCTCGGGCTGAACCGAACCACCCTGGTAGAAAAGCTGAAAAAAATGAAAATCAGTCGCGACGACTGATCTTTAAAAAATTTCCCTCCGACGCGGCCTTTTGCCGTCGTTTCAGCCGGTCCCAGGCGAGACCGGCCATCTCAATAAAACTTTTTCAATCCATCCTTCCCTGCGCAAAAAACGGGGAGCCGGCAATCAACCTTCGATTTTAGCCGCGGCCAATTCTTTCGCGATGCGAATGGCATCCTTGACGAATGCCTGATAGGACTGGTCGGTGTCTTTGTGTTGCGTCTGCTTGATGATCTTCTCGCCGTCGGCGTCGATCACCAGATCCAGAACGTTGATGCCAGGGGTGACATGGTGCTTGCGAATTTCGATTTTGATTGTATTGACTTCCATTGACCCTTCTCCAGGTTGAAATTTCAGTTCTTAGAAGAGCCATTTAATATCATTTCAAGTCAACAGGGTCAAGATGCAATTAGATGATGGTATTCAGCAAGCCGCCGGAAGAGCCCTCGTTGATCTGATTTCGCAATGTTAAAGCGCGGATCGAGGTCTCGAAGCGCGTCAGCGATAATTGCAGATTGCTGATCTCGCTGGACAGATCCGTGTCGCCCAGATTCGATTCCGTCGCCTTCAGATTTTCGATGGTCGATTCCAGCCCGCGACCTGCGCTGGACAATCGATTGGAGGTCGCGCCCACTTCGCCGCGCGACGAGGTGACAGCGGCGATGGCCTGATCGATATCGTCAAGAGCCTGCAAGGCGCCCTGCGAGGTCGACAAATCGGTCTGGTCGATGCCAAGACTCGCGCTACTGACGTTCTCCACCACATTCACGCTGATCTGGTTTTCCGGGCCGCTACCAGAGCCGACCTGAATGTCCACCGGATTGGACGATCCCGCGCTGAGCGAACCGTCCAGTAATTTTTGTCCGTTGAAGTCCAGCGACTGCGCGGTGCGGTCGATCTCTTCGCGAATCTGATTGAACTCCTGATCGATCGCCGCGCGCTGAGAACTGTCGAGAGTCCCGTTCGCCGCCTGCGTGGCCAGCTCCCGACCGCGCGCCAGCAAATCTCCCACCGAAGCCAGGCCGCTGTCCGCGGTGCGCAAAAAATTGCCGCCGGTTTCAGCGTTCTGAACCGCCTGGGTCAGAGATCGAATTTCCGAACGCAGTTGTTCCGAAAGAGCATTGGCGGCAGGATCGACGCCCGCGCTGGTCAAACGACGCCCCGAGGCGATCTTAGACAGGGAAGAGCCGATCCCCGAACGATTTTTCTGGATTGAATTCAAAATTCCATCCAATCCGCCAAAGTTGCTGGAAGGCATCTTTCCCCCTTTCGTCTAACCGCAGGCGCCAAGCCTGTCGATTAATTTATTGAAAAGATTGAGGACTCTTTATAGAATACGAAAGCTGAAACCTCAATTGCAAGCAGTTTACCGAGACCACGCCCATGAAAATCATCTTGAACGGTTCCGAATACAGCGCTCCGCAAACTTGCGAACGGCTGAGCGATGTGCTCCAACACATTCAAACTTCCGATTCCGAACAACCTTTGTTGATCGCTCATCTCAAGCTGAACGGGCGCGACATGCTCCCGGATTCCGAAGAAACGCGCGGCGTTCTGGTCTCCGAAATCCAGACGCTGGAAGTTGAAACCAGCACCTTGAGCGAATCCATCCTGCGCAATCTCGACAACGCCGAGGAATACCTCAATAAATTATTGCCCGGCATCGAACGCGCCGCAGAATTGTTCCGAAGCGAAAACGAACTCGAAGCCAATAAATTCTTCATCAAGATTGTCGACGGCATCGACTGGCTCTCCCAGGTTTTTCAGCTCGTCGTCGCCGCTCAAAATCGACGCCCGGAATCCTTTGAAATCAATGGAAGCACCATCAAGGCGCGGCAGGATCAGCTCAAGAATCTGACCCAGCAAATGGCCGAAGCCAACCAGAATCAGGACTGGGTCCTGCTCGCCGACCTGCTCGAATATGAAATCCATCCCTATTATGAGGAATGGCATTCCCTCATCCCGCAATTGCGCAACCCCACCCCCGGCTCCCAAATGCATTGATTTTTAGCTCACTATCCTTCCTTCCCGTTGTCTTCAACAACAAAACGACAGCAAAACTAAAAAAAATCAGATTTTTTGTAAAATTAGCTAAAGTTTTACCAAAAGAAACCGTTAAAGAGAACGCAGGGGTGTATTCCAATTTTCCGGCCCTTGCCGAATCGTTCTTCAACTATTTATTTTTTTTGGGGTTGCGATTCTGGGAGGGCAAGATTTAACTAAATAGTCTATCGGCGAAAATAAATAAAACTTTAATTTGATTTAAATCATTTTAAAATAAATATAAGCCTGAGAAATCAAAGCAAGACCCCAACAACCGGGAGGCATTGCCATGGTAATTGAAACAAATTTCACGCCGCCGCCTGCAGAGGTTGGACCTTCTGCAACGCCGGACGCCGTCGCAATCAATCGATCTGCGCGGCAGGACAACGAACAGGACAGAGAGCGGAAGGACATCGTAGACAATGAGCGCGAAACCGGGCGCGCGCAAAACCGCGCTTCGCAAAGCGAAGACCGGGTGGAAATCACCCCGGACGCTATCGAACTGAACCGCAACGGTCAAGTCGCCGAGGCGTCGCCCAATCCTCGACCGGAGCCTCCACAGGCAAACGCAGAACCGCGCGCGACCGGTGGATTGCAAGAACAGGAACCGCCTAATTTAACGTTTCAGAATCTGACCGGCGCCCCCGACCCCGACGACAACGATGTGGAACGGGCGCTTCAGCAAAATCCGGTGGACGCCGCGGTGCAACAAAGCCGGGTCATCACTGAGAACCGGACGGAACGCACCAGCGCAGCGGATGCGGTGAGTCAACGCGTTGAATCTCAACAGGATTCCACTCGAGAACCGCAGGCGGTGAATACCGATCCCGGCCCCGCAGGAAGCAATCCAGCGGGATCAGCGCGAACCGTAGCCGTTCAGGATCGAGCGGAAGCGCAGGCGGAAAGCCTGGAATCTGAAAGAAATGACAATGCGAATGAGGAACGAGTCGAACGAAGACAGGAACCGACGCCGACCGCCTTCCAGACGGAAGTCGGTCAGAACGTCGACGATCTGATATAGGTTGCCGCGCCCACCGGCACTGCGTCGGAAGGGCAAGTCAACAGAAGGTTACACGCTAGAGGAGTCAAGCAGTAAACCGGCGGCTCACCGACACTTTGGGAGGTTGAGGAGAGCCTGTACGACCGGTTATATGCGCGGGCCGCGACCCTGAAACGCGGCTTCGCCCATACCCCTGATGCTTCGCCTGCTGGTCTGCCCGGAGGTCAAATGAATGTTGTAGCATTCTAAGGGCCTTCGTGCGTCTGCAATACTGGCGGCGCGGACGTATACAATTTTGGTATCGTCAGGAAATTGCCTCCCGAAGATTTCTTCTTATCGACACGAGAAGAAAAACACTTTAACCTTTTCGGGGATTTTCTGAGGCAGTTGACGATCCATGGCCAGCAACGGCATTGAAGGAGCGTTACGTTTTAGCGGAGTTCAGAACTCCCCGCCGCTTTCGACCAACAAAGCGGCGGAAAACAGGAGTCGAGCGCAGTTGCCCGAAGTTCGCGGCGAAGGCGCGCCCGGATCGGACCGCCTGCTGTTCAACGGATTCAGCCTCAATACCCGCAATGTCCCGGCGCTGGAAGCCTCCGGCCCCATCGCCGCCTTTCGCGTCGTCGACGCCATCCGCCTGCTCAATCAAAACGTTCAGGCCACAAAATCGCCTCTCGTCATCGCCCTGAAACAATCCACCCGATTCGGCGATCTGCAACAGAATCGCCTGCTCAGCCTGCGCAATTCGCTGGAGGATTTATCCGCCTCGGTATCGACCCTGCTCAAAGATGAAAGCCTCAACACGCGCAAGGGATCGTCATCGCGCTCCGAACGGGTGGAGCTGAGCGCAAGCCGCAACGCGGTCCCCGGCGACCAGCTTTCCGTCGCTCCTTTGAGACTGGCGGCAGACAATGTCTTGTTCTCCGACAAACAGGACTCGCTGGCGGCGCTGGGCCTGACCGGTTCATTCCTCATCAACGGTCACAAAATCGACGTCGTCTCCACAGATTCTGTTTTCGAGATTCGCGATAAAATCAATTTTGGCGAAGACCTCAACAAGAATGGCCGCCTCGACGGTCCCGAAGACCTGAACGAAAACGGTTCGATAGACATCATCCATGTTCCCTTCAGCGAAGGCGGGAGCGGACGTTTCAACATTGAAGACATCAACGGCAACGGCGTTCTCGATCCCGATGAAGATCTCAACGATAATGGATTGATTGACGGCGGCAGTCTGAACAACAAGGTCGTCGCCAACGTCATCAACAGCCGACTGGTTCTCACCAGTTTCGCCGGCGGCAATCAATCCATCGGTCTGCAAGACGACGACGGCATCCTCCTCTCGCTGGGTTTTTTCGAGCTGGACTCCAAGGGCAATCCAATCCAGCAGGAACGCCAGTTCAGCGACGACAACCCGCCTGCGAACCTGATCCAGACGCCGCGCACCGCGCAGATTCAGGTGAATGGCAAAACGGTCTCCAATGCGACGAATATCTTTTCAGAACTGACGCAGGGAACCGAAGTCACGGTCAAGCGTTCGTCCAGCGACTCCGTCCTGCTCAGCGTTTTGCTCCAGGTCGAACAGGCCTTCAACCAGATCGAAAGTTTTGCCGAGGCCTTCAATGAATCGGTGGAGAAACTCAACGAAATCCTCACCCTGTCCTCTGAATTTGGAAAGGATTTTGATTTCCAGAATATCCGCAACGACCTGACCGGCGACGCCCTGAAACCGACTCGCAAGAAACAACAGGCCAACGCCAACTTCGACGCCCTGCAACAGACTGTCGAGAACCTCAATAAAATCGGCATCAGCATACAAAATCAGGACAAAACAAAGGCGCAGGAGATCGCCATCTCCTCCACACTCGATTCGATCCAGCGCGGACTGTCTCTGACCCGGAACGCGCCGGAGGCCCTGCTCAATCGCTTGACGAGCTTCGGCATCCAGACCCTGCAGGACGATACGTTCAAAATAGACGGACCGGAACTCAAACGCGCTCTTGTCGTCAACACCGATGAAGTGATCGACCTGTTTTTGAACGAGGAGACCGGAATCCTGCCGACCCTGGAGCGGAATTTGCAAAACATTCTCGAAGCGAATGTCGGCGATCTCGATATCAAATCGACGCGCATCGACATTGGCACGCGCTCGCCCAATTTTCTGGGCCGCGAGTTCAAGAAAATTTCTGAAAACCTGGTTTTGGGAAGCAACGTACAAAACCTGATAACGGTGGCTTAACGCATGGACGCAAAAGAAACGGCTAAGAAAATTGTCGCGACTCTCAAAGAGGAGTTGAAATTATACGCCCTGATCGACCAGAGGCTCGACGAGCAGGAACGCGCGATTCGCAACGAAGACGAACGTCTCGTCTTCAAAATCATCGATGAAAAAGACGAAGCGCTGCAGACGCTTCGCGAACAGGACCGTCAGCTGGCCCAATGGACGCAACAGTTCTCGCCGGCCCAACTGGACTTTCTCGAGGAAAAAACCCGAGCGCTAAGAGACAAATTGAGCGCAACGCTGAAGAGCATTCTCGCTAAAGAAGAAACCTGTGACAAATTGCTCCAATCTTTGCAATCAAGAACCGGGTCCAAAATGACCGGGGTGAAAAAGGGCAAGATCGGCCTCAAAGGCTATTCCCTGCCCAGTCGTGTGAAACCTAAAATTTCCAAGAATATCTAATCGAGCTGAATCATGACTCTTTCGATCACGCCATTGCCGCGAGTGTTCAAAAGCTACCAGATACAGGAACGCTATGGCGAATTGAACAAAAAGGTCAAAGTCAAAACCGTGCAGGGACAGGTGGATACGGTAAAAATTTCCGCCAAAGCGCGTGAATTGCTCGAAAAAGGCCCGGTCGCCCCCAATCCTGTCAACGGACCGCTCCCCATGCCGCCGCAAAACGCGCCAGCCACAGAAACTGCTGAGAAAAAAGATGAAGGTTTCAAACCGTTTGACTTTTCCCAACCTGCTTTTCAATCCTAAGGCTTCTGAATATTTCCAATGTTCTTTTGTTCCGCTCTTGGAAAAGGCTAACAGCCTTTGACTTTTCCCAACCTGCTTTTCAGTCCTAAGGCTTCTGAATATTTCTCATTTTCTTTAGGCGCCGCATTTTCATTCTTTACGCTCCTTCTCAGTCAGCGCTTCACTCTCAGCGCTTGCCAACGCATTAAGTTTGCATCTCCCCTTTTGACGGGTTAAATTCAGTGGATTTCAATTTCAACGAACTTTCTATCAACGGATTTCCATGATTTGCATACCCATCACCGGACTGGACATGAACCAGGCGCTGGCGGATTTGGACAAAGCCGCCGAACTCGCCGACCTGTTCGAGCTACGCATTGATATGATAAAGGACGCCGACATCCCGGCCCTGCTTTCAGCCGCAACCAAACCCTGCATTGTCACCAACCGCACCAAACTGGAGGGCGGGGAGTATCGCGGAGACGACGCCAGCCGCATCCAGCGCCTGCGCGAAGCGATTGACGCGGGCGCGGACTATGTCGACGTCGAGGTTTCAACGCCGCGCGAACTGTTGCAATCCATCATCGAGGGCGAGCGTAAAAACACGCAGGTCATCGTCTCCTATCACGATTTCACCAAAACGCCGGACCGACTCGAAGGGCTGTATGAAATCATGCGCGAACTTCCCGGCGACAATATCCTAAAGATCGTCACCTACGCCCAGGACCTCAACGATAATTTGCAGATGTTCCGCCTCGTCGAACGGGCGCGCAAGGAAGGGCAAAAATTCATCGGCCTGTGCATGGGCGAAAAGGGAGAAATCAGCCGCATTCTATCCACCCTGCTCGGCGGATACCTGACCTTTGGCTCGCTCGACCGGGGCAAGGAAAGCGCGCCGGGGCAGATCACCGCATCGCGTCTGCGCGACGTTTATCGAATCGGCAGTCTCAAGGAACCGGTCGAACTTTACGGCGTTCTCGGCAACCCCGTCTCGAAAAGCATGGGTCCCTGGATTCATAACCGGGCCTTCAAGGAAACGAATCGCTCCGCGATCTACGTTCCTCTTCTGGCGGACAACGCCGAGAAATTTTTCGAAGGATTTAAGGATCGCATTCAAGGATTGAGCGTCACCATGCCCTTCAAGGAAAACATGGTCCCTCTGGTCTCTGCAATGGAAGACGCGGCCAGGCCCACCGGCGCGCTCAATACTCTGTACAAGAAAGACGATCAATGGATCGGAGCCAACACCGACGGCGTCGGCGCTTTGCAGGCGCTTGAAAAATTAACCGACGTGTCCGGCAAGCGCATCCTCATCATCGGCGCGGGCGGCGCCGCAAAAGCCATCGGTCACGAAGCGGTGCGACGCGGGGCCAGCGTCACCGTGACCTTCAACGCCAATCAGGACCGCGCCGAAAAACTCGCCAATGAACTCGGCGGCAAGGCCATTCCGATTCGCGCCGCGTTGAACGATGCGACGGATATTCTGATCAACTGCTCGCCTGTGGGCATGACGCCTGATGTAGAGACTTCTCCAGTTTCGGCGCGCAAACTGAATGACAAAATCATAGTTTTCGATACGGTTTACAATCCATTGGAGACGCGACTCCTGCGCGATGCGAAGGAAGCCGGTTGCAAGACGGTGACCGGCGCTGAGATGTTCCTCAATCAGGCGGCGGCGCAGTTTGAATTGTGGACGGGAGAGAGCGCCCCGTTCGAGGCGATGCGCGAAGCCTTAATGGATCAGTTACAGGACAAGACTCCCTAAGGCCTTAGAGAGTCTTTGCCTGAATGCGCCTGGAGTGATCGTCCGTGGCCGCGGAACGTATCACCCAAATCCCACCTTTACTTCAGATCGCCGAGGGATGCGCCGAAGTTGATGTGAAACGGCTGTCCGCCGATCACCAATGCGGGAACTGATTTCACGCCCGCCGTTTCCGCTTCCGCAATGCGCGCTTTTTCATTGCCGAGGTGAACCACTTCCACATCGTAATCCGAGGGATTCAGCGCTGTTGCAAACCGTTCTTCCGCTTCCACGCATACCGGGCATCCTGCATGATAGAAAACTGCTTTCGTCATTTTGAATCTCCTTAAAGTTTAAGTTGTACCGCGTGTTGCGCCAGACGTTCATTCGCCAGACGCAATTAGAAAATTTGATTGCCTTGAACGGCTATTTTGAAAACTTTGAAAACACGTAACCGCTCGATTCCACCTGGGTGTGACATTGGTAGCATCCGGTTTTTGGATCTTTGATCAACGCCTGCTTGCCCGTTGGATCGAAGGCCTGAAACCCCCAGCCGCCGGTTTCTTTGAACGCCTTGTTCTTGTACATGACCACGTATTTCAAGCGGTCGCCTTGAGTCATGATGCCGCCCTGATCGACAACGTCATGGAAGATGCCGACAAAATAACTGCCTTCGGGATACTCCCCGCCCTTCTTGTTGGCCTCCAGCGCCGAGTCGTTGGCGTAGGTGGACAAGAAACCGAACAGAGGGTTCGCCTTGTCATGAATCACCGTGGAGCGCACATGCTCCCAGCTTCGATGCTCGGTCGGAAACGGTACTTTTGCCGATTCCGCCATGACCGAGGTTGCAGATAGACTCAGCGCGGCCAGCGCCAGCGCTGTTTTCAAACATTTTTTCAACTTCACTGTTGTTTCTCCAATTCCTGGTTGTTTGATAATTGCGGTCCGCCGATTCCCGGCGAATCGCTTTGTTTTAAAAAGCTGGATACCATCCATTCGCGCCAGCCAGCCCCTGACGTTCTTCTCAAAAACCTGTCAATAATCGTCCACCGCGCTCCCTGTTAAAAATGCTTCCCAGACCAGCGCGTTGACTTCCGCCGACGCCGTCTTGTGATCTTCGCAATCCAGCCTCAGGTCCATTTCAGCCAGCGGCGCATCGACAAAGGCGCAATGATGCGGTTTCGCCTCGCCGCCGTGGACATTAGGCTTGAAAAACTCGCAGGTCACGCACATACGAGCCACGGACACCTGCCCCGTATCCTGAAGGTTGCGGATCATTTTGATCAATCCGCGCAGGAACACGCTTTGTTCGTTTTCATCCAGGGCGCCGACCGCTCCGATGAACAAGTCCGGCCAGTCCGCCGTTTTTTGCGCGCTTTTCTTTCCTTTCGCAGTCAGGGAGATTTCCAGACTCCGCGCGTCTTTTGCCGAACGCTGTTTAACGACCAGTTTTTTCTCGACCAGAGATTCCACCGAATCGCTGGTGGTCGCTGAAGTCACGCCCAGATTTTTAGAAATCTCCTGCAAGCGCATTCCCTTACCCGCCTGCGAGTTCAGCAAAACCAGAATCTGCCCCTGAGTGGGCGTCAGCCCTTCCTCGCTGGCTTTCTTCCAGGCGTTGCTCTTCAGAGCCACGCCGATTTTGGACAACCCGGTGATGATCTTTCGGGCTAGCCCGCGCCCCTCTTCCGACAATTCGATAGATTTCATATCCGCCTCAATTAGTTAGGACTCCTAAATATTAACAAGGGGCGAGCAAATCTGTCAACAGATTTCATAAAAAAAATTTATTATCAGATGTGAAGGCAGGCGCGCTTATTCACAGGGGATGGGGGCGGATAAGGCAAACGAAGCTCGTTCAGCGTTTCGGTCTCTATTAGAAAACGTTCAGGATTTTTCCAAGAGAGGTCCGCGCTTGCAGACTGGCGAACGAAGCACGCTCAAAGCCTCGATCTCTATAAGAAAACGTTCAGGGTTTGACAGCCTCGCATTTGGCGCGGTACCAGTTATAGGCGTTGGCGATCTCGCGTTCTCCGCCGGGTCGGCGCGTGTAGCATCCGCTGGCGTCGAAGGGGACGTAGCCCATTTGCAGGTCGTTATAGATTCCATTGACGTAAGACGGGAAGTCAGCGTAGATGGGAAGTTTGAGCTTCAACTCCGGCATCGCCTCGTCGCGAAAGCGGGTCAGCAAATCGCCTTGCGGGTGAATGCGACTCAAACCCGCATCGCCGCCTTCCTTTTCCTTGGCGTAGTGGATCAAATCTTCAAAATCCTCCCAGTCTTCCAGCGCATCGACATCGGAAACAAAAGAAGGATCGTTATGCAATTTGGTCGTGAAAGGCGTGTTCAGGAGCGTCGAGGCGCCAGAATGAAAATTGGCGTCATGCGCTCCGAACTTGTAATCATCATCCGGTCGGATTTTACGCAAATCATTACCAAAATGTCTCAGGTGATACATTAAATGCGAGGCAATCTTCAAAGATCGCAGGGGAAAGGTCAGCGCTTTCTTGATTCCGGCGCGCAGAATATTACCGTCTTTACGCGCCTGATGCAGGTACTCGACGATGTCCAGCTCGACCCGCGTTAGGTTGATCGGGTAGATATTGGGTTCCTTGAGATCGTGCAATTCGGTCCCCTTCTTATAAAGCCCCCGATAATGATAATTGCGTTTCACGAACTCACTCGCCGGGTTGGCCTGGTATTCCGGGAACATGGCTTCTCTCGCATTGAGCCAGAGAATCAGGTTGTGCTTCACCAGATCCTCATCATGCAGGACCTTTTCCAGATCATAAAGGAAAGGCAAATCGCCGGGCTGAAACAGCACCACTTCGTCCGGGTCCAGACGCAAACGCCCCTTGCCCAGCGCCAGGGTTTTGAGGATACTCAGGTTATCCGGGTCTTCGCGCACAAACTGCACCGATTTGCCGCCGTCGCCGCAAACCCGCAGATAAGTCTCCAGCACCGTCTCCACCTCTTCCGACCCCACCACCACCACTTCCTTCAACGAGGAATACAGTAGATTGGCCATCGCGTAGCACATGATCGGGATGCCCTGAACCAGAAACAGGAATTTCAGCTGGTCGATGGAATCGTCGCAGGCGCGCAAGATCAGATGGCTGACGCCGCTTTTACCCTGAGCGATTTCGCGTTGCGCTTTGCTGATGCTGGACTGGTTGGCTTCCTCGCGCGAGGGATATCGGTTGTGGCTGAAACTGACAATGCATTTGTCAATTTCAGGGCGATTGTGAGCAAAGTGCATGACCGTAGAGACCTGAAAATCTTGATTTTAGCGTTGAAGGCCCGACGGGCTCAATCAATGAAGAAAAACTTTATGCCTCATTTTTATCATTTTATATTATATTCGCCAAATCGTTTTCAGCCTAAAGTGCCGTAAAATCTTAAATATTTTCACTTAAAAGAGTTACGGCCCTGAAAGGGGCAAAAATTTAAGGGGCAAATAAACTTGACGGGGATTTTTTAAAGGACTTAAAATTGGATTCCCTCGCGTATAATAAAAGTGAACGCTCAGGTTTCGGCCCCCGCGCCGGATATTTATAACGCAGTTTGAAATAAGGAATTGAAGATGGGAGACCCCGTCCACATCATAGAATTGATCGAGCAGGTTCTGGAAGAAACTGCAAACCAGCCCGCTCTTCAGGATAAATTATACGATTTGCGCGACGCGCTTTTTCAGGCCCAGCAGACAGCGGCCCAGCACGCTCAAAAAATCAATGTATTAGAAGAGACCATCGACAAGCTGAAATCACCGGCGCATCGCATCGGCACCGTTCTGGGACAGGGCGAAGGCGATTTGTATCGCTTGATGGTCGGCGGCGCCGAATATCAGGCGCAAGTCTCGCCGGAAGTATTGGAAAACGACACGCTCGAACCCGGCGATCAGGTTGCAGTCAACGAAGGCTTTGTCGCCATCGCCAAACTGAAACAACCGAGCCAGGGGCCGATCAATCGCATCGCCAGCCGTCTCGCCGACGGCCATTGGCTGGTTTCTTCCGGCGGCAGTTCCGCCAGCGAAACGATGGTGCAGTCGCGTCCCGGACTCGATGTCTCCGCCTTGCGCGAAGGCGACGAGGTAATCCTCGATCCCAGCCAGAAAGTCATTCTCGGACGCTTGCCGAAACGCGAGTCCAAATCCTTTGTGCAGGACGATTTCGTCAAAACCGACTGGTCCAAGGTCGGTGGTCAGGAGCACGTGGTCGAAGAAGTCAGGAAAGTGATCGAGTATCCCATCCTGCATGAAGAAATCATCGCCAAAATGGAATTCCAACTGCCCAAGGGCTTTCTGTTCTACGGCCCCCCCGGTTGCGGCAAGACCCTCATCGGCAAGGCCATTCTGACGGAAATCATCAAACGCCTGGGCGACCGCGAGAACCGCGATCTCGAAGGACGGTTCATTCACGTCAAGGGCCCGGAGATTCTCAACATGTGGCTCGGCGAGTCCGAGCGCAAGGTGCGCGAAATATTCGCCAAGGCGCGCGAGTATAAGGAAAAGGGACATGTTCCCTTTATTTTCATCGACGAAGCCGAGTCGGTGCTTGGAACGCGGCAAGCATGGAGAGGAAACAATATCTCCAACACGCTGGTGCCCATGTTCTGCGCCGAGATGGACGGCATCGAATCGCTTCGCGACACGGTTGTCATCCTCGCCACCAATCGCCCCGACCTGATCGACCCGGCGATTTTGAGGCCGGGCCGAATCGATCGCAAGGTCAAGGTCGGTCGACCGGACCGCGACGGATGCAAGGCGATTCTCAGAGTCTACCTCAAAGAAAATCTGCCGATGGAAACGGACAACTTCGACGACATGGTCAATCCTTTCCTCGACTACCTGTTCCAGAAAACCTCGGAGCACGAAACCCTGGTTCTGACGATGCGAAGCGGCGAGTTCAAAAAATTGTACTGGAAGGATTTCATTTCCGGAGCCATCCTCGAAAGCATCGTCACACGGGCCAAGGAAAAAGCCGTGGAACGCGCGATCAACGGCGAGGAATTGAAAATCCTGCGCGACGACCTGAAGGCGGCGCTCAAGACCGAGTTTGAAGAGAGCCGCATCGTGCCCGCGGAATCGAATATGGAAGACTGGTTGCGTCTGCTCGATATGGACCCGCAACATGTCGCGCGCGTGCGCAAGCCCAACGAGTCGGATCAGGCCGCGCAAGTCACCATCAACCGCTCAATCATATGATCGAAGATCTGCCTCCCCTGATGGGGATCGAAACAGAATACGGAATCATTCGCGAAAATGCGGAGGATTCGGACCCCGTCGAAGAGTCCATGGCGCTGTTGAAAGCTTCGGACGCGCTCAGTGTTTTCGGCGCCTGGTCCTATCGATTCGAGAACAGTCATCAGGACCTGCGCGGCTTCCGGGTGCGTTCGCTGGCGCAGGATGAAGAAGAGGACGAATTCTGCGAGCAGGATCGCGAGCGTCCCTACAGCTATCACGACATGAAATGCGATCGCACGCTGTCGAACGGAGCGCGTTTTTACAACGATCACACGCACCCGGAATACAGCACGCCGGAATGCAACGATCTGTTTCAACTGGTGGCGCACGACATCGCCGGGGAACACATCGTGGCGCGCGCCGCCGAGTTGCGAAACAAGGCGCTGGGCGGCCCGCATGTGCAATTGTTCAAGAACAACACGGATTACGTCGGGCACAGCTACGGCACTCACGACAATTATATGGTCGCGCGCGACGTTCCCTTCGAGAGCATCGTCAGCGCCCTGGTATCGTTTTTAGTCACCCGGCAATTGTACGCCGGTTCCGGCAAGGTCGGTTACGAAGGACGCAACGAATCGTTTTCCGGGCTTCAGCTGGCGCAACGTTCGGATTTCATCGAATCGATTTTAAGCATCGAGACGATGACCCAGCGTCCCATCATCAACACCCGGGACGAGTCGCACGCGGGCAAAGAATTTCGCCGCCTGCACCTCATCCTTGGCGACGCCAATATGTCGGCCTACGCCACCGCCCTGAAGGTGGGCGCCACGCGCCTCGCGCTCGGTCTGGTCGCCGCCGGAGAAGCCCCGGTACTGGAACTGGAAGACCCGGTCGCCGACGTAAAAAAAATCTCGCGCGACCTCACAGGACGCGCTTCCTTACGACTGAAAAGCGGCAAAACAATCACCGCTCTGGAGGTTCAGGAAGCCTTTTGCGAAGCGGCTCAACGGTGTTATGCTGGAAAAAGCGAGGAACTCAACTGGGTGGTGAGCGAATGGGCGCGAACCCTGAGCGAACTGAAACACGCCCCGGAGAAACTGGCGGACCGTATCGACTGGGCCATCAAAGCCGATCTGTTTCAAGGCTTCATGGAAGAAGAATCCCTCGACTGGGACGATCCCTGGTTGAAGAGTCTGGACCTCGAATACCATAATCTGGACCCCGAGCGCGGCCTGTACCGGGGACTCGAGCAGGAAGGCCGCGTTTTATCGCTGTTCAAGGAGAGCGAAATCTCCGAAGCCGTCGACAATCCACCCCAGGGCACACGGGCGTGGATTCGAGGCAATATGGTACGCTATTATACTAACGACATTCAGTCCATCCACTGGACGGGTATGAAATTGAAGGACGATTCTGTGATCGACCTGACGGAATTGACCGACCCGGACGCCGTGGAACAATGGATGAATTCCAACAAGGAGCAATGGATATGGAAATGAACGATCCCAAGCGCAAGGAAGAACGTCGCGAGGCAGAGCCGGATCAGGGAGACGGCGGACCTTCCAGCCCGAAAACCGAACGACCCGGACGCGACAGCATTCTCAAACGAATGAAACGCGTTGATCCGAAACAATCAGAACGCTACAAACAGCGCACCGGCCAATGAGCGAACGCATTCAACCGAACCGCGCCACTGGAGATTTTCTCGAACTGCTGGAACAGTCGGGTTACCGATGGAGCCGTCCTATTGAAGGCGCCGGCGCCAGCCTGTCTCCCATTCCGTCTGGAACCACCGTACTCGCGTTTCACTACGCCGACGGCGTTCTCATGGCGGGCGATCGTCGCGCCACGGCGGGCAACGCCATCATGTACGAACGTTGCGACAAGGTCATTCCGGTCGACGACCATTCCCTGATGGCCATCGCCGGCGTTCCCGCGACGGCGTTTGAAATGGCGCGGGTGATGTCTCACAATTTTGAATTTTACCGCCGCTCGCAGTTGCAACCGATGAGCGCCGAGGGCAAGGTGCGCGCTTTGTCGCGTCTGCTCAAGGACAACGTCGGCATGGCCCTGCAGGGCGTCGGCGCGGTCAGCCCGATCTTCACCACCTACGATCACCAGAACAAACAAGCGCTGATCTATTTTTACGATATGCTCGGCGCCGAATTTCAGATACGCACGCACACCACCACCGGTTCCGGGTCGCCCATCATTCGCGGCGTCATGGAACATGAAGACCTGTGGGGTGTGAAACCGCTGGCGCAACGAAGTCGCAACGAAGCCGCTTTGTTCGCCGTCCGTTTACTGAAAACCGCCTCGCTGTTTGATTCGGCAACGGGACAGGCCCGCCCCGAAGATCAGATCTATCCCACCATCGCCACCGTAGACGCCGATGGGTATCACTTCTTTGAAGAACAGGAAATCGCCACGCTTTTTCCAGAAGCCATGAAACGAGGTCAATAGTCCATGCTTGATGAACCATTCCGCTGGATGGAGGCGGTCTCCACTCGCCATTCTTATATTCGTGAAAAACTCAACAAGGGCCAGCCGGTACTCGGCGTCCCCTATAATGAAGGTTCCCTGCTGGTCGGCTTTGCGCCGCAACCCGGGAAAGTTTATGAAATTTACGACCGCATCGCCTTCGGCGCGCTGGGCCACCCGGCGGACGTCGAACGCATGCGCATGACCTTGCTGGAAATGGCGCATCTGGAAGGATTCAACCGGTCCGCCTCCGACGTCAACCTGCTTCGTCTTTTGCAGTTTGGCATCGCCCCGGCATTGAAGCAGAATTTTGAAGAAGTTCAGCGCGCGCCCTATCTCATCCAGCTACTGCTGGCCGAGATCGACCCTTCCGGCGCTCCGGCGTTTTATCGCCTGAATTACGACGGTTACTGGGAGACCTTCCCCAATGGAGTCGCCATTGCTGGAGACGCCACGGTCATGGACTGGATCAGCGAGGAAATCGGCAAAACCGATTTCGCCAATATGACTTTGCAACAAGCGCTCAAGGAAGCCTTGCGTCTCTGGGAAGCGGGACGCAAACATTCCGCCGAATTGAACGACGACCACGAAGAGGATGAAAGCGTCCCTCTCAGCCTCAAGGATGCTTTTGGGAAGTGGAATCTGGAAGCCGCCGTTTTGTCCCGCACCACGCCGCGAAAAGCCTTGTTTCGCCGACTCGGCAAAGACGAGATCGAAAACGTCCGGGCCGAGGCCATGAAATGAAAAAACGCATTTATGGACTGGAAACAGAATACGGCCTCTTGATCAAAGACACCGAGAATCCAATCGACCCGGTGGAAGCGGCTTACCATATCAAGGACCATATTTTTTCAAATAAAAAAGTCGGCGTGCTCGACATGCATTACCGCGCCAACGACGAGCCGCCGGGCAACGGCGGCTTCATGCTCAACGGCGGACGCATCTATCTGGACATGGGGCATCTCGAATACGCCTCGCCCGAATGCTCCTCTCTGGTCGATCTACTCACCTACGACCGTGCTGGCGACGAGATCATTCAGGAAGCTGTCGAAGAGCTGGGCTGGGGCGAGCGGATCGCGATCATCAAAAATAACGTCGATCTGGAAACCAACGCCACCTTCGGTTGCCACGAAAATTATCTGGCGAGCCGGGAACTGCAACTCGAGGACCGCGACAATCTCAAATTACTGGCGGCCTTCCTTGTCACGCGGCAAATTTACTGCGGCGCGGGACGCATCGGCGCCTGCAACCCGCACCCCTTCCGCGACTGGGATGAAGCGGTTCAGGAAACGGCGGAGGAAGAGACCGTCAAGTTTCAGCTGTCTCAACGCGCCGATCATATTCCTAATGAATTTTACCGCTGGGTGCAATACAACCGCGCCATCGTCAACACCCGCGACGAACCGCTCGCCGACCCCAGCAAGTTTCGCCGTATTCATCTGTTGGTGGGCGACTCCAATATCAGCGAATTTTCCACCGCATTGAAAATGGGCTGTACCTCGCTGATGCTGGAACTGATGGAACGCGGCGCCGCATCGCGCGACTGGATTCTCTCCAACTCCGTGTTTGCCATGAGTTCGATTTCGCGCGACCCGGAATTCAAATGGGAAATTCAATTGCGCAACGGAACCACCACCACGGCTCTCGACCTGCAACGCAGTATGCTCGAACGCGCCAAAAGCGAACTGGGCGGCTCCAGTCTGGAAACCGACTGGATTCTCGGCGCATGGGAAAACGTGCTCGACGATCTGCCTAAAGGCCCCGAAGCCTTGATCGGGCGCGTCGACTGGGCCACCAAACTGTGGATGCTTGGCGAATTTCAAAAAGAAGAGAATCTGGACTGGAACGATCCCTGGATGAAGAGTCTGGATCTGGAGTACCACAATCTCAACAAGCAACAGGGATTGTACTGGGGTCTGGAGGAAAGCGGCGACGCTTATCGCAAAACCAGCGACGAAGCCATTCAACGCGCCAGGCAACGCGCCCCGCGACGCACCCGTGCGCAGGGTCGCGGCGAACTGGTGCAGGCTCTGCTGACCAGCCAGGTCGGTTACCTGATCGACTGGATCGGTTTTCGCCTGAGCGACAGCGAAGAACCTTTTCTGATGCTCGACCCCTTCCGCACTTACAGCGAAGAAATTGCGGAGCGCATTAAAGAACTTAAAAATATGGAAATCGACGATAACGAGGAAGCCTCCGCATCAAACCCGACGAGTTCCTGACTCGACCTGCATACAACTTGAACCGATTCAGAGTTTTCAGACGCCCGCCTGCCAGAACGATCCCGTCATCGAGCCGATACAAACGATGACGGTTTTTTCAACTGGCGCTATACTGGTATCAAATCAACCCATCATTGAGGTCTCATGAGCGATTGTCTGTTTTGTAAAATTGAGAAGGGAGACATCCCTTCCGAAAAGGTCTATGAAGACGAACGACTCTTCGTCATTAAAGACATCAACCCGCAAGCGCCCACGCATCTGCTGGTCATTCCCCGCAAGCATCATTCCACCATTCTGGAATTGCAGGAGGATGATTTTGAGATGATCGGTTCCATTTACGGCGTCGCGGGCAAACTGGCGCGCCAGCTTGGTATGGCCGACGACGGTTTTCGCGTCGTCGTCAATTGCGGTCGCCACGGCGGTCAGTCCGTCTATCATATCCATTTTCACATTTTGGGCGGGCGACCGATGGCCTGGCCCCCAGGCTAGGGAGAGTTTCGGTGGACGCGAATCAACTGTACGACAAATTAAAATCCATTCGTCTGGGCGGATCGACGCAACGTTTCATCAAGGAAATGTGCGAAGAGCGTCTGCCCGTCATCAACCGGATTGAAGCGCTCAAGAAAGAAAAGAACGCCATCGTTCTCGCGCACAACTACGTCTCGCCCTACATTTACTTTGGCGCGGCGGACTATACCGGCGATTCCTACGCGCTTTCCAAGAAGGCGCAGAAGTCCGACGCCGACGTGATCGTTTTTTCCGCCGTGCGCTTCATGGCGGAGACGGCCAAGATCGTCAATCCCGACAAGACCGTGCTCGACCCCAATTTCAACGGCGGCTGTTCTCTCGCGGACGGCATCACGGCGGACGACGTCCGCCGCCTGCGCAACGAGTTTCCCGACCACACCTTCGTCTGCTACATCAACACCACAGCGGAAGTGAAGGCGCTTTGCGACGTCTGCGTGACCTCTTCCAATGTCTATAAAATTCTGGAGCGTATCGAGAACGACCGCATTTATTTTCTGCCCGATAAATTGATGGGGCAGAACGCGATTCACTATCTCAAGGCCAAAGGAGTGGAGAAGATCATCGACGTGTACGAGGGGACCTGCTACGTCCACGAGGAATACCGGCCGGAAAGCATCGACATCGTGCGTCAGAATTTTCCCGAGGTGGAAATCCTTGCGCACCCGGAATGCAAACCGGGCGTGATCGACAAGGCCGATTTTGTCGGAAGCACCGCCGGTATGCTCGACCGCGTCCGCGAATCCAGCGGCGACACCTTCTTTTTACTGACGGAATGCGGTTTGACCGACGTCCTGCAATCTGAATTTCCCGACAAACGCTTTGTCGGTTCCTGCACGCAATGTCAGTACATGAAATCCAATTCGCTGGAAGACATCCTGCACGTTCTTGAAAATCCGCGCGACGACCAGATCATCCGACTCAGTCCCGAAGTTCAGAAAAATGCGCTTCGATGCGTTGAGCGCATGTTTGAATACGCCGACCGCTGATCCGAGCCGCGCCTCAGATTAAAGCTCCGGCGTTTCTGAAACGGCAGGTTCTGCAAGAAAATCGCCTTCGGGCGCCGTCAGAGTCGTGTCCACCGGATTCGGATTCGGTTCCGGTTCCATTTTCAAATCATTCAACAGTTGTTCGACCTTGTCGAGTTGGTTCGCCATGCGTTTCTTCGTGAACAATTCTTTAGCGATCAAGGCATGCCGTTCGGCGTTTTCCTCATCGTCCAGTTCGTCATAGATTTTTCCCAAGGTCAGATTCAACTCACCGTTTTCGGGGCGACGTTCCAGCGCCATCTTATAGGCCCAGATCGCTATTTCGTGACTTCCCATCACCAGCGTCGGCTCGTCTTCCAGCCATCGGTTGCGGTCCTTGACATCCAGGGAGTTTAGGTATTTTTGCGCCTCCAGATAAACGTCCCCCAGATCCACGAGGATCGGGTACTCTTCCACCCCGCCGCGTTCCAGGCGTTTTTTGAGATTGCGAATGCGTTCCTTGAATTCTTCCAGAATGATTTTTTGACGATTCAAACGCTCCTGCTCCAGTCGCAGCATCTCTTCTTCCCGTTGTTTGCGCAGTTGTTCTTCCCTGAGCTGAATATCAAATGGAGTCTCATCCAGCGATACGTCGCTTCCTGCGCCCAACCCGGCGGCAGACTGCGCCTGCCTTCCGGTTCCCTTCTCGCCGCCTTTCCCGGAATCCAGCCCGTCGTCTTCTCCAAACTTTCTGGAAACGCTCTTCCTTCCCCGCCGTTTTCCGTCAGGTCCGTCCTCCCCAACTTTTGAATCCCTGTCGCCCAGACTGCGCAATTTAAGTTTTCGTTCGGCCCGTTTTTCCGAGTCGCTTTCTCTCTTCGCCTTACGCGCGTCTTCCAGTTTTTTATCGCGCACTCGCTTCAGCGCATCCCTTCGCAATCGTCGTTCATTTTCCGCCCGATCCTTTGCCAGGGATTCTTTCGTCTCCACCTTGGCCAGTCGAATTTCCCGCATGCCCACCTCGCGCGCGCTTTTCACAGCTTTTTCCTGTTCCTGCTGTTCCTTCAACAGTTCACCCTTGTCGACAACCTGATTGAAATTAGCCAGGGAAGCGACCTCTTCATGAGCAAGCTTGCTCGCAACCTGAGCCTTTCGCATTTCCGAGAGCACACTGCCCGAATCTTTAAACGCATCTTTTTTGGCATCGCCGGTGATCTTGTCAAAATCCTTGCCCATAGCGGCAAGCTCTTGCCTGACCTCGCGCATGGATTCCAGCATTTCCTTTTTCGCTTCTTCCATGATGCGGCGCTGTTCTTCTTTATCAATCGCCGCAGTGGACTGCAACTCTTCCAAAACTTTTTTTGATTCTTCGCTGGCTTCCCGCATCTCTTGTTTGGATTCCTCCAAAACGCCTTTGATTGACTCAGCCGTTTCGGCAAAGTCTTCTTTGCTTTTTTCCAGTTCCGCCTGCGCTTCCTCCTTGATTCGCTCCCCTTCCAACTTCGACTGCTCCATTTCCGCCTGCATTTCCAGACTCGTTATTTTGGCATCTTCTTTGACTCTGTCCATGGCGTCCTTCATCCCACCCTTTTCAGCATCCATCTCCCGCTTCAATTCCGCCATTTCCTTTTTCAATTCGATCTGTTGCAGGCGAATCTCTTCTTTGATCTCCTCGACCAATTCCTTGACCTCCTGCTTGATATCATCCATCTCCTGCTTGAGCAGTTGCTTTTCCAACTGCGGGCTTTTTTGAATAGCAGCCACAACCGTTGAAGGAGAAAACCCTATTAAAAACAATATGAAAGGGAATAGGATGAGTATGAATCTGACCCGCATATTTAACTATCCAATATTAAATTCAGGAAATCCGTAATAACTAGCCAGAACAAGCAGTATATTCAGATATCCGATAAAAAAGTTTGAAAAATTGCTATTTTTTTATATTTAATTGAAGCGTTTTTTCTTATAATGCCTTGTTTTATAAAATTGTTCTCAGATACCGCTACTCTGCTTAACGGAATCGTCTTCGAAACCTTGACGTTATTGCGCCAATCACATTGTTAAAAGCGGCATTTATTCAATAATTCGTGTAAAAAAAATTCTGTTTTCCTAATAAATTTAAGCTAAAGTAGAGACACATAGCCCTTATCAAAATTTTATTACACAGCCCGTGCCCGACAAACCTTTAAAAATACTATTGGTTGAGGATAACGAAGACGATATTTTCCTGTTTCATGAAATGATACGGGAAGAAAACCCCGTTCCCCTCCCTTCCATTGAAACCTGCCCCACCGCTGAAGAGGCCATAGAAAAATTGGCAGGCGCGACCTTCGACCTGTGTCTGTTTGATTATCATTTGGGAGAAACCGACGGAGTGGAACTGATTCGCAGGGTGCGCAGTCAATGGGCGAACCTGCCGCTCATCCTGCTGACAGGGCACGGCGACCAGGAAATCGCAGTTCAGGCCATGAAAGCCGGAGCCAACGACTACCTCAACAAAGACAAGTTATCCGGCAGCGCTCTTATCAACAGTTTTCGCTATTGTTTGAAAATTGCGCACGAAGGGGAAATGCGCCTGCTTGCCGAGAACCAGCTGAAGCAATCGCATGACGACTTGCAGGAATCCCTGCGTAAACTTCAATCCGCTCAAACGCAAATCCTGCGCTCGGAAAAACTCGCCGGGATTGGACGTCTCGCCGCTGGAGTCTGCCACGAAATACTGAATCCTCTGAATATCATATCCGGTCATTCCCAGGCTCTGCTGATGGAACGCAAAAATGACCCGGTTCTGGCCGATGATCTGAAATCGATCATGGAAGAAGTGCATCGCATTGAAAAAATCATCAGCAGTCTTTTGAAACTATCGCGCAAGCAGGATGTTGAACTCAAAAAGGAGAAGATCAACGTCGTGCTGGAGTCGGTGCTGTCGGTCATGGAAAAAGACCTTCACCTGCAATCGATCAACGTGGAAAAACAACTGGCCCTCAAGCTACCGGATATTTTGATCGACACCGATCAAATGCGGCAGGTGTTTCTCAACTTGATCAACAACGCCAAATACTCCATGCCCAATGGCGGCACGCTAACCGTTTCTACTTCCATGCACACGAAGGACCGGCGCATATTCAAACGCGATGAATTCAAACTGAACAACCCGAACACCCTGCGCATCCAATTCAAAGATACCGGATACGGTATCGAGGAAAGCGATCTGGAAAAATTATTCGAACCCTTCTTCACCACAAAACCGGAAGATCAGGGAACCGGTCTGGGGCTGAGCATCTGCCATTCCATCATCGAAAAGCACGGCGGTTCCATCGAAGCGGAAAACCTTCCGCAACGTGGGGCCAACTTCACGATCGACCTACCCATCGTAAACAATCGGTTGGGAACCATCGGAACCAAGCTACCCATCCGCAGGACCTGACAAAGGCGATCCCGCCTTCTATTCAAACCAAGATTGTGATAGCGCTGTTGATCGGAACGATCAGCGGAGAAAATCCAGCAAGGTGGGTTGGATGATGCGCGCCGTGGAACTGAGCGTCGCCTGCAATGCAAATTCCAGATTGGCCAGTTCCGAAGCCTGCTCGGTGAGGTCGGCGTCCTCGATATTAGAGATCTGTTCTTTTTGAAAAACGATTTCCTGGGCATGAACGTTTGCCGTCGAATCGATTCTTCCCTGAACGCTTCCAATGATCGCGCGCGATTCATTCACCGCCGCCAGCGCGGAATCGAGGTTCGCCAGACTGGCAAGGATGCCGCTGTTATCGTCGCGCTCCAATGCGTTTTTAAGGTCGAACAAAGTGTTCAGAACATTCAGTCCGCCTCCCAGGCCCAGGCTCTCCGCCGTGGTTCCCGTACCGATGTCGTTGACCACCGCAACCGTTGTGGAACTGTTCGACGCGATCCGCAATCCATTACCCGCCGAGTTGATGCTTGCCGTCACATTGAATCCCGCGGCGTTGATCGTGTTGAGCACGTCACCAATCGTCGCGGCTGAAGCCAGACTCACCGTCCCCGAGGCGGCGCCGTTGACGATACTGATGTCGCCCAGAGTGAGACCCGCGCCATTCTTTAATTGTGAAATCTGGGTCGTCGAAGTGATGACCGGATTGATGTCGGTTCCAACCAGATTGCCGTCGCGCGAACCAAAAATACCAAGTTCGGACGCCGTCGTTCCGGTTCCAACTTCGGCGACAACAAGCTCGCCGGTGATGACGGAACTGGAGTCCACCAGCTGAATGCCGTTGTTGCTCGAATTGATCGAAGCTGTGATGTTCAGTCCTGCCGAATTGATAGAAGAGATCACGTTTCCCAGAGTCTGTCCCGCGCTCACCAGTATCGTTGCGCTGTTGCCGCCCCGATCGGTCAGGGTGAATGTACCCGCGCTCACCCCGGTTCCGCCATTCATGCTGGAAAGAGCCGTAGCTGTAGTAACAGAGGGGTTTAAATCCACCGCCAGCACATCGGAACCGGGCAGGGCAAATTCAAGCGAAGTATTGCTCGCCACCGCAATGGTGAAATTTTCCGTATTGCCCTTGTACACCGCCCCAGAAGCGCTCAACTCAAAAGGCGAGGTGCGCGTCTGTGTCCCAGAAAAAACGTATTGGTTCTTCGCCTTGGTGTTTCCCGCCTGCAAGGCTTCCTGCAATAATTTGTCGACCTCTCCTGCGGCGAAATCTCGAGTCGCCGAAGTGGCCGTTCCCGCCAGCCCCTGGATCGCCAGTTCTTTAGAGCGATTGAGAGCGCTGCCAACCGTGCTCAACGCCGTGTCGGCGCTTTGAATAAAGATGCGGTTGTTTTCAATATTGCGAACGAACTGCTGGCGTTGTTTGATGCTCGAACGCAGAGCCAGAGAATCCCGCATACCGCTGGGATCGTCCGAGGGCTTCAGAATTCTCTTTCCCGTGGAAATCTGCTTTTGCGCATTGAACAGGTTCTCCGTGATGCGGAAAACATTTCGTAATGTGCTGTCTTGTACGGCTTTGGCGGTAACTCTCGTAACCATGAGCGTTATTCCTTAATTAATTAAACCTGGGAACTTCCCAAACTTCAGATACGGTTGACCAGAATATCCATCATCTCCTGAACGGTGGTGATGAGACGCGCCGAGGCATTGAAGGATTGCTGGAAACGGACCAGATTGATCATTTCTTCATCAATCGAAACGCCTGAGATGCTTTCGCGTCGCGCGTTCAATTGCAAGGTCACCCCTTCCTGCTGGCTCATCGTTGTCTGCGCGGAAAATGATTTGATTCCGATATCGCTGACAATGGCGTTGAAAAATTCATCGAAGGTGAACATCCCCGAACCGGTCTGATCCAGACTGGTTCCATTGAACAGCAGACTCTCCTGCAAATTTGCCAATGCCTGCGCGTTGGCGCCATTGCCGTTAGAAGACGAACCCGCCGCCACTTTTTGGGAATTGGTCGAAACGTCGGTCGAAACCGACATATTGCGCGACGCGTTGTCAGAAAGCGATAATTTGAATTTGTCGCCGACTGCGGCGGAACCGGATATCGTCACCGCCAGCCCGCCCGCCAGATTGAACGCGCTTCCCGCGGTGAAAGTGAAGGTTCCCGAACTCGCGTTGGTCGTTAAATTTTGCAGGGTGAAACTGTTGGAGCCGGTGAAGGTGATTTCATATTTGTCAATCGAAGTGGTGGAAGGACTGGCGTTGACCGCCGAGACCGTCGCCGCACCCGTGTTGTTCACATTGGTCTTCACCGAAGGCGTGAGCGGGGTGAAAAAATTATTGCCCGTGGAACCGTCCAGACCGAAGCCCTGTTGATGCAGTTTATTGATCTCGCGCACCAGAGAGGCCGCCATGCGGTCCAGCTCATCCTTGATGCCCGCCACCTCAACATCGCGCATGTCGATGATGCCTTTCAGCCGACCGCCCTGGATACCGCTGGTGATGTTGGTCGTTGATCCGGCGCCATTGCTGATCACAACGTCGCGAAACGCGTTGTTGTTACCGTTCAACTGCGTGCTGATCGGGAAGGTGATATCGCGCAGAACCAGAGGGATACCGCCGCTCAGGGTGATGCTGACCAAACCTTCCACCTCATCCACCTGCTGAATGTCTATCTTCTCCGAAAGTTGCTGAATCAAACGATCGCGCGAATCCCTCAGGTCATTGGCTTTCGCATTGCCCGGTTCGCTTTGATGGATGGCGCGATTCAGATTGGAAATTTCCGTCGACAGCGTATTGATCTGGGTGATCTCATCTTCCATCACCAAATCCAGATTGCGCTGAATCGAGAACAACTGATCGCCAATGCTGTTGAACATATGCGACAATTCCTGCCCGCGTGCGATGACGTTGGAGCGCTCCGGCAATCCACTCGGATTGGTCGCCAGATCCTGCATGCTGGTGAACAGGGAACTCAATTCTGCATTGAGGCTTCCGCCGGAATTTTCGTTGAACAAAATTTCCAGCTGGTCGAATACGTCCTTGCGCACCTGATAGTTTCCCGTGCGGTCGCCTTCAGATAATATTTGTTTGAACAGAAAACTGTCATGGAAGCGTTCGATGCCGCTGACGGTCACGCCGGTTCCCAGAGGCCCTTGCGCCGTCTGACGCGGTGAGTTGGCCTCGAAGGTCACCTGCTGGCGCGAGTAGCCTTCCGTCTGCGCGTTCGCAACGTTCTGGCCGGTTACTTCGAGAGCCAGTTGTTGCGCGAGCAGGCTGACCCGCCCGGTATTCAATACGCTGAAGATATTAGTCGTCATAACAGTTTGCCTGAGCCTTTAAGCGTTGACGCTCACCAGACGGCTCTGAAATTTTCCCTGGGAAAATTTGCCATTGGATTGGTAAGGCGCATTCGCCTGCTGATCCACTGAATGCACGAAGGCCATTGATTTTTGAAACGACTGCGAAGAACGCTCCATCAATGTTTTAATTTTTTGATTCATGAGATTGATTTCGTCGATCCGTTTGAGGATCTCACGGCGCGTCTGCGCGAATTTGTTTGCAACAGTTTCTGGCAGTTTTTGTATCAGCATTTTCAAAGTGATCTCTCCCGAAGCGCCCGCCGCTTTCATGATGCTCTTCATCACTCGCAGGCGTCGGTTCTCCAGTCCTTCGATTTCGGCGATCAATTTTTCCTTCTGCTCGGTCGCCTTCTGGTAGTCCGTCAGCGAATACTGCGTCAAGCCTTTCCACTCTTCCGTCATGCAGGCAATAAAACGATCATAAACCCGAACCTTCTCGGTCAGCACCGCGTACAGACTTTGCACGAGCTGTTTCATTAGCTCTCTCCACATTAAGATCATAAAATTTAGGAGGCGTGGATAAATCAACGGTCGGTTGCTCGATAATGCCCTTGAGGATGTCGTCTTTTCGACTGAGTTCATTGAAGATCATATCCGCAAGGCCGATGCCCTGGCTCTTGGACGATTCCTTCGCAAACTCTTCATCCAGCATTTGCTCGTACATATTGGTCGCATAGCTGTCCAGCATTCCCGTTTTGGGAACCGTCTCGCGCATGGACTTCATCAGGTACTGAGAGAAGACGGACTCAAACTGCGTCGCCAGTTCCTTCAACTGTTGCTTGGATTGCGAATCCACGGAACCGGCCTGCTCGCGCAGTTGCATGGCCTTCTTCATTCCCATGGTAGAGAAAATGTCGGTCTGCGTATTTAAGGGAAACGAGTTATCCATAACCTGCCTTTGGCGATTTGCCTTTTAATATTAATAATGGAATTTGCAAGCCATATGCCAAAGCCTATCCACCACTTTGACAAAACAACGAGGCCCTGCGAAACGCTTGCAAACAAAGGGGTTTTCAAGTAATTATTTTTCCCGGATTCAACAGGAAAAGAATAAAAAAAAGGCGGGAAGGAAAATTTTTCCTCCCCGCCACGATCAAATCTGCCGGTCCTCATAAAATTTCAAGCTCGGCATGCAAGGCGCCCGATGCCTTGATGGATTGCATGATCGCAATCAGATCACGCGGAGTCACGCCGATGGAGTTCAATGCATTCACCACTTCGCCCAGGGAAATCCCTGTCGGAACCACAACCAGTTTGTCCTGCCCTTCTTCCACCGCAATCCGGGTTCGTGGAAGGATGGCGGTCTGAGCGCCTTCGGAGACCGTTAACGGCTCGGGTTGCACAGCGATGGGTTCTTCCTTGATTTGAATGAACAAGGCGCCATGCGCAACGGCGACGGTGGAGATTCGCACGTTCTCGCCCATCACGATGGTTCCGGTGCGTTCGTCGATGATGACGCGCGCTGAAACATCCGGGGCCACATCCAGTCCTTCGATGGTCGTGACGAAGGCCGAGGTGTTGCCGATGTATTCTTCGGGCACGTTGACCTTGACGGAACGGGCGTCCACCACGTTGGCGTAAACATCTTTCAACTGATCGTTTATTTTTTGCGCGATTCGGCTGGCGGTCGTGAAATCGGTTTTCTTCAAGGCAAAGAGGATTTCCTCCTTGGTGTTAAATTTCACATTGATTTCTTTTTCAACTGAGGCCCCGTTGGAAATGCGGCCCACGGTGAGATGATTCTTTTGCACGCCCCTGGCCTGCCCGGAAACCGAAAATCCCCCGATAGAGATCGGCCCTTGCGCGACCGCGTAGGTCTTGCTGTCCGGTCCTTTCAAGGGCGTCATCAACAAGGTTCCGCCCTGGAGACTTTTTGAGTCGCCCACGGAAGAAACCGTCACGTCTATCTTATCGCCCTGATGCGCAAAAGCAGGCAAGCTGGCAGTGACCATAACGGTCGCCACGTTTTTGAATTTCAACTGATCGACTTCATTTGCAGGAACGGTCACGCCCATTTTCTTCAACATGCTGACCATGGTCTGAATTGAAAAGAACACGTTGGTCGCGCTGTCGCCTGTCCCGGTCAAACCGATGACCAGACCGAAGCCCACCAGCTGGTTGCTTCGCACGCCGCGAATCTGCGTCAGGTCTTTGATTCGCGCCGCTTCCGCCTGAGAGGCCGCGAGCATAAATAGAATCAGCCAGGGAATGATTTTGAAGGCGCTTGAATTTCGTTTCATAAGAGTTCCAGTTGAAAATAATCTGATTATAAAAAAATCTGTGTCGCTTCGACCTTAGACCACATCCACCACTGCCGTGTCGGTCGTGCCCTCTGCGTCTACTACGGTGATCGTGTAGGTCGTCCCCGCCACGCCCGCAGAGAATGTGAATGTCTGCTGACCCGTCGCCGTGAGCGTTCCGCTTCCCGCAACATCGTCGGTGATCTGATAAGGCGTCACTCCCCCGGTGATGGTTAGCGCCAGGGTCGTCGCCGCCGCAATCGTGCTGTTCTCCGGCGTCACAAACATGACTGCAGACGGAGCCAGCGGATTGCCCGATTCGAACAGATCGTTGGTGCAGGATGCGATGATCAGCGCTCCCCAGATCGCAAGGCACATGCGCCTTACCAGAGGCATTCGGTTGTTTGTTTTTTGTTGATGCCCTGCAATTGATGAGTTCATAGGATTAGATCACCACGATGGGTACGGCGGCTGTCGCCGTCACGTTGTCCACGCTGGCGACCACATAGGCCATGCCCGCGTTGGCGCCAGAAGTTAAGACCGCATTCGCCACGCCATTCACCGTCGTTAAAGTTGTGTTATTAAGAGATCCAAGAGTCGTCGTCAAAAGTATCGTCGCTCCATTCACGCCCTGGCCGTTTGCATTGGTCACCTCAACGCGAATCGTCGCCTGCCCTCCTCCGGTCGGCACTCCTGCCGATCCGTAAAAGGCGGAAATCGCCAGAGTATTTCCTAAATTGCTGGGGCCTGTGAGGCTGTTCACATCGGCGGTGCAACCGTACAGAAAGTAAAGACCGATCAATGTTCCGGGGTGAATTAATTTTAAAAGGGTTTTCATTACCTTGTTCTCATTTAGAACGGCCATATGTAGCTGATGACTTTCGCCATCCAGCCTACGCGTTGAGGATCGGCAATATCGCCGCTCCCTGAATAGGTTATCGACGCATTGGCAATCAAAGTTGAACTGATTGTATTGTCGAAACCCACATCCTCCGGCCGGATCACGCCGGTGAGGATCATGTACTGTTCTTCGTTATTGACGGTGACCGAACGTTTTCCTTCAATGTGCAAATTCCCGTTTGGTAAAATTTGGGTGATCTGCGCAGAGAGCGTCATCGTCAACGAACCGTTGCGCGTGGTGGTGCCGTTGCCTTGATGGCTCAGGTCCGTCGATGCCACGCCGATATTGGGATCAAACGAAGTCCCCATATTGAGGAAATTCTGGATGCCCAGGTTGCCCGGCAAACCAAGCACCGGCCCCGTGGATACGGAGGTGTTTGAGGAGCGCGATGTATTCGTGGTCGCGGTTTGCGACGACGTCGCCGATTCATTGACCGTCACCGTCACAATGTCTCCGACTTTCTGGGCTTTCGTATCTTCAAAAAATAAATTCTTCGCCGTGTCTCCCGGCCAGAGCGAACCTTCTTCATTATTGCTGGCTACCTCATAAATTTTATCGGGAACCACAGTGGCCGCCGGGTCCACCGCGCGTTGCGAGCCCGCACAGGAGGCAAGCATGGTAGCCGCCAGGCAAGCCAGTATTCGGGCGCAGATTGTCGGTACTTTGAATGACTGTGTTTTAAGTTTCATTAAAAATTCACCTCGACTGTGTTGGCGTCCAACACCCGTCCATAGACGATTTTTTTCGATTGTAAATTGACTACGGGAATCATGCTGTCTTTGAATCCCTGCTCCCGCGCCGTTCCGGGCGCTGTGATGCGCATGAGACCTTTTTGCGCAACGATCAAAAGGTGCGCTCCTTTCTCAATCAAGGGCGGTCGTTTCACCGAGTTCATACGAATCTGCCGGCCTGCAGGAAGGTTTCTAGAAGCCTCCTTACCCAAAACATCTTCCAGCGAAATGGCGACATTACGAATCGGTCTCTGCGTTCTCACGCGTTCGATCTCCACGTCCTCATGAGAAATGATTTCCCCACGTTGAATCGAGCGGGACGTATGTACAACCGGGAGCATTGCATCCGTTTTCGTGGACACGCGAAATTTTCGATAGCGCTGGTTGTTAACGTAAACCGTCGCCGTCAACTGATTTCGACCCATTTCTTTCAGGCGCCCCGCCACCTCAAATTCCAAGTGGAATTGTTTTGATGGAATTTCCAAATCCTGCTCGCGGTAGTACACTTCGATTTCCACCGGATAGCCCAGATCGCCCAATTGTTCGATCAAATAATTCCTGGCGTCATCTTGAACTTCCTCGGAAGTGAGCAACGCCGCATCGCCAGATACAGGGCTTGCAAACACGCCCCAGATCGTCGCGACAAAAATAACGGCCCACCCTCTGTATCCATCCATAACGTTTACTCCTTTTAAAACCAATGTCGTCAGACCCTGCGGTCCGATCAATTACCGTTTCATATTGTTTGCGATTTGCAACATTTCATCCGCCGTCTGAACGGTGCGCGAGTTGACCTCATAAGCCCTCTGCGCTGAAATCAGATTGACCATTTCCTCGACCACGCTCACGTTCGACAATTCCAGAAAACCCTGGATCGTGTTGCCCCGGTCGTCCGAACCGGGATCGCCGATTGTCGGCGTTCCCGACGCGTCCGATTCCTGAAACAGATTGAAACCGATCGCCTGCAAACCCGCTTCGTTCTGGAAGGTCGCGACTTGCAAAGTGCCGAGAACCGTCGGCGCTGTCGAACCCGGTTGCGTTACCGACACCGAGCCTTGCGGATCAATTGAAATATTCAAGGCATCCTGAGGCACCGTTAGAGCCGGTTGCACAACCAATCCATCCGCCGTCACGATCTGTCCGGTGTTATCGAGCTTGAACGAACCCGCGCGCGTGTAGGCCGTCGTTCCGTCCGGTTGCTGAATTTGAAAAAAGCCCTTCCCTTGAACGGCCACGTCCAGAGAATTCTGCGTCTGCGCAAAATCGCCCTGAAGAAATATTTTTTGAATCGCCGCCGTCTTGGAACCCAGGCCCAGTTGCGCGCCTGTCGGCACCTGATTGCCGTTTGGAGACAGCGTTCCGACCAGCCTCAGGTTTTGATAAATCAAATCCTGAAATTCCGGTCGACTGCGTTTGAACCCGGTCGTGTTCACGTTGGCCAGGTTGTTGGCGATAACGCTCACGTTCAGGTCCTGCGTATTCATCCCCGTTGCGGCTGTGTATAAAGATCGAATCATAAACTTGGTTCCTTTCCCTCCGGGCTTATCCGGAATGATTTAAACGCTTCCTAACCTACCCGCCCTATATTGTTCACCGACTGTTCGTCCGCGCCGTCTATTGCCTGAATGACCTTTTGATACGCTTCAAATGCGCGCATCGTCGAAATCATGTCGGTCATTTCTTCTACAGAATTCACATTCGACAATTCAAGAAAACCCTGGCGTATGGAAACTCCATTGGCCGGTTCTTCCACAGCTTCGTCGCTCATGTTTTGATAAAGTCCCGAGCCGTCTTTCTGTAATCCCTTCTTGTCCTTGATGGTGACCAGTTCAATCTCCGCGACCGCCGCATTTTCGAGACCGTTGCCAACCGATACCGTTCCGTCTTTGGCGATGGAAATGACCCCTCCTACAGCGTCGATCAATACCGGTCCGCCGCCCGCCGCCACCACGGGAAGTCCTTCCTGTGTGACCAGTCGGCTCTGTTGGTCCAATCTAAAATTTCCGTTTCGCGTGTAACGTATGCCCGCAGGCGTATCCACTTTGAAGAACCCGTCGCCATCCAGCCCAAGGTCCAGCGTGTTTCCGGTTTGCGTTAAATTGCCCTGCGAGTGATCCGTGAAAAATTCATTGATCCCAACGTAGGCCACATTTTCATTGGATATATCCGCTGGCAGTAGTACATTTCGCGCGGTTTCCAAACTGTTCGTCCGATCGAAGGGGGGAATCATCTCTTTAAACACCAGACCGTCTTTTTTGAATCCGGTGTTATTCAGGTTCGCAAGGTTGTTTGCGATGACGTCCATTTTCCCCTGTTGCTTGATCCCCGCAGAAGCGGCTATGTAGAGTCCTTCATGCATATTCGTTTTCCTGGTTAATGTCTTGACCGGTAAAGAGCAAATTCTGTACCAAATCTAAAATCTCCTTGTCATCAAGCAACGGCATCCATGATAAAGGCAGATAATGAAAGGCTTTTCTCGCTTCCGTCTTTCTACATCCCAGTATTCTTTTTTTCGCTTGCGTCAAAAACAAGGCGGAATTTTATTCCGCAACTCCAGCTTTGGACCGCCCCCGTCAATTTTTCTATAATTGATCTTATTTTTTCCGTAAAAATAATTTAATATAGAGAACTCAAGTAAATACGATCCGGTTTTACAGCCGGAATGAACTCAATCAATGAAGAGGAAGCAATGGAAATCATTTCAATTTCTGAACTGCACGACAGGCTCGAAGACAAGAAGGACAACGATTTGGTTCTTGATGTGAGAAGTCGTTCTGAGTTCAACGAAGGCCATATTGATAATGCACAAAACACGCCTCACGATGATGTCGAAGCGATTTCAGAGGAGCTCAAACAATACGACACCGTTTATGTCCACTGCAAGATGGGCGGTCGCGCCAAGCTTGCGTCTCAAACGCTGGAGCGTCTTGGGCTGGACAATATCGTTTGCGTAGGCGATGGCGGTATGGAAGCGTGGCAGAAAAACGGCTGGCCTGTCGTTTCTTAATCTCGCTGTATCCTCCCTTCACTGTCATTAGATGACAGGGCGGATTCTTCCCCATTCCAACGGTGCTGTATGTCTTACAAAGTCGCTCTGGTCAACATGCCATTCGGTTTTCATATTTATCCTTCCATACAACTGGGCGTTCTCTCCACGTTGTTGAAGGCGAACCACTGGCAGGCCAAAAGCCATTACCTGAATCTTCACTTCGCTTTCCAAATAGGAACCGACGTTTACAACACGCTGTGTGAAAAACGTTTCCTTATCGGCGAATGGTTGTTTTCAGATATTCTGTTTGGCGACAGCGAGGGCAATCAGCAATACACGGAGCGCTTCTCCGCGCATATTGACGACGTTTGCCAATCCATTGGATGCACTCGGGAAAATTTGCTCGATCTTAAAAAACGAATCGTTCCTGAATTCCTGCACTGGGCGGCGGAGAGCCGCCCCTGGGGCGATTACGATGCGGTAGGATTCACCTCGACCTTCAATCAGAATTTAGCCAGCGTCACCCTTGCCAAACTGATTAAGGACAAGCACCCCAATGTAAAAATTCTTTTCGGAGGCGCCAATTTCGAATCCGAGATGGGGCTCGAATATTTCCGCGCTTTTCCCTGGATTGATTTTGCATTGCCCGGCGAGGCGGAACACTGCCTGCCCCCTCTCATTACCGCTCTTGAAAAAAACGAACCGATTCCCAAAGGCGTGATTCATCGACGCGAAGACAAAGTCGTCTTCGAAGAAAATTTTCAGATGTTTCACGATTTCGACAAATACCCGCTCCCTGACTACGACGATTTTTTTGAAGAGATTCGAACCATTGACCCGCAGTCCCGCTTTTTGGAAAACCCGATTATTCTTTATGAAACCGCTCGCGGTTGCTGGTGGGGCGAGAAACACCATTGCACTTTTTGTGGTTTGAATGCATCGACGATGAAATTCAGGGCGCGCAGTCCCGAAAGAGTGCTGGAGGACCTGGCGGAACTGTCCAGCAAATACGACAGCTATCGTTTTCGTTTGGTGGATAACATTCTGGAAAATCAGTTTGTCGATGCTGTGTTTGGAGAATTGGCCGACCGGCATTACGACATGGAGTTCTTCATTGAGATCAAAAGCAATCTCAGCAAGGGCCAGATCGAACGCATCGCCCGCGGCGGCGTCAATGTCATTCAACCCGGTATCGAAAGCTTCAGCCCCAATCAGCTTGTGGAGATGGACAAAGGCGTGCGTCCTATCCAGAACATGGTCTGCCTCAAATGGGCGCTTTACTATGGAATAGAAGTCACCTGGAGCATCCTCACCGGCTTTCCCGAAGAGACCGATGAAGATTTCATGACCCAGATGGAAATCATACGCCCGCTATTACACCTGCAACCGCCGATATCTGTTGGCAATATCTGGCTGGAACGTTTCAGCCCTTATTTCACCCGTCCGGACAAGTATGGCATCAAGATCACTGGCCCCGGCGTGGCTTACCCCTATGTCTACGATGAAAACACTCTCGACTTAATGAAGATCGCTTATGATTTTGAGTTTGTCGTGCCTGAGCGTAAAGTCAGCCCGCAGTTGGAAACTCAACTCAGCGAATTTGTTTCCTATTGGAAGGATCGACACGCGTCGGAATACACCCCTTATTTGTTTTTCTCCAAATCCAGGGATTTTGTAACGGTGTTCGATGGGCGCGATGACAAAGGGCCGCAACGTTTCCGCTTTGACGGCGTCTCTGCGCATATCCTGAATCATTGTAATGAGAAACCTCGATCTCTCGACAATGTCAGTAAACTCATTGAAACAGAATCTGGCACCCCCCCTTCCGAAACTGAACTTCTTAGCGCCGCCCAAGAACTTGTCGAAGCCCGCATCCTGTTCGAAGAGCGCGGCAAATATTTCAATCTCGCCCTGCCGACCAATTCCAGATATTAATCGATAAGTTCCGCGACTATTCGCTGTAGTTTATTCGCAACTTCACATCAGCGCGTGTCCTGATCCTGGCTCCCTGTCTGTTTCTTGAACGGTTGTGGTGGGGTGTATGGTGGGGAGAATTGCTTTTCAAACGATATCAGTAATTATTTTACGCTACCGGGATGAACAAAAAAAACCCAGGAAGGCAACCGTCGAAGACGGCGCCCCCCTGGGTCTTTAATTAGCTATTTAAGCTGTCAGGCTTAGTAGCGCAGTTCGTGCCATTGCGTTACCGCTTTTTGGCCGTTACGCTCTTTGTTCTGACCGTTCCAGATAGCAATTGCCATTGGCGTTTTAGAGCCGCCGAATTGCGTATCATTGGCATCGCTCGTGGTCAAGGAACGCGTGAATACAACCGCCCAGCGGTTATTTTCCCAGTTGCCTTTACCTTGAACGTCTTGATGCGCTTGAGTCGTCAGAGTGCTGAATCCTTCTGCATTCATATCTTCAACTGCAGAAACACGTTGGCTGGCGTCAGACAAGATATTACCCGTTGCCCGACCCGGATTGAACACACCTTCGTTTTTACCCATTCCAAAGTCAACATGCGTGCCGCGCTTGCTGATGTCGCCTGCGCCGCGATTTGCTCTGGATGCATCTTTGGTTCCGGTTTCATGCGACGTGTCCAAACCAGACAGTTTACCATCCGGCTCATACATGTAGTAGCTACCCGAACCCATTGCCATGTCTAAATACTGGTCTTCGAGATCCTGCATGCCGTCATTACCTGCTCGGCCTGCACCCTCTTTGTCCCAGGTTGCTTTCCATTGCCAGATGTTCACGCGCTCACCGTCGCCGCCCATCGTGAATGGAGGCTCTTCGCCGGTTTGATCCACCGGAAACATAATGGCCGCTTGATCCTTATACTGCTGAGATCGAACCATGATGTCGTTTCGCGTTCCATCAGTCCATTCCAGACGTACCGCTACTTCTTTACCGTTTGAAGCCGCTTTGACGTTCACCCATTTTACTGCAGGGTTCGGCCACATCGGATTCGTAATCATCTGAGGATCCATTTCAATCAGAGAACCTTTGCCTCGGGTCGGCCCGTAGGTTGACCAGAAAACATCGCCCGGATTGCCTGGGATGTCCCCAGAAATTTTCAACGCTTGGATCACTGCCGCGTCGGAGGTGGACGCAACGCCCAAACCCAGCGCACAAGAAGCGACAAACGCCATTGCAATTTTAGATTTGCTGTTCACAGTGCTCTCCTAAGTTAACTTGACTGTTAGAGTTTATTATTGACTCTCAACCGTTTAGTTTGCGGTATCACCCTGCGCGGCCTGGGCCGCGCAGGGGATGGTCCGTTTGCTATACGCTCAAGAGCGCAGTTGCGGTTCCTTAGAACGCACCGACGTTTTCTTCAGGTCGTACATAGAAAGGCTCTTCAACCGTAACGCGGATGATTTCTTTGCCCTTCCTGTTGAACCCGATGACCGTGTCGTTGAACATCTCAAACTTCTTGCCATGAACGTTCGTCTCGAAAATTTTCGGACCTGGCTCACGTTTCCATTTGAAGATGATTCTCTGCGTCGTGCGGAACAACTGCAATACGCCCAACAGGTCTCGATCCGGCACCATGTACTGGTCGATGGAATGATCCACACCCGGACCAAACATCTGTTGCGAGTACGCGCGCGGGACGTGACGCGACGGAATATAATATCCGTTCGGCTCCGTGCCCAGTTGCGGGTACAACGGCAACGCAACTTTGCGGTCGCGGATCAGATAATACTGTGGATTATCCGGATCATGCGCCCACTCGCCATTGCTGCCGATTTTCACCAGACCCTGAAGACGAATCTTGCCTACGCAAGCCGCCATACAACGCGTCTCCATCTGGTCGCCTTCCGTCAGCGGGTCAAGACCTTCGATGCGCGGGTAACAAGCGATACATTTTTCAGAAATACGCGTCGTGCCTCGGAACATCGGCTTCTTGTAAGGACACTGCTCTACGCACTTCTTGTAACCGCGGCAGCGGCTCTGGTCGATCAATACGATACCGTCTTCCTGACGCTTGTAGATCGCTTTACGCGGACAAGCGGCCAGACAGCCCGGATACGTGCAGTGATTACAGATTCTCTGCAGGTAGAAAAACCAGATTTTATGCTCAGGCAATACCGACTTCGTGCCGTTGTCGCCGCCGAACGTTCCTTCACGCGATTGCGTGAACTCTCGTCCATGTGCGGTGTCTTCGCCGAAGTTCGGGAATCGCCATTCTTCGTCTGTCGGTACGTAACCGATCGCCTGCTGGTTCAGACCGATTTTTGCCGGCGCTTCGAAAATCGTTACGCCTTCATAAACGCCGTGGATCGCCTTGTTAGACGTCTTACGTACGTTCCATACGTTCTGACCCGGATTCGACTGCTCCAGCATCTTCAGGATCTTCCAATCCCAAAACTGCGGGTAACCGCCGTAAGGCTTCGTTTCTACGTTGTTCCACCACATGTACTCCTGACCCTTCGAGAAGGTCCAGGTTGACTTATGAGCCATTGTGCAGGTTTGGCACGCAATACAGCGGTTCGTGTTGAATACGAAGGTGAACTGTTCTTTCGGATGTTTCTCTTCGTAGACATACGTCGCTTTGCGACCTAACTGCCAGTTATAGACCTCAGGCATTATACTTCCTCCCTAAACTTGTTTAAGGTTAGTTTATCTTAAAGTTAAGACCGGGGGTCCCACAAGGGACCCCCGAATCCCACTTAGATCTTCACACGGACATACTGACCAGCAAGGTACATCTCCGCAAAACGATCTTTCAACGGAGACTCTGGAGTGTAGCCGGTTCGGACCGGTTCCCACAGGCCCTTACCATGCAATCCACCGTCTTCCGCTTTCGAAAATTTAACCAAAGTTTCCTTCGGCACTGCGTTTACTGCATGGTTATCTGCTTCGTAACCGTGCATAAACTTCATTTTCGATTTCGCTTTATGGAACAAGCTGTCCGTCTGTTGCATCGGCATCAACCATGAACGCGTGATCGATTGCTGTCCGCCGTATCGGAAGTTGGATTGATACGGAGTCGTCATCGACATCGCGCGACCGTCAGGTCGTTCTTCATGCGCTTTAACCGATCGCTCCGTAGACTGCCACGTTGCATGTTTCATCATCGTGGTGTGGTACGGATAAGATGGGTTGTATTTCGCGCGAAGCATCAGGCGGGCGACTTTGTAGCGCGGATCCGAAGGTTTCCAACCCATGTAAGGTCGGTCAGCCGGGTTCGCGTCACAATACACATAGTCACCGTCGTTGATACCAAGGTCCTTACACAAGAACGGGTTCATATGAACCTGCCATTCACCAACACCCGGTGAACGTTTGTCCATGCGGTAAGGATCGCCGAAGTTGTTGTTCCAGATCATGTTCCAGTCAGTCGTCGCCCAGGACGAATGCGCGGTATGTCTGGATTTCGGCGTTACGCAGTAGAAGCGGTAACCCTTCTCCCACAGGAAGTTCTTCGTCGTTCGAACCGCAGACCAAGGCTTCTTGATGTTGCGGACGTGGCGAAGATCCGGATCCTGCTCGTCTTCCGGAATCCCGTAGTCGTCGGGACGAATGTAAGGATTCGTCGACACGATGACGTTCGGCAGGTAAGGCGTAGCTTCCGGTCCTTCTCGATGTACGATGAAGTTTTCACCAAACTCGATCGCTTCCGGCTCGTCATTGTAGAACTGAATGCGGCCATGGCGGGTGTAGAAAGGTTTGGACTCCGTGTACATCTCCCAGAACGGAGAACGCGGATAGGTACGATACAGCAACAGACAACAACCCGGCTCACCATATTTGCCGTTGATGATGTCGTCGATGTTGTAACCCATACCCGACGTGGACGTCGTGAACAAGCGTCGAATCATCGCTTTCGTGCGGTTTGGAGCTTCGCCTTCATACACTTTCATGTAATCTGCGAAACGCTTGTCGCCCGTTACTTCCGCCAAACGTCTGGCGAATTCACGATGAATCAAGTTGTCGTCGATCGTATCGAAGATCGGCTTAATGCCCGTGCCGCCCCAGATCTGATGGAAGGGGTTGGAACATGCCGAGGTGATCTCGTAACTCTCGAACTCCGCCCAGCAGTTTGGAGCCAAAACGATGTCCGAGTATTCGCAGGAACCGGTAAACTCGATGTCCTGCGCTACGATCATGTCTACGTTGTTGTTCGTGTTGAACACCAGCTCGTAGAACCATTTTGCGTTGTTGATTACGTTAACGTTAACGAACCAAATCAACTTCGAAGGGGTCGGCATATGAGAACGACCCGTGAACACTTTACGACCATAACGCGGCGTATTTACGATCAACGCCTTGTCACGATGCGCCCAGTAGCTCACTTCCTCACCCTTCAGGTAACCTTTAATATTCTTCCAGTCCGAGTTCTTGGCAATGTCAAGTACCGGGTTGAAAGGATCTTCCGCAACCATCGATGCGAATCCAGGTCCCGACCAATGGGAGCCTTGATAGTTACCAGCTTTGTAGTTACCTGCCCATGTGTGAGAACCCGAACCCTTCGGTCCGACGTTACCCGTCAACATCAGCGGCACATACGAAGCGCGGTTATGCATCGTAGCGTGGAAGTAATGGTTGATACCTTCACCGTAGTGGATTTCAACCGGCATGATCGTACCCATGTCGCGAGCCAGACGGACGATCAAGTCCTTCGGCGCATGACAGATCTGGTTCGTCGTGTCGATGTCGTAATCCTTCAGGTGGATTTTATACATTTCATACAATGGCATTACCGTGATGGTTTTGCCATTGACGAGTTTTACGTCAAATACGCCGTCCAATACCGGGTCGATGTTCTTTTTACGCATCTTGGCGCCGATATCTTCACGCGTGATTGCGACTGGTTTGTCGGTGTTCGAATCCCAGACCACAAAGTCAGGCATTTTCTCTCGATTGAAGTTCTTCATCCACTTGGTGGTGAAGCCGTCTTTCGGGAGATCCTGGTTGCGGTAGCCGGGAATGAAATCATCCGGATGCAGTCGAATCAGGTTGTCGGTTCGAACCAGCAAAGGCATATCCGTGTATTCCTTCACGTAGTTCACGTCTACCAGACCTTCGTCCATGATGATCTTTGCACAGCCCAGAAACAGAGCCGTGTCGGAAAGACCCGCACGTACTGGAATCCAGTAGTCGGCCTTCGTCGCAGGAGGATTGTACTCAGGTGCGATAGATACCAGCGTACCACCACGCTCCATGATCTCCGTGTACCAATGCGCTTCAGGCATTTTGTTTTCGATCAGGTTTTTACCCCATTGGATCGTCAACTTTGCATAACGATGGTCAGCAAAGTCGATGTCCGAGGTCTGCATACCATGCGTCCAGGAATGACCCGGAGCCTGGTCGCCATGCCAGGTGTAGTTCGACCATGCGCGGCCGCCCAATACCTGACCCGGGCCACGACCACGAACGATCGAATCCAACAAGCCAGCCATGTTAGCAAGTCGGTAGATACCGTACTTACCAACAACGCCCAACAGACCCATGCCGCCGCGATACTTCATTACGCGCGCGCCGGATCCGCCCATGGCTTCGATCATCTCAGGCTGATAGCCTTCGTTTTTCAAACGCTGTGCGCCGCGAGCGCCGCTGTATGCTTTACCGATAGCAACATGGCCTTTTGCGAGGTACGTGAACGTTTGATCCCACGTCATACGAACGAATTCGTCCGTGCCGCGGCTCGTGAACTTATATTTTTCCCGATTCTCCTTGTCGAGATAAGGGAATCCGTCATCAGCCCATTGCTTCCAGCCAACACGAATCATCGGGTACTTGTTGCGATAAGGACCATACGCGCGACGCGGGAAGGTCATACCGCGCAAACACATGCGTGGGTTCCACGCGGCGTCTGCCTGGTTGCCGTACAAATCGCGTACTTTGTGATGGTCATAGTTTTGCTCGATACGCATCAGAATGCCGTTACGCACAAAGCCGCGAACGCGACATTGATGCGTGTCGTTCGGCGAACAACAATACGTGAACGAACGCTCATACTTATATTGATCTCGATATACTTCCTCCCAGCGACGATCCGGATACGCTTCCAACGGATTGCCTACTTTTACTACCGGCTTCAACTGTGCTCCCACTTTCTTGCTAGACAACGCCATAGCTGTCGCTACGCCAGCGCTCACTTGCAAGAATTTCCTCCTGTTAAGTCTCATGCACGTCTCCTTAAAATTAACGTTGGACCAAACTAAGAACAAACCTAGCTATTAATAAAATCTACTAACAAAAAATACTACCTAAGAACTTCTTACTGACTACTACTTTATCACAAAACATAAATCCAAAACATGTCCCGCTCAAAAACCTAAACTCGAATACTTTCGTTTTACCGCTTATTACAGGCCTTAAAAGGGTGGTCGCTCAATTCATCCTGAGTGAAAAAAAATTAGAACTAATGGATTTGAGCGCCTCCTTTACCGAGTGTATGACCAAATACTAGAAAAATTCCAATCAAGAGTCAATTATAAAATAATATTTTTTATGAGTCTATTTTGACACATGTCTAATCGGGCTAAATTATAACCTTAGCGGCTTTGGAATAATGCCGGTAATACGTGGTTCAACTTGCCTGGGATCGGACGGTTTGATAACGGGTGCGGGCAACCTGTTTAAGCGGCGAGGAGTCACTGCAAGCGCACAGACCGGACTGCATATCGGAACTCTAATGACCCGATACGCTGGAAACTCTCATGTTTCTATATCTATAGGAAACAGCACGGGGTCTTTCCCCACCCCGACCCTTCTCGAAAGATCCAGCTTGCGCCTGAAGCGGCCATTAACTTTTTCCCCGTTTTGCTTGGTTGTGCAGGGCTTTTTGGATATAATCAGCGTTTTTAATTGTCGTTTCAGTTTTTAATCCTATTTTCAATCGCGCACACTGGTTGCACCCTGCCATCGGCGTACCGACTCATTTACAGCAGTTTTTGACGCTCGGGACAGGTTGAATTCCATAAGTTGCGCTCTAAATATTTTTTTATGAAACGAATCGCGATCTATCCGGGAACCTTTGACCCCGTAACCAATGGCCATCTCAGCATCATTCGTCGCGCTCTTAAAATTTTCGACAAGCTGATTGTCGGGGTGGCGCTGAACCCGAGAAAGAATCCGCTCTTCCCTATTGAGGATCGCGTCGGCTTCATTCAGGAGGCCACGTCGGGACTGGACAATCTGGAGGTGCGCTCGTTCGACAATCTGCTGATTGATTTTGCGACGGCGAACGAGGCGACGGTCATCATCAAGGGCCTGCGCGCGGTCAGCGACTTCGAACTGGAATTGCAGATGGGACTGATGAATCGACGCCTGAAGGCATCCATCGAAACTTTGTTCATGATCCCAAGCCAGGAATATTCGTTTCTCAGCTCCAGCTTTGTGAAGGAAATCGCCAAGCATAACGGAGATTTCAGGGAACTGGTCCCGGAATCGGTCTCCCGCGGATTCGCTGAATTGAGCGGCCTCTAAAAGCAATTTGCACGCTCGCAATCAAGCCTGAAAATATTTCAAAAGATTTGATTGACCGGGCTGAAAAAGCAGTTTAAATAGTGGCTGAATCTAGCGCCTGCAAAATTTTTCCAAGAGTTAACGCGGCTTGATCGGGCTTCTGGAATTTTTCAAAATAAACGATAGCTGAATTGAGACTTCAAACCTTTTACAAAAGTTAACGCGGCTCAATCAGGCTTCTAGAGTTTTTCAAGATAAACGGTAGCTGACCAGAGACTTAAAAACCTTTTCTAAAAATTATTTTTATGAAATTTGCGCAACGGGTACTCTCAGTTAAACCTTCCATGACTCTGGCCATCGACGCGACGGCGCGAGCCCTGAAAGCACAGGGGGAGGATGTCATCGGATTTGGCGCCGGGGAACCGGACTTCGACACGCCGGAACATATCAAGGCGGCGGCGATTCGCGCCATCGAAGCGAACCTGACGCATTACACGCCGGTCGGCGGGACGGTTGAACTGAAGGATGCGATTCTTTCCAAGCTCAAGAATGACTCGGGGCTGGAATACACTGCGGACAATATTCTCGTTTCCTGCGGGGCAAAACACTCCTTCTACAATCTCGCGCAAGCGCTGTGGGAAGAAGGCGACGAGGTCATCATTCCCGCGCCTTACTGGGTGTCGTTTCCGGAGATGGTCACGCTGTCCGGCGCGCAACCGGTCATCGTTCCCGGGAGAGAAGAAAATGATTTCAAGATTCTGCCGGAACAGGTCGACGAGGCTGTAACCCCTCGCACCCGCGCAATCCTCATCAACAGCCCGTCCAATCCGACGGGATCGGCCTACTCTAAAGCCGAACTGGAAAAACTGGCGGAATGCGCCCTGCGCCACAAACTGCTCATCATCTCGGATGAAATTTACGACAAAATCGTTTTCGACGGCTTCGAGCATTTCAGCATCGCCTCCATCGACAAGGAAGTGCAGAAGAATTGCGTGGTCATCAACGGCGCGTCCAAAAGCTACGCCATGACGGGCTGGCGCATCGGCTACATGGCGGCGGATGCGGACATCATCAAGCAGGCGACCAAGTTGCAGGGCCAGAGCACGTCCAACCCCTGCTCGATTTCGCAGGCCGCGAGCGTCGCGGCGCTGACCGGGCCGATGGAACCGATCCGGCAAATGGTGGAAGAGTTCCAGCGCAGGCGCGATATCATGATCGGCGGCTTGAATAAAATAGAAGGGACCTCCTGCTACAATCCGGTGGGAGCGTTTTATGCGTTTCCAAATTTTTCAGGCAACTATGGAAAAGTCTGGAACGGTAAGAAGATTGAAGGTTCTCTGGATTTTGCGGAGTTTTTACTCAAGGAAGCCAAGGTGGCTCTGGTGCCGGGGGTGGCGTTTGGAGCGGATGAAAATGCGCGGATGTCCTTCGCCGCTTCTATAGAAACGATTCAGAAGGGTCTGGATCGAATCTCACAGGCGGTCAGTCAGCATCTGAAGTGATTGAAAGAGTGTATGGATCGGTTCAGCGCGATTCAGGCCCCGATTTTAGTCGATTCACGATAATCCTGGATCATTTTCTCAATTTTTTCACGACAGCGTTTCGCATGACAATTACCGGTACCCGCCCCGATTTTCTTTCGAACCGCTTCAAAAGACATGCAGCCATCGGCAATGGCTTTGTTCACAGAACGGCCCGTTATGCCCTTGCAAATGCATATCTTCTTAAAATTATTGATTAATTCTTGTTGTGTCGTCAAAATAAACTTTCTTTAAGCTCTCTTCTGGCAGTTTCCTATACTATAACCGAAAAACATTGAAATTCATAATCGAATCGCGTTTTTTTAATCGCTCCTTTTTTTTCGCCCTGCTGAGCGGCGTTATCCTGACGACGATTTTTCCGAAATTTCAATTGAATTTCCTCGCCTGGATCGCTCTGATCCCGTTGTTTTTCGCGCTCAAAAATCAATCGCCGCAACGCGCTTTTCTGCTGGGGCTGACCTGCGGATTCGCTTTTTACTTCAGCGGGCTGGAGTGGGTGACGAACACCATCATCCATTACGGCAATCTTCCCGTCTGGCTGAGCTATGTTGTTCTGGCGCTGATGGCGGCTTATCTGAGCGTCTTTATCGGCCTGTTTGCCTATGCGACGACGCTGTGGAGTCGCGGAAACGATTTTCACTTCTTTCTGCTCGCGCCGCTGGTCTGGACCTCGCTGGATTATTTTCGTTCGAGCTTCACGCCGCTGGCCTTCTCCTGGCTGGGACTGGGCTACTCGCAGTTCAACGCGCCCATCATCATACAGGGGGCGGAATACACCGGCGTGTTCGGCCTGACCTGGCTGATCGTCTATGTGAACGCGGCGATCTTTTACGCCGCTCAAAAAGCGATGGCCCGGCAAAAACTTCTGGCCTTCCTTGGCACGGCCTTCCTATTGCCCGCGCTGTGGGCGGGCTTCGGATGGCAGGCTTACCCGGCGACGACGACGGCGATGCAGGAGGGCCCGGCCCTGCGCGTGGCTCTGGCGCAAGGCAACATCGACCAGTCGGAGAAATGGAATCCCGCGCATCAGGAAAAAATCATGCAGGTCTATCAGGAACTGACCCGCGCGGCGGCTCTGGGCAAGGCCGATCTGATCGTCTGGCCGGAAGCGGCGACGCCGTTCTATATGGGACGCGACCCAGGCGGCTCCGCTCAGGTCTTGAATCTGGCGAAGGAAGCCAATACCGCGCTGGTGGTGGGCAGTCCCTACGCGGAATTCAAAGAAGGAAGGCGCAAGCTCTTCAACAGCGCTTTCTATATATCTGCAGAGGGTGAAGCGCTCGGTCGTTACGACAAAATGCACCTGGTGCCCTTCGGCGAATACGTTCCGTTTGCATCGATCCTGTTTTTTGTCGAGAAGATGGTGGAGACGATCGGCAATTTTGGCACCGGCGAGGAAGCCCGCGTCTTCGACATCAAGGCGGAACGCTTCGGCGTCTCCATCTGCTACGAATTGATCTTCCCCGACCTGATGCGCGGTTTCGCCGCCAACGGCGCGGGTTTTCTGGTCAACATCACCAACGACGCCTGGTTCGGCGACAGCGCCGCGCCCTATCAGCACATCAGCATGGCGGCCTTGCGCGCCGTCGAAAACCGCATGCCCATCGTGCGCGCGGCGAATACCGGGGTGTCGGGCGTGATCGACCGCAACGGCGCGATTCGCACCACCTCGCAGATTTTCAAGAAGGAGTTGATCGTCGCCTCCATCCGTCCCAACAACGGCCCGCGAACTTTCTATACACGCTATGGCGACGTCTTCAGCTGGCTGTGCATCGCCAGCGCGCTGGGCCTGGCTCTGATTTTCCGTCAACTGGAGAGAAGAATTTAGCGAGTCTGTCCTTGCGCATCAGGTCGACGGCTGAAGAACCAGATCGCCAGAGCGGACAGGGCGAAGGCGGGAGGCAGTTCGTACATGACGCTGTCGGACAAACCTGTCGCTTTCCATGCAATGGTCACGAGAAAACCCGTCGCCATCCCTGCAATCGCTCCCTGGCGCGTCACCCGATCCGAATACAGAGTCCATAAAATCAAAGGGCCAAAACTGGCGCCCAGCCCCGACCAAGCGAACAGCACGAACCAGAAAATCACCCGCGTTTCCGTCAGGGCGATCAGGCAGGAGCCGACGCCCAAAACCAGAATGGTGGCGCGGCTGATATAGATGAACTTTTCCGGGCTCAGATCCCGCTTCATTATTTTTGAATAAAGATCGTGCGCCACTGACGACGCGGCGACGACGATCTGGGCGCTGACCGTGGACATGATCGCCGCCAGAATCCCGGTGATCGCCACTGCAGTGAGCGCCGCCGGCAGTAAATCCTGCGCCGCGCGCGGGAACAGATGCTCGGCGTCTTCCAGACCGGGATAGAGGGCCTGACCGCAGATGCCCAGCAGAATCGCCGACGAATACATCAGCAATCCCCAGCCCAGCGCGATCCACACGCCGCGCTCGATGGTGCGCGTGTCCTTCGCCGCCATGAAGCGGTTGAGCACATGCGGTTGACCGGGATAACCGAGGCCGATGCCGAGCAGACCCACCACCGAACCGAGAAACACGCTGAAGGATTTGCCGCCCATCCAGGTGAGAGCGTTCGGGTTCTCCGCCGTCACCGCCGCCGCCATGCCGGAGAAACCGCCGAGCGAATAGAGGGCGGTCAGGGATAAAACCGTCAAGGCACCGACCATGATGAGGCCCTGAATGAAATCCGTCCAGGCCACCGCGCGGAAGCCTCCCATCATCGTGTAGCTGACGATGATCGCGCCGCCGATGGGAATGCTCCACAGGCTGGACACGTCAAAGACCGCATCGAAGGTTTTGCCGATCGCCGTCAACTGCGCCGCAACATAAGCCATCATGCACAGGAAGATGATAGAGACGGCGAGAATGCGAAGAGTCCGCGCCTCCGCACCAAAATGCGATTCCAGATAATCCGGGAGAGTCACCGCGTTTTTCGCATGCGACACCTTGCGCAAACGTTCGGCGATGAAAAACCAGTTCAGCGCATAGCCGAGCAAGCAACCCGGCAGGAACCACCAGGCCGACAAACCTTCCTTATAAGCCAGACCCGCCGTGCCCATCACCGCCCAGGCGCTCTCCGAACTGGCGGTCGAACCGATCGCCGTGATCCATTCCTTGAAAGAACGATCCGCCAGAAAAAATCCTTCCGAAGACTCGACCTTGCGCGACGACGCCCAGCCAATGCCCAGCATCGCCAGCACATAAATTCCAAAAACGACTATAAAGGTTCCGGTAAATTCCGTCATTCCCGCATTATATCAGAGAAAAAAATCGACATTGCCAAAACAAACAAAAACAAATGCCTACACGAAAACCCTTCAATTACCGATTTATTTTAAGGAAATTTCCTATAGAAAAATTTGACAATATCAAAAAACAAAACTAAATTTTCAGCATTCCAAAAATATAATACTACGGGGACGGGATATGCGAATCTCAAGGTTCATACTGGTTTTCTTGTTATCTCTCGCAATAAGTGGGTGTTTGAATACAACCAACTTTAAAAACCGACTTTCACAAATCATAGACCCGGACCCGATGGAAGTTGGAGTTCAAGAGACTGGCGAATCGGTCATTGATGATTTCCGAGGCACACTTGCCGGGCGTGACACATCCGCCGCGGGTGTTTTTATCAACCTTGCCTCATTCAACGACCTTCAAAGGCAAGCCTTAACAGATAATTCCCAGCAAAGTATTCATCTTTATGTTGATGCAGGCATCGCCCTTTCTAACGAACTGTGCACTAACTGGTTTCGCGAATTAGGCAAGGCCCAGGCCATGAACACCGCCGACCGAAACATACTGAGTAATGTAGGCGCTCTCACCGCAACCATGATGGGAATTTTTGGCGCCGGAGCCACATCTATCGCCGGCGTCGCCGGAGCCACCGGTTTTGCCGAAACTCTGTATACTTCCGAAATGGCAAACTTCATCGTAGCTCCCGATATCAGCGAGGTTCAAGAAGCGATCAATCTTGAACGCGCCAATCGAGTGGTTGAACTGAAGCAATCACTGGCAGGAAAAGATTACAACTATTATGAAGCCCGAAGCGAACTCATTCGTTACGATAACTCATGCTCTCACCTTGCAGTCAAACGGTTTGTTAAAACATCGCTGGACAACGCTTCCGAAGGGCTGGCCTTACAGTTCAAACTGGCGACAGGAACTCCGGAAGAGGAGATGTTGCTCGCGGAAATGAACCAGATCAAAGCTCAAAAACGTTTTCAATTATTGACAGAAAAAGGAAGAGATTCCGTCTTTAAAATAAGGTCCGACAGAATCACGACAAATACGGCAAGAGACCTGAGCGCACTACTTGGAAAAACGATCTCCCCGCAACAGATTTATCCACTCTACGCAATGTTGACCATAGAAAACGAACAATTTTCATTGAATGGTTTGAAAAAAATTGCCGCAACTTTAAACAACCTTGCAGATAGAGAAGGACAGATCAATTTCACCGACAGTGAAAAACTCAAGATTATGGAGATTCTCAACAAATTAAACGAAGAGACTGAAAAGAGTCTGGAAAAACGAGCTAAAATTTACATCAAAACAAATCTCGAAAAAGCCGCTGAAGCTCTAAGCGCACTTGCAAGCAAAACTCCTGAACTGCAAGCGCTTCAAAAATTGAATCAACACCCCTTGAAAATCGCTCCCTTATACGCTTTGGTCACAGGTATGGATAAAATTTCAACGAGGGGAATGTTGAAGATGAACTCGGCGCTTTCTGAAATTTTTCAGGACGCAGAGAAGAGCTACAAAGATCTCAGTAAAGAAACCAAGCAAAAACTCAATCAGGTTTTCGAAGGACTCGACGCCGAAACGAAAAGCGAACTGCAAAAGCTGGCGAAACCATATTTGAGCCAGTTGAAACCTGAGCATCAACTCGCAAGAGAAAGAAAGAACCAGGAAACATTAACGCTTGTTGCAAACAAGTTAAATGAAATCTTACAATCTAAAAATATCAGCGATCTGAAGATAAGCCCATCACAAGTGGTTGCGCTTTATGCAAAAATTGTCATCAACCCGCAAGAAAAAAGACATAAAAACAACATCGATCAGGCCCTGGAAAGTCTCAAAATAAATGGAAAGTACCCTGAAATCATTGGTGATCCAACAAAGAAACCAGCATTCAAAGATTTTCTGGGGAATACAGAACACAAAGATTTTCTGGAACTACAATCGATCCAATTTGATTATATTACCGACACATCATTCAATAATATAGTGAGCGATATAAACACCCTTCTTGCGCCATTTAAAAGTGAGGGAAAATACAAAAATCTGGAATTGAAACCCAAACATGTGCTCCCACTCTACGCGCTATTATTTAAAACAGATTCCATTTCCAAACAGGGCGCGAAAGAAATTCAGGATGCGTTGATTTCTCTGGAAGATGAGAGTGGAATGTATTCATGGATGGCTCTTGAAAGCAAAATCTCTGCTGGTCAAAAAATGAAGCTTTTGAATGCAATTAAAGATATTTATGAAACTGAAAATATGAAATCCAAACATTACCTGAGTCGCGGCATTGAAATATACCTGAAATGAGGTCTAATATGAGACATCTTGTTATCGTATCGCTCTCTCTACTTCTATTCAGTTCATCAGCTCAAGCGATGGACTTGATGGACAGTATTCCCGCCGATGTTCGCGAAGAGCTCACAAGTGAAAATTTCAAGACAACAACCAACGCTAAAAAGAACGAATCTGAAAAGCCGGGTTTTGTATGGAATCCAAATACAGTAAAGGGCTTTGTCCCGCCGACACCAGATGAAATCATGCAGTACCAGAAAGAACTTGAAACGGACTCTACGTTTTCACCAAGTTCGCAGACCCCCTCATCCAACAAAATAGTCATAGGCCCGGATTTAAGAAATTTGCCGCGCTAAGCATGGCCTTCCTATCCAAGTCGGCGATTCTCTGATAAGGAGAGTCGCCGAATAGCGCGACGGGTCCCCCACCCGAAGAAGTCAAACCAATCCATCCCACGAAAAGCGCAATCCATAGCCCGATCCTTTCGCGCTGGGCGCTTGCTGACAGGAAAATTTACAGTTGATTGGCAAAGCGCTTATGGCTACACTCTATAGCCTGCAAGGGCCGTAGGTATAAGCTATTTCGTCAAACACCATTCCCTCTGATTCCTGATGATTCCTATAAAGATAAAAACCGATTCCGCGCTGGCGCACAAGACCGACTGCCTCGTTTTCTTCTGCCGTAAAGAGGAACGCCCCGGCGGCGTATTGAAAGATCTCGATAAAAAACTCAACGGCGCTCTCGCCAGCGCTTACAAGGACCAGCGTTTTGAAGGCAACGCAGGCCAAATCCTCTGGCTGGAAACTCTCGGCCATCTGGACGCGCGCGCGGTCGCTCTGGTGGGCCTCGGCGAAGCGAAGGACGCCAAACTGGAAGCGGTTCGCCAGGGCGCCGGAAGTCTGGCGGCGCAAGCGAAGAAGAACAAGAGCAAAACCGTCTCTTTCCTCATGCCAACGACAGGCGAACTGAAAGGCTTTGACGCTTCACTGAAAGGCGCCGCCATCGCGGGCGCGGCTTCCGAAGGGGCTTTGCTCGGCCTGTACTCTTTCGACGAGTACAAAAGCAAAGATAAAAAGGACAAAAAAGACAAGGACGCTTCGGTGCAATCGCTGGTTCTGTTGACGACAAGCGCGGCTCAGGCGGAAACGCGCAAGGCCGCGTCACGCGCATCCCTGGTTGCGCAAGCCGTTTACACCACGCGCGATCTTGGCGCGCATCCCGGCAACACAGCGACGCCGACTTATCTGGCGAAAGAGGCGCAACGTCTGGCGCGCGCGCACAAGATGACCTGCAAGATTCTCAAACAGAAGGATATGGAAAAACTGGGCATGGGTTCCCTGCTCGGCGTCAGCCGCGGCAGTAACGAGCCGCCCGCATTCATCATTCTCGAACACTGGGGCGCGGGCAAATCCAAGGCCCCGACCCTTGTCGTCGGCAAGGGCGTGACCTTTGACACCGGCGGCATCTCGCTCAAACCGGGCGCGAGCATGGACGAAATGAAAATGGACATGATGGGCGGCGCCGCGACCATCGGCCTCATGCAGGCGGTCGCCAGTCTCAACCTGAAATGCAACGTTGTCGGCATCGTTCCCGCCGTCGAGAACATGCCCGACGGACTCGCCATCAAACCCGGCGATATTCTCAAATCCATGTCGGGCAAAACCATTGAAGTGCTCAACACCGACGCCGAGGGCCGTTTGATTCTGGCCGACGCCTTGACCTACGCGACGACGAAATACAAGCCGCGCGCGGTGGTCGATATGGCGACTTTGACCGGAGCGGTTCTGATGGCTCTCGGACATCACGCCGCCGCGGTTGTGGACACAGACGCCGCGCTGGCTCAGGAATTGATCGACAGCGGCGAACGCACCGGCGAGCGCGCCTGGCGCATGCCACTCTGGGACGAATATGAAAAGGGCGTGAAAAGCGACATCGCCGATTTGAAGAACATCGCATCGCCCGGAGTCGGCGCGGGTACGATTCTCGGCGGAGCCTTCCTCAAGCAATTCGTCGAAGGCGACGTTCCCTGGGCGCATCTGGACATTGCCGGAGTCGCCTGGGGCGACGGCAAGCCTTACAATCCCAGCAAAGGCCCCTCCGGTTTCGGCGTGCGCCTGCTTGTCGATTATCTGGAACATCTCAAAGACTGAACACCGACATGACCAATATCGTTATCGTTTTCATCCACCTGTCCGCCGCCGGAATCGCGCTGGGGAGCCTGATTTACGGCCTCCTGCTCCTCCTGCCCGCCATTAAAAAAATCGAGGCGGACAACGATCTTCCCGCAGAGGAGACGGCGGAATACAAGCTCATGGAAATTTTGATGCCGACGGTGTTCGTCTGCCTGCTCACTCTGGTCGGTTCGGGAATTTATTTCCTGATGGAAAACTACGCCGATCAGGTCAACCTCAAACCGGGCTATTACAATCTGTTCGGCGTTAAGATGATTTTTGTCCTCGGCGCGTTCTTTGCCAGCCTGTACACGACTTTTTTCCTGCGCACCAGCATCGCCAATCTCGACATCACGCCGGAAAATCGCGAGCGCGTCCCCGAGGTCCTGAAGAAAATGCAAGGCTACAGCACGTTTTGCCTGACGCTGATCGTCTTCGCGGTCTTCTTCGGCATCTGGCTGGCGCGTTTTTAAATTCGACCCATTCCTATCCGTTTCACGCACAGGAGACCATTCGTCATGTCAACCGAACCTGAAAACAAGGCTGAGAACACGCCCGCCAATCCCGAAGGCGAAGCGATCACAGCAGAGGAAGCGCAAGAACAGCAAATCGACCTCAACCTGATTTTCCCGGACGAGGAGCGAGACCTCAATGCGCTGTTCCCGGACGAGGAATCACGCCAACTGCTCAAACACATCACCAAAAACAAAAAGGATTTGAACACTCTGAAAGAGCGCTTCAAAGAAGAGAACAATCTGGAAGAAGAAGAGGAAGAAGACAGCGAAGAAACTGAAACGGATAACGCCAGCGATTGAAGGGGCGGAGCCGCCCGGCTCTAATTTTTCGAACCAGCAAGCAAGCATTTGCTCTAGCGCCTGAAAGGCGCGCCCCGGCTTAAATTTTTGACGCTCACCAAAAAGTATCGATGCCTGTTCTATAGCGCCTGGCAAACAACGCAGGTCAAATCGTCGAAAGGCGGAGCGCCCTCGGTGAAAACATCAATCTCCGACTCGATTTTTTCCAGCAGGCCTTCAGGCGAGCCCGTCCATTCTTTGAAAATTGTTTTGACCCGCTCAATGCCGAACTCCTCATTCGAGGGATTTTTCGGCTCGGTCAAACCATCCGTGTAAGACAGAAACCAGTCTCCCGACTGAATCGCGCAAGTCTCTTCCTGATAAGACGATACAGAAAGAATGCCCAGAGGCGGCCCGCTGGCCGGAGCCATCTCGCGAATCCCGCCCTGGCTATCGCGAACCATGAGCGAATGATGCCCGCCGTTGGCGACGCGCAAGCTATTAGCCTTCACGTCGAAAACCATATAAAGAACCGTGGTGAACATGCCGCGATGCGAACGCTCGCACATGGCCTTGTTGACGGCGGACAGCACATTGCCGCAATGCGAATCGAGTTGCGACAGGTAGCGGAAATCGCTCATCAGCCGCGCCATTTGCAGAGCCGCGGGAACGCCCTTGCCCGACACGTCGCCCACCACCACGCCCAGACGTTGCTCGTCCAGTTCGAAGAAATCGTAAAAATCGCCGCCCACCACGCGCGCAGGCGCGGTCTTTCCGGCGAAGCGAAAACCCGGTCGTTCCGGCGCTTTCGCCGGCAGAAAACTTTCCTGCACCGATTTGGCGAAATCCATATCGCGTTCGAAACGCTGGTTCTCCATCAGGATGTGATGCATCTTCGCATTTTGAATCGCCAGAGTCGCGCTATCGCAAAACATCTGGAACAACTCCAGGTCCGGCTGGCTGAACACTTGCCCCTTGTCGCGGTTATGAATCACCTGACACACGCCGATCACATCCTCTTTGTTTTTCAAGGGCGAACACAAAATCGAGCCGGTCGTGAACCCGGTTTTTTTATCAAAGGCCGGGTTGAAACTGGGATGCTCGTACGCGTCTTTAATGATAAGAGCCTCGCCCGAAGCCGCTACGGAACCCGCGATCCCCTCGCCCAGCTTGACCCGGTTCATGGTCATGATCGTATCGCGCACATCGCTCAAGGCCACCTGAAACACCAGGTCTCCCGTATCCTCATCTTTCAGAAGCAGACTGCAAGCGTCCGCCTTCATCACCTTTTTGGCGATGTTCATGATGGTATCCAGCAGATGCGTCAGGTTCAGTTCAGAATTGAGAAGGGAGGTGATTCGGTAACAGGTTTCAAGCTGGCGCACCCGTTCCTGCAGGCGCGCAAACTCCGACATGGAATACGGGGCATCATTCATAAACGGGCTGGTTTGAGCGGAACGGAGAACCTTAAAATCACGGTTCTCCGAAAAAGAAAAAACTTTAACTTGCCCGTTAACATAGCTAAAATGAAAATGACGGTCAATAGATTTTAGAATTCCCGCAAGGCAGAGAAGGCAATGAACAGGGGCAAAAAAAAGCAAACGGGCTGGACGCCCCTTGGAAAGGTTCTTGCGACAGCGCTGAGCATGGAAACTCTCAATCAGACGGAACCCGTGGAATGGTGCATCTTCCAATGGCCGCAAGTCGTCGGCCCGGAAATCGCTAAAATTTCTCATGTCAGCGCCCTCTCCGGCGCGACTTTGAAAATCGTTCTGGTTGAGCCGGAATGGCTGGCGCCGTTGAAAGCCCTGGAAACCCGTCTGGTTGAAGACATGAACCTGAAGGCTGGCAAAGAGTTTTTAAATCATATTCGGTTTAAAGTTGAAACCCGGCATGCCGCTCTGTGCGCCGAACCCGAAAGAAAGACCGCTAAACAATAAACACAACTCTCTATGAAAACATCATTCAACAATTCGAAATTATACAAATTCACGCGCGCGGCGCTCCTGCCTTTGAGCATGATTGCCGCCGCCGGTTGCGCCATGACGCCTCTGTCCTCTCCGTCGATGACCGATGGCCCGATTGATTTGAATGACTCCGTCGCCGTCCAAAAAGTGGAAGGCATGAAAAATCACTGGGGCGGACCGAGTATCGGCGACCCGCGAGCTTATTACCATTATCTCATGGCTCTCAAAGCGGAGCAGACCAATCGCTTTGAAGACGCCGCCGCTCATTATGGAGCCGCCGCCAAATTCGAACCGAAGAAATTACTGTTCCACAAGAAAGTCATCACCCACAAGCTGAGGCTTGGGAACCTGGTCGACATGATTGAAACCTGCGAAGCGGCGCTGGCCAATTTTCCCAACGACTCCGAGTTGAACATGCGCATGGGCGACGCCCAATTCGTACAGGGCAATCACGAAGCCGCACTCGACTACTATCAGCGATCCTACGAAAACAACGCCCACCAGTACCGCGCTTTTTTGCTTCGCGGCATCGTATTCGAGCTACTGAAACAAAATAAAAGCGCGATCGAAATGTTCAAGCAAGCGACGCTGTCTTCTCCATTCGACTCGATCAGCGCCTACCACCTCGGTCGCGCGCAGATGTTGCAACGAAATTTTGAAGAAGCGGTTCAAAATCTGGAAAAGTCGGTGACTTTGCGACCCAATTTTGTTCAGGCCAGGGATTATCTCGCCTGGTCTCTCGAACAACTGGGGCGCACCAAGGAAGCGCTCAATGAATACCAGATGATCCTGAAACTCGACCCGGCCAATCACTCCATCCGCCAACGCATTGCGGAGATGCACGAACGTTCCAACATCTTCACGCGACGCCTTCCCGACGTCGACATGATGTTGTCTGAATTGGTCGAGGCGCCCTTCCCCTTTATTAAAATGGGCGTCATCCATTATGACCGGGCAGACTACGACAAGGCCCTGGAAGAATTCCAATGGGCGCGCGGGCGCAAGGAAAGCAATGAAATTCTTATCATCCTCTCCCGAGTTTTTGAATCCATGGAACGCGTCGATCTGTCCATAGAAACCTTCGAAATCCTGCGTCGGCAATCGCCGCCAACGGTGCGCACGCTCCTTTATCTGGCGCGCCTCTATAATATGAACGGGCAGGAAGAGAGAGCGGTCGAACTGCTCGCCGAAGCGGTCGCCATGGAACCCGACAACGACAGCCTGCACCACTCGCTGGCGCTCGCCAACATGACCCTGAAAAAATACGATCTGGCCATCGCCAATATGAAGGAAGCCATCCGAATCAACGGCGAGAAAGATTCTTACCATTTCGAATTCGGAGCCTTGCTGGAACGCGCAGGACGTTTTAACGATGCGATCGGCAGTATGAAACGAGCGATCGAACTCAATCCGCTTCATTCCAACGCGCATAATTTTCTCGGCTACATGTACGCGGTCAAAGGCGAATATCTCGACAAGGCGCTGGAGCACCTGCAGAAAGCCATCTCGATCCAGCCGCGCAACGGTTATTTTCTCGACAGCCTGGGCTGGATTTATTACAAAAAGGGCGAACCGCAACGCGCGCTTGCCGAAATCAAAAAAGCAATGGTCTACGCGCCGCCGGACCCCGTCCTCTACAGCCATTTGGGCGACGTCCAGTATTCTTTGAAAAATTACGAGCAGGCGATGAAAGCCTGGAAAACCAGCCTGTCCCTGTTCCATGCCAACAAGCATGACGCCGAAGGCGAAATGCCCGACGCCGACGAACTTGTCAATAAAATCAAACAAGTGACTGAACTGCTGGATAAAAGCCTTTGATCGCGCCCGACCCTTGCCGTCATGGTTCGAGCGACTCGGGATTGCGTTCGCGCCCCAGCGCCGGTAAGACACAACGCTGGGCGCAAGCCCTGCTCCTTGGCGTTTTGGCCTGCGGACTGGTTTCCTGCCAGTCCTTGTCGCCGATAACGCCGACGCCCGAAATCAAGGAAAACCTGCAACCGGAATTTTTGCTGAACCACCTCATCAACCGGCAAACCGGCATCCACACCGTCCGATCCTTTTTAAAAACCGCCATCACCCGTCGCGGCGAACGCCGTTCTTTCAAACAAGCTCTGCTGGCGAGCGACGACGCTTCGATGCGACTCGACACACTCGGCATGTTCAACCAGGTTCTCGGCGTGCTGATCCACAGAAACGGCAAAACCTCCCTCTTCGACGCCAAAAACGACCGTTCCTACGTTGATTTGGAAGCCCTTGAAGTCATGGAAAAAATCGTCGGTTCCCGACTGGACATGAATGAATTCTCCAGTGTTCTCCTCAGTCGCGCGCCGCGACTCGAATCGCTGAAAGCCGAGCAGGCCAGCCTCAACGAAGACCAGACGCATTATCAGCTGACGAGTTACGACAGCGCGAGGGAAGAAACCGTAGAAATCACTATCGACGCCGCAACCCTCCTGCCTGTACGGCTGGTGCGTCACAGAAAAGACTTTGTCGTGTATGAACTGCGCTGGGACAATTATAAAAAAATAAACAACCAGTATTTCCCACAGTCCATCACCCTGGCGCGCCCCTATCTTAAGGAAACCGTCTCGTTGGACTACGACGATCCCATTCTCAACGGAGAGATTGAAGAAGAATTTTTCAATCCACCCGCAGGCGCGACGCCCCCTCCGCTGAGTTGACATGCGCCTCAAATTCAAGACCCCGGCTAAAATCAATCTGGGATTAAAAATCCTGAGAAAACGCGACGATGGATTTCACGAACTGGAAACGATCTTTCAGATGGTGGACTGGTTCGACGATATCGAACTCTCGCCGCTTGAACAGGGCATTGAGCTGGAATGCAATACGCCAGAAATCCCGACCGACGCAAGCAATCTCGTTTTTAAAGCCGCCTTGCTGTTGAAGGAAGCCTATCCCGACACGCCGGGCGTGCATATCAAGCTCATCAAATCGATACCGTCCGGCGCCGGGCTGGCTGGAGGTAGCGGCAACGCCGCCGGAACGCTACTGGCGCTGAACCGGATGTGGGATCTGCGCCTGACCCCGGCGCAATTGCAACCTTTCGCCGAAAAACTGGGGTCCGATGTGCCCTTTTTCCTACATTCACCCTGCGCGCTGGGATGCGGTCGCGGAGAAAAGCTGACAACCTTACAAGCTCCTAAAAAATTTAAGGTTTTGCTTGTCTCCCCCAATTTTTCCATTCCTACCGGGAGCGTGTACAGCCGTCTAAATTTGAAGTTGACAACAGACCAAAATCATATTAGCATTTTGCAAAAATTTATATCCAACGCCGATCTGCCGGGCTTGGGCGCCCGGTTATTCAACGACTTGGAATGCGTGGTCGTCGAGAGCCATCGAATCATTGGGGAAATCAAAGAAGAAATGAGGCGATTGGGCGCGTGCGGTTCCCTTTTGTCCGGGAGCGGCTCCACTGTTTTTGCGATTTTTGACAACGCTCAAACCGCTCAAACAGCGCTCGAATCTTTCCCCAAAGGAGCATGGAACGTACGCCTGAGCGAAAGCGTTGAGCATTTTTCTGAATTTTTACCAGATGAAATATTGAATTACCCTTAAGGTTTCAAAAATTTTTATCTGATTTAATTGCAACCGGAAACGGGTTTTTCATCTACACTGTATTTTTAAAATCCTTCCCATTATCATTCTCCCATTTCGTGCCCGCGAAAACTCTGGAGGGTTCAAAGCGGTTGGGGAGTCGTCGGCATGAACGGGCAAGTCATGCCCGACAAAGATTGATATGAGGTAAACCGGGAAGTAAACAAATATTGGGGCGTCGTCAAGTGGCTAAGACACAGGATTTTGATTCCTGCATTCGGAGGTTCGAGTCCTCCCGCCCCAGCCAAATTCGTTGGAAGCGGCGTACAAATCTATGAGCAATGCGAACGGAAGACCCCTGGTTTTCTCTGGGAGGGCTAACAGGGAACTTACGGCGGACATCTGTAAATACATGAAAATCCCGATCGGGCAGGCAACGATCAAGGATTTTTCTGATCGTGAAATTTTCGTCCGCATAGAAGAAAACGTTCGCGGAGCCGACGTCTTCATCATCCAGTCCACATGTTACCCCGGTAACACGAATCTGATGGAACTGTTGATCATGATGGACGCGTTTCGTCGCTCTTCAGCAAAACGCATCACCGCCGTACTGCCTTACTACGGCTACGCGCGTCAAGATCGAAAGACTGAGCCGCGGGTGCCCATCACCTCCAAGCTGATCGCCGACCTCTTGCAGTCTGCAGGAGCGGATCGCGTGTTGACGGTTGATTTGCACGCAGGTCAGATTCAGGGATTTTTCAATATCCCCGTCGATCATTTGTACGCAGTCAACGTTTTGATCCAGTACATTCAAGGACTGGATCTGAAAGACCTGGTGGTCATTTCTCCCGACGCCGGCGGCGTTGAACGCGCGCGGGCTTACGCCAAACGGCTGGGCGCGCCAATCGCTATCATTGATAAACGCCGCGAAGCGGCAAACATCGCCAAGGCGATGAATATCATTGGAGATGTTAAAGGACAGAGAGCATTGATCGTCGACGATATGATCGACACCGGCGGTACGCTGATGGAAGCCACCGACGCCCTCCTGAACGCAGGCGCGCTTGAAGTGCACGCCTGTTGCACGCACCCCGTGCTTTCAGGCCCGGCGGGCGAACGCATTCAAAATTCGCCCATCAAATCGGTGATCGCGACCAACACCATTCCGCTGAACGATGACTTAAAGAAAATAGAGAAAATTAAAATATTATCCGTCGCTTCCCTTCTCGGCGAAGCCATCTTGAGGATCAATTGCGAATCGTCCGTCAGTTCTTTATTCGACTGACGTTTACTCTATTCGCAACGCCGTCCCGGGTAAGCCGGATATCATAGAAACTTGAAAGCGCTAACAGGAGCCAAACATGTCCACAGCAGTATTGAGCGGTAAAGTCAGAGAAACTAAAGGTAAGTCCACGGCCCGCGCGGCCCGTCGGGAAAATATGCTTCCGGGCGTCATCTACGGCCTGAAAGACAACGTGTCTTTTCTCGTCACTGAAAAAGAATTGCGCAAAATCCTGATGCGGGAAGGTCGCAACACACTGATCGACCTGAGCCTCGAAGGCGATTCCCAACCCGGCCGCAAAGTGGTTCTGAAGGAGCACCAAACGCATCCCCTGAAAGACAACTGGCAACACGTTGATTTTTACGAAGTCGATATGGAGAAAAAGATCACGGTCAAAATCCCGATCATTCTCATCGGACATTCTCCGGGAGAAAAGCAGGACGGTCGCGTCAACCACATCATGAAGGATCTGGAAGTGGAATGTTTGCCAGGTAATATCATCGACAAGGTAGAGATCAATATGCCCGACGTGGTTCTGGGTCAGGTGATTCATCTGTCGGATCTCAAACTGCCGAACACGATCACCGTGCTGGAAGAGGAAGACCTGCCGATCGTCAGCGTCTTGTTAGAAAAAGAGAAAGCAGAAAAAGCGGAAGGCGAAGAGGAAGAAGGCGAGGAAGCCAAAGCAGAACCGGCGGGAGAAGACAAAGAAAAAGCCAAATAATTTTAAGCAGGAGAATCCGTGTTTCTTGTGTTGGGCCTGGGGAACCCCGGCCCTCAATACCATTTCACCCGTCACAATATCGGCTTTCTTGCCGCCGACTTTATCGCCGAGAAACATGGTCTCAGTCTCAAACAACACGACTGTCGCGCTTTGTATGGCGCGGGCAAGGTGAACGGCATCCCCGTTCTGCTTGCCAAACCGATGACCTATATGAATGAAAGCGGCCTGGCCGCCAAGGCGTTACTGAACAAGTTCAACATCCCTCTCGAAAAGCTGGTCGTTTTGCATGATGAAATCGATCTTCCTTTTGGCAAGATCAAACTCAAGCAATCCGGCGGCGACGCGGGACAAAAAGGGGTTCGATCCATCATCCAGCGCCTGGCTGAAAACCGCTTCACACGCATTCGTCTTGGCGTTGGCCGACCGCCGCACCGGGACGACATCGCCGATTATGTACTGTCTCCATTCGAAGATGGAGAGACCGATACGTTAAACGAAGTTATAGAGCAGGCGGCGTCAAAACTGGAATCCGCCCTCAAGGAACTTGATCAACCTAGCAATCAAACAGAGGAGTCATCAGGATGTTAAAGGAATATTCAGGGGAACTAACGTTTGTCGGGATATCCGCTCTGATCTATGTGATCATGGCGGCGTTCGGGCTGTCCGGTAGTTATTCCTATCTCGCTTTTGTATTTGGATTTTTCGGATTGATCGTTGCCTGGAAAATCTTTGAATCCGTCGACGACGAACCGGAAGGCAACGAGAAAATGCGCGAAATCGCGGACATGATCCACGAAGGCGCGATGGTCTTCCTTTCTCGCGAATACCGCATCCTCGCTTATTTCGTCGGCGGCGTGTTCTTTATTCTCGTCGCTCTCATCTCGTCGCAACAAGGTCTCTGGATTGGTTTCTGGACTGGCGTCGCCTATGTCCTGGGCGCCGGTTGCTCTATGGCCGCAGGTTTTTTCGGCATGAACGCCGCCACCACCGCTAACGTGCGCACCTCTCAGGCGGCGAACGACGGCGGACAAGCCAAAGCCCTGACCATCGCCTTCAACGGCGGCGCGGTCATGGGTCTGTGCGTCGCCAGCCTCGGTCTGGTCGGCGTCGGCGGCCTGTTCCTCCTGTTCGCGCGCGGCGAGTCCATCAGCATCATCAGCGGATTCGCAATGGGCGCCAGCACCATCGCCCTGTTCGCCCGCGTCGGCGGCGGTATCTACACGAAAACCGCAGACGTTGGCTCGGACCTCGTCGGTAAAGTCGAAGCGGGTATTCCCGAAGACGACCCACGCAACCCCGGCGTTATCGCTGATAACGTGGGCGACTGCGTCGGCGACACCGCAGGTCTTGGCGCGGATATTTTCGAATCCTACGTCGGTTCCATGATCGCAACCATCGTTATCGGCGCAACCATGGCCTCCATGCGGTTTGAGTACATGGCGCTTCCGATCATCATCGCCATGGTCGGCCTCATCGCTTCCATTGTCGGCATTCGCGCCATGGTCACCCTCGCCGAGCAGGACCCGGCGGCGGCTCTGCGCAACTGCACCTTCGTCAGCGCGGGCGCCATGCTGTTTGTCTCTTTCATCGTCATCAAAGTCATGGGTCTGCCCACCGCCGTCTTCGGCGCGCTGGCAGTCGGCTGTTTCGCCGGCATCGCCATCGGACTCATCACTGAATATTACACCGCGGGTAGCCCGGTCGTTCGCATCGCCGAATCCAGCAAAACCGGCGTCGCCACCGTTATGATCACGGGTCTCGCCGTCGCTATGGAAAGCTGCGCCGCTCCGATCATCATGATCGCCTCGGCAATCTTCTTTGGCGCCAAATGCGCCGGCCTGTACGGCGTCGCTCTCGCAGCGGTCGGCATGCTGGCGACGGTTGGCATCACCATGTCGGTGGACGCTTACGGCCCCATCGCCGACAACGCAGGCGGCATCTCTGAAATGGCCGGCCTGGGTGAAGAAACCCGCAAGATCACCGACGGTCTCGACGCGGTGGGCAACACCACCGCCGCTATCGGCAAAGGTTTCGCTATCGGTTCCGCGGCTCTCACCGCACTGGCCCTGTTCTCGGCTTACACACAGGCGGCGCATATCGACTCAATCGACATAACAAAAACAACCGTCGTCATCGGCGTGTTCCTCGGCGGCGTGGTTCCTTACTTCGTCGCGGCGCTGACCATGACCTCGGTGGGCAACGCGGCCTTCAAAATGGTTGAAGAAATTCGCCGACAGTTCCGCGAAATTCCCGGCCTGATGGAAGGCACGGCTAAACCCGACAGCGCGCGTTGTATCGACATCAGCACCCAGGCCGCGCTGAAAGAGATGGTTCTGCCCGGCGTCACCGCTATCGTCACCCCGATCGTGATCGGCTACGTGTTCGGCGCGGAAGCTCTGGGCGGCATGCTCATGGGCGCCACCCTCTCCGGCGTGCTCCTCGCTCTGTTTATGTCTAACGGCGGCGGCGCATGGGACAATGCAAAGAAATACGTTGAAAGCGGTCACCTTGGCGGCAAAGGCTCCGACGCGCACCACGCGACGGTCGTCGGCGACACCGTGGGCGATCCGCTGAAAGACACCTCCGGACCGGCAATGAACATCCTCATCAAACTGATGTCCATTGTTTCTCTGGTTATGGCGCCGTTGTTCCTCTAAACAGCGCTTTTCGAATCCAAAGGGATGGGGGGTTTCCCCCATCCCTTTTTTCTTTGGAACCTGATATGACCCGCCTCGGCATACACGATTTTCTCAACGCCCAACCCCTCCTCCAACCCTTACGTGAACAGGCCAAAGCCCTCAATCTGTCCATCCACACCGCGCCTCCCGCGCAACTCGCCGATCAACTCAAAGCCGGTGAACTCGACCTGGCCATGATCCCTTCGATCGAATATCTAAGAAACGCCGACCGTTACCGACTCGTGCCCGGCCCCTGCATCGCCTCCAAAGGCCGCGTCGACACCGTCCTGCTCATCAGCAAGGGCCCGCTCGATCAAATCCACAGCGTCGCCGCCGACCAGCGCTCGCGCACATCCATCGCCGCGCTCGAACTGCTCTTCGGCGAACGCTTTGCCCCCGGCTGGAGCCTGCAAGCCATGCAACCCGATCTGAATGCGATGATGCAGGATTGCGACGCCGCCCTCATCATTGGCGACCCAACCTTTTCCCTCGATATTAAAGCGCCCCTTGTCGCTCACGACCTCAGCCTCGAATGGCAACAACGAACCCGGCTCCCTTTCGTACACGCCGTCTTCGCAGTACGCAACGGCGTCACGCTATCATATGAACTCCTGCAAGCCCTGGCCCGCGCCGCGCAAAACAGCGCCGCCACCGCCGAACGCATCGCCAATGACTACGCCGTCGGCGACTACAAAAACCCGCAACGTTTCCAAGATTACCTGACTAACAAAATCCGCTACATCCTCGGCGAAGAAGAAATTCAAGGCATGCAGACATTTCGCGACCTCTGCGCCGCCGCCAACATCCTGCCGCACGCCCACGACCTGACCTTCACCGGCCTTGCCGGGTGAATAAATAATCAATTTTTTCGCGTTTCTACCCACCCCTTAACGCCAGCACGCTCTTCGCTAAACCTATATTTCTGTTTACAAGCACGCCTCCGCATCTATAATTGATGCAACTTTCTTAAAAGTGTTTAACCCTACAGGCGCACAAATTTATGAAGTGGTTGTTAGATCATCACGAGGAAATACGCAATCTGGGACTGGTCTTTGCTGCGGGTATTGCTTTACCTCTAGCGATTTGGCGTAGCCTCATCGCGCATAGACAAACTCGCATTGCCGAAAACAACCATCTCGCTGATACCTACACCAAAGCCATCGACCAACTGGGCAAGGAAGAAAATGAAATCCGCCTAGGTGGACTGTACGCCTTAGAGAAAATTGCGAAGAATAATCGATCCTACAATACTCAGGTAATGGAAGTGCTCTGCGCTTTTGTCCGCCTTCACGCGCCGCGAAATTTTGATGAAAAGGACGAGGATGTTGTACCTGCACCCATAGAACCTGCGTTGAAAATCGTTGTACAGGCCGCCTTGACCATCATTGGCAGGAGAAACATAGAATTCGACACCCCTACCAAAAGCAAACTTCAAAACCTGTTACGCAAAGTAAGCAGGAAAACCGTTTCAGATCAATTCGTCAGACTCGACCTTTCCGCCAGTAACCTTAGTCAAATGGTGTTCACTGAAGCTAACCTCAGTGGAGCCGATCTCAGAAAAGCCGATCTCAGTGGAGCCTACCTCAGTGAAGCCGACCTCAGTGAAGCCGATCTCAGAAAAGCCGATCTCAGTGAGGCAAGTCTCTTTGGAGCCAATCTCAGTGGAGCCGACCTCAGGGGAGCCAATCTCAGTGGAGCCTATCTCAGTGGAGCCTATCTCAGTGGAGCCGACCTCAGTGGAGCCAATCTCAGTGAGGCAGGTCTCTTTGGAGCCGACCTCAGTGGAGCCAATCTCATTGGAGCCAAGCTCATTGGAGCCAAGCTCAGTGGAGCCGACCTCAGAAAAGCCGATCTCTTTGGAGCTGATCTCAGCGGAGCCAACGTCACCTTAGAACAACTGCAAACGGCTCATGTTTACAAAACTACGGATCTTCCAGGTCACATCGATAAATCACTAATCACTTTTGAAGAATTGCCATTCTAGATAATTATTTGACGTCAGTGCGAGGAGCATAGCGACGAAGCAATCCAGAGCCTTTTATGAAGCCGCTGGATCGCCGCGCTCCCTCCAGTCGCTCGCGATGACATATTTATAGCTTGCCCTATATAAAATTTTCTTTGCGTTGCTTCCAGACGCGGCGGGCCATGTCGATGCAGATCGCCAGCATGCCGAGCCAGGATACCCATCTCACGATCTTCACGATGAGCTGGTCGGAGCGCCACAGATCCCAGTGGTTGAACAGGTTGCGCCAGTCGTGGGCTTCCATGCCCAGTCCGCCGATCAACTGCAGTTTCAGTTCGCGCGCGTCCTGCATGTAGAGGGCGACGTCGAGCAGGCTCTCGAACAGCCAGAAGACGCCGAAGGCGAAGCCGGGGTAGTCGCGTCTCAAAAAAAATGCGACGGCGACAATGATCGGGATGAGCAGTTGACCGAGACTGCCGCCAAGAATGGTGAGGGTGTCGTTGCCGAAGATGGCGAAGATCATATGCCCGGCTTCGTGGAACACGAGGTTGACGTTGTGCACCAGCGCAAGCAGGATCGAGTCGGGACTGAACACGCCGTGAACGGCGATCCATAGCATGAGAAACGCGAACAGTCCGAGCAATACGGCAAGAACGCCCATCGGCGCGGTGCGCCAGAAGAAGCCTTCGGCTTCCTTTAATAAATTTTCAGTGTTGTCTTCAGTACCCTCGTTTGCGGAACGCGGCGGGGCGCTGAGGGCTTCCTGTTTTCTTTTTTGTATCTCTTCAAATTTTGCGAACACGATGCCGCAATAGGGGCAGGATTCTGACGGCTCTTGTTCTCTCTGGCATTTCGGGCAGTGCATCGTCGCGTCTCCCATGTTCGCCGGACTATTTGATGTTCTCGCGCAGGCCGGTCATGGCGTCGATGACGGCGTCGGTCGATTCCACAATGGCGTTGGAATAGAGGAGCGGAGGTAGTTTGCCAATCTGACCGCGCCACCAGTCCTTATTTTCGACGATGATTCGTCGAATGTTTGCCAGCGGAGAGATGGCGACTTCCGGCGAGATGCGGCTCTTGATGATGAGGTAGGCGATGATCTTGCCGATCAGTTGCAGTGAGTCCTTGCGCGGTTTCTTGCCCCAGGTTTCGAACCACAGGCAGGTGTAGATCAAATAAAGCGCGTCGAAGCCGAGCGGCGCTCCGTCTTCACGGAAATGCTCCCAGTCCACCAGCGTCGGTTTGCCGTTCACAAAAATCGCGTTGCCCAGCGCCAGATCGCCATGCAGGGCGCCCTTGCCCTCTTTGTCCGGCGCGTCCCAGATTTCCGCGTAGTGCTTGACCAGGGCGAAGACCGGCTCGGCGTTGTTCATCAATCCGTCGCGCGGCGAGTATTGCCTGCCTTCGATATAGTCTGTGGCGAAGGCGAAGTATTCGGGTCGCTCGTTCATCACGCGGTACTTCAAAGGCCCGCCGCCTCTTGCAAGGTACCAGTCCATGCCCTGCATTTCTCTGCGCAAATCCTGCACGCCGTCGCGCGAGGAGGACTTGCACAGGGCAATGGGCTTGCCGGTTGCGGACAAGTCGATCCAGACGCAGACGCTTCCGCCGTGACCGCAATTGCCGATGATCGCTTTCATTTCACCGCCGTGGCGACAAAGGCCGGGACCAGCGCCCTGCATTTGAATTTTTTCATGAGTGTGATTTCCATCAATTTTTTGAGTCGAGCCGAAAAGCTGGCAGAGGCGGCGCCGTGCTCTCTGTAAAATCTCAATCCATTCTCCCAGGGCAAAAGCAGATCAGGCTCGCAGGGATCGGGAAAGGCGGAGTACAGGACAATGTCGCGAAACCCGGCGTTTTTCAAAATGGCTTCTAGCCTGCTGATAGAAAGCGCCGGGCCGCAATCCTGCTCTGAATTGGACTCGCAAAACAAGCGACCGTAATTCCAGACATTGGGTGCCATTGCCAGCGCGCGTCCGCCGGGCATGAGCTGATCGTACAATCGCGCCGCCGCGTCTTCCGGCTGACCGCTCAGATTGCGTATCCATGCCACATCGAAACTCTCAGGCGCACGATAACTGCGCTTCGGGTCCCAGTACAATTGCAGGGCATGATCCGTTTCAGCTACTGTATTTGCGGAAAGGTCGCGCAAGCGCGCATAAGATTCGCTGACGGCACAAACGGAGGCGCCGCGTTTTATGGCGCCGATCATCATCGCGGGGAACCCGGCGTCGAGGTCGAGACAGATCTCGCCTTCCTTCACTTTCAACAACTCCAGATAGGCTTCGCTCTTGTACAGGGCCGGTATCGACACGCTGTCCCCCTCGCTAGGCGGGGGGCTTGCGTTGATCGGACAGAACACGCCCTTTGCGTCTGCGCTGAATTCTGCCGCTTCCTGATTCATTCCATTTCTCTTGAGATTCAATAGTTTCTCCCGACGCATCGATTTTACACAATTTGCGGCGCGGCGCCACTTTTCTAACGCCCGGCCTGTGGCCGGGGCCGTAACGCTTAACTCGCATTGCTATCAATTCCGTTGGGCGCAATTGAAACCATTCATCGCAAATAGTTAATTCCTCTCCCCCAAGGGGAGAGGGTGGCATGATGCCACGCCCTTGATGCTATTCTCGCATTGCTATCTATCCCCTTGGGCGCAACCGTAGCGCTTCGGCTATTATCCAGCGGGCGTCGCCCGCCCGGCCTGTGGCCGGGGCCGTATGGCTCATCTCATTCTGCTGTTCAAACCACTGGGCGCAACCATAACGTTTCTGATTTTATCCTGCGGGCGTTGCCCGCTCGGCCTGTGGGCCATGTCCACTCCCCCTCACCCTGCCCTCTCCCCCAAGGAGGAGAGGGTTTTCTAACTCTCCACTCGCACTGCTATCTATCCCGTTGGGCAGAATTGGATCCATACAACGCGCATAATTAATTCCTCTCCATCAGGGAGAGGATATAGGTGAGTGTGGTCCTCTAGAGCCACTTTTCTAACACCCGGCCTGCGACCGAAGACCTAACGCCCTTCTTCCATTGCTATTAATCCCGCTGGGAGTAATCATAAGTTCTCCGCAATCTTCCTCGGACGTAGTCCGTGGCTGGATTCAGCGGCTGAATAATGGTATCTTCTGCATGGCTCCGAATGCTCAGATAATGAAACCCATTTTTATAAAAATTCATGATAGACAACAAAGGTTTTTACGATTTGCTCCTTGAGCAGAAGATTGATTTTTTCACCGGCGTCCCCGATTCACTGCTCAAAGATTTTTGCGCCTGGTTGACTGATAACGCCGACTCCAAATCGCATATCATCACTGCTAATGAAGGCGCGGCAGTGGGACTTGGCATGGGATACCATCTGGCGACGGGGAAAATTCCGCTGGTCTACATGCAAAATTCAGGACTTGGCAACTCCATCAATCCCTTGCTCTCGTTAACCGACCGGGAAGTCTATTCCATTCCCCTTCTTCTACTGGTGGGCTGGCGCGGCGAGCCGGGCGTGAAGGACGAACCGCAACATGTCAAGCAGGGCAAGGTCATGTTGCCTTTGATGGATGCGATGGAACTGCCCTGCGCTGTGATGGGACCCGATTCCGACGCAGAGGCGATTCTTCGCAAGGCGGGCGAGCATTTCAAGGCGCATTCGAGTCCCTATGCGATCCTCGTTCAGAAGGGGAGTTTTGAAACGCATAAACTCAAAAATGCCGTCGAGACTGATTTTCCGATGAACCGCGAGCAGGCCATCGAACGCCTGCTACGCTGGATGGCTCCGGAGGATGTGGTTGTTTCCACCACGGGGATGACATCGCGCGAGGTGTTCGAGATACGCGAAGCCGAAGGACAGGGACACGCAAAAGATTTTCTGACCGTCGGCGGCATGGGGCACGCCTCGCAGATCGCTCTGGGAGTCGCCATGCAAAAGCCGGGTCGCCGGGTCTATTGCATCGATGGCGACGGCGCGGCGCTGATGCATCTGGGATCGCTGGCGATCAACGGGCTGTCGCAATGCGACAACTTCAAGCACGTGCTCATCAACAACGGCGCCCACGATTCCGTAGGCGGGCAACCCACTGCCGGATTTGATGTCGACTTCGGAGCCGTCGCCCGCGCCCTTGGTTATGCCACGGTTCTACGCGAGAATGATCCTGAACGATTGGCCGACGCGCTCGACGCGCTTAAGAATGGAGCCGGACCCGGCATCCTCGAAATCCGCGTCAACAAAGGCGCGCGCAAGGATCTGGGCCGCCCCACCACCACGCCGACGCAGAACAAGACCGCGTTCATGCAATTTCTTTCCTGACCTCATGGCTAACAAGGAACACAATCGTTTTTTGTATTATTGGGTCGCCCGTCCGATATGGATCGCGATCGGTCGCCTGCTTTACAAGAGCGCCGCCTGGCAGCACATTCGCCGCAATTGTTTTAATTTCCCGGGAAAGAACGTACATGTTGAAATCAAGAAAATTTCAAAAATACTCTTTCATCTGAACGCTGCCTATTACGAGTATTTTGAGTTTCGCAAACGGCACCTCTCGCAACGGGAATGGCAAAAGGCCCATTGGGACGATTACGGCGAAACCGGATACAAAATGCTGGACGAGCCACGACTCGGCGATGATTTTTTAACAATGATGGATGATATGGCGAGACGGACCGAACGCGTTATCGAAATCGGTTGCGGCGGCTTTGGGAGAACGCGCGAGCTTGCCAAGCGGTATGCGGAAAAAGAATTTTTTGGTTTTGACATTTCGGAGGTAGCGCAGGATATCTATGACAAGGAAGTGAAAACCTTATATCCCAACATCCGTTTCCAGAAAGGCGATATCTTTGATCATATTCAGGAACTGGAGACCTCGCCGTTTTTCTATACTTACCTAACGCTGATGCATTTTGACGAAGCCGGGCTTAACGATTTTTTTGCAAAACTGGCAGGGATAGAAAAACCCGTTCGAGGCATCGTGCGCGAACCAACCCCGAAAGAAGGCCTGAGCAAAAACTACAAGAGCCGCGACTACAAGCATAATTACCCGGTGTATTTCGAAAAATATGGATTCATGCTCATCGACTCCTCCCTCTCTGAAAACGGAGAAACCGGAACTTTCTATTTCGTTACTAAGTCCGACTCTTAATCAAGCGGATAATCAGAAGCGTCGCCCTTGCGAGCGGATACGAAGCGGGCAACTTATCTTTGATAATAAAAGTCAGGTTTGCTTGACTTTGAAAGCATCGTCGTCGACATGTTGAGCGCCGCGAATGGAACGAACCAGAGCAGCGCGTTCGGGATTGTTGATAGCGACCAGGCCGTTAAGATAGATGTTCTGCTTGTTGACCCAGCCCTGAAATTCATCCGAACTTGAAAAACCATCCGTTTGAATCAATGAATTTCGGAACAGCATGTCGCGGATGCCGCGGTTCGGGTCCCACCACAAATTATTTTTCACCACATGCCGGTAGTTGGGCGTGCCCGGTAAGGGATTGAGAATGGAAATCGTATAACTGTCCGCGCCCGAGTGTGAAGCAAATTCAATGGTACGTTCCATTTCCTCGCGCGTTTCTCCAGGGAAGCCGACGATCCAGAAAGTATGCACCAGTAATCCCGCACCCTTGGCGTTTTCAATCGCGGGTTGAATTTCTTCCAGCAAGAGGTTTTTCTTGATCACGTCGTCCATGATACGTTGAACGCCCGTTTCGCAAGCGAGAGTGATTTGATAACACCCGGCTTCTTTCATTCTGCGAAACATGGACGGTTGTTTTTTCAGATGGTAATTGACCTTGGTGCCGTTCGGAGTACACCAGGGAATTTCCAGCGGTTCGATCAAATCGCATAATTCCATTAAATGAGGTCGATTGGCCGTCAGCGTATCATCTTCAAACTGCACTTCTTCAATGCCGAATTGTTCGATGCCGCTACGGATTTCCTCGAAGATATCCTGAGGCTCGCGCCAGCGTACTTTGGCGCCCCACATCTCCGGCGTTGTGCAGAATGTGCAAACCTCCGGGCACCCGCGCGAAGCCATGACGTTCAAAACGCGGGAAGATAATGACTTGGTCGAATGGAACAAACCAATTTTGAAATAGCCTTCCATGTTCATCAAATGCCTGGCGGGATGCGGTAATTTGGTGATATCTGCACGAGGCGGGCGCGGGTTGACGACAATCCGACCGTCTTTGTGATAGATCAATCCGCTGATTGCATTCGGACTGCTTCCTTCCAGCAATGCCTGCACCAGTTCAGCGAAAGCAAAGTCGCATTCACCCGCCATTGCATAATCAATATTGGGATCTTCGATGTCGTGGCTGGCTCGAAAGACTTCAAAACCATCGTTTCCGGGAACCATGGAAAATTCATAATCTGAAGTGGCGTTTGTGGTGTGATTGCCGCCCATGACGACATGAATCGCCGGGTTCACTTCTTTAATGATTCGGGCGACGGTGTGCGCGTGCTCCGCCAGATTGGAAAACAATACGGAAATGCCCACGATATCGGGCTTGAGATCGCTTATGAAGGAAGCGATCTGCTCATCAGTTTCGCCAATGAGAATGGTTTGTCCGTCAGGCTGAAGAATCTTGTTGGAGTGCCCCTCCAGCGCTGTGTCTCGAATATAAACTTCATGCCCTTCGCGCTCCAAAACAGCCGCAAGATAACCGACGCCCAGGCCGGGCTGAATACGGTTGATGCCCCCATCCACTCCCCGCAAATTCGGAGAGATTAATAAAATTCGACCTTTTTTCATATCTTTATAGTGAACTGTTGGAGTTTAGGCAACCAAAAGTAGAGCGAATCAATCTTTAACAACATAACACGGACGCGTTGCAAAGGGGAATCGTTTGATGCGCGCCGATTTGCCTGAGAAGAAATCATCGATCCCCTTGGTGTCTCCGTGGTAGGCCGCATAATTGTCCAGCAAGACAATGCCGCCGGACATGACGCGATCGTATAAATTTTCAAGAACGCACAAGGTTGATTCTACGAAATCAATATCCACATTTAACAGAGAAATCTTCAGTTCCGGATATTTTTTCAGATATTCGGGAATGGTTTCCAGCACGTCCCCGGCAACCAGTTCAAAATTTTCAACCCCACGGCGCGTTAACGAGTCGCTCAGTTGTTCCACGCTGATAGAACTAGGCCCGGCAGTTTGTATCCATTTATCGCGTTGCGCCTGATCCTCTTCGTAACTGGTATTCGGGTATTCATCATTGAAAACGTCGAAGGCAATTAATTTTGCAGAAAAAGAATTTCCGAGCATTTCCCTAAGCATGGCAAAGCGGGAAAACGAGGTGCCTTTAAACACTCCGCATTCTACAATATTTCCCGGCACTTCCTGCGCCATTTTAAATACTTCGTAATGAGCGACAAATTTGCTGAGACGATTCAAGTCCATGGTCAAATGAAAATTGGTTTCGTACTCGTACATTTTGTCGTAATCGGGCATTTCAATCATGGCGCACCTTTGCTTTAATTTGTAATTCTATCCGGGGTTTTAAATGCTGGAAATCAATTCATGGCTGAAAGACAATACCTTGCAGGAAAATGCTATCTTCTCCGCTACACTTTCCACTATGATGTTCTATCTGTTGGGGATTTAACCTGGCTCTCCACCCAGCCGCCGCGACCCACAACATAGAAATGAACCAGAAAGATAGCGAACTGTTGCAAAACCTTCAAGAGAAAAACTATCCACGTGACATTGAGTTCCGTGTATAGTTCCAATAAAATCAACAGACAAACGAAATCCACCGTTCGTGATCGCTCTTCGAACCAGGACGTCAGCATATCGTAATAGATTCGGTATTTCCCCATCCCTGTCGCCGATTCAGCTTGCGATGTGGCGGCCCCCGCTCCCTTTGCAACCGGAGTCTCGTTTGCGAGCGTTAATTTTCGCGCTACCAACTCATTGAACAAGAACCGGTCGGCAAAATATTTCAAACTCGCGGCGGAACAAAACGGAATCAAAGGAATGAGGTACAAGTACATATCCCCGTTTCGCGAGGCGACATAAAATCCAAGCCCTATCTGAAATCCCAATGCTCCGACAACCGATCCGTAGGGGTCCAGCACATGACCCGTCAACGACCTCTGATTGCGGATACGCGCCAGCGTCCCATCGCACCAATCAAGCGTGGAGTAAGTAAAAAAAACAAAGATTGCGGCAAGAATTGTCGGCTCCGTCGGAATCGACAACAAGACGCCGCCCAAAAGGCCGGCGATTGCATAGGCCTTGGTGACAGTGTTCGGTTGGATTTTGGTCTTCAATAAAAAATAAAGAAGGATCGCTCCAGACCAGATATAAAAATGAAACTTAAAAATAGAATAGGGATTGCGTTTCAGATCGGTGAGGTCAATCCCCATATCCTGAATGACTTTGATATTACGGCTGTAAATATCTTCTCTGAGTTCTTTGATCGAGAGCGTCATTGTTCGGGATAAAGGTTTCCCTGAATGCCCATCGCCTCCATAGCACGGCGAAGGGATGCAAGAAACTGGTTCATATCTTCGACATAGAGATCTCCAATCACCGCAAGCCGGAAGGTTCGATTCGTTTCAATCTTCCCCGGATAAATGGTGAATCCCATTTCATACAATCGGTCATGCAAGTCATTAAAATCAAATTTCGGGTGCGTCGGCTCACGAACCGCAATCAATACTCCGGATTCCCGCTCTACAGGCAGCAACATCCGGTAACCCAATTCTATAAGCCCCTGATAAAGAAGTTTCCAGTTGCCTTGATAGCGCGCCCAACGATTCGCTTCGCCTTCCTCAAAATATTCTTTCGTCGCCTGAGCCAGCGCGTACACCACCTGCACCGGCGCCGTGAATGGCAGTTGTCCGGACTTCTTAAAATACGCGTATTGCTGGTGCAGGTTTAAATAATAGGAACGCTTCGGATAGAACGCGGTTTTCTCCAATTTCTCTCGATCCGCAATCACAATACCAATCCCCGCCATCCCCTGAATACACTTATTGGATGTGGACAGGAGAAAATCTATTTTCCAGTCTTCGATGGATATGGGTAGAGCGGCATAACTGGAGATTGCATCCACAATAAAGACACGGTCAAGCTTATGAACGATCGCCCCCGCTTCTTTCACCGGGTTGAGAAGACCTGTCGTCGTTTCATGATGAATCATGGCAACGCAGGCGATATCCGAATCACCTTGCAGCCGTCTGTCCAACTCATGCAGGTCCGGAGGGGTGTCGCCGGGAAGCGCGTACTCTACGACTTCAATGCCATACGCCGCCGCGATATTCACCATTCTCTGCCCATAAGCGCCGTTATTAACAATGAGAATCTTCTTGCCGGGAGGAACTACAGAATTAATGCAAGCATCCATCACCGCCGTTCCAGAACCGGCGAACAAAATGCATTCATAACGATTCCCGCCATGCACCACGCGCGTTAATTCGCGGCACAGAGTTTCCAAAACTGTTTGGAATTCTTTTTCGCGCGGGCAGATATCAGAAGCGACCATCGCCTCCTTCACCGCCTGAGAAGTGGTCGCCGGACCTGGGTTCAACAGTATTTTTCTCGGGGGATTTGGCAAGCTACAGCCTTTCAAAACATAGAAACGATTCGAAGTATTTCAAGAGGAATGGTTTCATGGACCGGGGCATCGACCGATCTTCGGACACATCCTGTCGCTAAGGACGGGGGAAAGGATTGGATTCTCAAATGTCCGAACAGGCTCCGGACTTGAATCCTATGTGCAGTGGGGTCGCTTTATACCCGGTTTGAAAACGAATCCATCTGATGGATCGTAAAAACAGAGCATGGTGCCGAAGAGAGGATTTGAACCTCCACGTCCTTTCGGACACATGAACCTGAATCATGCGCGTCTACCAATTCCGCCACTTCGGCCCGGTCAAATATCAAGCCGTGTATTATGTATCTTCACAGAAAGAAATTCAAGACGATTGTCGCTCATTTTTCATGTTCGAGCGATTCTTTTTCCTTTTCGCCTTCCGCCTCCGCCTGAAACAACTGTTTGACGGATAAGGAATCATGAAAGATGAAATAGGTCCCAGCCAGAAAGATCACCAGAAAGTTCAATCCCCAACCGGCCATCCCCAGACCCGCCGCCGCGATTTCGGTTTCATGCATGACGTCGTGCAAAGCGATCGTCACTCCGGCGTTGAACGAACCCAGCAAAGCCGGGGTGGGCAGGACAGTGACCATGATGGCGATCATCACCGTCAATAAAATCACCGATTGTTGCGATTTGTCCTGAATATTGTAAGCCCAATATAGCGGATACATGCTGTAAATATTGACGAACCACTCCAGCGTGGTCAGAAAGATGATCTTGCCCAGAGCGCCCCAATCCTTCAGAACCATGACGCCCAGCTTGAATTCGCTCAGCAGGAACTCGACCTTCTCGTGCCATTTCTCTGGAAGCCGACTCACCATCCAGAGCAACACGGCCCGCACCCGTTCTTCGTAGAACAGCAGGCCAAAAATAAAAACGAAGATCAGCAAGGCAAAGGCCCCGGCGATTTGACCGAAGTTCAAAGCCAGGTCCTGCACCGACATGCCCGAAAGGACCGCTTCGGATGAAAACAGGTTCGCGTTGAACACGAACACCCAGATGAAAAACAGGAGCAGAATCGCAATATCGAACACGCGTTCGACGACGATGGTCGCCAGCGCGCCAGAAAACGGGATGTCGTATTTTTTCGAAACCAGATAGGGTCGTAAAATTTCCCCGGCGCGGGCGGGCAGTATATTGCCCATATAACCGACCATCAAAGGCGAAAACAGACCCTTCGTATCCACCGGTTTCATCGGGGACAGCAGGATGCGCCAACGCCAGCACCGACACACATAGCTGAACGCCATCAGTAATACGGCGGGAATCATATAAATATAATTCACGTCCGCAAAAGATCGCGCCAAATCGGAAAGAGAGACGTTATGAAGCGTGTAGTAAAGCGCTCCCGCCGTAACAATCAGGGAAATGATGAATTGCTTGGGATGGTTCAACGACGCGACTCCGGCTTACTACTCTTCGCTTCGTCGGATTCCGCCAATTCCTCCTCAGCCTGAACCAGGCGACTCAACGACAAATGATCGTGCATTAAAAAATAAACTCCGCCCACTAACAAAATTACAAAGCCAAGGGCCCAGGAAACCATGCCAAAACTGACCGCGTCCAGTTCGTTTTCGCCCATGATGTGGTGCAGGGATATCAGAATCGCCGCATTCGTCGAGCCTAAAAACGCAGGGGTCGGTAGAACGGTGATGAATATGCCAACCATCACCGTCATCAGCACCAGGGAATCCAGCGATTTGTTTTGCAAATCGTAAGCCCAGTAGAGAGGATAAAATGTAACCGTAATCGCCGTCCAGATCAATATCGAAAATAACAAAATTTTGATCAAAGCCCGGATGTCTTTTATTACCGACAGTCCCAGACTGAACTCATCGACCAGGTACTGAACCTTGTTCGCCCATTTTTCCGGCAAACGCTTTTCGAACCAGACAACAAGGGTCAAAAACTTTTCCTTGTGCCAGACCAGCAGGTAAATGAACACCAGCAGAACCGCGATCAAGGTCGCGGCGATCTGACCAAACTTGACCGCCACCGTCTCTACCGGAAGCCCCATCGCCCTCGCGTCTGTCGCAAACACTTCGGAACGAAACACGAACAGCCAGATGAACATGAGCAACATCATGAGCAAATCAAATAATCGCTCAACGATGATGGTCGCGAAGGCCCCGGAAAAGGAGATGGAACTCCTTTGCTTGAGCAGATAGGCTCGAATAAATTCCCCCGCTCGCCCCGGCAGGATGTTGCTCATGAAACCGACGATCAGCGGTGAATACAACTCAGACACCTTCATCGTCTGCATGGGCGCCAGAAGAATCTGCCAGCGGAACGCCCTTAGAACATAGCTTGCGGAAAGAATCAGAATCGAGGGAAGGATGTAGATATGATCGATCGTCTTGAAAGAATTCGCCAGCTCCGCCATCGAAACGTTTCGGAGGGTGTAGTACAAAGCCCCTCCCGCAATCGCGAGTCCGATGAACAATTGTGCGAGTTTTTTCAAATTACCGTCTCCAGCAGATTGCCCGCCGTCTCAACATCCGATCGGATCTGCGCCGCCAATGCATTCGCCGAATTGAATTTGATCTCTCCCCGAACCCTGGCGATGAACTCCAACTCGATCACCCGGCCGTACAAATCCTGATTGTAGTTCAGCAGATGCGCTTCCACGCTCAAAGGCTGTTCGCCAAAAGTCGGGCGCACCCCGATATTGACGACGGCCTTGATTCGCCTGCCGCCCGCCAAAGCACGCGCGGCGTAAACCCCGCTAGCCGGTAGCGAACAATCCCCCGTCGCCAGATTCGCCGTCGGGAAACCGATTCGGCGACCAACGCCGCGACCGCGCACCACCTCTCCTTCAATCGAATAATGTCTGCCAAGCAAATCGCGCGCCTTCTGCACCTCGCCCTGTTCAATCAAAGACCGAATCAGGGAACTGCTGACCAGTTGATTCGCAATCCGGTAAGGCTCCACCACATGCGTCTCGAACCCGCATTCGACGCCCAAATCGCGCAAAGACTCCAAGGTCCCGACCCGTCCCTTGCCAAAGCCGTAATCGAAGCCGACCACCACTTCGCGCGCGCCCAGCCTGCCCACCAGAACATCGCGGATGAAATCCTCCGGTTTCTGCTCGGAAAAGCGGCGGTTGAAACGCGCGCACACCACCTGGTTCACGCCGAACGCCTCGATCAATTCCATCTTCTTGCGAAAAGTGGTCAACATGGGCGGCATCTTTTCAGGCGCTATGGTCTTCAGAGGATGCGGCTCAAACGTGAAAACCGTCGCCGTCCCGTCGTTTTTCCGCGCCAGCCGAACGGTCTTTTTCAACAATTCCCGATGGCCCAGATGCACGCCGTCGAAATTCCCGATCGTCACAACCGGATAGGGCGGCGCGACGGATAATTTTTCTAAACCTCGAACAACATTCATTAACGTATTGGAGCGGAAACCGCGTTTTTGCAGAAGTGAAACATAAATTAAAGCGCTTTCAGATGCAGGGTCTTGCTAGCGTCTCGGAATAATTTTTGATAGAATATACTTCATATAGTCACACAAGTCTCTGGAGACAAGCCATGTTCGATATCGGTTTTTTTGAATTAATGATTATTATGGGCATTGCCGTTGTAGTCATTGGACCGCAAAACCTTCCAAAACTCGCCAAAGCCATCGGTAAAGGATGGGGAGAATTTCAGGCAACCTTCAACTCCCTGAAACAGGATGTAATGCAGGAAGCGGACGACTTGAAACAACAAGTCAATATCGAAGGGCTGGAACAGGAAGTGAGTTCCGTCACCAAGATCGACGTCGACGTCAACCTCGACATTCCCGACGCAAACTCAATCAGCAACCTGAAAAACAAAAGAGCATCCGAGTTATAACCCACCTTTCGCCACGGGGCAACGGAATATTGGCCCCTGTACGGTTGATTGGCCGCCCAAAGGCAGGGCCATGATCAGTTCGATTTCGTTTCACCCCTTTTTGTCGCATTTGCCCATCGCCCTGTTCGTCGCCAGCATGGCGCTTCTTTTTCTCGGCTGGAAAAGAAAAGACCCGCGTTACAATCAGGCGGCGTCTTTCAACCTCAGTCTGGGCGTCATCGCCGCCGTGCTGGCCAATTTCTCCGGCATGGTGTCCTCCGACGTGCAATTCCGCTCCACCGTCGAGGTCGAAGGGCATCAAGGCTATTCATTCCTCTTCACCGTGATCTACGGATTCGCCACCGCCTATTCCTACACCCGGCCTTTCAGCCGAACCGCCCTCATCTACTATGGGGTCGGCTTTCTTTCCCTGCTCGCTTCCGCCGGGTCCGGCTTCGCTCTGGTCTTCCTTGCGAAAGGGTAAGTCCCTTTCAAAACGTCGCCGCGGACGCACCGAATACTTGCGCAGATCGCGTAATTTTTTCCCCGGCTCCTTATCTTCCACCGGCCACCACCCCGTCTGGCAATCCGAAACGATGCACCAGTTCGCCGCCATAATAACCCGTTGCCAGCACGCAATACAAACCCAGCGCAACAAAAGAGAAATATAAGTAATTTTTCACCCGCTTCGGGGCAAAGCGCGCGCTCGCCAGCGCCGCCGAAAAAACCACAAAGGTGGAAAAGGCGTAGAGAAGGTGCCGATTGACGTAGTCCCGGAACGCATCCTTGACCTCGATTTCCTGAAGACCCAGCAAACCCACGGCAAACACGGGAAAGATAAAAAAATATCCCAGCTTGATATTGAAAGCTCCCGCCAGCGCCACCGACTCTTCTTTGCGAAACGCGCCGTAAAGGTGAAATACCGAACCGGCAAATAGCAGGCCTACGGGAAAATGCACCAGCGTGGGATGGATCAGCGAGAAAAAATAATTCATTTTTTTTGACTGCCGCGTCGTCGCAATTCCGAAAGCGTCACTCCGGCGGCGACGGAAACGTTCAAGGATTCCACAGGGGAGAAGGATGGAATATGCACCACGGCATCGCATCGCTTCAAAGTGCGGTCCGAAATTCCCGCGCCTTCGTTGCCAAACACGGCAACGCAGGGGAATTTTATCTTTGCGTCATAAAGCGACACGCCGGAATTCGCGTCGGTCCCGATGATATAAAAACCCTTCTCCTTCAAATCGCGCAAAGCTGAAGGCAGGTCGGAAGCCTGATACAGCGGCGTCGTCTCCAAGGCCCCCTCCGCCATACGCGCCGCCGATGAAGACAGAGCCGCCTGGCCTTCGGAATCGCCGACCAGCAAACCTTCCACGCCAAAAAACGCGCAGGTCCTCAATATCGCGCCGAGGTTATGCGTATTGCTCACCGAATCCAGAGCCGCCAGCAAGGTGTTGCGTCCCAGAGGACGCCGGATCAACGAATAGGCCGATTCCGGTTTCACCGGTTTGAGAACGATCACCACGCCTTCATGATGCACGCTCGCCGCCACCTTGTTCAATTCTTCCGGCGGGATTTTTTTATAGGGTAATTTGTGGTCGCGACAATATCTTTTGACCGGCTCCATCTGCACGGCGCGGGCCGGGCTGAAAAAAACCCGAAGCATGTCGCCAGGGCGTTTCTTGAACGCGCTCATACAGGCCTTCCAGCCGTATAGAGTGAATTCATTCTCGCGAATCCATTGCGAACGCGACGTCGTCTTTTTAGTATCCGTTTCCTGTTTCAGGGGAAAGCCTCCTCAGTTTCTTGATTGCGACGCGCCGGGCGCCGGTGATTCCAGGAAAGTTTCAGCAAGACGCCATGCGCGCGTCGCTCAACCGCCATCTTTGAATATTTAAAATCTGCCTAATCTTGGCCGCCCATCTCAAATTCTAGCGACGCCCTCAACCGTGTCCGCCCATCTTTGTAAATTGAAAATTCTACCTAACCTTGACCGCACGACTTTGGAAATTGAAAAATCTGCCTGACCGCGTTCGCACGTTTTTGAAAATTGAAAAATCTGCCTAGCCGTGCCCACCCATCATGAACGCTTCGTTGTTCGCAAAAACGGGGATCGGGTAGGCCGCCGCGCGCGTGAAAAATTCTTCAATCTGTTCGACCACTTCGCGCGTGCTATGCAAACGGAACATGTTGCCGCGAAACGCCGCCGCGCCGGGATAGCCAAAGGCCAGCCACACCGCGAATTTACGCAGGTTCAGCAGGATATGCCGCAGATCGTAACAGTCCTCCAGCAAGACCTGAAAACGTCGGATCAGCGCCAGCGAGCCTTCAGGCGTGCGCCCATCGCGCCCCAGGCATTCGCGAAAAATCCAGGGATTGCGCAAGGCCCCGCGCCCGATCATCACCGCGTCCACGCCGCTTTCCCGCAAGCGTTGCCGCGCCGTCTCCGCGTCTCTGATATCGCCGTTGCCGATGATCGGCAGGCTCGTGCCCGCCTTCACTCTGGCGATCAACTCCCAGTCGGCGAAACCGTCATAACCCTGCGCCCGCGTGCGCCCGTGGATCGCCGCCCACTCGCACCCGGCGTTCTGCGCCGCTTTCACGCAATCGTGAATCGTTAGTTCATGCTGGTCCCAGCCCGTGCGCATCTTCACCGTCAACGGTAATGAAATCGCGCGTTGAATCTCGCTCAGATAACGTTCGAGACGAGCCGGTTCGCGCAGTAAGGCCGCGCCGCAACCTTTCTTGACGACTTTCTTGACCGGGCAACCGAGATTCACGTCGACAAAATCCGCGCCCTCCTCTTCGACAATGCGCGCCGCTTCCGCCATGTCCTCGGCGGTCTCGCCAAACAATTGCACGCCCACCAGCGATTTGCGACGCGGGTGAATGCCCATCATCTGCCGGGTTTTCTGCGAATTGTAGATCAGACCTTTCGCCGAAACTAGTTCCGAGACCAGCAGGCCCGCGTCCATTTCATCCATCAATTGCCGGAAACAAATTTCGGTGATCCCCGCCATCGGCGCCAGCCAGAAGGGATTTTGAATCCGGTCTATCAGGCGCTGGTTCTGCAAAGGCTTCGATTCCAGCGCGTCTTGTGAAATTATCGTCATCTCATTCATGTGGATTCGCTCGCGGAAACTACCGGGACGCCCGCGCTCTCATCCAATCCGCTTAGGAACGGCTCGAAATGCGCAGGCGGACGCGCCGTCAATTCGATTCTACGATCCAGGCTATCAAAGGCCAGACGGTGCGCGTGCAAACCGAATTCATAACAGTCCGGCATCGCCGTCCCGTAAACCGAATCATTGTATAAAGGCAAACCGGCAGATGCGAGATGCACCCGTATCTGGTTCGTCCGCCCGGTCCGCGGGACCACGCGAAACAGACTCAGACCCTCGCGCGAACATAACAAACTCGCTTCCGTGTAAGCCGATTTCGCCCCCTCGCCGTTCGAAATTTTGCGTCGCGACCCGCTGGTTTTGCCGATCGGCGCGTCGATCTTCAACTCGCGTTGCGCCGAGCTACCCAGCGCCAAGGCCAGATATTCCTTGTGAACCTGATTTTTCTGAAATTGTACCGCAAGATGCGACGCCGCCTGGCGAGTCCGCGCGAACACGATCAAGCCCGTGGTTTCCGCATCAAGGCGTTGTACTGGACGCGGAATCTCGCGCGGATACACCCGACGCAAAAGCTCCGTCATGCTGTTCTCGAAAAAACGTCCGCAGGGATGCACCGGAAGCGGAGCCGCCTTGTTGAAGACGCGAATCGCCGCGTCCTCATAAACGATTTCCAAATGACGACGCGCAGGCGGTTCCTGGCGCCAGCCCAATCGCGCCTCGGTTTGGTCCTGCGCAGACAACACCGCGCCCGGACGCGCCGGTTTGCCGTTGAGATGAATGCAACCGGAATCGATCACTCCGACCCACTCCTCTAAAGGAAGGTAATTGAATCGGGAAGCGAAATAATCTTCGATCATGAATCCATCGTAACGCTCAGGCACGTGCGAACGATATATTTGCTGGGAAGGCGGGGGTGAAAAAAGCGTCATGATTCGCAAGTCCCAATCGCGCCAGGCGGGATGCGCAGAACGATCTCTTGAGCGAGTTCGGTCAGTTCCACTGCGGGTTGATGGGAGCGTTGACAAGATACGCGTACTCCTCTCCCATGGACCGAACCGCGCCGGCCCAGATCTTGTTCTCATCCTCGGAAAACACAAATTCTGCGCTGGCATCGCAAGTCAACCAACTGCGGCGCTCCATTTCGCCCGCCAACTGACCGCCGCCCCAGCCCGAATAGCCGAGGTAGAAGCGCAGATCGCGTTTCGGGTCTTCCAACCGACTGACCACGTTTGGCAGAAGGTCAAAACTCATCCCAAAATAAACATTCGGGCAGACCGCGTCCAATTCATAGAGCGGCTTCTCCGAACGACATAAATAGAACAACTGGGACTGAGAAACCGGTCCGCCCAGATACAGCTCCTGCTTGTATTCAACAGGAAACTGGATGCTTTCCAGCGCCGCTTCCGTATCAATTTCCGCAAGCCGGTTGACCACCAGGCCAAACGAACCTTCGGCGTCATGATTGCACAACAAGACCACCGTCCGAGAGAAATTGGGGTCCGGCAGGACTGGATTGGCGATTAAGAACGAACCTTTGCCATAGTTGTCAGACATTAGGAAACTCTTGAAAAATTTCTGATAGCGACAATCACAAATTGAGCGATTGCAGTTTGCGGAAGTTCACGCCAACACGCGCGTCTTCCCGCGCTTCCATGGAAGTGAAATTATTGTCAAGATACATCGCGGTCAGATTGGGAAACGCTTTGGAATCGGACAAGGCAATCAGCCCCTTGTCGCCGATTTCATTTTGCGCAAGGTCCACCTCTTCGAGGTTCGCCAGCTTGTTCTTTTTCGCGAAAATAATCGCGCCCTCGTCTTTGAGGTAATTGCGATAAAGGTTAACCGTCTTCAACTTGCGCAGAACCGTCTCCGCCCCGGCCAGGCTTTCGATACCCTCGGCGGTGATATCGTTACCGCCCAGTTCCAGCCATTGCAGTTTGGAGAAGACCATCGATTCCGACAAAGCCTTCAAACCCTCGTCTCCAATCCGGTTGCCGCCAAGATTCAAACGCTTGACATTTGCCAGGCGCTCGTCTTCAGCAAACAGAGTGATACCGTTGCGTCCAATACAAAAGCCCTTAACGTCGAACTCCCGGCCATTGGCGGACAAGCGGTCTTTGATGACCCGATCCATGGCCTCGCGTAATTTATCGCCTACCAGATTACAAGGTTCAGCCGGTCTGTAAATTTCAAAATGTGTAATGGAGGGCATTTCCGTCTCCGGTTCTAGTGAACATCGCTCCTGACCCTGTAAACCATTGGTTTTAGCCGCTCAGGGGAGACGATGGAAGATGTTTGCAATTCCTTTTCAACAGGCTATTATAAGGTTGACAGAAAATCAATATTAATTTAGATTCACTGGTTTCACTGGAGACTTGTATGAAACTGGATTTTGACAAAATGGGAGGGCTGGTCCCAGCCATCATTCAAGATGCTGAAACCGGCAAGGTTTTAATGCTCGCCTATATGAACTCCATCGCCTGGGAAAAGACCCTGGAAACTGGTAAAGCATGGTTCTATAGCCGTTCCCGCGACAAGCAATGGATGAAGGGCGAAGAGAGCGGCAATGTTCAAATCGTCAAGGAAGTCTTTGTCGATTGCGACGACGACACCGTCCTGCTGAAAGTCGAACAGGTCGGCAAAGCCGCCTGCCATAAAGGCTACCAGAGCTGTTTCTTTCGCAAAATCAACGGGGACGTAAAGATCATCGAAGAGAAGATGTTCAATCCCGAAGACGTTTATAAAAAGCCCAAAGGCTGAGCCACTTAACGAATTACATCAATCCTTGAAGAAGAAAGACGCCGACACACGATGAGCCAAAAAGTCCTCAAGCTGGGAATTCCAAAAGGAAGCCTGGAAGAAGCCACCGTCAACCTGTTCGCTCAAGCGGGATACAAGATCCGCATCAGTAGCCGATCCTATTTCCCCTCAATCGACGACCCGGAAATTGAATGCATGTTGATCCGGGCGCAGGAAATCGCTCGCTACGTTATGGACGGCGTTCTCGACGCAGGCCTCACCGGCAAGGACTGGATCATGGAAAACCGCGCCGACGTCGAAGAAATCGCCGACCTCGTCTATTCCAAGGCCACCGCCCGACCGGTGCGCTGGGTGCTCGCGGTTCCCAACGATTCGGACATTAAATCCGTCAAGGATCTTCAAGGCAAGCGCATCGCCACCGAAGTGGTGAACATGACGACGGACTATCTCAAAAAAAACGGAGTCACCGCCAACGTCGAATTCTCCTGGGGAGCCACCGAAGTGAAGGCGCCCAAACTGGTGGACGCCATTGTGGAAGTCACGGAGACCGGCAACTCGCTCCGCGCCAACAATCTGCGAATCGTCGACACCCTGCTGGAGTCGAACACCAAATTCATCATGAACAAGGAATCCCACAAGGATGAATGGAAAGCAGACAAGGTCAACCGCCTCGTGCTCATGCTCAAAGGCGCCATGGCCGCAAACGGGAAAGTCGGTCTGATGATGAATATTCCAAAATCTCAACTCGATGAAATTCTCAAAATCCTTCCCCAAGGCAAAAAACCCACCATCGCCGAGCTGACCGATAAAGACTGGCTCGACATGTCTGTCATTCTGGAAGAAAAAATGGTGCGCGACATTGTCCCCGATCTCAAAAAAGCGGGCGCCGAAGATATTGTTGAATTTCCCCTGAATAAAATCATTCAATAACACGACCCTGCTAACCGAACACGCGCAATTCGAACCGAGCCATGGCTAAAAAAAAGAATCGGTCCAAAAAGTCCGGCAAGGACGCGACCCCAAAGCAAGACACAGAAAATATCCAGCCGGATGAGGTGAAGCCGGGCGCCGACGAGACGCCAGAAACACCCGTAGAACCTCCAAAACAAGACTCAGAAAATCTCCAGCAAGGCGATGTAACGCAGGACGCCAGCAAGACGCTGGAAAAACCTGCAGAAACTCCAAAACAAGATTTAGAAAATCTCCAGCAAGGCGATGTAACGCAGGACGCCAGCAAAACGCTGGAAGAATCTCCAGAGAAAGCTCAGGAAACGCCCATCGACGGCGCACAGGACCTGACCCCGGTCAGCGAGGACCTGTCTCTCGACAGCAAAGACGCCGTTCTGGAATCCGACTCCGCCCCCGACTACACCGAAATCGCAGAATCGAAAACGCCGGACACTCCGGTCGACCCTGCGGAACCGACGCCCGACCCGACCCCTGAAATGTCAGAACCGAGTGATCGCCCGGAAACTAAAGATGAAACCATTCCAGAACCTTTGGAACCCGGCGAAGCACAGGCCATCAGGGAGGGAGCGCCTCTGGACAATGCTGAATCGCATTCCAACGAAACAAAAGAAGAAACCCCCGCAGAACCTGCGGCGGAACCGGCAATGGCTGGAGCTGATACAGAAGCGGCTCCAGACTCCGGGCCGAAGAAAAAATCTTCCATCACCGGCCTGCTACTTTTCCTTATCATCGTCGGCGGCGTCGCCAGCGCCTATTTCTACAAATTTCGCGCAAAAAATCCCGTTCCCGCTCAATCAGCGCAGATCGCTCCGCCTGTTGTCGCCAAACTCGAAATACCCGCTCCAGAGGAAGAGCCAATGGCCGCCCTTCCGTCAGACGACGACTCCGACCTCCCCGGCGTGCATGACAGCGTCGAGGAAAGCGCAGACGCGTCTGCTCACGCAGAAACCGATGCAGAAGAAGCTTCCAGCGACACGGCTCAAGGAATCGTAGAGGAAGATATCGAAAGCTCCGATTTTGAAGAGACCCACGCCGAACCGGAGGAAACTCAGGGCGAAGCAGAGCATGGCGACGCGGACGATTCCAATGTGACGCATATCAGCAGTTCCAGCGCCAATGAAACGGCAGGCGATCATTCCGACGATGAGGAACAGGTCGAAGCCGGTCACGATGAGACTGCAAGCGATGATGCCGCACAGGCAGAAGACGCCGACGAACAGGGCGCTCATGAGGACGCCGCAGAAAGCGCCCACGAAGCCGGGCATGCATCGGAACAAGACGCCAGCGCAGAAACGCATTTGGAAGTTGATGGCGAAGATCACGCGGAAACCGCGCACGAAGACGACGCGGGCGATCTTGGCGACGACGATCACGTAGCAGTCGCCGAGGATCAGGGCGCGCCTGAAGAAGTCGCACACTCTGAAGACGATGCCGACGAGCATGGCGAAGCCGCTCATGAAGACGACGCGGGCGATCTTGGCGACGACGATCATGTAGCAGTCGCTGAGGACCACGGCGCTGACTCTCATGAACAAGCCGCGCATGAAGAAGTCGCTGAGGAAACTCACGACGACGCAATGGCTCACGAAGAAGTTGCGCATGAAGAATCATCCGAACAGGGCGGGGAAGCGCATTCAGAAGCCGGAGTCGAAGAGCACAGAGATACCCATGAAGAAGCCGGTCACGAAGACGACGCGGGCGATCTTGCCGACGACGATCACGTAGCAGTCGCTGAGGATCACGGCGCTGACTCTCATGAACAAGCCGCGCATGAAGAAGTCGCTGAGGAAACTCACGACGACGCAATGGCTCACGGAGAAGCGGGACATGATGACGGCGCTCACGAAGAGGCGGCGCATGTCGAGTCTGCCAGCGACCACGCGGAACAGGCCGCTCATGACCTTCACGAAGAGGCTCAGGACGAGCATCATGCAACAGCCGATTCTTCAGAGCTTCATGAAGACGAAGCGGAACCGCACGATGCGCACTCGAAAATCGAACGCAGTCAAGAGGTCTCCTCGTACCTCAACTTTGTAGAAAAATCCGCCAGCCAAATTGCAGAATGGATCAAACTGGGATACCATAAAGCGCTGGAGTTGTTAGGCTCCTTGACCCGCTAACCAGAGCGCAACAGATTCAACCTGCGATCCACTTTTGCGCGCGGCCCCAAGTTCTGGAGGCCTTCCCAAAAATAGCCATGATGAAACCGCTTTTTCTTTCAGCCCTCATTCTGTCTGTTCTCCTGCTCCCCCTACAGGCTTCAGCCCAGATTTTTAAATGGCAGGGCGATGACGGACAATGGCATTTCACAGACAATCCGGGCAATGTCCCGCTGAAATTTCAGGATCATATCCGAAAAGTCGAGCCGCCCCCTTCCCCGCGCTATCCTTCGCGTCCTTCGGCAAACGCCGAGCAGGATGACAAGTCGTCTCAAACCAGCGAAGCATCCAAAGAGGAAGAAGCCAAGGAACCGCAAGGCCCGACGCCGCAGGAGATTTCCGCCATCAATCAGGCCATCTCTTTTTTGAAGGCCGATATCCAGCGCTACGAGCCTTTCATCGACAAACCCCTCAACCTGAATATCGACCAGGTGGTGCGCGGCGCCATCGACCAGAAACAATCACTCGCCAAAAGACTGCAGGCCTTTGAGCTTTCCGTTCTCAAACAAACGGGGAGTTTCCTGGAACAAAGCGCCGCAAAGGACGAGGACGCCATCCGATTGAGTCCCAACATTGGAATACGACGCACCCGCGCCATCGGTCGTCGCGACCGGGCCAAGGAAGAAAAAGTAACCAAGAATGAATTGATCGCGGCCTTGCAAAAAGCATTGATCCCGCCGGAGCCGAAAGCCAGCGAAGAGAAAAGCGACGAGGAAGCCGCGAAGAACGATTCCGCAAAAGAGATTAAAAAATCCCCTGCAAAAGAACAGAAGCAAGACCCGCAATGAACGAAAACGCCATTTCCATTCGTCCCGCCAAGGCGCAGGACGCTGAAATCGTCGCTCTCTTCAATCAGAAGATGGCCTGGGAAACGGAGCAGAAAAAATTATCCGAAGAACTCGTCAAACCCGGTTCGCTGGAGGGCATCACAAACCCCGACCGCTGTCGCTATTTCATCGCTGAAATCAACGCCGACATCGCCGGTCAGGCGATGGTGACCTATGAATGGAGCGACTGGCGCAACGGCGAATTCTGGTGGCTGCAAAGCGTTTATGTTGCGCCGCAATATCGCGGACGCGGCGTCTTTCGGAAAATTCTGAGTCATATCGAGGCGCAGGCGCGCGCCTCAAAACAGGTCTGCGGTCTTCGTCTATACGTGGAAAACGATAACGAACTGGGGCAAACGGTATACCATCGCCTCGGCATGAGCGACGCCGGCTACCGCGTCTTCGAAAAAGAATTCTAGAGCGTCATGGAAGCGTCGCCGAGACCGCGTCGACCTCGCTCCACTCATACAAATTGACGGCGCGCGCACGCGACTGCTCAAGCGCTTCCAACGCTTCATTCTTCCGACCCTCCAGCGCCAGCGTCTTCGCCATTTCCAGATAAACATTCGACGCCTCAGGTCGCAGGTCAGCGGCATCCTGATAAATTTCTATGGCAGCGCCAGTCTTCTGTTCAGCGCGCAAAAGCCAGGCCCTTGCCATCAGCGTTTCGAATTGACCGGGGAATTTTTTTTCCATTCGCTCCAGATAGCCCTGCGCGTCTTGCGCCCGTCCATCCGCTATCAGATTGCTCGTCATCTTGTAGAACCAGGGGGCGTCGCGGACGCCCAGAAAATCATGCATCACCTTGAGCGCTTCGCGTTCGTTGTCCCATTGTTCGCGCTGTCGAAAATAAGCCGCGAAGGAGGGAAAATAATAGGCGATTTTATTGATCCAGTTTTTCTCGAAAGCGATTCCAGGGCGACTCAATTCCCGCTCCACTATGCGCTTGAACTCCTCCAGCGCGCGTCTTCCTGCCTCGGGATCGTCCGCGCCGCCGTATGCCATCATCACGGAACGCGACGGACTGAAATCCTGATCTAATGGAAATTCTTTAAAAAATGTCAGATTCTGGTCGGTCACGATCGTGCGCTTTGACGCGTTCGATTTCATAAAATCCTGCAAATAATTCCAGGCGCCAAGACGCGAGTCCAATACATGCGCCGATGCGTCTGGTAATATCAAGTCCGGGAAACGTCGTTTCGTGAGATATTCTGGCGGATACTTCTCAAGAAAATCCCAGGCGCGCACTCCGGTCACATCGTCGCGCAAGCGCTCGACGTCGTTGTGATAAAAGAAATGAAACCAGGAAATACCCGCCAGGAAAATGGAGTCGTCGGGCAATGCTAGAAAGATCGGCTTGAGCAAGGTCTCCCCCGCATACATCTCCGAGCGGTCCGCCTGCGGGAAATTCACAATGGGACGGGTCCCGATCCATACCGCCAGAATCAAGACCAGCATGCGCGCCCAGTTCAAAACCGGCTTTTCAGAAACGCTTTCCTTGTCTGTGCGATAGCCCTGCATTCTTTCCAGAGCTTCAGAAAGCGCGAGCGAACTCAACAAGGCGACAACGATATAAGAAGGAAAAAAACTCTCGCCGCCCCAGCCCTTGAAAAAACCGGCATTGGGCAGAACGATCAAGAGAAAAAATATCAGCAGAGCCGGACGCCGCTTCCAACACATCCAGCCGCCAAAGGCCGCGCCCGCGACCATCAAGGGCGAAAAGCGCATCGCAATGTCTTTGATGAAGAAAGCCGTCGCGCTCACAACGCCGCTAAAGAAAGAAACCAAAGCCGAAAACCATGCCATCCCCGCCGCGCCCGTCGCCTCGCGAAACGCGGAAAAATGCACGCCGGAGTCTTTGCGATCCGTCACCTGATAGAAAAACCCGCTCAGGGTTTCCGGATTGCCCCAATCAAAGGAAGGTTCCGCAAGCGAACGGATGGGCAGATACAGGTAGACCGACAGACCCAGCAGAAACAGAGCGACGCAAGCCGTCAGGGAGCCCGGCGCCGCTTCCCGCTTCCAGAAAAAATAAAGCGCGACAATCGCAGGCAGGTACATACCCACTGTCGCGTGATTGCCCGCAGAAAGTCCGTAGAGGAACGCGGCGGCAAACAAAAAACGCGCATCGCCTCGCTCTTTCCACAGGAATAACAGATACATCAATACGACAATGAAGAAGGCGTTGAGCGAATACACCTCCGCTTTGACCGCATTCGACCAGAACGGCAGGGCAAACGCCAGCAAGGTCGACGGCGCCAGCGCAGATAAAAATAAAGTCCGCGTCTCTTTTGCGCTTTGACAGATTTGTAAAAATTTCAGGGATGCAAGGAATAGCGCCGACAGCGTCAGCGCCGCAATAAATGCCGAAACCGCGTTCACTCGAAAGGCGATGGAACCCAGAGGGATGAAGGTCGCGGCTTTCGCCGTCAGATTGTAAGTGGGAAATCCAGCCGGATGACTGATTCCCAACATGTACGCCGTGTCAATGAACTCAGGCGAATCCTTGAACCCGACGGTCGGGGACAGACTGGAAAGATAAATCAGCCAGGGAATGAAAAACAACGCCGCCAAAGCGACGATTGTTGGACCTGCGTTTCCAGGCAAAAAAAATCCGCGCCCTCCAGAAAAATTCCGGAAGGCGCGGATCATAAAAACTGAAACAGCTTAGGAAATATTACCCGCTGAATCGATCGAGTACATGGTGTTACCGCTAGTATGCGTTGCGGTTGCCGCAAACGAAGTTTCCGTTCCGTCAGAAACAGCCACCGTTACGTTCGCAGACTGCGTGTACCCAAAGGTCGATTGAGCCGCGATCGTTGGACTACAAGCATCCGAACCTGCATTGTCGCCCCAGTAAGCCTTACAAGCGAGATACATATTGTGCAGATTCGCTTTCGCATCTGAGTGATAAGCCCGTCGTTTGTACTGGCTGAATTGAGGAATTGCGATCGCCGCCAGAATACCGATAATGGCGATAACGATCAGCAACTCGATCAGGGTAAAACCTTTTTGATTTTTAGCTTCCGCTATTTTTGATATCATTCCTTAATTCTCCTCTGCCTAACGTTAGTGTGATTTGGAGCTGAACCCATAAAATTTTATTTACCCTTAGAAAAGCAATAACTATTCCAGAAGATGAATTTATTTTAATTTACAACATAAATGGCTATTTTTCAATTACATTTATAATTAACATCATAAGTAACAATAATCCAAATTATAACAAATTGACAAAAAACGTCAGTCAAAAAATGACAATATTTGGCATATTTAACAGTTTCATAGACCATGAATGACTCGCCCAAGCGCCCTGTCGGCATTCTCGGCGGTAGCTTCGACCCGATCCACAACGGTCATCTGAGTCTGGCACGTGCGGCCATGATTGAACTCGACCTCGCTGAGACGCTGTTCATTCCCGCGTGGGTATCGCCGCACAAGACCCATACCGACGTGTCTCCCGCCGAAGATCGGCTCGCCATGTTGCGACTCGCCCTGCAAGGACAAGCCAACTGCTCCATCTGCGAGATTGAACTTCAGCGCGAAGGCGTATCCTACAGCTTCGACACGCTGGCGGAACTAAGTTCCCAATTTCCTCAAAACGCCTGGCGGCTGATACTTGGCGCCGACGCCTTCATGGAATTTCATACCTGGAAAGACAGCGAGCGTTTCATGGAGCGCTGCGATCTGGCAATCGCCCCCCGCCCGGGCTTTGACTGGGGCGAGGCAGACCGCCTCTTGCAACAACCCTATATGAAAATCTGCGGGCCTCTGGAACCCGAACGCGATGCACAAAATGCGGGACGTTTTATAAACACCCGCACCGGGAGGCGAATCGCATTTTTGAACGGACCCGTCGTCGATCTTTCCTCATCCGAAATACGGAAACGTATCGGCTCGCGCCAATCCGTTAAAAATATGTTGCCCGAGGCAGTCGAACAATATATTATTCACGAATGTTTATACACAGAATGACCTCGGCCTGAGGCGGAATGACAGACACCTTAACCGAGTTGCAATCAATAGCTATTTCTGCCGCGGCAGATAAAAAGGCCTTCGACATCATCCTGCTCGATCTGCGGGGACGGTCCGACCTGACAGACGCATTCCTGATCTGTAGCGGCGCCTCTAAAGTTCAAGTCCAGGCGATCGCTGACTCCATACTCGAAAAGACACGCCTTGCTAAGTACAAGACCATTGCCCAGGAAGGTTTCACCGCCGGCAACTGGGTCATTCTGGATTTTATGGATATCATTGTCCACGTCTTTCAACAGGACTCCCGGGAGTTTTACGACCTGGAGCGATTGTGGGGAGACGTCCCAGTCTATAAGGCGGCAGGGCAATCGTAATACGGAGTGAGTGTCTAGATGAAACAGAAGGAATCGGAAAAGTACCTGTCCAAGCTCATGGAGATCCGCACGGGCATGGGCATCGACGCCGGAATCGGCTCAAACAAGGGTAAAAAATTTGAAAACGGGCCGACCCCCGATATAGCGGACGAAGCGGTCGAAACCTATGCCAAAGACATTCGCATGAATCTGGGCGAACAGGAATGGCAGAAATTCAAGCTCATCGAGGAAGCGATAGACAACATTAAAAACGGTTGCTATGGCCTGTGCGCGGAATGCGAAAATCCAATTCCACCGGCAAGACTCGAAATCATCCCCTTCGCAAAATTCTGCGTGAACTGCCTGAGCAAGATGGAAAACAACTCTGGTAGCGCGCGCACCGACACTCTCCAGTAAACCGACAACGCAACCTCTCGTCAGGCAAACAGGCGAACGCAGGCCTGTTTGCGCACAAGCGCCTGAACCCTCCCGACTTTATTTAACGGGACGAACGCGTCTTCCTCAGCCCGCATCAGCGCTCCAGATTAAATAAAATTGAAATAAGGGCCCCAAAAGCGGTATAAAGTAGGTTTCGAATTTAATATTTAAACCCTCGCGGGGATCTATCGTGTCTTTAAAAATTATCGTCATCGTCAGCTTACTGGTCATCCTTTCTGTTTACGTCGCGTTTTTAAACCCACAAAGCATAGAAATCAGCCTCACGCAAAGCCAGGTCTTTCATATTCCAACCGCTATATTTTTCTTTATATCGGTTCTGGTCGGCGTCGTCGCATCGGTCATCACCTACTTCACCGCCAGCGTGAAGGATGTGTTCAGCGACCTGTGCGAAGCCATGGATCGCAAGCGCAAGGAAAGAGAGCGTCTGCGCTGGGAGATTCTTCTTGAGAAAGGCGCCAACGCTCTGTTAGCGGGCAACAACGATAAGGCCCTCAAGTTTTACGGCAAGATCATTCGCGACAACCATATGCATGTCCCCGCCTTGATCCAGATGGGAAGCGTGTATCGCAAGCAGAGGAATCTCGACAGAGCGATTCAGTTGCACCAAAGCGCGCACGAATACGCGCCCAAAAATTTGCAGGCCCTGTTCGAGCTGGCGGATGATTACGGCGCCGCCGACATGTCCGCGCAACAATTGCAGACCCTCGAAAAAATCCGCAATCAGGACGGCAAGATCATTCTGGCGCACACGAAAAAACGCGACGCCTATATCAAAGTAGAAAACTGGCGCGGCGCTGTCGATGCGCAAAATCGCGTCGTCAACCTGACCGACAAGCGCGAAGACAAAGAAAAAGAGAAAAAATATCTGGCCCGCCTGCTGTTCAACAAAGCCTGCGAGCATATTGAGAAAGGCCAGAGCGACACGGCGATTTCCGAATTCAAAAACGCCCTGAAAGCCGACCCGGACTGCCTGCCCGCGCACGTCAAACTGGGCGACCTCTACGCCAACACCGGGCGCGAAAGCCTGGCGATGAAAACCTGGAAACACGGTTTCGAACGCACCGGTTCCGCCGCCTGCCTCATGCGCTGGCAACAGACCATGCTCGAACACAAGCAGGACAAGGAAGTGATCAAAACCTACGAAACGGCTCTCAAGAATTCTCAGCCTGGAGAAAAAGAAAATCTGGCGGCCCTGCTCGCCTCGCGCTACCTCGAAAGCGGTGAACCTGCAAAAGCCATCGAGTGCCTGCGCAATTACGGCACGGAAGATTCCGTCAAGCACGCGCTGTTGCTGTCCAACGCCTTGACCGAACAGGAAGAGACAGAAGCGGCGCAAACCACCTTGGACGTTCTGATCCAGCGTCTGCGACGCGAAACCATTGATTATATCTGCGGGGATTGCGGTTCGGTAACGGAACGATGGCGAGCCTACTGCGAGGAATGCGGGAGCTGGAACAGCCTGACTTGCCGCTTCCAACTCGCCGAGGTCGCCACACAGATCGCGGACAACGCGCCCATCGCGACGCCTGAAGCGCCCGAGACGCCTGAAGAAAATACTGATGAGGCGGAAGCTAAAAAAGAATCGGAAACTCCGGTCGCGGGCTAAGACTTACCGGCGAATCAATTGATGGTCGAGGATTTTGCTGTCCTTGACGAAAAACTTGGCCGAAACCAGGGTGTCGCCTTTCAGGAAAAAATAGATTCCCTTTCCCGGGTATTGCGCGATTTTGTTTGAGAACATATCGGGCACGCCGTAAACCTCGATCAGACGGTCGATTTTATCGCCCAACTTCAAGCCCTTGTCGAACTGACCTTTGAACGAAGGAAGCAGTTCCAGCTCCTCCAGCGTTCCCTTGTCGTTCAAATTATGAATGATGACGCCCTCGCCTTCATAATGAACCGAAACGCTGTCCAACTCCGGCCCCATTCCACGTTGCACCTTCAATTTTTTCGGGATTCCCAGCAAGTCGATCGCTTGCGACAAAGGCATTCCCACCTTGATATTTTTGCCAACGATCAGCCCCTCTTCTTCCTTGGGTTTCTGCGGCGCCTGCGCGGGAACAGGTTCCGGGGCAGGCTCTTGCGCATAGGCAGGAGCGCCGATCAGACATGCAAGGATCGGAATCAAAAATAATTTCGCCAAAGGTCGTCCTCCTCTATTTACGCCGTTGTCCTGAACCATGCAAACGTCCGCAGAACGCAGACGACAACGGAGATTTGACTGCAAAGGCCGATTACCGGGCCGGTTGTACCATTCAAAAAAAATCCATATCAGACGGCAGATTCTTGCGCCGGTCTTTTTTCTTTCTCGCTTTGTCTCTTTCGAATTTTCGGCGTTGAATCGGATCGTCGCGCAGGGGCTTTTTATGTTCGTCGTCATCGCCGTCCACCGACCAGATATCAGGCAATACATCCCTGCCGGACGCTTTGCGCGTGGTCGGCGTCTGAACGTATTTTTTTTCTTCCTGATAATTTTTGGAAGTCGCGCCGGACTCCAGCTCGTACAATTCCTTCAAGCCGTTGGCGTTGCCTTTGCGCGCCAGCGCCTTGCCCCGGGATTTGATTTCGCGCGCGTTGACCAAGCCTGTGCGCCACTCCTGCGGGATCGCTTCCTCGCCGTACCAGGCGCCAGCCCAGGCGCCCAGCAGACTGCCGATTTTTTCCGTCTCGCGACCCATGTTCAAGCCCTGAGTCATCACCGAAGAAAAACCATGAACGCGCGACAACAATATCAGCGCCAGCGGAATCAGGGTCAAAGGATGGCCCTGGTTGGGGTGACGAATTTCGACCCCGGCAAATTCCGATGCGTTCTTGCTGATCCATGCAAACAGTTCCGCCTCCGGTTCGTCGAAGCGTTCCAGCAGTCCTTCCAGCGTGACCGTAAATCCTTTAAATAGTTTTTCGTTCGTCTCCGCCGCCGCTTCGGGAAACAAGTCTTTGAAAGTCGCGTTCACCTCCGCGCAAAAAGCGATCATCGCCTTTAAAATTTCCGCGACGCGCTCCGGCGTTTCATCCTCAGAAGGCGCTTCCAGATCGAGCAATTGCAAGGTCGCAAAACCCGTCAACGCCGCGCCCGTCGCTTCCCACAAATGTCGGCTCATCATCAAACTCGTTTCCAGCCAGAGTCGAAGCAGAGTGGCGGAAGTCTTTTGATAATATAAAGCGGCGGGAATCGCCATCGTGGAGAAACTCAGCGTCGCTGATTTCAGTTCGCAATCCAGAAGTTCGTCACGGTTGACAAGGGACTCCAGCGCGCGCACGCACACCCCCTCTGGCGAACGGTACATGCCGAACCGCCCTTCCGGTCCGCCCGAAGACAATTCCCGGAGCCGTTCGGCCACCGCTTCAATGCCCGCCTTCTTGTCTATCAGCAAAGCGTCGCAAACCGCCAGCGCCAGCTGGGTTTGCGCCCCATACAGTCCGCGCATGCGATAACGTTTGACGCCCTTGCCCAGGAAGGGACGGACATCCTTGAAGCCGTCCATCTGCTTGAACAATTGCTGAATCGTCTCCGGCTTCAGGCCGCGAGCCGGGGCCGCCAGAGCGTCGCCGATCGCTAGCCCAAGCAAACTCCCCATGATTTTATCATTCCTGCTGTCCATAACGACACACACCTCCACCGAATTGTTTTCTTAGACTTCCATCAGCGGCGTGGGCTGGTCCTGGCGCGCGAGTATCATCGGCGTCGCATGGGATCCCAGAGCCTGCCGAGCCGTCATCTGGGCAATTTCCGGACAATTGTTTGTTTCGCTCAAATGCATCAAAACCGTCATTTTCAATTGCGAATGCACGACCTGTGATATCAACTCGCCACAGACTTCATTCGACAAATGACCTTCCTCACTTCTGATCCTTCGTTTCAAAGGCCAGGAATACGGACCCGCCATCAACATCTCCACATCATGATTGGCCTCGACCAGCAGAACATCGGAATGCCTCAGGGCGCCTACCGTGGTCGGGGTGAGCTTGCCCATGTCCGTCGCGTGGCCGATCTTCTTGCCGTCGCAATGCACGGTGAAGGCGACAGTTTCCCGCGCGTCGTGAGGCGTTTCATAAGGCTCGATGATCAAGTCGCCAACCGTCAAGGGTTCGCCAGCGCGAAAGCCGCGCCATTCCGGGAGCTTGCCCGCTTTTTTCTCGATGCCGCGAAGCGTGCCCTGGGTGGAATACACCGTCGCGCCCGAACTGCGGGCGATCGGCCCGACGCCGCGCACATGGTCGGAATGCTCGTGCGTTAGAAAAATAGCGTCCAAGGACGCCGCCTCCCGACCCAGGATCGCGAGACGCGATTCCATATCGCGCAGGCTGATTCCCGCGTCCAGTAAAATACGCGCGGAACCGGATTCGATGTAAACCGAATTGCCTTTGCTCCCGCTGGATAAAACGGAATATTTAAAAATAGGATGACTCGAATGAAAGGGTTATCAACCAGAAGGTTTTGGAAAGTCCAGAATCTCGTCGGTAAAAAAACGTTTCACGCATTCGTGCGCGCCGGATTTTACCAGAGAATGTTTGAATGCATAATCAATTTTTAACCACTGCTCCGCCAGCTCCTGGGGGATATCGCACTCTTTCAGGCTATCCTGCAAAAGGCAATTGCGCACTTCAAATAATTCGGCGCTGATGTTCATGTGCTGGTGCGCCGGTTTGGGAAAGCGACCCGAATAGACGCGACCGCCGCCCATGTTAGAGATCATGAAATCCGTTTGCTGGTTCTCGATGGTCTTTTGATCCACTCCCTTGAAGTAAGGGGCCAGCCAGGGATGCTCGTAAATCTTGTCGTAAAAAACTTTGTGAACTTTTTCAAAGGTTGGGCGACCGCCCAGTCTGTCAAACAAAGAACCTTCCGACATGCATTCCCCTTCAGTGAAGATCCATCGTCCCGCTATGCAACAACGACAAAATATCCATCAAATACTGATCCGGCGGATCAATGAACTGGACGGCGATGAGAAAGTCTTCCTCCCGCTCCATGCAACGCAAGGCCTTCGCCTCCAGCTCCGCCTCTCCGATTTCAGCCGTCCCGGAAAAAGCCACGCGCAGTTTCTGTCCCTCAACGACGGGGAAGGCAGAGAGAAAGGAGCCTCCCTCCACGGTCAAGTCGACGAGACGAGCTTTTTCTTTTTTGCCGACGCACTCCAAAGAAATCGTCAGCGGCAAGGATACGCGAGAAAACTTTCGATTATTCTCAGCCATCACAACATTCCCTACAGAGTCCGTAAAAAGACCAGCGACCCATTATACCCCTAAATATATATAGTCCAACCGCATTCGTTTCAACACAAATAAAGCGTCGCGAAGCTTTCATTGCCTGATTTCACGCCGCGCCCGCCGCCCTCAATCCATCTGGGCTTTTTGCAGTTTGCCGCTGTAATCCACATAGACCGATTTCCACTCGGTGAAAATTTCCATCGCCGCCGTTCCCGCCTCGCGGTGCCCGTTGCCCGTGCCCTTGGTGCCGCCGAAAGGCAACTGAATTTCCGCGCCAATGGTGGACGAATTGATATAGGTGATGCCGGTGTCCAGCGTTTCGATGGCGCGGAAGGCGCGGTTGACGTCCTGCGTGTAAATCGCGGAGGACAAACCAAATTTCGAATCGTTCACAATGGAAACCGCGTCGTCCAGGCTTCTGCAGGCGATGACGCCCACCACCGGGCCGAAAATTTCCTCCTGCGCGATGCGCATTTTGCGCGACACATCGGAGAAAACCGTGGGCTGAAAAAAGAATCCGTTCTTGCAGTTCTTGCCGGTCGCGAACTCGCCGCCGGTCATCAAGCGAGCGCCTTCGTCCCGCCCGATCTTGCAATAAGACATCACCTTCTCCCGCTGATCGGCGTTGACCAGAGGGCCGACGTCGACGGAGGCGTCCAGACCGTCTCCCAGCTTGAGGGCTTTGGTCCGCTTCAGCAGTTTGGTCGTGAAGGCCTTGAGAATTTTTTTATGCACGATGACCCGACTGCAGGCCGTGCAACGTTGCCCCGTCGTGCCGAAGGCGCCCCAGACCACGCCTTCTACGGCGGCGTCGATATTGGCGTCGTCCATGACGATGATGGCGTTTTTTCCGCCCATCTCCAGCGAGAAGGGCTTCATGAGACGCGCGCAATTTGCGGCGACGACGCTTCCCGTATCCGTCGAACCGGTGAAGGAAACGAGGTTGACTTCGGGATGGCTCATGAGCGGCTCGCCGGTTTCTGAACCGGAACCGGTCACATAATTCAGAACGCCCGCAGGCAGTCCCGCTTTCTCGAATAATTTGACGAAGGTGAGCGCCGACAGCGGCGTGTCGCTCGCAGGCTTGATGACGACGGTGTTCCCGGCGACCAGCGCGGGCAATAATTTCCAGGAAGGAATGGCGATGGGAAAATTCCAGGGCGTGATCGCCGCGACGGTTCCCACCGGCATGCGAACGGACATACAAAATTTATTGGGCAACTCCGAAGGCACCGTTTCGCCCGCCATGCGCCGTCCCTCGCCTGCGGCATAGTAAGCCATGTCGATGGCTTCCTGCACGTCGCCGCGCGTTTCTTTCAGGACCTTGCCCATCTCGCGCGTCATGTCCACGGCGATGGCTTCCTTGTTTTTCACCAACAGCTCGGCGACGCGGAACAAGATTTCGCCGCGTTTCGGGGCGGGCGTTTCGCGCCACATCTTGCGCGCCGAAGCCGCCGCTGAAACCGCTTCTTTAACGTCTTCTGCAGCGCTCTTCTGAAAACGCCCCACGCATTCCTTGTGATTCGCCGGATTGATGTTTTCAAACACGTCGCGGGTTGAAGCCGGTTTCCATACGCCGTTGATATAATTCTTGTAAAGCGGAGCCATGCCAACCTCCTTCCAGAATGAAACGATTATCGCTGAATGCGCTATGCACTCAGGCCCCTCACTTCAGCGCGTTCAACGCTCACTACCAATATAATGACTGAGTGGGCTAAAGCGCCAGTCCAATTGCATCTATCTTTCATGCGCTGGAGTCATCAATTTATCGCCCTCTCAATAGAGAGGGCCTCAGCCCTGAAAGGATTTTTTAAAAATTATTTTTTGAAAGAGCCTGGTAAAGAATCTTTCAGGGGAGGTTCAAGGGGTGATCGGATTGACCGACACGTTATCAAAATTCATCACGTTTTTTGTGGTCATCAAACCTACCTTCCCTTCTGTGTAGGTTGAGTCTGTCACCTCCAGATCCCAACTGGCCGGTTCGGGATCCGTCGCCAGCCATATCTTGGCCTTCAAGGCGTCGCCTTCAACGCTGGCCTTGATTGTGTAGTAATCCCCGCTCGTAACTACCACAACCGCCTGATCCAGCACCGTTCCAGTGAAGCCAAGCATGGACATGATGCTTTCCGTGGTGTCCAGAAGTATGAGTTGAAGCACATACACATGACCCGCAGGGTTTCCCGCACAGGCCAGACACAATATTCGCGCCTGATACTGGTGGGTGGTGTCCTGGTATCGCAGAACAAGGCCGGCGTATTCGTTCAAGCCCAAAGAACCATTGCGCATTAAATCCACCTGAGCTACATAGTCCTGCCAGGATGCGCATCCATTCAGGGATTGACCGGATCCGTTGGACGCGGTTTTGTATTTCTGGCTGGCTACGTTCCAGTTGACTGAGCCCAGTTCGGTCCATCCCGCGCTGTCGCCGTCGTCAAAATTATCCGTTAAAATACCGTCGCCCGACTCAAACGAAACGGGAATGGCGTTGAACACTGGGAAGTCGCTTCCCCCCACCGTGATCAGCGAATTCGCCGACAGGGTGATGGATGCGTTGGGCGCGGCCCAGTCATAGGAAAGCGTCGTGCTCGCTTCGCCCGAACCATTGGTGGTACTGGAAGACGCTCCCACCGTTCCGTCGCTGGCGTTGAAATTCACCGTGAGGCCCGAACCCACCGCGGCTCCTTCGGAGTCGAGCAGGGTTGCGGTGACGGTCGTCGTGTCGTCCGGACACTCCACCGGATTCGGCGAGGCCGCGATGCTCATGATGCCGTAAGGCGCCATGACCAGATTGCGCGGCGATGCATTGGATTCAAACGTGAGTCTGTGATGGCGGTCGCTGTAAGTCGTCGTGCCGCCCACAGTCGCCGCGCTTCCGGTCGTATAAGCCCCGGAGTCGAGATATTCATCGCGCGGGTCCTGGTTCGGGCTTTTCACCAGCACTTCAATTTCCAGTCGCCGGATGTCGTTCATATCGCTACTCGCCAGCGTGTAAGGCGGCACCGGTCGACCGTCTGCGTCCACCGTCACGCCCGAGGGCAAGGGATCGTCGTTCTTGTCGTAATAGCGGATGATGAGGTTGTCGATATGTTCCGCCAGCTTGCTTCGCTCGGAACCGCTATCGCCTACGTTGGGCTTGATCATATAAAGGTTAAAATCCGGCGTTCCCAGAGTGAGACCGATGGAATAATCCCGTGTTTCCGCCGAAGAGATCGCTCCGTCGCTGTCCATATCAAAAAAAGGCGAGATCGTGAAGGTCTCGGTGCTGGCCCCGGTCGAATTGGACAAGGCGTAAGTGAACACTTCATCCGCCTCTATCACGCCGTCGTTGTCTTCGTCAAATACGCTGGTCAGATAATGGTCGGATGCGGCCAGAAACCGGGTTCCCCGAACGACGTTGAAACCGGAGTTCTGCACGCCGCGCGTGATATAGTTCACGGCGGCGCGGCCGTTGGCTTGCATCTTGTTGAGTTCGTTTTGCAGGATGAACGATTCTTTTTGCGACTGAAACACCGTCACCAGCATGGCGATGAGGACCAGAGACAGGCCGCTTCCCACCATCAAACCTATCAAGGTAAAACCGCGCTCGTTGGTCCAGCGTTCGCCTGAAGTGTTTGCTTCGCACATACACGATTCTCCTGATATTTGCATACGATTCATATCGTCTCCCTACTCAAGAAATCCCACTCGCTCAACGCTGTAAATAGAGGGGATGAAGGGCGGCCAGAAATCCGGGTCCTGAAACCGAATGTCCCAGCCCCAGTTTCGCGTCGGGCCGGAATAACAGTCGCCGCCCAGACACCACAGGCCATCCGCCTGCTCGCTGACCCAAAGATTCACAAAGGAGCCTAGAATATTGAGACTGTTCCCCGTCCACCACTCATGCAGTCGTGGATAAGAATGCACGCCGCCGCTGTATTCGCTCCCGTCCGCTTGCGTCGGAAGGTTGCCGCTGAACAGCGCCGCATTGACCGATGTCGTCGTGCCCTTGTAATTGTTGAACAAGGTGTTTTGACTGATGCCGCAGGGCTTCGTTACAAAGGCGTTGGACAGTACGTTGATCGCGTCGCCAATGACCGCCACGCCATGCGTGTTGATGGTGTTGAAATCGCCGTGAATATAAACCGGGTTGTCAGTGACCAGCGTGGTTTCGTCGGAGACCTGGGCGGAGGAGGTCGCGTCCAGCTTGACCAGACGTATGGCCTGCAAGTCGCCCGACTGGTTATCGAAGCTGGCGTCCGGCGAACGCGATGTAAATATCAGAATGCCGTCTCCAGCGAGGCTCAAACCATTGTCCGCCAGATAGGCCTCGTACCACGATTCCAGCAGGTTCAAGTCGATGTCCGTCGTGTCCACATCGCGACCGTCTTCCCGGCAATCTTCAAATGCATCCTGCGTTTCCTGAATGATCGGCAAGGCCAGACCGGTTGAAACTCCGGCTGAGGATTCCCCGGCCGCCACCAGCGCCGTCACGTCGGTGTTGGGAGAAGGACGCGATACGAACACCTCGGTGCCCGACCCGAGACCGCCGGTGCCGATGATCTTGATGCCGTCAATGGTCGTGCGTTGCGGGTCGCCCGCGCGCTGTTCATAAAATCCGCCGCGCGAGAAAAACGCCTTTGCAGGAGTCGAATAGGGTTCCTCCTGAATCAACACGTAATCATTGAAACGCGTTTCCTCTGTGGCTTCGTTGGCGGTGGTGATATCCGTCGATACGGTCTCCGTTGGCGAAAAGGTCGTACCCGTCCCTGCCGTCTTCACGATCACCGTATTGTTATAGGTGCGAATCGGCGTGTCCTTGGTGTTGTTGTAGACATTGCCAGCGGCAGACATCAGATGCGGCGACAGACTGTTACTGGTATCGTAATTTCGCAGGCGGATTTCATTGCCGGACGAGGAACCGATATAAATGTCGCCGTTTGAATGAATGCGTCCCCACATGTCCATGTCCGGCCCGGGAAACAATTCCAGATCGGCGGCGTTGCCCGTCATTCCATAAAAAACGAAATACTGCACGAGCGGCGTCTCAAGAATACGAATGGTTTCGCGCACCGTTTCCTTGGTCTTGTCCTTGAGCGACTGGGAGTGGCTCTCGATATTGTAAGTGTAGGCGTAATGATAAATCGTGGTGTTGCCGACGATGGTCTGATAAAGGAATTGCTCGACCGGATTGGTGACCTTGTATTTGACCTCGTAACCGCGATAATCGCTCTCCGTGATGAAGCCGTCTGCATCGGCGCCCGCGTAATCTGCCGACTCGGTGTAGACCGAGAGATTTTCAAATTCGTTGACCACTGCGTTGACGGCAAGGTCCAGCCCCACCTCCGCCGAATAAAAGGCCTTGCGCCCCTTGCTGAAGGAGTTGGTCGTCTCCATGTTCAGCGTCGCCGCCTTGAATGCGCCCGCCGCAAGCGACGCCAGCACCGCCATGATGATCATGAACAAGACAAGGGTATTGCCCGCCTGACTCGCCCAACTTCTGCAATACTGAGCTCGGATATTCATTCGATAAATTGCCTCCTGTGCAGGACAGAACCCATATCAACCGTGTGCGTCTTTCCCTTGCTACCGGTCCACGATGTCTCCACCGTCACCTCGATCATGCGTATGTCTTCCGCGTCGTCAAAACTGTAGCTCCCGCCATGCGGGTAAGCGATGATCGACCACTCTTGCGTGAAATTGTCGATGGTATCCGTTTTTGTGTAGGTCCAGTCGTCGACCGCTGTCATGGACTGTTCGGTGATGTAATCCGTCACAACATAAACAAAGCCGTACACGCCGCCAATGGGCTCGTTGGTGGCGAGTCGTTTCAGTTGTTCTATTTTATTGGTCGTGTGCATGGTGGCGAGAGTTTCGTACTTCGACTGCCGCTGATGATGCATGATCGAATCCACCGCCTTTGCCAGCGGCACCATGCCAACGGCAAGGATGACCAGCGACACCAGAATCTCGATCAATGAGAAACCCGCCTGTCCGCGCAATCGACATTTTTCAGTCGCAAACTTGATTGTCTGTTCGTCGGCTCGTTGCATCATCCTGTGCTCCAGGGTCCCGGCGTCGCCGCCAGAGAATCATATTTCCAAAGGTCCGCAGACCCTGTTCCCATTACAATGCTCACGGCGCGCATGCGATCAGTGGATAATCCTACATCCTTGCTCGGGAGCATATAGACGCCGCCTCCGGCGGAGGCTTCGCCGCGGGAATTGAAGGTGAGTGTGGCAGCGCCTCCGAAATCTGCGGCGGCCGACATCGCATTGCCATCCACGTCCTGGATCGACGAGTCGTAGCCAAACTTCATATTGTTTTCCAGATTGACGGTTTTTACTTCTTCGCCGGAATCTGCACTGCCGTCGGAATTCGTGTCGTCATGGATCGTATACGTGTGATTACTCACGTCAAAGGTCACAATCACATCATTGTTGTTGCCGATCGCCTTGGAGCGGGCGAGCATCAGATCGAAATAAACTTTCTGCGCCTCGGCGTTGATCTGATACATCTGCGCCCAGTTGGATATTTTTGGAATAGAAATTGCCATCAACACGCCCATCACGACAATAACCACCATGATTTCGATGAGCGAAAATCCGCTGTCCCGAGACGCGGCAAGTATTCGGAGACGACGATGGGGAATGACAGACATATCGCTTCGCCCCAGGCTCTCAGCGCCGAACACCAAAATTTCGTAAGCTGAAATTATCGGACTGAGTGAAAGTTGCCTTTGCTTAATATCAATGTCTGTTGCTGTAAGCATTCGACTCATCGCATTTTGCTGTGAAAACAAACGACTCTACTGTTGTGTATGAATGATTGAATTATATACCCATTCCTACCAAAAGTAATGCCATTCAATTGATGTCACTTATTGGAATAGATAAAGCAATCTCTATGCCATCATTCGGAGCAAGCCAAAACAACGCAGTGAAGACCAATAATTATAATAAGTTATACATTGATAACTTTTTTAATGAAGCAATTGCTCTGGCACTCGACTGACAAATACAGGCAGTAAATCGGACAATCGTATAAAATATCAGACGGTAGCTCTCAACTCCTGAAAGGCTCGAAGCTCCTCAATGAGTCCGTCAAACCGTTTTATAAAACGAAATTTAGAAAAACAGGGGGGGAAGATGCTACACAGGAAACCTGCCCTCAGGTTTCCTGCCAGGATAAAATGGTCACTTTATTGCTCAGGAATGGCGCGACGCCTCCGCCATTATAGTTGATGTTCGGGTTGCCGCTCAGCAGATTGGCGGTGACTCTCGAATCGGTCGCCGAAGCGTCCGCCGCCAGCACAAAACCGTTGATTGTCGGGTTGCCGCTGAACTCGATCTGCTCGCCCGCATAAATCATCCCCTCAATCGCGTTGGTCGGGTTACCGCCCATATCGATATCGGTTCCCGCCATCATAAAGATATTCTGGATTTCCACCGGGTCGCTCGCCAACTTGCGATTGGTCAATTCCGGGCCGCCGGAGGTGACGATATGCCCTTCTGCTATGACAGTGATCTCAAAAGGACTGCCCGCCGAACCGGCGCCGCTGATCGACACATTCCCTTCGATATAATAATTGCCCGGAAAGCCGCAACTGTCGCCCAGATCCCATTCCACCGGCGGTCCGGCGTCGTATCCCCAGCCCTTGTTGTGGCTCCCGCAAGGCCCCACTCCGGTGCGAAAATTGTCGTCGGTCGAGGTATTGTGGATCGTCGTTCCCGCCCCGTCGCGCACCACCCCGTCGGCGCCCAGCACGTATTCTGAAAGGCTCTTGTAATCGGAGATGGTCGGAACAGGGATGCTCTCCACCGGCGCCCCGCTCGCCGTGGCGCCGCCAACGGTCGGACTGCCGCCCGCCGTATAAGTTCCCGACGCTGTCGCCGATTGACTGATGGAGGGACTGCCGGAGAGCGTCAAATCTGCATTGGAATGCGCGCTTCCGCTCGAACCCGTAACCGAAGGGTTGCCTGAAACCGTCAGATCGCCGTCGGTCGCGATCGCATGGTTCCCCTTATAGAGCGTGCGGGTCAACACCACTTCAATCGTTTTGCTGATGCCGTCCGCCGTACCCGTCGCGGTGAGAACCACGGTGTTGTCCACATCGTCTGCAGTGTTCCCATCATTATCGTTGTTATCGGCAATGGTGACCGTATAGGTCCCCCCGCCCAGAGAAATATTTGTGAAGGTTCCTGCGGGCCAGTTCGAGCCGTCCACTTCATCGTCAAAACCGTTACTCACTTCGCCGGGGCTGTTGCCTGAGCCGTCGTAATTGAAGTAGCTGACGGCGCGATGGATACCCGCTTCCGCCAGATAGACCGCCTTGCGCGATTTGGTATAGTCTTTCGTTCGCGAAATATCCTGCGCCGCCCATTTGATGCCGCCCAGAGCCAGCGCCGCCAGAACCACCAGCAGGATGAGAGAAGTGGCCAGCGCCATTCCTTCCTGCCGCATGAAACGATGTTTCGGGATCGCTCTGTTCATTGCCCTCTCCTCAATTCCTCAGGACCACATCGGTCTTGAATTCTTTCGTCAGTTTGGAATCGTTTGTGTCCTGCATAGAAATTGACACGCCGATGCGCTTGACCTGGGAGGTTTCGGTTTCTCCGTAAAAATCAAAGCTCATCGACTGCGCCTCGCTGATCAACACGTCCGCCGATCCTGAATCAACGGTCTTGGTGATGTTCGTCCCCGAATGTTGCAAGGTCACGTCGTTGTACTTGTTGACCGTGAACAGGCGCGTGTTCAATCCATAGGTGTAGGAGTTTGCCAGACCGCTTCCCAAAGGCAGATTCGACGCCGTCGGAGTCCCGTCCACCGTATTGAGTTCGTAGGACCCGGCGCCGGGATTATAAATGACAATCTTGTCGCCGTCGGCAAAACCGGTACCGTCCACCACCGTCAAATCCGTCGCCCCGGCCGCCCCGGCGCTCACGCCTGAACTGCCTGTGGGCGTCGTCGTGCGCACGTCTCCATTATTCACCCGATAACTGATCGAGGAGGAAGACATCGCCGTGATGCCCTGATCCGGCGGCATGCCAAAACCCGCCATTTTCAACTCGCGGGTGATTATCTTGATCGCGTGACGACCCTTGGCCCGGATATTGGTTGATGAATTCTCATCCTGAATCACCTCTTCCTGCATGGTGAACACATAGATCGTCGCTCCCAGCAAAATAACGCCGATGATCGCCGCGACCATGAACTCGACGAGAGTGAGGCCGCTTTCTTCACGCCACCGAGTCTTCAATCCCGCTTTCTGACCCTGTCTTTTGACTCTGTTTCGATTCATCATTGCCCTGATCTATTGCGAAATTTGCGAAGTCAGCGTAACGGACCCGTTTTCCCAGGCCACCGTCGCCTCCACCGTGTAGAAATAATATAAGGTTCCATCAGTCGTGATCGTCCAGGTGCGCGTGTACAGCGCATCCGAGCCACCCGTCGCGCCCTCGGCGTCAATCAATTCGCCGCCCGTAGTCGCCGACCAGCCTGCGGAATAAACCGGCGAATCCAAACCGTCGGCGCCGCCCAGCGAAGTCGACAGGGCAATGCTTTTGATCGCCTCCAGCTTGTCCTGGGCCAAAGTCGTCGCCGTGGTTTCATGACTGCTCTTGGCGTTGCGCGAAACAATCGAACCCGAAGTGGAGGCATAGAGAATGAAACCAAGCGCCAGCATGACGATGGCGATGAGGATTTCCATGATGGTGAATCCTCGCTCCGATACCGCAGGCTCCAGTGAGGCGACCCGGTGATCTGTTCCAGAATTTTTTAAATACAAACTCGCGTCCTCATTATGGAATGCGACTCCGCCAAGCCAGACCCAAATATGATTCTACTAACAGTTGAGGTAATAATTAGATTGTAATATAAATATAGCCACTATTATAAAATACGTCAACTAAATTACCAGCCATAACTGAAAGCGTATGAAATTTTAGAATTCTACTTTTTCATCTCGCGGCCCAGTTTTTTCTCGACGGAAGCCATCTTCGATTCCAGGCGGCCGCTGGCTCCCTTGCGATAATCGATTTTGATGCCGCAGGAGATGCGGTCGCAGTCCTGGCTCATGCGCTCATAGCACTGTTTCACCACCGCCATCACCTCGTCCCATTCCCCTTCAAGCACGGTTCCCATGGGATTGAGTTTATAATTGACCCCGCTTTTGTCTATGATTTCAAGAGAACGGCTGACGTACTCGCTTACGCTTTCCCCTTTGGTCAAAGGCGACATGCTGAATTCCAGTAAGACCATAAGATTTCAACTCCAGAATGAAAAAATTAATAAGAATTTACTTGCATTCTATTCCGCATTTATGGAATCATCAAGAATTCCATTCGAAATCACACAAATATTTCGAAAATCTATGGAACAAGGTGGTATTTTGAGTTGCGCCCAATAGATGTATATCGCGATAAAATAGACAAGATCGACGATCAACTGCTCAAGTTGATCAATCGCAGAGCCGCCCTCGCCGTTCAGATCGGCAAGGAGAAATCCAGGCAGAACGCCAAGATTCATTTCCATGTTCCCCATCGGGAGCGGGAAATCATCGAGCGTTTGAAACAGGCCAATACCGGTCCGTTTTCCGATGAAACCATCGAGCTGGTATTTCGCGAACTGTTTTCCGCCACGCTGGCTCTGGAAAAACCCCTCAGGATTTCCTTTCTTGGCCCGGAAGCCACTTTCACGCACCAGGCCTCCGTCAAGCATTTCGGTCATTCCTCCACCTTTCTTTCAGCGCCCAATATCGAAAGCATCTTTTCCGACGTCGAAAATGGCAAGAGCGATTACGGCGTGGTTCCCGTGGAAAACTCCATTGAAGGCGCGGTCAACGTCACCCTCGACTGTTTCGCAGAATCGCCGCTGTTGATCTGCGACGAGGTGAATCTTAAAATCTCGCATTACCTGTTATCTTCGGCAAGCGATATCAAGTCGGTGAAGACGATTTATTCGCATCCCCAGCCTCTCGGCCAGTGTCGCCAGTGGTTGAACCGTAATTTACCGCTCGCCGCGCATGAAATCACATCCAGCACCGCATCCGCCGCAAAAACCGTACGCGGCAAGAAAAGCGTCGCCGCCATCGCAGGCAAGCTGGCGTCCGACCTCTACGGTCTGAACATACTCGCAGAAAATTTGCAGGACAGCGCCGACAACACCACGCGCTTCTGGGTGATCGGCAAAGAACCGGCCAAAGCGGCCAAGCGCAACAAAACTTCAATTGTATTCTCTATTAAAGATGAAGCCGGATCGCTTCTGCACACCTTGCAGTTATTCGCCAAAAATTCGATCAATCTGTCCAAAATCCAGTCCCGGCCCTTGCGCAATCGTCCCTGGGAGTATCTGTTTTACGTCGATCTTGAAGGCCACCAGGACGAAGAACTCATCGGCAAGACTTTGAAAACTCTGGCCAAGAAATGCCTGTTCTTCAGGATTCTGGGTTCCTACCCCAACCGAGGCTAGAGAAAAAACGTGCCTGAATTTGGAAAAGTATGCATTGTCGGCGTGGGCCTGCTGGGTGGCTCGATTGCGCGCGTTATCAAAAAGAAACATCTGGCGGACGAAGTCGTCGGTTTCGGTCGCAACCTGAAAAATCTGGAGTTGGCCAAATTCCTCGGCGTGGTGGACGGCTTTTCTCAGGATTTGGGCGAAGCGGTCAAGGACGCCGATCTGGTGATCTTCTGTTCGCCGGTCGGTTCGATCATACCGCGCCTTGTGGAGAGTTTACCGCATTTGAAAGCCGGTTGCCTGCTCACCGATGTCGGTTCGGTCAAAGCCTCTATCGTCAATGCGATTGACGAGTTACTGCCCGAGCGCCTGCATTTCATCGGTTCGCACCCCATCGCCGGGAGCGAGAAAACCGGCGTCGAGGCTTCCTCGGACGATCTGTTCTGCGGGGCGCGTTGCATCGTCACGCCGACCGAGAAGAGCCAGCCCGAAGCGTTGGAAAGCCTGCGTCGTTTTTGGCAAGACATCGGAATGGCCGTGGATTGCATGAGCGCGGAAGAGCACGATTTGATACTTGGCGCCGTCAGTCATCTGCCGCATATCATCGCCTTCGCCCTCATCAACACGCTGTCGGCGGTGAAAACGGAGAACTGTTCCGACGTTTCCGCATTTTCCGGCAAGGGACTGAAAGACAGCTCGCGCATTGCCGCGTCGGATCCGGTGATGTGGCGGGACATCTGCATTCACAACAAATCAGCCTTGTTGAATCTGATTGACGAGTTTCAAGCTTCCCTGCAACAGACCCGAAGCTGGATTGAAGACCAGCAGTTCGACTCGCTTGAAGACTCGTTTCGTTCGGCGCAGGAACGCCGCATCAACCTGACTTGAATTTATGATCATCGCAATCGACGGACCCGCAGGAAGCGGAAAGAGTACGGCGGCGAAGACCGTGGCCCAGCACCTGAATTATCGCTACATCGACACCGGCGCCATGTACCGCGCCGTCGCCTGGAAAGCCCTGCAGGCGAATGCCGATCTGAACGACCAGAACGTCATCGGCAAAATCGCCGAGGAGCTGGAGATCGAACTGCTTCCGCAACCCGGCGGTCAGCGCGTGCTGGCGGACGGACAGGACATCACCTCCCAGCTCAAGAATGAGACGGTTGGCGGCGGAGCGGCGGTGGTTGCGGCGCAGAAAATTGTGCGCGACATTCTGGTCGCCAAACAACGCGATTTTGGCAAGAACGGGGACATCGTGATGGACGGTCGAGACATCGGCACCGTCGTGTTCCCGCAAGCAGATTTCAAATTCTTTCTCGAAGCGGACCCGGAGGAACGGGGTCGGCGACGATATCTGGAAATGAAAGAAAAACATTCCGAAGCCAATCTGCCCGAGATCATCGAGCAGGTGCGGCGCCGCGATCAGGAAGATCGCAATCGGGACATTTCACCGCTCAGAATGGCGGACGACGGCATTCTCCTGGACACCACGGGACTCAATCCCGGCCAGGTGGTCGAAAAAATTATCTCTTATATAGAACAGACAGCGACTAAAAACTGATTTCTGAAATTATCAACACTAAACACTCCGATGGAGAACAACATGGACTTTAGAGAGCAGATGGAGCAGGACGCATTGGCTGACATTGCCGAGTTGGAAGGCAAAGAGTCAATGACCGCCGATGAAAAAAAGGCGTTTGCAGAAATGGAAGATTATTTTAACAACAATCTGGCGCAGTTTAAGGAAGGCCAGATCATCCACGGCGTTGTTCTCGATCTGAACAAGGACATGGTCACCATTGACGTCGGTTTCAAATCCGAAGGTCTCATCGCCACGCATGAATTTTCCGACGGCGGCAAGAACCTCGCGATCGGCGACGAAGTGGAAGTCTTCCTCGAAAAAGTGGAAGACAACGACGGCAACGTTGTTCTGTCCAAAGAAAAAGCCAACAAGATCAAACTCTGGGACGAACTGGTCACCACTTTCGAAGCGGATCAAACCATCGAAGGCACCGTGGTCGCAAAGGCCAAAGGCGGCCTGACTGTGGACATCGGCCTGAAAGCCTTCTTGCCTGGATCGCAGATCGACCTGCGCCCGATTCGCAACCTGGAAAAGCTGATCGGCGAGAAGTTCGAAATGAAGATCATCAAGATGAACAAGAAGCGCGGCAATATCGTTTTGTCCCGCCGCATCCTGCTCGAAGCGCAACGCAAGATGATCCGCGAGGATACGCTGAAGAAACTGGAAGAGGGCAATCTCGTCACCGGTATCGTCAAGAACATCACCGAATACGGCGTGTTCATCGACCTCGGCGGCATCGACGGCCTGCTCCATATCACCGACATGTCCTGGGGCCGCGTCAACCATCCTTCGGAAATGTTTTCCATCGGCGACAAGGCCGAAGTCATGGTTCTCAAATTCGATAAGGAAAAAGAGCGCGTTTCTCTCGGTCTCAAACAAATCACTCCCGATCCCTGGGTCAACGTCGAAGAGAAGTACGCTGTACACACCCGCATCAAGGGTCAAGTGGTCAGCATCACCGATTACGGCGTATTCGTGGAACTGGAAAAAGGCATCGAAGGCCTCATTCATATCTCCGAGATGAGCTGGAGCCGCCATGTGCGCCATCCCAGCAAAATGGTTTCCCTGCATGATGAGGTCGAGGCCATTGTTCTTACGCTCGATAAAGAGCGCAAGCGCATTTCTCTGGGCATGAAGCAGATCGAACCGAACCCCTGGGATCAGATCGACGAGAAATATCCCATCGGTTCCGAAGTGGAAGGCACCGTTCGCAACCTCACCGATTTCGGCGCTTTTGTTGAGCTGGAAGACGGCGTGGACGGACTCATCCACATCTCCGACCTGAGCTGGAAGAAAATCAAGCATCCGTCGGAAGTGTTGAAGAAGAAAGAAAACACCAAAGCCGTCGTGCTCAGCATCGACAAAGAGAACTGTCGCATTTCTCTCGGCGTCAAACAGCTTCAGCCCGATCCCTGGGATGAAATTGCGCAGAGCTACACCATCGGCACCGAAGTGGAAGGCAAGATCATTAAAGTCATCAACTTCGGCGCCTTCGCTGAATTTGGCGATGGACTGGAAGGCCTCATTCACGTTTCGCAACTGAGCTCGGAAAAGGTAACCAACCCGGAAACCGTGGTCAAAGTGGACGATGTCATCAAAGCCAAAGTCATCAAAGTCGATACCTTCAATAAAAAGATCGCCTTGAGCATCAAAGCCTTCGAGAAAAATCTGGACATTGAAGAGATCAAAAAAGAGCAAGCTCTGCTGGACAATTTCAAGGAAGATAAAGAAGACGGCGACAACGCCGAATGATTTTGGAGCCTCGGCGAGTTCATACCGGACTCGCCGGGGCGCTCCTTGTTCCCCTCTATCCCTAACTAAAAATGTTTAAATTTTTTCTGGGAACCCTGTTGGTCGCACTGCTGGTCATCGTTGGAATACGCATCAACTCCACCGATTTCAGCAACCGCCCCAAAATTGCCATTGTCGACGTCGCAGGCGTCATCACCCAATCCGACAACGTGGTCCGGCAGTTATCGACCTATCGCCTCGACAACAGCGTGCGCGGCGTGATACTGCGCATCGATTCGCCCGGCGGCGCCGTCGCTCCCTCGCAGGAAATTTACGACGAAGTGATGAAACTTCGCGACGCAAATAAATTAGTCTACGCTTCGATGGGCAATCTGGCCGCCTCCGGCGGCTATTACGTCGCCAGCGCCACGCACCGCATCATCGCCAATCCCGGCAGTCTGACCGGAAGCATCGGCGTGATCATGGCCTTTTCCAATGTCGAAGAACTCATTCAAAAAATAGGCGTGCGCCCCGAAGTCATCAAGAGCGGCGAGTTCAAAGATTCCGGCTCGCCGGTACGACCGATGACTGATACCGAGCGCAAGTATCTGGATCGCGTGGTCAAAGACGTGCATGCCCAGTTTGTCGACGCCATCGTGCAAGCCCGCGGCATGCCTGAGGATAAGGTCCGCGAACTCGCCGACGGCCGCATATTCACTGGACGTCAGGCCCTCAAGCTCAATCTGGTGGATGAGTTGGGCGGACTCGAACACACCATCGAAGTTCTCTCCAAAGAACTCGGCATCGAAGAGACGCCGCGAATTATCCGCGAAGAAGAAAAAACCGGCTTTCTCGATTTTCTGGCCCAGACCCTGTCGCCAAGCCGCGCCCTGCAAGCCGTAACCCGCCCCGCCCCGCCCTCCCTGCAGTACCTCTGGACCCTCAATTAGATTGCCGCGCGAATGGCGCCTCGCTACATGTCTGGGAAATACGCTTTGGAAATATCAAAAGCCTTGACTTAGTTGACTTTAGTGCTATACTTCCGACCATCAAAAACGTAACAATTTTCTAATTTTTGCTTTTGAGTGGGAGAAAGGTTAAATGACTAAGGCCGAGTTGGTTGAGAAGGTGGCCAGCCAAATCAATCTAACCAAAAAGCAGACTGAAGTTGTGGTCAATACCGTCTTTCAAAGCATTACCGAATCGCTCGGTCAAGGCAAGAAAGTGGAGTTGCGCGGTTTCGGAAGTTTTCGGATTCGTCAACGCAACGCCCGGGTCGGTCGCAATCCCAAGTCTGGCGACAAGGTGGACGTTCCCGCTAAAAGAGTTCCCTTTTTCAAAGCTGGGAAGGAATTGCGAGAACTGGTGGACGGCGAACTCGATGGCGACGACGGTGAAGATTAAGAGTTTAGGAAACGCCACTGCTGTCCCTGCTCTCTGATTGTTTCATTGTTTTGCCTTCCTGGTGATTGTTCTGCATGCCGAGGGTTCATAAACCCGGCGGCGTCTAATGGACGCACCCCTACCCCCCTTCAAGATCCTTAACATTACCCGTTGACGTGTGAATTATGGGCGGAAGCTCTTACGGAAAACTATTTCAAATCAGCACCTGGGGAGAATCTCACGGCGCTGGCATCGGCGTCGTTGTCGACGGTTGCCCCGCAGGACTGCCCCTGAAGGAAGCTGAAATTCAGGTCGACCTCGACCGCCGAAAAACCGGACAAAGCAAGGTCACCACCACGCGCAAGGAACTCGATCAGGTCAAAATCCTGTCCGGCGTGTTCAACGGCAAGACCACCGGAACCCCCATCGCCTTGTGGGTGGACAATCAGGACGCCGACTCCTCCAAATACGAATTGATCAAGGACCGCTACCGCCCCGGTCATGCGGATTACACCTACGATATGAAGTACGGCTTCCGCGACTATCGCGGCGGCGGACGCTCCAGCGCGCGCGAAACCGTGGGCCGCGTCGCCGCAGGCGCCATCGCGCGTAAATTATTGAAGCGTCGCAAAATCAAAATCATCGGATTCACCCGGCAGGTCGGGCCACACATCGCGCAGAAAGTGGTCTACTCCGAAATCGAAAAAAACATCGTCCGTTGCCCCGACAAGAAAATGGCCCAGGCCATGATCGACCATATCCTCGACGCGCGCAAACGCGGCGACTCCGTCGGCGGCGTGGTCGAAGTAGTGGCTATCGGCGTGCCGCCCGGACTGGGCGAACCGGTGTTCGACCGACTCGACGCCGATCTCGCCAAAGCCATGATGTGCATTCCCGCCGTCAAAGGCGTGGAGGTGGGCATCGGATTTCAAGCCGCCCTGCTCTCCGGCTCCGAATGCAACGACGCCTTCGAAAAAACCAAAAGCGGCATCACAACGCGCACCAATCGCGCCGGCGGCGTACTCGGCGGCATTTCCAACGGCAACGATATCGTCGTGCGCTTCGTGGTCAAGCCCACCGCATCCATCAATCAGGAACAGGATACCGTTTACCAAAGCGGCAAGGCCGGGCGCATCCGCGTTGAAGGACGCCACGACCCCTGCGTCGCCCCGCGCGCCGTACCCATCGCCGAGGCGATGGCCGCGCTGACCCTGATCGATCACCTGATGCGACACGAACATTCCAAACTCTAGTCACCCGCAACATCCGAGGCCGTCATGCATATCGGCATCATTCAAAACCAGCCCATCTTTGGCGCCGTCGAAGCCAATCTGCAGGATCTCGAATCGCGTATCCGACTCGTCAACGCCGACTTCATCGTCCTGCCCGAGCTATGCACCACCGGCTACCAATTTGTTAATCGCGAAGAAGCGCTGGAACTGGGCGAATCCATCCCCGATGGCCCCTCCGCGCAACGCCTCATGCAACTGGCTCACGAAAAGAAAGCCTGGCTCATCGCCGGACTGGCCGAACGAGACGGCGACACCGCCTACAACTCCGCCCTGATCTGCGGCCCCGAAGGCTATCTCGGAACCTACCGAAAAGCGCATCTCTTCGATAGCGAAAACGACTGCTTCAGCCCCGGCAACACGCCCTTTCCCGTGTTCGATCTGCCCGGCGCGCGCGTGGGCGTGATGATCTGCTTCGACTGGCGCTTCCCCGAAAGCATGCGAACGATGGCCCTCAAAGGCGCCGACCTCGTCGCCCACCCCTCCAACCTGGTGCTACCGCATTGCCCCGAAGCGATGATCACCCGCTGTCTGGAGAACCGCATGTTCGCCGTCACCGCCGACCGCGTCGGCTCGGAAGAACGCATCCCCGGTCAGCCCCTCAAGTTTATCGGACAAAGCCAGATCGTCGATCCCGACGGAACCGTGCTGGCGCGCGCCTCGCGCGACCTCCCCGAAACCATCGAATTTGAAATCGACCCGAAGCAAGCCCGGCAAAAAAGCATCAACACCCGCAACGACCTGCTCAGCAACCGCCGCACCGACCTCTACGAACTCGACTGAATTTTTTCAAACGATATAATCAAAAAGTATTGATCTGAAATTTGGAGATTGCTCTTTTCTTCCCACTGTTCCGAGAATTCAAAAAAAAATTGGAACAGCGATAGTCCGAGTGTTTATACTCTGTGAAGCCATCGTTGTGTGTGTTGGTCCCTGATAGACAAATTGGGGGAATCAATTCTGCTCACAAAATAGTAGCTTTGGGCGTACAAAGTATTTTAGAGATTACACACCATACTCTTAAATTCGCTTAAAAATTAGATCACTAATCATGCCTGACAGAAACCGATGGACACGGCAACAATTACTAATAGCATTCAAACTCTATTGCGAAATACCATTCGGAAAATTTCATCAATCTAATCCAACGATAATACAATACGGAAAAATAATTGGCAGGAACCCATCAGCGCTAGCAATGAAATTATCAAATATCGCTAGTCTTGATCCGGCGATCACAGCGACGGGGCGAAAGGGCCTTACAAAAGCATCAAATAGCGATAAATTGATGTGGGAGGAGATGACTTCTGATTGGAGCCTTTTTCTTGTTGAGATTCAGAAAGCTGAAAAGGAATTAAAAATTCAATCTGCTTTAAACAATGAAACTGATAATGACTTTGTAGACAACGGCAATGTTATTTATCTGGGTAGCAACAAGATAATTCAATCAACGCAACGTATTGGTCAACATTTTTTTCGCAAATCAGTTCTAAGCGCCTATGACAATAAATGTTGCATTTCAGGGCTTTCTATTCCAAGCATGTTGGTTGCCAGTCATATCATTCCATGGAGAATTGATGAAAAAAACCGCTTAAATCCTAGCAATGGTTTGTGTCTTTCAAGCTTGCATGACAAGGCGTTCGATTTGGGAATCATAACGGTTAACGAAAATATGAAAGTCATGGTGTCTCGATCAAAAGTTGGCAAGGACGATCATTTTTTTGATTCGGCAATTATGGCATTTGATGGAGCCTCAATCAAAGGTCCTGAAAAATTTTTTCCCCACAAAGAGTTTTTGTCTTATCATCGTCAAAATATTTTCAAACCCTAATATCCCTGCAAATTATGAATATTTGTTTTCAATATCTCTATAGAGACTATGGGAATTTTAAAAACTGGGGAGACGTGATTTTTTCAAATCCTAATGGATTGGATATTGGTCAGATTAAATCTATGCTTGAAAAAGTACTAATAGATCAAGCCTATTTTGTCGCCTCGAAGGTGAATGTCCCGAATTTGTACTTTGAAGATTACAAAGAAAATTTAGATCATGTCTGGCATGAATTTTTCTCCATTGAATATACAGACGAAAAGCCAAATGATATTTATGGTCGTACCATCGAAAAATTTGTTGAATCTATTTAATATTTAAATTTATCCGCTACCTAGCAAATTGCAATGTTTAGACGACTCGTCACATTGGAAACCTAATCATGAGCGAAAAGAAACTCGGTTCTTGTCTTTGCAAAGCGGTTCGATTTGAAATCGACGGAGAATTTGAGTCCTTCTATCTCTGTCACTGCGTGCATTGCCGCAAGGATACGGGTTCGGCGCACGCGGCCAACCTGTTCTCGAAGAGCGCCTCTCTCCACTGGATTTCCGGTCAGGACAATGTCACGACTTTTCACCTGCCATCGACCCGCCACGTCAAAAGCTTTTGCGCGACCTGCGGCTCGGCCCTGCCCAACCTGCAGATGGAAGGAAAACTCCTGATGGTTCCGGCGGGCTGTCTCGATAGTCCGGTTGCCGTCCTGCCGACGGCTCATATCTTTCTGTCTGACAAGGCGGAATGGGACGAAGCTTTGGAAAACGTTCCCAGGCGCGAAAATTTTTCGGATTAAAAGCGATCAGCATATCCCGTCATCGCGAGCGACCATCAGGGAGCGCGGCGATCCAGCGACGTTGATCGTTTCATGAAAGACTCTGGATTGCTTCGTCGCTTACGCTCCTCGCAATGACGTAGTGTCGGCTGCGTTTAGCAAGTGGACGGGTGTTGTTGCGTCGCTGGCACAGCCAGCGTCATCGCGAGCGACCATCAGGGAGCGCGGCGATCCAGCGGCGTTGAACGTTTCGTGAAAGACTCTGGATTGCTTCGTCGCTTACGCTCCTCGCAATGACGTTAAACAATTTCCCCATATAGATCTCGCCAATATGGGTTTTTCTCTTCTATCAGGCCTACCTTATATATCCGAGAACCAGCCTTAATCTGTTTTTCACGTGTTATAGCATCATCCATTTTGGAGCAAATTTCAAAATAGACGAGCAGGGTGCAATTGTATTTCTTGGTAAAACCTTCTGTAATTTGTTGCTTGTGCTCATACACGCGCTTGGGAAGGTTTGCTGTTACCGCTGTATATAAGGCCCCGTTTCGTTTGTTTGTCATTATATAAACAGCAGGAATTTTCATGATGTGTTCTGGATTGCTTCGATCTGCGCCGCAATGACGACAAATGTATTCATAAGAGGTGAACTGTTATAACCCCGGCTGCTTCCATACTTTACAATATAATTTTGGGGAGGGGAATTTGAAGCATTGATCTCTCCGTCATCGCGAGCGACCGTCAGGGAGCGCGGCGATCCAGCGGCGTCAAGTTCTTCATGAAAGACTCTGGATTGCTTCGTCGCTTACGCTCCTCGCAATGACGAACCTCCCGGCAAGGCACCAAGGCCGCAAAGCTAACCCCGTATTACTATTCATCTCTTTTGAGCGCAATTGATATGTTCCAGCAATCTTCCAGCGGGCGTTGCCCGCCTGCCCCCTCACCCAGCCCTCTCCCTCAGGGAGAGGGTTTTCTAACTCTGAACTCTTAATTGCTAGCAATCCTGTTAGGCGCAATTGATATGTTCCAGCAATCTTCCTGCGGGCGTTGCCCGCCCGGCGAGGCGCCGGAGCCGTAAAGCTAACCCCGTATTGCCATTCATCCCTCCAGAGCACAATCTAATCGTTACGGCAATCTTCCTGCGGGCGATGGCCGCCCTCTTAAATCAATTGAAACTTTCAATCTCTATTGGAAAACTTTACAGAATGGATGGATTTTTGTTAATCTGTCAGCCGTTCAACCCTTGATATCAAAACAAGCTCAGGCGTGTTCCGCCTGTCAACTGGAAGGTCCTATGGAAAAGAAGACCCGATATTTAAAGAGCAACGAGGACAGCATCTACGATTCCATCACCAGCCTCACCTGGATGGCGAAGGACTCTCAACTGACGCTGGAAAAAGCGGTGAGCTGGGACGAGGCGGAAAGTTTTGCCAAAGAGATGAACAAGAAAAAAACCGGCGGACACGACGACTGGCGCATGCCGACGATTCATGAAGCCATGTCCCTGTTCCAGAAGGAAACGCTGAACAAGGATTCCGCCGGGGCCGATATCCATATCGACCCGATCTTCCCTCCCGGCGCGGGCAACTGCACCTGGACCAGCGAAGTGCGTGGACGCGAAGCGCAGATTTTCTTTTACGTGAACGGATTCCCCTACTGGTACGAAAAAACCGATCAAACCATCAGCCACTGCGTTCGACTCGTTCGCCGCGATTGATTTTTAAAGATATCCAAGTCGGCTGACCCGTTGCGATTGATCTTCAAAGGTACCCATGTCGGCTGACCCGTTGCGATTGGCCTCTAAAAATCCCCATCTCGACGGGTCGGGCGCGATTGATCTTCCAAAGATCTCCATGTCGGCTGTTCCGATGCGATTGATCGAGTAAGAACTTCCATCTTTGAGCGTCCGCCGCGTGTAAACAGCGCGGCGTCCTCAATCTTCGTTCAAGCCGTGCAGGTATTTGGGGTTGGGAACGTCCAGACCGAAGGCGCGCTGGGTCTTATCCTGGCGGCTGAACTGGCGATAGAGTTTGTGGAAGGATTCGGTATCGAGCCGGTCGTCGAGCAGGCGATGAAACTGCGCTTCGGAAATCTTCTGTAACGACGATTCGGCAAACAGAGAGGTTCCCAGCGCCGTCCAGTAAGGCCCGACAAAGCCCTGATGCACCAGGCTGTCGGCGACGCCAAAATAATTCAAGGATTCACGCAAGATGTGCTGGGCAATGTAGACCGGAACGCATCGTCCGATCGCCGCGGTTCGGGAAGGGTTTTTGGCGGGATAGACCCAGAGATTGACGATGGTTCCCCCCATCGCCCCGAAGTCGCGCCGAATGCCGCGCAAGCGCGGGGCATATTGTTTCGACATCCAGGCTTCCAGCTTGACCGCTTGCCGCTTCCCCGTCTTGCATTCAGGCGCCGCTTCGGTCGGCAAGACGCCGGCCAGCAAAAAAATCGCCAGACCTACGCCAATCAGACCGGCGCGGCTGAATACGGGCCGCTCAGTCGTCGGTTTTCTTGAAGTTCGGCACTTGCTGACCGAACATCGGGATGTGATCGTTCTGAATGGTGTATTCCTGATACAAAACATGGAACTCCTCGTTTGTGAGGTCCGGGTTCAACAGCTTTTTCACCTGCTCTTCCGTCACCAACTGCTGGGAAGGTTCGTCGAACATGGTGGCGCCCACGCCGATCCAGTGCGTCGGCAGGAATTTTTGAACCGTCAGACTGCCAATGCCGCTGGTGTATTTATCCGCAACCGTCAATACATGCCTGGCAATGTAAGCGGGAACGCAACGCCCCACCGCGAAACTTTTCGAGGTATCGCCCATCGGGTAAGCGCGCAAAGCGAAACGCACATGCCCCACTTCTGAAATTTCGGCGCGGATCGCTTTTCGATCCTTGCGGAATTGCTTGGAAAAATAGCCTTCCACCTTGATCTTCTTTTTCTCGACAGGAGCGCACTCTTCCTGCTCTTCAGCAAACGCAAGGCTCGAAACTGACAAGATACATAGCGCTACGCTGGCGAGGATAAACATCCGGTATTTCATAACTCTCCTGGGTAAAATTGGGACCCTGCAATTGCACAAATCCGCCTGAATTTTAAGTAGAATGGGTTGACCTTTGTTATAATAGACTGGAACATTTGAAAAATCACGTTTTGTTCTGGCAGACTCAGGGAATGAAAACCCCGTCTCAGCTTTCGCCCGGCTTGTCAGCGCATTGCGAGCCGCAAAAATAGACGCTGTGTTCCGATTCGGTTTTTTCCACAGCCTCCCCCTTGGGAACATAGGTTCCACAACGGGCGCAGGCGACCATTTCCGTCTCTTTGGTCTCCTCTGTACGAGGTTTGATAAGCGACCAGACCAGCGGAATCATCGCAAGGATTATGCCCAATAGTATTAAACGTGCCATGAGTTCATTCTAAATTCTACTAAGATCAAATTCAACGAGTTTCGATGGAAGACGCAAATACCTCAGACGAAGAAGAGTTCCACGAGTCCGAATGGCAGGAGCCTGAATTAGACGACGGCGAGGCGGAGGAAGAGGTCGCAGAAGTACAGCACGCTCTCGTTCCTCTCAAGCAAAACGACCGTTCGCTGGTTCCGCTCGACCCTCTGGCCGCCTATTTGCGTGAAATCCGACAATATGAGGAAATGACGGAAGAGGAAGAACACGAGATGGCGGTGCAATACACCAAAGACGGCGACATGTCCGCCGCCTACCGGCTCATCACTTCCAATCTGGTGCTGGTCGTTCGCATCGCCATGACCTTTCGCCGCGAATGGCAGAACATGATGGACCTGATTCAGGAGGGCAACGTCGGCCTCATGAAAGCGGTGAAAAATTTCGACCCGATGCGCGGCGTGCGCCTGCCTGCCTACGCCACCTGGTGGATTCGCTCCTATATCCTTAAATTCCTGCTCGACAACTGGCGCATGGTCAAGGTCGGCACCACCAACACCCGGCGCAAACTGCTCTACAATCTCAAGAAGGAAAAAGAAAAGCTGGAGCAACAGGGATTTGAACCCTCGACCAAACTGCTGGCGGAGCGTTTCGGCGTGGACGAATCAGAAGTCATCGACGTCGCCGCCGGACTGGGCGCCTCCGACCTGTCCGTTGATACGCCTTACAACGCTGGCTCCACGCTGACCCCGCTGGACACGCTCAGCGACGGGCATTCGCTGGAAGATCAATACGTTAACGAACATTTGTTCGACGCTTTCAATGACCTCATCAGCGAGATGAAAGATTCGCTGAAACCCATTGAAGTGCAGATCATCGAAGAGCGTCTGCTCTCCAGCGACCCCAAGTCCCTGCGCGAGATCGGCGAGGAAAATAACGTCACACGCGAGGCCATTCGTCAGGCGGAACAACGTCTCAAGAACAAAATCAAGGCCTTCATCAGCGAGCGTCTGCCGGAAGCCGCCGATTATTTCAAGGAATCTGATTGATTCTCGTCATTTTTTAACTAAAATCCAACAAACAGCATCAATGTTTGCGGTCGGCAGTCTCCCGCGCGGGGAGCTTGCCGACGCGAACAGCACTCAATTGAAACGATTGAAGAATCCAACGGCTTCTTCATCAAACGTATAGATCAGAAAGGGGCGCCACGATGGAACATCGCATTGAAACCGACAGTATGGGGGAAATTCAGGTACCCGCCGACAGATATTATGGAGCGCAAACGGCGCGATCCTTGATTCATTTCGATATCGGTATCGAAACCATGCCGAGGGAAATCATCAAGGCGATGGGTCAGTTGAAAAAAGCCTCCGCCGCCGTCAACGCCGACCTCGGTCTGCTCGAACCTGAAATCAACGACCTGATCGGGCAAGCCGCCGACGAAGTCATCGAAGGCAAACTCGACGACCATTTCCCCCTGCGCATCTGGCAGACCGGGAGCGGCACGCAAACCAATATGAACACCAACGAAGTGATCGCCAACCGCGGCATCGAAATCAGCGGCGGCGTCCTCGGCTCCAAAACGCCGATCCACCCCAACGATCACGTCAACAAGGGTCAGTCGTCCAACGACACCTTCCCCACCGCCATGCACCTGGCGGCGGTCGCGGAGATCAACGAACGACTGGTGCCCTCTGTCACCAGACTTCGCGGCGCCCTGCAACGCAAGTCCGACGAATTTTCCGAAATCATCAAGATCGGCAGAACGCATCTGATGGACGCCACGCCGCTCACGCTCGGGCAGGAATTCAGCGGCTATGTCACGCAATTGTCCAACGGGCTCGACCGTATCCTGTCTTGTCTGCCGCGCCTGAGCCAGATCGCCCTGGGCGGCACCGCCGTCGGCACCGGTTTGAACTCGCACCGCGAGTTCCCCAAACGCGTCGCCGCGAAATTGACCGAAATCACCGGATACAACATCACATCGGCTCCCAACAAATTTGAAGCGCTGGCGGCGCACGACGCCGTGGTCGAAACCAGCGGCATGCTCAAAACCCTGGCCTGCTCGCTCATGAAAATCGCCAACGACATCCGCCTGCTCGGCTCCGGCCCGCGTTGCGGTATCGGCGAACTCATCCTGCCCGCCAACGAACCGGGAAGCTCCATCATGCCCGGCAAGGTCAACCCCACGCAATGCGAAGCCATGACCATGGTCGCCGCGCAAGTCATCGGCAACGACGCCGCGATCTCGGTGGGCGGCTCCTCCGGTCATTTTGAGTTGAACGTCTTCAAACCGGTGATGATCTACAATCTGCTCCAGTCCATCCGATTGTTGGCCGACGCCTGTCGCTCTTTCGAGGAACATTGCGCCGTGGGCATTCAACCCAATCGCCCGGCGATAGAAGCGCATCTCAAAAACTCGCTCATGCTCGTCACCGCGCTCAACCCGCATATCGGTTACGACAACGCCGCCAAAGTGGCGAAGAAAGCCTATGAAGACCACTCCACTTTGAAGGAAGCCGCCGCTGAACTGGGATTGATTAAAGCCGAGGAATTCGACGAGAAGGTCCGACCTGAGAAAATGATCGGCCCCAATTGATCGACCCTGCGCCGAGCGCAGGACCTTCGCGCCACAGAATGCCGCAAACCTTAAATTGAAAGGGCTGTATGAAATTCCAATCGATCACCCGTTCTATCGCCGTCGCGCTTATCACCGTTATGATGACGCTGGGCGCTCTGCAATCGGCCCAGGCCCAGACTCAGAAGGAGAAGGACATCAAAATCCTTCTAAAAGTTTCCGGCATTCTCGATCAACTCGGCTATATGAAGGACAACCTCACCCGCTCCTTCGGTCAGACCATTTCCTTCGCCTACCCGCAGGCGCCCGACGCCTTCTGGGATGATTTCGAGAATGTCGTCTCGCAGGACTATATGGACGATCTGGTCAACCGCGTTGTCGTGGTCTACGACAAACACATGGAACACGAGGTCGTGCTCAAACTGATCGAGATGTTCCAGACCCCGTTCTGGGCGGAATGGCGCGAGAAAATGCCGACCATCAGCCGCGAAGCCGGAGCGGTGGGAAGCCAGTGGGCGCAGGAAGTCAGCCTGTCCGAAGGCTTCAACGCCAAAATAGATGAGCTCATCGGCAAGCACAAGCTCGAAGAGCTCAACCCCATCACGGAAACGGAAGAGGCCACCGAGAACCCGCACGGCGAACCGAACCCGCACTAGGCCGAGCGGCTGAAATTGATAAAGGCTGGCATCCCCACGGAGGATGCGTTACAGTGAAGTCCCTTCAAAACATTGTAAAAGGACGGCATCATGGCGGAATATCAACGACGTTTTTCACTCGATAAAGTCGAGATCGACCCGAAACTGCTCAACCGCATCCTGTCTGCAGACGGGGACGAGACGCTGGGATTCTGGGACGGCGAAAAAATCGAAGACCTGGAAGCGGAACTGGACCGCATCGAAGAACGCTATGATGTGAACTACAACAGCCTGCCGCACCAGAAAAATATCCCCGAAGAGTTCAAAGGCGCGGTCGAGAAAGATTATCCCGTCTGGGCCTGCGACAAAAAAGGCGACTGCCTCGTCGGCGACGGCGTCGAAATCCGCATCGAGTCTGCCGACACCGTGCGCGAGTTCTACACGAAAAATCACGGAGGCATCGAAGCCTTCGTAGAAAAACTACGAATCGAACGCCAGAAATTCATGGACAGCCTCGAAGGCCCCTCCTAACCAGCGTGCCGCTGGACCCTTAACGCTGTACTCTTTCTGCTAGCAATCCCGTTGGGCGCAATTCAAACGTCTCGGCTTTTATCTAACAGGCAAAGCCTGCCCGGCGATGCGCCGGAGCAGTAATGGCTCAACTCCCAAAGCTATCTATCCCGCTGGACGCAATTGAAACGCTACAGCTTTTATCAAGTGGACGTTGCTCGTCGGCTATTAATTCGCAGGCATAGCCTGCCCCCTCACCCAGCCCTCTCCCGCGAGGGGAGAGGGTTTTCAAATGTGATTCTCGATCTGTTATCTATACCGCCAAGCGAAATTGAATAGTTACGGCTCTCTTCCTGCGGGCGTAGCCCGCTCCTCTCCCTCAGGGAGAGGGCTAGGGTGAGGGTGGTTTGTTGCGAGCCGCCATTTTTCTAACGTTCAACTCTCACTGCCAGCAATAGAATGTGATGATAGAGGTCGTCATCGCGAGCGACTGACAAGGAGCGTGGCGATCCAGCGGCGTTGAACATTTCATTTACTTATTAAGAGGTTCATAGCAATACAAGACTGGCATTAGAAAATCCCTCTTCCCTTGCGGTCAGGCTCAACCTGACAAGGGGCTGCGTAACGCCAGCGCTACTGGGGGCTTGCGGGGCTTTCGATCTTTGACGGAGGAACAAAAAAATTTTAGGGCCGATGTGGGGTTTGGGGATTAGCGTGGGACCAACGTCCGGCGAATACTATACTTGTACAAGTTTACAAAACAATAACTGTTCGCTAATGACCATCGCGACATCATATCAATGGCCTTTAATTGCGCTCCAAACAGGATTGTAGTCATACTCTTGATAATCTTTTTCTAAATCTAACAGAGTATTTTCTTTTTCGATATCATTTTCGTTGGCAACTAAAAATGTTAAAAACAATTTATATTTTTTATATCTAAGTTTTAAATTTTCAAAATAGAAACTGGCTGTAGGTTCGCCAAAACTATTTTTTAAGATTGGCTGTTCAATTTTTTCAAATTCATCAAATGCTATATTATTTTTAGCATCAATTAGCTGTATGTTAATTATTGTTACTTTACCCGAGATATCTTGATTAGGCTTAAACCAGACCCCCAAGTCATAAGGTGAAGCCTCAATTGAATTGAATTTTTTTGATCTGTACTTTCCCCGAGCAAAGAGCTTTGCTGTTATTTGTCCAGTTTTATAATTTGCCTTAGCCGGTTTATAAACTTCCCTTTTGGCTTTGTGGGTGCAACCAAAGAAAAAGAATAACCCGATGCAGAATAAATAAATAGTGATCCTCTTATGCATATCGTTGTAACAGTTTTTTTCAACAATTAATCGAAATAATATCCCGCTTCCATCTCATCCCCGCCATAACTTTGCTCGATAAGATCTTCTTCGGGTGAAAAAGCATCTTCAAGCCATTTCATTCCAACGTCGAATGCATCGCCGACACGATCAAAGAATGACCGGGGATCATCGAGACCATTTCCGAAAACAACACTGGGAGCCACATCGGCGACAGCGTGCATTATGGGAGATTCTTCAGCAGAATAATAATTATATGTTCCCTTATTAACTGCGTCACTCACCAATTGAGCGTTAATGTCAAATACTGCCTCGCCATGCCCGTCGGGAGAAGTAAATACACGATTCCCTTCATTTCCTAATCCAATTTGATGGAAATATTCTTGGTCGTCATCTCGTTCATTCCAAGATTTAGACGCAGTAATAATATCAACCGAGGGATTATTCTCATTTCTTAAATAATGATCTACAATCCAATCCGCCAGTACAGCAAAATTCCCACTCGGATCGTTCGCATTGATCGGGTTGTTGTTGACGTAGGCGTAGAAGTTGATACCAGCGGCGAAGCCCATCGGGTCTTCGGTGAGGAAGCGGCCGACTTCGGGGTCGTAGTAGCGCGCTCTGTAATAGTATAAGCCCGTGGCGTAGTCGTTCTCGCGTCCCGTGTATTTTAGTCGATTGCGATGCGCGGTTCCAGTACTGCGCGTTTCGTTCTCGATCTCTCCAAAGGGGCCCCCAGCGTGACGCTGGACCCGTAAGGCTCAGCCTGTACTGCTAATCATACTGTTCAAACGCAATTGAAACGCATCGGCCCTATTCCTGCGGGTGAAACCCGCCCTCTCCCTAAGGGAGAGGGATCATTAATTGCTCAACTCACTCTGCTATCTATCCCGCTGAACGCAGTCGAAACACCTTCCAATGCCCCTTTACTCTGGTCGCAATGATGTGTGATGTTCCTGAGGCCGTCATGGCGAGTGACTGACAAGGAGAGCGGCGATCCAGCGGTGTTGAACGTTTCAGAAAGCCTCTGGATTGTTTCGTCGCGATGCTCCTCGCAATGACGTCACTTTTCCTATCACTACCTTTCCATGTTGCTATCAATCTCTCCAAGCGCAATTCTAAATTTGCTTGCCGTATCATCAATATTCTACAATAATAGGTGCATATGCATATAAACACTTAAAAGGATCAGGTCATGACCCGTTGGAATTTGAGCATTCCTGAAGAAACCGACCGCGCTGTTCGTTCTTTTCTGGCTCGTAGGGGCGGCAAGAAAGGCGATCTTTCAAAATTCGCCAATGATGCGGTGCGCAAAGAAATTCTGCGCCAAACGGTGATGGATATTCAGGAACAAAACGCCGACCTGAGCGAACAAGAAGCCGTCGATCTGGCGCAAGAAGCGGTGGCATGGACTCGTGCGCATCGTTCTTGACAGCAACATTCTGATCTCTGCGCTACTTTCCCCAAAAGGTCCGCCCGGTCAGCTTGTTCGACTTTGGCTTGAGGGTAAATTCGAACTCTTGACCTCCAAAGCTCAAATTGAGGATTTACGGCGTGTTTTCGACTATCCTAAAATACATTCGCGCATTTCTTCCGAACAGGCCGCAGATTTTCTAAACCATATCGATGCAATGGCTACGGTTCTGGACGGCCTGCCTCTTGTTGAACTGTCCCCGGACCCGGATGACAATGTTATTCTCGCAACAGCAATCAAAGCCAAAGCGGATTGCATCGTGAGCGGCGACCGATCCGATTTACTGTCATTGAAGGAGGCAGAGGGCATCCCTGTCATCACAGCTCGCCGCGCTTTGGATCGTTGTACAAGTCCGTAAGACTTCGCAGGCTTCATGGTCGCGTCCAAATTTCTCGCCATTTTAAAAGCCATTTGGCCTTTTCCCACAATTAAACTCCAATTTCCTCTTGCTAAATACTAAATATTTTGTAAAATATTCAGTATTCGTAATCATCTACCGATAAGGCAGGTATGAAACAGACTTTACACAGCGCAGACGAGATCAAGAAGCAGATCGTGGACCAGGCCTTCGAGCGCTTCGGTCGCTTCGGTTTCGGCAAGACCACCATGGCGGAGATCGCCGGGGATTGCGATATGTCTGCGGGCAACCTCTACCGTTACTTCAAGAGCAAGGAAGAGATCGGGGCGCAATGCGCGCGTACCTGCATGGGCGAAAAACTGGACCTTCTGCGCGACATCGTGCGTCGTCCGGGCATCACGGCGGCGGCGCGGCTAAAATGCTATGTGATTGAAATTCTTCATGCGATGAACGCGGCCTTTGCGGATCGTCCGTTGCAAATGGAGCTGGTCGATCATATCTCCGAGGCGCGCTGGGACATCGTTCTCGACTATCTGAACAAAGAGGCTTCCCTGCTGGCGGAAATTCTGGCGGAGGGCAACCGCACGGGCGAATTTGATATCGCCGATATCATGCAGACGGCAAAGCTGGTGCAGGCGGCTTGCATCAAGTTCACAACCCCGCGCTTTGTATCGGGTTTGCCTCTCGAACAGCTGGAACAGGAGGCGCGCGGCGTCATGGACCTCTTGCTGACGGGACTGAACAAACGATAAATTTTTTTGGGATATTAGTAAATATTATACAAAATATTTATTATTCCCAATCTTAAAGGACATCATTCATGGCTAAGGATTTGTATCAAGGCATCGTCGACCGACCCTGGAGGGTGATTCTTCTCGTGCTTCTGCTGGTCGGGCTGGCAGGCTCGGGCGGTCGCTTTCTGGATTTCTCCACCAACTACCGGGTCTTTTTCAGCGAGGACAACCCTCAGTTGAAGGCCTTCGACCGCCTGCAGAACACTTTCACCAAAAACGACAACGCGATGATCGCCATCGCCCCGAAAGACGGCAATGTGTTCACGCCCGAAACGCTGGCGCTGGTCGAAGAGGTCACCAAACAGGCCTGGCAGATTCCCTATTCCACGCGCGTCGACTCCATCAGCAATTTCCAGCACACCTGGGCGGACGGCGACGATCTGGTGGTCGAAGACCTGGTCTCCGGCGCCGCCGACTATAGCGAAGCCGATCTCAAGCGGGTGAAGGAAATCGCGCTCAACGAACCTTTGCTCCTGAACCGGCTCATCACCGAAAAAAGCGACGTGACGGCGATCAACGTCACCGTCAACCTGCCGGAAAAATCCCTTTCTGAAACGCCGGAGGTCATCGCCTTCGTGCGCGGCATGGCGGACGATATCCGCGCCAATCACCCGAATGTGGACGTTTACCTCACTGGCGTGGCCTTCATGAACAACGCCTTCGACGAGGCGGGGCAAGGGGATATGAAGACCCTGGCGCCGATCATGTATGTGTTGATCATTTTCATTCTGATCGCGTCGATCCGTTCCTTCTGGGGCACGCTGGGCACGGTTGTCATCATGAGCGCGTCGATCTTCACGGCGATGGGCCTGGCGGGCTGGATGGGCATATTGCTCACGCCGATTGCGGCCAACGCGCCGACCATCATACTGACTCTGGCGGTCGCCGACAGCGTGCATCTGCTCATCACCCTGTTTCATGAAATGCGCGCCGGACGTTCGCGCAAGGAGTCGATCGTTGAATCGCTTCGCGTGAACCATGCGCCGATCTTCATCACCAGCGTCACCACCGCCATCGGATTCCTCAGCCTGAACTTCAGCGACTCGCCGCCGTTTCGCGATCTGGGCAACATCGTGGCGATTGGCGTGATCGCCGCTTACGCCTTGTCGGTCACGCTTCTGCCCGCGATGATGTCGATCTTCCCGGCTCGCGCCAGACAACGCGCAGAGTCGAAGGCGCTGGTCATGGATCGCCTCGCCGATTTTGTCATCGCCAAGCGCAAACCGTTGTTCTGGGGCATTCTGATCGCCATCATTGCGATTTCATCGCAGACCACGCGCATCGAAATCGACGAGCGTTTCAATGAATACTTCGACCACCGCTACCAGTTCCGCGCCGACAACGATTTTGTGATCGAAAACCTCACCGGCTTTGAGTCCATCGAATATTCCCTCAGCGCGGGCGAGTCTGGCGGCATTGCAAACCCCGAGTACTTGAAAACGCTGGAGGCTTTTTCCGACTGGTACCGCCAGCAACCCAACGTGATGTATGTCGGAACGCTGACCGACGTGATGAAGCGCCTGAACAAGAACATGCACGGCGACGACCCGGCCTATTACAAATTGCCGGAAGAGCGTGATCTCGCCGCGCAGTATCTGCTCTTGTATGAATTGTCCCTGCCCTTCGGGCTGGACCTGAACAATCAGATCAATGTAGACAAGTCGTCCACGCGCCTCACCGCCGTCGTCAACAGCATTTCCACCGGCGAAGCGCTGGAACTGGAAGCGCGCGCTCAAGACTGGCTGGAAGAACACGGGCTGGAGAGCATGCGGTCGCATGGCGCCAGTCCGCTCATCATGTTCTCCCACATCGCTTTTCGCAATTCGCAGAGCATGTTGTGGGGCGTGGTGACGGCGCTCATCCTCATTTCCGGCGTGCTGGTCTTCGCATTGAGGAGTTTCAAATTCGGACTCATCAGCATCGTTCCCAATCTGGTTCCCATCTTCATCACCTTTGGCCTGTGGGGATTGGGATTTCAGCAGATCGGCCTTGCCATCTCCGTCGCCACGCCGGTGGCGATGGGCATCATCGTCGACGACACGGTGCATTTTCTCAGCAAATACCTGCGCGCCCGGCGCGAACAGGGCAAGTCGCCGCAAGACGCGGTGCGTTATTCCTTTCACACCGTCGGCACGGCGCTGTGGGTGACCTCACTCGCGCTCACCGCAGGCTTTCTGGCGCTGACTTTTTCCGGTTTCACCATGAACGTGCATCTGGGAATGCTGACTACGATTTCCATTGTGTCTGCGCTCGCCGCAGATTTTTTCTTTCTACCTGCATTATTAATCAAACTTGAGGAGACTCATCATGAACAAACTGCTTAAGACTTCCATCTTCACCGTATTGATGTTGAGCCTGGTCCCGGCCTTCGCTGTGGCAGACGACAAGGAAACCTGCAACAAGAACAAGGAAGAAGCGATGAGCCGCGTTCTTGAAGATCAGCAAAAGGAACAGAACGAAGACATCCAACAGCAGATCGCCGATATCGTGAGAGAAGACGCGATCCGCCCTGAACTGACTCAATAATCCATCCTGCGTATTCCGGCGCGCAAGCGTCGGAATGCGTTTGCTTTCTATAGAAAGGAGATCCGTATGACCTTTCGGATCATGACAATCGTAACCGCGCTGGCCCTCCTCCCGCTCGCCCCGGCCTTCGCCGAAAGCCCGGAAGAAAAGGGACTCGCCATCGCCGTCGAGGACGACCGCCGCGACAATGGTTTTGGCGATTACGTCGCCGATATGGTGATGACCCTGAAGAACAAACAGGGCGAGTCCAGCACGCGCCATATTCGCTCGCACAATCTGGAAGTGGAAAACGACGGCGACAAATCCCTCGTCGTCTTCGACCGACCGCGCGACGTGAAGGGCACCGCCCTGCTCAATTTCTCGCACAAGACCGGCGTGGACGACCAATGGCTCTTTCTACCTGCGCTAAAGCGAGTCAAGCGCATCAGCTCCGCCAACAAGTCCGGCTCCTTCATGGGAAGCGAGTTTGCTTACGAGGACGTGACCAGTCAGGAGGTTGAAAAATACACTTACAAATGGTTGCGCGATGAAACGCTCGAGGGCATGGACAGTTTCGTGATCGAACGCATTCCCGCTTACGAGCATTCGGGCTATTCGAGACAGGAGGTCTGGATCGATAAAAAGGAATATCGCCTGCTCAAGATCGACTACTACGACCGCAAGCAATCGCTACTTAAAACCCTCGTCTATTCCGGCTATAATCAGTATCTGGATCGTTTCTGGTACCCGGACAGGATGTATATGGAGAACCACCAGACGGGCAAGAACACTCTGCTGGAATGGTCCGATTATAAATTCGGCAACGGTTACACCGACCGCGATTTTGACAAGAACTCGCTCAAGCGCGCGCGCTGACAGTCAGCGTGGCGCATGCAGATACCTATGAAAGTTTTTCAAAGATACGCTTCATGCCTCGCCCTCGTGGCGACGCTGTTATTCAATACACCCGCGTCGGCGCATGAGTTGACCGGCTACCTGCTCGCCGAAGGCCGGGTTTTCGCCGATTCCGCCATACACGAAGGCCAGCGCGATCATTCCGCCTCCTTCGCGGTTCAACCGGAGTATTATCACGAGTTCGAGTCCGGTAGCAGTTTCACCTTCGTGCCCTTCTACCGCTGGGACGCGGTCGATCCCAATCGCTCGCATTTCGATCTGCGCGAATTGACCGGGCTGTACCTCGCCGACGATTACGAACTGCGTTTCGGCGTGCGCAAGGTCTTCTGGGGCGCCACGGAATTTCTGCACCTCGTCGATATCGTCAACCAGACCGATCTCGTTGAAAACGTGGACACCGAAGACAAGCTCGGTCAGCCGATGCTCAATCTCTCCGTCGCCCGCGACTGGGGCGTCTTCGACGTATTCGTTCTGCCCTATTTTCGCGAACGCACCTTCACCGGTACGCGCGGGCGCCTGCGCGGTCAGGTACCCATCGACGACCGGCAGACCCGCTATGAGAGCGCGGCGGAGCAATGGCACACCGATTTCGCCTTTCGCTACACGCAAACCTTTGACGATCTCGACATCGGCCTCTCGCATTTCACCGGAACCGGACGCGACCCGATCCTGATCGACGGTCGCGACGACGGCGGCGCTCCGGTCAAAATTCCTCTTTATCCGCAAATCAACCAGACCAGCCTCGACGGAACCTATGTCCACGGCGAATGGCTGTGGAAAAGCGAAGCCCTGTTCCGCGCCGGACAGGGAGACGACTATTTCGCATGGACCGGCGGCTTTGAATACACCTTCACCGGATTCCTGGGAAGCCGCGCCGATCTCGGCGTATTAATGGAAGGCATGTACGACGATCGCGGCGATCTCGCCTCCACCCCCTTCAATCACGATATCGCCCTCGGCCTGCGCCTCGCCCTCAACGACCTGCCCTCCACCGAACTGCTCGCCGGATTCGTGCAGGACGCGCATTCGGATGCCCGCAACCTCTTTCTCGAAGCCGAGCGCCGGATCGGCGAGCGATGGAAACTTAGTCTTGAAATTCGCGCCGATTTCGGTCAATCTGAAGGGGATTTCCTGTTCGAACAACGCGCCGATGATTTCGGCCAGTTGGAGCTCTTCTATTATTTTTAACCCTTCTGCCAAGGCGGGCCACATGAGCTATACAGGTAGAGCGTTATCGCTTATTTTATTCTCTTGGTTTTGTATCTTCCCCAGTCTCGCCAGCGCGCAAGACAACAGCGACTTCAATGAATTAATCCAAGTCAAGCGCCAGCTGGAGACGCAACACGGCGTCAAAAGTCTGGAATGCTACCCCTTTCTCCATGATATCGGATTCGACAAGGATCAAGCCGTCCTCATCTCGCGATGCCTGACCGGCGCGCGCACCTTGCTGATGGTATTGCCGCAGGTCGAACAACCGGCTTACCACACTCTCGGCGTCGGCTTTCAATACCTTAAAACCGGGGGATTCCAGACCGCCATCCTTCCCTGGAACGCCAGCGCTGAGGAAATGGTCAATTACCTCAACGACCGCCTGTCGCTCGATGAACGCAACGCCTATCTCGACCGCGTCAGCCAGGTCAAACGCGGCATCATACAACGCACTCTCGTGCCCGACATGTTCTGCAAGCAGAGCATCTCTAACGAAAACTGTCTCAAGGGATACGAAAGTTTATTGCTGGCCACGCAGTTGACCGAACTCAAGCGGCTCAAATGGAGGAGCATCGCCATCACCCCGCCGGGTGAGAAATTGCAGGACGCCTACGCTCTGGCCCTGGCCTACGACCTGACTCCGGCGGAGATGCGCAAACTCATTCAGGAAGACTTGCACGATAACTGGACCGACCGCAGACGCACCTACGAAGCCATCGACGAACATTTCGGCGAAAGCCTGCAACGCGGACTCGGCGTCGCCAACTTCTTCTGCCGACCCGAAATCAGCGAAAGCGACTGCCTGATGGCGGCATCGAATCTCGCCAAAGCCGGAGAAAATGAAACATTACGTTCGCAATTCTGGGGCCAGGTGCAAGTCGAAGAGTACAACACCCTGCTTCGCGGCGATTTCGACGTGACCCTGCGCTACGACCTGAAGCCGGAACAAATCATCTCCGCATTCGAGCATCGCCTGACACGCGCGCAAACGCACAAGAACAACACCCTGGCGCAGAAGCTCGAAGGCTTCACCAAGAACAACACCGCGCGACTGCGCGCCGTTTGCGATCTGGAGGGGCTGTCCTCCGCCCTGTGCGTGAACGGGATGGAAAATTTCATTCGCTTCGTGAAGACCCACCGCGACTTTCAGGCGGACCCGCGCTGGAACGAAATCATGTTTGTGGATGGGAAACAATTGTACCGCGTCAACTTCGCCCTCAACTCGTCGATGCGACAGACCTACATCTACATCGACGCAACTTCGGGTTACGAAGAATTTGAACGCGCTTTATTGAAATTTGGAAAGACCGCCCAGCAGATGGGCGGTTGAATCACTCCGCGGCGATCTTCGCCCCGGCGCGCACTTCGTCAGGCAGGAGATAGTGTCGCGTGTCGTACTCCACAGTCGTCAACACCACCTGCCGCGCCAGTCGCGTGCGAGGGTTGATAACCAGCGGAGCCAGAAAATTGCCCGTCATGTCCGTGTAAGCGTCCGGCACCGTCACGATGATCAGAACGCTGATCTCGTCCGCCCCATCCTTATCCACCTGCCGCTCCTCTTCAAGCGAAAGCGACCAACGGTAGTCCGGCATGAAAGCGTAAGGGTCCGTCACCACAAAAGCCAGACCCGGCGTGGTCAGCGACTGCAACCATTGCAGGGGACAGTCGATATTGGGATCGAAGGGAACCAGCACAAACCTCTGTTCGCGCTCGAAGCCGTAAATACCCACGGGAAATTCCAGAACATCTTCTTCGTCAAATTCTATGAGTCCAAAGCGGACCGTTTCGAATTGCATGGAGTTTATCTCTTTTTAATCAATTGGGAGATCTGTCCCAGATCGAATTTCCGGGACGACGCGGCAGATTCATTTTCCTGCCTGATTTTAATGAAAACCTCTTCGCGGTAGATTTTGGTCTCTTTCGGAGCCTCAATGCCCAGACGAATGTTTTTACCCTTTACTTCTATAACGGTAATTTTGATATCTTCATTAATTTTTATACTCTCGCCAACTTTTCGGGTGAGCACCAGCATAAGAAAGACCGGGAAAGGTAAGAACCGCTCACGGCGCACAGGACGCCGGAAAGTGAATAAAAGCAATGGAATTATAGCAGATAAGCGCGGAAAACCCTAAAATTTAAGCGCTTTCGCCAATCCCGTGATATCAATTGACAGACAGGCTCTAAATGTGTTAATTTTCGCAACTTGTTTATAGAGAAGTATTTCCGACCCATTCCCGCAGACAACGCGGCGCCCCGGACGGAATCCAAGCAAGACACCGATACGGGAAGGTAGCTCAGTCGGTAGAGCAGAGGACTGAAAATCCTCGTGTCGGGGGTTCGATTCCCTCCCTTCCCACTCCCTTGCAGGGAGGGCCTAGAGCCGCAAGCCGTTACACCTTTCGTTTTTCCCTATTAGCTTCGTTAGCCACAACCACCCCATAGCAACATCTACGTGACCGGAACAATTGCGCCTAAAACACTTTTCTGGCTTTTCGTGTTCAGCCCAAGTCTCCTGTCACAAACCGCCCCCTCACCCTGACCCTCTCCCCTCGCTGGCAGGATTAACCTGACAAGGAATGGGTGAAAAGCGGGCAACGCTCGAGGAAAATAGTCGACAAGTTTTGATTGCGTTCTGAGAGATGAATAGCAGTACAAGTTCAGCATTACGTCTCCGGCCACGGGCCGGGATTCGTCTTGCCAAATACGACGATTGACTCCGCCCCCTTCCCTGTAGTTTAATCAGCTTCTAATCAATTCCAATGGCTTAGCGGAACGATGAAAGAAGCGACAGCTCGAGTTAAAATCAATAAATTGCTTGAGGCCGCGGGTTGGCGTTTCTTCGCGGAAGGCAATTCTCCCGCGAACATTCAGCTGGAACCCAGTCTTTCAATCAAAAGAAACGATCTCGATGCTTTCTGTGAAAATTCTGAGAAGATCAGTAAAGGCTTCATCGATTTTCTGCTACTCGACTCCAAAGGTTTCCCCATGATCGTTTTGGAAGCCAAGTCCGAAAACAAGAATCCGCTAATGGGCAAAGAACAGGCCCGCGACTATGCAAAATCTCATAAGCGCCGATTTGTAATTCTTTCAAACGGTAATCTGCATTATTTCTGGGATCTCGAACACGGCACCCCCTCTGCCATAACCACACCTTCAAAATCTTTAGCCTGCAAATGGATAATATTAAAGAATGATACTGGACAATCTATAGGAGACTAGGTTATGCCTCAACTGATATTGATCCTTTTTATCCTTGGCTTTATGTATACCAATGGGCAAAGCGTTTCTCAGGATGACAAAGAAGCTGTTACGTGGTTTGGAAAAATAGCTGGACAGGGAGAGGCTTTTGTCCAATACACACTAGGCGTGATGTATTACAAAGGACAATTCGTTGCTCAAGATGACAGAGAAGCTGTCAAGTGGTTTCGTAAAGCCGCTGAACAGGGGCATGCCCAAGCCCAAACAGACCTTGGGTGGAGTTATTTAGATGGGCAAGGCGTTGCTCAGGATGACAAAGAAGCTGTTAAATGGTTTCGCAAAGCCGCTGAACAGGGACATGCCCCAGCCCAATCAAGGCTTGGGTGGAGTTATTTAGATGGGCAAGGCGTTGCTCAGGATGACAAAGAAGCTGTTAAATGGTTTCGCAAAGCCGCTGAACAGGAATATGCCCCAGCCCAATTCAAACTTGGCCTGATATATGCCAATGGACAAGGTGTTGCTCAAGATGACAGAGAAGCTGTCGCGTGGTTTCGCAAAGCCGCTGAACAGAAAATTGTATTAGCTCAATTCCAACTTGGCTTGATGTATGCCAATGGACAAGGCGTTGCCCAAGATTTGATCCAGGCCCATAAGTTTTCTAATATCGCAGGGGCTAACGGAAATAATCTGGGAAGAATTAACAAGGACGTTCTCGAATTGAAAATGACTCCAGATCAAATAGCCGAAGCGAAAAAATTAGCAAGGGAGTGGATGGAAACTCACAAATAAATGGGCTTCTACCGCATCAATGTAGAGAAGCAAACGGCGACTTCAACCAATAGCACAACTAGCTTCGTTAGCCACAACCACCCCATAACAATTCCTTCGTGACCGGAACGGTCCTCTTCGTTAGAGGGGCGCAGATTGCATCTGCTGGCCTAGAGCTGATAGCCCTTACCCCTTCCGCAAATCTCCCCTAGCTTCGTTTCCCGTTACTCCCAGCGCACAACCCCAATTACCAGACCCTAACGCTCTAATTGCGCCTTGAAATGCCAATAACAGAAAAACCTTAAGCCTCGGGAAAGAGGAATCATCATTCCCCCTCACCCTAACCCTCTCCCGCGAGGGGAGAGGGACGGACTACGTCCGCTGGATGATAACCAAAACTGTTAAATTGTACCCAACGGGATTAATGGCTGTGTGAGTGGAAAGCTTGAATTGCGCCCTGAGATATTGCTATTAAAGGTGAGTCGAGCATATGAAAACCCTCTCCCCCGGGTGGGAGAGGGGAAACTGTACAAACAAGCCTAATGCCATTCAATTGCGCCTTGAGACATTGCAATTAAAGTAGAATTGAGCGCTAGAAAACCCTCTCCCCTCGCTGGCAGGATTAACCTGACAAGGAATGGGTGAAAAGCGGGCAACGCCCGAGGAAAATAGTCGACAAGTTTTGATTGCGTTCTGAGAGATTAATAGCGCAAAAAGTCGAGCGCTTGAAAACCCTCTCCCCTCGCGGACAGGCTTAGCCCGACGAGGGCTGGGTGAGGAGGGCGGGCAACACCCGTTGAGTATAAGGCGGTGGGTTTTGATTGCGCTTGAAAGAGATCAACAGCAATACTAAACGGCTCTAGCCGCACGCTGGCCCCCTAGCCAAGAGAGTGTTGTAGTACAACACACATCTTGCGGTCGTTCTTAAGTGCTTAATTTTTCAATTTTTCTTTGACCGGTTCTTATTTCTTACGTTTAAGAATTATATATTCCAGTTTCAAATGATTAATGATCCGATACGCCCCTAGATTTTCTAGACACCTTGTATTTTCATTTAGATAATATTTAAACGGATGATTTTTCTTTTCTGGAGGTATTCGAATTTTTGCGAGGAATTTCAATCCATAGGTTTTTATAAACTCACCACCATTTTTTTGATTTAATAGGCCCTTTATTTCTATTGATCTTTTTTGCAAGGTTTTTCATGTTTTCTCTCTTTTGAGTGAATACCTCAGCTAGAAGTTCTTCCATAAGTTCATAGGCATCAAGTATGTCATCAGACGTCACTTGCTTGCCGCTGTGGCTTCCAGCATTACCAAGCCATTTTATTGCAAACAACAGGTCTTGAATCTCTTGGTATTTTCTAGGGAGTAGCTCTATTCTATTGTGCAACGCCAAGTATTTTCGCTTCCCATTAGAAGTTGTAGATTTTTTTATTTTCAAGTAGGTCAGTAGATTTTCGAGGGCAGTGCGCATGTGATTTCCTGAAGACGAATAATCACAAAAAAATAGTGCGAAGGATTTTTCTAATTCATCTTTTACGTTGTCGGGAATTTTCTTTGGGTAATTGAATAGCTTGAGGTTTGGTGAAAAGTACTTTGCGGTAAAAAAATCGACTAGAACATTTTCAGGATTTCCGTCTATGTCATCGACCATATCATGGTCAACACATCCAATTCCGGTATTGGATACTATTTCTTTGCATGATGGGTTTGTGCACTCAAGCAAGCAAGAATATACATAACGAATATCGTTAGGTAACGAGTCATTGTGTAGTTGATAATTACGAGAATGTAGCGTTTGTTCGAAATGAAATGTTTCAGCTTTTATTTTTAATATGCTTTTTCTGCATGTTGGACATTTCCAGTTTAATGATCCGTCAAGCTGAAAGTAGGGATTACATTCTTTTCTATTAATACTCATAATTAATTTTGAAGGTCGTTAACTTCGGCCGTTTGTTGTTAATTGTGGCGAGCATACCATAATTGATTTAAGACAAAGAATTCATTGCAAAAAATATTATAACAATTAAATTATTTCAAAATTAAAGAATATCCTTCGAATTTTAGGTGCAGATGACTCTCAGTTTATGTGTTTCTCTTTGGATGTTTTTAAAGAAAACTGGAAACCGACTTTTGAAAGGCGGCGTGTGGAAGATGGCGGGTACCAATTTTGAGGACTATGAGGCGTAAGGTTCATTGTCGTCGAAAGTATAAAAAAGTTCATGGTGGTTAGTCTGAAATATTTACGAAATATCAGCCATGGAATAACTGGTACTGCGTCCGCCTCCGGGATTTTTGACCAAGATGTCGCGCTTGATAAGATCGTCAATATCGCGGGATGCTGTGTCCTGAGAACATTTTTCCAGTTTTGCCCATTTCGATGAAATCGAGTTTTCCTTTAATCTCCGCATTGGCAAGAATTATTCTCCGCAGAAAATACGGAAAATAATCCATCTAATCTCCCCATTCAAAACGAATAGCTTTTTTAGCGTCATCACGTGATTGTTATTCGCAGTTTTCAACAGCGAAAAAAGAGTCAATAATAGCAAAGCCCTCGGCCTTGTTTTCATTGGACTCAGTTGTGCTTCCTGGGATAAGATTTTTTCGTTCATAGAAGTCTTCACCCCGACCTTGGGCCAACGAATCGAATGGAGCTTTTTTGCTGAACTCTCTCTTATTGAAATTGCGGCAGGTGTTTTTTCCCAATTCGCGTCAATTCTGGGAGGGGCGCTATGCGCTGGGCGGGCATTCGGGGGGTGGGTCTTACGGCTTGCTGGCGGAGTTCAAGGCAGAAATCCTCAACGGCTTCGTCGCGCGTCACGCTATCCAGTCGGTGGTCGAGTTCGGTTGCGGCGACGGCGCTCAATTGTCTCTCGCTGACTATCCAAAGTATACAGGGCTGGACGTGGCGTCGACTGCTGTCTCGCTGTGTTCGGATCGCTTCGCCAACGATCCTTCCAAAAATTTTCTCTTATACGATGCGGATTCCTTCGATCCGGCATCGCTTCGCGCCGATCTGGCTTTGTCGCTGGACGTGATCTATCACCTCGTCGAGGATGCGGTTTACGAGGGCTATCTCGATCATCTGTTCGCGACGGCTGAGCGTTTCGTCATCGTCTATTCGAGCAATCACGACGAGCGCGGGGCCTGGTTCGAGCGTCACATCCGGCATCGTCCGGTGACGCGGGATATTCTTGCGCGCTTCCCGGACTGGCGCTTGTTGGAGGAGATCCCGAACCGCTATCCCTGGAACGGCAACTCGGCGGAGGGTTCCTTTGCCAATTTCTACATCTTCCAAAAATCCGGCGAGGCCAGCGTGACGCTGGACCCGTAAGGCTTAACTTTTCTCTGCTATTCATCCCTTTTGAGCGCAACTGAAAAGTTGCGGCTCACTTCCAGCGGACGAAGTCCGTCTGCCCCCTCACCCAGCCCTCTCCCGCGAGGGGAGAGGGTTATCAAACGCTAAACTCGTATTGCTAGCAAAATATCTAGGCGCAATTGAATAGTTACGGCTCTCTTCCTGCGGGCGTTGCCCGTCTGCCCCCTCACCCAGCCCTCTCCCTCAGGGAGAGGGTTTTCTAAGGCTCAACTCACATTGCTAGCAAAATCTCCAGGCACAATTGAATAGTTACGGCTATCTTCTTGCGGGTGAAACCCGTCGGCTCTTATCCTGCGGGTGAAACCCGCCTAAAGTTTTAAGAAAAACGGTCGTAAAGGGGGATAAGGATAACTGTTCCCTTTAACTTTTTTGGATCATTCGCATGGTAGCGATCATTCAAGGGTCCCCGGTCTTCATCTCCGCCCCAGGCAAGGAGTGCACGGACTGCGAGGACGACCTGCGTCAACAAAAACTCCAGGAAGCGGAGGCGACGCGTGAACGCTCTGTGGTGGATCGGGTCTCTCTTTCTGCCACGGCGCGCAGGCTGGCGGACGATTCAGCGGTTTCGGTTGACGAGGCAGAGGGTGAAAGCGAAGGCAAGCAAGGGTCTTCTCCCCTTTCCACGCCGACGGAAGCGCAGTTGACGGAGGAAGAACGCCAAGTCGTTCAGGAATTGCAGGCGCGCGACCGCGAGGTGCGGGCGCACGAGCAGGCGCACAAGAGCGCGGCGGGTCCCCACGCAACGGGCGGCCCGACCTACACTTACCAGACAGGGCCGGATGGACGCCGCTACGCGGTGGGCGGCGAGGTGCAGATCGATACCTCTCCCGTTCCCAACAATCCTGAAGCGACGATAAGAAAAGCGCAGACCATTCGACGTGCGGCGACGGCTCCGGCAAACCCTTCGGCGCAGGATCGCGCGGTTGCGGCTCAGGCGTCTCGAATGGAAGCGGAGGCGCGTCGCGAGGTTCAGGCGGAACGAGCGGAAGAAAATAACGAACTGCTGGAGGATTCCAATAACGGCGAATTTTCTCCTATTTCAAGCGCGTCTGAAACCAATCCGGTCTCTTCATCGGAAAGCTCTTCCGCTTCGGGAGATGACGGCAATGATCTCTCAAACCCGAAAACACCCACATCGATTGATAATCGATTCAAACCCTTCACTGCCAGCGCCAGCCAGATCACCGGAAGTCTGATCGACATCATCTCCTAACCCGTCGGCGAGGCGCCGAGGCCTTAACGCTCAACTCGCACTGCTAGCAAAATATCTAGGCGCAATTGAATAGTTGCGGCTATCTTCCTGCGGACGATGTCCGCTCCTGCAGGCGAAGCCTGCTCGGCGAGGGGCCGGGGCCGTATGGCTAGTCCCGTATTGCTATCAAGCCTATAGAGCGCACTCGAACTTATCGGCTAACTTCCTGCAGGCGAAGCCTGCCCGGCGAGGCGCCGGGGCCGTATGGCTAGTCCCGTATTGCTATCAAGCCTATTGGGCGCAGTCGAACTTATCTGCTAACTTCCTGCAGGCGAAGCCTGCTCTGTTCTGGCATTTTCATGCGAGATAGGTTAAAAATACATTTATGAGTTTAATAAATAAAGACAACCTGACTTTTATGGCCTCGGTGGAACAATTCTTCCTTTCCGTGCGAAACTCCGGGCTGACCTTATCCGCGACCGATTACGAACTCATCTCCCGATGGGAAGAGCGCGAGGTTCCGCTTCACGTTCTATTCCCGGCGATAGAGAGCGGCATGGAGGAGCACGCGATGAGAAATCCACGCAAGGGCCGCACGCTGTCTTTAACGGCTCTGGCTCCCTATATCGAAGAGGCCATTGAAAGGGCGCGCTATTGAACTCGACTGAAAAGGGCGTTTGCCCCGCCTGCGACGACCGCAAATACACCGTATCTTCCGATGCGCATGGCAGAATGCGCGCCGAGGTTTGCGCTTGCCTGGTCTGCGACAAATGCGACGGGACGGGGCGTTTGTTCTACGAAGACGATCAGGGTCGCTCTTTCGTTAAAAACTGCGAGTGCCTTAATTTTCGCCGCCGGGTCGATTTGTTGAGCCGGGCTGGCTTGCCCAGCAAGTATGCGAAGGTGGAGCTGGAAACCTACCACCCCTTTGACAGCAGTCAAAAAAAGGCTCTGTCCCGAGCCAGGGATTTCCTCGCCGATTTCAAAAAGGGCGGGTCAGATTTCAACCACGGTCTGGTGTTCATGGGCGGGCCGGGCGTCGGCAAAACGCATCTATGCGTCGCCATTGTGAAGAGCCTCATTCTCGACCTGGGCGTATCCTGCAAATTTGTCGATTTCTTCCAGTTGTTCGGCGAAATTCGTCAGGGATACTCCGAGGATCGCGCGGAAAAATCGCTCATCGAGCCGCTGATTCAATCGCGGGTGCTGGTGATCGACGAGTTGGCCAAGGGCCGCCGCCACAGCGAATGGGAGCAGTCCATATTGGATGAATTCATTTCAGCGCGTTACAACGCGGGCAATAAAGTGACGCTCTACACAACCAACTACCTCAACCAGCTTCCCAACGGCAAGAAATCCAAGAAAGACGATCAGCAGGATCGCGTTGATTTTCGCGAACGCGAGTTCCAGCAATCCTTTTCCAAAGAAACCCTGCTGGACCGGGTCGGCGAAAGAATTTATTCGCGGATCACCGAGTCCTCCGATTTCATAGAGATCAAGGGCGAAGATTTTCGCCAGGGCATGCAGGGTTCCTCCCGCCGCATTCGCAAATAGGCGGACGACGTCCGCTGGAAGATTGCCGTAGCGTTTAAATTGCGTTTTAAATATTTCTAGCAGTGCGAGATCAGCCTTAGATATGCAACAACGCCACCCTCACCTGTATCCTCTCCCTGAGGGAGAGGAGCGGACTTCGTCCGCAGGAAGATAGCCGTAGCGTTTAAATTGCGTTCAGAAATGTTGATAGTATTGGGAACTGAGCGTTAGGAATTGGCGTCATTGCGAGGAGCGTTAGCGACGAAGCAATCCAGAGACTTTAATAAAATGCTTAAAGGCGCTGGATCGCCACGCTCCTTAACAGTCGCTCGCGATGACGACCTCAAGAACATACTCATCATTGCGTTTTGAGAGATTGGTAGCAGAGAGGAGTTTAGCGATAGAAAATCCCTCTCCCTGAGGGAGAGGAGCGGACTTCGTCCGCAGGAAGAGAGCCGCAACTTTTCAGTTGCGCCATAAAGGGATAGATAGCAGAAAAAAGTTAAGCGCTAGAAAACCCTCTCCCCTTTGCGGGAGAGGGCTGGGTGAGGGGGCAGGCTGTGCCTGCTTTATAAGTGCCGATAGGTTACGATTGCGCCCAGAGATATTGATAGCAGTCCGAAATCAGCGTTACGGCCTCGGCGCCTCGCCTGGCAGGCTTCGCCTGATGATAAATAGGCTAAACTATTCGACTGCGATTAGAGATATTGACAGCAGTGGAAGGTTCAGCGTAAAGGCCCCGGCGGCCTCGCCGAAGGGATGGATAGCAGTAGGAGTCGAGCGTTAGGAATTGGCGTCGCGCCAAGGGGCGCGGGGAGCGCGCTTTAGAAGCGCAACTCCCCACTTATTCAGGGATTTCTATTTCGTTTCTACCCGACCTTTGGTGGAGGATTAGGAGTTAAACGATCAAGACTTCCCCTGAACTTTATCGGTCTACGGTCTCATGGTTCCAAAACCCATTCGTCCGTCTCTTGATTAGATTGTAGAGGCTCTTTTCTTTTTGCTTTTCGACCGCGGCCCTTGGTGTTTTTCGCAGGCGCAAGATCTGTCGAACTCGCAAAGAAGTCATTCCAGTACCTGTTGCTCAGGGTTTGACTGTTAAGAACCTTTTTTACCTTGCCCTCTTTGTCTTTAATTCTAACTTCAAAGAACATGGCTTACCTCCGGGAGTTAAATGTGCTTCACGTCTCCTTTTCGTGTTTTCGGCCGCACTCCCGATGTACTGGGCAATGATAACGACCGAAACCTCGCTTCATTTTTTGTCCCCGTACTGATATGATGAATGAAAAACCCTGTGGGATTCTCAAATTTACTTCCTATATCCATTTATCGGAGCATTAAATTGAAACAGTTAGTTTTATTTTGCATTTTTTCGTTTTTTTTCTTACTCACCGCCTGTGAGCAGGAATTGAAGGAACATCCCATGCCCATCGCCATGAAACGCCAAATCCAGCAGGAAACAACGGTTTCGGCTCAGGGTCAGGATATTGTCGGTGTCATCACCCTTGATGAGAGACGTGCAAAAGAGGCGCCAGAAAACGCTGTTTTATTTATCGTTGCCCGTCCAGAAGGGGTGACCAGCGGTCCTCCGATTGCGGCGAAACGCTTTTCGCTGGTGAAATTTCCTTTTTCTTTCAGTTTGGGACCGGGCGATGTCATGCGTCCCGGCACTCCTTTTGAAGGGAAGATGACCGTCACCGCGCGATTGGACAGCGACGGCAACGCGCAACCGATGTTTGGCGATTTATTTGGAACCTTGACCGCCCTTCCCGGGGATCAGCAGGTGGAAATCGCTCTCGATCAGGTTTACGTCGCTTCGGAAGAACCCAGCACAACAGTGTACGGCACCGTGAGCCTCGATCCATCAGTAAGCGCGGTGAAAGAAGGAGCGGTTCTGTTTCTATTTGCCCGAGCCGAAGGCGTTCGTCGAGGTCCTCCGATTGCGGCGAAACGGATTCCCGACGCCACTTTTCCTTATGAATTCAGCCTGGGTCAAACGGATACGATGATGCCGAACGCAGTATTCGACGGCAAGCTGAGCATCACCGCGCGCCTGGATAGCGACGGCCTTGCAGGCGCAGGCCCCGACGATCTGGAAGCGGTGATCGAAACTTCAGCCGGTCAAAAAGGGGTCAACATCGTCATCGGGCAGGCTTCGCCTGCAGGAAGTTAGCCGATAGGTTCCGATTGAACCTGACAGGCTTGATAGCAAAAAGGAGTTAAAGCCACCCTCACCTGGCGGGCGACGCCCGCAGGAAGATTGTAGGAACGTTTCGATTGCGCTCAAAAGGGATTAATAGCAGAGAAACGATAAGCTATTACGGGTCCAGCGGCACGCTGGGCGGCAAAGCCACCCTCACCTGTATCCTCTCCCTGAGGGAGAGGAACGGACTTCGTCCGCAGGTAAATAGCCGATAGATTTCGATTGCGCTTAGCGGTATAGATAACAGATCGAGTATCGCAATTGAAAACCCTCTCCCCTTAGGGGAGAGGGCTGGGTGAGGGGCGGGTTTCACCCGCAGGATAATAGCCGTTCAGTTTCATTTGCGCTCAAAAGGGATGAATAGCAGTGCGAGTTCAGCATTAGGAAAGTGGCGGCACGCCACAGGCCCCGGCCCCTGGCCGGGCGGGTTTCACCCGCAGGATGAGAGCCGCGACGTTTCGATTGGGCTCGAAGTGACGTCTTTGCGAGGAGTGTTAGCGACGAAGCAATCCAGTGACTTTCATGAAACGCCTAAAGCCGCTGGATCGCCACGCGCCTTATCAGGCGCTCGCGATGACGGCTCTAATTGCGTTCCAGGCAATAGATAGCAATGCGAGATCAGCGTTAGGAAAGTGGCGCCTCGCCGGGCGGGCAGACAACGTCTGCTGGCAAATAGCCGTTAAGTTTCATTTGCGCTCTATAGGGATGAATAGCAGAGAAACCTTAAGCTATTATGGGTCCAGCGGCACGCTGGGCGGGTTTCACCCGCAGGATGAGAGCCGTAAAGTTTTTTTATTGCGCTCTATAGGGTTGAATAGCAGAGAAAAGTTTAGCGTATGGGCCCCGGCGCCTCGCCGGGCGGGCTACAAGCCGGATATATCGTCGGGAAGGATGGTGGTTGCGTCGGTCTGCGCCGAGGCGATTTGTTCGGCCTTAAGACCTTCCGCCATTTTCAGATTAGCGCCGCGCAGGTCGGCGCCTTCGAAAACTGCATGAAGGCAATCAGCGCGCATCAGATTCGCACCTCTCAGATCGGCGCCTTTCAGGTTGGTCCAGCGCAGGTTGGCGCCGCGCAGATTCGCGCCTTTCATACAGGCCCCCTCCATATCCGCTTTCTTCAGATAGGCGCCGTAGAGATAAGCCCCTTCGAAATTTGCATTTTTGAGTTGAGCGGCCATGAACACGCCGCCTTTCAGGCGCGCCTGCTTCAAATTGGCGGCCTGCCCCTGCGCCCCGCCGGACTGGGCCCATTGCGCGTGAAGTTTAAGCGTTTCCGCCAGTTCTTCCTTGCTGAGTTCGCGCAAGGCGTCGGAGGTATTGGATTCCTGATTCATAAATTATGCAATTGAAGGGTTTGCAGATCGTTTGGGACTTTGGTAAAACTATTCCTGACGAACAGAATTCATATTCAATTAATACAGAGGACTCGACAGCATGCCCGAATTAAAACAGATTGACGTAAACAAAGCCAAAGAATTAATGGATGCCGGGCCGGTCAACGTCGTGGACATCCGCGATCCCGGTTCGTATCAAGCCGGTCATATCCCTTCGGCAGTTAATCTGAGCGACGCAAACGTTGCTGATTATATCGAAAAAACCGACAAGGACAAACCGCTGATTGTCTGTTGTTACCACGGCAACTCCAGCCAGGGCGCGTCCATGTATCTTAGCGAGCAGGGCTTCAAGGAGTCTTACAGCCTGATGGGCGGATTCGAAGTCTGGCAGAGCGCCTTTCCAGAAGAGCAGGAGTCCGGTTACGACGACTGAGCGATGCGCTTACTCTGATTCATACGTCGCCCATCCATTCGCGCCAATCGTCCCCGATCATTCCCTTGTCTTTATAACGGCGCAAGGCGTCGGGGCAGTTACAAGACGCGGCGTTATCTGCCAAATGACGAAAGGCGCTCGCGAGTAGCGCTGGAAAACGCTGGATCGAAGCGTCCACCTGCCCGCGTTCTTCATCCGTCATCATCCCCTCAAACAAAGTTCCCCCTTTAAACTCACGTTCCTTCACGCCTTCGGCGTAATTCGTCAGATAGCAGATGGAGGCGTAACACATTTCCAGTTCCCGCGCCAGAAAGGTCTCCGGCGCCAGGGTCATGCCCACCAGATCGGCGCCTTGCAGGCGGAATTTACGTATCTCGGCGGGCGACTCCAGGCGCGGTCCTTCGGTGCACACATAGACGGCTTGTTCATGATGGACCAAACCCTCCTCGTGCAGAGCGTTGTGCAGGGCTTCCGCAACGGACGGACAAAAGGGATGGCTCTGGCGGATGAATCCCCAGCCGCGATTTTTAAAAAAGGTGCTTTCCCGTCGTCGCGTTTCGTCCAGAATATCGTGCGGGACGACAAAATCGCCCGGCTTGAACTGGGTCGCGATGATGCCGGGGCCGGACCAGGAGACAATGCGTTCGACCGCGCATTCTTTCAGCGCATAGATATTGGCGCGGTAATTGACGAAAGGCGCCGTGAGCGAATAATCGGTCTCGCCATGACGGGACAGAAATAAAAAATCGTGATCGCCCATGCTGAAATGATGGATCGGGGCGCTCTCGCCAAAAGGCGTTTCAATCACCCGGCTCTCGATTTCTTTCCCGAGGGAATGGTTTTGGAGCAGGTGATAGGCCCCGCTTCCGCCTATGATTGCAAATCTGGATTTCATTGTTCGGGAGGATTGCGCCGTTCAAAAATTTGTATCAACTCATTCATTCGGCGTCATCATAGCGGATGGATGCTAAAATAAAAAGACATCTTTAAAGACGCGACCCGCGCTGACAATGCTCCCAGGCCTTTTTACATTGAGTCAAACGCCATGAAACACGAACGACCGCAACATAAAGCAGACGGCAAGACCCGCGCCTTGATCGCTCTATTTGTAGCAGGCGGACTCAGCGTTTTTTTTCTCGACCCGATCGCGCAAAATCCCCTGTGGTCGCAATTCGCCGATCATCGAACTTTATTCGGCATCCCCAACGCGATCGATGTTTTGAGCAATTTTCCTTTTCTGGTGATCGGCGCGATGGGCCTGCGCTTCATCATGAACCTGTCAGAAAAGGATCAGGCTTTTGAATTTTCTATAGAACGCCGGGCGGCGCTTTGTTTTTTTGGCGGCGTGTTTTTAACCGCTTTCGGCTCCGCCTGGTTTCATCTCGATCCCGGCAATGATCGCCTGGTTTGGGACCGTTTGCCGATGACTCTCGCGTTCAGCGGCGTCGTTTGCCTGTTGATAGCGGATCGCACCGACCCGCGAACAGGCGCGTCATTACTGCCGCCTCTCGCTCTGTTGGGAATCTTCAGCGTGATCTGGTGGCGCTGGTCGGAGTCGCAGGGGCAGGGCGATTTGCGTCTTTATTTTTATATCCAGTTCGCGCCCATGTTGATGATCCCGATTTTGCTCACCTTGTTTCCGGCTCGTTATACGAAAAGTTCCGGTTATTTATGGCTGCTTATCTGGTATGCTTTGGCTAAGTATTGTGAAGTGATGGATGCCTCCATTTATGACTCGTCCTCAAACGGGATCAGCGGACACAGCTTGAAACACCTCTTGGCGGCATGCGGCGTTTTACACGTCCTTCACATGCTCCGAACCCGTTCAGCCCTGAAAATCGAGCCGAACAAAAATAATTTACTGTCTCTGTAAAATTATTCGATGCAGGGAACTTATTTTAATGATATAAAATAACTGTTTCTGATAGCAATCAAACAGGCGAGTCATGTCGGGCAAAGATTTAAAAAATATCAAAGCGCTTGTGATCGAAGACGATGAAGCCTCTCAACGTTTGGTCACAAAATATCTGAATATTATTGGAATCACGCACATTGTTGCAGTGCAAAATGGCGAGGAAGCCCTGCAGAAGCTGTATCTCAACACAGTCAATATCATCATCACCGACTGGTGCATGCCTGAGATGAACGGCCTGGATTTCTTCAAGGAAGCGAAACGCCAAAACCTGATCGAAGGCATTCCCGTATTGATGATTTCGGCAGAGAACGAAAAGGAAAAAGTCATCGAAGCGCTCAAAGGGGGCATCCGGGATTATATGGTCAAACCCCTTGAACTGGAACCGTTCAAAGCGAAGGTGTCCAAATTATTAAAGCTGGAATAAAACCCTTTTTACAAGCGCTCTCTGACGCGCGTCAGTCCAGCCCCACCTTTTTCCTCACATCGCGAACGGTTTGCTGAATCACCGCTCCCGCTTTTTCCTTACCCAAGGCTAAAACCCGGTCGATCTCTTTTTCGTCCGCCATCAATTTTTCAAACTCAGCACGAGCCGGACCAAAGGTCTCGTGTATCTTGTCCAGCAAGGCCAGCTTGGCATGTCCAAAACCGATCGAACCCGCGCGGTATTTTTCCGCCAGCGTCTCAACCTCTTCCGACGTCGCAATCAGTTTGTATAGTTGAAACACGTTGCAGGTTTTGGGGTCCATCGGATCGCCCTGGGCCAGCGGCGCGGTGACGATGCTGTTGACCTGCTTCTTCAATTTTTTTTCAGGCGCGAACAGGTCGATGGTATTGGCGTAGCTCTTGCTCATCTTCTGCCCATCCGTACCCGGCACCACCGCCACATCCTCCGGGATCACGCCTTTAGGAACTTTAAAAATCTTGCCGTAGTCGCGATTGAATTTCTCCGCGATCTCCTGACAGATTTCGATATGCTGTTTCTGATCCTTGCCCACAGGAACCACGTCGGCCTGCACGCAAAGAATATCCGCCGCCATTAATACCGGATAATAGAATAAGCCCACCGTCGGGCTGATGCCCTTGGCCTGCTTGTCCTTGAAGGAGTGCGCGTTGGTCAAACGCCCCATTGTGGCGTGGCAACTGAGGATCCAGCTCAGTTCCTGAATTTCGGGAATGTCGGACTGACGATACAAGGTGGTTTTCCCCGCGTCCAGTCCGAATGCGATGTAAGCCGCGACAATCTGCCGTATGTTCTTGCGTAACTCATCGGCTTTCTTGATCGTCGTTAAAGAATGCCAGTCGGCGACAAAAATGAACAACTCATCGCCCTGATCCTGTCGCTTGCGAAACTGCGCAATCGCGCCAAAATAATTGCCTAAATGCAAATCCCCGCTCGGCTGAATTCCGGACAACACGCGAATGGATTTTTGACTCTCCATGAATGAACACTCCATCATTTAAAAATCAAACATCATACACAATTTAATCAGGCTTCGCCAGCAGGCAGACTTCGTCTGCTAAATAAAGGGCAGACATTGTCTGCTGAATAAGGGCCGGAACATATCAATTGCGTTCACAGATGTTCATAGCAGAGTTTGGAAAGTTGTGTCATTGCGAGGAGCCTGTCGCGACGAAGCAATCCAGAGACTTTAATACAATGCTTAAAGGCGCTGGATCGCCACGCTCCTTAGCAGTCGCTCGCGATGACGACCCCAAGAACATACTCATCATTGCGTTTTGAGAGATTGATAGCAGATCAAGTTGAGCGATAGAAAATTCCTCTCCCTGAGGGAGAGGAGCGGACTTCGTCCGCAAGTAAATAGCCGCAACGTTTCGATTGCGCTCAACAGGATTAATAGCAGAGCGGGATGGGCTTTAAATGATCCCTCTCCCTCAGGGAGAGGGCTGGGTGAGGGGGCAGGCGGACTTCGTCCGCTGGAAGAGGGCCGCATTGGTTTTGATTGCGCTCAAAAGGGATAGATAGCAGAGAGAAGTCGAGCGTATAGGTTCCGGCCTCAGGCCGGGCGTTACGGGGCCAGCGGCACGCTGGGCGGGAACGCCACCCTCACCTGTATCCTCTCCCTGAGGGAGAGGAGCGGACTTCGTCCGCAGGAAGTGAGCCGCAACGTTTCGATTGCGCTCAATGGGAATTGATAGCAGAGTGAGATCAGCGTTAAGGCCCCGGCGCCTCGCCGGGCGGCACGCTGGTCAGGCTTTGATATCGAGGATGGTTCCGAGCATTTCATCAGCGGCGCGGACCATGTTGGCGTTCGCCTGGAACGCCGCTTTGGAAACGATCTGGTCCACCATTTCTTCGGCGATATCCACGTTCGACATTTCCAGCACGCCGGACAGGACCGTACCGAATCCGCCATCGCCCGGATTGCCCGCAACTGGCGCGCCCGAGGCCGCCGACTCCGAAAACAGGTTTTCGCCCTGCGCGGTGAGACCTTCAGGATTGTTGAAGCTGGAAAGCTGGATTTGACCGAGGATCTGGTTCTCGCCACCGACTCGCGCCGTGACCTGGCCGTTGGAACCGACGGAAATTTGCGTCGCTCCCGCTGGAATGTTTATTTCCGGCACAAGCGGTTCGCCATTCGGCGTGACCATTCGGCCCTGACCGTCCACGCTGAAATTGCCTGCGCGAGTGAAGCCCGGCGCGCCGTTGGCGCGCGTCACTTGAAAATGTCCGTTGCCGTTGATTGCCAGGTTGAGGGGGTTGCCCGTTTGCTGAAGCGGACCCTGCGAATTGACTTTGCTGACTGCCGAAACGCTGGAACCGCCGTTGCGGTTTTCGACGCTGGCGACTTCGCCTTTTTTGAAACCGGAGGTTTGCAGATTCGCGAGGTTGTTGGAACTGTTTTGCAAGCGTCGCGACGCGACGTTCATTCCAGACAGCGCGTTGAACAATCCGTTAATCATAACCGATTCCTCCTATTGACTAAGCGAAGATAGATACTATTAGCTTAGCATAAGGATATTTTCAATTCTATGCCTTGCGGATTTTGTCGCTTAATCAACGGATTTTCAGCGCGCTTGAGGCGCTGTAAAGGCCGGAAGGACCCGGCGTTTTTATACGGGAATGCTTAAAGTCGTGGAATCGCCCATGGTTTGCAGGGGATAGTCCACCGGCTTCGGCAAGGCGCGGATCAAGGCGATCTCGTCGCAATAGTCGCGGTGCAGGCAGGCTTTGCAATCGTTCCAGACTTTCATTGGCAACTCGTCTTTGGAAATGCGATAGAAGCCGAGTTTTTCGAACAGCGTTGGGATGTAGGTGAAAACAAATATTTTTTCTTCCGGCCCCTGCGTCGCCAACTCCACGCAACGCGATACCAGAGCCGTGCCGATGCCGCGTCGGTAATAGCGCGGGTCCACCGCCAGCGAGCGAATTTCGACCATATTGTTCCAGCCGAATTTGAGACTGCAGGCGCCCACCACCTGGTCGTCCTCGACATAGACGAGGAAGTCCAGCGCCCGGCTTTCGATCTCTTCGTAAGAGCGCGCGAGCATCTGGCCCTTTTCTGCATAAATGCAGATCAGGCTGTGAATGGATACCGCATCAGCGGTGGTTGCGTTTCGGATCATCGTGTTAAATTAACCAGTGGCGGCAAGGATCAGGCGGTTGCCTCCCTCTTCCAATGCATCTGCCAGTCCTTTTGAAGCGAGCAGGATTAAATCGTTGGGCGCTTTCATTTCTGAGTGCGGGAAGGTCGCAATTCCCACGCTGATAGTGGGAAATTCGTAGCCTTTTAAATGCGGATATCGCAACGGACCCAGAGCTGAGCGAACCGTTTCGGCAAATTTTTGCGCGGCTTCCGCATCCGCTCCAGGCAACAGGACAATGAACTCACCTATGTCTATACGAAATACGATACCATAGGATTTACATTTTTCCGTAAGTATTTTAGCGAAATCCTGCAATATTTTTTCGCCTTCCGCCTCGCCGAAGGACTCCAGCAGGCTGAGGAAATAGTCGATATGCAGTTTGAGGCAGGACAGGGGTTTGCCTTGCGTCGTGGCGATTTCGAACTCGCGTTGCAGGGACGGTTCGAGATAGGACGAGGCATAAAGACCGGTTTGCTTGTCTGTCACCGTCTGCTTGCGACGCAGTCGGTCGATGAGCAGGATGTTGCCCATGGCGATGCCGATTTTTTCCGCCATGCGTTCCAGATAGTCGGTGCGCAGGCCGTCGTAGAAATGATTTTCGCGCGCGCTTCCCAGACCGATCACGCCGACGGCTTCGCCGCCCAGAATGATGGGGATGAGCGCCTCGGATTTGATCGCTTCCTTTTCTTCCGCCTCGACGAAAACTTTTGAGTCGCCTTTCACTTCCCCGTGCAATATCGGTTTCAATTCGCCGTTGAATAAATCAGCGGCGGCGTTTTTATCGAAGAAGCGCAAGGTGCCATTGATGCCGCCGGGATAACTTTCCTTCAGTTTGTATTCCATGAAATGATCGGCGCCGTCGGCCAGGTAAATGCGCACGGCGATGATCTCGAAGCGGCGGGTGATTTCCACCTTCAACTGCTCCACCATTTCGTCAAGATGAACCGTGGACAGAATGGCGCGTTCGATCTCATACAAATGCTCGTGAATCTTTTCGTTCGCCTCCGCCACCTCGACAAACCATTCCAGCTTGTTCTTCAGGTGAGCCTTGTCATCGTGCACGCGCTTGATGATGCGGTCGGCGATGCTCAGGGTATTCAAGGGTTCTATCGGCAGATCGCTTTCGTCTATCGCCTTGATTTTTCGAAGCAATTCCGGGTATTCGTTAAAAAATTCGGGGTGTTCATTTATATAGATGGCGATCTGATCCTTGTTCATCCGCATCGTCCTTTGGAAAGGTTTAACGCTAACTCGCGTTCCCGAGGGAACACGGCGAAAATATTCTCCCAAATTAACACATAAGGTCAAATAAATCAATAACTTAATGAATTTTCAAGGGGATTTTACCAGCTCAGACGGGAAGGACTTTTGAAGGGAGGAGTTTTGCTACTATAGCATAAAGAGCCAATAAATCAATCAGTTAATTAATTTGGACTGGTTTTGTCCGGCGGACGCGGAGGGGCCTTGTAGCCGCAACCCTGTTGCGCGCCAAGGAACAGCAACAAGAGAAGGATGATGGGGAGCGTTCGCAGAATTCGTTTCATCGTATCGTGTTTATTTGAGCTTTTTTTCCAGACGCGCGAGTTGTTTTTCGACCTGCTTGCGGGCCGTGCCGCCGTAAACGTTTTTTCGTTCCGCCGAGCCTTCCATCGAAATCAGATCGAAAATATCTTCGCGAATTTTTGGCGACAGTTCTTTCATTTCAGCCAGCGTCAATTGATCCAGCGTTTTCTTCTTCGACAAACACAGGGCCACGGCCTTGCCGGTGATCTCATGCGCTTCGCGGAAGGGGATGTCCTTGAGGACCAGGTAATCCGCCATATCCGTCGCGGTGAGGAAACCGCTCGCCTCAAGCGTCGCCAAAGGAATGCGTTTGAATTTTGCCGTCTTCAACGCGAGGTTGATCAGAGCCAGCGAGTGGCCGACGGTGTCCGCCGTATCGAACAAGGGTTCCTTGTCCTCCTGCAGATCGCGGTTGTAGGCCATCGGCAGGGACTTCATCATCGACAGCAGGGACACCAGATTGCCGTAGACGCGACCGGTCTTGCCGCGGATCAACTCCGCTGAATCCGGGTTCTTCTTCTGCGGCATGATACTGCTACCCGTCGAGAAGGCGTCGGACAGTTCGATGAAATTGAATTCGCTGGTCGACCACAGGATGATCTCTTCGCACAGGCGGCTCAGATGCATCATGATGATCGAAGAGGCCGCGCAAAACTCGATCATGAAATCGCGATCGCTCACCGCGTCCATGCTGTTATGCGTCATCGCCGGGAAGTCCAGCAATTTCGCGGTGTAGGAGCGGTCGATAGGAAAATTGGTTCCGGCGAGCGCGGCGGAGCCCAGGGGCATCACGTTGATACGCGCCAGCGCGTCTTGCATGCGGTCGCGGTCGCGCTGGAACATTTCCACATAAGCGAGCAGGTGATGCGACAGATGCACGGGCTGGGCGCGTTGCATATGCGTGTATCCCGGCATGATGTAGTCGATATGCTTGCGCGCCAGCTTGACCAGGGTCTTGCAGAATTGATCGGCGAGACGAATGATATGCTGAGTTTCATCGCGCAGATACAGGCGCACATCCAGACAGACCTGATCGTTTCGACTGCGCGCCGTATGCAGTTTGCCCGCAACAGGGCCGATCAACTGGGTCAGACGGTGTTCGATATTCATGTGAATGTCTTCGAGCTTGTCGTCGCACTCGAACACGCCGTCTTCAAATTCTTTCAGGATCTGAGCCAGGCCCTTGCGGATCTTCGCCGACTCCGACGATTTGATGATTCCGCATTTCGCCAGCATTTTGCAATGCGCGATACTGCCCTGAATATCGTAAGCGTACAAGCGTTGATCGTAGGAAATGGAAGCGGAGAATTGCTCCATCAAAGTGTCGGTGGACTGATTGAATCGTCCGCCCCATAATTTCTTCATGCACCGTCTCGCTGAAATTCAAACCTGCGACGCCTGCGCCCCGCCTGTGTTGATGTTATATAAAGTTGATAGCCTGGCTCAAGCCGCCGAGGACTGCGCCGGCGTTTCGTCGCGCCATTTATCTTTTTTAACGATGTTCACATGCGTTCCCAGCGGAACCATTTTCGCCAGGAAGTGCAGGTACCATTCCTGAATATTCGGGCACCCGGCGCTGCCGTTGCGCCAGTCAAAATTTTTCTTGTAGAATTCGTTGACCCGGTTCACGTTGACGCCGTGAATGCCGTAACTTCCCGGACCTTGATCGCTCATTTTTTTTAATCCGAGCCACCAGTGGCCGATCTCATGATCTTCGTCGCCAAAGGGGATGGCCCGCACCCGCGTGCGCCCGTCTTTCAATTCCTTTTTATACCAGGTCGGCTTGTACACTTTATTTTTGATGGCGTATTCGCCCAGAGGCGTCTCCTCGCCCTTGCGCCCGAAGATCGCGCGGATCTCCAGAATCTCCTCGTTATCGTAATAAATGCGAAGCGCTCCCGTCTCCACCACACCCAGCAAATACCATAGTTTCGGATCGTTCAAATAACTGGCGATTTCGCGCCCGTCAAACTGCAGGCTGGTGCGGTCGCTGGTCGAAACATAACGCGCGCGCGGGTCGCCATAAACCTGCTTGACGATGTACTTTAGATTTTCCGTCACCTGGTTGTTGAGAATCATATCCTCAACCACCTGACTGAGTTCCATATTATGCTGTTGCGTTTCCTCCAGACGCGCGCTCGCCTGTTGCAATTCTTGCGCGGCCTCCTGAAGACTCGCCTGAATTTCTTCCAGCCGCTCCTTGGAAACCAGCCCCACCTGATTGAGATTGTTGTAGAACGCCATGTCCACATCGCGCCGCGTCTCCGAGCTCAGCACAAAGTGATAGCTGAAGGCGCCCAGCGCCGCGACCGCCGCCAGACCCGCGAATGCAAACTTCACCGCGCTCTTGACGTTGCTGGACAAGCGATAACGCGCCACTTCCATTTTGACGCGTTTGTCTTTTTCCTGAAGCGGATCGAATTGCGCGTATTGAAATTTCTCGAACAGACGCGCTTCGAGTCGTGAATGACGCGAGCGGGCGTTGCGCAATTTTTCGATGATAGTGTTGAGATTCTCGCGCGTGTTCTTGTCGTACGCGCCGCGCGGGTTCTTATTGCAGATCAGGTTGTATTCCGCAATCTGCAGAACGTTGAGTTTATCGTCTGACAGCATGGATCGTTATCCCTATCGTCTGCGATTCGATCATCCCACCCTCTTGAATTTGAAGCGGTCGCTCCAACGCAGCCAAACCCGCTTCTTCGCCTGTTCCGGGCGGACGATATTGCATTGACCGTCAACGCGCGCGCCTTTTTGCAAAAACAGATTGGGGGCGATGAGATCGCCTTCCATGCGCGCGCTCGATGCGACTTCCAGCCGCTTCGCACAACGCACCGTCCCGCGCACGAATCCGCGACACACCACCAGGGGCGCGGTCACGTCGCCAAAGGCTTCGCCGCCGGATTCGATAATGACTTCATCATCCGACACCACCCTGCCCGCGACCCGGCCTTCCACTCTGATTTTACCGCGATTGAACAACGGACCGGAAAGGGTTTCTCCGCGCGGCGCAAGAATGCCTATCTCCACCGAATTCCATAATTTCAATAATTTCTTTTCGGGACGCGTGCAAGACGCTTGCTCGGTTTTTAATTTATCAATGATCCCGAGCAATTCATCGCGCTCAGTCTCGCGATAATATCCTTTGGGATCGGCAAGAGATAAAACGCGAAACTCCCGGGTAGTCAGGACGGACACATTCAATTCTAGCATTGCGGCAGGTCTTATAGATTAAAGTTGCTGGCGATTTTTCGAATCTTGTTTGGGAAACCCGGTTTCCCGGTTTTCTGCAGATAGGAAATGATGTCCCGGTTGCTCGAAGCCAGAGTCGGGCAATTGACATTTTTGGCGATGATGTTTTCCGCAACGCTGGCGATGCGATTGGTCAGGGACCGGTCCTTGTCGAAGAACAGCGCGCCGCGATTGTTGGTGATGTTGATGATCTTGTGATTCGGCACCATGCCCACCAGATTCAATCGGTCCTTGAAGGTCTCGAGTTGATCGAGCGTGTCGAGATAATCGCGAATACGGTCCAGACACGGCCCGATGGCTTTTGAATCCTGACAGCGATTGAACAGGATTCCCAGTTTTTTATTTTTCAGCGAATCTTCCACCGCTTCCAGTCCGCGCGAGGCCACCAGTCGATTCACAAAGGCCTTGTCCAGTCCGGTGAGTTTTCCCGCTTTGAAATCGCGGTAAAAGTCTTCGTAATAATCGATGAAGGAATGGAGCGCGTCAATACTGCCGTTGATGGCGATGTTGTTGCTCATGTCAAACACGAACAAGGCCTGGTCGATGGAATTCATCAGGGACGACAAGTGATTGACCCCGCCCGCCGGCGTGTCCAGAATGACGTAATGAAACTGATCGAACAGACCGTCCAGCGCTTCCAGAAAAAGAGCCAGAAAGGCCGGTTCGTTGATGCGCTTGCGATGATTGCGTTTGCCAAGAATAGGAATTTCTCCGCCGACGATGGAAAACTGGAACTCTTCGACGTAATTAATATATTCCTTTATAAGGGGCTTGGAATTGGCGTCGTATTTGTCCAGCACTGCGCGGAATTCGGTCAAATCGATATCCGTCAGCAAAGGCCGCAAGGACTCCAGATCTTCCAGCGTGTGCACGTCGCCCCGACTCAAAAACAATTCGTGCATCTGATTGCCAAATTCAAAGTCGGAGAAATTGAACAGGTCGGTATTCAGATTGTTGTACAAGGAAAAACTCTTGGCCAACTGACGATTGCCCGGCTCCAGCTGGCCGGTCAGGTGCGCTTGAAACGCCGTCACAATGCGGTACAGCGTGCGCATGAAATCGACCTGATAGGTTTTGTTCGCCAGCGTTTCAAACAAATCGTAAAAGGTCTTGGCGGGATGGCTCTCCAGCAAACTGGAGATCGTCGGCAAACGCAAGTCCAGGTCGACCAGGCACACGCGATTGTCCGGCGTGGTCTTTCCCAGAATGCTGGTCAGCGCCGCCGCCGTGTTGATGGACAAAGTCGTCTTGCCGATGCCGCCCTTGGGGCCTATGATTGAAACGATTCCCATTCAGTTTTCCTTTTCCTGTTTGCCCGGTCGCCCAATGACCAGGGTGATCTCGCCCTTCCAGTTGCGTTCGTTCTCAGCCAGCTCGGTCAGCGTGCCGCGCACGGTCTCTTCGTGCAGTTTGGTCAACTCGCGCGTTACCGTCGCGGGTCGGTCGCCCAGATGTTCGCTCAAATCCTTCAATGTTTTTTGGATGCGCTTGGGCGATTCGAATAACACGATGGCCCGCTTTTCCTGCGCCAGCTCCTGCAATAACTTCTGCCGACCTTTTTTCCTTGGCAGGAATCCTTCAAAAATAAATCGGTCCACCGGCAGGCCGGAAACGGTCAGAGCCGCCAGTATCGAGGATGGGCCGGGAAGCGATTGCAGGCGTATCCCCTCTTCCACCGCCAATCGCGCTATGTGATACAAAGGATCGGAAATACCCGGCGTGCCCGCATCGGACACCAGAGCCAGGTTTCGACCCGACTTCATGAACTCAACAAATTGCGCGCTCTTCTTCTCTTTATTGAAACTGTTGTAACTCGAAAGCGCGGTCTTGATTCCATAATGATTTAATAGAACTCGCGTCCGGCGGGTGTCCTCTGCGGCTACGAGATCCGCTTGATTCAACAACTCTACCGCTCGGTAGGTGATATCGCCCAGATTCCCGATGGGCGTGGCTACGATGAATAATTCGCCTCTTTGGGCTTCTTCGATCACAGCCTTGGACATCCTTTTTCTATTTTAATGAAAAACTTCAAAATTTCAACGTTTTCAAGTGCAACTCTTAGAACGCAAAGACTCCGTCGCGCAAGCGGATTTGAAACGATGCGGCTCTTGCGCTCGCTTCAGATTCGCAAGGCTCCGCTTACTTCTGATTGACCGTGGCTTCGCCCGATTCGCCTTTGACCAGCGTGATGATCTTGCCATCCTTGCCGGACATATTACAATTGCCGTCCAGAATCGAACCCTGCTCCATGCTGAGCGACGGGGTGATGATGTTGCCGACAATCCGGCTGGTGGAATGCAGTTCCACACGATCCTTGGCGAAGATAGAACCCTCAATCTTACCCTTGCAAACGAGGGTGCCCACCTGAATCTCCGCTTTCAAATCCCCGGTCTCGCCCACGATCAAGGTATCGGCTGTTTCGACCCGGCCTTCAAATTTTCCATCCATGCGCACCGCGCCCGTAAAGGACAAAACGCCCTTGAACACGGTGTCATCGCTCATATAGGCTTTAAGATTCTTATCGCCTGGCTTTGAGTTCATCACAGATCCACCTTTCTATAGCGCCCGATCCGGCAAGATACAAACGTCAGGCAACTATAATCAATATACAGAGAATTAAAAAATAAAAAACGTTTCATTCGACGGAATCCATCGCGTCATCCGTCGGCGCATCATTCGCCTTGCACTTTAGGCAACTGCATTTCCTTCAAGCGTTCCAGATCGTCCAGGGAATAATAGCTGATGATCAATTTCCCGCCTTTCTTACCCGGACGAATTTCCACCTTTGCACCCAGCTTGCGCGCCATTTCCTTTTCAAGATCTTTGGTAAATATGTCCTTTTGGGCTTTTTTACTCGCAGTAACGGTTTTAGCCGCCTGATTTTTAACCGCGTTCTCGGTCTGCCGCACCGTCATGCCCTCATCTATAATTTTCCGTCTCAGAGCGTCCATTTGCGCCGCGGACTCCAGCCCCAGCAAGGCGCGGGCGTGCCCCATCGTCAAACGACCGGAAACGATATCTTCCTGAACCGGACGCGGCAATTTCAGAAGCCGCAATGCATTGGTGATCGCCGTTCGGCTCCGCCCCATCGCCTCGCCGATCTGCTCCTGGGTGAGTTCAAACTCACTGGCCAGACGGTCAAAGGCCTCGGCTTCTTCAATCGGGTTCAAATCCTGACGATTCAGGTTTTCTATCAGAGCCAGCTTGAGGGACTGATCTGAAGTCACTTCTTTTATAATGACCGGGATTTTCTTGAGTCCCGCCTTCTGGCTGGCGCGCCAGCGTCGCTCACCGACGATCAATTCATAACCGGATTCGCTCTTCTGCACGATGACCGGCTGAATGACGCCATGTTCCTTGATCGAACGCGCCAGTTCTTCCAGTTTTTCGTCGTCGAAATACTTTCGCGGCTGGCGAGCATTCGGCGTGATTTCGCTGATCAGCATTTCCACCGCGCCGCCGGAGGGCGCATTCTGAGCGGCTGAGTCGAGATCAAAATCTGGAATCAGAGCGCTGATGCCTTTTCCTAACGCTTTTCTATTCATAAGTTTACAGGCTCAAAGGATCCATATTAATTTTTGGAGAAACACCCGCCCACTCTTTGAAAATTTTTCTATTCATAGGCTTACAGTTTTAAAGGATCCATATTAATTTTTGGAGAAACGCTCTTCCACTCTTTGAAAATTTTTCTATTCATAGTCTTGATACTTGTATTCTCGGGTTTAGCTTGGGTCGGCCAGCGCCGCCCTCTTCCAGCATTCCTCTGTCCATGCGCTCACTCGCTCCCTTCCGGCGCCAGGGTCAATTTTGAGCGAGCGATGATTTCCTGGGCCAGCTCCACATAAGAATCCGAACCTTTACTGCGACTGGCGTATAAAATGATCGGCTTGCCGTGACTGGGCGCTTCGCTGAGGCGGACATTGCGCGGAATAACGGTTTTGAGCAGATAATCCTTGAAATAGGCTTCCACCTGCTCTTTGACCTGAGTCGTCAACAAGGTTCGTGAATCGTACATCGTCAGCAAAATACCTTCGACGCGAAGCTCCGGGTTCAATGACTGCTTCACCCGCTTGAGCGTTTTGAGAAGATGACTCAATCCCTGCAAGGCATAATATTCGCATTGCATCGGAATGAGAACCGATTGCGCCACGGTGAGGGCGTTGAGAGTGAGCAGTCCCAACGACGGCGGGCAATCGATAAAAATATAATCGTATTCCTCGCCGCTTCCGTTCAGAGCCTGCTTCAATTTCGACTCGCGCTCCGGCTGGTTGACCAGCTCGATTTCCGCTCCCGCCAGATCAACAGACGATGGAGCGACCTTAAGCGTATCAATGTCAGTGGGATAGGTTGCCTGAGAGAGATTGGCCTGACCGAGTATAATATCGTAGATGCCCTTTTGCGACTCGTCAATAGCCACGCCCAGACCCGAAGAAGCGTTGGCTTGCGGGTCCAGATCGATCAGCAGGACTTTTCTTCCAGACAATGCGATGCAAGCCGCCAGGTTGATTGCCGTGGTTGTCTTGGCCACCCCACCCTTTTGATTGGCAACACAAATGATTTTTCCCATAGCCGACGATCACCTTTGTAAGAATCCCATCAAATTTAGCACAATTATGCAGTAGCAACTACTTAAAGATGGAGAGACCGAACCATTTTTTGCATTATAACTTGATTCTTCGACGGATAGGAATCATCCCGACAGATGTTTCACGTGAAACATTCAATCCCCTATCGTCGCAGAACGGAAAAAGATGAATGTTTCACGTGAAACATTCTGCGCTATGAGTCGACAGTCTTTTGAATTTGAAGGATGTAGGAGCGCCTGCCTTCATAGCCGTCATAAGCGATCTGCCGGAACAAGTTCCAGCCGGACTGGCTGGCAAGGTATTCAAGCTCTTCCTCTCCGGCTTCTTTCTGAACATAGATAAAACCGCCCTCTTCCAAATAGAGGGAGCCGACTTCGAGATTGTCAGGCAGGGAGGAGAATCCGCGAAACAGGACGGCTTGGAAGGGCTCTGAGAATTCCGAAACTATCTCTTCGGCACGGCCTTCATGGGTTTTGCTCCCTGTAAGCTCCAATTGACGGCTGGCGTGGCGCAAGAAACTACAGCGCTTGCGTCGGGATTCAATGAAAGTCATGGAATTTTCAGGAAACAGGATGCGTACGGGAATACCGGGGAATCCGCCGCCGCTCCCAATATCCACACATTTCAGGCCGGAATGCATCAAGCGAGCGAATTGGAGGGAATCGAACAGGTGCCGTTTGATGATGAATTCCGGGCGGGAATCGGAGGTCAACCGGACCTTGCTGTTCCAGGACACCAACTCGGAAATGTAGCGGCTGAGCTGACTGCGCGCCGAATCGCTGAAACGACTCTGCAATTCCTGAAAGTCTGCATGATCGCATACCTGCCGAAGCCATGGGTCCATAGAGAAAGTTCTCTGAAAAGGAGGGCGCCGCAAAGCGACGCAGTGTTCGATAAGGGGGGAGACTTTTAGCTGTTGAGAATTTTTTTAAACTCTTCGTTCAACAAGGGGACGACGGTCAGGGCGTCGCCGACGATGCCATAGTGTGCAATGGAAAAAATCGCCGCGTGGGGATCGCTGTTGATAGCGACGATGCACTTGGAGGCGGACATACCCGCCTGATGCTGAATGGCGCCGGAAATACCGCAGGCTATATAAAGGTCGGGTGATACGGTGCGCCCGGTCTGCCCGACCTGATTCGAGTAATCGCGCCAGCCATTATCGACGACGGGGCGACTGGCCCCCACCGCGCCGCCCAGCGTATGGGCCAGCTCTTCGAGTAATTTGAAATTCTCGGCATTCTGCATTCCCAGTCCGCCAGACACCACAACCCGCGCTTCGGTGATATCGAGATCGCCGGAACCGGCAATCACTTCTTTGACGATCAAGGCAATGGTGTCTTTCAGCGTTGGAAGCTCTTCGCAAATCAGTTCACTCTCCACCTTCGATTCATCCGCAGAATCCGGGCGAAAGACATTGGCCCGGAGAGTCAGAATATGCGCGCCCTCTCCCTTGAGAAGGGTTGTGGCGTAAGCCTTGCCGGAATAAATCGGGCGTTTCACACTGAGACCTTGAGCCGACATCTCCAGCCCAACGCAATCGCCCGCATAGCCGGTCAGCAATTGCGCCGACAGGGCCGCGCCGAGTTCCTTGCCGTGGTTGTTTGACGCCAGAAGAAAGGCCAAGGGTTTGCCCTGCTCGATGCGTTCGGCCAGAGCCTGGCGGATGATCTGCGAATTGAACAATTCAAAATCGTCGCCTTGCAGTACGTGAACCCGGTCGGCGCCCAGAGCTTTCAGGGAATCCGCGTCGTAGCCGCCAACGCGAGCGCAGACAAAGGCTTCCACCGGAGCGCCGTTTGCCGTAGCAAGGTGACGCGCGGCAAAGATCAATTCACTGGCAACGGGCTTGGGCCGGCCTTCATTCAACTCAATATAAACCCAAATGGGTCGTGATGCGTTCATAAGTCTCTAAATTTTTTTGCCCGAACGGGCTTTTATTGTAATTAATATTTGCCTGGGGGACGGAAGATGGGCAAATCCAGTATCCACTGGACGTCCCAAATCTCGCCGACCGTACCGAGAGCGAGCAGGCAGACGTAGAGCGTCAGCAGGCCCAGCCCCAGTTCGGCCCGGCGCTGGCAGGCTTTCTCTTTAAGGCGGGAGAAAAATCCGGAATTGTCTTGTTCATTCATAAATGAAAACAAACCTTTCCAAAACTTCGAAAACTTTATTAAATAAACAGTTCCTTCTTATTCAGCAAGGAAAGACGTTTGGTCCCATTAGAAAAAAACGCCAACTTTGCTAGACAACCTTTTCTTTGTTTCTCAGCAAGGCAACCAGTTCCCGCGCCTGATCCGCCGCCTCGCCTTGCACCATATGAGCCGACTCATGTGCAGGGGGAAGCGCCAATTCAGCCGCCGAGGCAAAATGAAAGCCTTGAGAAAAATCTGAAGCCAGTTGCAAATCTGCCGCTGTCAGGACTTCTACGGTTTTTTTCTTCGCCGCCATGATGCCCTTCAAGGAAGGCAAACGCGGCAAGTTGAGTCCCTTCTGACAAGTGAGCAAAAGAGGAAGCGGGCATTCAAGAATTTCAGAGCCGCCTTCAATCTGCCGCGTCGCCGTCGCGCGCTTGTAATCTTCGGAAAATTCGAGGCGCGTGACCACCGATACACAAGGGATTCCCAGAAACACAGCCAACGCAGGCCCTGCCTGGGCGCGATCCCAATCCACCGCCTGTCTTCCGCACAGAATCAGATCGTAAGACTCCCGCTCAATCGCTTTCGAGAGAACGTGGGCAATGCCCAGACCTTCGAGCGAGTCAAAAAGCGGATCGCATAAATGCAAGGCGCGATCAGCGCCCATGGCCAGAGCGGACTTGAGGACTTCCGCATTGGGGCCGATCGAGATAGCCAGAATCTCGGTCTCTGGATGTCTGTCCTTGATGAGCTTGGCTTCTTCGACCGCAAACTCGTCATAAGGATTCATGATCCGCGCCGCCCCCGGCGCATGCACGCTCCCATCCTTGATCTCCACCTTGGCGGCAGTATCCAGCGTCTGTTTGACGCAAACAATGATTTTCATAATTTCAATATTCGGTTAAGAGCTGGCGTGAAAAATCGAACCATCTATAGAAAAGAATTCAACTCGCCTGAACGCTGAATCGCGGGCTGTGGCCCGGCGATGCCAAAGGTCCAGACGCCAGAAACGATTTAGCCTGAAAACAACCTGCAAATCATTTTAGTATAGAATCATAGCAGGCAAAACCATTATAAAAAAGAATATGAAATTGTCCATGACAAGCGCAAGAATTATAGAAAACAAACGGAACTTTCTGGCGCTCGCCTGATAAAAAAAGAATATGAAATTCTCTAAGGCCCACACAAAAAATAGAGAGAGAGAAAGGCGCATCACAGCGCCCAGCCCCGTCCTGTTGAATTTCCAAATGAGCCGTCCTGCATGCTGAAGGCGCTCGGAAATCTGAAGCCTCTTCATGCGCCCGCATTCCTGCTGGCAATGTGTCTGCTCTGCGCCTTCAATGCCTTTTCGCTGACCACCGCAGACCCCGACCTCTGGGGACATATCAAATTTGGCGAAAGCGCATGGCAGGAAGGCGCCTTGCCGAGCGAAGAAAACTATTCCTATACTGCGCCGGGGCATCGCTGGATCAATCACGAATGGCTGACGGAAATACTCTTCTATAAAATATTTTCGATCTTCGGCTCCGGCGGACTACTGGTTATGAAAATGCTGATCGGCCTGTTCATCGTCGAAAGGCTGGCCCGGCTGGCCTTTGTGAAGGACAAACCGCGACGCAATAGCGCCTGCCTGATCATTATTGTATTGCTGACCTTCATCCTCGCCCCCGGATTCATGCCGCGCCCGCATCTCATGACCTATATCGGGATCGCCTTGCTGACCCTTAGTTTAGGCAAGGCCTTTCAGGGCAATGAAAAAGCGCTGATCTATATTCCCATCATTTTTCTATTCTGGGTGAACATGCACGGCGGCGTGGTTGCCGGTCTGGCCATTGCCTGCGTGGCGCTGGGCTATGGCGTTGTAGAAAAAATACGAACAGATCAGGCGCCCGGATTATGGATCGCAACTCTGGCGGCGACAATCGCGATTTGTCTGGTGAATCCTTACGGATATCATTTATGGAATTTCTTTGCGCAGACCCTGAGCGTTCCGAGAAATATCACAGAATGGAATGGCATTCCCTTCGACACCATGCATTTCTGGCAGTTCAAGTTGTATACGATCCTCTTCATCGGACTCTGGCTCTTCGATAAGAAAAAATGGGGCTGGCAGGTCTGGGTGATTGCGCCCGCCATCTACTTTGCCTTCAAGCACCAGCGCCATATTCCCCTGGCGGCGATTTTAATGGCGCCTTATCTGATCGCAAGAATATCAGAACTGGCGGAAACAAAATTCCGCCTCTACACCGCGTCCATTCATTTGCATAACGGCTTGCTGGTCGGCATGCTTCTCTTTGCAGGGTCGCAGTTGGGAATCGGACTCATGAAAAACGCATCTGCCCAGTTCAAGCTCCTCGCGCCCCCGCAAACTTACCCGGTCTACGCCGCGCGATTCATGCATTCGAACGATATCAGCGGCAATCTATGGAACCCGCTGGACTGGGGTGAATACCTGATATGGAAAACGCCGGGTTCCAGGGTGTCGGTGGACGGGCGTTTCCGCACCGCCTATCCCGAGGAAGTGATTCAGGATCATTTCGATTTCGCTTCCGGTCAACCCGGCTGGCAGGCCCTGCTTGAAAAATATCCGACCGAATTGGTTCTGGCCCGAAAACGCGACGGGACGCATCTCCGCATGAACCAACTGCCCGGCTGGGTCAAAATCTATGAAGACCTGATCTGTGTGTTGTATGTGAAGAACGATCCCAGACTCGCCCTATGGGAGCGCATGAAGAAAGGGCCCTTCATTCGCGACGAATCATTGCCCGACTTTCATTTTCCATAAAACCAAACCGCACAGCGCGGCAGTATAATTAGAAAATGAAAATCATTCCGAGGTGGTAGAGAATCATAAAAATGAGCAGGCTGGCCATAACGATGTGCAACCAGAGCCATTGCCTCAGGAACCACTGCAGACTGGCGTGGACGTCGAGCTGTTGTTTTTCCTTGTAGAGTTTCTTGATTTCCACAAGCACCAGTTTTTCGTCGTCGTTCAGGAACTGCTGGAGATTGTCGAATTTATGCAAGCGTTCGGGCAGGCCCGCAGAGGAGCTGAAAAAATACTGCATTGAGGGCTTGGGGCCTTCAAAAAAGGGAAGCACGTATTGCTCGCAGAAACTCGAGAGCGTTTTGGAAATCGGCTCGCCTTTGCCCCGATCCATCAGATCGTTAATCTTCAGACGCAGGGACTCGACCACTTGCGGAATTTTTTCGTAGATCACTTCCGTGTCCAGGTCCGCCAGTTTCACAGGGATCACCCGTTGCAGGTTGACGCCGAGGATTCCCAGAGCAATGAACAGCGTGAACAACAGGAACAAACAATAAGAAAACAGGCCGTTGGGCAGGCTCAAATCCAGATGGAACATAAACAAAATCATCGCGGCGATTCCCGAATAGATATGGATATGCATCCAGAGCCGGGAGCGCCCCCATTTTTTAAAGGGAGCGAGGTATTTTTTCAGCTTGAACGCCGCCGCCAGGACGATCAGGAACAACATGGCGGAGCCGGAAATGAGGCGTTCATCGTCCAGATTGAGGCGCACGTCGTTGATATAATAGGCGGAAATAGCGACGCCCAGCAGACTGTTGAGCACGATGCCCGTGCAATGACTGCTTTTTTTCAAATTACCCAGCGCGAACGCGGCGCAATACAAGGACAAGGCCAATCCATAATGCCCGGCGTTGATCGGGATGATCTTCTGGCCCTTCATCCACATCAGTGAAAACAGAACCAGCACAAAGAACCAGCCCCAAAGGCGCAAATCCCTCGATTGGGAATAGGGCGTCAGATGGCCTTTCCAGAATTGTTCGAGCCAGGGGTCGTCGTAGCGCTGGGGCAATGGCGTTTGGTTTGACATATCAGTAAGCGGACTCAAAAATTTCATTGAAAGACATGCGGCGCATCGCATCCTGCGGACAACTGCGCACGCAAGCCGGGTCGCCGGTTTCCACGCAAAGATCGCATTTCATCGACTTGAGAACGGGTTTGTTGTTGGCCGGATTGAGCTGATAGACCGGGTCGGCGTCCATCATCACCGTTTCCGCCACCGGCAAGGCGACGATATTATCGTAGATGCACTTGGTCACGCACATCGTGCAACCGACGCAGGTGTCGATATCGATCAACACTTCGCCGTGTTGTTTGGAGCGATGCAGGGCGCCGCTCGGGCAACCGTCCATACACAAGGGATCGATACAGTGCATGCAGGCGTGCGGGAACATGGCGTTGCCGATTTTACGACCTTCGCGGGCGAAACGCGGGTAGCCGTCGTGCGCGTCGGCGCAGGCTTTCACGCAGTCGTCGCAACGGGTGCAACGGTCGAGGTTGATGACCATGATGCTCTGCCCATTGGGCAATTCGTTTTCGATGCCAAAACTGAGAAGCGACAAACTGGCGATATGCTCTTCGATATTCGCCATTTTCTTCATGCGCGCTTCCACGGTCTTCATGATGAGTTCGCTCGCCGTAGGCTCGCGCAATAACTCCTCAAAAATGCTCCGGTTCAAAGCAATCGCCTCGACGTTGTTGATGGCGGTGACGGTGCAGGCGTTGTTCTTGCCCTCCATCAGCGAAACGACGCCGTAAATTTCGCCTTTTTGCAGAGCGTGGAAGTTGAAATCCTTTTCGCCCACCTGTTTCGATAATTTGGCGAATCCCGAGAGCAGGATGTAGAGGGAATCATTGTCCTGACCTTCGCTCAACAACACTTCCTTCGGACGGAATGAAAAAAATTCAACCTCATTGGAAATTCTCTCAAGCAATTCAGGACTGCAACCTTGAAAAAGCGGCTCCTCTTCAACAAAACGGGATAACATGCGCTCGCGGTAACGATCTTCAATGAAGGATTTAAACTCCTTACTGCGCTTGGAGAGAATGCGAAGCGCCTGGATTTTGATTTCCAGCGTCTCGCAAAGCGGAGATTGCTCCCAGCCCGCCGCAACCGTCGCCGAGCGACTGATACGAAACAAAGCCGCAAGTTCTCCGAACATCTCGCCTTTCGGCAGACGAATGATCTTGTCCTTTGAAATTTCCTCGCCATCATCATCCAAAGGCGGGGCCGGAACGAAATTCGGCAACAAGGTATTGCCCGCCGCGTCGCAAAACACGCCGTCGGTATTGAAACTGGTGGTGGACACCCGGTAATCCTGCGCCCGGACGAATTCGCCGCCGCGCGTGTTCTTGTTGATGATGCCTTTCAGCCGTTGCCACCAGGATCGCTTGTTTCGTTTGCGTTTATCCTGAATTTCCAATTGCAGGGAAGGAGGGTACACATCCACATTGCCCTCAAGGATATAAAAGGCGGAGTTTCCAAAGTCGCCTTCGCGGATGACCATCTCGCCCGGCAAAAAGCGGCGAAACATGATATGCGGTTGCATGCTCTCCAGAACCTTGTCGCTCAGGCCTTTGAAAATATCGATACTGCGCAGACGTTCCAGAGTCAGGAAATTGTCAGGAACTTTCTCCTTGGGCGGAGCAAAGGCTTCCATATGCAAACGCTCCGGGTTCACCCCGCAGGAAGCCGCCGTTTCCACCGCCATTTCCATGACCGGGCCGGGGCCGCAAGTGTACAGGCTGACGTTTTCCGACATGGCGTTGATAGCGTCGATGATCGCCGCCGGGTTGATGCGTCCTGTTTTACCCTGCCAGGACTCATCCGGTTGCGACAAGAACACTTCCAGCTTGAAATTCGGGTTGGCGGTTTCGAGTTCTTTCAGTTCCTTATAGAAAATGATGTCGTCAGACGTTCGATTGCCATAGAGCAAAACAATTTTGCGCGTGGAATTCATGTCGGTGAGCGAGCGAACCATGCTGAGAAGCGGAGTGATTCCCGAACCGGAGCCGACCAGCAGAAGGTCCGTGGTCTCGGACAGGTCCATTTTGAATTTGCCGCTTGGTTTTTTGACCGATATGAGGTCGCCGACCTGAACCGAATCGTTGAAATAATTACTGACCAGACCCTTCTTTTGCCGCTTGACCGTGATTTCAACATGGTCCTTATTCTGGCAGGAGGAGGAAATGGAATAACAGCGAAACTGTTTCTTGCCGCTAACGACCGGACCGATGGTGATGAACTGTCCCGGCTGAAACTGGTAAAATTCATCCGCCGTCGCTTTCAACTGGAAGGATTTCGAATCGACCGTGCGATCGTAGATCGATTCCACCCGCGCCTGCAATTCTTCATCGCCTTCGGAGGAAACACAGACCAGGTCCGTTGTCGCTTCAGCGACGCAGGAAAGGAAATAGCCGTTTTTGACATCATCGTCAGACAAAGTCCCTTCAACAGAAGAGTGGACTTCTCCGCTCACCTTGCGAACTTTGCAGGTGCCGCATTCGCCTTTACGACAGCTTGAGGGAATATCTATCCCGCCCTCTTCCGCCGCTTCAAGAACTGAAATTCCTTCTTCAGTCTCGATTTCCTTATCCAGATCCTTGAACTTGATTTTATGAGCCATGAGGGTCAGTTTGTTTCGTTGGTGTTAGGAGTTTCGTTGGCGTCAGCAGTTTCGTTGGCGTCAGCGCTTTCGCTCGCGCCCGAATTTTCAATCATCAGCTTGGCCATTTCAGACTGGTTCAGCATGTGATGGAATACATGACAGCCGCCGCATTCATTTCCCACCATTACATTATTATGGCAGTTGAAGCAGGAAGCGTTATCGATATTGATATTGGAATCTTTGAGCGATTCGCTGGTCGCAATGTTTTTATGGCACTCGTTGCAACCGACGCGGGAATGTTTCTTGTGCGGAAAACGAGTGATGTCAGCGCGCGGAGCGCGTTTCGCGATCGGAGCGAAATAGAAATCCTTGCCGACTTTTAAATTGGGTTGCGCTTTGGCGTTGCCTTTATTCAGCAAATGGCATTTCAAGCAATTCAATGTCGCGCCCGGTCGCCCCGAAGACAATGCCGACTCCACCTGTTCTTCGGAGAAATCCTTTTCAGAAAACCACATGTTCAAATAGGGATCCTGATGAATGGGCTTATAGCTGAACGACGCAGGACGACGTCGACGTTTACTGCCTTTGCTGTATTCAAAGCGAGAGAAAAAGGTATCGTGCGATTCCAGGCTGAACTGCACCGCAAGGCTTTTGATTGAATCCGCCAGGCCTTCGAGTTCCTCTTCCGGGAACATTTTGGTGATGGACAACTCTTCATGCGGGTGACAGTCCTGGCAATTTTCCTGAAAGGTCACGCGCTTGAAATCCATGAAATTCGTCTGCGGATCGTATAAATGACAGAGAGGACAACCCTTCTTGAACTTTTCGTTGATATCGTCTTTGTTCTTGTCGCGAACCTGATGCGTCTTATGATTGAATTGCAGACCGATCTTGTTCAAGTCAGAAGGTTCCAGTTTTTCCTGTTTGAAGGCCGGATGCTCGAACTGAGCGTTGCTGATCTGGTGGCAATTCTTGCACTGGCGGTCGCCAATCTCGTGGATCATGTACTGTCGACCGCGATGCTCCTTATGGCAATCGACGCAGAATTTCTGTACGGTTTGTCGTTCTTTGGCTCCATCTTCGCGATGGCTGGTGATATGAAACTTGAGTTGCTTCACCGTGCTATGGCATCCCATGCACTTTTTTTCCATGGACGCTTTTTTAATTTCAGGGGAACCGGAGGCGTGGCAGGACTCACAAGTGGCGTCGAACATCGCATGCGATGAAGATACCGGGCCTTCAGAAGCGAAAAAACGAGCGCCAGAGAAGTAATCCAATCCAAACAGACTCACTACAACTATTAAAATAATGAGAACGGCTTTGAAAACGGGTGGGGATTTTCTCGGTGGATTGTATTGATTCGTGTAATACGAATGCTCTGATTTCTTTTTCTTGCTGGAAGCCATCGGGAAGAACCGCGCCTAGCGCATGAAGTGAATGATGAAACTCATCTAAAAAATACCTGAAGCCCTCGCCCCAAACGGGACGGGGCTTCAGAATTGAACCAAAAGTTACTTCTTGTTGCGGATGTAGGTGCTCTTGTCGGGAATCGGGAACGAAGCGAATTTATCCGCCGCAATGTCCGCCGCATCCAGCTCGTTCACAAAAGCCACCGTCGTCGCATTGATTTCTTTGGCAACCGCTTTCGCAGAAGCCGGGTCCGCATTGACCTTACCGCCAACCGCAATCAACTTAGACAATTTGTCCGACGGAATAACGCCCGCGACTTTCTTCAGATTTTCCACCGCCTTGCTCAGCAAAGCCGCGTTCTTTTCTGTGTACTCGCCTTTGCCGGACGCTTCAGAAATACGCATGATCGACGCTTCAACCTGCAACGCTTCACCGGCGACCCAGATTTTTCCGATCTTTTGCGTCAACTTCGCATCCAGATTGCCAGACGCTTCCTGTTCTTTACTCCAGACCCAGTGTTTGAAATCGCCCTGGCTGTATTTGACCAGATCAAATTTCTCACCCAGACGGTGACCCGCCTTATAGAAGTCTTCTTTCGCGCCGCGATGACAACGGAAGCAGTCTTTAGACCAGGCGTAAAAATTTCGCGTGTCGCGCATTCCCGCTTTTATCGCTTCGGGAACTTTGCCCTTTTTATCGTGGATCTCCACCCAGTCCTGAGCCGGGTTGTGGCAGGTTTCGCAAACGATGCCGAACAAACCTTTTTCTTCTTCTGTCACTTTAGGATAATCCGAGGCCACTTCGATGCCGTGACATTTGATGCATTTCTCATCTTCAAACTGATCTTTCACATTCATTTTCTCAGCGATCTTCACGCCCTCTTCCTCAAACTTCTCGTTAAAGAAAGTTTCATGAGGGTGGAACAACAAATCGTCGAAAATGCTTTTATGACAATTGGAGTCCGAACATTGCTTCGGCCCAATGACCTTGTTCTGCGCAAACGCCGATGCGGAAACCAGCAACGACAAACAAACGATTAAACTCATCTGTAATCTAAACTTCATGTAAATACTCCGCACAAAAAATGATTAAATGTTTAAAATTTAAATCGTAATTCCATTGAACTCGACCAGTCTTCACTGCGAATCTCGTTGTGAATGCCCACCGCCTTGCCGACCAGCGACATGTGATTGCTGAGCAGGTACTGAACTTCAAAACCGAGCGCATATTGATCGTTGGGGGCGATGCTTCCCGACTCGTCGCGCAAATCCTTTTGATAAGAGAATTCCGGGTTGAAGGTCAAAGCCTCGCGATCCAGAAATTGCTTGAAACCGAAAGACACGCCATAAGTCCCGGTTCCCGTGTTGCGCAAAACCCCAAAACTGGTGACGCCGTTGCCGCGATAAAAAATACCGGCTCGACCGGTGCGGCCCTTGGCGATATCGTTCCAGCCTTCGGTGCCGTAAAACATCGTCAGGTACAAATAGTTTTTATCGTAATAGTCATGGTTGAAGGCAGAATGGTTGAACTCCATAACGTACAACTGACCATTGCCCGCCGTTCCCCCGCCTTTACGGTCGTCGCTCATGTTCAACATCACACGACCCGAATAGTTGAGCAAACCGTAGGTTGACGACAAGGAAGCCGCCAGAAAGTCCTGCGAATTGTCCGCTTCCACCTGGTTTTCGAGATGGAAATAGTTGAACTCCCAGAACTGGTTGCGTCGCTCGTATCGCGCCGTCAGACCATACAGATTGGCGTCGTTGTTGTTGTTATCCGCGTCTCCGCCGGCGCGGGTTGCATTGATCTCGTCAATCGCCACCATCGCCTGCAACAACAGGTTTGTGCCGTCGCCAACGATCAGATTCGGCTTTGAAATCAAGGCGCCCAGAACGTTGTCGTTCATCAAATAACTGTTCTGATAAATCACCGGCACCAAACCAACCGCGATGTGATAGTCCGTGGGAAAACGATCGTCAGGACCGATGAAGTTGAACATCTCGCCGATCTCGCCTTCGAACCAGGCGAAGGTGTTGTCCACGCTCAGTTCAAATTTGTGATCCGCAATGGTCGGGTCTTCGTTGTGAAAACGATACAAACCGCCGGTGCGATCGCGCGGCTCGTCAATGTCGACAAAAGGCCGGTACTGAATATGGAAGCGCTCGGTGTTGGTGAGATCGAAGTTGAAATCAAAGTTGAGATTGTAACCCAACTGACCCTGATTCTCGTTGTTGATTCGACCGCCGTACATGATCGTGGAGAAGGTTCCGTAAAACTGGGCGCGCGGTCGAATCGCATTGGCGCCTTCGCCAAACCAGCTCAAACCGTAATCCTTGATCGCTCCGGTTCCAAGAAAAGGTTCGCCAAGCGATAAGGCCTCGTTATTGAAATCCAGGAAAGACCGGCGCGGCCGGATGATGCTTTCGTCAGCGGCGATGGCTTCTGCGATTTTCTTCTTACGTTCCGCCTCCCGCTTGTCCTGGGCTTCCTGCCTCAGCGTCATTTCATCTTTAGCCGCTTCTCCATACCCGGCTTCGCCTTCCGCCACTTCGGCGCCCTCTTCAGCATCCCCTTCGCCTTCATCCGCATCTTCAGCATCTTCTGCATCCTCTGCAGAAGCCGCCGCCGAAGCTTCAGGCGCCGATGTTTCAGCAGGCGCCTCGTCGCTCCAGACGACCGAAGGAAGGTTTAAAAAAAAAACGGAAAGAGCCAATACGCCTGCGATTTTTAAACTTTTCATCCCCTGTCCCTTCTTTTGGTTTCCTTTGGATTCTTGATTCATCGAACGTTGACCTTAAACTTTTTAGAAGCCATCTCCACAATTTCCAAGCGTGGGATGAATTCTGCCGCATCGAGCTGTTTCAAAACGATGGGGGCAAAGTTTCTGAAATTGAATGAAATTTCCACGTCGTAAAAAGCGGAGCTTCCATCCGTATCAACGCTGTAATCCGCCGTCCGGGTCTTCAAGGGAGGAATCGAGTTCTTTTGAACGCGAACCGGGGGAGGACCGTTGAATGAGGCGCTCGGAAAGGCCGCAGGTCGTACATAGGCAAAGTTATCGACATCGCGAGGAATGAAGAAATGATCTTCTCTTTCATGCCCGGCAATGGTCTGCAATTTGAACTTGGATTGCAGGTTGAACAGATCGTGATCGTAATCGGCTTCGCCGCGAATAACAGCCAGACTCTTGTTGTCCTTCAAGTCGCCGTATTCGTCCAGATCGCCGCTTTGATAAACGATCTTGCCCTTGTCGTCCATAACCTTGACATGCAACCAGACCTGGCGTTCGGTATTGAAACCTGCAGGCAGAGAATGCCCGGAGATTTTGTTCGTAATATTCACGGCGATATCCAGATCGTCGCCGCGCTCAATGGCTTCAGGAACTTCGTAAGTCAGCTCCGCCGAATTACGCAGAAGCTCTACGCGTTTGCGTTTCGCCATCGCAAGCAATTCTTCGCTCTTCTTCACCAGCTTCTGGTATTTCTTCCATTTGCGCTTGTCCAGGCGATTCATTTTTTCGCCGGCCGCCTTCTTGGCATTGACCTTCTCGATCCAGTTATAGAAATTTGGATCGTCCATCAACACCGGCCACTCGAAGCGACGCAAAGGGAAATCCGAGATGTCCAGAACCGAGTAATCCGGTCCGGCAAAGGTGTGATCGCTCAAGGTGCGAACAGGAAATTCCTTGCCCTTGATGACCGCGATCTGCCCTTTGGCGCGCGGGCTTTTCACGCCCTGCTCGACGCCCATATGACAGTCCTGACAGGTCGTGCCCTCTCTTGCGGCGGGGCTGTTGCGCCATTCGCCAAACAGATCTTCCAGTCGGAAACCGTTGGCGACGGGCACGTCGTGACATTGTCCGCAAAATTGCCCCGAGCTGATATTTTTTGACATGGACGCCTTATGCGTCAACTCGCCCTCGCGGCCGATCGGAATCTGCTTGATGCCGTCGAAGGGTCCGAACAACTCCTCTTCAATCGGGCCTTTTTTAATAAAAACTTCGGCGCGCGTTTTGCCGTGGTTGCCCACCATGCGGTGACAGACCACGCAGGTGATGCCTTCAATCGCAACCGTGTTTCGCAATTCCACCGGGGCCAGAGGATCTTCCCCCATGATGATGGCCATCGGCGAATGACAACGCACACAGAAAGCGCCAGCGGTTCCGCTGGTTTTCTGATGCATCAGTTTATTGAAATTATTCATGAACGGGCTGAGCTGTCCATAAGCATGGTTGGACACGCGCCATTCGTTGAAATGACGCGGATGGCAGGTCTTGCACACATGCGCCGACTGGTAACCGATGACTTCTTCAATCTCCAGACTGGCCGCAGACACCGGCGCAGAAAAAATAAAACCAGCAAGTAAGGTTGCGCTAAAAAATGCGACCCATAAATACGCCCTGCTGAAAGGCTTTTGTTGCTGAATGCTGTTTAATTGCATTGTTGTCTCCTCCAACACCGATGATATGCAAACTTGCTTGAATTCGATTCCTGCGCGCCAGGAGAATCCCCTCGACTCTGCCTGAGCGATTTCGCTCAAGCCTATAAACGCCTGCCACCCCTTGCCTGCACCCTATACCGCAAGGCTCAATAATTCGCCAAAATGGGAAAAATCAATTGCTTTCCCCCAGCCTAAAATCCAATGCTCTGATAAAGAGGTAACTCTATTGGGATTATTGATTTAAAACGAAGTTAAGTCATTGTTTTCTTGAATTTCCGTGCAAGTATAATTGATCTTTGGCAGGGGTCAAGAACTTTTTTCAAGAACTATATAATGTATAGAGACTAAAAATTTTCCAAAAATGGGCTAATTTTGCCGCGGGGATATTATGGTCTTCTAAAAATTATTTCGGATTAAGAAATAATTTCACGCAAAGCAGGCGCCGATCTTCTTCAAGGCCGCGGTCAAATGCTCGGAGACGGCTTGCGAGCTGATCTTCATTGCCTTGGCGGCGCGTTGCTTGCGGGCGCCGCCATAGAACACCAGGCTCACGGCGATCAACTGTTTATCGGTCAGGTTCAATTCATTCAAATTGATCGGCGCGCGTTTCAAATGCTCGTATCCCGGGCGCGGAAATAAATCATCTGCACAACCTGAAGATGCCGTTTGCAAACAGAGCTCCAGATCATTGGGGGCAAAATACAGAATATTGCGGTCTCCGGTCTCGGAAACCTCGGGGACGCTTGAAGTGGAATTATGATTGTGTGAATTCATGATAGCTGTGTTCCAAAAAATTTCTGAATTGATATTCATCTCCAAGGACATACTCGCGAAACCAGTCGGGAGGCTGTACTTCGGACAGATCGCCGCGCAAAAATCCGGGCAGGGAATCGGCGGGCGATTCGACGGGGAAGCCGTTAATGTAAACCTGATCGCGTTGCAAACTCACCCTCCAGAACTCGCGCGATAATTTGAAATGAAACCAGAGGGTCTGCAAATCGGGCTGGCTTTGATAACAGAAATTGCCGCAGTACAAACAACGCCAACCGCCTGAGGCTACGATCATGCCGCATTGTCCGCAACCGCGTTTCAACATTTCGCCGGATTCGAGTTTGCGAACCACGATCCGGCATTCGGTCAAATGGGCGCCGCCCCGATTTTGCGGGATGCGACGCAACGACAGCTTTCTCATCTCGCGCCTTTCTATCCTGTGAATATGATAAGTGTTTCATCCCGGCCTTTTCTCAACTGTGAATGCGACAGCTTTCTCATCTCGCGCCTCTCTATCTCCTAAGTTCGATAAGTTTTTCATTCCGGCCTTTTCTCAACTCTACATGCGACAGCTTTCTCATCTCTCCCCTTCTTCCTTTCTATGCAATGGCCGAAGATGGAATCAGGCCGCAAGCGTCAAACCGCCCGCTTCTTCCAGAATGTGTTCCTTGAAACCGCTCAATTCCTGGGCCTCGCCAATGGAGGCGTAATGCGCGACCAGCACATTGTCCAGATAGCCTTGCGCTTTCATCTTGCTCAATCCTCTGAGCAGGGCGCGCAGATTATTTGGAGTGAGGGACTCGGCTTCGATACACAGGGCGCGCAGAGTGCGTAGATGGGACTTCATGCGAAAACGCGAAAGCCGGGAAACAAGAGCGGTGAGAAACGGAACCATGAACAGAACGAAATGACCGGAATTGAGGGTGTCGAAAGGGATCAACTTGCCCTGCCGACTCCAACCCATCTGCAAATCCTTGCCGGTGAAATCTATAGCGAACTCCAGATCGGGATCGATCAGACGCAATATCTTTCCCGCTTCGTCCTGCAAACCGGCGGCGGCGCGCGCAACAATGTCGCCTTGCAAACCGGAAGGACCGAACAGACTCTCCGCCTGTTTCATGATTTCCAAATCCTGTTCCGCATCCGCTCTGGCGCGTTTTAAATCTTCCACCGCCTGGCGCTTGCCCTCTTCCTTCAAGGCTTGGTCGAGATCGGCGCGCAGTTGCCGGCGTCGATTCGTCAAATCCTGTTTATCCACTTGAAGCTGGGCGCGCTGATCCACCTGCTCCGACAAGAGCGGATTGACGTTTCTCTCCTTGCGAATCGCTTGCAAGGCCTCGTTGCAGGCAGTCACCCGGCTTTCGGCACGGATGCGTTCGACCTCTGCCGCATTGCGTTTTTCCAGCAGGCCGGTTTGACGCAATTCGAGCGAGCGATTCCAGTCTCTCCCTTCCTGCAATTGCTTTTGCAGATGCTCGCGTTTGGCGCGCATTTCTTCGAGGCTTTCCTGCGTTTCGAGATTCTTTTCTTCAAGAGCGCCGAGACTTTGACTCAGGTCGCGAATTTCCTCCGCTAAAATTTCCTGATAGGGCGTCATGTCCGTTTCGCAACGGATCGACCCGGCGATAGGACAGCGCGCGCTGGCCGCCGCCTGCGCGGCTTCTACAGTGTTCCTGCGCAGATTCAACTGTCGTTGAGTTTCAGCAAGCTCCGCCTCTTGTTTGCGGAATTGACCGGAAAGACTGTCCCAGGGCTGGAGCAAATCATCCAGACTGGCCTGCAATCGATCCAGATCGGTCTTGTCCCGTTCCAACTGCTCCCATTCTGAATCGAAAGATTCTGCGGAACGCTGGGCGTCCAAACCACGCTTCAAATCCTCCAGCTCCTTTTGCAACGCCGCTTCCTCGCGGCGACCGGCTTCCTCGATCGCGTGCCGTTCCGCCAATGCGTCGAACTGCGCCGTCAGCGATTCCAGTTCATTCTCGCAACGCTCCAGATCGCTTTGGAGCGCATCAATCGCCGGACCCTTTCCATTCTCCGGCTGAATACAGGCAACCGCGCCCGCTTGTTCGCGGATCATGGTTTTTTTCTCGACGAGCGCAGACTTCAATAATTTTTGGATCATCTTCAAATTGTCCTGAGCCGACAAGGATGCAGACCAGGCCTGCAAGGCGGCGTCGAGAACGCGACGAATGCGCGCCCAGCGTTGCGGTTCCTGAGACTCAAAATGCATCTCCAGTTTATGCGTGATCGAAGCGCAGTCCTCCTTACAATCAAACAAATCGTCCATTGTCTTCATTGCAAACTCCTGCAGCAGCAAATTCAACAATCCGGAACCCAGATAACGCCTGGTGAAATAGGCCATCGCCATCATGCGCACCCAGTCCTTGTCAATCGACCAGGTTTCCGGCGAATGAGAAATCACCCATTGCAGTTTCTTCGCCGCGCTCAGACCGAGAAATTCCTGCGGATCGAAGGCGACGGACACCGCGCCAATGTTTTCCTTGATCCAATAATTCCCTTCCTCGAACTTCAATTGCGCCTGATCGATTCGGATCGGACGGCGTTCGCCCTGCTTGCCTTCTTTCAGAAAACAACGCTCAATGACCCGGCGTTCCGAACCCTGTTCCGCGACCGCCTCGACGCGAATCGCGTCTTGAGAAGTGAATTTGAGGATGTCGTCCAGATTTTTGGCCCGACCCGGTATCTCGCCCAGCAAAACCAGCTTGAAAGCCTCCAAAATCGCTGATTTTCCGACTCCATTGACATTATTTGACGTGAATAAATCAAGCCCCGTCAGCGCCACATTGCGGGTTTGATCCTTGAATCCCTCAAAAATTAATTGCCTGATCATGATAGTTTCCCTTATGCTCTGTGTGAATAAATACGGCTCTCAAACGAAAATGAAACTGGCATCCAGCAGACCCATGATTAGCCAGCTGTCTAATTCACAAAACAAGTATCGGACATTTATCCGTATTCGTCAACAGAAAACCGAATAAAAAGCGAAAATTATTTCGGTAATGTGTATATATGAGTGAAAATTCAGACCAGCCGGTTTTGAAACGGATCGAGTTATTGCGGGGATCGCTCAGCCTGAAGGGCTTTTGCGAGCGTTGCGATATTAGTTATACCGCGCTCCAGAAATCCGTCGTCCGCGGCAAGGTTCCCAATCTGGATATTCTGGAGAAGATCGCTAAGAAGGAAGGAGTCAATCTGCAATGGTTGATCAGCGGACCGCAAGCCCTATCCACTCTCAGCGCCACGCTCAATCGCAACCTGGTCGCCCTGCGTCGCCAGCGCGGCTGGTCGCAGTCCGAACTCGCCGAAAAAGCAGGACTCGGCGCCGTATCGCTCAAGCTCCTCGAAGAAGGCGCCTGGCCGCTCAGCATCGACGAACTGGCGACGCTTTCCGAAGCTCTGGGCGCGCCGCCGCAAACCTTTTTGCTGGACGACATGCAAGTCGCGCCCGCCACCGAACTGAAAATTCTGAAATCGTCCAGCTCCGCCAAGGCGCCGAAGATCAAGGATGAAGACTATGTCTCCATTCCCCTGACCAGCTCCGCCATCGCCGCCGGGCAACCCATCATTCAGGAAGACCAGATCGAGGACTATGTCTTATTGCATGTGCGGGCGGCGGGCCGACGCGGAAACCTGGTCGCCAGCCGGGTGGAAGGGGTATCCATGGAGCCGATGCTGCATTCCGGCGATATTGTGGTGATCGACCGCAATCAAAAGACGATACAGAAAAACCGCATCTTCGCCATCTACCATCAAGACGGCCTGACCGCGAAGTATCTGGAAATGCAGAAGAATCTGCTGGTATTGCGACCGATCAATCCCATGTCGCAGGTGCAGATCATCAACCTCGACGAACAGCCCGACCCCATCGTCGGGCGCATCATAGGAGCCTGGAAGGAATTGTAAGCGCTGAAATTTTCCGTTTAATTTTTATTTAAGACACTGCATAATGGTTTCTATGACTGAAGAAACGGAATATTCAGAATCCTTCAAAATTCTGCTGGCGGACGACACGCCGATGAACCTGACCCTGGCCACCAAACTGCTGACGCGCCGGGGACATCAGGTCAACACCAGCGTCAACGGACTCGAAGCCTTCGAGTTGTTTCAGAAAGAACCTTTCGACCTGATCCTGATGGACGTGCAAATGCCCGTCATGGGCGGGGTCGAAGCCACGCAGAAAATCCGCGAATACGAAAAGACCAACACGCCCGGCAAGCGCATGCCCATCATCGCCCTCACCGCCAACGACAGCGAAAGCGACCGCGAAGAATACCTCCGCTCCGGTATGGACGGCGTCATCACCAAACCCCTCAACATCAAAACCATCGTTCAGGAAATCAAAGACATCATCAAAGCCATGCCCGGCAACTCCTAACGCAGATTGCATCTGATGGCAAAGGGCCGCAGCTATTTAATTGCGCTCAGTGGGATCAAAAGCAGTGCGAGATTAGCGTGAAGAATGTAAACGGTAATTTTAGTATGGCAACTTATATAGGACTGGTCCGAAAAGATCCGAATTCAGATTTTGGCGTCGACTTTCCAGATTTTCCTGGATGCGTGACCGGCGCGCGGACAATCAAAAAAGTCCGAAACATGGCGCAGGAAGCATTGGAACTTCATATAGAAGCGATGATGGAAGAAGGACTCCCCATTCCAGCGCCCAGCTCTTGGGAAAAAATTATCAAAGACCACGATCAACCAGACGTAATGATGATTCCAGTAATCATTTAATAAATAGTTAAGGCGAAAAGGAAGAGATATCAAAACAATTCGAGACTTTTCGGTTGCTGTCACAGGCCACCCGCATCACGTCATTGCGAGGAGCCTCAGCGACGAAGCAATCCAGTGACTTTCACAAAACGCTTAGCGACGCTGGATCGCCACGCGCCAATCAAATATTAAAACATGATACTGGCGTCGAAAAGACATGACACCCCCTCACCCTAGCCCTCTCCCGCCAGGGGAGAGGGACGGCGATCCGCCGCAGTATAAATTGCCGTAGCGCTTCAATTGCGCTCAGCGGGACCAATAGCAGTACGCGTCAGCGTTACGGCGCCTCGCCGGGCGGGCAACGCCCGCAGTATATATTGCCGCAATCTTTCAATTGCGCTCAACGGGAACAATAGCAGAGCGAGTTTAGCGTTACGGCCCCGGCGCCTCGCCGGTCAGCCGACTTTGCCCAGCATCCAGCCTTTGATTTTTTCCCAGAACGCCACGAAGCCCGCGATGCCCGAGGTCGCGGTCCAGATCACCACACGGCCCAGAATCTCCAATCGTGTGACCCGCGATTTCAGCCCATAACGATCACCGTATAATGTTTCGTGATGCTCGGCCTGGGTTTTTGCGAGGTGCTCCTGATTGCTGATGACCCGAGTCAATTTCGCGGTCTGGTCCTGCAATTGCCTGTTCGTTTCTTTGAGAGAATCGCAGAGATCGCGCAGGTCTTCGTGTGTCGCCTGATTCATATTTCCCCTTTATCCATTGGCTCAGAGGTTCGCTGGCCAATGCGTATCGTTTTTAAAATCGGAAGGGAGCGTGGACTCCAGCGTATCGGAGGCGGCGCGAACGGATTTCACCCAGTTCCAGATAGATTGGATGGCGTTGATCTCCGTCTGCTCTGGAGTCGTCCAACCCGCGTTTTCGGCTTTGATCTTGTTGAGTTCCACGGCGCGCGCGGTCAGGTTCGCTTGCTTCCATTCCGGGTAGGCCGCCAGAATGCGACGACGCGCTTCGGCTTTGACCTGCTCCGGCGTGGGGCCATCGGCGGCGGCAATCGTATTGCCTTCTCCAAGCCAATTGACAACGCGCCGATCATCAAGCGGGTAGCTCGCGCCGGTGTCAACGTCGATCGCATATCTGTTCTCGGGGCCATATTTAAAATTCATTAAAACACCTCCGCTTCTGCAGAAAATTGAAAAGAAATACTCGACGCAGGATATTGACCGAGTTGCGGACTGATCCCGATCTCAGAAAATCCCTTCGCCCCTGGCGATGAAATACTGAATTGCGCGGGAATTCCATTATTGTTGCTGTGCGCTGAATTGTAGGCGTAGCCCTGGATGCTCCAGGTTCGTATCGTAGGCGTCTCAAACATTTCCACGGGGAAAAACAGGACGCCCGAACCGCTGTTGCCCGATGCGTTGCCAATAAAGGGTATTGCCCCCGCGTTAGTCTCAGAGCCTGGCGCGCTGTCCTGCGCGTAGGTTTTCGCAAAATACCGATTCGCCTTGAGCAGATCGCCCTGCGGCTCTGGTGGGACAAAATCTGTCAGGCTATCGCCCGTGTTCAATTGCGCCTGGAACAAATACAGCTCATCGCTCGCCACCGCATCCGTGTCGTCAATCCAAATCAGCAAGCCGATGTTCGTGGTGGAAGCGTTGACCGTCACGTCTTCAACGCTGAAATTTTGATTACTCGAAGTGATAGGGATATTTGCCGGTGTGTTGGCAAAATACCAGTCCGTGTTGAGCGTCGGGTTCGCGCCAGCCGCGCCCCATGCCGATACCGGGTCGGCGGTCGCCGCGTCTTTCGCGCCTCGCCACTCGATCACAGCGATGCGGATATTGTTGATACCAGATGAAGCATTCACCCGCGCCACAATGCCGATTGACGCTTTCCCATTTTTTACAAATGCCAGCGTGTCGCGATTCTCCAGCAATTGCATGAAGCCAAATTTTTTATTAGGCGTGACGACCGTCGCCTTCAAACCATAGGTCGATCCAGCCGGAGGCGTTTCAGCGCTTCGCGCAAGATCAACAATGTCATTTCCATCAGACAGTAATTTGAATCGATCCGCTGTGTAGTCGCCGTCCTTGTTCTGAGAACCAATGATCGTAATCAACAGACCTTCGTTGATCGTATGCCCCGTAGTCGCGCCCCATTTCACGCGAACGCCCTCGGCTAGCGTCACCCAATCCGTGTCAGTATTGACTCCCGACGTCCACGAGCCTGTGTTCTTGCGCCATTTGAATGTGTCCGGCGTTCCCGTCGCATCAATGCGAACTTCGTAGACAGCGCCCCAATCCGTACCCGTGAAATTGTCGCCGGAATCGACGACGATGTCATTCAGCCCACCGCCAAAATCACGATTGGCGTCATAGCCCTTGATATTCGTGGTCGCGCTGAAACTTGTCCCGCGTTGCCACAGATCAAAGTTTGAATTGACCAACGCGTTATGTGATGTCTGAACGCTTGAAGCTGGCGCGGAACCCAAGTCCCACAACTCGACCCATGCGTCATCAGCCGCATTGCGTTGCTTGAGCTTACCCGCCATCGTGTCCGCCCAGAGCAGATGAGCGAAAGTCGGCGAGGGTTCAGAGGAGCCAACATAATAATTCTGCGACGCGCTTGATGGCGCGGAACCCAGATCCCATAAATCGATCCATGCGTCGTCGGCTTCGTTGCGTTGCTTGAATTTCCCAGACGTCGTGTCCGCCCAGAACATCGAAGCCTGCGTGACCAAAGGCTCGGTCGAGCCGCGATGACAGGCGCCGAGCGTATCGAGAAAATCAAGCGCCGCCTGCCAGTCCGGATACCAATCCGTTTTGCCGGCCGCGCCCTTGTTCAAATTAAAATTAGTCGTAAACGAATCCGCCATTTAAATCGCCTCCACTCCGCCAAGACCGCTGGCGCCCAAGGTTTGTATTCCCAATCCATCGTTTGCATAAAGCCCGCGCATGAGCCGGGCCGTAACGGGAACCGAATCCATTCGCCGCGCCTTGCCCGATCCCAGGACTCGCCCAACGCCCAGCGCAACGCATAACACCGAATCCAGTTCATGAATGGGCGGATTGATCTGCAAGACATCGCCGCGCTCTAATTCCATATGATCGAGGAAGAGTTCGAACTCGTACACATCCATAGGTTCGGCGTACTCATGCAAATAAAAATTCGCCAGGTCCTCGGCCATTGCGGAATCCCTCAGCCAATCGAACTGAAAGGCGTCCGGCTTTTCGCGTCTTCCGTAACGCGCGATAGAATCCGCATCGCTCACCGATGCGATAGCGGCGTAAGGCTCGTCGGCTTCGGACCAGTCGCGTTTGTATTTGAGATCGATCACGTTCACGATATTTTCAACAGACCCGCGCTGGGCCGAAAATGCAAGACGCCCGTTTTCATCGGCGCGTATCAAACTGGAATCGATCGCCATATCATGAGCCGTCGCTTGCGTCGTCCAGTTCAAGGGACGCACGCGAATGCGCGCCTGACCCAGATCCCAGTAAAAATACGAACGAGAGGATCGTCCCCATTCCGCCCAGAGATTGCGTAAACTGGTCTGGCTGAAAAGCGCACCAGCCAATTGATAAGCGCCCGCATCATAAAAAGTCGCCGCGCCCGACATCGACGCGGAATGAATTTCAGCAGAGGAAAGATTGAGGACTTTTAAAATCGACCATTGATAAACATGATCGGGTCGCGTGATCAACGCCTCCGGCGTTCCTGTAATCGTTCCGGCGTCGTCGTCGACCACGCCTTCCACGTCGGCGCTGATCGCATCGGTGAAACTGACGCGTCGGCGCGCGTATTCAATCTCGAAGGCCGTGTGAATAATAAACGCGGTGCGCCCGTCGCTGGTTCCGTTGTATTTGACATGCACCTCTTTATCCTGAAACCAGGCCCAGTCGCCGTTCACATGCGCCGTCACGTCGAAATATTTCACCACCGTTTTTGTGGCTTTTTCACTGGTGACGTTGAGCGTTTTATTTCCCGTGGTCTGCGCCAGCGAACCGCTGGAGCTGGTCGATACTCCCGTTGAGTCCGTCGCCACGTCTTCGAAACCGGAGAGCGTGATGATGCGAAGCGCGGAGGTGATTTTTACATTGATCGAAGTGAGGTGCGCCCCGGTCATGACAATGCTGTTGTCTTCCTTGTTGATCTCTCCGGCGAAGTTGTAAGTGTTCACACCCGAACTTAAGTTTTTAGACCAGCACTGATAAGAACCGGGGCCCGGCCCCGTGCCCGTGCCTGCCAATTGTAAAAAGGGATCCGAGCCGCCGCTGGGGAAGGTCGTTCCCAATTCGAAGACGACGGAATACTCCGCTTTCTCCAAGGTTCCCGAGAAGCTTGGGAAGGTGATGGTGTGATTGGTATTCGCGCCGCCAACCACGACCTGCACAAATTCCGGGCTGACGCCGCCAAGCGCGTTCTGGGTGATAGTGGTTTTCTGCGGCAAAGCGTGCTCATGCTGGGGATCGCTGACGGGAAAGGTCAAGGTACCGATCAAGGTGTCATGCGTGATATCCACATCGCCCACCGCCAGCGCGACATCGTCGATCGCTGGAGGGGGAAGCTCGCCGAGTTCGCCAATACCGGGAATTTCGACGGTCAAGGAATCCGCCGTCAGCTTTTCTTCCATGAAATGTTCCACACGCACCAGCGCGCTGACAATCTCTCCGAGATTCGCCAGCTCGTCCATTTGCGTCAAGGCAAGCGGCGTCGCGCCCTGATGCAGTTTGGCGTAGGTCGCCGGACTGTTCGGAATAAACGCATTAGAAGGATCGACCGCATTATTGCCAGCGGCAACCGCGTCCATCTGGGCTTGCAGAAATTTCGTGTCGATGGAATCGGTCAGCTTCGGCTTGTCGGCAAACACCACTTCGCCCTTGGCAAGATCAATCGTGTAGTCGCCAGAATCGGCAATATGACCGCCCGCGCGCACGCGGCTGATGCTCTTGATCGGATAATCCGGGTCTGATAGAAGATAGCGATGGTTCGACACTTTCTCAAGCACAACGTCGTCGGAGTAGTGAAACTCATTGATTCCCGTACATCCCAGAAACTGGGTCGAGTTTTTACTCGCATAGGCGATTTCGTCATCATTGATGATGATCGATCCGCTATTCGGGAAGTCTGAAGTATCGGCAACGGTGATGATGAAGCCGCCCGCCAGAACCACAGATTTCACCCGCGTCTCCGCCGCCTTGCGCAGAGGGATCGCCGGAACCTTTTCAACGCTTCCGATGACAATCGGTTTGGCGCGACCAATGGACGATTCGGGAGCAAGTGGAAACTCTTCCTCTTTAATAAGCGAAGCGATCATCGTCTTGCCGTGTATTGATCCCATATCCATCAGATCAAACTGGCAGGAGTTCTCATCGAAGCTCACCGGATCGTAAGGCCGCCCGACAAACAAGGACGCCAGGTCCGCTTCGACCAGACCTTCATCCTCGAACCATTGGTAGACCGTTGCGGTTCCCGCTTCCAAAGGGTATTTGCGGAACAGGTGCGAGAAGGGCGCAGGCGGATCAAACAATTGCGTCGGAGCATTGACCACAGACACGCGCAGATCTCGCTGACCATTGACGTCAAGCGCAGAGGCCGCAACATTGGCATCAATGGAACCGAGATTTTCAATCAGGGGAAACCAGTCGATCGTTCCCGTGTTGATTCCCGCGCGGTCGCTGAGATAAAGCGTCAGCGCAGGGGCGCCCAGGGGTTGCGCAGGCCATTCCAGCTTGAGTAATGTCGCTGGCGCATGCGCGGATTTGTTTCGCGCCGCATCAAGATTTGTCGTGAAATCTGTTCTCATAAGGTTCCCTTCACGTTCCCTATAATTACTGGATGGGATTCTCTTCCATATAAATCATTTCCAGCTTGTCGCTCACATCCATCTGTTTGGAATGCATGCGTTGCAGAATCGCTTCTCGACACCGTCGATTGACGATTTTGACGAGGGCCTGGAAGTGACCCGTCTGCTCTTTCAGTTCACGATAAAAATCCGCGCGAATCGACACCATCTTCGAGAAGGCCGTCTCGCCGGAATCGCGATGGATGATCTTGACGGGAATCTGGATATGCGTCGCCGTTTCGACAATCTCCTCGCCTTCGAACGAACAATTAAAATCTTCCGGTCGTACCTGTTTCCAATCAATCATAGACACTCCCAACGCGGGCGCTCGGGCCCGCTGTGTTCTGGTCAATAAATAAAAAAAGCCGACACTCTCAACGCCTTCTGCGCATCAGCTTTCCTTTCTCAACTGCACCGATCCGCTGTAGCGTCCTTCGTGAATGTGTTAAAATCGAAAGCGCTCATCCAGCGAACCGTGTGCAGGTCGCCGCGCCAGTCCTCGTATTCAAAAGTCCGCACCGACTTTTTCACCGCGTCGAAAAAAGCAAGGGCCGCCGTTCGGTCCGCTTCCGTCAATCCGGAAAAACGCAACTCGAACCGCTCGCGCCGCACTCCCTGATCCTGCACATAAAGCGCGCCGCCCGCCGTTTCCGCCGAAGCCTGGCGCGGGTAGTCCGCAGACTCTGAGAGTGGGAACAGCGGTTGCCGCGTCGGGACCCATTGCGCCGTCGGGGCCGCTTTGTCGGGATAATAAAATCCTGTCGCCATAACAGTTCTTGCTCCAGTGATCGCTTACGCCAGATAGGACGCTTGCTTGTTTTGCGCTTTGATGATGACCGAACCGTAAGTCGCGGACTCCAGAATCTGGAATTGCGATTTAACGACCACCACGTCGCCTTCGAGTTCCTTGCGAGCTTCGCGATACACCGCGCGCGGGAAAATCAGATCGACTTCGTAACTCAAGGTATCCGAGCCGCCGCCGATGATTGCGCCGCGAATGGGCAGATTCAATACATACTCCGTACCATTCTTCAACGCGTTCTTGTGGTCGTCGTCCGCCATTTCAAAAGTCGCAGACAGCTCGTGCTTCCATCTCTCGCCGCGTTCAACACGCGAAACGTAGCCGCTGTTGTCGCCCATCTCGTACAAGGTTTTTGGGTCGGCGTTGACGGAATAATCAAAACTGAGGAGAACGCCTTTCAGGGAAGTCGGCGAAGAACCCAGCGCCAGATCGCCCGCCGCCACTGATCCTGTGAGACTGCCGCCGCGCGTGAACTCGACGTCGCCATAACGCAGGTAGGATTCTGCGACCTTGCCCGGCATCGAAATCGCGCTCGCCTCTTCCTTGCCCATGCCGCCGAAGGACGCTTCGAGCTTCAGGAAATCGCCGCGCGCGCCGGAGAGTTTCAAGGACTTGCAAAAAATACCCGCATAGCGTTTTTGCGCGACGCCGTCGAACTCCGCCATCGTCACCGACTTCATTTCAGGCGAAGTCAGATCGCGCTCGATGTAATGCCGATACACATCGGGATCGTTCACATCATCCGGTTGATCGCTGGTGACTTTTCCAAGAACCAGCCCAGCGAACAGGGCGACGTTATGAGGCATGGCCCGTTGCTTGTGGGCGCCCTCCAGTTTCCAGTTGAGGGTTTCATGCTGACTCGCCTCGACATAGCCCGTGACTTCTTTTTCATCATTTTGCGTCTGGTTCGGCTCGACATCCGTGGGCGCGCCCTCGAAATTCAGAGTCGTGTCAAGCGTCGCCGGGCTTCCGTAGGAAGATTCCGCAAAAGTGGAAAACGCGCGCCATCCGGTTGAAATACGTTTTGTGGTCATAAACTGACTCCTATTGATGACAATGTTATAAAAGCCGCAACCTTTCGATCACGTCAAACGGGATTACTAGCAGTACGAGTTGAGTATTAGGGAGTGGCATCATGCCCCCTCACCCTGACCCTCTCCCACTAGGGGAGAGGGGCGGCGATCCGTCGCAGGAATAAGGTTGTAAAGTTACGACTGCGCCCGAAAAGGATTGATAGCAAAGAAAAGTTGAGCGTCAAGGGTGTGGCGGCACGCCACCGGCCATTGGCCGGGCGTCATTGCGAGGAGCCACAGCGACGAAGCAATCCAGTGACTTTCATGAAACGTCTAAAGACTCTGGATCGCCACGCTCCTTGACAGTCGCTCGCGATGACGAACGGCGATCCGCCGCAGGAAGAGAGCCGCAACGTTTCAATTGCGCCCGAAAAGGATAATTAGCAGATAGAGTTGAGCATTAGATATCCCTCTCCCCTCGCGGGAGAGGGCTGGGTGAGGGGGGCGGCGATCCGCCGCAGGAAGAGAGCCGCAACATTTCAATTGCGCCTAGCAAGATGAATAGAATAAAAAAGTTGAGCGTTAAGGGTGTGGCGGCACGCCACCGGGTCCAGCGGCACGCTGGTTAGAAATCGATACCCAGAGACTCGCGCGCTCTCGGCAATTCGCGAAGCACCGCCCGCGCCAGGTCGCGCGGACTCGACTGCTCGCCGCTGATGTGGACGTTGAAATTCTCCACCACCACCGCGCCGCCAGACGAACCGCGACGATAAAGCTCCGCCGCATGCGCGGGGAGAACCGCTTCGCCGCGATGCAGAATCGCCGGGTAACCGTCGTAAGGAATATAATCCGAACCGCTCGCCAGCTTGGATGCTGTAGCAATGGTCGGTTCAAAGGAAGTCTGTTTGGGAGTGGAATCCCGAAACTCCGCAGTCGAGGCTTCCAGGTCGATCAGGCCCGACAAGTCGCCGCGACTGTCTTTGAAGCGAACCTCCTGATAAATCGGTTCCGCAAAGAAATCGCGCATCTCCTGTCTCAGCGCCTCCGCATCCTCGCGCAAAACCTCCTGACCCGTTATTTTGATATCAACCTCCCAATCCTTGAACTGCTCCGAAAGCTCCGCCAGACTCTTGTTCATCTCCAGCGCCTGTTGCGTCTGGTCGTTGATACCCGCCTGAGCCTGGGCCATCTTCTGAACCGTATCCAGACGGCGCTCATCCTGAGCCAGCAACTCCTGATTTTGTTGTTTTTCCAACTCCCGGTCTAGCTTGGCCTGTTTACGAATCTCTGCCGCGCGCAGAGTCGCTTCTATCCGCCTGGTAAGACTTTCTAAAGAGTTTTCGCTGGTTTGATTTTGTAATTCTCTTTCGATACGAATCGGGTCTCCGGCCTTATCACTTACATCAGTAAAAGGATCCAGGCCGACGGCTCTGAATCCATTCAACGACGTATCGGGTGATTTTGACGAAAGAGCCGGCAAAAAGGGCTTCGCTAACATCTCGTTCATTTCCTGCAACTGCCTGCTATTTTCCGCAAGCAATTCAGAAAATTCTTTACTGAATTGATCGTCAAGTTGAAGACTGATTACCGCATTGGCAGAACTGGGAACTGGCATGGCGTGAACCTCCTTTAATTATCAGATTGAACAATATTACGAAACGCCATTTGCTTTGCGGGCGACAGAATTTTTGCTAGAATTCCGAATAAGCAAATTGGAATAAGGTGAATCATGGCTCTGAGTAATTGTTACGGGTGTAAAAAAGAAATCAGCGATCAATTGACCCAATGCATCCATTGTGGGTTTGAAATTCCACACGGTAGCCCCGAAGACATGCTCCACTGCGTCGACTGCAAAAAGCTGGTTCACTATTATGCAAATCGTTGTTGTTTTTGTGGATGCAAGCGTCCTTCCGGGATGAACTTTTTTCAACAAGAGCCTCATGCCAAGTACATTATAGGAGCAGTACTTGTAGTGAATATTGTCTATTTTTATTACAAATATTTTAAATGAGTTTTGTTCTAGTTTGACCATCTACGAGCGCTTAAACCCCGAACCTTCGCTACAACAAAAGAGTTAATTTAATGGAATTTGGAATAAGAAATTTAAGCGGGGATACTCATGAAGGTCATTGAATGTTCATCCTGTAATAAAAGAATCATTGATGTATTAAAAAAATGCCCTCACTGTGGAGCTGGTGGAGCTGAAAGCATTGTAGAGACCTCCGGCAAACTGGTTAATTGCATCGACTGCGGAACAAAAATTCAAGATTCTTCCATGAATTGCCCCAGTTGCGGATGCAAGAATCCTTTGGGACTCGGTCTTTTCCAACGACGTATCGGAATGCTGACACTACTTGCGGCCATCGTCGGTTTGTATTTTCTGATTATTTTTGTCGAATACATTTCCAACCTGCCCTAGGAAAACGCGCTCAAAAAATTGCTCAGCTCAAGCAATAGAAAGTTCCTATTTAAAATCGCTTTTCTGGCAACATCCCTCTTTATCTTCCTCTTCAATTACCTTTCCAATTAGCCATCGTCTGCCTAAAACGTTACGGTCAATTCGATCAGCGCCGAGGTGGTGGACACAAAATAATAGAACTCGCCTTTCTTGAAAGACTCGTGTTCAGTCGCAACCTGGCGGACAAAGGCGTCCAGACCCAGGTGATCGGTTGAACTGCGTTGCTTCTCCAAAATCGTTTCGATATGCTGAACAATCTGGTAATGCGCATCGAGACCGGCTTGCGCGTCGCGATCTCGACTGACCGCAACGACCTGGGCTTTGACGCTATCCACCTGTTCGCGCGTTGTCGTCAAGGCCGACTCCTTCGGCTCTGAATTGGGAACGACCGCAATGGCGGGTAAATCGACATCGCCAAAGAACAATGAGTCTCGGTTGTCCTGTATGGAAAATCCGCGCTTGTGCGTTTCTATGGTTTTGACATTGGCGCTGTCGCCGAGAAAAGCATCGGCGGATAATGTTGAGGCCACCGCCGTGGCCAACTGGGAATAATCTGTCATCGCGCTCCGCCTTTCTGATCGGTCAAATCCTCGTGTGTCTGCATCATGACCTCCTGTTGAAATACTTCGGAAACAATCGATCCAATATCGTCTGGGCCTGGGCCGTGGCTTTTTCGGCAGATTGTTCCAGAACCCGGAAGGCTGGCGTGCCGGGGTGCTGAACTTCATTCGCAAATCGACCGCCGCCAAGGAACAGGACCTTTCCATTACGCGCTCGGATCGTGTGCGGCCTGGAGCCAAACTCGATGACTCCGGCGTAGGGCGCATCGCTGAACAAACGACCGGTCACAGCGCCCCCGTTGAATTCGATCTTCGATTGAATGGATCGGTAATACGGGCCTTGCCCCTTGCCCGGCTTGCGGGATGGGTCGGCGACTCTTTGCCTTGCCAGGGAATGAGACGTTTTTACAATTTCACGCGCGGTTTCATTGGCGAGTTGATTGGCTTCGTTCGCCAGTTTGTCGACCAGCGCTGAAAGCGCGCTGAGATTGCTGAATTCCATTTTAAGCATCGCTATACTCCTGCTAGAGCCGCATCAACTGATAGGGTTTCCATAAGGAAAGGGTCTGGGGCGGCATTTCCATTTTATGCAAATCCACCAGACCGTTTGACGATTCATCCGACTCCAGCAACTTCGTGCGCCCGGCAAACAACACCTTCAGCCAAAGCAGAAGCCCTTCACGGATCGCCGCAGGGACGGCGGTCGCATCGCCATAGCCCGCAACGTATTGCACTTCCACCGCGCGCACGGATCGTAAGGAGCCGGGCCAGGAATATTCCTGATTAAAAACCACCCGTCCGGGTTCGGCAACCGCATCGACAAAATAATTAGAGGGGTTTAAGGTCGTCGCCGATCCGGCTGGATCGTAGGTTTTGACATGCGTCACCGAAACCAGCGGCGGACGCGGTAGCGCGAGAACGCGGGATGCGTTGATCAATTCACCGGGAACGCGATCCAGCCACAACGCCCAGGTTTGAGTCAAAAACGCCCGACCTGTCCACGACTCCGCGCGATCTGAAAGCGCCTGTATCAGCGATGCGATTTCTGCATCGTCCTGCGTGTCTGAAATACGAAGATAGCTCTTGGCTTCCGCCAGGGTCGCCAGGGGGCCGGAAGGCGGTGTGATCGATTGTAAATTCATCATGAGTTCCAATTTATTAATAATTAGAGTTTGGCTCATAAATCTATAGCCAGAAATAAAAGCTAAACCGCAAACCACCCTCACCTGTATCCTCTCCCTGAGGGAGAGGAGCAGATTGCATCTGCGCGCAGATCGCCGGAACGTTTCAGTTGCATCTTGAAATATTGCTAGCAAAGCGCGTGGAGCCTTGCGGGTCCAGCGGCACGCCGGGCGGACTACGTCCGCAGGACTGATGCCGAAGCGTTTCGATTGCGTTCAGAAGGATTGATAGCAGTACGGGCAGAGCGTTAAGGCTCCGGCGCCTCGCCGGGCGGACTACGTCCGCAGGACAATGGTCGTAAGACTGGCAATATCAGTCAGGCTCTGCGATAAAGAGTCTGTTTCGATTCGAGGAGCGCCAGAGCGGACCATTCGAGCGGCGATAAATCATTTTTATCGAGCGGATAGCCCGCGCGTTTCCACCAGGCGATTCGCTCCAGTTCCGAAACCCAGGCTTTGAAGTTATTGGGGAATTGTTTCAGTATCGGGCGCGCCGGGTGGTTTTCGATATTCCATTGTGGATCTTCGCATTCATCGTCCACGCTTTCCAAAAACGTCTCGTACTCTACCTCCAGCCCCGACGCGTTGTCCCGCAGGTAGTCCATCAGTTTTTTAGATAGGAGTTCTCCATCTCGCTTTGTATCCGCGTCAATTCAAAACCGGCGGAAATTTTCCACAAAGGATTGATATGGTCTTTCCAGTTTTCCACTGCGGGATTGAGTTCGCGGTCCTCGTTCGCATGCACGTCGTAATAGGTGACGATGTCGGGCTTGCCTTCCGGATCGACGGCAGAAATGTTCATCAACAGCCGGTCCACAAAGTTAATGGTCGCCAGATGGTATTGTTCCTCATTGCTGTGGTCATCGGGAAGATTGAGGTAACGCTCGCGCATGTAGGCGCTGAACTCTTCAGCCGTGAACTGGCGAAACTCCAAAACCACATGGCAGTCGCCATGGGCGATTTTGACCCGGTGAAAACGGGGCGAAATATTAATGGGCATCGGCGGCCTCCTTTTTATTTTCCGGAGCGGCTTTGCGGTCTTTTGCTTTGCGCGGGCGACCTGCTTTCTTGCCAGATTCTTTTTGCTTCGCCCAGCCTTCTTTCAGAAAGGTATGCGCCAGGTCGGTGTCCATATCCATGGGAACCGAATACTCGCGGCCTTTTTTGAAAGTGTGAAGCGTCAGTCCGTCCGGCGCGGCTTGTATGTCTTGCAACATGATGATGTTCATGGGAATCCTTTAGAAAAAACTAATCAAATGTTTATTTAAAACCACCCTCAGCAGATTGCATCTGCATGCAGACAGCCGAATCCTTGCAACTGCATTCAAACAAGATTGATAGCAAGCAGGTATCACCTGCGGGAAAAGAGCCGCAGCATTTCAATCCACCCAGAAAGGATTGCTAGCAATGCAAGCTGAGCCATTACGGCCCCGGCGCCTCGCCGGGCGGGCTACGCCCGCTGGAAGAGAGCCGTAGCGTTTCGACAGCGCTCTAACAAAATTGATAGCAGTGCAAGATGAGAGCTAGAAAACCCTCTCCCCTAAGGGGAGAGGGTGGACTGCGTCTACTGGATAAGGGTCGAAGCTTGCAATTGCGTTATGGAAGTCTGCTAGCAATGCAAGATGAGCCATACTGGTCCAGCGGCACGCTGGTTAGGCGGCTGGGGCGTGATGCGGGATCGCTCGGGCGACCACGCTACACAAGGCGCCGCCAGAGGTCGCGGAAGATACGTTGACGACGGGGCGGATATAACGCTTGATTCCTTTGTAGCCAACACGTTGCACGGCGTTCGCCGACAAGGCGCTCAAGGTCCCTTCCAAATCGCTGGAGGCGACATCGGTCCAGTTGGAATTGTCGTCTGATTCCTGAACGCGCGGCGCGTAGACGCCGTCGGTCAGGGTCCCCGTCATGAACGCAACCACCGCGCCGTAGAAGTTCAACAAGTCCGCGCCAGCTCCCGCCTCATCCTGATCGGTTGAATAAACGGCAGGGGCCAGACTGTGTACCAAATCCATATTGTTTTTTGCATCACTCATAAAATTATTTCTCCATATTATTGGTTAAGCAGGCATCGCCTGCTGGATAAGAGCTTAAGAATTTTTGATTGCGTTCTTGGGGATTGCTAGTAGTGAGAGTTCTGCGTCAAGAAAGCGGCATCATGCCGCCCCCTCACCCTGGCCCTCTCCCGCCAGGGGAGAGGGTAGACTGCGTCTACTGGGTAAGGGTCGTCGCTTGCAATTGCGCTCTATCAGGATTGATAGAAATGCAAGCTAAGCCATTACGGCCCCGGCGCCCCGCCGGGCGGGCAACGCCCGCTGGATAAAAGCCGTAACGTTTCAATTGCGCTCTAACAAAATTGCTAGCAATGCAAGCTGAGCCATACTGGTCCAGCGGAACGCTGGTTAGGAGGCGGTTTTTTGCAGGACGAGCGCTTCGAAGTTCGTCACATCGCCGCCGGTGCGTTTGGTGGTGTAGAACATCACAAACGGCTTGGCGCTGAAAGGATCGCGAAGAACGCGGATGCCGATGCGATCGACAATCGCGTAAGCCTGATGCCAGTCGCCGAAGGCCACTGACAAGGAATTCGCGGCGACGTCCGGCATGTCCTCCATGCGTTCGATCGGGCGACCCATCAGCGTTTGCGGTTCGCCAGCCTGCAGACCCGGTTGCCAGAGATATTGACCGCTGGTGTCTTTGAGTTTCGAAACCGCTTCCACCGAACTGCGCGACATCAACCAGCTGGCGCGTTCCGCGTAGGGGCTTTTCAATGCGTAGAACAATGCGCGGAGACCGTCTGCCGTGAGAGCGGCGGAAGCGCCGGAGTTGACTTGCTGAACCTGACCGGGGTTGGTCGTGCCCGTGGGGTAAGTCAGCAAGCCGCGCGGCTTGCCCACGCCGTCGCCGGAAATGAAAGCCGCATTTTCCATACGGGAAATCTTATCGGCGATCTTGCCCGCCAGCCAGGATTCCACGTCGATGCGCGCATCGTCCAGCAAGGTTTGCGTGGCTTTCGGCTGAGCATACAACTCGTGTACGGGGATGCGTCGCACGCCGATTTCAGGCGTCGCCGTTTCGGTGCGCGAAGCCTGCTCGGAAGTCCATCCCGCATCCGCTTCGTTGATGTCTTCGGGAATCTCCAGAGCGTCGCCGGAGATCATTTCCACTGCGGCAACGTGACGCATCGGCGAAGTTTCATGAATTTTCTGAACCACTCGATCCGACATGGCAGACGCCACCCAGTAACCGCCGTCGGGGTCGCTATCCGAAGAAAGGAGTTTGACTTCCTGCGGCGCGAGAGCAGATTCGCCTTTGCGGATATAGGTCAGAATGGCGTGATCGCGCGCCTTGCGCTCGGGTTTCGTTTCGCCCGTCATATCGAATGCGGGACGATTGACAAGAGCCTGCAAGCGTTCGACGCGCTCCTTGACCTGCAACAGCTCTTGCAGATCGCGCGTGATGCGATCCACCTGGTTTTCCAGAAGCGGGTCGGCGTGACCGCGTTTTTCCAATTCGGAAAGGCGCTGGTCGTTTTTGTTTTTGTGTTCCAGGAAGGCCTTGTTGAGGTCGTCCACCAAAGTTTTCACTTCGTTCATGAGATTCTCCTTGAGGATAGGTAGGGTCCGACTCCAGCGCCGAAGCGTAAGAATTCAGGACAAGAAATGTTTCGTGAGTTGTTTCAAAGATTGCTTCAATGCTTCGAACGAAGCATCCTGATGTTTCAAGCCGGTCACAGTCGCTTGCGGGTTCATCGGAAAGGTGACGACGCTGTATTCCATCAACTCGATTTCCTTGAGCCGACGAATGCGCGGGTCGTTCGCGTCCGCTTCGTCGCGCAGGGTGCGGAAACCGATGGATAAGCCCATGCGCGCGCCGACTTGCGCCGCCTGCCGCATGAGCGCGTGCTTTTCGCGTCCCGCCTGCACTTCGAGGTTGAGACGACCGCGAACAAAGAGGCCGTGCTGATCTTCACGCGCTTCCAGATTCCAGCCGATCTGGCGCGTTGGGTCGTGATGATCGAGGAGCGGAATCTTGCCGCCAGATTCGATGAGCGTTTGCGTGAAGGCGCCCGCTTCGACCAGTTCGCCGCCGAGATCGACGTTGCCAAAGGTCGAGGCGTAGCCGGAAAAGACGCCGCTGTCGTCCACCTCGTTCATTTTGAATGGAAAGGATTTGATTTGCGGCGGCGCGTCGTGATTAGCGGTGGCCGTCCGGCTTGCATGCGTCATTGCTTCTCTCCTTTGTCTGTAGATTCCAGTCGATCACCGCCGGGGATATCGTCGTATCCAACAAGGCGGCGTTTTTCATTCACGGTTAAAAAGTTGGAGTCTCCGGCGCGACGCCAGAGGCTTTCCTGATCTTCGGACAGGGCCGGGATGGAATCGCGGTCGTAGTCGAGAGTCCATTCCTCGCCATAGCGCGGCGTCAACCATTGGTTGAGGGCGTCGCGCAGACGGTTGAGAACCGGGCAGACCACTTCGCTGTACAGGGCTTTGCGAGCTTCCTTGCGGTTCTGGTAAGTGGCGTTTTGCAGACCCACCAGTTCCGGCGGGACGTTGAAGACCTGGGCGATTTGCGCCGCGCTCAGTTTCAGCCCTTCGATCCAGTCCATGTCCTTGGGCGACAAGCTCAATTCTTTCCATTCCAGATCCTGTTCCAGCAGGAGCGGTTCGCGCGCGTGGCTGACGCCCTGCAACTGACTGCGCATTTCATCGCGCAGGCGCTGAAACTGCTCGTCGCTCAGACGTTGCCGCGACACCAGCGCGCCGGAGGGAACGGCGGAGTTTTGCAGAAGGGATGCGTTCCAGCGGTCGCCTTCATTCAACTTGTCGATAGCCAGACCGGCGACCTGCACCGGCGACAAGCCGTACCAGTCGTCGAGAGGATGAAACAGTTTCAAATGCAGAATCTGCTCAACCGATAAAGTTTGCGCTCGGCCGCCAACGCGGTACTCGTAGCCTTCGATGCGGCGCAGGGGATGCGGCAGAATCCGCATGCGATCCGGGCGAAGCGCGTACAGCTCCTGCGGCGGCGCGACGTCTGTCGGACGAGAGTCGGAGACCGATTCAAGGTAGGCGTTGCCGGATAGATAAAGGAAGGACACCAGCGTTTCGATCAACTCGAAGCGACCCTGAAAGGGATTGGGTTTTTGCAGAAGATCGAGGAGCGGATGCGCGACGACTTCCTCGCGTCGGCCCGTCTTGCTGGCTCGATACAGGAGCCAGTCCACGCCTGCGGCGGCTTCTGAAATTTCCCGAATGCAGGCGTAGACCACGGAATTGCATGAATAGCCTTCGCTCGCCAGGGCGTCGTATCGCGCGCGCGGGGCGGGCGAACTGCCCACAGGGAGCATGAGGGTCAAGGCGCGCGTGGTGGCGCTCGCCTTGCTTTGAAACCAGTGAAATAGATTCATAGCGATAGGAGTTGAGGTTGAAAGTGGATTTTCGTTCCCGCCCTGCAATCGGTGCGAACGATTCCAAAGGAGTTTCAGTAAATAAAAGTGAGATCAGTGAACGCGGCGCACGCGCGGCCCGCCGCTGTGAGAGGCGGCGAGGCTGAAGATCATCTCCAGCGCGTCGGGGCCGTCGTCGTGGTCGGCTTTGGGAAAGTATTTCAGTTGATTGAGCAAGAGCGTTTGACTGCGTCGAAAGCGGATGAAGCCGTTTTTGATATGCGGTTGCAGTTTGGAAATCCTGAGAGTTTTGTCGATGTGCGGCCGGGTTCCTTCGATGGGAAGGTAGAGACCCCGGCGCGCGCTCTCGCGGGCGATATGCTCCTTGAACAATTCCTGAAACTGCACTTCTTCGACCACAACGCGATCGAAGGAATACATTTGATGAAAGACAAACAAATCTTCCATGATGCGGTCGGGATGGCGTTTCTGAATATCCGCTTCCAACACATCGAGGATGCCGTTCTCGCGCAGAACCGCGACGACAATCGCCGAGGGGTCCGACTTGATGGAAGCGCCACCCATCGAAGGATCGACCGCGCAAAGCACCGATTCCCCGGCTTGCAGGACCAGAGAACCCTGAGAAGAAAAACAGGAATCGTCCCAGAACTGAAACCAGTCTTCGTTGAACAAGCGTTCTGAAGGGTGGATCGGCTCGTTCTGTTTTTCAGAATCGAAATAGGCCGGCCCGTCGATCAGGCGCATCTTCATCAGATAGTAATAAGGTTCGCCCGCAGGCCAGAGCTCTTGCGCCCCTTCCAGCATTTCCTTTTGATGTGATTTGAAAAAGCAATCTGCCGCCTCTTCTCCGTCGGAGAGGAAGAGCCGTTCCCAGTCTTGCCAGAGCGGCGACGGCGACCATTGCAAAACGGCCTGCCATATTCTGGCCTTCCAGCCCGGTTGTTTGAGCAGTCGGGACAGGAGCGAGTCGTAATGCAGGATCGTTCCGATCACCAGATAGACGGTGTAGCGACCTCCGATTTTCATCACCGCCTTGAAGAACCAGGCGCGGTCTTTTTCGCGTTGTTCCGGCGATTCAATATTTTCATCGTCTTCCAGGTCGTCGCAGATCACCAGATCGGGGCGTCGACTGCCATGCCGGGCGCCGCGCAATCGTTTGCGTTTGCCCCAGCATTTCACTTTCACGCCGTTTTGCGTGATGATTTGTCCCGCCTTCCAGGCGCGCCCTCTGGCGCATGCATCGGGAAAGTCTTCCCGTAATCGTTCGTTGGCTTCCAGCTCGGCTTTGATGGACTCAAGAAATTCTTCAGCCTGTTCGGTGGTGTCGGAAAGCACCCCGATAAACCGGCGCCTTTTCCCGACGATGCACCAGAGGGGCAATATCAGCGTGCTGAGCGTCGACTTGGCGTTGCCGCGCGGGGCGGCCCGCGCCACGCGGTCGCCCTGGCCGTTCGATTCAGATTGTAGAATGACGGATTGATAGGTTGCATAAAGCTCCTCATGCATGACGGAGGGTTGATCGGTCAAATGATGCGGAAAATAAGTCTGGGCAAAAAACGTCAGGTCGTCGAGGGCGTTTTGCTTTCTTTGGATTTTTTCTTTCTCCCCGGTTTCGATGAAGGGGCGGACGGATGACTCGATGAGCGTCCGGATCGCTTCGTTTCCCCGGGCCAGCTTGTTTCCCCAAACTGACGCCATTGTTCCTTCGCTTTCTGCTCGATCGCTTCGAGATATCGCCCCACCGTTTCGGCGGCGGCGTTTTCCTTTTTTTCATTGAGGACCAGAACCACGCTCATCAGAGCGTCGATGAGGATTTTGTCCCGGTCGAGCGTCATCGCCTGAAGCGCGGTCTTGTAGGTTTCCATGGTCTTCGCGGCGTAGAGGCAGTAGACCCGGTGCGCCTGCAAGTCATCCGGCGCGTTTTCGATGAGCTTGCGCATTCCCTGACGCGCCAGCTCCAGCTCTTCATGGAGGTCGGAAAGACCGGAGGCTAACTTCGGAAGAGTTCCCATAACGAGGCTTGTCTCCATCGCTGAATCGGCAAGAACCAGCCATCCAGCGCCGATTGATTTTTTGGAAATCGGAAATCTGGCTTTCGATGCATCGCCACGGCAAAGGCTTGTTTTCCAAGTAAAAAAGGTAAGAAGCGGGAGGAAGAAATCCCCCCGCTTTTTGGAAGGAAAAAGCCCGATGCGCACTCGGACAGGAAGGTGACAGTCAATCTGATTCCCAAAATTTAATGGCCTGGGTCAATCCATCCCTGAAACGAAAGGAATTGCCTTCGAGCCATTCTCGATTTGATACTCCAAGACGAGAAGCCCTTCGTTGTATTCGCGAGAGGGCTTCTTAACTATTGTCTGCTGGGACAAGGGTATGTTTCCATATCCCTTTTAAATATAATGATTTATATCGATAATAAATGAGGGGTTTGCTATTTTTTGCGATGTTCTGCGGCAAGAGATTTTAAAAGCGGATTGATTTTTCGGGTTTTATAATAAAAATCGCGTGAAACTTTTTTAGGGCTTGATTTTTAGGCCGGGGTTTAATAGTATTCCTCCTGATTCCCTCCAATCCTTAACAAAATACCGGGTGTTTATGAACTCTCCTGATGTCCTGTGGAATCGTTGTCTCGACCACGTAAAAAGTAAGATACATGCTGAAAACTATGCAACCTGGTTTTCTCCTACCTATATTCGATCATACGAAGAAAATTCATTTTTAATAGCAGTTCCGAATTATTTTTACAAAAAATGCCTTGAGGAAAATTACCTGGATTTGATTCAGGAATCCGTAAAAAAAGTCACAGGCGCGGCCCCTGAGATTGATTTTTATATCGATCCGGAATTTGGCGAAGAGCAGGAAAATTCCAGTCCTGTTATTGAAATTCCAGCGCCAACTTTGTCTGCGGAGCGGATGGAGCAAGGTCCAGCTTCAACATTGAACCCTAAATTCACTTTTTCCAGCTTTGTTGTGGGTTCCAGCAACCAGTTTGCCCAGGCGGCGGCTCAAGCCGTTGCCAAGAACCCGGCGATGGCCTACAACCCCTTGTTTTTATATGGCGGAGTCGGGCTGGGGAAAACCCATCTACTGCACGCGATCGGCAACGAAATTCTGCGCAATAATTCCAATGTTCATGTGCGCTATTTAACGGCAGAGCAATTCACCGTCGATTTGATCGAATCGTTGAGAAAAGACCGGATGCCTGATTTTCGGGCAAAATACCGTCCTCTCGATGTCTTGCTGGTGGACGATATCCAGTTCATCGCGGGCAAAGAACGGACGCAAGAGGAATTCTTTTACACATTCAACGCCCTGTACGAGTCGCACAAGCAGGTTGTCCTGTCGAGCGACCGTTACCCGAAGGAAATCCACAATATTGAAGAGCGCCTGCGCTCGCGCTTCGAGTCGGGTCTGATTGCGGACATCAAATTGCCGGATTTAGAAACGAAAGTGGCGATTCTTGAAAGAAAAGCGGAGTTTCACAAGAAAAACGTTCCGAACGACGTCAATCTTTTCATCGCCAGCAATATCAAAACCAATATTCGCGAGTTGGAAGGCCTGTTGTTGCGGATCATTGCTTTTGCCTCGTTCACCCGTAAAGAGATCACCCTGGAGCTGGCGAAAGACGTTTTGAAGGACTTCACCTACGATAAAAACAAGAACTTCAATGTCCCCAAGATATTGAAAATAGTAGCTTCCCACTACAATCTGAAGGTTTCCGATCTCAAATCGAAGAAGCGTTCGCGCAATATTTCAGTCCCTCGCCAGATCGCCATGTATTTGTCGCGGGAATACACCCAGACTTCGCTCCCGGAAATCGGCAAACAGTTTGGGGGAAAAGATCACACCACAGTTTTATATTCTTACCGCCAGATCTCCAACCTGATCAAAGAAAGTTCTGATATTTCAGGCTCGGTGCAAAGCATCATCAAGAAAATCGAACGTGAATAAATTGTTGGAAAGCTGTATAAAAAATGTGATTTAAAGGGTCAAAATAAGGTATACTTTAGTGTACGCAAATTAGCGCCCAACCAGCCTTGGAAACTGACTGCTTGACTAACAGATTCTGCATTGAAAATTCCTAATAGAATCGATGACTTAATGCGATTCTCCACATAATAAACAGGCCCTACTACTTCTTCTTGTTTATATTTTTATTCAGTTAATCTACTTACGTAATAGTTAATGGATCAATCGACCGACAGCCCAGTTTACGATTCCAGCAATATTAAAATTCTGGAAGGCCTCGAAGCGGTTCGCAAACGCCCTGCGATGTACATCGGAGGAACCGGCGCCAATGGCTTGCATCATCTCATTTTTGAGCTGGTGGACAACAGCATTGACGAGGCGAATGCGGGTCATTGCGATTTCATCCGGGTCATCATTCACATTGATAACAGCGTGACGGTGAGCGACAACGGTCGCGGCATCCCTGTGGATTTGCATACGGATCGCAATGTATCGGCGGCGGAAGTGGTGATGACGGTGTTGCATGCCGGCGGCAAATTCGACAAAAACAGTTATAAAGTCTCTGCGGGCTTGCATGGGGTTGGCGTTTCGGTTGTGAATGCGCTGTCTGAAGACCTGCATCTTGAGATCCGCAGAAACGAACAGATTTACGTTCAGAAGTATCAGGCGGGAAAACCGGTCACCACCCTGGATGTCATCGGAAAAACAAATTCACGCGGCACCAAGATCGTTTTCAAGCCGGATGGCACGATCTTCGAGGTGTTGACCTTCAGTTTTGAGATTCTGGCGAATCGTCTCAGGGAATTGTCCTTTTTGAACAAGGGCGTGAAGATTCAACTGAAAGACGAGCGCGACGGTCGCAATGATGAATTTTTCTACGAAGGCGGCATCGTTTCCTTTGTGGATCATCTCAACACCAACAAGAAGACCTTGCACGACCAGCCCATTCATATCGAACTGGATCGCGAGGAGTGTTATCTCGATCTGGCGATGCAATACAACGATAGCTATGTTGATGAGATTTTTTCTTACGTCAATAACGTCAATACGCGCGACGGCGGAACGCATCTCACCGGTTTCCGCGCGGCCTTGACGCGCACTATCAACAGTTACGCTTCGCAGAATGGAATGTTGAAAAACGTCAATGTATCTATTTCCGGCGACGATGTGCGCGAGGGTCTGGTTGCCGTGTTGAGCGTTAAAATCCCAGAACCGCAGTTCGAGGGGCAGACGAAAGGAAAGCTGGGCAATACCGAAGTGAAGGGTATGGTCGAGCAGATTGTTAATGACAAGCTGGGTCAGTTGTTTGAGGAAAATCCGCAGATAGCGAAAGCGATTGTGGGCAAAGCCATTGCGGCGGCGCAGGCGAGGGAGGCGGCGAAGAAGGCGAAAGACCTGGTGCGCCGCAAAAACGCTCTGGAGATCAGTTCGCTTCCTGGAAAGCTGGCGGATTGCGCCGAAAAAGACCCGGAATTGTCGGAATTGTACATCGTGGAGGGAGATTCCGCTGGCGGTTCGGCCAAACAGGGTCGCAATCGAAAATTTCAGGCCATCCTGCCTATCAAGGGTAAGATCCTCAACGTTGAAAAAGCGCGTTACGAAAAGATGATCGGTAGCGATGAAATTCGCACCTTGATCACGGCGCTGGGCACGAGCATTGGCAAGGACGTCAACCTTGAGAATTTGCGTTATCACAAAATCATCATCATGACCGACGCGGACGTCGACGGCGCGCATATCCGAACGCTGTTGTTGACGTTTTTCTTCCGTCAGATGCCGGATCTGATCAAACGGGGCTATCTCTACATCGCGCAACCGCCTTTGTACAAGGTCAAAAAAGGAAAAGTCGAAGAGTATCTGAAAAATGAAAAGGCCTTGATCCATTATCTCGTGGAAAAAGGAACTGAGAAAATGGAGTTGAAAAACGCGCGCGGCGATTCATTTTCTAAAGAAGGTTCGCTGGCGGAAGTGGTCAACCGATTATTGCGCTTCAAGGAATGTTTTGAGCAGGTGGTGAAGAACAATATCCCGCCTTCCTTGTTGAACGCATTGATCGCTTCGGATATCGAGCGCAAGGACTTTGAATCGCTGGAAGCGATCCTGCATTGCGTTGCGCGTATCATCGATTTGCAGATAGACGAGGCGAGACGCGAGCAAAGCCAGTACATGCAGGGCGGTTTCAATCTCCCGATTGAATTTGTCAATTGCGGCGAACTGGATTCGTTGGACCCGGCTTTGCTTGAAAAGTATCAACTGCAACTGGAAGCGCAGGGCGAAGGTCGCCTGGTGGGCCGGGTTGCTTCTGAGAACAACCGTTGCGACTTGAATCATGAAATCAAAAATTTCTCGCTTCGTATCGAGTTGAATCAGGAAAATCAATTGTACAAATTTTTCCTGAGCGGCATGAACTGGGGCCGCGAATTCGAGATCAAGATCAATATCGGTTTTGTCGAATCGGCGATCATGCAGAAAATTCGCCAGGTTTATGATCCAATCCGGGAGATGGATTATCCTCCCTTTGAGTTGAATAATAACAACGATATTACGATTGTTAACGACAAAAAAGAATTGCTGACGACGCTTCTGGAAAGCGCGAAAAAGGGATTGTACATTCAACGATACAAAGGCCTGGGCGAGATGAATCCCAATCAGTTGTGGGAAACTACGATGGATCCGGATCAGCGCGCGCTCTTGCAGGTTCGTGCGGACGATCTGGTGGCCTCGGAGGAATTGTTCACGACTTTGATGGGCGATCAGGTGGAGCCGCGCCGCAAGTTCATTCAGGATAACGCCTTGCAGGCCAAGAATATCGACATTTAATCGCAGGAATATTTTTTGCGGAACGTTTTATTTTTTAAGGAAAAAGGGTTATGCCCGAAGTAATAGAGCCGATCAATATTGACGATGAAATGAGGGTCTCTTACCTCGATTACGCGATGAGCGTGATCATTGGTCGGGCTTTGCCGGATGTGCGCGACGGTCTCAAGCCGGTGCATCGGCGTATTTTGTTCGCCATGCACGAGATGGGCAATGTCCATAACAAGCCGTATAAGAAATCGGCGCGTATTGTCGGCGACGTGATCGGTAAATACCATCCGCATGGCGACACGGCGGTTTATGACACCATCGTGCGCATGGCGCAGGATTTTTCCCAGCGTTATCCAATTGTGGACGGTCAGGGCAATTTCGGTTCCATCGACGGCGACTCTGCGGCGGCGATGCGGTACACCGAGATCCGCATGTCGGAGATCACCCAGGAATTATTGAAGGATCTGGAAAAGGAGACGGTCCGTTTCACGCCCAACTACGACGAATCGCTGGAAGAACCGGCGGTGCTTCCTTCGGCGCTGCCGCATTTGCTGATCAACGGCGCGTCGGGTATCGCCGTGGGCATGGCGACGAATATTCCTCCGCATAATATTTCTGAAATCCTTGAAGCGGTCATTCACACCATCGACAATCCGGATTGCTCCTTTGAAGAATTGATGAGCATTGTGCCGGGGCCGGATTTCCCGACCCAGGGCATCATTTACGGAACGTCCGGCATCCATTCGGCCTATCGCACGGGACGCGGCATCATTAAGGTGCGCGGTCGCGTGGAGATTGAAGAGCTGAAAAAAGGCGACCGCGAGCAATTGGTGGTTCGCGAATTGCCGTATCAGGTGAACAAGGCGCGTTTTGTCGAAAAGATCGCCATGCTGGTGCGCGAAAAACGTCTGGAAGGGATTTCGGATTTGCGCGACGAGTCGGATCGCGACGGCGTTCGGGTGGTCATGGAGTTGAAAAAGGGCGCGGTTGCGGATGTGATCATCAACTCCCTTTACAAAAATACGCAGTTGCAGGAAACCTTCGGCATCATCCTGCTGGCGCTGGTCGATCAGCAGCCGAAGGTATTGAACCTGAAGGAAATCATTCATCATTTCATTCTCTTCCGCAAAGAGGTTGTCACCCGGCGGACGGAATACGATCTGAGAAAAGCGCGCGAGCGCGAGCATATTTTCGAGGGTTTGAAAATTGCCGTCGACAATATGGACGAAGTGGTCGCGCTGATCCGCCAGTCGGAAGACCCGACGATCGCCCGCACGCAGTTGATGGAACGTTTTGAGCTTTCGGAAATCCAGGCTAAAGCCATTCTGGAAATGCGTCTGCAACGTCTGACGGGTCTGGAACGACAAAAAATACTCGATGAACTGGCGGCGATAGTTGAATTGATTGGCGAACTGGAAAATATTCTCTCGCATGACGAAGTCAAACTCGGCATCATCCGCGATGAGTTGACGGAGATCAAAAAGAAATACGGCGACGAACGGCGCACCGAGATTGTCGAAGGCGAACTCGATATCATCGACATGGAGGACCTCATCGCCGAAGAGGACGTGGTGGTCAGCTACACCCGGAGCGGTTATATCAAACGCCAGGGGATGGACAATTACAAGGCCCAGCGGCGCGGCGGCAAGGGCATCAAGGGCATGGACTTGCGCGATGAGGACGTGGTGGAGAAATTGTTCATCGCTTCGACGCACAGTTATCTGCTGGTGTTCACCAATATCGGCAAGGTTCACTGGCTGAAAGTCTTTTTCATTCCGGAAGTCACCCGCATTGCCAAGGGCAAGGCCATCGCCAATCTGCTTCAGTTGCAACCGGACGAAAACATCGCCAGCATTCTGGCGGTGCGCGAATTCCGCGAGGATCAGTATGTGTTGTCGGTAACGGAACTGGGTTTCGTTAAGAAAACGCCGCTCATGGCTTACAGCAAGCCGCGTCAGGGCGGCATCATCGGCCTGACCATCGAAGACAACGACAAGGTGATCGCCGCTGAATTGTGCGAAAAGGGGAGCGATGTTTTGCTGGCGACCCGCAATGGCATGTCGATTCGCTTCGATCAGGAAGAGGCGCGGCCGATGGGCAGAACCGCGCGCGGCGTTCGCGGCATCAAACTGAAAAGCGGCGACCGGGTGGTGGGCGCGGAAGTGGTGGCGCCGGGCAACGCGCTGTTGACGGTGACGGACCGGGGCTATGGCAAACGGACGCCTTTGGATGAATATCGCATTCAGGCGCGCGGCGGTCTGGGAATCATCACCATCAAATGCAACGACAAGATCGGTTCCGTGGTTGCGGTGCGGCAGGTGATGGATAGCGACGAGCTGTTGGCCATCACCTCTAACGGCAATATTGTGCGGATGAGCGTCAATGAAATTTCGGTGATCGGCAGAAACACGCAGGGCGTTCGTCTGGTCGCTTTGAGTGAAGAAAATCGCGTGGTCAGCGTTGAAAAACTGGTTGAGTGAGGCGACCGGGAGCCGAAATGAAAGTCGGTGTGATCGGTCCTTCCCTTCCTGAACCCATTCAGCTTCGAAACAATCCTTTCGTTTTTATTTTGCGTTTAATTCTCTTCATTTGTTTGCTTTCCCTTCTTTCCTGTAAAGACAATTCATCGCCGCCTTTGATCATGAAGGCGAATGAGGAGTGGATCAAAGGTCGCAATTATTCCGCGATTGAGATGTTCAAATCCGTCCTGAACGAAGAGACCACCGGCCCTGTCGCGGAAGAGGCCTTGTTCCGTCTGGGGGAAATACACCATTTCAGTTTGGGAGACAGCGCCCAGGCCATCGTGTATTTCAAGGAACTGCAGGAGTTGAACCCGAAGAGCGTGTTCGCGCATGAGTCGCAGAGGGCGATCGCGGAGATCATGGAATATCATTTCAAGGATTACGATCAGGCGATCATAGAGAACCAGAATCTGATCAATCAATCGCAAAATCCCAAACAAAAAGCTAATCAGCAATTTCGCATCGCAATGATTTATTACAAGATGCAGAATCTGGAGCAATCGCTTGCGGAACATGAAGACCTGATTGAAGAGTACCCGGATTCAGAAGTTGCGAATGAATCCGATTTTAAAATTTTAGAGATTTTATACGGCCTGGGGCGTTGCGGAGAAGTTGAAAATCGCTATAATCGCATACTGAAAAAAAATCCGGACAGCAAGTTCACCTCTGAGATGGAATTCGTGCTGGCTTCCTGTCTGGAAGAAAAGGGCGAGTTGGAGACGGCTTACGAAAAATTCAAAGCGCTTGAAGGACGTTATCCTTATCCCTCTTTATTACAGATCAAGCTGGAAGGCGTGAAAAAACGCATCAAAAAGAAATAATATGCTGGATATTAAACTCATCAGAGAAGATTTGAAAAGCGTTCAAACGGCGCTTGAAAGACGCGGCGGCGATTTCGGAGAGCGTCTTCACAAGCTGACGGCGCTGGACGAAGCGCGGAGAAACGCGTTGCAGAGCGCGGAAGCGCTGAAGGGCAAAAATAAAAAATTGTCCGCAGAAGTGGGCCGCCTTAAAAAAGAAGGCCAGAACGCCGACGCATTGATGGAGGAAGTGAAATCCATTAAAGAACAGATTCGCGAACTGGATGAGAAGGTCAACGATGCCGAGGCGCAATCGCTCGATGCATTGTTGCATATTCCGAACATGCCGGACGCGACGATTCCCGACGGTCTGGCGGAGACGGATAACCGCCTGGAGCGTATTTGCGGCGAGATAAGCGAATTCAATTTCAAACCGAAAAATCATGTGGAGCTGGGCGAGAGCCTGGGCTTGATCGATCTGAAACGCGCCGCCAAAATTTCCGGTTCGCGCTTTGCGGTTTACAAAAATGTCGGCGCGCAATTGATGCGCGGTCTCATTAACTTCATGCTCGACGTGCAGGTGCGCGAGAACGGTTATGAAGAATTGTACCCGCCCTTTCTGGTCAATCGTGAGAGCATGACGGCGACGGGACAGTTGCCAAAATTCGAAGACGATCTGTTTGGCATGCGCGACGACCCGCTCTATCTCATCCCCACAGCGGAAGTGCCGGTCACCAATTATCATCGTGATGAGACCTTGCCCTACAGCGATCTGCCGCGCAAGTACGCGGCTTACACCCCCTGTTTTCGCAGGGAGGCGGGGTCTTATGGAAAAGACACGCAGGGCCTGATCCGTCAACATCAGTTCGACAAAGTGGAGCTGGTCAAATTCGTCGAGCCGGAACAGGCGGAGCAGGAGCTGGATGCTCTGGTCGCCGATGCGGAAAGCATTCTGAAAAAACTGGAGCTTCCGTATCGGGTGATGACCTTGTGCGCTGGAGACTTGGGTTTTTCCGCCGCAAAGACTTACGACCTGGAGGTCTGGCTCCCGGCGCAGCAGGCCTATCGCGAGATATCTTCCTGTAGCAGTTTCACCGACTACCAGGCGCGACGCGGTTCCATCAAATTCAAACGCAAGGAAGGCAAGCCGGAGTTTGTCCACACGCTCAATGGCTCTGGCCTTGCCGCGGGTCGATTGTTCGTCGCCATTCTGGAAAACTACCAGCAGGAAGACGGCTCTGTCAAAGTTCCCACCGCCTTGCGTCCCTACCTGAACGGACTCCAAACTATTTCCTAGCGCTTAACTCGCATTGCTATCAATCTTGTTAGAGCGCAGTCGAAACGTTGCGGCCCTTATCCAGCGGACGTCGTCCGCCCGGCGTGTCGCCGGGGCCGTAATGCTTATCTTTTCTATTCTACAGGGTGTAATTGAAATGTTGCGGCCTTAAATTCAGCAGGCAATGCCTGCCCCCTCACCCAGCCCTCTCCCGCGAGGGGAGAGGGTTTTCTAATGCAATCCCCCCACTGCTATCAATTTCGTTAGAGCGCAATTGCAACGTTGCGGCTCTTATCCAGCGGGCGTTGCCCGCCCCCGGCTTTTCTGGATGCGTTCTCTCAGGTTGGCAGGCGCTTCGAAGAGGTAGCTGTGGGCTTTTTTCTTCTTCACCAGCATTTTATAAGTATCTGCCATCTCCATGAGGTCTTTGCGCGCGGTTTCGTAGGCAATGCCGTGAGTGTTCTGGTGCCCGTATACGGTGTATGCGTATCGCGGGTTTTTAAGCGCGTGTTTTAGCAGATTGATCTGCCGATGGTTCATTCGCTGGGCCAGGTGTTTTTTTCCTTCCAGTTCTTTTCGGGCCTGTTCGATTTCTTCCGTTTCTTTTTTAAGATATTCAAACAGGGATTCGAGGCATTTTCTAAGAACCGAAAGTTGGTGAAGGATGAAATAGGTCAGGTCGTTGTCATCGCTTTCCGAAAGTAAAAAAGCTTTTTTGTATTGCTCGGGTTCTTTTTTAAGGATTTGCGAAATGGATGTGTACTGGATCAAACCATAGCCTTGTCGGGAAGTGTACCAGTAGAACAGGGCGCGCGCGGTGCGTCCGTTGCCGTCGACAAAAGGGTGGTCGTAGGCAAAGGCAAAATGCAATACGATCGCTTTGATGATGGGATCGATGAAGGTATCGCCGTCTTCTTCGTTGGCGAAATCGCACAGCCGCTGTAGCCGCTCGGGCAATTCTTTAGCGGGCGGCGGCACGTGCAGGGTGGTGTTGTCGAGCGCATCCGCGACAACGATATTGTCCCTATCCTGCCTCAATTTCCCTGCGGACTCCGGGTTTTTCAGGGTCTGTTCGGTCAGTTTGTTATGGAGCTCAAAAATTATCGCTGGTGAAAGCGGTTCCTCTTTAATCTCTGAGATGAATTGCATCGCATGATAATTATTGAAAATCATCTGTTCGCCATGATCTGTCGGCTTCTTTTCCTGGCGAATCATTTCTTTCGCCGCATCGGTTGTAGTGGTGGCGCCTTCCAGTTGGCTTGAGTTGATCGCTTCGTTGATGAGGGAGCGAATGTGATAGGTTTTTCTCAATTCGGGATTCATCATTGAGTCGGGAGAGGAAAGATTTCCCGCCGCGTTTTTTGCCAGCCAGTTCAACTCTTTTTGCACGGCATCCGTGTTGACAAAATGGAACGGTGCCTGGTTTTTATCCAGCAAAGGGAGGTTTTTGGATAGTTTTTTTCGTGAATTTTTTACCGCCGCCCACCATTGTTCGGAAGAGAGTCCCTCCGGAGGAGGGATTTTGTATTTGAGATCTTCCCAATGCAGGTAGCGTCCTTTTTGATCGGTGGATTGATCCCAATCAAGTATTTTTAAAAGTAGGGGCATATCCGATCCTATAGATCCAAGGATTTCTACTGTATCCGGCGGTGTTTCAGGAAGTTTCATGATTTCATCTTTTAAAGTCGTATACTAGTTTTTCAAAAAATAGTATACGACTAGTATGCGAAGTAATATACCTTATGTAGTGGTTTACAAAAATATGCCTGCTTATATGTTGTATATTTTTAATATTTAAATCGTATACTAGTTTTTGAAAAACTAGTATACGACTAGTATGCGCTTTTCACAATGCAAAAAAACCTGAATAAAAACAGAAGTTTTGCTTGTTAAACGGAGGTTTAAAAAACGTTCTGAAAACCTTGAAACAAGATGATTCATTTGAAACGGGTCAAAAGAGTTGTATTTTTACTCTCCAAAATAAAAAAATATGAAAATAAGCGAAATTAATCAAAAAGATGGTTGAATTATAACGAAGATTTCTGCAAAATGGACGGCTTGACAAATACGGCCAAGTGGATGAGTATGAAATATCCAAGGAGGGATGGCCGAGTGGTTTAAGGCGGCGGTCTTGAAAACCGTTGAACGAAAGTTCCGTGGGTTCGAATCCTACTCCCTCCGCCATATTTTTCAACTTGTTTTCAGAGCGTTCAGACCTCGTGTCTGGGGTTGTGAAATCAAGTTGAAACGATTCATGGGTATGGAGAGGTGGCCGAGCTGGCTTAAGGCGCACGCCTGCTAAGTGTGTGTAGGTCAAAAGCCTACCGAGGGTTCGAATCCCTCCCTCTCCGTAGCCCCATCTATTGACTTGGCGAGGGATGATACATGGTGTTACGTAACACCGAACCCTCTCCGTAGCGCCATTTTTGGGTTTGGCGACGGAGCAAACAATGAATTCAATGCGGTGGATATGAATATGAATCGTATACTGATCAATAGTCTGGGACTGGCGGTTTTGGCGATGAGCTTTACGGCTTGTTCGATGGAAGCCGACGAGCCGTTGAAGCTGGATGCGCAACAGGCCAAGATGCCGGAAAATCTGCCGGAAGGTTCGAGCAGTCGCCGGGCGGTGGAAGCGGCGAATCCGCAGGAGCTTCAGGTTGCAGAGACTTATCCTGAAGGTTCTTTGGGCGGGGATAATAAAAATCACCCGCAGGTCCAGGGTCAGGAAAAATTAGATCGGGAATTATTCATCCCTGAAGACCTCAAGGGCAAATGGAAATCGGTGAAATTGCTGGTGGGTCATAAAAAGGATGAAGAACTCACGCAGATCAAGACGATCGACTTGGGGACTTCATTTGAGTTGAAGGATGCGGGCCTGAAAGTGACGGTCGGTCCGTTTTTCCCGAATTTTGTGATGAACAAATCGTCGTATTCTTCCATGAACAATGAGCCGCTCAATCCGGCGGTGCAACTCCTGGTTGAAGAAAACGGAAAAAGAATTTATAAGGGGTGGGCGTTTGCCAATTATCCCGGCCTGTATGCATTCGAACATGATGTATACAAGGTGGAATTACTGGACTTTATACCTGCAAACGTGTCATAACAAACAGATATTGTGCGCCCATAGCTCAGTTGGATAGAGTGACGGTTTGCGGAACCGTAGGTCGGAGGTTCGAGTCCTCCTGGGCGCACTCTTTTTTCGGTCACGTTCCGATCCTGCAGTATTCGGGGGCGTTGTCCACGCGCTTTTAAGGAGAGGTGGCCGAGAGGTCGAAGGCGATAGACTCGAAATCTATTGTACCCATCCGGGTACCGTGGGTTCGAATCCCACCCTCTCCGTTCTTTGTTAGCCCTGTTGCCGGACGGCGCGACCAGGACAGGCGGATAGTTTTATACAGAAGCAAGCCGAGCGGGCGACCGTAAAGGCTGATACCGGCGACGGGAGAGGTGGCCGAGCGGTTGAAGGCGCACGCTTGGAAAGCGTGTGTAGGTTAACCCCTACCGAGGGTTCGAATCCCTCCCTCTCCGTATTTCGCTTCGGCAAATCAAGACATTCAAATTTGGGCAGTTTTGTTGGGCCTTGCGCGACATGGCTTTGTGAACCCCGTCAGGTCCGGAAGGAAGCAGCGGTAGCAAAATACCATGGGCGCTGCAAGATCACCCAGCAATTCTGCCTTTATTTTTTTGTAGCAAAGGGGCGGATTCGGCCCCATGCCCTCCTATTATTTCCCCACGATACAAAATTCTAAAATCTGGCCCTGGCGTCATGAGGCCTTGTCCTTGCGAGCATTTTTTTATAAAGCGGCGAGCTGACTCCTAACGATACTGCGACTGCTTGCAGACGGACCGTTTTCACAGGCGAGTCTTCATGAAATTTCATAAAAAATGTTGCATGCGGCGATGATGTAAAGCAAAATCAAAAGCCTGCGGCGGAGTAAACCGCAAGTTTGAATTTGATGCATCAAGACCGTTATTTATTTAAGCCAAGGGGCGCAGTCGGTCCCGTTCCCACCTTGATTTTATGGAATTCCAGGTATCAGCGCGCAAATGGAGACCGCAGAAATTTGCGGAACTGGTTGGGCAGGAAGCGATCGTCCAGACTTTGAAAAACGCCGTCGCTTTAGATCGGGTGGCGCACGCCTATTTATTTTCAGGCACGCGCGGCGTTGGCAAAACCACGCTGGCGCGGATTTACGCCAAGACGCTCAATTGCGTGGAAGGCCCGGGCGAAGAGCCTTGCGATGTTTGCGAAAACTGCGTGCAGATTCGCGAAGGCGCCTGCCTCGACGTGCGCGAGATCGACGGCGCCTCGAACAACGGCGTGGATGAGATCCGCGATCTCATCGAGAATATCCAGTATGGCGCGGTGTCCTGCCGCTACAAGGTTTATATCATCGACGAAATTCATATGCTCTCCAAGAGCGCCTTCAACGCCTTATTGAAAACGCTGGAGGAACCGCCCGCGCGCACCTTGTTTATTTTCGCGACGACGGAATTGAACAAGATACCGGAGACGATCCTGTCGCGTTGCCAGTGGTTTGAATTCAAGCCGCTCAACCAGACCCAGATCGTTCGGCAATTGCAGTTGATCTGCGAAAAGGAAGGCATCCAGGTCGACGAGGTCAGTCTGGAAGCCATCGCTAAAAATGGATTTGGAAGCATGCGCGACGCGCAGAGCATGCTCGATCAGGCCATCGCCTATTGCGGCAAGGACATCACGCAGGATTCGGTGGAAACCGCGCTCGGTATTGTCGGCAGGCAGGATCTGGAACGGTTCATCAATGGGCTGATCGCAAAACAGGCGGATGCCTTGATCCTGCAGATTCAGGAAGCGGCGGGCAAGGGCAAGGACCTGATTTTATTTTGCCGCGACCTGGCGGAATACGTGCGCAATCTGGCCTTTGTCAAAATATCGAAAAATCCGGAAAGCATTCTGGGCGCGCATCGCGAACTGGAGACCTTGAAAAAACAGGCGGAGTCGTTCGATGAAGATGAATTGAAGCAGTTTTTCATGGTGTTGTCGCGCACCGAAGGGGATATGCGTCGCAGCGCTTTGAGCCAGATGATTTTTGAAATGTCGGTCCTGCGCCTCACAGACGCACGACCTTATCAGAAGATCGACGAAATGATTCAGACCCTGAATCGCATGGAGCCGCCTTCGGCCGCCCCGGCTGAAAAAAAAAAATTAAGAACTGAATCGCCAGCGCCTGAAAGCGTCGCTGTTCCGCAAAAGCAAAAGGCGCCTGAATCAGCCCCGCCTCCTTCATCGCAGGCGCTTGAAGCGCCTCAGGCAGAGGCCGCGCCGGCAACCGCAGTCAGGAAGAAGGACGAAAGCTCGCATTGGGAAGAAATTCGACGTGATATTTGCGGTAAAAAGCCCTTCTTTGAATCGATCCTCGAAAAATGTCAGCTCGTTAAATTGACCTCCAGCGAATTGCATCTTCAGTTCTTCGACGCCTTCAGCAAGGAATTGGCGGAAGGCGAAGATTATGTTGATCTTTTAAAAAAATCGGCAAAGTCCATTTGCGATTTCGATGTTGCGGTACAACTCACCGTCGGGCCAAAGCAAACGATTCCCACGGAGACAAATTTGCAAGACAAGGAAGATCAAGAAGCATATAATAAGGAAAAGCTGATAACTGAAAACGAAATCATACAAGACGCCCTGGAAATCTTTGGCGGGGTGGTCAAGCGATAGACGATATGTTTGGTAAAGATATAGGATCGATGTTCAAGCAGGCCCAGCAAATGCAAAGCAAGCTGGCCGAAATTCAGGAAGAGCTCGCGCAGAAACGCGTGGAGGTTTCGACCGGCGGCGGCATGGTAAAAATCACTGCCAACGGGGCGAATGAGATTCTTTCCGTGGAAATCGACGAAGAACTGATCAACATGAAAGACCGTGAGGTTCTGGAAGATTTGATCGTCGGCGCGGTGAATGAAACGCATCGCAAAGTTAAAGAGCTGGCCCAGGAAGAAATGACTCGCCTGACCGGCGGCATCAAAATCCCGGGATTATTTCCCTGATTCCCCTTTCTGTTCAGGACGAAACCCGTCCTGATTTTCTGAAAAAATATTTGTGAAACGACCCCCTCCAGTTACAGATTTGATCGAGGAATTGAAGCGCCTGCCCGGAATCGGTCAAAAGACTGCAGAGCGGCTCTCATTTTTTCTGATGCGCGGTCCGGCGGAACGGGCGCAGAAACTTTCCGATGCGATACGCAACGTGAAGGAGAAAATCGTTCTCTGTAGTATCTGCCACGGGATCACGGAAGAGAATCCCTGCCTGATTTGCAAGAACCCCTCGCGCGACGACGCCCTCATTTGCGTTGTCGAAGAACCGCACGATGTTTATGTGATGGAAAACCTGGGCGAGTTTCAGGGCGTTTATCATGTGTTGATGGGCGTGATCTCGCCGCTGGACGGGCTGGGCCCGGACGATTTGACCATCGGCGCCCTGCAGGAACGGGTGACGAAGACGCGCCCGCGCGAAGTCATCATCGCCACCAATCCGGATATGGAAGGCGAGACCACGGCTTCGTACATTGCCCGATCCCTGAAACCGCTGGGCGTGAAGGTGACGCGAATCGCGCGCGGCTTGCCGGTGGGCGGCGAAATCGAATACGCCGATTCGGTGACTTTGATCAAATCGCTGGAAGGCCGAACGGAAATGACCTGAACGCTGTTTCTGCGCGGGGTCGGGAAAAAGGAAGTTGTGAGAGCGGAGTGACAGGGCAATATTGTTAAAACCGCTTGACATTACAAGGCTAATGGATTAATTTTCCTAATTCAATTCGACTCCTTTTTACAGGGTTTGGCCCGACGCATAAAACGCGGCGTCGGAAAACAATCGAATTCAAATGAATACCATTCCGGTGTGGCGCAATGGTAGCGCATGCGGCTGTTAACCGCAGGGTTACTGGTTCGAGTCCAGTCGCCGGAGCCATATACAAAAAACCGTCGCCCTTTGGGTGGCGGTTTTTTTTTCTGGCCCGTGGCCAGTTACATATCGCTTAACTCCTTCTGCTATCCACACTTTCAGGGCGCAATCGAAACGCTTCGGCTTTTTATTTTGTGGGCAAAACCACCCTCACCTGTATCCTCTCCCTGAGGGAGAGGGCGGGTTTCACCCGTATGCTAAATAGGCGAAACGTTTTGATTGGGCTCGAAGCGACGTCATTGCGAGGAGCGTCAGCGACGAAGCAATCCAGCGACTTTCATAGAACGCTTAAAGCCGCTGGATCGCCACGGCCTTATCAGGCGCTCGCGATGACGAACGGGTTTCACCCGCAGGATAAAGGCCGAAGCGTTTCAATTGCGCCCAACGGGATTGATAGCAGTACGGGCGGCAGAGCGTTAGAAATTCCCTCTCCCATCGCGGGCGGACTACGTCCGCAGGATAAAGGCCGTAGCTTTGGATTGCGTTCAGAGAGATTGATAGCAGAAAAAGTTGAGCGTTAGAAACCCCTCTCCCTCAGGGAGAGGGCTGGGTGAGGGGGACGGGTTTCACCCGCAGGATGAGAACCGCAAAGTTCCAGTTGCGCCCGAAAAGTGTGAATAGCAATGCGAGTTGAGCGTTACGGGTGTGGCGGCAGGCCACCGACGAAGCAATCCAGAGACTTTCACGAAATGCCTGAAGCCGCTGGATCGCCACGCGCCTTATCAGGCGCTCGCGATGACGGCTCCAATTGCGCCCAACGGGATTGATAACAGTACGGGCAGAGCGTTAAGGCTCCGGCGCCTCGCCGGGGGTGAGGGGAAAAATATTATTCCGCATCCCCTGCCAGAAGGTTTGATTCCCGGATTCTGCATGTGGTAACATTAGTCCTATTTATGCAAAACCCTAAGAATTAGAAAGTTACATGTTCCCACGAAGAGTGGTCATTAGCGGTTTGGGCGCCGTAAGCCCCAACGGCATCGGCAAAGAAACTTTTTGGCGCAATACCTGCGAAGGACTCAGCGGGGTGGATCGCATTTCCAGTTTCGATCCTTCGCATCTTACCTGCCAGATCGCGGGCGAGGTCTCGGACTTCGATCCCGGCGCTTATTACTCCAAAGGCGATCTCAACAAACTGCCGCGCGCGGCGCCGCTTGCTGTGGCGGCGGCTAAAGAAGCCCTGAATGATTCTGGCATCGATCTGACAGAGTTCGACGAAGAGGATTTCGAGAGCCTTGGCGTATTGGTCGGGAGCGGCGGCGCGGGTTTCGATTTTTCCGAAAAGCAGTTCGAAATTTATTTCAGCGGACAGAAGCACAAGATCAGCCCTTACGCAATTTCCAATTCCCTCGTCGGCATGCTGGCGAGCGAGATTTCCATGTACTTCGGCCTGATGGGGCGAAGCCATGTGATCGCCAACGGTTGCACCAGCTCGACGGACGCGATCGGCTACGCTTTCAACTCCATCCGATACGGTCAGGAAGACTGGTTGCTCTCCGGCGGCGTGGAGGCTTGCGTGACTCCGGCGATGATGTGCGGTTTCCAGCGCATGAAGGTGAACCCGGTGAATTTCAACGACGACCCAAGGCGCGGCTCGCGTCCCTTCAATCAGGATCGCGAAGGTTTCGTGCTGGCGGAAGGAAGCTGGATGTTGATCCTCGAAGAACTGGAACACGCCAAGAAACGCGGCGCGCCAATTTACGCGGAAATTCTGGGCTATGGCGCGACCTGCGACGCTTATCACCGCGTCGCCATCATGCCCGACGGCAAGCAGTCGACCCGCGCTCTGAAGCTGGCGATGAAAGACGCGCGCGTTGATAAAGGAGATATCGAATACATCAATCTGCACGGCACCTCGACGGAGCTGAACGACCGGGTCGAAACCTTCGCGGTCAAGCAGGCGTTCAACAGTCACGCCAAGAGCATTCCGACCAGTTCCACCAAGTCGATGATCGGGCACCCGCAGGGCGCGTCCGGCGCGCTCGGTGTATCCGTCGCCGCGCTCTCGTTAAAGCATGGCTACCTGACGCCGACGATCAATCAGGAAAAGCCGGACCCGCAATGCGATATCGACTACATCTCGAATCAGGGCCGGGAAGTGAAGATCAAACGAGCGATCAGCAACTGCATCTCCTTCGGCTCAAAAAATTCGGCGCTGGTGCTGGGACAATGGGAATGATCTCAATTTTATGAGACAATAAGGCCATGGAATTTTTCAATCAGATATCGGAATTCAAATTGCATCGCGCTTTCGGCGCCGGGTTGTTCTGCCTTGCGCTGAGCGCCTGCGGCGGGCCTTTGGTTTCGGTGGATGTGACGGTGGTCGATCAGAAAACCGCGTTGGAAAACCAGATTCTGGGGAGCTATGAAGAGATCGGCAACGACATGCTCCTGCTTGCGTCGGTGCGTTCGGTGGATGAAACCGGAGCGCTGAAAACGGTTGCGGAAGTTCCCAAGGATAAAAGAGCGGCGATTCAGGCGCGGCAGAGGCAGGAGTTCAATCAGGATGATATTGCGCAGTTCAAAAAGGACGCCTGCGCGGGAGAGACCGCCGAAGGCGACCTGGCTTTTCTCGACAAGACTTGCGCCAACAAGGACGAGCAGTTCCTCACCTTCGCGAAAACCATCATCGCTGAAGAAAACGAGAGCCGCCAGGTGATTCTCGAACGCATCATCGCCACCAACGAAACTTTCTCGGTGGACGACATGCCCAAGGTCAGAAAAATCTTTGCCGGACTCAACCGCGACAAGGCCAAGCCCGGCGAATGGATACAGCTGGAAAACGGCGAATGGAGCGTTAAATAAAAATCCCCACCGCTTAACGGTAAGGCATCTGGTTGCCGTTCAACTGCTTCTCGATATTGATCTCTTCCAGATTTTCCTGTTGCACAAAGGCCTCGAATTCGCGCGGGCTTTTGAACTCGAAAACCTTCGGTTCCTTTTGACCGCAGATCTCTTCATCCTGATCCAGGGTCAGCATGTTATTTTCAATTTTGTTGATCTTGAATTTCTTCCGCGTTTTAAATTTCTCAAAAATTTCTTTATAAACAGGTTCCAGGTTCAGAGCCATGGTATCTCCTTGGTTAGATGAACAATGTTGAGATAATTTATCATAGTCCTGCGATTCAAAAAATTCAATCCATCATAAAAAAATTAACAATTTTTTAAAATTATGCTAGGCTTTTCCAGATTCATAGAGCGCGACTTCATGTCGCGGAGGCAAATTGTAACTCTGCAGAGCCTCCATTAGCGGATCCAACCGGCATCGCAATGCCCCTTCCCGGTTAAAGACACCATGCCCAAACGACGCACCCTGAAAACCATCGCAGACGAAGTCATCAGAGAGTCCCGATCCCCGCTCAAGGCGGAAGAAATTATTGCTAAAATACAAAATCGCTGGCGTCGCAAAATAGCCCCCGACACGCTGAACGATTTGCGCCGCGGACTCGAACATCACCAATACCTCATCGGCGTGGAGTCGAACGATTACATGCCCTATCCCGCCGTGTTCCGCGAACTCGGCGATTTCCCGCTGTCCTTGCCGCTGGGGAAAATGGAACTGGCGCGGCGCCGCTTTCTGCCCGGACACCGGCTCATCCCTTTCATATCGCACGATCTCAACGAGTCCGATCTGGTGTTCTTCGATCCACAGGGCCGCGAGTTGCCGAAGGAGCGACAAACTTTCCTTATAGAAGACGTCATTCATTATTATCAGTACGCCGCTGGAACGCATTTCCCCGGCGATATCCAGATCAACGAAGGCGCGCCGGGCAAAAGCTCGATCACCGTTTCGGTGTGGGACCTGACCGATATGTTCCGTGATAGACCCTGCCGCCAGGGCGATCATTTTCTTGTCCGCCTGCTGGATTACGATAACGGAGTTTTTCAGATTCAGCCTTACCCGCAATCGCAGTGGAGGGAAGACCGCCTGCGACTGCGCTCGCTCAACGTTTCCCTGGAAAACGAACTAGCGCGACTGTGCGAAGAAAACCCGTCCTTCGCCGAAGCGGGACTGGAAAAACAACTCCTGCGCGGTTTGCTGGCTCTGGATAAAACGCTGTTGCCGCTCTCGGCTTTCAATATTTCGGAATTTCTGGAATCGCTCAACCACCTCGCCCTCGTCGGTCGCGAAGGCGAAGGCGTGCGACTGGCTCCAATGGCCAATACCTTGCCGAGCCAGTACCTGTGCGAGGAAGCGGTGCGCATGCCGACCGGGAAAACCGGATCGCTCAAAGCTATTTTCGAAGACCTCGGTCTGGCTGTCGACGCGGAAGAGTTCAACGCCATTCTCTACACCATCATGGGATCGGATGACTACAAGCTGGAATCGGTATTCGACCTGATTTTTGGCGGGGAAGGAAAACTGTTCTACGACAAGACGCAACATAATGCGTTCTACACGCACCTGCGCGAGTTGTTGTTTCAGGTCTGCGAAGACCTCAAGGAACCGGAGTCTTTACTCATCACGCGACTGCGCGATAACGTGGTGCGCACCAAACTGCGCCTGATCGGCCTTCTACGTTTCCTCGAAAAAAATGAAGTGGGCCTGAAAGACCTGCCGCTGGAAATTCTGGAGCAGATCGTCGATATCGACCATTACTGCACGCAGACCCTGCGCGAACTGGCGCAACGCAACCCCATGCCGGAGATCACCTTCCTGCGCGACTCGCGCCTTACGCTGAAAATCATCGAGCCGCATATCGACAAACTCGAAGAAGATATCTACTACCGCCTCGACGTCTACTAACCAGCGTGCCGCTGGACTCTTAATGGCTCCACTCGTATTGCTATCAAATCCATTAGGCGCAATCTAAACATCTACGGCTCTTATCCCCGGACGAAGTCCGCCCGGCCAGCGTGCCGCTGGTCCCTTAATGGCTCCACTCGCACTGCTATCCATCCCGTTGGTCGCATTTAAGCGGACGAAGTCCGTCCCCTCTCCCCCGGAGGGAGAGGGCTAGGGTGAGGGGGCGTGGACATTCATTATTAATATGTAATTGGTCGTTCTTGATTATTTTAAGAAAACAGGTAAAGGCTTGATGTTATTTGCAGGAATGGTCTACGCCGCTCGTTGCATCGAGCTCTTACCTGAATCATTAAAATTTTGAGTTGTGTATGGTAGGTTTGAAAAGGGAGAAAGCCTGCTCAATCTTCCCCCTGCGTAGCGGGCGCCAGCGTCGGAGACGCCGTTCTGGTTGAGGTCCTGCCAGATTTTGAGGTCGGAGAACAGGGCGTCGTTGGCGTCGATGACGCCGTCGGCGTTGGAGTCCAGATCGCTGAGCGCGGCGAAACCGTCTGCGGCGGTTCCCGTTCCTCCGTTAATAGAGGTCGCGTCGCCGAACAGTTCGGAGCCGTTGTCGATCGTTCCGTTCGCGTCCCGATCCAGCGCGAGCAAACCGTCGTCGGCGCCGACCCACGCGGTGCGCTCGGCGAAGCCGTTGTTGTCGAGATCGAAATTGACGGTCGAGCTGTTGAGGTCGGAGACCTCCAGCCCATCGCCATCCAAATCCAAAGTTAAGGGATCAAGACGGATTCGGGGAGGCGTTTCTGCAAGGAGGAAGTCTGCATTAACTTTGAAGAAGGCGTCTGAAATCTCTCTATTGGGGTCGCCCACGATTTCAAAATAAACTCCAACTAATTCTTTTAAAGTTTCATAATCTAAATTACCAACATTCTCATATAGACCAACCGCGCCATTTAGCAAATAGCTAGCTAGCGCCTCATATTTTCTCAAGCTCTCTGGCAGATTAGATGCCCCGCGCGTTTCCATCTCCTCACGAATGACATTAAAAAATTCACTGTTTGGAGACAGTTTCTGGACAGCTAGAGTATGCCCTGGATAATCTTCCTCTTCCAATCCCGGGAAGTGCTCTAGCATTTTTTGCCTATCAGTTGTCAAAATGGTTTCAAATGTTGGGAATCCCTCTGGGCCTAGCGCTTGTTCTATCAATGTACGAGCAAGATCGTCTGAGTTTGCCTGAAAGGTACTTTCAAAATCAAAGTTAGGATCAGACGTAAGGCCTCTGTTAACAGAAGCGAATTCAACAATAGTTCTTACTAATCCGTTATAAAAATTGGTGGGATCATTGCCATTGATGCCAATGGCTTTATTGAAAAATTCGGTCGAATTAGGATTAGCATCAGTGGCTACTGCCGAAATTGCTTTCATTAATTCGTAGCCAGCAGTGTAGTTTCCTGTGTCTAGATAGTTTTGTAGAACGTTTCTATTTTGTTCAACTAATTCGCTCAACGTAGCCATCGCTTAATTCTCCTTATTTTTCTGAATAGGTTTTGGATTAAAACTTGTGATTAAATTAAAGACCGATTCGTCAAGGGACACCATATTATTAAAATGCTTTTTTAAATACATGTACTCAATTTTAAAATCTCCATTCCAGGTTGTTTTACCTATGCAAGACAAAAGTATACAAGTTACGGTAGATAGACGGTCATTGTCTTGAGTGATTACGAAAGTCCCTGAGTATCGATCCATGCTTTCGAACGTTTGCCTTGTATAGCGAGTGATTTTATCTGATTCTTTTATTCCATCAGGCAATGGGTGTTTCTTAATGCTGGGAAATCTTGGAATTGTATTTTCCGTTGTGTAACGTCCTGGATTATTTTTATTATTGAATAGGTCTTTGGGATCATTAGATGGAGGAACATTTTCCAGTGTAATACTGACCCTGTCGCTTTCTGATGGAAGTTTGGTTGCAAATCTATGCGCTGTTTCTTTAGTGAAAGGAACCATGCCAGGGTATGCGGCTCTTAATCGAACCTTATTACCCTCTATCCCCCACAAATATTCCTTAGGCACATCAATGTGGTAAAGGTCTCGAAAGAAGAAAACCTGGCTATCCAGATACGCTTGTCTTTCAGCCTGTTCCTTTTCTTTAAGAAAATTCCAATACAATAGAGCCAGGATAAAGATCATAAAAATGATCCAGAAGGATTTCCGCTTGTAAAAAACTTTGCTCATATGTTTCTCCCGGTACGTTGCAATACTTAGATTTCTGATTTTCTCAAGTTTCTATCACCGTTCCCGTATGGCTTCCTGTTTGTAGCGCAGGAGCGGGCTGAGGAAATATTCGATCAGTTTGCGTTTCCCCGTTTTAATCTCCACCATCACCGACATGCCCGGTCCCAGGTTCACCCATTTGTCATTGATCTGGATTTTTGTTTTCTTGATGAGCACGCGACACTGGTAAATGAGGCCGAGGTTCTCATCCGCAATCGCATCGTTGGACAGATCGATGATGGTCCCTTCGATGAAGCCGTATTTGGTGAAGTCGAAGGTGTCGATCTTGACCTCCGCCTCCTGTCCCTCCTCCACAAAGCCGATGTCTTTGTTGAGAACGAATGCCTCCACTTCCAGTTCCGTCGATTCGGGAACGATTTGCATGAGTTCCTGCGCCGGAGTCACCACGCCGCCGACGGTGTGGATGGCGAGTTGCTGGACGGCTCCGTCGATAGGAGAAACGAGGACCTGCTGTTTGTTGCGTTGACGGGTCTTTACGATTTCTTGCGTGACCGCGTCGATTTGTTGGTTGGTTTCGCTGAGTTCCTGGAGGTTGTTCTTCTGCACTTCGGCCTTGAGCGTGTCGAGTTGGGCTGTGATCGCTGAAATGGAAGCGCTCAGTTCATGAACCTGTGCGCGGTAGCCTGCCAGGTCTTGCTCTTGCTGAATGCGTTGTTGCTCCATTTCCAGATACTGGTGGCGCGAGGTGATCTCCTGCTCCATGAGGGTCTTGTAAGATTGTGTGCGTTCGGTGATGAGCGGTAGCGTGCCTTGCAGTTTGAGGACGGAGGTCATGGCCCGGTCGCGTTCTGCAGAGCGTTTATCCCATTCTCTCTCCAGCCCCTGTTTGCGAAACAGATACTCGTTGACCTGTTCGATGAACAGGTTCTGCTGGGTGGCGATGTCTTTCATTTTCACGGAATCGGGCACATCGTGGAACAGTTTGAAATATTCGCCTTGCCAGTTCGGCGGAATCTCGCGTTGTTGCAGGAGTCTTTGAAAGGCCTCTTGCCGGGTCTGTTGCAGTTGCAGGGTTTCGAGGCGTTGCCGGAATTGCGAGGCATCGGCTTGTATGAGCGTGTTGTCGAGGGTGATGAAAGACGAGAGCGACTTCGGATAGATGCGTTTGGTATTCCGTTGAGTTTGACCTTGCATGCCCCGCCCGGAGAAATTTGGAGTTCCAAACCTGGCTGAGCGGAAATGATGACACCAAGCCATCTGCAAAGTCAAATATTAGCTATCCGGCAGTGCGCCGCCAGCGTGCCGCCCGGCCAGCGTGCCGCTGGACCCTTAATGGCTCCACTCCCTTTGCTATTAATCCAGCTGGGCGCAATTGGAGCCGTCATCGCGAGCGCCTGGTAAGGCGCGTGGCGATCCAGCGGCGTTGGGCGTTCCATGAAAGTCACTGGATTGCTTCGTCGCTAATGCTCCTCGCAATGACGTCACTTCGAGTGCAATCGAAACTTTGCAGTTATTTATCATACGGGTGAAACCCGTCTCCCTCACCCAGCCCTCTCCCTCAGGGAGAGGGTTTTCTAACGCTCAACTCTTTCTGCCATCAATCCCGTTGGGTGTAATTGGAAAGTTACGGCCATCTTCCTGCGGACGTAGTCCGCTCCTCTCCCTGAGGGAGAGGGGTCATTGAATGGTTTCTCGTAATGCTATTAATGATGTTGGGCGCAAATGAAACGTTCCGGCATAGTCCGCGCCCCCTCACCCAGCCCTCTCCCTGAGGGAGAGGGGTCATTGAATGGTTTCTCGTATTGCTATTAAAGATGTTGAACGCAATTGTAACGTTACGGCGATCAGCCAGCAGGCGAAGCCTGCGCCGTGACGAATTTCAGGCCGATGATGCTTCCGACCAGCAGGGTGAGGAAGAACAGGTGCCAGCGCGTGGCGGGGTCCTCGAATATGTATATCCCGACGAGAACGGTTCCGAAGGCGCCGATGCCGGTCCACACGGCGTAGGCGGTTCCTAGGGGAATGGTCTTCATCGCCAGGCTGAGCAACCAGAAGCTGAGGATCGAGAAAAAGATGAACGCTAGCGTCGGCATCATGCGGCTGAAGTTTTCGGAAAACTTCAGGCTCGTCGTCATGCCCACTTCAAAAATTCCCGCCGATATCAAATAGATCCAACTCATAGCAATCTCCTCATCCAAGTCCATTGGAAGAATTATCAAAGTTCGAAAAGCAGAACAGGTCTGCTTCGATTTTCAGGTAAAAGGGAAACGGTGTTGCGAATATAAAACGGGGCGAATCGATCAGCCGACGACGGCGGGCAGGTTGGCAACGCCGGACAGGCTGTGTCCGCGCACGTCTTCCACCAGGACCGATACCCGTTCGCCGGGTTGAACCTGCTTGAGGGGATCGGGGAAAAACACGCTCCAGTAATGCGGGGAGCGCCCTCTCATGAGGCCTTTGCCGCGCGATGCGGGGCCCTCCACCAGCGCTTCCACTTCGGTTCCGATAAAGCGTTGGCCCTGTTCGAGGGTCAGTCTGTTTTGCAATTCGATGGTGCGTTGCAGGCGTTCTCTTTTTTCCAGTTCGGACACGGTGTCGGGAATTTCCGCCGCCGGGGTGTTCGGGCGCGGACTGTATTGAAACATGAAGCTACTGGAATAGCCCACCCACTCCATCAAATCCAGGGTGTCTTCAAACTCCCGCTCGGTCTCGCTGGGATAGCCGATGATGACATCCGTTGAAAACGACATATCAGGAACCTTGTTGCGCACCAGGTCGATCAAGGCGCGATATTCCGCAACCGTGTGTCCGCGTCTCATCTCTTCCAGAATCCGGTCGTTGCCGCTCTGCACCGGCAGATGCAGGTGATTCACCAACACATCCAGATCCTGATAGGCCTGCACCAGCTCCGGCGTGAAATCCTTGGGATGGCTGGTGGTGAAGCGCAAACGTTGCAGGCCGGGAACCTCGGCGACGCGATACAGCAGTTCATGAAATTCGGTCGGTTCGATCAAGCCGCGTTTGCCGTAGGCGTTGACGTTCTGCCCCAGCAGGATGATCTCCTTCGCGCCGCGTCGAACCAGTTGTTCCGCCTCGGCGACGATCTCCGCCGCTTCGCGGGACTTTTCCCGTCCGCGGGTGAAGGGAACCACGCAGAAGCTGCAAAACTTGTCGCATCCCTTAATTATATTAATGAAGGAACTCGGGTCCGCAGGTCGGTCTAGCGGATGCGCCAGGTCGGGAATCGAGTATTCTTTCGCGCGGTCGAACTCCGTCCAGACGCGCGGCTTGCGCGATGTTTGCGCATGCTGAACGACATCAGAAATCTGCTCAACGCAATCCGGCCCCATGATGAAGTCAATGAAGGGCGCTTTTTTAAGTATATTTTCGCCTTCCTGCTGAGCCAGACAACCCGCCATGCCCAGCACTAGTCCGGGATTTTTGGCCTTCAAGGGACGAAAATGGCCAAAAAGGGAATAAATTTTATTCTCCGCTTTCTCGCGTATTGAACAGGTGTTGACGATGATGAGATCGGCGTTTTCCGGCTCGTGCGTGCGGAAATAACCGGAATGGAACAGGAGCAGTTCCATTCGGTCCGTGTCTGCCACATTCATCTGGCAACCGAAGGTATCTAGATAAACTTGTTTCATAACCTTTAAATCTAAATGAAAAACTTTGCCATTTCAACAGAATCTTCAACAAATTCACCCTATAATTTGTTAAAATTTACTGTATTTTCAATATAGTTATAATTTTTATTATTGACAAATATATTATCTTTAATTAATGTCTAATGTATTCCAAAAAATATTTAGCCCAAAGAAGATAATGGGTTAAGCGTAGCATCATCATTACCATCTTATCGCAAGAGGGGGGGATTGACTGTGGCCGAAACAAATTGCGTACGGCAAATAAGAGAGTCGAAAATGATGAGCAAGGCCGAACTTGCGCGCAAAGCCAGCGTGACAGTTCAGACCATCGACAGAATCGAGAAGGGAAACGAATGTCGATTGGACACCAAGCGAAAAATCATTTTGGCCCTGGGTTACAAACTGGCGGATCGATCGCGTATTTTTATGAACCCCGATGAAGAACCCGGAAACGGTTCGAATTCGTAAATAAAATACGGTCCCTAAAGTTTGTCCGATTCAATACGGCTTGGGCTCGATCCTTAGAGGAGCGACAGTCCAGGAATAGATCGGGTTCCGTTCAAGTCGGGCAATCGGAACATTAGCGTCGAATATCGGGAGAATTTTAAGGTCGATCGGCGATAGAACACAAGCTTGCCATAACGCTTAACGAAAGGATACGCGAAGAACTTTAAATTTTTCAAAAGATTGGCTTATGAAGCCACAGCGAATCAAATAATTTTATATGCCCCAGATATTATTTATAAAATTTCATAACTAATTTTTTTATAGTTTATTTTTATGACCTTTTAAATTATAATATCTAAAATATTATACCTTATTCGAGTTAGAAGATGAGCGAGAGATTGATTGTCCACCTCACTATAAAGTTTACCAACAATGTTTCTTTCTAAAGACACGCCGCTGGTTGCAGTCGATATTGGCTCGTATTCCGTCAAGCTGGCGCAATTGAACTTGAAGAAGAATAAACCCGAGCTACTCAGCTTCGGCTTATTGCCTTTGGAGCAGGAATGTCTGGTAGACGGTTCCATTCAAAAGCCCGATGAAGTGATTGAGGCGATTGGCAGACTGTTAAAAGCCGAAAAAATTGAATCGAAATTCGCGGTATCCTCTCTCGCCAGCGAAGCGGTTATCACCAAGCGCATCAAAGTTCCGGAAATGAGTCGCGAGGAACTGGAAGAGCGTATTAATGAGGAAGCGGAACAATACATTCCTTTTGATATCGACGATGTGAGTTTGAGTTTTCAGATTCTGGGACCTGCCGAGATGGACCTTCCCGATGAAGAAGGAGCGGAAGCGGAGGATCAGGGCCCTAAAATGGAGATCCTGCTGGTTGCCGTTCAGCGCGAAATCATTGACAACCGGATCGATGTTCTTTCCGATGCGGGTCTCAAGCCGGTCATCATGGACCTCGATGTTTTCGCCACGGTCAACGCGGCCAATCTCATTTCAAGCGTCGACGAATTTGACTCGGTCGCTCTCATTGATCTTGGAGATTCCTTCACGCACCTCAATATATTATCGAATGGCGTCACAGCCGTCACGCGCGACATTCCTATCGGCGGCGGCCAATGCGCGCAGAAATTGATTTCCAAATTTGACCTGCCTTTCAAAGAGGCGACGCGCGTTAAATTGGGAGCCTTGCCTTCCGGCATTGAAACCGAAGAGGTTCTCGATATCATTCGCAGGTCTTTTGAAAAAATCACCGCCGAGTTGGTCAAAACATTTGAATATTATCAAAACACGCAATCGCTCGCCATCGAACGGATCATTCTGTGCGGCGGCGGCGCGATGATTCCCGGCGTCGATCATTTATTCATGAACCAGTTCAAGACGCCCGTGGAGATCATGGATCCTTTGTCGGCGATCAAGTACAACCCGAAGAATTTTGAAATAGAAACCATGAGAGCGGTCGCGCCGTTGACGGCAGTCGCTCTTGGCCTGGCGACGCGGCGATTCGATTACAAATGAAAAAACTGAGCCTGCCAAAACTGAATTTCAAGTTGCCCGCCTTTGGGCGGTTTGGCAAGCGCGATCCCAAGGTGGAACAAGAAGAGGATTTTGGACCCGGGCGAGATACTTTAGGCGGCAAGAAAACCGTCGAACCGGGTTATCAGGCGCCTTCCTTAATCAACCTGCACGATTACCGGCAGGAATTGGTCAAGGTTCAAATACAAAAGCGCATCATGCAGGCTTGCTCCATTCCTTTGGCTTTTGTATTTCTTTTAATGGGCAACTGGATCGTCGAACTGGACCGGGTGGACATGATCAAGGCCGATATCAAAAACCTGGAAAAACAAGTCGCGGCGCTTGAAAGCGATTATCAGGCGGTCAAGAAAATGCAGGAACAGATCAGACGATCCGATGAAATTGTTTCCGGCATTCAGACTCTGCGCCACAGCCAGTTTGAAACGACCCGCATTCTCAACGATCTTTACTCGCAGGTTCCCGACGCCATCTGGTTGACTGCCGTCGAACAAAAGAACTGGCATCAGCTGAAAAAGGAGAAAGTTCCTTATATTTTATTTGAAGACCCGTCTGTCAAAGACCAGCGCAAAAAGAAGAAAAAGAGCAAGGATGAAGATTCGCGTGAAGACCTCTATGAATTCATTGAAATCAGGGGAATGGCTATCGGAGAGGAACCGGGCAACGATGTGGCGAAACTGACGATGAACCTTGAAAAGCTTCCCTACTTCGAAAAAGTTTTCATTTTCAAAACTGGAAGAAAACAAATCGCCACCGTTTACGGGGACGAATTCATTATTTATTGTTTCATGCCGGTTTCATTGGACCCAAACGCCTGAGGCTCAACCATTATGGACCACATTTTTGACAAGCTCCCTTACGACTTTCTGGAAAATATCAAGTCCGCTTATGTGATCTTGACGGGAGTCGTGGTCGGTCTGCTTCTGGCAGTGATCTATTTTTTCACGATCTACAGCGCCATCGCCGAGGAGTATGCGGGTCTGGTTTCCAACCGGGAAAATGTCAAACGCAAGCTGGATCAATATCAGCGCACGGTCAAGCAAAAGGAAATGGTTTCTCGTCAACTCATATCAATGGAAGGCAAACTTTCGCTGGCAAAGAAACAATTGCCGCGAGGGGAAGAACTGCCAAACCTGCTCAAAGAGCTTTCTTCTTTTGGTCAGGGCCGTAGCGATTTCGCCATGATGCGATTTCAACTCGAAGAAGGAGAGATCATCGATTTTTATAAGGAAGTGCCTTTCAATATCGAAATGAGAGGCAGTTTTACCGACACCATGGATTTTTTTGACAAGATGGAAAATGCACTGCGCCTCATTGGCCTGACCGAATTAACCATGCGGTCGCGAAACATGACGGAAACCCGTAACGGAGAGCAGGTGATTCAACCCACCTTGTTCACCGATTTTACCGCAACGACCTTTGCTTATGTCGAAGGCGCGGAAAGCAGGAAAAAGGAAAAGAAAAAATAAGCGTATTCATTCAGGGCAGGGCAAAGAGAAATATTTAAATTTAAAACGACGATGACACAGGCTGAACAAATCTTAAAAAGAGCGGGCGCCGGGATGGCAGGCATCTTCCTGTGCGCTGTCGTCCTTTTCAGTCTGCCGGCGCAAGCTACAGCCCAGTCCAAAAACGAAGCTGTTCTGAATTTGATGAAAGTCAGCGGCATGCAGGAAGGTTCGCCGCGTGTTCAGATGGACGCTTATTTTCTTCACCTGACCGCGCTTGGATTGAACGCCGGTGAAATCCAGTCCCTGCAAAACATCATCGGACGATTCTTTCAGCCGCACGCTCTGGTGAAAAATCTGCAAAGCCAGTTGCAGGAAAAATTCAATCGCAACCATGCCGATCGACTGCAGAGCTGGTATGAATCCGAACTCGGTCAGAGAGCCAGAGAGGCCGAAGAAGCTTTCACGGGTGATCTGTTGAAACAGAAAGTCCAGGCCTTCGAGCAATCGTTAAAAAAGAACCCGCCCGAGATCAACCGGATCCAAATCATTTTTAGAATCGTTCGGGCCGGTAAGCTTGTTGATTATTCCATCAACACGGCAGAAACGCTCATGATGCTCACCTTTCCCTATATGAGCGAAGCTAGAAGCCGCGCTTTGCTGATGGAGGGACGCGAATACGTTCAGGAGCACATTTTAAAAACTCTCCTCTACACTTACCGGAATTTTTCAAACGAGGAACTCCGCGCGCTGGCCGATGCGGAAGAATCGAAAGCTCATCGCTGGTTTCAACGGATGGTTCGTCTCAGCCATTACGACGCCTTGAACCGGGCCGCCGATGAAGGCATGACTTTGTTGAGCAAAATTCTTAACGAGATCGATTCCGGTCAGGGAGGCTACACGCTTGTTAAGGAAATCTTCCCGCCTGGAGAACGATACCGTCTGCTCATCCAGCGCGATCCGTTTCTACCATTGGTATTGCCGCAAGGATTTAACCAAACGATATCTACGCGAACGGCTCCCGGAAAACGCGGTGAGTCGCTTGTTGAAACGAAACCGCCGGTCGTCGATTTTGCAAAACGCTTTCCTTTAATACCGTTTGAACTGTACAAGCAGATTCAGGACAGCGACCCTGGTTTATTCGAGCAATTGGAAAGCTTTGGACAATTTTTCAGCAATGAGCGGGCCTTGCAACAACTCGATGAAGAAATGCTCAACGAAAAGATTTCTTCATACAGCCAGTTGATCCGGCGCGCCAACCAAATGAAAAACGAAATGCCCCTCACTCCCTTGCAAGCGGGTTACGATCAGTTCCGCCTGGTGGGGATGATTCAAAAGGGAACGCAAAAGCTCGCGCTGGTGCAGAAGGACGATCAAAGCGGGCACAGCATCAAGAAGGGCGCCCTCATGGGGCCTAACTTTGGTATAGTCGAACAGATCTCTCCCGACAAAATTGTTATTCTGGAAAAAACCAGAAATTACGCCGGGAAAATTTTATCCCAGAAAAAGGAAATTAAATTCACTCGTAAAAAAACAGATGAGAGCGAGGCGCCATCATGATCAAATTGAATAAAACCCCGACCCTTTTCGCGGTTTTGTTTTATCTCTGCGGAGCAACACAGGTTCTGGCCCAAACGTCCGAAGCCCCACAGTCCGACACGGCGGTGAAAAAAATCACGCAGTTGACCGCGACCGAGGAGGCTGATGGCGGCGCCACGGTCGTGATTGATTCGAGCGGGCCCATCAAATTCACCGCTTTCAAGCTGACCAATCCGCCTAAATTGATCGTTGATCTGTCGCGCACCGAACCCGGAGCCGCGGCGACGCCTCTGGAGCCTGCCAAAGGCATCATCAAATCCATTCGTCCTTTATATTTTGCGGAATCCCAGGTGGTGCGACTGGAAATGGCTTTGGAAAGTATTCCCGAATACCAGATACAGCGTAGCGGCGAGTCGCAATTGACCATTCGACTCAAGGGAACCGGAGCCATTGCAACATCCGCTGAAGCAACGGAGCAAACGGCGCAGGCGCCCGCAACGCAAGAAAGCAAAAGCGTGGCCAGCGACACGGCTGAAGCCAAAGTTGGGCTGGGTTCCTCCTCCTGCGATCCTATTTTGTCGGGAGAGAAGGAAAGAATCACTCTGGATTTTCAGGACGCCGATCTCGTCAATACCTTTCGCCTGATCTCTGAAGTGAGCGGCTTCAATCTGATATTTGGCCCCGGCATCAACGGCAAGCTCAACCTGCGCCTGATCGATGTTCCCTGGAACAAGGCCTTTGATATCATACTCACCAATAACAATCTGGGTAGAGAATGTTTTGGCGACAACGTCATTCGCATCGCTCCCATACTGCGCCTGACGGAAGAAAACCAGACCTATGTCAGCGCCGTGCAGGCCAAGGTGCAGGCGGAAATGGCGGGACTTCTGGCGCAACCGCTGGAAAACGAAATCGTTCCCATCCATCATGCTGAAATCCAGGCGCTGGCGGTGAACCTGCAATCTGCCCTGAGCGATCCGTCGCGCGCTCGCATCACCATCGACGAACGCACCAACACGCTGATCCTGACGGACGTCCGTCCTCATCTGGAAAAAATGCTGGACCTGATCGAGGTGTTCGACGTCAAGGTGCTGAGTCCGCAAGAAGAACTCGCTCTCGAACAAAACACCGTCGTCGTCAGCGGCGACGATTTCCCGTCCATCCCGCTGGTGGTCTATGAATACATTGCTGAGAAAGAACCGAAGCTGAGTTCCGATCTGGAATTTTATGAAGACCTGTTCAACGACAAGGCGCGGTTGTCGCAGTTGTCCGCCAACGAACTGAAGGACGCCCGGGACAACTATCGGAGCTATCTCGAACAGGCCGCCAACATGCAGTCGGCGATCATTCAGTCTCCCTTGCAAACCGCTTGGGATAACCTGTTCTGGGTCGGCACCCTGTCCAAGAATTCTGAACGCTACGCACTGGTCGAAACCACCGACCACCGGGGGCATCTGGTTCGGTCGGGGACCGTCGTCGGTCCCAATTTTGGTCGCGTCGATGAAATTGAAGACAGCCGCGTGATTGTTTTGGAAAGCGAAAGAGATTATCAGGGGAATATTTTTTCCAAGAAATTAAAAATCCCCTATGTGAGGACCAACTGAAAGCATTAGCAAAGGCGCGCTATTATTGACCGGGAACCTTGTTCCCCACTTTGCAAACTTCTCAAATAGAAACCTATGAGCCAAAGTTACGGATTTAAAGTTCGCAATCAAAGCAATGAAACGGTAACGAAGTCAAAGCTCGCAGGCATACCATTTGAGCAGACACGTGTTATGAAAACTAAATTCAAAAGCATCCCTATCGTAGTTCTGACGCTGATCCTCAGCCTTGTTGGGGTTCCTCAGATCCATGCGGCGCCCGATCAAATGGATCGGACGAGCGGTTCAGAAAACGCCTCCGACGGTTTGGGCCGCATCGCCAAACTCGACGCGCATTCTCAGGACAACGGCGAGACTTCCATTCAGGTCGCGTCCAGTCGGATCATGCAATACACCGCTTTTAAACTGTCGGATCCCCTGCGGCTGGTTCTGGATATTTCTGACATGGAGGATCCGGGCATGGCGCGTTTGGATCGCAATCGCGGTCTGGCAAAAACCATTCGTCCGATGTACTTCAATAATCTGAAAGTGCTCCGGCTCGAAATCGAATTGCGCGAAGCCGCCGATTACAACATCGAACGACCCGACAACAAAAATCTCATCATCCATCTGCGACCCGCATCCGCAGTCAAAATGGCGGCTTCCGAACCGATCGCTATACATTCGCCTGTTGAAGAAGCCAGCGTTCAAATGAAAATGGACTCTACTGCAAGTTCCGAAAAAGAGGCGAAGGAAGATGAAATTCTGAACGCTTCCAAAAATATTGGAATCGCAAAGGATCAGGAAGTCGAAGATCATTGCAAACCGCTTCTTGATGGAGAGAAAGATAAAATCTCTCTCGACTTTCAGGGCGCCGATCTGGCGAATATCTTCCGACTGTTTTCTGAAGTCAGCGGATTCAATATCATCATCGCGCCAAACGTGACCGGCAACGTAAACATTCGTCTGATGGAAGTTCCCTGGAACACCGCTTTTGACCTGATTCTGAGAAACAACAGTCTGGGTAGGGAGTGCTTCGGAAAGAACGTGATACGCGTAGCCAACTTTACAACATTGAGAGATGAAGAAATTGCGCGCAACGAAGCCGGACGCGAGAAAAACCGCGCCGATCAAGCGTCTCGACTTTCGCAGGCAGTCACCACGGAAGTGGTGCGCATCAATTATGCAAATATCGTTGATATGGCGGCGAATCTGAACCGGATGATCGTCAATCTGTATCAGGGACAGGAAGCGGTTCGCGCCTCTGTCACCGTCGACGCGCGCACCAACACTCTCATCATCACCGACATACCGCCGCATATCAATGAAATGCTCAAGATGGTGCGCACGCTGGACGTGCCGACGCCGCAAGTCATGATCGAGGCGCGAATCGTCGAGGTGAGCAAGGGATTCACCGAAGAACTCGGCGTGCAATGGGGTCTGACCGGTAATTTACCGAGACGGCTCAATCCCGGCGGGTCGGACGGGTCGATCAGCATCAATTCACCCACGGGCATCACTGCGGGCAATGCGAATGGCGGATTCCTTGTCGATCTGGCAACATCTTCCAGCGTGGGCGCAGGCGGCGTGGGCGGATTCGACATCGTCGTCGGCAATATCTTCGGCACGATGAATCTCGAACTGCAACTGCGCGCGCTTGAAACTCAAAGCAAAGGCCGCATCCTTGCGAGCCCGAAAGTGACCACAGCGGACAATCGCGAAGCCCGTATTTCCAGCGGCAATCGCATTCCGTTTGAAACCACGTCCAACAACGGCGGCACGGCGGTGGAATTCATTGATGCAGAAATCGAACTCACCGTGACGCCGCATATCACCCAGGATGATTATGTTTACATGACGATCTCCGCAACGCGCAACGGTCTGGACTCGGCCGGGCGAACCGTTGGCACCTCGCAGAACCCGATTCTGGCTACGCGCGAAGCCTCCACTGAAGTGCTGGTCGCCGACGGCGCCACGACAGTTCTCGGCGGCGTGTATGAAAACACCACCACGAACACGAAGGAAGCGATTCCCTTCTTCTCAAAAATCCCTGTTCTCGGCTGGTTCTTCCGAGGCTACCAGGATTCTGAAACCATTTCGGAGTTGTTGATTTTCATCACCCCGACCATCGTCAAGAAATACTGAAACACGAAACATGAAACAACTCAGGCTGGACCTTGGCGCGCGCAGTTACGATATTCTGATCGCGCCGGGTTTACTCAAGAATGCAGGCGCTCTCATCAAAGAAGCGGTTTCACCCAGTCAGGTCGTCGTCATCACGCACCCGACCATCAGAAAACTATACGGAGCCGCGCTGGAAAGCTCTCTCAAAACTGCGGGCTTTCAGGCCCAATGGATAGAAATCCCGGAAGGCGAATCGTCCAAGTCGCTGGAACAGGCGGGCGCTATTTTTGATTCCCTCTTCAAAATGAATTGCGATCGCAAGTCTCTTCTCGTCGCTTTGGGCGGCGGGGTGATCGGCGACATCACCGGATTCGTCGCCGCCACCTGGCTGCGCGGCGTGCCCTTCGTGCAAATTCCCACGACCCTGCTTTCGCAGGTCGACAGTAGCGTCGGCGGCAAAACCGCCGTCAACCATCCGCAGGGGAAAAATCTCATCGGCGCCTTCTATCAGCCGCGCCGGGTGATCGTCGATCTCGACACATTGAAAACTCTGCCGGAAAATGAATTCAAAGCGGGTCTTGCAGAAGTGGTGAAGTACGGCGTGATCGAAGACGCGGACTTTTTTGAATTTCTCGAAAACAACGCCGAAAAAATTCTGAAGCAGGACCCGGCCTGTCTGGAGCGCATCGTCGAAACGTCTTGCGCGGTCAAAGCGCTGGTTGTCGAAAAAGACGAGACCGAATCGAGTTACCGCATGATCCTCAACTATGGCCACACCATCGGCCACGCCGTCGAAGCGCTCACCCATTATACAGATTATCTGCACGGCGAAGCGGTCGCGCTGGGCATGGTCTACGCCGCGCGCTTGTCCAATAAGCTGGGTAAATGTTCCGACGAAGTTCCAAAGCGCATCGAAGGCCTGCTGGATCGGCTCGGTCTGCCCGTAAAATTGCCAAAGCTCGACGCCGACGCGATGATCGAATCCATGGGCCACGACAAGAAAGCCGTCGCCAATAAAATCCGTTTCATCCTCGTGCAGAAACTCGGCGCCGTCGAGATCACCAGCGACGTGCCCTTCGACGTCCTCAAATCCGTACTGACGGACTAGCGCCCGCCCCGCGCAGATCGATGAAAAAACTGTCTGCGGAATTCAAATTTCTCAAACGCCACGAACCGCAACTGCACGCCCTGCTCGTTCTCGCCGCAAACTATCCCAAAGACGACCCGCAAGCCAGCCTCATTCGCCTGCGTCAATTCGGAGAATTGCTGGCTCGCGTGTGGATACAGAAATTGCATGTTTTTTCTGAAAACACGGAACCCTATATTGATCTGCTCGACCGCGTAAGAGAACAGGGAAAGTTAGAACCCGAAGTTTACGCAGGACTCAACACATTGCGTCTCGAAGGCAACAAGGCCCTGCATTTTTTTATCGGCGATAAGGAGAGCGCACAGTCCAATCTCAAGCTGGCTAAAAAACTCGCTCGCGCATTCGATGCAAGGTTTGGCAAAGACGGCGATCGCCTGGAGTCTCCCTTCAAGCCCGAACAACTCGCCGCTTCCACGGCGCCCAACGAGATTGCTGAAGAAGCGAGAGCCGTTGACAAGGATTTCAGCGGACGCAATCTCACCAGCTTCGATTTTTCCGGCAAGGACCTGCGCGGCTACGACTTCACAGGCGCCTGCCTGTTCAGAGCCAAATTCCGCAACTGCAATTTGAAAAACGTCAGCTTTCGCGGCGCCGACCTGCGACACGCCGATTTCAGCGACGCCAAAAACCTGCAAAGTTATCAGCTCGACAACGCGATGCGCGACCAGATCAAATTACCCGATCGCGTGCAACGCGCCCTCGATTCGCAAAAATTTATTTGAAGCTGAAATTTATTCCAAATTTTTGTTATATGCTTGTTTTTTTAATATACTAATAATTAATGTTTATTATTTGTAATCATTGAGGTTTCAAGAGTTATGTCTAGTTCAAAAATTGAATGGACTGAGCACACATGGAATCCAGTTACCGGTTGTGACAAAGTGTCTCCTGGATGCGCTAATTGTTATGCAGAAACTCTTGCAAAACGATTGACAAAAATGGGAGCGCCTGGTTATGACAATGGGTTCCAGTTGACTCTTCATCCTGATCGACTTGATATCCCGATTTTGAGGAAAAAACCAACAATTTATTTCGTTAACAGCATGAGTGATTTATTTCATGAAAAAGTTCCATTTCGATTCATAGATAAAGTTTTGCAAACAATTTGTCTAACTCCCCAACATATATACCAAATTTTAACTAAGCGCCCAGAAAGGATGAAGCAGTATTTCATAAAAAGAAAGGTTCCTAGAAACGCATGGTTGGGAATCAGTATTGAAAATGAGGAATATGCTATACAAAGGCTACCTCACCTCGAAGAGATTCATGCGCATATAAGGTTTCTTTCCATTGAGCCACTTTTGAGCGACGTTGGGGAACTAAATTTATCTGGAATTGATTGGGTGATTGTTGGCGGGGAATCTGGACCAAAAGCTCGTCCTATGAAATTACAATGGGTGCAATCAATACAAAGACAATGTGAAGTATCAGGAGTTCCATTTTTCTTTAAACAATGGGGAAGTTACGGAAAAGATGGGATTCGTCGGGCAAAAAAACATAATGGAAGAGAGTTAGACGGAAGGACTTGGGACGACTTACCTCAAATAGGAAAAGAACACATATGCCAAAAAAGCACTACGAATGGGGGTATGACGGTTCAGTACCGGAAATTGGCGAACATAGTTTAGCTAAGCATAGGATCATAGAAGACTATGTGCGACGGTATATCGAAATCTTATCGGCTAACCCTAGGCAGTCGCAACTTAATTTAACCATTGTAGATGGATTCTGTGGAGGAGGTCTTTATACTTTTAAAAATGAGGTTGTCCCTGGCTCTCCATTGATTCTTTTAAGAACAGTTAGAGAGACTGAAGCAAAAATAAAGATTACGAGAAGAAAAGATTTTAAAATTAACGCTGATTTCTTCTTTATTGACGAAGCTTTGCCACATTGCAATTTCCTAAAAAACGAAATTGAGCATAGTGAATTCAAAGGCGAGCTTGGTAAATCGATTAAAATTATAGTCGGTCAATTTGAAACAAAAGCAACTGACATAATTCGGTTTATTAAAAATAAAGGAAAGGCGCATCGATCTTTATTTTTTCTAGATCAATATGGATGGAGTGACATATCTTTAGGCACCATTAGGAAAATTATAAATGAGTTAAGTTATCCAGAAGTATTGCTGACCTTCGCCGTAGATTCATTGATAAATTACTTAAATGAAAACCTAGCTGGGTCTCGATCGCTACTTTCATTGGAGCTAAACCGAAGCGATGTGCAAGAGCTATTAAACCGTAAGCGTGAGGCCGGGTGGCGGTATCTCATCCAAAACGAGTTGTATCGGCATATTCAGAATTGTACTAATGCAAAGCATTACACTCCTTTTTTTATCAAGTCTCCAAAGAGTGGTCGTTCTTATTGGTTGTTGCATTTATCTAAACACGTACGAGCGAGAGATGAAATGGCCACTCTCCATTGGGACAAACAAAATCATTTCGTTCATCATGGAAAATCAGGTTTTCATGCTTTAGGATTTGACCCTTCTAAAGATATTCTGGAACAGTTCAACCTTTTCGACTTTAATGAGATTAACCGCATTCATTCTGTAGATGCAACTACAGAACAAATTCCAAAACTAATTAACGATGATAAGCTATGGAATAGTCAGGGGGTTTCAGTAGAAGATATATTTTCTAGGCTTTCAAATAATTCTCCAGTTACTAAAATTATTGCATGTGAGGCACTCATTAAATTGCGTAAATATAATGAGGTAACGATAATTACTAAAGATGGAAAGCCAAAACCAAGGGCAAATGCTATGAAATGGGAAGATAGAATTATATTGCCTCGTCAAACTAATTTTTTGAGCATTCCAAAAAAAGAGTAAGTTATCTAATAAAATTATCCTCTGCGTAGTCCTGGAACAGGAGCTTTCCCTTGGCGTTGGATTTGGTTACAATACGCTTTGTTTTATTTAATTGTCCCCCCGTTTTTGTTTTCCTTATTTTTTCGAGTCGATCCATTGGAACCTTCACCGAATTTTTTTGAGCTGGCTGGCCAGATGTTGATCATCGGGTTTGAGGGGACGTCTCTCAACCGCGAAATTGAAGAGTGGATTGTCGATCGCAAGATCGGCGGTTTGATTTTGTTCGAACGCAATTACGAAAACCCGGCGCAGTTGCATGCCTTGACGAATGCGATCCAGAATCTGGCGCGTTCTTCGGGCGCGGCGGATGTGTTGATTTCGGTCGATCAGGAGGGCGGTCGGGTGTCGCGTTTGGGCGCGCCGTTCACGGCCTTTCCTTCGCCTTGTTGTCTGGGCGCGGCGCGTTCGGAGCCGCTGGCGCGTCGCTTTGGCGCGGCGTTGGCAACGGAGTTGCTGGCGACGGGGGTCAACATGGTGTATGCGCCGGTGCTGGATGTGAACAGCAATCCGGACAACCCGATCATTGGCAAGCGGGCGTTCAGCGATTCGCCGGAGTGGGCGGGCAGGCTGGCGACGGCGTTTGCGGCGGGGGTGCGCGAGGCGGGGGTGGTTCCTGTCGGCAAGCATTTTCCGGGGCATGGCGATACGGATCGCGATTCGCATCTGGAATTGCCGGGGGTGGATCGTCCGGCGGACTCGCTGGAGCAGGTGGAGTTGCCGCCGTTTGCGATGGCGATTCGGGACGGGCTGGAGGCGATCATGCCTGCGCATGTGACTTATTCGGCCTGGGACGCTTCGGGGCCGGCGACGTTTTCTTCTTATATCTTGCAGGATATTCTGCGCGGCCAACTGGGTTTTGAAGGGGTGGTGATCTCGGACGATCTGGAGATGAAGGCGATCGAGGATCATTATTCGTCGGAGCTGGTGCCGGAGTACGGGGTGGCGGCGGGCATCGATCAGTTTTTGATCTGTCACAACCCGGACAAGATTCGCCTGTTTCAGGAAAAGCTGGCGGAGGGGATGGATAAAGGGCGTATCGACATGGGCCGGGTGAACAGGTCGGTCGAGCGGATCATGAAATTGCGGCGTTCGCTGAAGCCCTCGCCTGCCGAGGCGCCGCGTTTTGAGGAATTGACGGAGGCGCACCGCGCCGTCGCGGAGGAAATGCAGTCCCACCTTTCTTGAACGATTCGTCTGTGGAATCTGATTCCAAATCATCGCTTGTGACGCAGGGCGCGCGGGTCGATCTCGCGGAGCTTGTCAAATGGTCCGCGCTTTACGCGGTACTTGCGGGCTATTACCTTTCTTTTTCAAAATACGGTTTCAATATCTGGGACGAGGGCGGTTTCGCCAACGGCTCCCTGCGCACCTTGAACGGCGAGATGGCGGGGCGAGACTTCAACCCCATCGGCTATACGCCGGGACGTTATGTGTTCGGGGAGTTCCTGTTCCGCGTCTTCGGCGTGCATTTGCAGAGCCTGCGCATTGGCGTGGCCTTGCTCACGCCTGCGATGGTGATCGCTCTGTATGCGGTGGGGCGTCGCATCATGCCTCCGGGCTTTGCGTTGGTCGCGGCTTTGTTTCTGTTGTCGGCGCCGTCGATGTATTACAACCGTTTCTTTATTTTCTTCACCGTACTCAACCTGTTTTGCCTGATCCGTTGCATGGAGGCGATGACGCGCGGGCGCTTGCTGATCCTGGCGGGGGTGGTCCTGCTGAGCGCTTATTTCAAATTTGAAGTGGCGATGTATTCAACGCTGATCGCTGGCGTCGCGCTGGGTTTGTTGCTGTGGAAGCGTCGGCGCGAATCCGATGCGGGGCCGGGATTTCAGAAGACATGGTCGATCGCGTTGCATCGTCCTGTGTTCTGGGTAACTGTGGCGGGCCTTGCAGCGGCGCTTGCGGCCTTGCTGTATTACGTCAGTTCAATCAATCTTTATGAGAAGGGCGTGCGTCAGCTTCTGGAGTCTTATGAGGTCTGGGGCAATCCGATGCCCGCGTTGTTTCCTGTGGGCGAGGTCTGGGCCACGATGAAACCGCACGAGTATTTTGATCGGGTCCTGTTTTATATTCCGCCTCTGCTGTATGCGTTGACGGGTCTTTTGCTGGCCTGGCGGCTGTTGAGGCGCGAAGGCGGTTGGCGGATGCAGGATTATTATCTGTTCGTGATCTTCGCGTTTGGTCTGTGTTCCTTTGGTCTGGTGATCTGGCGTTCGGGTCACGACAATCTTCTGCGCACCCTGGCGCCCGCCTATCTTTTGTTTTGCTACGGATTGTATTTGGTCTGGAACAGAGCGACGAAAGCTCCCCTGTTTTCCGGCGGCGGTTTGTTGAAGCGAATGCCGCTCAATCTTCTGTTGTTGCTGGCGCCGTTTTTCTATCTTTACGAGATGAACGTGAATCACGGATTTTATGCGGGATCGATAGGAGCGATGCGGCAGGAAACAACTCGGTTGACCCTGGAACGGATGGACGTCTACACGAATGAGGCGGAAGCTTTAATGATCGAGAATGTCCTTGAAAGGATTCAGATTTATTCTGACAAGAATGATAGGATATTTGCTCTACCCTTGAACCCGATATTTTATTTTATTTCAGAGCGAAGCAACCCGACGCCTTATGACTGGATACTTCCGGGAATGCTGGATGAAGGGGGAGAAAGAAAGGTGATTGAATATTTGCGAAAAGATTCGCCAAAGGTTATAATTTATGTAGATATTCCAATTGACGGAAAAAATGAAAGACGTTTTGTAAAATATTCCCCGCAGGTTTTTAATTATATTGCTGAGAATTACCTGTTTGATGAATTTGTAGGTTATTTTCAGATCCTGTTACCCAGATCGATTTTGGAATAAAAACGAGTTCACATTTACAATTTTTAGAAATGTGAAAGGGGTGGGATAAAAAATATAATTAGTCCTTAAAAAATAAGGGTGTTTTTTTAAAAAACTTTGTAAAACCGTTATTTTTAGCCAATTAGCGATTGAAATTAGATAGATTCGTATTAGAATAACTGGAAAAAAGCAGGACTTTTCCCGGTTGTTTCAGGAAAAGATATACATAGTCTCCAGTAGGCGCTGGAGACCTTTTTATTTTTTGTTTTTAAGCAAAGGGAAGCCCTATCCATCCCGTCATTTATTTTTTGACAAAAGAGGGCTATTTATTTCCTTGAGGGCTATATTATAGACGCACCCCTCGAATATTATAAAACTATATTGGTTTAACGAAAAATGCAAGAAAAAAAACTTGGAACTGCGAAATTTTTAGGCGAAAGAATTCGGCAGTGGAGGAAGTCCTTGCCGCTCAAATCGTATGAATTAGCGAAATTAATCAATATCTCCCAAGGTTCGTTGTCGGATATTGAAAATAACAAGTCGCTTCCGTCAGCCGACACAATCGCTAAATTGTACAAGTACACCAACATCAACATCATCTGGTTGCTGACGGGTCAGGGCGCAATGAAAAAGGGAAAACAAGGCGCCGAGACGACTGAAGATTCCGGAGTTGAAGCGATGGAGCCTTATGGTCAGGACCAGACTTTGAAAGAGTTGATCGAAAAAGTCGTGCGTATTTACCATCGCGGCAATGCTGACAAGAAAGCGCATTTGAAGGGATTTCTCATGGGCGCCGACCCTGGAGAATAAACGCCTCCTCGGGTAGAACATTTGCCCCACTCGTTTTTGTGACAGATTTTTCCTGCGTATTTCTAAAAGCCCTCTACAAATTTATATTGTTGTCTGCCCGATAGTCGCGCTTCGCCCGAACGGGCGGCCTTGTTTTATAAGGCCGATCGACCCTTTTCGATTTCCAGATTTGTGAAGTCCAGTTTCGAATCCTTGTCCTCAACCAGCAGATCTATGATGCGCTTGAGCGTTTGCACATGCCCGCTTGCGGCTTCGACTGCATCGTATTTAGGGTCTTCATCTTCCAGAGATACAATTCCGGGGCTGACGTGGTTGATGTAAAAAATGCCGACGGGAACGCGTGGGTTATTTTGTTTCCCCTTGCAGGTATTGACAATGACGGTGAAGGCATCGGTTTGTCCCTGTGAATAAATTTCAAACACCCCGCCGTTTTTAACGGAATATTTTCGACACAGCGCGACGATGCGTTGGACGTCTGCTTCGGACAGGGCTTTATAGACTGTGTGCATTGTGGATGGGAAGGGTTGAGGGTTTCGGGCTGGTCTGCGCCAGCAGGATCGGGCGCCAGTTTAGCAAAAAAACACTGGGTTCGGCGCTCAATTCTATATTGATGGTTTTTTCCTGGAAGAAAAAATGCTAAGTTCCTTGGACTGATACCTTAAAAGGCGTGTTGGCAAACGCCATTCCCCGGATTTTTTGAAAGCGATCGTATGAATTTTCAGGACGTTATTTTCAGTCTGGAGCGTTACTGGGCCTCGCGGCAATGCGCGGCGCATCAGCCTTATGATATTGAAGTGGGCGCGGGTACGTTCAATCCGAGCACGTTTTTCCGCGCGCTGGGGCCGGAGCCGTATCGCGCGGCTTATGTCGAGCCTTCGCGTCGCCCGACGGACGGTCGTTACGGGGAGAATCCCAATCGCCTGCAACATTATTATCAGTATCAGGTGATTTTGAAACCGTCGCCTGCGGACGTGCAGGAGCAGTATCTGGGAAGCCTGACGGCGCTGGGCATCGACCCCTTGAAGCATGACATTCGATTCGTGGAGGACGATTGGGAGTCGCCAACCTTAGGCGCCTGGGGCCTGGGTTGGGAGGTCTGGCTGGATGGAATGGAGATCACCCAGTTCACGTATTTTCAGCAGGTGGGGAGCATCGAGCTGAACCCGATCACGGTGGAGTTGACTTATGGGTTGGAACGCATCGCCATGTACCTGCAAAACGTCGATAACGTTTACGATCTGAAATGGAACGATCAACTGAAATACGGCGACGTTCACCTCGAAACGGAAAAACAGTTTTCGCGCTACAATTTTGAAGCGTCGGGAAAAGAGCGGTTGTTTCAGTGGTTCGATATGTATGAAGCGGAGGCGAACGACTTGCTGGACCAGGACCTGGTATTACCGGCCTACGATTACACGCTCAAATGTTCGCATGCCTTCAACTTGCTGGACGCTCGCGGGGCGATCAGCGTCACTGAGCGTACCGGTTTTATCGGTCGGGTGCGCAAGCTGGCGCGTCGATGCGCGGAAGGTTATGTGCGCCGCCGCGAAGAAATGGGCCACCCTCTCAACGTCGCCTGAGATCTTCAGGCGACAGGGTTCGCAAAGCGAACCCTTCCTCTCTACAAGCTATCTGACTATCAGTCCCCTGCCAGCCCCGAAATGATATCGGTTTTGCCGATGATGCCGACGAGTTTTCCTTGATCGAGAACGGGAATCGTGTGGATGTCTTTATCGGCCATGAGCGATGCGACTTCCTGTACAGAGCTTTCGGGTGAAACGGAAATCGCGTCGGCGGTGTAGATGTCTTCGACCCGACCTCCGGTGATGCGCTTGAGTTCCTCTTCAAATTTTTGCTGACTTTCCAGAAAAATAACGGCGTCGAACAGGGCGATGGCGGTGGGGATATGAATCTGTTTATTCTGATCGATCAGGTCTCCTTCGGTGACGATTCCCGCGAGCTTGCCTTTTTCATCCATCACCGGCAGTCCGTTGACTTTGTGTTTTAGAAATAATTTTGAAAGGTCTTCGATGGACGCGTCTTTGCGAATGGAAACGACGTTCGTGGTCATGATGTCTTTGGCTTTAAGCATAGTGAATCCTAAAAAAATGGGTGGCATTGAATCCATTGTAATGCGCGCCAGAGCCGCAAACAATAAGCAATTCGATAATTTTCAATGAGAAGATGGAGAGGAATAATAAATCCTGAAATGCGCGCCAGAGCTGAAGATAATAGGCAATTCTAATTTAGAGATGAATGGATGGCGGGAGAAAAATTCATCCTGCGCGCATGGACCCGCTTGCCGGATCGGGGCAGTGTGTCAGGCGCCGTGTTGCGGCGTCGGCGTGTTGCTTTCGCTCAAAATTCTTTCAACCACTTCGATGAAGTGACCGATGTTCAGCGGTTTGGTGAAGTAGTCGCGAAAACCCATGTCGAGAGATTTTTTAATATCCTCTTTCATTGCGTTGGCGCTCAGGGCGACGATGGGTGTGGATGCGATATCTGGATTGCTCTGTATGGCCTGAAAGGCGGACCAGCCGCTCATTCCGGGTAGATGCAAATCCATCAGGATCAAATCGGGGTGAAAATGTTCAATGATTTTGATTCCGTTTACGGCGTTGGTGGCGGTAATGAGGTGACAGTTTTTCCTGGACCCGAGAATTTGCCGGACCAGTTCGATGTTGTCCAGATTGTCCTCTATATAGATGATTTTATATTTTTTGTCTCCAGGGCTGGGCGAGGGAATTTCGGGGACCTGCGTATTCGTGGAGGAGTCGGCGTCGTCGAATCGCCCTTTGGGGAATTCAACCGTGAAGCGGGAGCCGGAGCCCAGCTTGCTTTCAACGCTGATATCTCCTCCCATCAACTGCATCAGTTGTCGGGTGAAGCCCAGGCCGATGCCGGTTCCTTCGACTTTTTGAGGATCGTCGACCAGGCGCACAAAGGGTTCGAAGATGGCGGCGCATTGGTCTTCGGGAATTCCTTGTCCCGTGTCGGTCACCTGGATGATGATCGCGTCGTCCCGGTCCTCGCATTCGAGTCGCACGGTTCCTTCAGGTCGGTTGTATTTGATGGCGTTGGAAACGAGATTGATCAAGACTTGTTTGAATCTTAAATAATCGGCGTGGATCGGGACGTCTCCGCTCTCGAAATCCGGTTGATAGATTTTCACCTGATTGCTTTTGGCCAGCGGCTGTAAAAACAGGCAGACTTCTTCGATGGCTTTTTTGATATTGAAATGTTCGGGCTTCAAATCCAGCTTGCCGGATTCGATGCGAGCGAGGTCGAGAATTTCGTTGATCAGTTTTAGCAGGTGTTCCCCGCCGGTCACGATTTTGCTGATATTGTCCTTGTCGACCGGTTCCAGTTTGTTGGCGAGTTTGATCTGGAGCAACTGGGCAAATCCGAGAATGGAATTCATCGGCGTTCTCAGTTCGTGGCTCATTTGCGTGAGAAACAGACTTTTGCTCTGGTTGGCTTTGATGGCCCGTTCTTTCTCAAGGGTCAGATCGCTGGTGCGTTGTGCGACCAATCCTTCCAGATTGCGGTTTTTTTTATCGAGTTCATTGAAGAGGGAATAACTTTCAAGCGAGTTGGCGAGGTATTGGAGAATCAGGGTCGCCAGCTTGTATTTTTCCTTGAGATGAGGTTCGTTCTGGTTTTTCAAAATTCCGACGAACATGCCTTGGACCCGACTGCCGGTTGCGAGCGCGTGCAGGAGCAAGGGTTCCCCGGACGCGCCGTAGGAGCTGGAAATCATGCGATTCTGGTTGAGCGCCCAGGAAAAATCGTTGTTTTCAATCGTACGCTGGACTTCTTGTTCGATGTGTGAGGTTTCCGATTCCGGGCAGCAATAGCTGAGGCTGAAGTCGGAATCCATATCGTCTATCAAATAAAAGGCATGAGCGCTGAAGGGAAGGATTTTATTCAAGGTTTCGGAAGCTTCCTTGATGCGTTGGGTTGCGTTGCGATGGTCCTTTTGTTTAACGCTTCCCATAGCGCTGATGAGTTCGAGCGCAAAGTACTGCAGGCGAGACATCTCTTCAAAATAGGCGATGCGCTCCTCGTTTCGTGTGGTTTCAATTTCCTGGCTCATAGGTCGACCTCACAGCAAAAAATGGACCGATTCTTTATATTGATTTTCCACGCGTTCAAAAACGGTCTGGATACAGTTGAGCGGCAGGTCCAGGAGTTTCCACGCATTCGTATCGATTGCTGGAATATGGACTTCTCCGCTTTTTCCCAATTGCAGGCAGTGCGCGATGATGTCGCCCATGTGTACGATGGCCGCCATCGTTTTGTGTTGCGGCGCTTGCGAAGGCGCGTGATGATATTTAACAGCCTCTATCAGCGTTTCTGGAAACTTCCAGTTTTCCAGCACCTGGGCGCCGACTTCGCCATGATGGTTGCCTAATAAATGCTCTTCCATTCGGTAGAGCTGTTGGCCGGACATGCGGTACAGTTCCATCAGGCGATCGGTTTCCTTGGAGAAATTGCAGAACACGACAAGCCGCCCTATTTCGTGAAGGATGCCCGCAATATACATCGGCTCCGGGTTGCTTTCATGTTTCAGTATCGCCAGCGTGCGGGCGGCAATGCCAGTGGCGATACAATGTTCCCAAAACGCGCTCACTGGAACCACGTCATTTGAAACCGCGCTGAACTTTTGAATGATGAGGGTTCCGAAAGCAAGGTCGCGGATTTGCTCGGTTCCAACCATAGAGATGGCATGAGAGATCGTTTCGATTTTTTCATCCAGACTGAAATAACTGCTGTTAACGATCTTCAGTAATCGCGCGGTGAGTCCAACATCCTGGGAGATGATTTCCGCCATGTCGTTGAACGATTTTCTTGGATCGTCCAGAACGTCGTTTATTTTTTCGAGCAGTTCCGGAGGGGAGAACAGCTGAATCGCTTCGTCGGGAAGGCTGTGAAAATCTATGGTCATGTCGACTACTCGCGATCTTTAAGGTTTAACATGTGATGCCGCACAGCTCCCCTGAACAACTGCTGGATCAGCGGTTCCTTCGAGTTGTTATACCTGAACAATTGAAGACAGTGTAATTCCGCTTTGGCGATTTCAGGCAAGGGGGTTTCTTCCGGTAGCTGGTAACGAGTTTGTTTGGTTTCTTTAAGCTGACTTGGCGTTTCGTCGCTTTTTCGTATCGCTACATAAAGGATTCCCCATTTCTTGAAGATACTGCGGTGTTTCTCCTGAATTTGACAACCAGCGGCGAGCAGGGTTCTTTGGTGGAGGTCTTGTATATCCTCAGCGACCATCATTCCTTCTTTGAGTTCGTCTACATGGATCAGTATCATAAATACGTAATTTTAAATGGTATCTGTTGATTCGGTCATGAAGCAATCATCATTCATTATAATAGTAGTATAAACTTTTTTTTTGGTTGAGGGAAATTATGAGCGCTAATTTAAAGGGATGCAGAACAGTTCAGCGTAATTTTCCGGTAAAAGGGAGGTGGAGAGGCCGGTTTGGGCTTGGAGCTGGGGATTGGAGGCTAGATGCTGGGGATTAGAATCGGAATTGGGATTCAAACAAAATTATAGGCGAAGCATCCGCTGGAACAGCGCACCATATAGTGCGGGCAGGAGCGGCAGGGTTCCTTGACCTTGGTTTCTTCAAAGACGGTGTTGAGGAATTTCGAACCCATGCGCGCGGTGGCGATGCTGTTGACTTCCTTGAAATCGCCGATATTGCCGAGCTTGAGGTTATGAAAGGGGAAACAGTTGAAACAGTCGCCCTTGCCGTCGATATCCATCGGACTGCCGTCGGCGCAACCGAAATACAAATCCTGTTGGCCCCAGGTTTCCATCGCCGGGGTCTGTTTGAATCCGTGATAGTAAAAACGCTCGGCGAGATGCATTTCGTCTTCCTGAATATCGTCGAGAAAGCAGGGCGGAAAGGAGCAGTCGAAACGGAAACACATCTGCGGATATTTTTTGAGCATGGCAAACATGACGCGCCCAGCGGCGGGATAGTCCCGGATTGGCAAGTAGGCGTTGGATTCTCCGCCGACGATGGGAAAGGCCGGGCTGACACGGATGCGGTACATCTGGTCGCGCGGCAATCCGGCGTTCTGATAAATTGCGTCGATCTCTCTGCACTGGGCGGAGAGGTCCTGATTTTTTGAGTACAGGTTGATGCTGAAAGTGACGCTGAAGCCGTTCACGCGCAGAAGCGTTTCTGCAATTTCCTGACAGCGCTGGTGATTTTTTTCGGAAATGTTTTCGCGCGTCTGCCAGTTCAGGAGTACGGCGAAATAAATTTTGCGCAAGCGCGCTCCGTTGGGCCCGGCGATGCTGACCAACAGGTCCAGCGCCTTTTCGCTCATCAAACCATTGGTGAACAGGCCGAGAGAAGCGCCGGGCGTGATCGCTTCGTAGGTCAACTTCATCATTTCGACGAAACGCGGGTGCAGGGTGGGCTCGCCGCCCATGAAATTGATCACCGGAGCCTTGCTGACTTTGGGCAGAAGCTCCTTGGCAAAGAAGTCGAAGTCCATGGTTTTTTCCGGCGACTTCACGGTCTCTTCCATGTACTCATCTGCGAAGCAGTAATTGCATTTCAGGTTGCAATAGCTATTCAGTATGATATTCATGAAAGTCCTCTATTTAGGGGCGAAGCGCTTGCGTTTTCAATCAAGCCAGAGGCTCGACGCCCTACAGCGTCGCCACGCATCGGGTCGGTCGGGCCTCGCGCCAGTCGCGAGCTATATGCATACAGTCTAGATATTTATCCTACCATTTATAGGATTAATCCTACAACAGGGATTTTCATGAAATGAAGGGTTTTTGGCGAGAGATTTATCGCGATTGGCTGGGAAGGGCGCGCTTAAAAAACGGCGACAGATTTTTTTAAAAATCTGCCGCCGCTTGCATTAAAACCGGGCGACTGTTCTTTAGAAAAATCTGCCGCCGCTTGCATCCATACAAATTGCTAGGACTCAGGGCTTGATGTAGATATAACCCTGTTCCTGCAGATCGGCGATGCGTTTGACCGCCACCGGATGCTCGGTGGGCAGGAAACCGGGAACAAGGGAATCCAGAGGCTTGTTGAATAATTTCATGGAGACCTGGCACATCTCCGGTTGCGCCCCCTTGTCGAGAATCAGCTTCAGACGACTGACCAGGGTCGGGTCCGCCAGTTCCTTGTCGAATAAATTCAGCGCAGGACCGTGCACCACCACGACCACGTCGATCTTGTCCGGTCCGCCCTCCGCGTCGATATGCTTGTTGACCAGCGCCATGGCGTATTTCACCAGCTCCACATCGGCGCTGTCGATATGGTAAAGCACTTTCAGTTTTCCATCGGGGCCGCGATGCTCGGCGGCGGCGCTGGCGCCAGTTGCGCTGGACAGGGCGAGAACCAGACCCAGAAAAAACGTCATCAGGAATTTCATAATGCCTCCAGTTCAGTATAAAAAAATCAGGATTGATTCCATTATTTTACAGAGTTTAAAAGGCGAAAGGGGAAATATCATGAGAGATCGCAGCGCCGCCGATTGCTGGCCATATTTTGAAATTTATTGATAAGATGAAAAAATAATTTTGATTAGCGGAGTTGGAAAATGCTTCCCAAAAATAGACCGCCCACCCATCCCGGCGAAATGTTGCTTCTGGAGTTTCTGGAACCTGCCAAACTCACGCAGACGGAATTGGCGCGTCACCTGAACTGGTCCTTTGCCCGCCTCAATGAAATCATCAACGGCAAACGCGGCGTCACCGCCGACTCGGCGCTTTCTTTAGGCGAAGCCTTTGGCACAGGCCCGGAATTCTGGCTCAACCTGCAACGCAACTGGGATTTGTGGCACAGCCGAAAAAAGCATCGCCCTGTCGCCAAACTACAAATTAAATCACGCGGCAAGGTTTCTGCGTAACCTTTCCCTTTAATTTGAACGCTGAGAGCGTTAGCCTGTTCGGGAAACGAATTATCAAGGGTAATAAAATGTCCGATTGTTGCAGTCTGGAAAATGAAGAATTCAGCCAATTGCGCGGCAAGCAACGCCGCGCACTGGTCATTGTCTTGTGGATCAACGGCCTCATGTTTTTGTTCGAGTTCGCCGCAGGAATACTGGCCAACTCCTCCGCCCTGCTCGCCGACTCCCTCGACATGCTCGGCGACTTCCTCACCTACAGCCTGAGCATTTATGTGCTGGCGCGCAACGATACCTGGCAAGCCGGAGCCGCCCTGTTCAAGGGAATCATTCAAGCCCTGTTTGCCGTCGGCGTGATTTATGAAGTGATCGACAAGCTCCTGCACGGCGGCGAACCCTCCGGCCTCCTCATGGGCGGCGCCGGAACCATTGCGCTCATCGCCAACAGCCTGTGCCTGCTGATCTTGATGAAACACCGCGACGACAACCTCAACATGCAATCCGTCTGGCTGTGTTCGCGCAACGACGTGATCGGCAACGTCGGCGTGCTCGTCGCCGCAGTCCTGGTCTACTTCACCGGCTCGTCCCTGCCCGACATCGCCGTCGGAGCATTGATAGCCGCCATCTTCCTGCGCACCGCCTTTTTCATCATCACCAGCGCCCTGAAACAAATCCGCGCGAACTAGTTTTCAAACAGCGGGGGATTTTATCTTTTGGAGTAGGTTTAAAAATGAAGACAATAGTTAGTAATAATTAAGTAAAAGGGGGCTATTGTTAGGAGCACATCCTCAAATTGATAATATCTTGAACATCCAGGAAGGTAGGCTGATAATTTATGTTTGGATCTATATTTTCAATTAATAATATAAAAGACCAAAAAAGACATTTAGATTGTCAAGTTGGTGAATCTCGTTGGCATATTGAACTGTCTAATTATGATTTATCTGCTGATTTTTTAAAGTCTGACATTTATTTCGATAATATTTATCGGGTTGACTTAAGTAGTCTGTGCATCTTTAGTGATGTTGAATTAAAAAATAAGAATTATGAACTAGGCAATCTTTTTAATTTTGATAAATCTAAATATATTGGGACTATCGTAGTTGAAATGTCACTAGAAAAAGAGAAGCATTTAGACATATTAATTACGTTAATTGTACCTAAATTAGACTTTGACCAAATCTGGATGGACTTAAGCCATAATCAGATTGAAGGAGTGTTATTAAGGACAAAAAATAATACTAAGAATTATGATTCGAATGGCAAATTTTTAGGGTTGGAAGGGGAAGCGTTATTTTCAATATCCTCTATGAATATGAATTATTAAATTAATAGCCAATATAATGTTTTAAAAAACATATGTTCTTGACAGCATATTATTATTGTGTGCATAATAGCTTATGGAATGGAAGGTTGAGTTTCACGATCTTTTCGAGCCAGAGTTTGACGCGCTTACCGAAGATGTTCAGGATGAGATTCTGGCGCTTGGTAAATTGCTCAGAAGATTTGGTCCGCATTTGGAAAGGCCGCATGTTGGCTCTTTGAAAGAATCAAAGCACGCCAATTTGAAAGAACTCCGTTTCAATGCGGATGATGGCGTATGGCGGGTTGCTTTTGCTTTTGATCCCAAGCGTAAAGCCATCTTATTGGTGGCGGGAGATAAGTCGGGAAAAAGTAAAACGGCATTCTATAAAAGACTGATAAAAAAAGCGGATAAACGGTTTGATGCGCATCTCGAAGAATTAAAAGCCAAAAGGAAATAAGGTCATGGGAAGCAATTTGGATGAAAAAATCAAAAAACTGAGTAAAAAGCGTCAGAAGAAAATCGCCGCGCGCTTTGAAGCGCTGGAGGCGGAGGAGCTGACCCTGCGTGACCTGCGCAAGGCCAGCCGGATGACTCAAAAAGCTGTGGCTAAGAAATTGAATATCAGCCAGGACAATGTTTCACGACTGGAATCCCGTTCGGACGTATTGTTATCGACGCTGAAGTCTTATGTGCAATCGCTGGGCGGAAACTTGAGTCTGATGGCAGAGTTCCCGGACAGACCGCCCGTATCTATAACGGGATTTTCTGTACTGGTAGATAAAAAAACACCAAAGCCGAAATCACGCACAGCGGCCCAGCGTCGTTAGGGGTTTCATGAAAGTCTCTGGATTGCTTCGTCGCCCTTGGTTCCTCGCAATGACGGTCGCATAAATACTTCCTCTGCCATCCCCCTTCCGTCTTATTCCTTGTAATTTTTGCGCTTATTTGAAAAAATCATCGTTTTTGGGGTCGGGATCGGCGCGTTATGAGGCGGGATTGCGGGGTGTGGCTGAAAGGGACGATTTGAGAGCGGTTTGCATTGACATTTCTAACGGGGAATCCTAGAATAGCTGGCATTTCGTTATCATTTATGAGAAATTAAAGTGTTGGGTCCGAATGAACATTCCGGCCTGGCTCTGGTTCTATGAAATTTAATGGAAGCGCGCTTCCTCTAAGTGAATATTTAAGGAGATTGTTTCATGCCAGTTGCTGAAGAAAAAGAACAAGCGACGGATAAGCAAAAGGGAACTATTAAAATTACCGTGTGTAAAAGCCTGAGCGGCATCGCCGAGGGCGCGGAGAAGGTCTACGCGGAATTTGAAAAGCAGATCGCGGCCATGGGCGCCAATGCGGAGATGGGCGACAAGAATTGCGAAATGGGCCAGGTGGGTTGCCGGGGCTATTGTAGCCGCGACGTGCTGGTGGATGTATACGTTCCCGGCGAACCGCGCGTGACTTACGAAAAAGTGAAGCCGGAAATGGTCTCTTCCATTCTCAAGGATCATATTGTTGGCGGTAAAGTTTTCAAGAAGGCCGCGTCGAAAGAGGATTATTACGAAACGCTTGGCAAGCAACAGCGCGTTGCCATGGAATTCGGCGGCGCCATCGATCCTGAGAATATCGACGAATATATCTCGGTGGGCGGTTACGAGGCTTTGAAGAAAGTTCTCAAAACCTTCAAACCGGGCGAAGTGATTGAAGAGATTAAAAAATCCGGTCTGCGCGGCAAGGGCGGCGGCGGATTCGTCACCGGCGTGAAATGGGAAAAAGCGGCGACGGCTCCAACGGATGACCTGGGCACGCGCTACATCATGGTGAACGGCGACGAGGGCAACCCGGCGTCTTATATGGATCGCTCCATCATGGAGGGCTGTCCGCATCAGGTGGTCGAAGGTCTGCTGATCGGGGCTTACGCGATTCAGGCGACGGAAGGCATCATCTATACGCGATCGGATTACACCATCGCCGTGAAGCGATTGAACAAGGCTCTGGAGCAGGCGCGCGAGCGCGGTTTCCTCGGCAAGAATATCATGGGTTCGGATTTCAGCATCGACGTTCGCGTTCACGAGGGTATGGAATCCTTCATCAACGGCGAATCGACGGCGCTGATGCAGACGGTGGAGGGCAAACGCCCGATGCCGAAGGCGCAACCGCCGCATTCCTGCAACAACGGTTTGTGGGGTCGACCGACTTTGCTGAACAATGCGGAGACCTGGTCTACGGTTCCGGCGATCATCCGCAAGGGCGCGGACTGGTACGCGGGCATGGGACCGGACAACGCCAACGGCTGTAAGGTCTGGGCGATCTCTGGCAACATCAAATACAATGGTTTGATGGAGCTGGACATGAACACCACCTTCAAAGACGTGATCGAAGATTATTGCGGCGGCATTCAGAAGAAGAAGGCGCTGAAGGTCATTCACGCGGGCGGCGTTACGGGCGGTTTTCTGCCTCCTGAGATGGCGGACACGAAAACCGATTACGAGAGCTTGCTGAACGCGGGCGTCATCATGGGTCAGGCGAGTTTCGCGGCTTACGATGAATCGGCTTGTGTGGTCGATCTGGCGAAATTCTGTATCGGCTTCAACGAAGCAGAAACCTGCGGAAAATGCACGCCTTGCCGTATCGGGCTGACGCTGATCCGCAACAAGCTGGATGATATTTCCGAAGGTCGCGGCAAGATGGAAGATCTGGAAGATCTGAAAAATCTGTGCGAAGAGATCAATGTGACCTCCTTGTGCGGTCTGGGCGAAACGGCGGTGCATGCGGTATTGACCGGCATCAAGTATTTCCGCAAGGAATACGAGCGTCATATCGTCGACCAGATCTGCGACGCGGCAAAATGCACGGGTCTTTACCATTATGTGGTCAAGGAAGATGATTGTGTCGCCTGCGGCGCCTGCATCAAGCCTTGTCCGACCGGGGCTATCACCGGCGGCACCCGTAAAGAAGCGGCGCATATCGACATGGATCTTTGCATCAATTGCAACGCCTGCTATCAGGCTTGTAATTTTCTCGCGATTCTGTAAACGCAGAGCGTTTTACGATTTTACGATCCCGCCCTGGCCTCCTCAGGAGGCTGTGGCGGGATTTTTTTATGGCCCCGAGTTATGTCATCAGTTTTAAAATAGGATCTGTTTGACATGAGCTGTTTTGCTGACAGGCCGGGTTGAACCTGAAGATGGAACTTACAATTTTGCAATTCACAGCGACGGATGCAGATGCCGGGATGCGTTTGGACGTCTTCCTGGCGGAAGCGCAGAGCGAGGTAACGCGTTCGCAGATCAAAAAATGGATCGACGCGGATCGGGCGCTGGTGAACGGTCGGGCGGAAGCGGCGCGTTACAAATTGAAGGCGGGCGACGCGGTCTGTCTGGAGCCGCCGCCGCTGGCGCCTTCGCAGACCCTTGCCGAGTCGATCCCTCTTAAAATCCTCTTTGAAGACGAGCATTTTCTGGTGATCGACAAACCGGCGGGCATGGTCACGCATCCGGCGCCGGGGCATTCCGGCGGCACGCTGGTCAACGCGCTGTTGCATCATTGCAAGGACTTACCGGGCATCGGCGGCGTCGAGCGTCCGGGCATTGTGCATCGCCTTGATAAAGAAACGTCCGGTCTGGTGGCGGTTGCAAAAACCAATGCGGCGCTCAACCATCTGGCGGGCCAGTTCAAGAACCGCACGATTCAAAAGGTGTATCTGGCGCTGGCGCAGGGACGCTTCAAGGAAGCGCGGGGGAAAATAGATTCCAGCGTCGGACGGCACAAGGGAGACCGAAAGAAAATGACAGCGGGCGCGGTGGACGGTCGGGAAGCCGAGACCTATTACGAAGTGAAGGAACAGTACGATCTTTTCGCCTGGCTCCGTTTGTTTCCCAAAACCGGGCGCACGCATCAGATTCGCGTGCACCTGGCATCCATCAACCACCCGGTTCTGGGCGATAAACTTTATGGCGGCAGGATGGACCCCCGTCTCGGGCGCCTGTCGCGCCATGCTTTGCATGCCCACCGTTTGGAATTGAACCACCCCGCTACGGAAGAGCGAATGCTATTTGAGTCGCCTTTCGCCCCAGACCTGGAAAGCTACCGGCTCCGGGCGACCAAAAGCTAAGACTTCTGCAGATTTCCGGCGGCGAATGTCGCATGCGTTTTAAACGAATTTTGGCGTTGTTTGTCCTGCGTCTGAGTTTTCCCCAAGGGCTGTGGAAAACTTGTGGATAAGCCTGTCTCTCCCTTTGAAATTTCATAACTTAGGGAGATTTTGAGTATATGGAGCGTTTAAAGGCGCATGGCTTAATATACGATTTTACAAGCATTTGTGGAATTATTGGGTCTGGTTTGTTATTAAAGCGTTTTAGCTGTTGACAAATTTTTTTTTATCCACAGTTTGAACAATAGTAGACAAAATGGCTTTGATTCTGGCTCAAGCGGCCCAAATATCCTGTCGGAATTTTGACGCTATTGTGAGGGTTTAACCGCAACAAATTTGTTAGGATTTGGTTAGGGGCGCTTGAGTCCTTCCCTAGAATGTGGGAAAAACTCCCGTCAGAATTTTTGACGGCGGTTGGGAGTTCCTAAGCGAAGGGGAAAGACGGAACCGAATCTTGGCTCCTCGAAACAAGCCTGTATGAAGCCCTTTGACCGAGGTCCTTAAAATTTGAGAATCCCGGACATCGCGAGCTGGAGGATCGAAGGAATCTATTTTGAGATGTCTTTGGCCCCTCGCGCAGGTTTTTCCACAGACGATGTGAATAGTTTGTGGAATAAATTCGCAAGGCTTAGGAAAGACGGGGACATGCGCCGCAAAGGCCAATCTGCACAACTTCTGCCCAGTTTTTTAAAACGTTTAAAAGCAATCTGTTATAATGTCCGCGTGAAATTGCATTCAATGGCAGGTTCAACCCGGCTGAAGTCTCTCCTTGCAGGTATGCGCGTCCGACTATGATCAATCCCAGACAATTATCTAATTTTTGCTGGTGGTATTTTTTGCTGATATTAGGAACCGCGCTTGTCGGCGTGGTTTTTATATACAGCGCCAACCACGGTCGACCCGAAGAATTTTTCAGGAATCTATATATCAAGCAGTTGTACTGGATCCTTTACGGTTTCCTTGTCATGCTGATTGCGATCCTTGTGGACTACCGCCTGCTGAATCGTTACGCCTACCTGATATATTTTCTCACCCTGCTTGCGCTGGGCTATGTGTTGATCAACGGCGTGGTGGCGTCGGGCGCGAAGCGCTGGATTCATATCGGTCCCTTGACCTTGCAGGTTTCCGAGTTTGCCAAGTTTGCTTTGATCATTGCGCTCGCGAAATTTTTTGAGACGACAAAAATGCAGGGCCAGTACCGTTTGTTTGATTTGTGGATACCGGCCTTGTTGACGCTCATCATCGCCTTGATGATTGCGGCTCAACCGGATCTGGGCACGGCGCTGGTTTTGTTTTTTATCTTCGTTGTGTTCATCACTGCGATAGAGTTCGACTCGAAAACCCTGGTGAAATTATTTGTGACGGCCCTGGCAGTGACGCCTGCCTTATGGTTGTTTTTAAAAGATTATCAAAAAAGCCGATTGTTGACCCTGGTCAACCCGGAGCTGGACCCGCTGGGGGCGGGTTATCATTCGATACAGTCAAAAATTGCTATCGGTTCGGGCGGATTCTGGGGCAAGGGTTTGATGGCGGGCACCCAGAGCCGTTTGAATTTTTTGCCGGAAAAACACACCGATTTTATTTTCTCGGTTTTTGCGGAAGAATCGGGCTTCATTGGCGTTGCGGTATTGCTGTCAGTCTACCTCATCATCATCCTGAAGGGATTGAACATTGCGTTTCGCGCCGGGGATCGTTTTGGCTTCCTGCTGGCGTTGGGGATCATTTGCTCCCTGACTTTCTACACCGTGTTTAATATTGGGATGACCATCGGTTTTTTCCCCATCACCGGCCTGCCCTTGCCCTTGCTGAGTTATGGCGGGTCTTCGTTGATAACCAATTTTTTTGCGTTTGGATTGCTATTGAATATCGAAATGCGCCGAACCGTGCATTGACGAGCGCTGAAAGCTGTCCAATGGGACGGGCAACGTGCTATAATCGCTGTTTAAAAAAGACAAATTCGGTATTCAAATCTCCTATTTTTAGAATCAGTCGCACTCTATGCAATCAGAAATTCTGATCAATTCCAATGCGCGCGAAATTCGCGTGGCCTTGATGGAGAACAACCAGTTGGTCGAGTTGTTCATCGAACATCAACAGCATAAGGGCATTGTCGGCAACATATATAAAGGGACCGTTACCAAAATTCTGCCTGGAATGCAGGTGGCTTTTGTCGATATCGGTTTGGAGAAAGCCGGGTTCCTCTATGTTGGCGATATCGACGTGCTCGACTTGCTGGATTTGGAAAGTCATGACGAAAGTTGCGTGCCTTTGAGCGACAGCGCGGAGACGGGCGCGGATCAGGAAAAATCCATGCGCAACATGAATCATGACATCCCCATTCAGGAGATTTTGAAGGAGGGGCAGGAGATCATGGTGCAGGTCGCCAAGAATCCGCTGGGAAGCAAGGGGCCGCGCATCACGACTTACATCACCCTGCCGGGTCGCTATCTGGTGTACATGCCGACGGTGGATCATATCAGCGTCTCTCGACGCATCGAAGACGAGGTTGAAAAGGAACGGCTGAAACAGGTGATCGCCGGGATAGGCAACCCGCACGAAGGTTATATCGTGCGCACCGCCGGCCAGGGTTGCGGCAACGAAGATTTTCAACCCGATCTGAATTTCCTGCATCGGCTCTGGGGCAATTTGAAGGACATGCCGGGGAGCGACAACGGATCGCGTTTGTTATACGAAGATTTGAATTTGATCTTTCGCTCGATCCGGGATTTGTTCACGCACGATGTGCAACGTCTGGTGATCGATTCCAGAAGCGCTTACGAAAAATGCGTTGAGTTTTGTTCGAACTATCTGCCGCATCTGGCGGACAAGATTGAGTTGTATGAAGACCCGGCGCCCCTGTTCGACCACTACGGCATCGAAGTGGAGATCAACCGCGCGCTCGACCGCAAAACCTGGCTTAAATCCGGCGGTTATATCGCCATAGACCAGACTGAAGCGCTGGTGGCGATCGACGTGAATACCGGTAAATTCGTCGGTCACAGCGATCCCGAAGAGACGATTCTTACCACCAATCTGGAAGCGGTGAAGGAAATCGTCTATCAGTTGAGATTGCGCAATATTGGCGGTATCATCATTGTCGACTTCATTGACATGGTCAAGGAAGAGAGCAAGGAGATGGTGTGGAACGCTCTCAACCAGGCGCTGAAAAGCGACCGTTCGCGCACCAAGATTCTGAAAATTTCAGAGATCGGTCTGGTCGAGATGACGCGCAAACGGGTGCGCGAAAGTCTGGTGCAGAATTTATGCGAACCCTGCTCCTATTGCGAAGGCGAGGGTTATATCAAATCCCCGTCGACGACCTGTAGCGAGATCATTCGCGCGATTCAGAAAATCGGATACATCCCTCAGTCCAAAAAGCGCATCGTCAATGTCGAGGTTCATCCGCAGATCTATGATTTGATGTTCGAAGAAGAAAGCACGTATCTGGAAGAGCTGGAAGAGATGTATGATTTGGAGGTTCTGTTCCAGGTCAATTTGAAACTACACCGGGCCAAGTTCCGTGTGAGCGTTGCGGAGGCAGAATGAAACTGTTTCTAAGGGCGTTGAAGCAAAAGCAGTCGCTTGTTCAGTTGTGTCTGGCGTTGGTATTGTGTCTGGGGCTTGCCGCTTGCGGCACGACGGGCCAGAAATTTGATGAGAATTTATTTGGAAGTATCGAAAACGGTAAAACCACTCAGAAAGAAATTCTGGACATGTTTGGACCGCCCTACCAGAAAGGTTTGGAGAACGGCGATTTCATCTGGGTGTATGAATACAATAAATATAATCTCCTGAGCGGAAACGTCTCCAAGGATCTGCATATTTCCTTTGATCGTGATGGCATCGTCAAATCTCATCAATTCATGAGCAATTGACCCATTCTGCCCGCCTTTTGACCTTAATTTAACGCATGTTCGGTTTCAGCCGAAGACAGCAAACCACCTTGCATCTGACCTGGTTTGCTTTCTTTTTGACCTTTGTGGCCTGGTTCAACATGGCCCCGTTCAATACGACATTGATCAAGACTCTGGGCTTCACACAGGCTCAGATCGATTTGCTGATGATCTGCAACCTGGCGTTGGCGATTCCCGCGCGTATTTTCATCGGCGGTTTGTCGGATTATTATGGGCCGCGGATTGTTTTCAGCGGGTTGCTCGTCTATGCCGCCCTGGTTTGCGTCGCCTTTGGCCTGTCCCAGACTTTTGAACAGGTGTTGGCGACGCGCTTGCTGATGGGCATCGTCGGCGGCGGATTTGTGGTTGGGACGAAGATGATCTCCGACCATTTTCCCGACAACCGGATGGGACTGGCACAAGGAATCTACGCCGGCTGGGGTAATTTTGGCGCGGCGGCGGCGGCGTTTTCTCTGCCTGCAATCGCCTGGGCCTTTCCTGAAGAGACGGGTTGGCGGGTGGCGTCTTTCATTCTTGGCGGAGTTTGTTTGCTGAGCGCGGTCGCTTACTGGCATTACGCGGAAGACACCAACGGATTGCTCAAAGGGCATCTGTCTTTCAACGGTTTCGCGATTGAGGTGGGTTCTCGTCGCGATTTCATTTTGCAAGCGTTGACCTTGTCGGCGATTTTGGGCGGGATGGTTTTGATCGTCTACAAACTGACCTACGCAGAATATCCTTTGCTTTCGCCTCGAGGCGGTTGGATTGCTTCGGCGGTTTTGTTCGGTTTGTATGCGTGGAATATAAGGAGCATTTACAATTTGAACAAGGGGCGCTTCAGCAATGGCGGCGGCGAATACGATTACGCTTTCAGTCAGGCGCTGATCCTCAGTCTGGTCTACGCCCTGACCTTTGGCGCGGGGCTGGCGATCATATCCATTTTTCCAGAATTCCTGCAAATCACTTTTGGTTTGTCCGTGGTCGCGGCGGGAATCTTTGGCTCGACCCATTCGGTATTGAATCTGATATCACGACCCGGAGGCGGTTGGATTTCGGATCAATGGGGTCGCCGCAAAACTTTGATAGGCGTTGTGTTTGGCGCCTTTGTGAGTTTGCTGGTGATGTCGCAGATATCCTCCGAATGGAGTTTGATCGCTTCTGTGATGGTGGGGATGCTGGCAGGTTTGTTTCTTCAGGCGGGCAATGGCGCTTGTTTCGCTATCGTCCCGCGCGTGCGTAAAGAATTGACGGGCAAGCTGGCAGGCCTGGTTGGCGCTTACGGCAATCTGGGCGGGATCATTTTTTTGACCGTGTACAGCCTGACGGACACAGAGGGTCTGTTCCTCAGCATGGCGGGCTTTGCATTGGCGGTTTTGGTCAGTTTATTTTTTTTGAAATCGGAGGAGCGTTTGTCTGCGGACAAGGCGCTTGCTGAAACGGTTCAGCATTAGAGAATTATATTATCTATTGAGAGAAAAGGGAGCGATTGGATTATGGGATTCACCTGCGGCCTGGTAGGCCTTCCGAATGCGGGCAAATCGACTTTGTTTGGCGCGTTGACGCGAACCAAGGCGCAAGCGGGCAATTACGCCTTCACAACCATCGAACCGAACAGCGGCGTGGTTCCGGTGCCGGATCCGCGTCTGGACACGATTTCGCAATTCATCAAGGCGGAAAAAGTTGTGCCGACGCAAATGGAGTTTGTCGATATTGCGGGGCTCATCAAGGGCGCGTCGAAGGGCGAAGGACTGGGCAACAAATTTCTCGGACATATTCGCGAGGTGGACGCCATCGCCCATGTCGTGCGTTGCTTCGACGACGGCAACGTGCCGCATGTGAGCGGAACCATCGACCCGGCCTCTGACATCGACACGGTCAACACGGAACTGATGATCGCCGATCTGGAAAGCCTGGAGCGTCGAAAAATTAAAATAGAAAAACTGGCAAAATCCGGCGACAAGGAAGCGCGCATGCAAGTGGCGGTGCTCGACAAGATCGTGTCTGCGCTGAACGACAATCGGCCGGTTCGTTCGATCACTGATTTTAACGATGAAGAGAAACGGTATGTGAAAACGCTCACGCTTCTCAGCGCCAAGCCCTCGCTTTATATTTGCAATGTCATGGACCCCGGCGATATCGAAAACGATTACGTTCAAAAAGTGAAAGAAATCGCGGCGCAGGACGGCTCTTCGCTGGTGGCGCTGGCGGGAAAAATTGAAGGCGAGATCATGGAAATCGAAGACCCGGAAGAACGCGCCATGTTCATGGAGGAACTGGGCTTGAAAGAAACCGGACTGGATCGGATGATCGCGGCGGGTTACGGCCTGCTCGACCTGGCAACCTTTTTCACCGCAGGCGGTAAGGAGAACCGGGCCTGGACGATCCGCAAAAACTCCAAGGCTCCGCAGGCGGCGGGGGTCATCCACACAGATTTTGAAAAAGGTTTCATTCGCGCCGAGGTCTATAGCCTCGACGATCTGGTTCAGTACAAGACGGAAGCGGGCATCAAAGAGGCGGGCAAACTGCGCGTCGAGGGCAAAGAGTATGTGGTCAAGGACGGCGACATTTTACATTTTCGCTTTAATGTCTAGCGGCGGCTGTCGCCGGTTTAAAGTTCGAATTGCATACCATCCTCGGCTAGAAAAATATTCAAGTCCCAAAAGTTTTCAGCGCTCGGATCGGTAGGTCACAGTTCGAATTGCATACCATCCTCGGCTAGAAAAATATTCAAGTCCCAAAAGTTTTCAGCGTTCGCATCGTTAAGTCACAGTTCGAATTGCATGCCGTCTTCGGCTAGAAAAATTTCGCCGGAGTATTCCTGCGCGCAGGCCTTTCGGATTTCATCGAGGTCGCAAGGCGGGTAAAAATGAGTCAGGCAAAGTTTGCGGCAATTCGCTTCGCGCGCCAGCCGACCCGCCCATTGCGGGCTGAGGTGACCCTTCACTTTCATATCGTCGGGAAAGGCGCATTCCAGAATCATGAGATCGGCGTCTTTTCCCAGCTCGACCATCGCTTCGCAATAATCGGTATCGCCGGAAATCGCTACAGACGCGCCGCGCGCGTCGGTCACTCGGTAGCCGCGGCTCAAGGGAATGTGTTCGACTTTCTTCGATAGCACTTTCAGGTTTTCATAGACGCGTTCTTCTTCATCCTGCTCGCTGAAGGTGATCGCGTATTCGGTGGGACGCAACCATTTGCCGAAGGAGTTCAACAATTGATCGAGAAACTCATGAAAGCCCGGCGCTGCGACAATTTCCAGATCGGCGCGACGCGGGTCGGGATAGTAGCGCGAGCCGAACAGGAAGGGAATCAAATCACAGATATGATCGGGGTGATTGTGCGTGAAAAAAATACGGTCGATGCGGTGGTAGTCAATGCCTTGATTGAGCAGGGCCTTGAGCGTTCCGTAGCCCATGTCGAACAGGGTGTTGACGTCGCCGTCCTGCACGAGCAGGCCGGATGAATTGCGATGTAAGGAGGGAACGGCAGTTCCCGATCCTAAAATGGTGATTTTCATGATAGAATTGCAACTTCCTTTCCGGCCCCGCAGTGAAGGCCGGGAGGGCTTCTTCGGGCCTCGTTCTAAAATTTCCGAATTCTATTTTACTCCTGTTATGAAGCGTATCCTATGATTCTTGTCACCGGCGCGGCCGGATTTATTGGTTATCATCTATGCCGGGCCTTGCTGGACCGCGGCGACGCGGTGGTCGGTCTGGACAATCTCAACGACTATTACGACGTTGGCCTGAAAAAAGATCGCCTCGAGCGTTTGCTGAGCGCTCCGAATTTTTCATTTCATGAGGCGGATCTGTGCGACGCCGACGCTTTGGATGCGATCGCTTCCAAGGCGCCGATTCGAAAAATCTGTCATCTGGCGGCGCAGGTCGGGGTGCGTTATTCATTGAGCAATCCTCAGGCCTATCAAAAATCCAATCTCGACGGTTTCCTCAACATCATCGAGCAAGCGCGCAAACTTGAGGCGGAAAATTTTGTGTACGCTTCGTCTTCATCGGTCTACGGCAACAATCGCAAGATTCCTTTTTCAACTGACGATCGCACCGACGAGCCGATTTCGTTCTACGCCGCGACCAAGCGCGCCAACGAACTGACCGCTCATGTTTACAGCCATCTGTATCAACTGCCCGTCACCGGCCTGCGTTTCTTCACGGTCTACGGCCCCTGGGGTCGGCCCGACATGGCGCCCTTTCTCTTCACCAAAAAAATTCTCGCGGGGGAAACCATCGACGTCTACGGTCATGGAACGATGAAACGCAATTTCACCTATGTGGACGATATCATTCAGGGCGTGATGCTTTCCCTCGACCGCCCGCAGGCTTACAAGCTGTATAATATCGGCAACGACCGGACGGAGGAGCTCGAACGCTTCATCGCGGTGATTGAAGAGATCACTGGCAAGAAAGCCCTGCGTAACGAGATGGACAAGCAACCGGGGGAGATGACGGAGACCTGGGCGGATATCGAACCGATCCAGAACGATCTGGGCTACCAGCCCAGCACGGACATCGAATCCGGCATGAAGCGCTTCATCGACTGGTATCGCGACTATTACAATATTCCCGCTCGTTGAGTTGAAGTCTGGATATGCAAGTCGTGGGATCAATGCCTTTCAATATCCCAACTCTTAATATAATTTTTGGAGCTATAAACCACTGTGCTATAGTTTCAGAGCTTTTCAACCAGAGGTTCTGAAACATGAAAGCATCTCCCCCGCTCAATGTCAGTTTTTGCTCCGCCATTCTCAGTTTTTTCACTTTCCTTTTTCTCTTTTTTACTCCTTCAAAGCTAATCGCCAAGGCGACTGTGGATCAGGACGCGTCCTGCCGGTCAACGCTGGGTCATTTCTACCTTCCAGAAAAATGCTGGAATGACACCGAAAAGAAAATCTGGTCGCAACTGCTACAAGGCAAAAAAGCCGATTTGAATTCTTTGGAATTCTGGGACAACGCGCCGAACAAACCCGCGCACCTTCAGCCACAACCCAAATCAAACGAAAACTGGGAAGAGCCGCGCCTGATACGCGCTGGTTTTCTAAGAAGCATTTTATTGAATAAAGATTTCAAGGATGAGGTTCCGCACAAGGGCGTGAGAATCTCCGGGGCCCTGTTCTGCGAAGAACTGGATCTGTCTTCGTCTCATATCGAGCGCACCGTCTGGCTGGACAATTCCCGTTTTGAAAAAAATGTTTCTTTCGACGGCGTCAAATCCGGTTTCATGCTGTCGCTGGAAGGTTCTGGAATTTTGGGAAATTTAAATATGCTGGGAGCGGTGATTCCCGGTCAATTGAACCTTTCGTCCTTATACCTTGGCGGCGGATTCAATCTGGAATCCATCCATGTGAAAGGAACGCTATTCCTGAACGATGCCGTCATCGTAGGCGCGGCGGATGTTCTTAAGAATCCTGACAATAAAAATATTGAACTGCCCTTCGTGGACCGAAGTCCCAGTTCCGTTTGCCGCGATAGAATTTTCACGAAAGAGAGCCGGGTGGCCAAGGGCAACGAACCTTCCCTGGCAACGGACAATGCCGAATTGAAAACTTCTCCGGTTGTTCGTGATGATTGTTTGCTGGAACCTGCAAACGGAGTGGAGAATTTTATGCGCGGCGCCGTTGTCGATGGCGATTTGGAAATGAACCGCGCTCGCTTTTATTACGGATTGGATATGGACCGGGCGCAGGTGGAAGGCATCTTCTTCATGCGAGACCTTTCCGCCAATCAGTTTATTTTTGTCAATGGATCGGTCAAGGGCAACGCCTATATTGAAGGTTCGCGCATTCAGTCCTTGTTCATGGAGGGAACCCGGCTGGGCGGAAGCGTGTTCATCGACCAGAACTTCTCGCGGCATAAAAAAATGTGCCTTTCATTTTTGAAAGTGGACGGTAATGTTTTTTTCGATCACAGCGTACTTGGCAATCTGGAATTATCTTATGCCTCGGTTCAGGGCATGCTTTCATTTGGCAAAGGGCGGGAGAAATCTCTTTGGCAAAACGATTCCCGTCTCGATTTGAAAAACGCATCCGCCACACGGCTTGAAATGGATCTGCACCCGAAGCAAGGCGAAGATAAATTTCCAGGCATCCCCGGCTTGATACATATTCAGGGAATGACGCTCAGCCATTGGGAACTATTGGGCGCTCAGGAAAACCGGGAAGAAGATATGGAAAATCTGAAACACTGGCTTTCCCTGCACAAACCCTACACGCCCCAGCCTTATCAGGAAGCGGCGAAAGTTTTGAGAAAGGCCGGGTTCGAGGCGGAGGCATCGGAAATCCTCTACACCGGTCGGGAACGCGAGAGACAGGAACTCAGTCATTCCTTTGGTAAAAAAATCTGGTTGCTCCTGATGGATGCTCTGATCGGCTATGGCTACAAAATTGAAAGGTCTCTCATCAGCATCGGTGTCATGATAGCGCTGGGTTGGCTGATCTCATTGGGGGCTGGACTGGTTCGTCTCAAAGGAGGGGTTTGGGTGTTCTGGTTCAGTCTGGGCAGACTGTTGCCGATCATTCGACTGGACGACGAGCATTCAAAATTTCAACTTCACGGTATCGTGAAATATTATTTTTACGTCCATCATATCGTAGGTTTTGTTCTGGGCTCCTTCCTGCTGGCGGGGCTTTCCGGGTTGACGCGCTGACAGCGCACCATCCGGGGCGTTCGTTACTCGGGGGCGGCTTCGCCGGATTTCAAGATTCCCTCGTCTAAACAGCCGCAATCTTCGCCGACTTCCATTTCATAGGCTTTGTCGCAGAGAAGTTCGGCGCTGACCCTGCAAAGAGTCGTATAACTCCCCAAACTCCCGGAACCCTGAAGACGCGTTTCGCTGGCAGCGCCAATTCTTTTGAAGGAGGAACTACTCGAAGCGGAGCTACTTGAGGAGGAACTGCTTTGTCCGGCGGCGCAGGCGCTGAGCGCGAGAACAAGACTGAAAATGAGCAGGAGTCTAAATGGCTTGCGAAATGGAAGGATGCGGATTTTTAATGGATCCATTTTTAAAATTATTCGGAGTGAGAACGATTCTTTAGAGACCTGCTTTTGAGTCGCTGTTCTATGTAGACAGCGATTCCTTTTTTCTCCTTGCCGTTTTGAGTGCATTTGCAAACGTCCCCAACGACGAGTTCAAAGGCTTTATTGCAGCTTAGACTCTGATCGACATAACAAAGATCGGTGAAACGGGCCTCGTCAGGGATTTTGATTCCCGTAGTGGGTTCGCCGGATCGAAAGCCCGTCTTATGACCGTCTTCCAAAGGCTTTGCCCAATCGCCTTCGCGGTCATTCTCTATTGCTTCAAAGACTCTTGCAGAACCGTCGCTGTTTCCCAGAGCCTGCGCGTGGGACAGGGTGGGGATCGTAAACACGAAGAGCAAAATTGAAAAAATAAGCGATGTTATTTTGTCAAAGCTCGTCATAGCGTTCTCATGCCAATTGCAAAACAAATTTTTCAAACAGGCGTCGCCTGTATCACACTGATGCAGGTTTGAAAATTCCGGTCAGCAATTGACTGGCAGGCAACAAGTTTTTCAAAAGCGCATCGCTAATATTAAGCCGATGCAGGTTTAAAAATTCCGAAGGAGCTGGTGTATCCGTGCAGGAAGGTGGAACTGCCCACCGGCCCGATCTCGCCGTTGCAGAAAAATCCGCCGAGAGGGATGGCCCCCAGTTTTTCCTTGAACATATTCGAGTCGTGGTTGGGTTCTCCATACAGGTATTGACCGCGACCGAGACAGGAAAACAGCAAGGCGCCGGAACCTTCCGCAAGATCGTTCTTTTCGCTGTAACGGGTGAGGACCATGTTGAGGTCCTCCGCCGACATGATTTTATCGCGCAGGTGGAACTGCACCAGTTGACCTTCGCGAAGCATGGCGCCCACGGAAATGCCGCCGGACTCCCGGTCCGCGCCCATCAGGTTGCGGATGAGGAAATCGCCCTGTTGCGGGTTGTCGTTCAGCGCGTTCATTTCGATGCCGAGGAACAGCGAGGTCTGCAGAAGCTCCTGGTCTTTTTCATTGAGGGTCTCGTAGATTTCCTGAAGGATTTCCAGCGGCGGTTTGCCGTCCAGGGTGCGAATCAACATCTGGTCGCATTCGGTGATGTTCATGGGCTTGCCGATGGGTCGGCATCCCTGCGCCACGACGGTGTCGAGCTGAATGTTCCCGCTCAATGCCAGGCCGACCATGCCCTTGGAGTAAATTTTATCGTCGAGGAACAGACGGTTGCCGCCGGGTTGTCGCGCGCCGCTGGCCAGTCCGCCGACTTTTTTGCTGTTCGGGTAGGCAAAGTCGAAGCCCGCGAGAAATTCCTCGCCGCGAAAAGAAAAGGGATCGGCGAGAAAAATGAAGTGTAGATTTTCCACCGCTTCGACTCCCAGCCACTCCCGCCACACGCTGGGCGCGGTGTCCTGGTCGGGCAGGTTGAGCGTATCGGAATAAATTGGTTTGATGTTCACATCAGGCAGATGCGCGCAGGTCATGCTGAAGGCCGGTTTTTGTTCGACCTCTTCCCCTGCCCCGATGATGCCGCCGCCGGTGCAACCGAAAAGGATGCCGGGGGACATCAACTTGGAGACTTTTTCACGAACCGCATCGAGATCGGTTCCATAGTTGGACGATACGAACAGAATGGTCAAATGCGGCTCTGCCCCTCCCAGTTGCTGTTTGATCGATGCAACGGTCTCTTCGATGCAAGGGTCCAGTTGTTCATTTGTCGAAATTGCAGAAGCCCATTTCATGTAAAATTCTCCCTGTTCATATCATTTTGATTGCAAGTATCATTTAGATGCACTCGATTCGATTAAGATTTATGTCCGATCTGGCGCGCCAGCGTTTGCATCTTGACAGCGGCCCGCTGAGGCGGCAATCTAGCTGTGATTGACCCTTATTCGAGAGGACCCTGATGTTCATCGAAGTCGAACCGAACAAAAATATAGACGCTTGCATCAGCCAGATGTACCGGGATGTTTCGTCTCCGCGCGAGGCCTATTGTATCCAATATCAGGTGGATGGAAAAGACGAAACCGTGCGCCTCATGGGTTACGACCGGGACGAAAACCAATTTTGTCCCGCTTACGCTTGCGCCATCGAGGAATCGGGCGATGGACTGGCCTTATTGATCTTCGGTGGAAACGGCGGTTTGCGCATGAAACTGCTGGAGGATGAGTCGGACTGGAGCGTCGACGCGCCGGGTCAATGGAGCGAAACGCATCTCATCTACCCCAGCGACAGTTTCATCGTTTACAAAGATCAGATCTAAGTTGAAACAATATTTGATTGTTCATAAAGACACGATCTAAATCCTGGCCAGGGTTGCTGTTTGCAAATATCAGATCTAGGTCAATTTCAGGGCGCGGGAACCGGCGCAACGCCAAGGGCTTTTTCGGCGGCCTTGGTGCCGTCGAGAACGCAGTCGGGAATGCCAATTCCGTGATACGCGCTTCCTGCCAGATAAAGTCCCGGATGCGCTTCCATTTCTTTTTCAATTGAGGCGATCAGTTCGCCGTGTCCCACCTGATACTGCACGTTGGATTTCCGGTTGTGGTAGACCTTGCAGAAGACCGGTTCCTGTTCGATCCCCATCATGAATTTCAGTTCCTCCCGAACCATCGTCACGATTGCGGACTCCTCCTGCTCCGCCATGTCCTCGCGCTGGGCGCCGCCGACAAAGACGCGGAGCATGACATGGTCGTCGGGCGTGCGTTTGGGAAATTTGGACGAGGTCCAGGTACAGGCCAGAATGCGTCGCCCTTCGTTGCGCGGGATGACGAATCCGAAGCCGTTCAGCGGATGCTCGAAACCTTCTTTTTTGAAGGCGATGGAAACGGTGGCGGTGGACACGTATTTGATGGTCTTCAATAATTCGGAGGCTTTGGGCGCCGTCGGCTCGATCAGCTTCGCTGTGATGCTGGCGGGGCAGGAGACGATGACAATATCCGCCTCAAGCGCTTCGCCGCCCTCAACGTTCACCTTCCAGCCCTCGCCGTTGCGGGTGATGGAGTCGATGCGGGTGTTCGGGCGAAACTGAATGTCTTTGGATTTTTCGAGAACCGCATCGACCATTTCTCCGAGACCGCTTTGCAGGGTCATGAACAGGGAGAAGGGCGCGGGGCCTTTGGGCGCAGGCGTTGCGGGTTTTTTCATCAACATGTCGCGTTTGCGCGCCAGCGCGCCGAGAATGAGCGAGCGGTATTTTTTTTCCGCCTGCACGAACATGGGGAAGGTGCTTTTGATGCTCATGGTCTCCGGGTCGCTGGCGTAGATGCCGGCCAGCATCGGTTCCGCCATTTTGCGCAGCGCCTCTTCGCCGAGTCGTCGTCTAATGAAGGAAGCCAGACTTTCATCCTCGTCGTTCTTTTTACCGGGAATGATGAGGTCCATGCCCATGCGAATTTTCCCCGACCAGCTGAACAGCGGGCTGAGGGCGAAGGGCAGGAATTTGGTCGGGATCATCAAGCTCAAGCCGTCGGGCATGGTCACCAGACGCTGACCGGTGTAGACATAGGTCTTGGGTTGCTCCGGGTTGGTGCCCATCAAACGATGCGCCAGCCCGAGGCGTTTGCAAAGCTGGATGGCCCAGGGTTTCTGCGAGATGAAAGAGTCGGGGCCGCGTTCGACGATAAAACCGTCGAAGCGTTCCGTATGAATCTTGCCGCCGAAATGTTCGGAGGCTTCGAGAACCTGACATTGCACATCGGCTCCGTTGTCGATTTCTTCCTGAATACGAAAGGCCGCCGCCAGTCCGGCGATGCCGCCTCCAATGATGATGATTTTTTTCATGCGCTTATTATGTCAGGTTTGTGAGTTGTCGGCAAACGCTTCAAGCGGAGCATTCTACCGAATCAGGAATAGGCGTTCAACTGACTTCCGCGCCCCATGCGATAAAGGAAGAGATTGCGGTCGGCGTTGACCTTGTCCGCTTGCCTGCCGGCAAAGCAGAAACGGTAGCAGACGATGCGCGCCGAAGGCTTCAACTGCCCTTCCAATAGAGGGAGAAGGCGGTCCATCGCCTGATGCGTCAGATAGAGATAAACCACGTCCGCCTGCGAGACGTCGGCGTTGAGGAAATTCTGGCGCAGGAAGCGCGTTTGCCCGGCGACGCCCGCGCGTTTGGCCAGCCATGTGGCGGACCAGACCTTGATCGGGTCGATTTCCACGCCGACGCAGTGCGCGCCGAAATCCCGCGCCGCAGAAATGGAGACCCGCCCGTCGCCGGAGCCGAGTTCATAAAAATGCTCGCCCGCTTTCAGTTCGGAAAAATCGAGGATGCGTTGGATCGAGGCCTTGCGGAGCGGGTGCCAGGGCGAGCCGAAAAAGGCCGGAACCAGCGCGATAAGGGCGACGCCGGAAACCAAAATGAGCAGGGCGATGGATAGATAAGTGCTGAACAATAGGAAGTTCCGGGTGATTATTCAGGAGCGTTCAAGGATTCGGTCAGAGCCGACAGATTGCAGGTGTAAATTAGCACGAAGGCAGAGCGCTTCGCCAGAATTAGCTGAACGCCCGGCGACCTGCTCTGCATTTTCCTGCAAGGGATTAGTTCGCTATTTTTCGCTTTATTGTTAAAAATAAATTTTAATTCTGTTATTTTAATGGCGTTGAATTATTGTTTTGTTAACGTCTGAAATCAAGCATATCTATAGATTGGATTTAATGAAATCTTTACGCTGTATTGAAATATGTGCGGGCGCTGGAGGTCAGGCGCTTGGCTTAGAACGTGCTGGTTTTGAACCAGAAGCTCTGGTCGAGATAGATAGGCCGTGCTGTGAAACATTGAGGTTTAACCGTAGTTCTTGGAATATTGTTGAAGAAGACTTGAAGGATTTTAAAGGTCAGCCATTTAAAGGTATCGATCTTTTGGCTGGTGGAGTGCCATGCCCACCTTTTTCTAAAGCGGGTAAACAGCTTGGAAGAAATGATAGTCGAGATCTTTTCCCTGAGGCGCTTCGTTTAATAAATGAATGTAAACCTCGTGCTGTAATGCTCGAAAATGTTCGGGGGTTTTTAGATGCTATTTTTGAAGACTACAGGCATGGATTAAAACAGCAATTAAAAAAAATGGGCTATGAAACGGATTGGAGATTACTCAATGCTTCTGATTTTGGGGTTTCACAACTTCGTCCGCGTGTCGTGATTGTTGCAATACGAAAAGATATTGGGGAAGTTTTTTCTTGGCCAAAACCGAAAGAGCATAATCCCTTAACGGTTGGGGAGTTGCTTTATGAGCAAATGGCGTCCAGAGGTTGGAGGTTGGCAAAGAAATGGAAAAAACAGGCTGATGACATCGCTCCAACTGTTGTCGGTGGTTCTAAGAAACACGGTGGCCCAGACCTTGGTCCAACTCGTGCGCGTAAAGCGTGGGCCACATTAGGTGTGGATGGCATAGGGATAGCTAACGAACCCCCAGAGAGAGATTTTGTTGGGGCGCCCAAATTGACAGTTCCAATGGTTGCTCGTGTACAAGGTTTTCCAGATGAATGGATGTTCCTTGGTAAAAAGACACCGGCATATCGGCAGGTTGGAAATGCGTTTCCTCCGCCGGTTGCTCACGCTGTCGCGGAGCAAATTTATAGATGTTTAACGGCTAGAAAAATTCATGCGGTCTCTGGATGAAAGTTAACATTAATGACTAAGAAGGTTGGGGCGAGGTCTAAGTTAAGAGACCATTTCCTTGAAAATATTGGGAAGATCATGGATTCCAATGAATTAAGGCAAGTGGCTGGTGGAATTACAGAATGGGCAAGAAGAGTTAGAGAATTACGCACAGAAGAGGGATATCAGATACAAACACATAATGATCGAAGTGAATTAAAGCCCGGGCAATATGTTCTTTTTGACCCTAAGCCTGCTCCTGCGTTTGCGCGTACAATTTCGAAAGAAACCAGAGCTTTTGTGCTAGATCGGAATGGGTTTACTTGTCAAATGTGTGGTGCGGCGGCGGGAGAAAACCACCCATATGATGCAAATAGAAAAACGAGGCTACATATCGGTCATATTGTAGATAAGTCTCAAGGAGGAGCAGATGAGCCTTCGAATTTACGCGCGATTTGTTCCATATGTAATGAAGGAGCTTCGAATTTAACACTTGAGAGACCTTCAAACTTAAAACTATTGGCTCAGGTTAGACGAGCGAAAGGAGAAGATCAGATTCAACTATTAAAATGGTTGATACAAAAGTATCCAGATAAGGTGAAAGAATTTTTAATATAAATGATCCTTATTATGAAGTTATTGTTAAATTAGCCTCGCCTAACTCCTTTTCCAATCTCTAAATCTCTCCACATTTTGTTCTATAGCTTTCTGCTGAGGACGAAGTATTCCATCGGTTTTCGTTTTAAAATTATAACTTAAAAAATGGGGTGGATTTCCTTTGTCCTCCACAAGGGATTAGTTCGCTATTTTTCGCTTTATTGTTAAAATAGAATCTTTGAATTTTTTCTTCGAGGGCATCGCATGGATGAAATTCGCAATTATATGGAAGAGACGTTGATCTCGATCGATCGGGAACAATCGTTGAGCGATGGATTGAAAGTATTGCAAAGCAACAGCGTCAGTTCCCTTTTGATCACTGATAATGGCAAGTACGCAGGGATATTTACCGAGACCGATCTGGCTCGGCATGTGATTGCTGAGGGCCGCAAGCTGTCCAAGATTCCAATGAGCGTTTTTTTGAACAAGCGTCTCATCACCCTGGAGGCTTCGCATTCCATGCAGGAAGCCTATGAGCGCATGCGTTCGTCGCATATTCGTCACCTGGGGGTGACGGATGGTGGGGAGTTTGTCGGCCTGCTCTCGATCAAGGATTTTGCCAATTATTATCACAACGCTTTCAACGCGGATGACAGCGAGCGCGGCGATATCGACTATTTCATGCAAAAAACGTTGGCGATCGTCTCCCCGGAACAGTCGGTGCGAGCTGTCGCGAAAACGATGAAAGAGCTGAAAACCGGCGCCGTGCTGATCGGCAATCGCGAGGTCTGTACGGGTCTGGCGACGGAGCGGCATTTACTGCAACATGTGTGTAAGGCTCTGGAGGCGGGTTACGATTCGCAAATTGGATCGATCAAGGTTCAGCCCTTCGTCTCCATTCCCTGCAAGGAATCGATGGAGAGCGCGTATCAACTGATGCGCAAACACAATATCCGTCATCTGGCGGTTACGGACAAGCCCTCCATCGCTAACAGGAAAATTGTCGGCGTACTCGCCACCAATGATTTTGCCAGTTACTACAGTTTCAAGGTCGCACAGGACGTCGCCGAAGAAGACAAGGTGCGTTATTACATGGAAGAAAATCTTCTCGAAATCGATTCCGAGGCGACGGTGCAGGCGGCGTCTCAACTTATGCGCGAACACAACGCGGGCGCGCTTCTGGTGAAACGGGGCGACAAGTATTCCGGGCTGGTCACGGAACGGGATTTGATTCATGGCGTTCTTGCCGAAGGCGGCAAGGCGTCCGACACAATTTCAGCGCATCAGGCAAAGCCCGTTACCATTGATACGAACCGGTCGATGGAGGATGTGCTCTCGGCCATGCGCGACAACAATGTCCGCTATGTGATCGCGACGGAGAACAAGCGCATCAAGGGCATCGTTTCGATCAAGGACCTGGCGATTTATTTCAAACACAAATACGTTTCAGAGTCGGTTGAAAACGACTGACTTGCAATCAGTCCAGTGGGGTATTGAATCATGAATGCTTTGCGCTTTGTCTTTTTCCATCGCGACGTTCAGACATGAGCGCGCTTGAAGAGATTGTAGAAAAAAAGCAGATGCCTTCGGTCTCCCGCCCAGAAACCTTGCTTCGTTTTATCCCTCCTTATTTTCTAGTTCTGATTTTATTATTAGCTGGCTTGCCCATTCAAGCGAAGGCGCGCGGGTTGGAATCCATTCAGGAATCCGGCGTTTTATTGTGGGGCGCCGATGCGGAAGGCGGCGCGCCCTATGTCTACGCCGACCCCAAATCGCCGGAAGAACTGGTCGGCTTTGAGGTCGAGCTGGCCGGCTTGATTGCGGAGGAACTGGGCGTCGAAGCGCGGCATGTTCAGAATGATTGGGACACCTTGCTACCGGCGCTCAAACGCGGCGATTTCGACATCGCCCTCAATGGCATTGAGTGGACGCAGGAGCGCGAGCGGAAGGTGGCGCTGACGCGATCCTATTATATCTTTTCTCAGCAGTTGACGGTCCGGCGCGATGAGCAGGACATACAATCCTTTGACGATCTGGCGGGCAAGACCGTGGCGACGCTTGGCGGCACGACGGCGCACAGCATGCTGGAGGAAGCCGGGAACATCAGCGTAAAGATTTTTTCCGGTCAGGTGGAACCTTATGAGGAACTGGCGCTGGGCCGGGTGGACGCGACCCTGCTGGATTTTCCCATCGCTCTGTACTATGGCTTGCCCAACGAACGCTTGAAATTTGCCGGGTCTCCTTTTGGCGAAGGGAGCTATGTCATCGGGGTCCGCAACGAAGATGTGGAGTTGCTGGAAGAGCTTAACGAGATTCTGGAACGTTTGTCGGCCTCCGGTCGCCTTCGAATCTTGTATGAAAAATGGGGACTGTGGAACGACGCCCAAATCAGCCAGGGGGGAATGATTCAGGCGGCGCGGCGGCAGTCGGAAAAGGTGGATCCGGGGAACTGGGGCGGCTATGCAAGTCTTCTGCTTAAAGGCGCGGGCATGACAATCTTGCTCTCAACCTGCGCCATGACCTTGGCGATTTTCCTGGGACTGGCGCTGGTATTTTCCCGCCTGATTGGCGGCTCCCTGATGCGCGGTCTGGCTCTCGCTTATATCGAAGTGGTTCGCGGCACGCCCCTGCTGTTGCAACTCTATATGATCTATTTTGGTTTGCCTGCGCTGGGCCTGAACCTCAACGCGTTCACAGCCGCTATTCTTGCTCTGGGGATCAATTACTCCGCCTACGAAGCGGAAATTTATCGCGCGGGTATCGAGTCGATACCGCGCGGTCAAACGGAAGCGGCGCTCGCTCTGGGAATGCCAAAGACGATGATCTATTCCCGCATCCTCCTGCCTCAAGCCCTGAGAGTTGTACTGCCGCCCTCGACCAACGACTTTATCGCCCTGCTGAAAGATTCTTCGCTGGTTTCGATCATCGCCATTGTCGAGTTGACGAAGACCTTCAACATGCTGGCGGTCGCTTCGATGAACTATCTGGAGCTGGGCGTGATTACGGCGACGCTCTACCTCATGATGTCCTATCCCCTGTCGCGGCTTTCGCGGCGTCTCGAAAAAAAATTCGCGCTGGAGTGATTTCGGCGATTTTTGCAAAAGCAGACAAGAGAATGTTCGCGGCCCTTTCTACATTGGGGGTTATAAATTATTGCCATTCCGAATGCGCGTTTTATATAATCAGCTATGAATTTTTAAAAGATAAGAATCAAGCAAAGGAAAATCGGCCATGATGAAATTTCTGGCTTTGATCGGCTACAGTTTGGGGATCGCCTTCGATTGCTGGGCGGTAAAGGATATGATCTACGTTAATTCGGATAGCCTCATCACTCTGGAGGGGTTCCCCCTTTTTGTAGTTGCTTTATTTTCATACCTGCTCATAAGCAAGAGCCATATCATATTGTTTCCACAGGATGCAGAAGGAATTTCAAAACTTGGAAGCAGGAGTTCATACGAAGAATATGAACTGGAAAAAGAGATTCTTCGCTATGCAAAATCCGGCAAGGGAGAATTGACTGCGGTAGAACTCGCTGTGGATTCCAACTTTTCGGTTGAAGAAATTCAAGCGGGTCTCGATGCTCTTGTGGATATAGACGTCGCTGTTTTGAAAATCGGCGAAAGAGATTCTCGTTGTTATAAAATCAGGGGACTGCTAAGCGAAAAAGAAAAAAATGAAGCGGTGGCTCTTTGAAAAGGCCAGTGAATATCGAATTTAATATGGAACACAAATTAGGATTATGCTGAATCATGGATAAATTTTATTCTGTCATAACTTCATTCTTTGCTCTTGTTTGTATTTTTTTAATGATGGCGGCGGCGGGGGTGGCTTTTACTTTGGAGACCGGTATCCTAAACTCGTTATTGTTGCTTGCGGTGGCGATAGTCAACGGTTATCTGGGGATGATCATTGCGGGTGCTTCTAATGACACTTTATTTCTGCGCGACAGATTAAGATTAAGGCCCTCGGTGGAAAAAGGAATTCTTCAATTCGCCAAGTTGCGAAAGGGCAGGATAACGTCTGTTGAAATGGCGGTCGAGTTGGATTATGCAATCGAACAATCGATAAAAGATTTGAATGTTCTGGCGAATTCAGGACTTGTCCTCAGGCGCATCGCCGCTGATGGAAGCGTGGTGTATTGTTTTCCGGGCCTGGAAACTCAAAGCGGTGAAGCCTGAGAAGGACGCTTGTCTCTTCAGGATCAGGTTTTCGGCAGGGTTTTGGAAATCAGCTCTTTCAGTTCGGGAATATTGATGGGTTTGGTGATATAGGAATGGAAACCACTTTGCGCGACCTGGTTGATATCCGTTTGCATGGAACCTGCGGTGAGCGCGATGATTGGAACCTTGCGCGTTTTAAAAACCGACTGCAATTGCTCGAATGCGGTCTTGCCGTTTTCTCCGGGCAGGTTGGCGTCCATTAAAATCAAGTCGAGCTCCAACGACTGGGCGGCCTGAATGCCTTCTTCTACGTTGCCTGCGGTGTACAGTTTGATTTTGGGATTCTCCGCGAAAATCTGCTTCATCAATTCAATGCTGTCGGGCGTGTTTTCAATGTAGAGGATTTTTGTTTTCGCTTCCGTTTGTCGCCCCGAATCCGGTTGGGAGCTATCGGCGCTGAGCCCTTGCGTCGATTGTGGAATATCAAAATAAAAATAACTGCCTTCGCCGACAACGCTTTCGTAGTCGATGCGTCCGCCCATCATTTCTATGAGTTGTTTCGCCACCGCGAGGTTGATGCCAGCGCCTGTGATTTCATCGTTGAAATGGCTGATGCGCGAGAAGGCCTTAAACATTTGCTTGCGGTTATCTTCAGGGATGCCGATGCCGGTGTCGCGGACGCCGACGCGAATGAAATCGCCCTCGCGCATTTCAACGCCGACGCAAACCTTTCCTCCGGGTCGGGTGAATTTGACGGCGTTGGCGATCAGGGTCGTCAGGATTTGTCGGAGCCGAGAGGCGTCGGCATGCGCGAAAAGGGGCGGTTCGAAATAGTTGTCAAATTGCAAAGTCACTTCGCCTTCAAGCGCCCTGGGTCGTAACAGAGAGATTGCGTTGTCGACGATTTCACTCAGGTTGACGGTGTGAGGAGAGAGGGAGATTTCACCCGCATCGAGAGCCGACAAGTCGAGAATGCCATCGACCAGTTCGAGCAATTGTTCCCCGGCGCGCAGGATACGGCTCAGATTCTCTTTTTGTTCTTCGGATTTCGGCGGTTCGTCGTCCATTTCCAGCAATTGACCGAATCCCAGTATAGAATTCAAGGGCGTGCGAAACTCATGACTCATGCGCGCCAGGAACTGGGACTTGGCCTGATTCGCCTGCTCTGCCGTCTTTTTGGCTTTAACCAGTTCTGTTTTTGCATTTTCCCGTTCGGTGATGTCCACCGCCATTTCCATAACGAGTTCAGAGCCGTCAACATCGGTGAAGGGAGCGCATACGACAAGGTAGATGCGCCCGTCCATCGCCTGCCAGGTAGAGCTTTGTTCCGTCTTGCTTTCAATTATTTTTAGGGTATCGCTTCCGTGTACCAGGGAGTAGCAGGGGTTTTTCTGAGATTCGCCAAAGCGGTCGCGGAACATTTTATTTGAAAATGGAACGCTGTGATCTTTTGCCTGTAAATGAAAACAGACCGGCAATTTATCCAGCATCGAGAAAAGTTTCTGGCGTTCTTTGAGAGCGGCATTGTGCGAGGCTTCCAGTTCCCTCGACATGGTGTTGAAGGTCTTGGATAAAAATCCAATTTCGTTTTGCGAGCTTTCGTCCAGGCGAATGCAAAAATCACCCGCCCCCACCTTTTTAGCGGCTGTCGTTAGAGCTTCTATGGGCTTTGCCAGTTCCTTCTGAATGAGGCTGTAGAGAAAAACCAGCAGGAGGATGGCTATTCCAATAGATAATACAATCAGTAATCTGAAAAACTGGAGATGGCTTGCCAGCTCTAAATGAGTTTGTTCGATCTCTTGCAGTTCATCCGCAAGGAATTGATGAATACGTTTTTGGTAACTGCGCCCCAGCGTTTCCTCAAAAAAATTAGCGTAAGGATTGATTGAGCCGGCGCTCGGTCCGGCCAGAAAGTCTTGTGTTTTAGGCTGAAATTCCAGGTAGACCGCTTCCAGTTCCTCGATGGTTTTCAACTCGGCTTGTTCTTCGAGAAATGTTTCACGGACAAAGGCCATCTCTTCACGAGACAGGGTTTTGAGTTGCTCAAACAGATCGAGGTTTTTTTTGTGCTGGGCTTCCAGACTCGCAGATGCGTTTTTCCCATCTAATATCTGTTCGTCCAGTTTGTGCTCCACTTCGTGAATGGCCAAGGTCAATTGATTGATCAGATAGATTTTACTCTGCGGGTACTGAAGCCGTTTTTCATAATACTCAATCTGGTCCAATATATAGAGGCCGAGAATACCGGCGGAGACGAATAGTAAAAACAGGAAGGAAAAAAACGCGATCAGCTTTTTTTTTAAACTGAGAGGGTGTCCAGTCGGGTTCATTGGATAGAGCGGTTCTGAAATTGCTTTAGGATGGGCCTGGTAAAACTTTTGCACCAATAGACGCCTCAATGATAATGCATTAGGGCATTAAAAACTATTGAAAAATTGAGATATATTTAATTTATCGTTTAGTGCTTCAAGGTTTTGAGCGCGGATAGAATGGTATTGCTATTCATCCAAAATAGATGAAAACCATGAAGGGTGGGGGGTCTTTTGTTCAATAAAAAAAGATAAAGGGTGCGCCCTATTGGGTTGAAAGAGTAGCCCGCGCTTTGGAAAAAGGCGGGCCTGTCTTCCTTTTGCCGACTCAGAAAAGTTGATTGAGTGAGCGCACGCGCCGAGCTTTGAACAAAGGCCCTTCTTCGACAAACTTCCATTCCGGGTTGGTCTTCACGTCCCGCAGACCATTCAACAGATTGCTGAAAACTTCTTCAAAATCGTCGGGATATTCAAAATAAGTCACAAAATCCTGTTGCGGGTCGAGATCGCGCGAGTGGTAGAGCTTGCGAAAAATCATTTGAATGTATTTAAAGCCCACGCCGTTGTGTCCGAGATGATCCTTGCCGAAAGCTTTCGGATTCGTGTTGAAATAAGAGGTTCGCGTTTTTTCATCCATCGCCCACCATTCCGCGGTTTTTGAAAGCGGAAAAATGACCGCGAAGGCGTCGCTGTTGCCGCTGTAGCGTCGCGGCGCTTTCTCGCGCAACTGCGCCAGCGTTTCGGCGTCGGTATAGTTCAAGGGGCGGGTGATCGCGATGCGATATTCCAGATCAAGGTAATCCCCCAACACCTCTTTGACGTTTTCATAATAGCCGTCCACCTTTCTTCGGTCCATCGACTCCACGCGGATCAGGCTGATCGGAATTCGTCCCGTAATGGCTTTTCCATTGAGAGAATATTCAAGGCGCTGGTAGTAGGCGATGGTGTCCTCGCGGCCATGCAAGGGATTGAAGTCGTTGCCAAAATTACTGGCGTGGAGCTGTAGCTTCTGCATTATGGAGTCGCGCTTTTGGAAGGGGACTTCTTTCCCCTCTTTCGGAAACAGATAAATGAAACCGCCCACCAGACCCGGCCCGGCATGAGCCGCGCCGCACCAGGCGAAGAGCGTTAGAATTCCCAGCAGAAGTTTTAATGCGCGCATCTTGAATGACCTTTATGGAATGATGTTATTAATGGAAGCATCGAGACAACTGCCCCGCAAGCGCGACCCTGTCTGAACTGGCAGGATAGAGATGCGGGGCGTCATAGAATCCACAGACTTCAGTTTCCGAGCAAATCTTTCGCCGCTTTGGAAGCGTCGTCCACTGCATTGCCTATCTCATTGCCCGCTTCATCCGTTATTCTGGCGGCGTCCTCAACCGCTTCATTAATGTCGACGCCCGCTTCTTCCTTAGATTTGGATGCGTCTTCAAGCGCTGCATCAATTTGCGCGCCCGCTTTTTCTGCGGGTCCTTTTTCCTTGCATCCAAGCGTTGCGGCGACGCTGACAAATAAAATCAAGACGATAAAAATTTGTTTCAGGAAGTTCATGGATTTTTCCATTGAGAGGGTTATACCTAATTGAAAGTATTGTGATCTTAGCCAAACAAGAAAGCAAACTCTAATTCAACCCTGTTCGCAATGCGCTCTGCGATGCAGGCCCCTTTCTCTTTTCTATAAAAACAAGGGATTTTTCAATGTCTTTCATTTTTCAGGAGAAGCCGCTATAAGCTAGCGCTTGATAACCTTACGGGCTGAGGCTAATATGAATTCAACAAGCCTGCGCCTCTTGTTTTGAAGAGCTTGGCGGTAAATTTTGATTTTATAAGTCAGCGGCTCTATAGAAATTCCCTTGTGCAGTCTTCGCAGGGGAATTTTGTCAGGAGGTCTGCGGCGATTTTTTTACGGAGCGGCGATTGAAGATTCTTCTGGTCGAAGACAACGAGATGAACCGGGACATGTTGATCCGACGCTTGAAGCGCAAAGGCTACGAGGTGGTTTTTGCGGTGGATGGACAACAGGGCCTGGAGATGGCTCGCGCAGAATCGCCCGCTTTGATCTTGATGGATATGAGTTTGCCCGTCATGGACGGCTGGGAAGTCACCCGTCGATTGAAGGCGGAAGTGGACACCAAAGGCATCCCCATCCTCGGTCTTTCCGCCCACGCCATGAAAGGCGATGAGGAAAAAGGTCTGGCGGCAGGTTGCGACGACTACGACACCAAACCGGTCAATCTGGAGCGTCTGTTGGGAAAAATGAAGGCATTGCTGGGCGAAAGTTGAGCGTTTCGCCTCCACGCAGAGAGGTCTTTTCATGGAAAAAGCGCCACCGATAGATAAGCAAGCGGCAATGGAAGTGTGCGACGACGACATGGAACTGTTCATGGAAATCGTCGAGGTGTATCTGGAAGACGCGCCCAACCTGGCCCGCAAGCTGAAGCAAGCGGTGATGGATGAAGACGCGCCGCTGGTCGAAAAATTCGCCCACGCCCTGAAAGGCGCCTCCGGCAACATCTGCGCCGAGCCGGTGCGCGAGCTGGCGATGCAGATAGAACGCATGGGACGCGAAAATCAACTGGACGCCGTGCGCGACGTCTACCGCAAATTTGTCAAGGAATTCATCCGCCTCAAAGACAATTTGGATGTGATGGTCGCCGAAAACGGCGGATGACAGGAGGCCCCATGGTCGATCCTATTTCCAGCATCAGTCGTAGTTTTCTCCGCCCACAGACGACGGACATTCGCTCAAAATCAGATGAAACGCCGGGCGGCTCGGCGCAGACCGATTCGACGGAATTTTCATCCGAACGTCTGGTCGACGCGGTTCGCAGCCAGACCCGCGTCTTGAAGAAGGAGTTGCCCGGCCTCATCTCACAAGCTCTGCTGGCCCCGGCGACGGACACAGCGACGCGCTCGCAACCGTTGAACGCCTTACTTTTCAAACTGGATAACCCGCTCGACTCCCTGCTTCGGCAAGTGTCGGAGGGCGAACTCAACGAAGATTTGATCGGTCGTTTGCAATCCGAGGTGCAGGGGCTGAAAGGGCAGATCCCGCAATTTGCCGACAATGAAATATTGAGTTCCCTTGCGCTCGGTTCTGAAACCAGCGGTCCCCTGCAGGAAATCCTCAATTCTTTATCGGGTCAGCTGGGAGACCTTTCGGGGCGCCTGGAACAGGCATTATTGCGAACGCGCGGTTCGGCTTGACAGGGTTTTCAAATTCGCGTATAAATGATTGTTTTCCAACCGAATTATCATACTATTTTTTAAAGGGAGTTTTCCTTGGCAAACCATAAGTCGGCGCTGAAACGAAACCGCCAAAATGAAAAAAGATACGCGCGCAACAAAGCTCATCGAACCGTCGTAAAAAACGCGATCAAACGAACCATGTCTGCGATTGAAGAAAAAAACAAAGACGCGGCGGTCGCCGAGTTCAAAGCGGCGGAAAAACTCATTTCTAAAGTGGCGAGCAAAGGCGCGATTCATAAATCAGCGGCTTCCAGAAAAGTTGCCAGTCTTGCAAAAAGAGTTCACAAGCTTTCGGTCGCGAGTTAGGCCTTTGGCCTGACCCGCGAAACGCGGCTCCCCCTCCTTTTCAGTCAACCACTCTCAATTATCGCTTGCGCGCGCTCGTCGCGCACAAATTCCAGATCAATGTCCGGAGCGCCCCTTCCGGGCTTTTGCTCGTGCTTTTCAATTCCCGGTCGGTCTGGCTCAATTCCCTGAAACACTGTTTTAATTCTTCGACGCTGTAACGATTGGCCGCTGGCAGGGCTTTCTGAACGACAAAAGGGTTGGCGCCGATCGCTTTGGCGATTTGTTGCGGCGACAGCCGTTTGTCGGCGTGGCTTTTGACTTCCCAGATGGTGCGCAGTTGCCAGGTGATGAGTCCGAGCATGCGGATCGGTTCTTCGCCGTGGCTCAACTGGTTGTCGAGAATGCGCAGAGCTTTTTCGGTGTTCTTTTCTTTCAGGGCGTCGGTCAGCGCGAAACCGTCTTCGACGTGAACGTCGCCGACCAGACTGGCGGCGTCTTGCTCCTTGATGGTTTTGTTTGTCCCGGCGAAGGTCATGAGTTTTTCAAGCTCCATCGCCAGCGCGCCGGATTTGGCCCCCACCCGTCCCACGATCAACTTCGCCGCGCCGCCTGCCAGGGTGTAGCCGTGTTCCTGCGCCCGGAGTTTGAGCCAGGACACGAGCGAGCCTTCGTCGGGCGGGCCGCATTCGACGGCGTCTTTGCGCTTCGCCAGGGTTTTATAAAGTTTGCGTTTGCGATCGATTTTGTCTGCGGTGACGACCATGCAGGAGCCTTCGGCGGGTTTGTCTGCATAGGCCATCAGGCTGTCCGCTTCATCGGCTTCGAGCGTTCTTTCGTGCAGGTTGCGAACGACGATGAATTTGTCGCCGCCCATGAAGGACAGGGTGCGCGCGGCGGCGATCCAGGCGTTGGGGCCGCTTTCCTTCGCGTCGAAAATTTCAAAATTAAAATCACGATCATCGGGAGCGACGATCTGGTTCAGCAGGGCGTTGATGATTTCGCTGTGAAAAAATCGTTCCTCGCCGTAGAGAAAATGAAAGCCGCTCCACTGGCCCTGCTGGATTTGCTGGAGGAATTGTCCGGCGGAAAGAGGCATGGTTAAAAACGGTCGATCAGCAGACTGACGATACGCGAGGAGAGATCGCTGAAAGACTGGTCGATCGCGTCAATGCGCGCCTGCTCGGTGCTGATGACGTTTTCCGTCGCGCGAAAATCCCATTTCGTTTTCAACTGCTGTTTCAACAGTGGACGCTTCTTTTTGACGTCGGTGGCCTCGAAGTCGACCTTGATTTCGACCCAGTATTCGGAGACAAAATCATCGGCGCTGAAGGAAACGGCGCGCAGGTTGTACCAGACCAGAGAACCTTTCAATATCAGATCGGCCTTGCCTTCATCCACCACCTTGAGACGCCCGTCGCTGATGAAGGCGCGGCGGATTTCATCGGTCAACTCGCGATGAATTTCAGGCTCGCCGGAACTGTTGCTGATGATGGGAATGGCGAGGGTGCGAATATGCGCGGGCAATTGGGATTTGCCGGTGTTGGACAACTGGTAGCCGCAACCGCACAGAGCCAGCAGGAGCAGGCCGAGCGCGGCGTTCTTGAAAAATCGAGTCGTCATTGTAGGCGGCGCCTTGGGTTTGAGTTCATTGCATCGTTGAACGCTTCGCGAATCTATTTGACCACAATATTGACCAGTTTGTTCGGCACGACAATCACTTTTTTGATTTCCTTGCCGTCGATCCATTCCTGCAGTTTCGGGTCCGCGAGGCATTGCGCTTTGAGATCGTCCTGCGCGATACCGGCGGGGGCGTTGATGCGCTGGCGCACTTTGCCGTTCACCTGCACGACGATGATGATTTCGTCGGACTGCGTGAGCGCGTCCACATAATTCGGCCAGGGCGTTTCCACCGCCGCCGTTGTTTTATCCAGCTTCGACCAGAGTTCTTCGGAGATATGCGGGGCGAAGGGATTCAGAGCCAGGGTCAGCGTTTCCATCGCTTCGCGAATGACGGCTTGATAGGCGGCGTCCTTGTTCAGGGCTTCGGCGCTCTCGCGGAAGGCGTAAAGGTGATTGACGAATTCCATGATCGCGGCGATGGCGGTGTTGAACTGGATTCGCGTTTCGATATCTTCGCGGACGCGGCGCAGGGTGATATGCGTCATGCGTCTGAGTTCTTTCAGCGCGGTCGGCAGATCGGCGCCCGCTTCGGGTAGAGGATGCGCGTTTTTAGCGTCGTCGAGGAATTCATGAAAAATCTTCCAGGCGCGTTTCAGAAAGCGGTAGCAACCTTCAACGCCCTGACTGTTCCATTCCAGATCCTTGGCGGGCGGCGCGGCGAACAGAATGAACAGGCGCGCGGTGTCGGCGCCCAGTCGTTCGATGATCTCGTCCGGGTCGATGACGTTGCCCTTGGATTTGGACATCTTGGCGCCGTCTTTGATGACCATGCCCTGCGTGAGCAGATGCGAAAAAGGCTCGGCAAAATCGACCAGTCCCAGGTCTTTGAAGACGCGATTGAAGAAACGCGAATACAAAAGATGCAGGATGGCGTGTTCGATGCCGCCGACGTATTGATCCACCGGCATCCAGTAATTGACTTCGTCGCGGTTAAAGGGAACGCGGTCCTCGCGCGGCGTGGTGTAGCGGTCGAAATACCATGAGGAACAGATAAAAGTATCGAGGGTGTCGGTTTCCCGTCGCGCAGGTTTATTACATTTTGGACAAGGCGCGTTTAAAAACGAATCCATCGTTCCCAGAGGCGATTGTCCCTTGTCGCCGAGCTTCACATCGAGCGGCAGTTCGACGGGCAGGTCCTGCTCCGCTACCGGAACCAGACCGCAGTCGTCGCAATGGATGATGGGAATCGGCGTGCCCCAGTAGCGTTGGCGCGAAATGCCCCAGTCGCGCAGGCGGTAGTTGACGGTGCGCTTGCCGAGTCCTTTCGATTCGAGATACTCGCCGACCTTCTGAATGCCTTCGGCGCCGACGTAACCGTCGAATTCTCCAGAGTTCGCCATCACCCCTTCGCCTGCGAAGGCTTCGGTCATGGTGGCGCCGTCGAGCGCTTCGCCTTCGGGTTGAATGACGGGTCGTATGGGAATGTCGTATTTGCGCGCGAAGTCGAAATCGCGCTGGTCGTGCGCGGGCACGGACATGATGGCGCCGGTGCCGTAATCCATCAGGACAAAATTCGCGGTCCAGATCGGGACGGCCTCGCCGTTCATCGGGTTGATTGCGTAAGCGCCAGTGAACACGCCTTCTTTCTCGCCGCCTTCGGCGGTGCGGGCAATCTTGTCCTCCTTCTGCATCTTTTTCATGAAGTCGGCAACCGCGTTTTCCTGACTCGTGCCTTGAGATAATTTTTTCGTGAGCGGGTGTTCCGGCGCCAGGGCCATGAAGGTGGCTCCGTAGAGCGTGTCGGGTCGGGTGGTGAACACTTTAATGGTCTGGTTCGAGTCCCTGGTCTTGAAATCGACTTCGGCGCCGTAGCTCTTGCCGATCCAGTTGGTCTGCATGGTCAGCACCTGCTCCGGCCAGGAACCGCTGAGTTCCTTGCATCCTTCGAGCAGGCTGTCTGCGTAATCGGTGATTTTCAGGAACCAGCCTTCCTGTTCTTTTTCTTCGACGGCGGAGTCGCAACGCCAGCACAAGCCGTCGATCACCTGCTCGTTGGCGAGTACGGTGTGGCAGGATTCGCACCAGTTGACGCGGGAATTTTTGCGATAGATCAGGCCTTTATTCAGGAATTGAAGGAAGCACCACTGGTTCCATTTATAGTAGCCGGGGTGGCAGGTGGCGATTTCGCGGTCCCAGTCGTAACTGAAACCGAGGCGTTTGATCTGCCGTCGCATGGTTTTGATATTTTCGTAAGTCCAGTCCGCCGGATGGCTCTTGTTCTTGATCGCCGCGTTTTCCGCGGGCAGGCCGAAGGCGTCCCAGCCGATGGGGTGCAGGACGTTGAAACCGAGCATGCGCTTGAAACGCGCCAGCGCATCGCCGATGGCGTAGTTGCGCACATGGCCCATATGGATGCGCCCGGACGGATAGGGGAACATTTCCAGCAAATAAAATTTTTCTTTGGCGGCGTCTTTTTCTACTTTGAAAGAACGGCGTTCTTCCCAAAAAGCCTGCCACTTGGCTTCAATCGTTTTGAAATCGTACTCGGACATGGAATCGGCGACTTAAAGAATCGTTTGTGGTTTACAACATCGATGGAATGAACCGTAGGGGTTTATACGAATGCGATGTCTTGCCTCTTGTTGGTCGTCTTCAGGAGCGAAGGACCCGTACGCGCAGGCTTTCTCAATAATATCGGAAACGCTTGAAATAATCCAGCGCGCTTTAAGGCGACGCCGGGTCTTTGGGCAGGTAGGAGAAACGAAAACGGATGTCGATACTTTGCTCCTTGAAGGAAGCGGGAAACGGCGGAAAGGGTTCGCTTGCTTTCACAGCGTCGCGAGCGGCTTGTTTGAGTTCTCTGTAACGCGATGAAGACTCGACGGATCCCGTCAGAATGGTTCCATCGCGGTCTATGGTGACGCGCACTTCGACTTGCCCGGTTTTTCCGTCGAGCGCGGCGGATTGCGGGTAGCTCCAGTGGCTCAGAACCTGCCTTTGCAACTGGGAAAAATAATGAACGGCGACGGGGTCGGGACCCGCCTGAGAATTTTCAGCGCGAACTTCGTGCGCGGCGAGACTCAGGATCAATGAAACAAGCGCGGTGATGTGTGATATGCGAAAAAGCATTCCGAGCGTTTTGATTGGGTTCATCATGGATTGAATTTGAAATTTGTATCATCCAGAGTCGGCGAAAGCAAGCAGAGAATTATCTAAATCAATTGATTTTGCACGGTTTATTGAGTCGCGCTCCGGTAGCTGGTTCGCTGGAGGCGGTCTTGCGCTGGCGGGGGTGCAGCCTTGTAATGTCTGGAGAATCGGGGGACGAAGCCTTAGCTCATCGATGTCAATTGTTCGGGCAGGGGCGCGCCGATGGATTTCAAATACTCGATGACCCTTCCGAACTGCGGGTCGTTGAGGGTCGAGGGGGAGATCGGCAGGTCTTTCGGCAATCCTTCCAGTACCGTTTCGAACTGATCCCGAAATTCCTGAGGCAATTCGATGTTATTGGATTTCAAATACATGAGCAGACCGGGGTCGAGCAGGATATGCGGCGGCAACATCGAAAGCGTTATTTTTGGGCTATCGTCGCGTTCCCGAGTTGGAGCGATGGCGCGCTTGGCGATGGCGCGTCGGGCTTCGACCTGGGGGCGTTCGGATTGCGTGGCGTCTTTTCTTGGCGTTCCTCCGAGCAACCAGATTCTGCTGGCGCTGACTTCGTCGGCCCAGAGTTCCACCCGGCTGTATTTGGCGAGCAAGCCTTCCACGGCTTTCCGCCAGTCCGGCGCGGAGATATTGGCGCTCACCAGCGTGTCCGACAATTCCCGATTGACATGAAATTCCAGCCCGGTTTCGTCGGAAATATTTTGCAGAATCGCGCCGAGGGGCAGGTTGCTGTATTGGATCACAACCCCGCTGGAATGCGTTTGAGCCTGCGGCACGGGGACGGCTAAACGCGGAGCAGGGGCCAGAGATGGCGCCTGTGGCGACGGCAAGGGCTCGGGGTTCATGCGAAAGCCCAGGTTCGCGTGCGCGTATGGGAATAGGATCAGGGTCATCAGCAAAGCCAGCAACCCTTTAAAACGCCAGTTCATGAAGCCTCCCGCTTCATATTCAAGCATGAAAAAATCAACTTACGTATGCGCTGGTTGGAAGGAGCGGCCTTGATGGGTCTCAGGGGAAGCCGCCCCGGGTTCATTGAACCCGACTGAATGATAGACTGCCGAAGAAATATTGACAAGGTTTAAGTGAAAGCAATCGTCAATTTATCAACCTTTTCTAATTTTTAGAGGCCGTGCCAGCGCCGGGGTGAAGCCTTGCCCATGCATCATTTCAAGACAAGGTAGCGGGGATTTGATACATTCTACAGGCGTCTGGAAATTATCAACAAATCGGATGGGCCTATGACTGATGAGAAGAATACCTGCAAGTTGTGCGATTCGTCCTGCCAGTTGTTTTATCAAGATAAGCGGAAATATTTTAAATGCGATTCCTGCGGTTTGATTTTTACCAACGACGCGCCGGGCAAGGTTGAAGAGGAAGCGCATTACCGTTCGCAATGGGAAGAGACCCAGCCGGAATTCTGGATCAGCCAGGCGGATGTGCTTTTGCAGATCATACGCAATTATCACGAGCCGCTTCAGATTCTCGATTTTGGTTCCGGTTCCGGCGAGTTGACGCGCGAGTTGCGAAGCCGGGATTTATCGGTGACGCCGCTGGAGCCAATGGAGCAGGGTTATTTGAAAGATCAGCAGTATCCGGGGTTATTCGATGTTGTCGTGGCGCTGGAGGTGCTGGAACATCTTCCGCAACCGCTTGAGGAATTGCTGGAAATCGATCGGGTCCTGGCGCCCGGAGGAATTTTCGTTTGTTCAACCGCCCTGACGAATGCCTTCCTCGATCACGCGTCCGGGAGGGACCAATTCGCACAGTGGTGGTATAAAGACGACCCGACGCACCTCTGCTTCTTCGGCAATCGCACTCTGGAAGCCCTGGCGCAACGCCTGGACTGGGGGTTGGATATTTACGGCGAGAAGGCGTTTGTGATGAAAAAACCGGGCGAATGATAATCGCGGATCAAAATTCTACGGTTTTGCGCAGATAAATCACCATGACCAATGCGCCTAGCGTGATGACCCAGAACGCGATATAAGCGATCATGGATTGACGCGCCTTTTCCTTTTCCATCCAGGTGCGCGGTTTGACGCCGCGGGCCAGGAACACGAGTTTTGCAGATAGATTCACGGCGACCACGTTGATCGCCAGTAGAAGAGTCGCTCCCCAGGCCAGTTCGAGTTGTCCTGCCCCGAGCATGAGTCCGACCGCCGCGGCGGGAGGCAAAAGGGCGACTGCGACCATGACCCCCACCAGAATACTCGGCAATCCCGTCGTCAACGACAAGACCGCCGCCGCGCCCGAGGCCAGGGCCAGCACGAGAGAATCGATGCCAACGTCGGTGCGGGCCATCAATTCATGACTTTCCAGATTGATGGGCAACCAAAGTCCAATGCCAAAAGACATCACGAGTGCGATAGCAAGACCAATCGCGCCGGTTTTTAAGGATTGAATAGTCAGGTCCACTCTGCCAAGGGCGGCGCCCAGGGCCAGCGCCAGATTGGGCCCGAGGAGCGGAGCGATCACCATCGCTCCGATGATGACAGCCACATTGTCTTTGAGCAATCCGATCGCCGCGACGATGGTGGACAGGAAAACCAGAAGCATGAAATTGAAATCGAGCCGCGCGCCTTTTTCGATGCTGTTGTAAAGCTCTTCGCGGGTGATGCTGACGCTTGAATATTTTTTCTTGTCTTTGTCGACGTCGTCTTTGTCGTTTTCGGGAAGCGTCGCTTCAACGGGACTGACAACGATTCGGGTTTTGGGGTCGGCGTCGATCACAGACTGCAATGCGTCGAGTACGGATTGGCGTTCCTCGTTGTCGACCAGTAGTTTGATGGAACGTCGACTGTCTTCGCCTTCCGGCCCCACCCAGAAATCTTCCGCTCCGAGCCGTTGCGCGACGGTTCTGATGGTGCGGCTATGATCCTTGTGCGCGATGATTTCAATGATTTTCATGGATTCAGAATTATCAGATTGAAGGCTGGAAACTTATAGTTTCGGTTGTAGAGGATGAGTCTGATTTTTTGAAGAAAAACGCTCTGGTTGACTTGTTGCGAACGCTGTATGCATAATGTCATTTCACACATTAACCATATTCCATAATTTTTTATGACTGAATTATTTCAAAAGTATATCCCTGCGTGGGTGATAGAGCAAGGTTATGTCGGCCAGGTCTTCTTTGTTGTGTTCGTGACCATGCTCGCCAATTTCATGCAAAAAAGAGCGCTGGTTCGTCTCGAGACAAAATTGCAGAAAACAAAAATGCATTGGGACGAGGCTCTGGTTTACGGCGTACAGAAACCGATTTCTCTGATCATCTGGGTCGTGGGACTTTCCTTTGCGGCTGAGATCGTGCGCAAGGCGACGGGGGCGCCGATTTTTGACGCGGTGCATACCATCCGCGACGCGGTGGTGATCGCTTCGATCGGCTGGGCCATCATTCGCTTCATCAGTTTCACGGAAAAATCGATTCTTGAAGAGGATAGCAGTCGGGATCGGGCGACGGTTGAAGCGGTTTCAAAATTATTACGTATTTCGGTCATCATCACGGCGACCCTGGTGGGTCTGCAGACGCTGGGTTACAGCGTTTCCGGCGTGCTCGCTTTTGGCGGCATCGGCGGCGTTGCGATTGGTTTTGCGGGTAAGGACCTGCTGGCGAATTTTTTTGGCGGACTGGTGATTTACCTGGATCGTCCCTTTGCGACGGGAGACTGGATTCGTTCGCCGGATCGCGACATCGAAGGAACGGTGGAAAAAATCGGCTGGCGTATCACGCGGATTCGTACCTTTGACAAACGCCCTCTGTATGTTCCCAATGCGGCGTTCACGACCATTTCCGTAGAAAACCCTTCGCGCATGCTCAATCGACGTATTTTTGAAACCGTGGGTATTCGCTATCAGGATGCGGGCAAGATGGAAGCAATCACGGGAAAGGTGCGGGAGATGTTGAGGCAACATCCCGAGATCGAAACGAATAATACCTTGATCGTCAATTTTAATAAATTCGCGCCGTCGTCTCTGGATTTCTTTGTCTATGCCTTTACGAAAACGAGAGACTGGGTGGAATACCATACGATCAAGGAAGAGCTCATGCTCAAGATTCTAGCCATCGTGGAAGAAGAAGGCGCCGAGGTGGCATTCCCCACCTCGACACTCCATTTAGGCGATCAGGAGATTTTGAAAAGTCTTCAGCAAAACAATTAGCGGGGCGGGCTTTTTATAATGGAGGAGATGTCTGGTTTGAATCGGTTGAATACGTTCCTCAGGTATGAATCCTGAGGGAGTTTTGTAAGGCTTTGTTCTTCACGAAGACCAAAGGGTATGGATTTAGCCGGGATGAACTTGTCGGTTTAAGAAACCGATTTCGACTCAAGGAGACGGACAATGCATTCTTTTTCCTTTAGAAAAATAGTTTTGGGCGTTTTAATCAGTCTGTTTTCCGCCGTTCCGAGCTTTGCAGATTCTGGCAAGGCGGAATCGCGGGCGTCGTCGAATTCTTTGCAGACGGCGATTTTTGCGGGCGGCTGTTTCTGGTGCATGGAGCCGCCCTTTGAAAAACTGCCGGGCGTGCTGGATGTCTTGTCGGGTTACACCGGCGGGAAAATGGAAAACCCGACTTATGAGCAGGTCTCTTCCGGCGCGACGGGTCATGTCGAGGCGGTGCAGATTCGCTTTGATCCGGCGGTGATCAGCTACAAGGATCTGCTGGAAGTGTTGTGGCGAAATATCGACCCGACGGACAAGGGCGGCCAGTTTGTCGACCGAGGCAGTCAGTATGCGTCTGGAATTTATTTCCTCAACGATACGCAGAGACTGGAGGCGGAGGCTTCGCGCGAGCGTTTGCAGAACAGCGGTCGTTTTGAGGGTCGCATTGTCACGCCGATCTTCGAGGCCGGACCGTTTTATCCGGCGGAAGAATACCATCAGGATTTTTACAAGAAGAGTCTGATTCGTTACAAAGTGTATCGATTCGGTTCCGGTCGGGATCGCTTCATCGACAAGGTCTGGGGCGATGACAGTGAATACAAGCCTGCGCCGGCTCAATACGAACAACAATCATTTCAAAAACCTTCTGCGGAGACGCTGATGAAACAGTTAACCGAACTGCAATATTATGTCACTCAGAAAAACGGGACGGAACGTCCGTTCGACAACGAATTCTGGGATAACAAGAAGCCGGGAATTTATGTGGATGTGGTGTCCGGCGAGCCTTTGTTCAGTTCGCTGGATAAATTCGATTCGGGCACGGGCTGGCCTTCGTTCACCCAACCGCTGGCGAGTGAAAATGTTGATACGAAGACCGATGAAACTCACGGCATGGTGCGGGTGGAAGTGCGCTCGAAGAATGCGGACTCTCATCTGGGCCATCTTTTCGAAGACGGCCCGGCGCCGACAGGTCAGCGCTATTGCATCAACTCGGCGTCTTTGCGTTTCATTCCCGCCGACAAATTGAAGGAAGAAGGCTATGAGCAATATGCGAAACTGTTTGAATGAGCTTGTTGACGACCCAAAGGTGAACGCTGATTTAAAGGAGGCGTGGTGACGGACGAGGAAGCTTTGGAACGCTATGGGCAGGTTCCCTTATATTTTTCACATTATTATAATTTCGTCTTCGTTTACAAAAGCGCCGTGCTAGAAGACGGCGAGCGGGTGTTTCTTCATCTTGGCGGGTCGATGGAACAGGTCTCCGCGATGGTGGTGGATGCGGAGGTTCCCATGACGCTGGAAGAGGATGGCGACGACGAATACGCTTATGTTAAAGACGCGGACAAGCAGACGCTATGGACTCAGGGAGACCCGCCGGATTGACCGGGGGTCTCTCTTTGTTTAGACCAGCGAATGCGCGCGTCCGCCAATGCGTTTCAACTCTGTGTTCAGCGATTGTAGTTTGGCGACACGCTTTTCAATCGGAGGGTGCGTGCTGAACAGGCTGGCAAAATCCACGCCCGCGAGCGGACTGACGATGAACATGTGAGCGGTCGCCGGTTCCGCGTTATGCATCGGCACCCTTTGCGCCGTTTGCTCCAGCTTGCGAAGCGCCGAGGCCAGCGGCGCGGCGTCTGCCATCAATTGCGCGCCTGTGGCGTCTGCCTTGTATTCCCGCGTGCGCGAGATCGCCATCTGAATGAGCAGGGCGGCGATCGGCGCGAGGAAGATCATCAACAAATGCAGAGCCGGGTGAACGTTTCTCTCGCCGCGTCCGCCGCCGAAAATCATTCCCCATTGCGCGATATTCGCGAGCATGCTGATGGCGCCTGCCAGCGTCGCGGCGATGGTTCCGAGCAGGATGTCGCGATTTTTGATATGGCCGATTTCATGCGCCATCACGCCTGCAAATTCCCTCTCATCCAGAATATTCAGAATGCCGTCGGTGAAGGCGACGGAGGCATGCTCCGGGTTGCGTCCGGTGGCGAAAGCGTTTGGTTGCTCGGACGGTATGTGGAAAATGCGCGGCATGGGTATCTCTGCGCGTCGCGAAAGATCGCGGACAATGCGATGCACGTCGGGAAACTCGCGTTCCGAAACTTCCTGGGCGCCGTACATGGAAAGGGCCAGTTTATCGCTGAAAAAATAGGCTCCAAAGTTCATGACCATCGCTATGATGAAGGCCATGACCATGCCTTCCTGGCCTCCCAGGGCCATGCCTCCCATCACCAGAAGAAGGGTCAGACTGGTCAGCAGTAGCGTCGTTTTAAACGTGTTCATGGTTTGTGTTTGCCTCTTTGATTTTAGGGTTTGACTGTTATGTAATTATAATAAGATCGCTTTTTGCGCTGTCAATTTCCCGCTGGAAAATAGTTTAAATGCATTGGGAGCCTGGTTCACAGGTTGATTTGCAGATCTTCCCTGGAGCGAAGGTTTTGATATGAAAAGGCGTTCGGGAATTGGAATAGGGAATGGTCAACTCCCGTTGACGCGCTCTATTGAAACGTCGTACTCTAGGGGCCGATATCATCCCGACATTGCGTTTCGCCGCAATTATACAGCGAACAGACTTGGAGTCTGTTCTGTGGAATACGGGTCAACGGGTTTAATAGATTGAGAGGAGAGGTCCATGCCAGGTATCAGTGAAATCCTGCCGGGTATCATCACCTGGTCGGAATTTTCAGAAGAAAAACAACTCAACTTCAACGGCTATTTCATGCGATGCGGCGATGATTCGGTTCTCATCGACCCTGCGCAAATGGATGAGGAGACCTTGCAGGATTTGCATGTGACGGTGGAACGGTTCCCCGATCAGGAATTGCGCGGCATCTATCTGACCAATGTTCACCATGAGCGCATGAGTCGTCAGTTGGCGGATCAGTTTGGAGTCCCGCTTTGGATACATGAAAAAGATAAGGACCTTCTGGAGACGCCTCCGAATCGCACTTTTAAAGACGGCGATACCCTGCCTTGCGGTTTGGTCGTCGTTGGTTTGCAGGACCAGAAATCGCCGGGGGAATCGTGTTTCTACCAGGCGGATCAAAAGATTTTGTTTGTCGGGGACGCTTTGATCGGCAAAGTTCCAGGCAAGGTGAATCAGTTGCCGGCGGATAAATTCAAGGATATCGCCAAGGCCTGCGCCGGCTTGCGGGTTCTTTTGGAATACGATTTTGAAGCCCTGCTGTTGGGGGACGGGGAACCGATCGTGACGGGCGGTAGACAGGCCTTATCAGAATTTTTAGACACTTAAACATCACCAGAAAAGAGTTTTGAATATGACGGAAAGCATGATCGCGGATTTGGAAAAGAAGCTGGAAGAGTCTTTGAGCGGTTCGGATCGTTACGAACAGTTCAAAGCTCACACGGCATTGGGTCAGGCGCATCAGTCGGGAAGGAATTTCAGCTCTGCCTTGAACAGTTTTCGCAAGGCGAATCAAATCATCGAAGATTACGGCAACAATAGCGAGGATCAACTGATCGCCCTGGCCAACCTGGGGAGCGTTTACTGGGAGATGGCTCAGCTTAAGAAATCCATGGACCTGCTGGAGATGGGTTTGCTCCTAACGAATAATATGGCGAATGTTTCTCTGCGCTCGCAATTTTTGGCGATGATCGGTATTTCATACTGGCGACAACTGGATTGGAATACAGCGTTTCTAAAGTTTGAAAGGGCGCGGCGAAATTGTCCGGATAAAAATCTGGATGCGATGAGAGAGGGCCTGCAATTGTTTCAGGGTTCCTGGGGGCGGGGCGTCGATACCTTGAACAATCGTCTGCAGATGTCGCGGAATCGCGGTGATAAAGAAAAAGTTCTTCTGGCGGGTTTTTCCCTGCTACCTCTCTTATTGTTCACCGGAAAGAAAAATGAGATCGCTCCCCTGCTGACAGAAATTCAGCCGCTTGCCGAATCTTTTTCAAAGGCGGATATTCTGGAAGCGATCCCGCGTTTTCAAAAACTCATGGGGATTTCATGATCGGAGCGCGGGGTTTGTTCGCAAGAGCGGATATTCTGGAAGCGATCCCGCGTTTTCAAAAACTCATGGGGATTTCATGATCGGCGGACGGGGTTTGTTCGCAAGAGCGGATATTCTGGAAGCGATCCCACACTTTGAAAACTCGCTGGATTCGTTTTAGATGTTTTTCAAAATGTCTGTTTTAGCGCCGTTGTCAGATGCGAATTTTATTGCGGGTCGTCTTTACGCTCAATCGCGTGGACAACTACTTTTCCCACCAGTTTCCCGTTAATATTGGGAGCCTGATTCCTTAAATACTCGCGCACCAGCATCACCGCGTGGCGGTCGTCTATTGCTTTGATGAAAATGCTGAAATCATCTTCGGAGCGGTCTGTGTCGCTCTGGATCACGCCTTTGACTTTAAAAAAAGACTCTTTCATAGTTTCGATATAAGCGCAGATTGTTTATTTGCAGGTTTTGCAGTGTGCCTTTTAGCTGGTGAATAATCAATCTTTTCCTGAGCACAGGGAAAAGCGCGGGGCAATTTGATGCAGGTCTGTCAGGTTCTCTGGAGCGGAACAGAGGCCATTGGACTCCCCGATGGAGAATCAGGTGATTATCAAAATAGATCGATTTCTATTATAATTTTAGCTAACATAAACAGTATAAATGTTTCTAAAATCGAATGAAAGACTTTGGCTATGAACGACAAGGGATCGGCCCCATTCCTGCACCTGCCAGAATTACGGGCGAGGCGCTGGGATCGACTTTTGATCAAAACTCTCGAGGCTTCGTATAACGAGGTCTATGTTTTCGATGCATCGACCTTTCAGTTCACTCTGGTCAGTCAGGGAGCCTGTCGAAATTTAGGCTATAGCCAGCAAGAATTGTGCGAACTCTCTCCTCTGGATCTGAAACCGAATTTCACTCTTCAGAACTTCAAGGACTTGTTGGAGCCCTTGTCCGATGCGAAAACGCCGTTTGTAAGCTTTCAGACCATCCATCAACGCGAAGACGGAACGACCTACCCGGTGGAGGTGCGGGTTCAGTTGGTGAAAGAGCATAGCCCTCCCGTTTACATTGCCATTATTCAGGATTTAACTGAAAAGTTTTCGTTGACGGGCGCCGTGCGGGATGTGCAGGACAGATACAGGGATCTGTATGAAAATGCTCCTGACCTGTTCGCGACGGTGGATACAAAAACGGCGACAATCCTCACATGCAATCGCACCTTTGCAAATGGTCTGGGTTACTCAAAAGATGAAATCCTCGGGCGGGACATTTTTTCTTTTTATCATGAAAATTGCAGGAAAGAGGCGCGCTCGATTTTTGACAGTTATGTCAGGGGCGGGGTCATTCAGAATGTTGAACTGCAGTTTCAGAAAAAAAACGGGGCGATTATAGACGTGATCCTCAACGCTTCTACAGCGTACGACGACAATGGAAAAATGTTGTACAGTCGCGCGGTGTGGAGGGACGTCACGGATTTGAAAGTGGTTGAACAGCGGCTGAAATATAAAACCGATTTATTACAAACCGTTCAAAACATTCAGTCGCAATTCATTTCAGAGGACAATCCGAAGTTCATCTTCAGTGAAATTTTATCTCAGATTCAAAGATTGTCAGAGAGCGAATTTGGCTTTTTGGGAGTCATCAACCGCAACCCTGCAAATCAGCAACCCTATCTAAAAGTATTGTCATACACCCATGTTCTTTATCTGGGAGAAAATGGCCCAAACGAAAATCAACTCGATCCGGAGTCTGATGAGTTCATGGAGTTTCATAATCTTGACACCTTGTTTGGGCGGGTGATTGTCACGCAAAGCCCGGTGGTGTCCAACGATCCTAAAAATGATCCGAGAAGCGGCGGACTTCCTTTGGGACACATTCCCCTGGAAGCGTTTCTGGGAATTCCCATTTTCCATAGCGGCGAGATGGTGGGCATGGTGGCCCTTGCAAACAGGATCGGTGGTTATGACAAGTCGATTGCCGATAATTTACAGCCCGTTCTCGGCGCCTGTGGAGGGATCATTCAAAGATACAATGCGGAAATAGCTTTGCAAGCCAGCAATGAGCGCAGACGCTGTCTCGTCGATGCGATCGCATCCATCGTGTGGTCGGCGAATGAGAAGATGGAACTGACCGCGTCGCAGAAATCCTGGGAGGAATACACCGGGCAAAATTGGCCCGAGCCGCAGGGCCGCGGCTGGTTGGAGATGTTTCATAGCGAAAGCAGAAAACGAATCATTAAGGTTATGGAAATTGCTTTGCAAAAACGACAGGCGTTTGAATTTGAAGCTCCACTCTGGAACAAGGATAAGGCTGAATATCGATTTGCTTACTTCCGCGCTATTCCCCGACTCAGTGGAAACGAAAAGATTCGGGAGTGGGTGGGCGTCATTAATGACGTGCATGACAAGGTCCATGCGGATAAAGAGTTGGCGCGCTATCGCGAGGATTTGGAAGAGCAGGTGCATTTAAGGACGCGGCAAATCGAGGCAACCCAAAAAGAATTGCAGACGAGCCAGCGAACTTTATTTTCTTTTATCAATAATCTGAAGGGAATGGTGTATCGCCTTGACTCAGAGGGGATCGTCCTTTTTGTCAGCGATGGCTGTTTTGAATTGACGGGTTATAACGCCGCTGATTTTGAGAAAAAATCTTTCCGCTCGTTTCGTAATCTGATCCCGCTGGAAGATCGACATCGAGTGGATCAGGAAATTGATTTTGCTTTGAAACATCATAAGCCATTCATCATCGATTACCGGATTCTCACTTCGGAAGGAAACCAGAAGTGGGCGCTGGAACAGGGCTGGGGCGTGTATGACAAGGAGGGCAGGCTGGAAGCTGTGGAGGGTTTTGTGACGGACTGCACGGCGGAAAGAACCGCGCAGGAAAGTTTGCGAGTCAGCGAAAAGTTGTTCCAAACCCTGGCGGACAATGCGCCCGCCGGTATCTGGAGAACGGATCGCAAGGGCGATTATATTTATATCAACAGTTTTTATGCCCGTAATTTTGGCCTCTCTCTTGGCGAGATGAAGCAGGGCGGCTGGGTTCGACGACTGGCCCCGGAAGAGCGCGATGCGGTTCATGCCAAATGGTTGCGCGCCGTAAAATATGGATTGCCGTTCAGGGAAGAGTACCGTCTTTTGGATAAGGGGGGAAGGGCTTTTTGGGTTTATGCGCAGGCGACGCCTGAAAAGAACGCCTTGGGCGTTACCACGGGTTATGTGGGAACCGTCACCGATATCACCGAGTTGAAACTGGCTGAGCAGACCATCAAAATGGTCAACGCGAAATTGTTGCATAATGAAAAACTATCGGCGTTGGGCAAGTTGACGGGTTCGATCGCGCATGAATTCAATAATCCTATTTACGGCGTTCTCAACTTGCTCGAACAAACGCTTGAAAGCGACCAGTTGAGAAACGAGCCGAAGGAGTTTTTGGAGATCGCCATTAAGGAATGCAACCGGATGGCGGAGTTGATACGTAAATTGCAGAATTTTTACAAACCATCGGCTGAGGAGAAAAGGCTCACTCAAGTCAACCAGATCATTGACGATATCCTTGTGCTGACCAAGCAACAACTGGCGGAGAGAAATATCCGGTTGGAAAAGAACCTGCTCCCATCGCTTCCGGCGATTTATGTGGTTCAGGATCAGATCGAGCAGGTCATCCTCAACATGCTTCAAAATGCAATGGATGCCATTTCTGAGAATGCGGCAGGAGGCGTGATCCAGATTTCAACCGACTTTGACGATGCGTTTTTGGATGTGAAAATCGGCGACAATGGTTCGGGTATTGCTCCTGAAAAAATGAATATGATTTTTGATCCTTTTTTCAGCACCAAATCAGCGGTGAAGGGTACCGGTTTAGGGCTTTCAATCAGCCACGGGATCATTAAGGATCATGGCGGTGAAATTTTGTGCGAGAGTTTTCCCGGGTCTGGAACGGAATTTACAATTCGAATTCCTTTATATGAATACGGCGCCAAACAGGGCGAAAGCAATTGACTGTGAAGCGAAGGGGATAGGATGGGGTCTGTAACGGTTCGTATTTGAAATGAGAGTGTCTTTGTCCGCGCCGATTGTTTTATAATTCAGTTAGAGTGAAACTAGTATTGTTACAGCCTCATTGGCTAATCTATTTGCTAGAGGAGTGTTGAATGTTTATGCCCTGTTTTAAGAAAATCAAAACAAGCGTGGTGGTGTTGTCATTGATGTTTGTGTTATCTCCGGCGCACTCTGTATCTGCGGGTTTGCTGGATGCGAAAGCGCTGCCTCTGGAGATGGCGCAAAAGGCGGCCAATTCAGCGCTCAAGCAGTGTGAGACGGACGGCTACAAAGTCAGCGTGGCGGTGGTCGATTCTGGAGGAAACCTGAAAGTGGTTGTCAAGGCGGATGGCGCAGGCCCGCACACAACGGACAGCAGTATCAGAAAAGCCTATACCGCGAACAGCTTGAAGCGGTCGACTCAGGAACTGGCGGAAATGATCGCCAAGGTTCCCGCGCTTCACTCTCTTGGCAAGATGAACGATAACATTCTGATGCTTGGCGGCGGTCTGCCGGTCATCGTCGAGAAGCATTTGGTAGGCGGTATTGGCGTGGGCGGCGCGCCGGGAGCGCACCTGGACGAAGCCTGCGCAAAAAAAGGCCTGGAAAGTATTGGCGCCGAATGAGTGGCGCCGATCTTGACCCAATGTTGACCATTCAATAAAAGGACTGATCTATGGAGAAAGCGACTTTTGGCGCTGGGTGTTTTTGGGGAATTGAGGAGGTGTTTCGGAGCACGCCGGGAGTGCGATCAACGGCGGTGGGTTATTGTGGCGGGCATATGCCTGAGCCGACTTATGAAATGGTTTGCACGGGCGGAACGGGTCACGCCGAAGTGGTACAGCTTGAATTCGATCCCGATCAAGTATCTTACGAACAATTGCTCGACGTATTCTGGGCCAATCATGATCCCACAACCTTGAACCGGCAGGGGCCGGATGTTGGGACGCAGTACCGCTCGGCTATTTACTACCATAGCGATGAGCAGGAAGCATTGGCAAGTCAGTCAAAAGCGAAGCAGGATGAATCGGGACGTTTTCGTAATCCTATTGTGACGGAAATTGAAACGGCGCCTGCTTTTTATCGCGCTGAAGAATACCATCAGCAGTATCTGGCGAAGCGCGGTCTGGGCAAGTGTCATTAGCAAGCCTGGCGACGTTTACGCCAATCAGCCGCCGATCAGCCTGAGCTAGTTTTTCGGGTCGTGATTCTCTATGGCAATCTTCTGCAGCGCTTCAACAATTGCGTCCATATCGTAGCTCTTGACCATCTGTTTGATGCAATCAACTAAGGGCGCGGGGATGCTTGAATCCGCATGGAGTATTTCCAACAGTTTTTCAAGCTCGGTTATATTGGAAAATTCCGCGGCTAACTTCAAGCCTGCGTGCAATTCTTTCGGCAAAGAGTATTGGGAGAAGTCGAAATCGTGCGGGGAAGTCGCTTGTACCAGAACGCTTGAGTCTTCGTAGATGTATTCAATTTGGAGTAATTCCTTGATGCAATGAAACACTTCTTCTTCCACAAAGGGTTTGGAAATATATTCATCGAATCCCATCTGTAGAAAATGTTCCCGCCGGGTGTCCATTGCGGACGCGGTGATGGCTATGATCTTGATCGCGTCCTTTCCAAACTCCTCTTGAATCAGGCGGGTCGCCTCTTCGCCTCGCATGACGGGCATGCGCATGTCCATGAAGATAATGTCCGGGCGTTGTAGTCGCACTTTTTCGAGAGCAACCTGCCCATTCTCCGCTTGCGTGACCTCGACTCCGATTCCTGTAAGCAGGCTGGTCAGGACTTCGCGATTTTCCTTGATGTCGTCAACTACCAGCGCATGCACGTGGTAACTGGGATCGATATGCAAGATCGAACGTGTGTTGACAGCGCTGGTTTTTATTTTTTTGGCGGATGGCGGTAGAGTGATCGTGAAATAAAAATGCGCGCCTTCATTGATGTCGGATTCCAATTGAAGGTCGGCGCCCATAAGCTCAAGTTGTTTTTTAGAGATTGCCAGTCCCAGGCCGGTGCCTCCTTTTGTGCTTCCTTCCATATCCTGCTGGAACGCTTCAAATATTTTTGCCTGGGCCGACTTGGGGATTCCGGGGCCGGTGTCCCGGATGTCAAAACGATACTGATCATTGGACAAGGTGGTGATAGAAAATGAGACTTCCCCCGAATCGGTGAACTTCACTGCGTTGCCCAATAGATTGGTGAGCGCCTGACGCAACTTGTTCTCATCGCCCAGCACGGAAATGGAATGAGGCATCGGTTTGATTTCCCAGCGCAGTCGTTTTTGCTGACATCGCAATTCGAAAAGGCTCGCCAGATGGTCCACCAGTTTTTTCAGATCGAAAGGCGCCAGGCTGAGTTCCATTTTTCCGGCTTCGATTTTGGAAATATCCAGAATTTCATTGATCAGTTTCAGCAGATTGTGGCCGCTGGTGTTGATGGTCTTGATGGCGTCGTGGGTTTCTGTTTCCAGATTCTTTTTGCGCAATAGAATCTGGGAGTAGCCCAGAACCGCATTCATCGGGGTTCTGATTTCATGACTCATATTGGCGAGAAATAATGATTTGGCCCGACTGGCGTCTTCCGCTTGTTCTTTCGCCACTTTAAGTTCCTGAGTGCGTTCTTCGACCTGATCTTTGATGCGCGATGTTGTTGAAGCGTTTACCTGGAAAAGAACAGAGATGAACAGAAAAATGCTGAACACGCCAATCCCGCCGCCCAGGGCATAATCGTTTCTATAGCCGCCCGCAAAATCGGATGTCCCCTGCCAGACGACATGCCATTCGCGTCCAAAAAAATCAACCTTGGCGACGACCTGTAACGGTGAACTTTCATTCAAGCGACCGAACAATCGGTTTTTTTCTTCGTAAACGTTATTTTGATAGATTGCAAAACTGGACTCAGGCTCCAGGATTGGGACCATGATGGTTTGCATGAGGTCTTCGGTACGATAGAGACCCAGAATAAACCCCTTCAGATGGCGTTCGCGATCAACGACGCTTATGGGCGAAGAGTTCTTTCCATAAAATGGGGCAAAAATGATGACGGCTGGAATATTGCTGGCGTCCTGAACCAGATTGATTTTTTCCGTGGCTAGGGTTTTTCCCGTATCGCGCGCTTTAGTCAAGGTTTTATATCGATTCGGATTGCTTGCGAGGTCGTAGCCAAATGCTTTTTCATTGCCGCGCATGGGTTCTGTGTAAAGGGCCGGGAAGTATTCAGGGCGTTGCCCGGCGCGTATTAATTTGCCTTCAGATTGTTCGGTGATGCCAATGCTTTCGGGATTGCGTTCCTTGAGCAGAGTTTCAAAGCTTGCCCGATCTTTCGCCGGAACGCGGGGCGCCCATTCAAGCGCCTGAACGAATCTATAGTGTTGCAGGATGGGGGTGACGAAAATACTGAATTCATTTTCGTCTACATGGGTTGAGGCTTCGAACATGGAGCGAACGCCGAGCAGAATCTGCGTGTTGATGTCCAGCCGCCCACGCAAAAAGGTCATTTCTTTTTGCACATAGACGGCAAATTTTTCGGACCATAAACTTTTTTGATGCGCGTGTATCAGAAAATAAATAAGGATCGAGAGAGCCAGTCCTAAAAACAAGAGCCATTTGGTTTGTTTGTTTAGTTGATTCATTTATTATGAAACCACATAGCTTGCAGGCAAAATGTTTTCCAGACACCAAATCAAGCTTTGCTGTTGAACTGGCAGCTTGACTGGGTGGTAAATGTAAAGAAATTTTTCTTTATTATATCGGTTCTTCTTCAATAAAGCTATATATTCCACTTATCAATGGCTTAGCTCCGTTGAGGCGGGACTTATACTGTGGTATCCAGAAAATCCATGAGGAGGAGCGCGTCATGAATCGTCAGGATCAGTTTCCCAAAATCAAAATTGGCGTTAGCAGTTGCCTTGTGGGCGAGAAGGTTCGCTGGAACGGGGATCATAAACAGGATCGCTTTGTGCGCGAGATGTTGGGCGCTTATTTTGAGTATGTGCCGGTTTGCCCGGAAGTCGAGGTGGGAATGGGGGTTCCGCGCGAGACGGTGGCCCTGTATGGCGAACTGGACTCTCCGAAAATGATCAGCAAAAAAAGCCGCAAGGATTGGACGAAGCCGATGCGGAGCTATCTTAAAGATCGCATCAACGGGCTTTCAGACGATGCGCTTTGCGGCTATATATTTAAAAGTAAATCGCCTTCCTGCGGTCTGGGTCGGGTGCCTGTCTATACGGAAATGGGAAGCGCCAAGGTGAGGCACGGTCCGGGCATGTTCGCCGATGCGTTTATGAAGGCCTTTCCTCTGATCCCGGTTGAGGATGAGGGGCGCTTGAACGATGCGCGTCTGCGCGAAAATTTTATCGTTCGGGTTTTTTGCTATCAACGCCTTCAAAGTTTGATGCGTGAAGGTCTGGCGCTCAAATCGCTCGTGCGCTTTCACACGCAACACAAGTTTCTTCTCCTTTCCTACAGCCGAAAACACTACGACGCCTTGGGTCAACTGGTGGGCAATCCCAAATCGGTCCCGCGTCGTGAATTATTCTCCCGTTACGGAGAACTGTTCATGGAAACCCTGCAACTCAAATCCACGCCTAAAAAAAATACCGACGTGCTGTTGCATATGATGGGTTTCTTTAAAACGATCCTCAGCAAGGAGGAGAAGGAGGATATTTTGAATGTCATCCACGATTATCGAAATGAGCTTCTGCCGCTGATCGTGCCGGTCACCCTGATTCGACATCAGGTCAGCAAACACAATATTGAATACTTAAAGGATCAGGTTTACTTGAATCCTCACCCGAAAGAACTGATGTTGCGCAACCATGTCTAGTTCGCGGCGCCGCAAGCGATTCATGAAGCCTGCTGGAGTTTCAGCGCCCATACCGGAGTTTGCCTGCGAGTCCATTTCAGGAGGCGGCTTTTTTCTCCCACATAATAATTTCTGTAAGCGGCGCTCGCATCGGCCTGCCGGTATTGCTCCGGCATGGCCTGGGCGAAGGCAGTCAGCCCACAGTCGGCGATGGCGGGGCTGGGAAGCGACTGGATCATGTCGAAGGATTTGTGATTAACGGTTTTCCTGAAACGGTAACGGTATTCTTTATTCAAGGCGGCGGCGAGTTTGCGCAACCAGTTCCAGTTGGACAATGAGCGCCGCGTCCAGATCGCGCAGGGGTGGTTGGCGTGCGTTAGTTTATACCCGCAGTCCAGACCGCTCAATCGAACCGCGCCGCTCAGCAGTTGCGCGGATTCAAGAATCATTTTCACCACATGCCGGTCGCAATGATAGCGCGCGCACCGGCTCGGGTCCGTATCCAGAATGAAGATGTTCATTTCCCCTTATTCCTGCGCCAGTAAACGACTCATGTCGAAATTCTTTTGGGTCAGCGCTTCTTTTATCTCGTTCAGCGTGGCGGCGTCCATTTGCGGCGAACGACTCAATATCCAGAGGTATTGTCGGTTCGGCTCGCTCACGACGGCGTATTGATAGTCAGAATCCAGATGAACGATCCAGTAGTTTCCCCAGAACGGCCACAAAAACTGGACTTTCAGTTTTGCGTTGCCACTCGAGTCTGTGCTGGCGACCGTGCCTACGATTTGTTTCAATGCTCCCTCCGGGCTGTCCATTCGACATTGATTGACCACCTGAATCATTCCATCGGGCATCTTTTGATAGAAAGCCGTTGACTGGAAACATCCTTTCTCTAAAGCATGTGGGTAGCGGGCGATCTCATACCACTTGCCAAGGTAGCGATCTATATCCACATGGGGAACGACCTGAAGCGGCGGTGTGTCGTTTTTCGGGACGTTGGCGCAAGCGCTCAGGAGTAGTAAAAAACCAACTGCAATAGGATAGATAGTGAAACTGCGCCATTTAATGATCTTCATGATTGTATCCTTTGAAAAAGGCATGAAGCCTTGGTGAAAAGTCAAAACGAAACCGATCCATTTCAGATCTGTGCGACGACACGAAACAGGATGAAACCAACGGCGCCCATCTGTATTAGATTAATTCCTACGCTCAGACGATGCAAACTGTTGAATGCTTTTTTGGCCTGAGTGTTTCCCTTGAGTTGTTCATCGCGATAATGATTGATTCTTGGCGTCAACCATAGCCAGGCCCAGAGAAAAAGCATGACTATTGTTAAGAGATAAATCGCTTCTGGAAAATTCCACAAAACGAGAGCCGCCGCAAGGGTCATCCCTGCCATAGCCGCGCTATATACGGGGAAAGCCTGCCGAATGAAGGGGCCGGAAATGTCCGGCGGCAATTTAGTGAAAACCAGCGGGGTCATGATTGCGGCGAAGAAAAACATGCCGCCTGTGACTAAAGCCAGCAGAAACATGCCCGTCATATCCAGAAAATGAATGCTGTTCATGATCGTCTCCTCTTTCTAGGTGATGAGAGTTTCGGAGAGCCCGGGTTCCCAGTTTTAGAAAACCACTGGAAAGCCCCCAGGCCATTCCCCAGGCTCTCCTTATGCGCGAGGCTGGAACGATTCGATTTGATCCTTCATCATTTCAGCGACTTTGTGCAGATCAAACGGCCAGGCATAGTCGATATGCGCGGCTGGGTATTTTTCTTTCAATTTGCGGATCTCTTCGGGAATTTCTTTTTCCGCATGAGAGCCTCCCGGCGTGACCATGGTGGTCAACAACACAATATTCATGACGCCGGACGCGATGAGCGCATCCACCGCCTGCGCGATGGTCGGTTGGCAGAATTCGTTGTAGGCGGTTTTCAGCTCAACGTTTGCGAGTTGCGCGCGGAGTTGTTCCGCCAACGCCTCGAGCCCGAACTGATAGGGATCGTTTTCCGGCGTTCGCGGCCAGGACCTCAAGGTGTTTTCAAGGTCCATTTCCGTTTGCGACGGCGCCTGGTCTGCGGGCCTTTTCTTGTGCAGATCCATCCATTTTTTGAGCAGTTCGCGGGGAAAATCCTTCGGTACGCCGCCGTGACCGATCAATACAACGCCCTGTTGTTCCATCAGGTTCTCCTTTCATTTCACCCGTCGAGTAATCGCGCGAGCGTGTGTCGGCGATAATTGAAGACAGTTTCCAGATTCCTTCGAATCCATCCTTTCGCCGCCCAGTCGATCGCAAAACTCAGCGGGATTTTGTAGTGCACGCGGTCGCGTATCAGGGTGCCGTTGTTTTTTTCCGTGAACTCATGCGTGTGGCGCCAGTATTGATAAGGACCTTTCATTTGCAGGTCGGAAAATTTCTCATCCGGTTTCCAGTAAACGATCTTGGATTGCCAGCGCATGGGAATGCCGTGAAAAGAAAATCGATAATTGATGCGTGTGCCTTCCTCAATCTCCCGAGTGGATTGATCGACGACTCTAAAGCGCATGTCTCCAGGCGTGATTTTCTCCAGATTTCGCGCGTCCCTGAAAAATTCAAAGACCTTGTGAATCGGTTGCGGCACCCATTGCTCGGTTTGAATCTCATGGAAGGATTGTTTGCAAATATCCTCCAGAGCGTCTTTCAGGTTTGCGAAATTGAAATTGAATCCGGTCTTTACGATCTTGTCCGCCGAGACGCGCTGGCTGGCGAGCAATAATCCAGAAAGCTCTCCGAGTAGCAAACGCAGGGCGAAAGCGGGAACGGGTAGAATCGTCGGACGCTTCAGCGTCTGCCCCAGCGTTTTGGTGAACTCCAGGTTTCGGACGGGATTGGGACTCACCGCGTTATAGATTCCATTCATGCCGGGTTGTTCGACGGCGTGGATCAGCAGATCGACCAGATCGTGAATATGTATCCAGCTCATCCATTGGCGCCCGTCGCCCAACCGGCCGGCAAGACCCAGACGGAACGCGGGTTCCATAGCGCCGAGGGCGCCGCCGTCATGGCCGAGGACCATGCCGAAACGCAGGGCGACGGTGCGAATGCCGGAGTCTTTGGTTTCGAAAATTTCATTTTCCCAGCGCTGGCAAACCCTGGAGAGGAAGCCCTCGCCTTCGCGGGCCGTTTCATCAAGCGATTCGTCGCCGCGATCTCCATAGAAACCAATGGCGGATGCGGAAACGAAAACCCGGGGTCTCTTGTTGCATTGCACCATGGCGTCGACCAGCCTGCGAACGGAACTGACCCTTGAGTTCATGATTTTTTGTTTGCGGGTGTCCGTCCATAGCCCGTTGGCGATGCCTTCGCCAGCCAGGTTGATGACGGCGTCGATCCCTTTCATGATACTGGGAGACAAGGCCTTGCCTTCGGGCTCCCATTCCCGTAGCTCGCATTCGACGGGAATATTGAAACGCGCCGCCTCCGGCTTTCGGGTCAAAACGACCATTTCGTGACCTTTATCGTTCAATCGCTTGACGAGTTCCTTGCCGATGAATCCTGTCGCTCCTGTCACCATGATTTTCATAAGGCTTCCCCTTTATTCAGGCAGTTTCCTGCTGTTCGACCAACCACTCGTAAAATCCCTTGAAGGTGTTGAAGCGCTTCATGCCTTTGGATGCAGGCGGCGCGCCTCTGCCGCCGAGCGCGATGGTTGTCTCGCTGTTCAGCCGACTTTTGATTTCTGCAAGTCGATCGACGGCTTTTCTGGCGTCCACGCAGTTCGAAATACTCAGACAGAGCAGTTGAGCGTCGCAGTCGTCCACGGTTTTGACGATGTCGTCCACCGGCGAATTGGGGCCGAGATAGACGATTCTATAATCCGCCAGGCCGGCGACGACGGCGCACATCAGCAGGCCAAGATTATGCGTCTCGTCCGGTAGCGTCGACAACACCGCGCAGGGTCCGTCTTTGCGGACGTTGAGCTGACGCCATTTGGAGCTGAGAAAATCGCTGAGATGCGAAGTCGCAAAATGCTCCTGGCCGACGCTCAATTCGCCGTTGACCCAGCCGTCGCCGATGCGTTCGACGAATGGGGCGGCGTAATCGAGTATGAAATGGAGAGGTCCTTCCTTGTTCCAGATTTTATAGAAACTGTGCGCCAGCGTTTCATCGTTGTAATGATGCACCGCGTCGATCCACTGTTCCACCACGAGTTCTCTGGATACCTGGCCAGTTTCTGGCTCTGCTTCTTCGGAGCCGGAGTGAAGGAATGTTTGAACTCCCAACAGCCCTTGCAACTCTTCCAGCGTGCCGGTCACCACTTTGCTGGCGCGGTATCCAGACTCCAGGGCCCTCGCAATGGCCCGTAGTCGGGGGACTTCTTCCTTGGGATACCTTCGGTGCCCGGAGGGAAGGCGCTCAGAATTCGGCGCTCCGTAACGTTTTTCCCAGACTCTCAGGGTGTGAACGCCTATTCCGGTCAATCGGGACAACTCGCCTATCGAAAGGTAATCTTCAAGTTTAATTGGATCGGTCATGGTCTTTTTTTGGTTGAGATTAATCAAATTAACAATGGATGCGAACGCGCGCGTCAGCGCTGTGGTTTTCTATCAGAGCGACATCGTTGAGATCAACGCTTCGGCCCAACTGCTTGGCAAAGGACAGAGCGGATATCAGATCGTAGCCCCGCTTGTCTTCGATCGTATCGCGAATGAGCGCATCCTTGCCCATGCGAATGCTCACTTTTGCGGCGCGTTCTCCCAGGTTGGCGATGACGGAATTCGATTCACAGGAAGTTCTCCAACCGGGTTCCAGAACGATCTGCTGGAAGGGGCTGATGTTGCGAGTCATGATCGGTTCTTCCGCATTGACTCCCGTAGCAAGACTCAGCGAGACCGTCATTCCAATAATTCCGGCGACGCTTGATTTTATAAGGTTCCTGTACATTATAGCGCTCCTTTCAACACCGGGCGGGGAAAGTGGATGCTTCGCTTTCCATCCAGTTTGTTTTTGAGAAGCCTCCCGAAGGGAGGGTTTTTGCATTGAGATCATTGACCGTGTTAGCGAGCATTTTATAAACGCCCCTGCTTTGAAAAGTCCCCGAAGGGAGGGTTGTTGCATTGAGATCATTGATAAGGTTTATGGACATTTGAAACTCCTCCGGTAAATAAACGGTTTCAGTGACTTACATCGACGAGTCGTTAGAAGTCGCCATGGCCACGCCGCCCATTTCTGCATGGTTCAAAACCTTGATGCCCGCCGTGGTCTTCTCGATCATGAACTGATGACCAGCGATCGTGGTCTGAAAGGTGTTTCCCGGTTTGATGTCGTATTCTTTCAACAAAGATTGCTCGAATTTGTTCAGACCGACATAGGCGTTCTGGTCATTCTGAACCATGCCGCGAACGATCTTGTTTTGCGTCGTCACGCCGAAAGTCCATTCGTAAGGCAGATTCGCATGGTCGTGACCGGTGTGCGATTTATGTTCCATCGAAGCCTTGGAGACCATGTTGATGCGTTTGATCGGCACCTGATCCGAATACGCCACCTGCTCCGCGCCGTTCACTTTAGAGATGCTCATGCCAGCGGAAGTTCTCTCTATCAGATAATTGTTTCCATCGATAAGGGTGTTGAACTTGTTGCCGACATTGATGTCGTAATGAGCCAGTTTTTTTTGCTCGAAATGAGACAAGCCGATCAGGTTATCGATGCTGGACGCGTTCAGCTTGCGTTCGATTTTTGCCTTGAAATCATCAGAGGCGGCCCATTTGTAGGAAACCGTTGAATGATCGTGGTCCGAATGAGCGAAAGCGGCGCTGGCGGTCAAAGAGATCGTGGTTGCGATTGCGAGGGCGTTGAGTACATTTTTTTTCGTTTTCATTGTGATTCTCCTGAGAAAGTTTTTGTGAGTGGTAAATCAAAATCATCAAGCTATATGCTAAATATAGACACTATGTTAGTTTTTGTCAAGGAAATATGATAAAAAATCTAATAAAATGTATAAATAAATTGTTGAGTGTTGAAATATAAGGGCTTATTATCTAATAAAAAATGCATATTTTGACTAGCTTGTGTCCATTCCGGCCCGCTGGATGGATTTTTCCTGTCCAAATCTATGAAAATTTCTAGATATAAGGTGAGATTTTTGCTTTGCGGGGGTGTCGAGAGGAATCCTGCTTGACTGGAGAACGATTGTTCTCTAATATTGGAGAACAATCGTTCTCTCAATATAAGATTATGGCCACTAAAGACTCTGAATATTTATCCAGGCTTCAGGACTATTACGCGCAGAACCATAGCCTGCCCTCCTACGCGCGCTTGTGCGAGGCGCTTGGGCTTGCCGCCAAGTCTGGCTGTCAGCAAGTTGTTGTTGCGTCTGGAGGCGCGCGGGTACTTGTCGCAGACGCCTGACAAGCGATGGGTTCCCGAGGAGCGTTTCTTTGAGCGCAGTTTGTCCGACGCCCCGGTGGCGGCGGGACATCCTGTGACGGTATCCGACGCGATTTCCAGACCCTTTCTGATCGACCGCTTTCTGGTCGACAAACCTTCAGAAACGATGCTGATCCCGGTTCGAGGCGATTCGATGATCGACGCGGGCATTCATGACGGCGATCGGATTGTCGTGGAAATGCGTACAGACGCTCGTTCCGGAGATATCGTGGTTGCCATGGTGGATGGCGAGTTCACGGTCAAGACGCTGGATATCAAACGCGGGAAGCCGGTTTTGTTGCCGGCCAATAAAGACTATCCCGCGATTCGCCCGAAGGGAAATCTTGAGTTGGTCGGCGTGGTCGTTGGTTTGATCCGTAAGTATGGGAGGTGATGATGAGCGCCGACCTTGAGTTGAAAAACAGCGATGGGCGCCCGGCTCTGGTAGCGGTCGAGCCGGAATTGTCGGCGGGATCGTGGCCGGTGTTTGCGTCTAACGTATCAGCGGGGTTTCCATCGCCTGCGGATGATTATATAGAGAGCCGCATTGATCTCAACGAGCACCTCATTCAGCACAAGGAGGCGACGTTTTTTTTAAGAGTTCAGGGCGACTCGATGACGGGTATGGGGATTTTGAACGACGATCTTCTGGTGGTGGATCGTTCCCTGCCGGTGGAAACGGGAAATATCGTGATTGCGGCGATCGACGGCGAGTTTACGGTCAAGCAACTGCTGATTCGCCAAGGAACCCGTATTCTGAAAGCGGCTCATCCTGCGTACCGGGACATTGTTATCGACCCCGAAGGCGATCTGGAGATATGGGGGGTTGTCCGCTGGGCGATTCACAAGCTATGGCCGTGAAGGATCGTTGCATTGCGTTGGTGGATTGTAATAATTTCTACGCTTCCTGCGAGCGGGTGTTCGATCCCGCCTTGAACGGCGTTCCCCTGGTCGTTCTGTCGAATAATGATGGATGCGTCATCGCCCGGTCTCAAGAAGTGAAGGACATGGGGATCAAGATGGGCGAACCGTGGTTCAAGGTCGAGGCGCTGGCAAAGCGTCGCGGAATCGTCGCCTTGTCGAGCAATTACACGCTGTACGCCGATATGTCGAACCGGGTGATGAGTCTCCTTTCCAGATTCAGTCCGCATCAGGAGGTGTATTCCATTGACGAATGTTTTCTGGATCTTGCCGGGTTTCAACGCTGGGGTTTGACCCATTACGGACAAGGCATTCGATCCACCGTCCGGCAATGCGTTGGCCTGCCGGTTTGCGTCGGCATTGGGTCTTCCAAGACATTGGCGAAGCTCGCCAATCATCTGGCTAAAAAACGATCTTCTTTTGACGGCGTTTGCGATCTGGCCGGTCTCTCTTCGAACGATGTGGAGGCCTTGTGTTCTGAAACCCAGGTGGGCGAAGTCTGGGGCGTGGGTCGAAAGACTGAAAAGAGACTGAACGCGATGGGCATTCGGAGCGTTCTCGACCTCAGGCGCGCGTCGCCCAAAGTCCTGCGCAGGCAATTCTCGGTTGTGATGGAGCGGATCATCCGGGAGTTGAACGGTGAATCCTGCATTCCCCTGGAAGAAGTCGCTCCTCCTAAAGAGCAGTTGATGTGCTCCCGTTCTTTCGGCGCTCCCATTGTTTCCCTCGGCGAGCTGGCAGAAGCCGTTGCGACTTATACGATACGCGCCGCCGAGAAACTGCGTCGTCAGGGATCAATCGCGGCTCTGCTTTATGTTTTCATTCACACCAATCCATTCAGGGCAGGCGACCCGCAATACAGTAACGGACGTTTCATGCCCTTACCGGAAGCGACGGACGACACGCGAGCTTTGCTGGGAGCCGCGTTGACCGGCTTGCGGGATATTTACAGGCCGGGTTTCGCCTACAAGAAGGCCGGCGTGTTGCTCAGCGAGCTATCGCCTGCGGCGGGGCGACAGCAAGGGCTGTTCAAGGAGGAGGAATCAGAGCGTTCCTCGCGTCCCTTGATGCAGGCCATTGACGCGATCAATCATTTAATGGGATCGGGAACCATCAAATTCTCCGGAGAAGGATTGAAAAAGGCCTGGGCGCCAAAAGCCGAGAAAAAAACGCATCATTACACAACCCGCATTACAGAAATCCCCATCGCGCGCGCTGTTTGAACTCCAGGCAGGGCGTCGCTTCCGGTAGTACTCCATTCTTTAACCGATCATCTTCTGAAGATTATCCTGGTCAGTAATTTGCCCGTTAGGGCGCTCTGCTAGGGCCTCAATCGAAAATAAGCGACGAAATTCGAAAGGTTTGCACGATTGTGACTTGACTGTGATGAGCCTGTTATTCACCTGTGGGATATTAGGTAGATCGCTATAACCAGACGAAGCCTGAATTTGATAGGATATCGGAGTTCATTTCATTCATAACGATATCGACAGGCGAGAAAATTTCATGGGTTCAATTGATAAAAATAAAAAATGGATCGGTCTTGCAACTTTGTTTTTCTTCCTGGGGCAAGGCGTTTCGTTGAGCGCGGAAACGTTTAAGGACCCCGCCGGGTTGTTGAATCTGGACCTGGAAGACCTGGGAGAGATTGTGATCTCCACTGTCTCCAAGAAAGAGGAGTCGCTGTTCAACTCGGCGAGCGCCGTGTATGTGATTTCCAGCGAGGACATACGACGATCCGGCGTGACGACGATTCCCGAAGCTCTGCGCATGGCGCCGGGGGTCGAGGTGGCCCGACTGGACGGGAACAAATGGGCGATTTCAGTTCGCGGATTCAGCGAGCTGTTCTCAACCAAATTACTAATCATGATCGATGGCAGGAGCGTCTACACACCCTTGTTCGCCGGAGTTTACTGGGATATGCAGGACACGCTTCTGGAAGATGTGGAACGCATCGAGGTGGTTCGCGGACCGGGCGGAACCTTGTGGGGCGCTAACGCGGTCAACGGCGTGGTGAATATTATCACCAAACAAGCTGAAGACACGCAAGGGGTTTTGGCGACAGCTTCGATGGGCAATGTGCAGACGAGCGAGGGCGCGGTTCGCTATGGCGACAAACTGGGGGAGAATGCCTACTACCGCACTTACATGAAATACGCTCAGCATGGCGAGTTCAATGATTCGCTGGATAAGATCGGCGGCGACGGCTGGAACAACACTCAAGGGGGCTTTCGTGTTGACTGGAATCCCAGCGAGAATAATCGCTTCACGTTTTTGGGCAACGGCTATTCGGGAAAATCAGGGCAGAGGCGTCAATCCATCACTCAGGCCGGTTCTCCATTTTTCACGACTTCCGACGAAGACATTTTGATTCATGGCGGTAATCTTCAAGCAGAGTGGAAGCGGACCTTATCCCCAACATCGGATATTCAAAGCAAAATTTATTTCGACCAGACCAATCGTCAGGATCGGGTTTTAGGACAGACCATCAACACGGTGGATTTCGAGTTTCAGCATGGGTTCCAGGCCAATGAAAATCACGAATTGATTTGGGGTTTTGGACAGCGCGTGATTTGGGATGATATGGACGATACCTTCACAATCTCTTTCAAACCTGAAGAGAGGGTAGACAGCATCACGAATGTTTTTGTACAGGACAAGATCCCTTTTCTGGATAACAAGGTTCATCTCACGCTGGGTTCAAAACTTGAATGGAACACGATGACGGAATTTGAAGTTCAACCGAGCGTCCGTCTTTCCTGGCTTCCCCATGATTCGCATTTCTTCTGGGGCGCGGTGTCCCGAGCGGTTCGAACTCCTTCCCGAGTGGAAGACAGTTCCCGCCTGAATTTTACGGGATTTTTTAACGGAGCGAATAATGTCAACGCCCTGATTGGCGATGGAACCATGGATTCGGAGAAGTTGATCGCGTTCGAAACGGGCTACCGTTTTCGACCCGACAATACATTTTTGCTCGATGTCACGGCCTTCTTCAATCAATACGACGAGTTGAGGACGAGCGAATCGAAGGCTTCTTTTACCGAGACGATACCGGGACCCGTGCACACGGTGAACCCGAGAATGTATGGCAATAATATGGAAGGCGAAGCCTACGGCGTAGAAATGACCGCTCAATGGAAAGCGCTCGAATGGTGGGAACTGAATGCCGGATTCACCTGGTTCCAACTGCACCTGCATTTGGACCCTTCCAGTAGCGACACTACGGCGGAACTGGCGGAAGGCAACAGCCCTGAGTATCGTTTTCATCTGCGTTCGAATATGGATCTGACGCGGCAGGTTGAGTTCGATACGGCAATGTACTTTGTCGATGAACTGAGCAATCAAAAAGTCGACAGTTATGTCCGGTTCGATGCGCGTCTGGGCTGGAAGCCTACGGACACTGTGGAAATCAGTTTATCGGGACAGAATTTATTTGATCCGGATCATCCCGAGTTCGGTCAACAAAATGGGATTTTCAGCACGGAAGTTCCAAGAACCCTGCTGGGGAAACTAACGCTTCGTTACTAGCGTTCTAAAAGTTTTATGAATTCATTCAAACACATTTCAAGGCAAGTCATTACCCAATCATGGCAAGGCAGGGTGCGAGCGGAATTTCGCCTTGCCCTGCTGGCGGGCTTGCTTGTGATGTTTGGTGATTTGAGTCCGCTAAGCGCCAAGGAAGACCTGACTCTGGAGTCTCGCATCAAGGCGGCCTACATACTGAAGTTCATTCCCTTTATGGAATGGAACGCCGACACGCCTCTTCCTGTTGACGGCGTCACAATTGGAGTGATTGGGAGTACGGGCATTTTCTCCGCGCTCGAAGAATTCAAAAACGCCAACGCTAAAGTAAAAATCAATCTGGTCTCACTCTCAAGCGAGGACGATTTAACGAGGGTTCATATTTTATTCGTCGATAAAGCGTTAGCCAATCACTTGCCGAAACTCGTTGCAAAATTGAAAGATCGCCCGGTATTGACGATCGGAGAATCCGATAATTTTGTCTCGAAAGGCGGCATCATCATGTTTGTCAAGGAAGCGGGCAAGGTAAAGTTTGAAATCAATGTGAATGCGGCTAAACGCGCAGGGCTGAAAATAAGCGCGCGCGTTTTGAAGGCGGCGCGCCGCGTGCATAATTAAGGCGATAAATTCCTCATGAAATTTGACTATTTTAAGAACGCTTCAATTCGAAAAAAATTGATATGGATTTCCATGACAACCTGCGGGATCACTTTGTTTCTTGCCTGCACCGGGTTCTTTTTCTATGAATGGATTAAATCTGAAAATGATTTGCGCGTTGAAGTTGAAACCTTGTCGGAGATCATCGCGAACAATAGCATTGCCGCATTGGAGTTTGAGGATGAAAAATTGGGCCAGGAAACGTTGAATGCTTTGGCAACGGACCCTAAAATCCTGTCCTCGGCGCTCTATCTGAAAGACGGGCGTTTGTTCAGCGCTCATGCGCGTAATGAAACTGGTCAGGCGCCGTCCAGTCCCGGGCAGGACGGTCTCTATTTCAAGGACGGCAATCTCATTGTTTTTCACCCCATTGAATTTGACGGATCCCGATTGGGAACGCTTTACATGCAAGTGGCTCTGGATGTTTTGAGTGAAAACCTGAAATTGTTTTTTTACCTCGTCATCGTCGTTTTGTTGATCTCATTTCCTGTGATCTTTTATCTGTCAAGAGCGCTTCAGAATCTGGTCACGCGACCTATTGAAAATTTAAAGAAGGCCACGCAACATTCTCTCACCCATGGTTTGGATGAAACCGTGATTGAGGTCGAATCGAATGACGAAATCGGGGAGTTTGCCGCATCCTATAAGGACATGATCGGAAAGCTCAACCGCGCTGAAAAAGAATTGAAAACCTATAGCGGGCAACTTGAGGATCTGGTCAAGACCCGTACGGAAGAACTAATCCTTGAGAAGGATCGAGCTGAAAAAGCCAATCAGGCGAAATCAGATTTCTTATCGCGAATGAGTCATGAGCTGAGAACTCCGATGAACGCGATATTGGGTTTCACGCAGTTATTGGAGATGGACACCAAGCATCCTCTGGCGGATTATCAAATGAATGATTTGGCCAGAATTTCAGCGGCAGGAGAGCATCTTCTGCAACTCATCAACGAGGTACTGGATCTTTCAAAAATTGAATCAGGAAACCTGGATCTGGAACAAGAGACCGTCGACATGAACGGAATTGTGGAAGATGTGCTTGCTCTCTCGCAACCGCTGGCAGACAAAGGGCATATCGTTCTGGATTATCTAAAACCGGCAGAGAGGCATATCTATGTTGAAGGCGATGCTCTGCGACTGCGGCAGGTGGCGTTGAACCTGATTTCAAACGCCATCAAATATAACAAGCCTGCGGGTCGCGTGACAGTGGCCTTCGAGACCCCGCAGGCGGGGAACCAGGTTCGTCTCGGTATACGCGACGAGGGCATGGGGATTCCGGAAGAAAAGCGAAGCGAACTATTTAAGCCCTTTTGCCGGTTTGATGAAGATGCAAATCAGATTGAAGGTACGGGCATTGGTTTGACGATCTCGCGTCAATTGATCGAGCTGATGCACGGAGCGATCGGTTATGAAAGCCTGGTGGGTAAGGGCAGTTATTTTTATATTGATATTCCGGTCGCCCATGATTCGCCAAGGCCAGGCGGAGCGGTCGGAGAATCAATCCCGGCTGTCGCGACGATGCAGAGTCATAAGAAGGCGCTTTATATCGAAGACATCACAGCGAACATGGAACTGGTGAAGAAAATATTGAAGACCCGGGCAGATGTCGAACTGATATGGGCCGACAATGCGGTCACCGGTATTGAACTGGCGAAGTTGCATCGGCCGGACCTGATCCTGATGGATATTCACCTGCCCGGGAGGGATGGCTTGACCGCCTTCAAAAAACTGAGAGAGGATGCCGCAACCAAAGACATTCCGGTGATCGCCGTAACGGCGGATGCAATGAGCGGTGATTTGAAGCGGGCGATGGATATGGGATTCAAAGCTTATGTCACGAAACCGATTCATATCCCCACGTTTCTGAAAATCATTAATGAAGTGTTGGATTAAAAAAAGCCGCTCTGGATCGACCATGCGACTGAGAAGTCGTTGGTCGGTCCGAGCGGCCTGTCTTCAGGAAATCATTCGGGGCGGGACAGGAAAGGATCTAACATCGCGAATGATTCCCTTCAGACCTTTCCGAATTAAAACGATTCACTAATCAACCGCAATCAATGACCAAATGGCCTTCGCCGCCAGAGACGTTAACCACTCGAGCGTCTGAAATTTTAACGCCTTTGCCATTTTCCCATCCGCTGGACATATAGTCTGCAGTCAGAGAATATTCCCGGGTTTCTTTGGGTTCCAGTTGATCGAAGGAATAATGAACTCCGTTTCCTAGAATCACCTGCACGCTTGCCAAATCATCCGAAGGATTTTGGATTCGCATGCTGTTGCTACAGATAGTTGTGTCGCCCGGTTTCAACAATGTCATTCCATTTTCCGGCGAAGAGAAAAACCAGGACGGCATTTCGGCCGACGCCGTTTGCGCCGAACCAAGTACAAGCGCAAATGCAAGGGCTACGAACCCTGCGAAATAACTCCCCCGTTTTGCAGACGCTCCCCTCCCGTTTTCTACCAGTCTGTTAGTTTTTGAAGCGACTACATTAATGTTTTTCATTTAAAAAACCCCCAAAAAATATAAATTAGTAATTTGAAACCGAGCTCCGCGAAGCCCGGTTCAATCAATGTGTATAAAGGGAGGATTAGTCTCGCTATGAATTGCTGTCAATAGATTGCAAAATTAATTTTGATTTATTACAAAAAATTAATCATCCCGCGTTGTAACGAAGGCGGTAACGGGTTTGGGTGGGCGTTGAGAACAAGGCGCAATGCGCGATTGAAATAATGCTACCGGGCGCTGCGTTGACTGGGGGGCGTGCGAGGAGGCGCGCTTTGACGCTGAGCGCGGGCTCCGTTTCGATCATTGAAAGGGCGGCGCTGTTGAAACCGTTCTGGCTCCTGGCGGTTGTTGCGTCGCTCGCGCAATTGCCGGCGAAACTGTTTGCGCTCGGCTGGCGAAAGGGAACGGAATTTTTCCCTGATTTGTTCGCGGCGTTCCACAGGCAGTTGTTGAAAGCGCTCGCGCGAGGCGCGCAGGCGTTGTCGTTCTTCTTTTGGGAGTTTGCGAAATTGTTCGAAGCGTTCTCGGATTCTTTTTTTTTCGTCAGGCGTTTTATTCTTCCAGGACTGGAATCGTTCCTTCGCCGCCTTCCTTTCTCCATCGCTCAATGCGCTCCATCGTTCCGCGCCTTTCAACAAGCGTTCGCGTTTCTCCTGCGGGAGCAGGCTCCATTTGTTTTTCATGGGCGCCAGTAACTGTTGTTGCTGAGGGGTTAGCGCCTGCCAGGCGCGGGTCGATTCCTGCGCGCCCAGAGAGAGCGGAAAGAACAGAGCGATCAGGAAGATTGTAAGAAACATTTTATTTAGATTCATCATTGCTTTCTTTTTCATCAGTCAATGGCAGAGATGCGAGTTCTGCGGGGTCGAGCCAGTCGCCTTCTTCGGTCTGCCACTCGCCCAGAAAATCCAGAAACTCGATGGAAGGTTCCTCCGTCGGGTCCGTTTCGGGCGGCGCCGCGTCGACGCTCTCCTGGGCGTTTGCCGGGCTTGAGAGAAACAGCCATATTCCCATCGAGAGAAGACATAAGCGCTTAGCCCGCATCGACCTGTTCATCCGCAACCCATGCGTAAAATTCAAGATCCTCATACAAATCCAGCGAATCTTCAGACGCCAGCAGGTCCAGATCTTCAATGCCGGTCATCGACGTTTGCGGCTGTTGCCAGTACAGAACGCCGACCAGCAAGGCCAGAGCCGTCGCCCAGCCGGTCGCCTGAACCGGTTGCCAGCGGAGCCAGCGCCAGGGCGATGCGCTTTGTTTCACCGCATTGCGACGAACGGCGCTGAGCCGCGAGCGCGTATCGGCGTCCATAGTGTCGACGCCTTCGTTCAGCGCGTTCTGAATCTGTTTCAATAATTTGGAATCTTGTGAGTCGTTCATCTTATTGATGATCCTTCAATAATGATCTCAATTTTTCCGTGGCGCGGGAGTAATGCGTTTTCACGGAACCCTCAGAAATTTTCATAGCCCGCGCCGTTTCTGCGATGCTGAGTTCTTCCCAGGCGCGTAGCAAAAAAACCTGTTGCTGGCGCAAGGGCAACTGGCGTAAGGCGTGATGAACCGCTTCGACCGAAGCCGCTCCCATCAAGGCATCGCCGGGGTCGCGCGCTTCGGGATCGGCATACTGTGCAATGGGGTCTTCGCTTGCCGTTTCGCGCTTCCAGCCAGAAAACAGGGAAATGATTCCGTTGCGGACTTTGGCGCGTCGATGCCAGTCGCGTATACCATTTTGCAATATGGTGAAAAATAACGGTCTCCATTCCTGCTCCGATTTTTCTGCATAGCGCCTTGCCAGGGCGATCATGGCGTCCTGCACGATATCCAGCGCCTCTTCTGAATTGCCCGTCGCTATCTCCGCGATTCTGAATGCCCGCCGCTCTACCGATGCTAGGAATTGTTCCATTCGTATCCTGATTTAATAGAGAGCGGCTTGAGCTGGCGTCGCTCCCTGCGCCTGTGAAACGCGCCAGACCCATCGACCTTAACGACGATTTGCCCGACGATTCTGCCGCGCTTCGCGTCGATTTTCCCGTCGATCCTGACGGTTTTCCTGAAGCTGATCGCGTCGATCCCCGCGTCGTTCCTGCCTTGCTTCGCGTCGGTTTTCCCGCCGATCCTGACGGTTTTCCTGAGCGTGTTCGCGTCGATCTCCGCGTCGTTCCTGCCTTGCTTCGCGGCGGTCGTTGATGCGTTCGCCTTTATTGTCCAGGCGTTCATCTATGCGGTCGCCTCGTTGATCCAGTCGATCCGCGCGCGCGTCCCTGCCCGCTTCCCGCGCCTGGTCGGCTCTACGGTCCAGCCGTTCGTTGATTCGGTCGCCCCTGTTGTCGAGGCGATTTTCAATGCGGTCTCCCCTGTCGACCGTTTCGCCGGTTTGCGCGTAGGCGGAGTTTGCAAAGACCAGCGCCAGACTTGTGATCACGATCATTTTTTTCATTAGCTGTCTCCCTGTCAAATTGGAAATTGCGTTCATACCCTGTACAACGCAAGACGCCGCCTTCAGGTTGACAGAAAAGCAGATTTGTTCTGGTTCTTTTTGCCAATGCTATTGAAAAACCACGATCTTTAGCCAGACAAGGACTAGCCCTTGCTTTGCAGAAGGCTCGCCGCTCGGGCCTCAGCGATTTTTGCAAGTTGGGTCGCTTTAAGGTATAAATAAAATTTTAATCCTACAAAAATTCATCGAAACGGTTTCTATGAAAACAGGCGTTCTGTTCACAATATGTTTCTTCCTTTTTATTGTCGTTAGCGCCTGTACGGAAAACCGTTCTGCGCCCGCTCTGTTCAATGTTCCTTCCGCCTATTCCGTAGGCAAGAAACCGTCTTCGCTGGTTGCGGAGGATTTTAACAGCGACGGCTACCCGGATTTGATGGTTTCCAATTCCGCAGGCGATTCGCTGACCTATCTGGCGGGTACTGGCGACGGCACCTTCATGGCTCCTGTAACCATGAAAACGGGACGCGAGCCCATGGCCCTGGCGACCGGCGACTTTAATGGAGACGGCTTGCCGGATGTCGCCGTCAGCAATTATGGCGACGGCGAGGTTTCGATCATCCTCAGCCAGAAAGACGGCATGTTCCGCAAGAAGACAAACGTCGAGGTCGGACGCCTGCCCATCGCGCTCGCATCGGGCGATTTCAACAACGATAAAATAGCGGACCTGGCGGTGACTCTGCGTTTTGATAAATTACTCATCCTGCTTGGCGTGGGGGACGGAACTTTCAAATTAGCGGAGTCCTATCAGGCAAGCGGGACGCCCGCCTACATAACGGTCGGCGATTTCGATAACGACAAGAATATGGATATCGCCGTCGCTCTCAATTCGGTGAAGGCCGGTCATATTAAAGTTTTTTACGGCAAAGGCGACGGAACGTTTTTGAGTCCGCGTAAATTGAAGGGCGGCAAACAATCGTCTTTCATCACCCAGGCCGACGTCAACCGAGACGGTTATCTGGACCTGATGATCTCCAACACCATGTTCGACAGCCTGACGCTTTTCCTCGGCGGCGATAACCGACACTTTACGCGCGTGGAAGATTTCGCCGGAGAAAAGGGCCCGGAGTTTATCGTGCCCGGCGAATTCACCGGCGACGACAAACTGGACATGGTGGTGTGCAACAAGCGCGACGGTTCGATTTCCGTAGTCGAAGGTCGCGGCGACGGCTCCTTCGTTTATCCGCACTTCAACTATGCGGTGGGAAGCAGTCCGCGCGCAATGGTGGGGGCGGACTTCAATCAGGACGGTCTCACCGATCTGGCCGTACTGCTTTATGACACGCAAGTCCTGCAAGTCATCATGCGCAGCGCCGAAGGCGTTTCCAGAATAGACGGCACGGAAGACACTTGATCTGCACAGCGGTGTTTCGGCAAGCCAGGATGGCTGTTTGTGAATCTATAGATGGTTTTTTCAATCGGGGATGCCGTCATTCCTGTCCCGGTTTTCTCAGTCCGGAAGACTTTGACAAAATGAATACGGCTTTATTCATAGCCCGCTCCTAACAAGAAGATCAACGGGCCAACAATAGGATGAATCCAGTGAATCAGAAATCGCTTTACGAACGCCTTGGGGGTTACGATGGTCTCACTGTTTTTGCAAATGATTTGCTCCCACGTTTGCAAACAGACGCTCAATTAGGCCGCTTTTGGCAAAATCGCGGGGACGATGGCATCGCCAGGGAAAAACAATTACTGATCGATTATTTATGTGCAGTGACCGGCGGACCCATGTATTACACGGGCCGGGATATGAAGACAACGCATAAAGGGATGAAAATCAGCGAAAATGATTGGGCCCTATTCCTAGAGCACGCCGGAGAGACGATGAAGAACTTAAAGGTTCCAGCGCAAGAATGTGATGAGGTCGTCTCCTTCGTACTGAGTCTGAAACCAGATATCGTTGAATCATAATCTGGACCCACAAATAAAATTAATCTGACTCATGCGGGCATCGCCCGCAGGATAAAAGCCGAAACGTTTCGATTGCGCTCTGGATGGGTGCATAGCAAAGAGAAGTTGAGCGCTAGAAACCCCTCTCATTCACTATCAATCCCCATACGTTCCGACATCTTAGAAACTTGCTGTAGTCTGGTAATTTAACGGTTCGATAATACCGTTGAATAATGAATTCTAGGGTGATACGGATAATATTTTGATATTATTAGAGGGGTATGTGTCTTAAACAACCGGGGCCCGGTGAATGGATTATTGATCTGCTCGTTTGAATTAAACTGTCCAAAAAAGTAAATGAATAATGGGATTGCCGATTTAATCTCAAAGAATATTAAAATGCCAAAAATAAATCAGGAAATATTAATATGGGCACGGGAAACCAGTGGGCTCACTGTCGAGGAGGCAGCTAAAAAACTACAACTTAAAGACACCAGTGCGGCTACAGGTGTTGAAAAGTTGCTAGAGTATGAGAGCGGGAAAGAGCCGTCTCGTTCCCTGCTGGTAAAAATGTCCAAGCAATATAGAAAACCTCTTTTAGCATTTTATTTAGAAAAACCGCCTAGAAAGGGAGATCGGGGTGAAGACTTTCGAACTCTTCGTGAAGGTTATAAACAAGAAGAGAATGTATTGGTGGATGTTTTAATCAGAGATATTAAGGCGCGGCAAAGTGTGTTACGAGAAATTCTCATAGAGGAGGACGAAGCCGAAGCTCTTCCATTTATTGGTTGTACTAATCGTCAGCAGGGGATTTCCAACATTGCGAATATGATTAGGCAAACATTAAACTTTAACTTAGGAGAATTTCGAGGTAATAGGGATCCTGACGATGCATTTAAATATCTCCGAAATATTGCTGAGGAGATAGGTATATTTGTTCTACTGGCAGGGAATCTCGGATCCCACCATTCTAATATAGATACCGAGATATTTAGAGGCTTTGTTCTTGCTGATAAAATTGCTCCTTTTATTGTAATTAATGATCAAGATTCAAAATCGGCTTGGTCTTTCACTCTTCTGCATGAGATTGCTCATTTATTGTTAGGTCAGACTGGTGTGAGCGGTTCCTTTTCTGAAAACATGGTAGAGCAATTTTGCAATGATGTTGCCAGCGAGATTTTACTTCCCTCTGATGAATTAAATGATTTTAAACCAGATATTTTAGATTTTGAAAAATTGACTCAGCAAATTTCTTCTTTTTCTAAAGAACGTAATATCAGCAGTAGTCTTGTTTCGTATCGTCTGCTGAGAAAGAGTTACATTAACCAAAGACTATGGACTGAGTTATCTAAATTTTATGAAGCATATTGGCGTGATTTAAAAACAAAAGAAAGAAAACGCAATAAGCAGCAAAAAGGTGGGCCAAGCTATTTTGTTTTGCAAAGAAAAAAACTAGGTAATGCTTTGGTTCGAATTGCTGAGCGTATGATGCTTTCCGGAGCTCTTACGACAACGAAGGCCGGGTTGTTGCTAGGAGTCAGACCAATAAAAGTTCACAAACTCTTCCATTCTGGTAGGGCAGTATAGGGGATAGTCATTGCTATATCTGCTAGATGCAAACACATTGATTGATGCAAAAAACCAATATTATCCTGTGAAACGGGTGCCAGAATTTTGGGATTGGCTAGTGTATCAAGGACAACGATTTCGAATAAAGATTCCAATCGAGATTTATGAAGAATTCAAAGATACAGAGACAAGAGAAGGACAAAAGGACGATCTTGCCCAATGGGCAGGAATAACTGAAGTAAAAAAGGCGCTACTATTTAACGAAGAGTCAGAACCAGACCTTGTTTCTCGCGTTGTTTATGGGGGATACTTTCCAAATCCTGGTGATGATGAAATAGAGAAACTCGGGCGTGATCCTTTTCTCATCTCTTATGCCCTTAAAGATAGTAATAACCGTTGTATTGTTACCACTGAAGTATCCAAACCAAAACGAAAAGGGGTGAATAAAAAGATACCCGACGTGTGTGATACTTTGGGTGTTCGGTGTATTAATAACTTTCAATTGATCCAAGAGTTGGATTTCAGTACTGCTTGGAATGCCGATACATAGCGTTTGTAATTATAAATATTACCAGATGAACGCTTCCCGTCTCAATTCAACATCTGCTATAGACGAATACGTCCCTCACAGCTCATCTTTCTCTCCGGCTTCCACATCCCAGTCCGTGGCGGTTCCTCCCGCGATGCGATAGTCTCCGTCGATCCATTTTCCCAGATCAATCAGCTTGCAACGCTCGCTACAAAATGGAAAAAAGGCGCTGTCCTTGGCGGCGTATTCCTTTTTGCAAATGGGGCAGGGCGCTGAATTTTCCGGTCGAACACTCATCTCGTCTATCCTGAAAAAATCTGTTTGCGCAATCATAGCATAAGCCGGGCAGACTAAAAATAGCCTCGTAACTAGTTGATTTTTATTTACTTTATGGCTAAATATTTGTATATTAAGGCGTTATTTTACATGTCCTGAATAGATCAAATAATCATTGATTTTACAATAAGTTATGAAGACTCTCGCTCGCCATCCCGACCTCTACGAAATTCTGAACGTTGCGCCCAATGCCACGCAAAAGCAGATCAGTATCGCTTATTCCCGGCTCATCAAGCGATTGGATACGGGAGAAGGCGGCGAAGCTGAGGGCGCTCCTGCGCTCAAGGAAAAAATCGCGCTCTTGCAGGAGGCTTTCGACATTCTCTCCGATGAGAGGAAGCGCAAGGCTTACAATTTGTTGAGAGAAGATGAGGGCGGCGGCATCGATGAAGCGGTCAAGCAGGCGCGAACGACTCTCAATCAATCGCGTAACAGTCGGAGCGATGAGCGCAAGCCTTTGAACGTTTACGAGGATTATTACGGCTTTTCAGAAAAGCCGTTCGATCTGACTCCCGACCCGAAATACCTCTACCTCAGCCCGAAGCATAAGGAAGTGCTGGCGCATCTGGTTTATGGTCTGCAGGAGAACAACGGCTTCCTGAAAATCATCGGCGAGGTGGGCACGGGCAAGACTACCATTTGCCGCAGTTTCCTCAAGGAGCTGTACGCCGATTTCAGCATCGCTTATATTTTCAATCCCTGCATCAACCAACTGGAGTTATTGCAATCTATCAACGCCGAACTGGGTCTGCCCTCGGAAAGCACGAGTCGCAAGCAGTTGATCGATACCCTCAATCGCTTTTTGTTTGCGGAGCGCGAAAAGGGTCATCGCGTTGTGGTCATCATCGACGAAGCCCAGGACTTGCAGGCGGATGTGCTGGAGCAATTGCGTCTGCTATCCAATCTGGAAACGGAGACGGAAAAACTCATTCAAATCGTATTGATCGGGCAACCGGAGCTGGATGACTTGCTGGCGGAAGATCGTTTGCGGCAGTTGCGCCAACGCATCACCATCAGCTGGGAATTGCTTCCCCTGAATCTTGAAGAGACGCGCGGCTATATTCACCACCGCCTCAACGTCGCGCTGGGCAAGGGCAAGGTCAAATTCCTTCGTCCGGCGGCGGAATGGATTTTCCGTTACTCGCACGGCATCCCGCGCATGATCAACGTTATCGCCGACCGCGCGCTTCTCATCGCCTACACGCTGAACACCAAGACCATCACGCCCAAAGTGGTGAAGATGGCGATCAAGGACATCGGCAACCTCAAACCGCTGACGACGAAAAGCGATTTTTTCTGGCGGACCCTGGCGCCGATCGGACTGGGCTTTGCGGCGCTGGCGATGGGACTGCATTATTTTGTCTTGCCCGATTTCAATCAAACACCGGAAGACGCCGACCTGAAAAAAATCGTCGCGCAAAATCCCCTGCCGTTGAAAAGTCCTGTGCAGTCTCGCATTCCTGTAGCCGCGCCGCAGACGCAAACGCCTGCGCTCGCCAACGACTCCAGCGATGAAACGCCGGAGCCGACTGCTTTGCAGGCGCGTCGTATTCCCAGCGCCGGACCTTTATACATCACGCAGGAGGACAAGCTGGTGACCTATCTTTCCAGTCTGTCCCTCGGCGAAAGCAAAATGGAAGCGGTCAAGTGGATGGTGAAAACCTGGGAGATCGACGCCGACACTTTTTCCGCGTTTGGCGATTCGGCTCTTGAACGGGCGCGCGACGAATACGGATTGCGATCCTACGCGCTGACCGCCAATTTCGAAAAACTGGCGTCTCTGAATTATCCGGCGATCATTGAACTGGCCCTGCCCAATGCGCAAGGCACCAAGTATCTGGCGCTGATGTCTCTGCAAGGCGACCGCGGCGTTTTCGGTTCCGTCGACCAGATGGAGATTCCCTTATCTCTGCTCGATTCAATGTGGACGCGCAAGGCGATCATTCTGTGGAAAGATTTTGAAACGCTTCCGGAAGATTTCGCTTCCGGCTTTCGCGGCAAAGAGTCCATCTGGTTGCAAAAGAATTTAAGATTGCTCGGATTGTTCAAAGGACGCGAGGCCTTGACCTACGGACCCAAGACGATCAACGCGGTGATGGAATTCCAGCGCAAGAATCAGATCCCGGACGACGGACGTTTTGACGACGAAAGCAAAATGGCGCTCTACAATCTTCTCGATATCTACCCGACGCCGAAGTTGATCCCGCAAGGCGCGCCCGGTCTGGACCGGACCGATCAGGGCTGAGGGCTGTCATGAGCACCATCCTGAAAACGCTGAAGAAACTCGAAAAAGACAAGAGCGAGTTGCAAAAGGATCTGGACCTGAAGGAGATGGTCATTCATAGCGAAGGTCCGTCTTACCTGCGCATGCAGGAAAAGGAATTGAAGAAGGCCTGTTATTTCGCGGGTCTCGGCGTGTGCGGCGCCTTGATGGGCGCCAGCATCATTTACCTTTTTACGCAAGGTTCCTCAGAAGCGCCGGATCTGCGCGACCCCGCGCCCATCGACCGTCCGGCGGCGCAGAAAACTTCCCTGACCTCAGCTCCTCAGGTGTTCCAGCCGGGCTTTTCTCTCTCGGATATACCCGAAGATTCGCGATTTCAGGAGCGCGAAGATGATGCATTTTCGACTGCGCCCCCGGCGCAATCAGAGGCTCCGCGACCCAAACCGATTTCAAAAAAACCGGCTGTGCCGGAACCGACCGCGCCAGACCGGGCCGCGCCAGACCCGGCTCCGGCAAAAGAGATTCAGGCTCATTTGAATCCAGCGCCCAGGCCGGAAGCGCGGCGCCCGGCAAGCCCCGCTCCAACTCAGGCGACTCAGCAAACGCCTTCTGCTGCTGGCGCGCCGAGCGCTGGAAGCATCAGCGGTCTCAAGATCAAGGGTATCATCTTCTTCAGCGCGGGCAATCGCGCCAATCATATCTTTGTGTCGACGCAACAGGACAGCAATAAAAAATTGCGCCTGGGCGATACGGTGCAGGGTGCGGTGTTGGAGAGCATCGAACCGAGCCGGGCGATTTTTTCCTACGGCAATCGCTCCATCGTGGTCGGCCTCGGCGAATAATTTTCTAAGAGCAAACGGGGCTTTACAAAAAAAATCAACGCCGATAGTTTTCCCATTATAGCTGGGTAGCGCGAATAATTTTCCAAGAGCAAACGGGGCTTTACAAAAAAGATCAACGCCGACAATCTTTCCATTGCGATTGAGCAGAACGACTCAATTTGAAAGGGCCTGTCAGGGCCTTATTCGCTGATCGACAGTTCGATAGAAAAATAGGCGCTGTCCCCCGGCGCCAGTAGAAGCGGCCAGCTTGCGAACAGGCAGGAGCCTTGATAGGAACTTTCAAAACCGTCTTCAGACTGCGACACGGTCTCCACAGGGTAGCGCCACAGCCGCGCGGGCGAACCCAGCGCCAGATTCACCTGAAAGCCCGACCAGTCGTCGCGCATGCCGAAGGATTCCACGTCCTTTAAATCCTCTGAGCTTATCAGTCGCGCATCCTGCAAGCGTCGTCCGGGGCAGACGTAGTATCGGTCCGGCGCGTCTCCCGCCAGCAAGGTCAGATTCAATTCCACGCCCCAGCGCAAATCAATCTTCTCGTCGCCGTCATTGCTCAGCAGATAATGCGCAGAGAGGAAGGCGCCTTCGTTCGGAACAAAAAAAGTTTTCTGCAAGACGACCTGTGTTTGCTTGCCCTGAGGCAGACTCAGGCGAGCCGTTCGTTCCAGTTGCAGAGACAGGGCGTTTGGTTTTTTGGGCTGAATCGTATAAGGACGCCCTGCAAAATCGCCCAGCTCTTCATAGCGACAGGTCTTGAAGTTTTCAAGGTCGACTGTGGGATCAAGGAATCGGTCGAGAAACGAATAGCGTCGCCAGGGATCATAGATCAGCTTGTCTTGCAGATTATCTTCCTTGCATCGCACGCGGTCGTGAATGGATTGAGGCGTGGCGTCGGCGTCGGAGCTGTCATGCCCGATCTTGGCAATAGCATGATGATAGCTTTCGGGTCGACGACGCAAAACATCAGACAAATTAAAACAGCCCTTGCGGTGATCCAGTTCAAACAAGGCGCCGCCGTAAGTCGGAGAGAAGTAAGCGCTCAGGGACTGCTGGCGCATGAGAATTTCCGCTCGCCCGTCCAGATCATAATCCCTAGTTTCCAGAGCGGGTCCTTCGCCCATAACCTGATCGACGAGGGTCTCCGCCGCGATCAAATGCCGGTAAAGAGCGTGGCGCAGATAGTTCAGGTACAAACCGCCAAACAGTCCGTGCCACAAGGCGCAATTGCATTGACCCTGATACAGTTCGCGCAGGGCCTCAGCTTTTTCCGGAGCGTCCGCCGGAAGCGCGGCGACGCGTTGACTGACGTAGAGGATTTTTTTGTGCAGGAGATTGCTCTCGTCGTATTTGGTCAAAAAATTATTCCAGATACCGCCGCGCAGGAAAGGCAGGGCGGCGGAGCAGGAGTCGTCGGTGCGACCCTGCAAATCTTCTTTAACCGCATGCAATCGCTGGCTCGCAGATACGGGCAAGGCCCATTCCATCATTTCATCGTAAGAGGCCGGAGGAAGATAGACCCGGTCGGTCGGCGGGCCGGCGTCGAGGCGTTCGGAGAAGGTCGCGGTCTGCAACCAGTCCTGATTGTCTTCGAGAGCCGTAAAGAAACGCTTGAGCCATTCTTCTTCGTAGACCCATTGATAAGTCTCCGGCCAGACGCCAAATTTTTCTCCATCGTCGGCATAGACCAGCGCCGTTTTACCGCGCTCTACAGCTTCGCGAAACAGCGCCAGGGTTTCTTCCGGCTGTTTGAAGGGGATGGCGTAGCGAAGATATTTCTGAATCGGGAAGACCTTGAGAGCGACGCCCTTATGCTCGGTGATGTAGTAACCGTCGAGACTTCCCTCTTCCAGTCCGGCGTAATGAAAATGCGCGTCGTCCACAACCGTGTATTCCAGACCCGCCGCCGACAGGATTTCGGGAATCTCCGGTTCCCAGATGCGTTCCGTCAGCCATGCCCCGCGCGGTTTTGCGCCGATGTTCCGTTCGAGAAAATCATTCATCATTTGCAATTGGCCGACGGCGTCGCGGGTCGGAAGGATGGAAAGGATCGGTTCGTAAAAACCGCCCCCGAGCAATTCCAGTCGCCCGGCCTGAACCAGTTCGCGCAGGAGGTCGAGAAAGTCGGGTTGGTTTTTTTGTATCCATTCCAGCAGAGGGCCGGAAAAATGCGCCGCTGTTTTCAGCGCTGGAAAGGTTTTCAATATCTGAAAATAAGGTTCATAGGCGTTGCGAAAGCAGGCTTCGAAGACATGATCGAAATTGCCGACCGGCTGATGATTATGGACGCAGAAACTGAATTTTATGGGCGACATTTTTTTAATAAAGTTTGTGGTGGAAAGCAAGTTCCCGGCAGGCCGGGAAGCGTTTTCATGATGCGCTAAATCAGTTGTGTTGGCAAGGGGATCGGCGGCGCTGAACGTCGCTACTTTCTAACCGTATTCGAAACGTGGGGAGGATGCGTTGCGCCTACGTCTTTATTCCGCGATATCCGCTTCCAGTTGTTTGGTGGCGTAGAGGTGGTAGTAGAGATTTTCGTTCGCCATCAGGGACTGATGGTTGCCGACTTCGACCACATGGCCCTTGTCGATCACGACGATCTTGTCGGCGTGGTGGACGGCGCTCAGGCGATGCGCGATGACGACGGTGGTTCGTCCCGCTGTCAGCGTTTCGAGAGCTTCCTTGATCAAGGCTTCGGACTGGTTGTCGAGGGAAGAAGTTGCTTCGTCGAGCACCAGAATTTTTGGATTCTTCAAAAAGGCGCGGGCGATGGAGATGCGTTGGCGTTCTCCGCCGGAGAGTTTCACGCCTTTTTCGCCAACGAGGTGATCGTAGCCGTCTTCGAGATTCATGATGAAATCATGCGCGTTCGCTTGTTTCGCGGCGTGGATCAATTCCTCTTCTGTCGCGTCCAGTTTGCCATAGAGAATATTTTCGCGAATGGTGCCGCCGAACAGATGCGTCTCCTGCGGAACCAGAGCGAACTGATCGAGAAAAAATTTAAGATCGATTTGTTTGATGTCGGTTCCATCGAGTTTTACTGCGCCGCTGTCCGGGTCAAAAAACCGGAGCAGGAGTTGCACGATGGTGGTTTTCCCGGCGCCGCTGGGGCCAACCAGGGCCACGTTTTGCCCCGGCTTTATATCGAAGTCGACGCCTTTGAGGATGGGAGCGTCTTTATCGTAACCGAATTGAACGTTTTCAAATTGAAGGCCGCCGTGGACCACGGCGGGCGTAATCGGATTCTCGCAATTGCGGACTTCCGTTTCAGAATCGAAGATTTCATAAACGCGACGCACCGCGCCGAGGGCTTCCTGCGATTGCGTGTAGATGCGAACGAAGGTGCCGATGGGACCGGCGATCACCAGCGCATAAAGAAAAAACGCGGCGAGTTCGCCGGGCGTGGTGGCGCCTTGCATGACCTGCGTTCCTCCGTACCAGATGAGCAGGGCGGACAAAAGAAAAGTCATGCACAGGATGATGGGACCGAAAGAAGCGGATATTTTCAGTTTGCCCAGTGAAATATCGAAACCGTCGTTGATCTCTTTTTGGAAGCGCTGGTTTTCGTAAGGCTCGCGACCGTAGGATTTCACCACTTTAATGGAAGACATGGTCTCTTCGAGGACAACAGAGGCTTTCGCCATTTGGTCCTGCACGCCAGCGGCGAGTCCGCGCAGACGACGTCCAAAGATGCGCGCGCCAATCATCAAAGGCGGTAATACGAGCAGGATCAGGCCGGTCAGTTTCCAGTTCAGATAGAGAATGATAATCAATGCGCCGAACAGGGTGATGGTCTGGCGCAGTACGGCGACGGGAATCGCGACGAGCGCGTTTTCGATGGTGGTGATGTCGCCGCTCATTCGGGAAAGGATTTCTCCGACCCGGCGCGATTGAAAAAATCGCAGGGACAGCGTTTGCAGATGCGAGAAAAACTTGATGCGAAAATCGGCGGTGATGCGTTGACCGACAAAGCCGAATATATAGTTATGCGTTACAGAAAAAGCCGCCTGCAGAAGAATGATGGCGCCCAGCTGAAAAGTCAGCGTGTTCAGGACCTCGGAGTCTTTCAGAACAAGCACGGCGTTGATCATGTTTTTGACGATCAAGGGGAGTAGCAGATTGATCGCCGAGGTCAAGGTCAGACAGAAAAACGCAAAGGCGATGATTTTTTTATAGGGTTTGGCGAAGGCCAGAATTTTCGCAAAATCTTTCATTTATAGGTATCCGGCGCAGACGACGCTTGTTTGATCAAGAAACGCCGTAGTGCGTCTGCAAGGTTGCTTTTTCAGATTAAAAAATTATCCATCTTACCGGTTCCCCTGGGCCAATTCAAACTTTTAATCTGCAAAAAAGTTGATTTTCTTGTAGTTACCGGAAAAACAGGGGGATTTGGGGAAGTGGATTTTTGTAAAAAAATATTTTTTATTTCCTAAAGTTTTGCCGGGGCTCACCGTTAAGAAGGAAGCATAAAGTGCCTAAAAATCAGATCGGCAATAAAAGCGCCATAGAATCGCTTGGTTCGCCGACAGGTTTATTAATAACTTAGGCAATCGAGGGAGATCATGGACATTGAAGTAACAAAAACAACTGGAAACGCGCCTGTAGAGGCGCCTCGGCTCAGTTCGTCCACTGCAAAGCCCGCTCCGGCAAAGGCTCCTGCGGTGAATGTCCAAACTTCCGAAGTGGAAGACTCAGTATCTTTGTCTAAAGAAGCAAAAAATGCGTTGACCCAATCGGAAGTTAACAGGGCTGGGAAACAAGGTTCAAAAGAAGCGGTAAACACCGAATCAGGCAGTTCGAACACCCCCTCTTCGGTGGAGAGGAAACTTTCAGTCACGGATGACAATCAGGTCGTTTTAAAAATCATCGACGGCAAGACACAGAAGTTGGTCCGTCAAATTCCAGCTGAAGAAGTGGTGCGTCTTAAAGACGCGATGCGGAATTTTATCGATAGATTGTAGGCGGGAGCCGGTTCTGTCATTCAATCCAATGAAAGGGGTTTGTTATGGAAATCAATAGTTTGGGAAATTCCGCGTCGTTTTCGCGAACCAGCGCTGATGCGGCGAAAGTGGAAAGCGGCGAAGCCAAAAGTCTGAACTCTAACGTCAGCGAAACAAGCGGCGGCAACCGGGAAGCGGAGACCAGTCCGATTCCTCCGGTCAACCCAACGGCGAGCGCGCCCTCCGATGAAAGTTCGGTATCCAGTGAACAGGGCGGCAATGGCGGATTGATAGATATATCGGCCTGAAGAGCGCCGAAGCAGAAAAGCCCCCGCCGATTGGCGGGGGCTTTTTCATTTTCAGCAGGAATACTGAATCCCTGACGTTACCAGTTCTGAACGTTGCGGTCTCCGCCATACTTGGACTGCAGGTCAAAGATCAGCTTGATGTATTCTTTGATGCCTTCCTTACCCTGGAACTCGACACCCAGATCCTTGGCGGCCTGAGAACTCATCGGCACGCCCGCCTCGCCGCGAATGCCCTCGATCTCGCCGAAGGAATCGACAATCTCCACGATCATTTCGCCCAATTCCATGTTCTGGATATGACCGTCAATGAGGTGGTAGATCTTGCCCGAGGCTTCGGGGTTGCCCAAAACCTTGCAGATCGCCTGGCAGACCGAGTCGACGGATACGTATTTGGTGCTTCCTTTCAAATCCACGTTGTAGTTCGTCGCCAGATAATCCACGGTCTGGAACCATTCCGACTTGTCGATTTGTGGGCGCACCCCGTAGACCGTTACCGGACGCAGGATATTGATGTCGAACGCGCGGCTTCGGTAATAATGGAAGCAAAAGGATTCGATGGATGATTTGATGGAGCCGTAAAGCGATGCAGGTCGGACCGGATGGGTCTCGTCCAGCGGGTTCTCTTCGCTGACCGTCGGCAGAATATCGCCGAAGACGGCGCAAGCGCTCATGAAGACAACCTGTCGCACGCGCGCACGTTTGGCCTCTTCGAGCAGATCAAAACTGCCGTTGACGTTGACGCGCACCAGCTCGTCCGCCGTTTGCACCGGACCGGGGAAATGCGCCAGATGGATCAGCGCATCGACGCCGTCGACCAGTTTGGTGAGCGATTCGCGATCTTCCAGCCCGCCGATGACGTAGTCCACATCTTCATAAGGTTTCAAATGGTCGAGCAGGCTTTCCTCGCGGATGAGAGCGCGGATTTCGTGGGGTTCCCCTTCGCCTTCCGTCAACTGCTTGATCAGATGTGAACCCACCATGCCGGTGATTCCCGTTAAAGCGATTTTCATTCCTTCATCTCCCTAGAAATATGATGGTATTCCGCAATGTTCCGGTCGTCTGGAATCTGGAAAATACAATGTCTCAGCGAATTCCCTGTTTGCGTCGCATCTGCAATTGCATGACAACGACGAAAATTTAATGAATAGAGCATTATGAAAACAGGGGCAGGGGAAGTCAAGGCCTTTGACCATTATTTCAGCGAACTTCCGGCAATTCCTGTATCTGTTCCATTCTGGCGCGTTCCCTATACTCACGGGCCTGTTCGAGAGAGGGGTTGAGATCGAGAGCGGCTTGAAACTCTTTCTCAGCGAGTTCCCACTCCCCCACAGTGTAGTAATAGCCGCCCAGACTCAGGCGTCCTTTGGCGTAATAGGGGTTGATGCGCACCGATTCGCGAAACTGTTCGCCCGCTTCCTCAAAGCGTTCTTCGCGGAAATAGGCGACGCCGAGATAGTCGTGCATCAGATAATTGTTCTGAGTGACCGCCAGGGCTCTTTGAAACAGGCTTTCGCTGTTCTTCCAATAGCTCGCCTGCTTCTGCGCCATCAGCGTCAGGCACAGGAGGATCGAGAGACTGAACGCGGCGATCCATTTTTTAGATCGCGCTTCGAGTTCCGCCAGACGACCGAGCGACCAGCACAAGGGGATGGACAGGCCGATATAGGCGAGGTAGCTGTAACGGTCGGCGATGGAGTGAGCGCCGATTTTCACCAGACCGACGACGGGAAGCAGGGCGATCAGAAACCAGAGCCATCCCGCCAGTGCCCAGGGAAATGCGCGGGCATAACGAAATGCGGCGAAGGTGATCGCGGTCAAAGCGGCGAGCGCAAGCAGGGCCAGCGGCGCCGAGTATCCGGCCCGAAAGGGATAGAGCGGGGCGAGTTGCAGGGGCCAGAAAAACTTTTCAATATAGTCGGCGTAGTTGAGAAGCACATGCGCGAGGCGACCGACCAGGGGCAGATCGGTCACCGCTCCGGCATGGCTCTGGGCGTACATGGCGAGCGCGGAGCCGATGATCGAAAGAATGAAGAGAGGAATTTTTTCTACGAGACATTTGAGAAAGAAACGGCGCATCTCCGGCGACTTCCACGATCTGTCCGGGTAACGGTTCAGGGGCCAGAAGTCGAGAATCAATAAGATCAAAGGAAGAGCGATCAAGGTCGCTTTGGCCATCAAGCCAAGCGTCATGCAAAAAAAGACGACGGCTTGCATCCCTCTGTTCGGCTGACGGGCGTATCGCGCATGGGCGATCATGGCGAGTATCCAGAAAAAGGAACTCAATAAATCTTTGCGCTCCGAAGCCCAGGCGACGGATTCCACATGCATGGGGTGGACGGCGAATAGTATGGCGACACCGAGGCTTTCGTAAAAGCGGCGCGTGGCGGAATAGAAAAACAGGAAGAGCAACGAACAGTTGAACGAATGCAGGGCCAGGTTGACGGCGTGCGTCGCGCCGGGTTCCAAGCCGAATAATTGCGTGTCCAGCATATGCGACCACCAGGTCAGCGGGTGCCAGTTGCCCTGCTCGAAGGCGTTCCAGCCCCAGCTGAAACCTTCCCAGGTCAGACCCTGCGCGACGAAAATATTTCCATAAACATAGACGGGATCGTCCCAGCCGACAAAATCGTGTTGAACGATTTGAAGGAAAACGATGAGCGTGAGGGCGAGTAGAATGCTGAGAGCGCGGATCACGGGGGAATCCTGCATGGGCGGAGAAATTTTCTCTGCCGTCGTTAAGGGGGCGTTGTTACAAAATCAAATACGGAAGATCGTGAACTTTAAATGATAGCTCGCTTCCTGCCGATTATTTTCGGAGGCCCTTGACCTTGTCGAGTCGGGCTTTGTTGAAACTGGCGCCCAGGGTATTGGCCGCAGTGAAATCGGCTCCGGTGAGATCGGCTCCAAAAAAAGAAGCCGCTCCCAGTTCGGCGGCGCCCAAATTTGCCTGCTTCAGATTGGCGAAGGACAGGCTGGCTTTTTTAAGGTCCGCGTCGTAGAGGCTGGCGCCGGTCAAATTCGCCTTGCTGAGATTGGCGTTCCTCAGGCAAGTCCGGTTGAGCTGGGCGTTTTTCAAATTCGATTCGGAAAGATCGGCGCCGGTCATGTCGGCCCGGTCGAAACAGGTCTCCGACAAAAAGGCTTTATTGAATTTTGCGTTGACCAGGGAAGTGTCCTTGAAATTCATGCGGTGCAGGGTCATTCCGCTGAAATCAAATCCATCGAGGTCGAGGCCGGAAAAATCCTTGCCCACCATATGTGGACGCTCGCCGCGCAACATTTCGCGGACTTGAGCTACTGATACGCTTGCCATGTCTAAATTTATCTATTGAAGGTCAGTAGTGACAAAAACAGGTCATTAATTTAACAAGGCTTGCAGGCAAAAACAACTTTATTGCAAATCGCCCTTGAGGCCTGTCTTCTGTCTCTGGCGCCATTCCCAAATGAGAACGCAATAAAAGGGCAGGTACTCGAACCAGGGAATCCAGGCGACATAGGCGTCGAGATTCTGATAGTCGAAATAAAAATCCAGATAATAAAAACCGACCAGACCGGTGAGAAGGAGTCCCGAACGCAAGGGATAAAAGCACAGGAAAGGAACCGACCAGCACAGGTACCAGGGGTTTTGCACCGGACTCAAAAGGAACACCAGCGCCATGATAACGAACAGGGATTGCAGGCTCGCTTCGGTCGAGGTTTTTCCCCTTTTGAAAAAATAATATCCAACGGCCGATAGCAGAAGGATGGCGACGGTGAGCTTGGCGGCGAATTCCGGGAGTCGGTATTTTTCGAAGAGCAGGAGCTTCGGGTCGAGTTGGATTGCGTCGCTGTAAAACCATGCGATCAGCGCGAAGATGCTGTCGTTGTTTTGCCAGTAGGCGGTGAAGGTGTTCAAGCCGGTGAACATCTTCATGCCAATGTCCATGAAGGGCAGATAGCCGAGCAGGACGATGAAGCCGAACAGACTTGTGAGACCGATAACGCGTTTCCAGTCGACCGTCTCGCTCCATGCGAATCGTTTGAGGTAAAGCGGCAGTAAGATCACCGGGTAAAGTTTGCCGAGTACGCTGAGACTGAGAAAGGCGATGGATGAGTATGCGCGCCGGGCGATGAAAAAATAAACCGAGCCGCAGAGAAAGGCGATGCCGATGATGTCGAGATGCGTCGAATTGAAGGTTTCTTTAATCACCAGAGGGCACCAGAAATAGACGGCGCACCAGTTGACGTTGCGTCCCAGCGCCTGCAGGGTGCGGATGATGAAGAACAGGGCCATGAGATCGAAGATCAGAAAGGCGCCGCGCAGAAGATAGATAGAATCTTCTTTCAGCATGGCGACGCCGCTGAAAACGAATTGCGCCAGCGGCGGGTAAATCGTCGGCACATCGGGATGGTTGATGCGATCAAAGTAAATCAGCGCGGTTTCGTTCGACCAGCGCAGAGTGTTGAGAAACTCCAGCTCCTTGCGGCTCGTTTCGTCGTAAGTGTTGCGGAAGGCGATGGGGTGACGGATGCGAAACTCAGTCGCGTAGCTGATATCTTCAGGCGAAAACTTGAAAGGGTTGATCTGATTGGCGAAGACCTTGCCGTCCCAGAGATAGCGATAGACGTCGTCCTCCTGAATCTGCTGGGCGGGAAAAATCGCGGCGCGAAAGATCAGACCGAAAGCGATGATGAGGCCCAGCATGCGCGCGTTGCCCGCCTCTTCGCGCAGACGCAGACAGGCGGCGGCGTAGAGCGCGAACAGCGTGAAATAAATCGCAAGGTAAGCGAGGATGGGTCGATCGGCATAACCCTCGCCCCAATTGAATTGCAGGGAAAGATACCAGACGGCGAGATACAGCAGGGTCGATGCGAAGCCGATCGCCAGGAAAAAGCGCGGGGTCTTCATGAGATCACGGAAGATGGATGGGGGACTTGTCAACGCTGGCGTCAGGGATTTTTCTGGGCCAGAGTGCCCTGACGTTCAATTTGCTCCACTTGCTGTTTTTCATTTTCAGCCAGCCGCTGGTAAATCTCAAGCAGACTTCGATGCACCTGAGGTTCGTCGTCGTTGATTGAAAGCGCGGTCCAGTAGCGGGTCAACGCTTCCTGATACATCTGAGTTTTTTTGTATAAATCGCCGAGGCGAATATACATATCCTTGCGATCCGGTTGCAAGGCCGAAGCGGCTTCGAGCAAATTGATCGCTTCCATGAGTTCATCGCGGCGTTCGTATTCGAGCGCCAGAGATTCCAGAAACGCCGGTTCCTGCGGGTCCAGCTCCACGGATTTGAGCAGGGCGGCATAGGCGTCGTCGTGGTTGGCGTTGCGCGCATGCAGGAGTCCCAGCCGGTTCCAGTTCCAGGCATGGTTGGGTTCCCGTTGCAAGGCGGCCTTGAATTTTTCTTCAGCCTCTTTGAGTTTGTTCTCGCGCGTCAGGTAATCGCCCCAAATGCCGAGCGGGTTGGGATTGTGCGGATTGCTGTCAGCGGCGGTTTCCAGTTCCTTGAAGGCACCGTCGACGTCTCCGCGCGCATAGAGGATTCCGGCGATGTTGATGCGCGAATTGGCGTCTTCGCCTTTAGCGAGAATGTTCCGATACTGTTCCAGCGCGGCCTCGGGTTTACCCGCATCCTGATAAGCGACGGCGAGGTTGTATTGCGCGAAGTAATTTTCGGGGTCGTCCTTCAGCGCAAGTTGGTATTCGGCGATGGCGTCGGTGTATTTTTGCTCGTCGTACAATTGCACGCCGCGGTTGTAATGGCTTTCGATGGGCGCGGGCACAACGACGCAGGCGTTCAGCGTCAGCGCCAGTCCTGCGCAAAGCATGTAATTTGAAAACTTTTGTTTCATCATATTACAAAATCATTCGTCCGTGGATGCGGATCAATTTGCAGGCGTTTTATCCAGTCGACGCATGCGAAGTTCTTTCTGTCCGGTAACCGGCGGAACGTAAGGCGCGGCCTTGGGCGGCGCTTCGTCGCCCTTGCGCACCAGTTTCCAGGGATTGCGTTGCAATTCGTCCGTCAGCTCTTTCATGTTCACCGATGTGGCCCGCAGATTATTCAACAGCTCTTTCAGGTTGCGTCGATTCTCCACCACCACGTGATTGCTTTGCTGAAGGGTTTCTTCCAGACTCGCCGTGGCCGAACTGATGTTCATGCTGATCTCATGCGTGTCGGTTTCCATGGTGCGGATGAGCCGGGTCACGCCGGGTCGATTGTCAGCCAGAAAGACCTGCATTTCGCGGGTCAGCTCCAGCGTTTGCTTGATGATGGCTTCCAGATTCTTGCCATTGTCGGACAGAATTTGTTTGGCGCCGGTCGAAGCCGAAGCCATTTCGGTGATGATGTGCTGTATATCTTTTTCGTTGTTGGTGAGCAGACGTGACAGGTCGTCGGAGGCCCGCGAAATGTTTTGCAGACTGCTACGAATCGCCGGACGGTTTTCGCGCACCACTTGATTGACGCTGTCCACGGATTTCTGCACGGCCTCCAGCGTCTTGCGCGAATCGCTGGCAAGCGCGTCGGTGATCTCGATGAAGCGAGCGACCTGCAGAACCACGTCGCCCATCATATCGCCGATCTTTGTGAACTCGAAAGATTCGACGCCGTTGAGGTATTCCTTGTCGCTCAGCGGCGGAGAACTTCTGGTTCCCGAACGGATGTCGATGTACATGCCGCCCATCAGGCCGGAAGTCTTGATCGAGGCGGTGGAATTTTTCTTGATGATGATTTTGGGGTCGATCTCCGCCACCACCATGACCCGGTCCTCGCCTTTTTCATCGGCGGTGTTGAACAGGTCGATATCGACGACCTTGCCCACGTCCAGACCGGAATAGCGCACCGGGGCGCCGAGCGCCAGCCCGCCGGTGAAGGGGAAGCGAATGCGCAGGGTTTTCTTTTCATGAAACATGTCCTGCAGGTTGCCCAGCGCAAAGATCATGGCGATGAGCGCAAGAATGCTGATGAAGATGAACAAGCCCGCTTTAACTTCGGATGATTTGTATTCCATATCTCAGGATCAGGTGAATTCCATTTCTTTCAGTTCTGCGCCGTAATCTTTCTGCGATTTGCTGAAGGGAATGGGGCCGTCGGGACTGCCGTTAATGAATTGCTGGACGCGCGGGTCCTCGCTTTGTCGTATGTCTTCCGGCGTTCCGGAAGCGATGATCTTTCCTTTGTACAGCATGATGATCTTGTCGGAGATACGCATCGCGCTGGGTATCTCGTGCGTGATGACCACGGAGGTGATGCGCATCTTCTTGCTGAGGTCCATGATGAGCTTGTCGATGACGCCGATGGAGATCGGGTCGAGTCCGGCGGACGGCTCGTCGTAGAAAACGATTTTTGGGTCCAGCGCGATCGCCCTCGCCAAAGCGATGCGCTTGATCATTCCGCCGGACAACTGCGCCGGTTTCAAATGATCCGCCCCCCGCAACCCCACCATCTCCAGCTTCATCTTGACCATGATCTGTATCGTGCTCTCGTTCAACTGCGTGTGTTCGCGCAGGGGCAGAGCGACGTTGTCCTCGACGGTGAGCGAATTGAACAGGGCGCCGCTCTGGAACATGATGCCGAATTTTTTTCGCACCCGGCTCAGGCCCTCGTGGTTCAGTTTAGTGATGTCCTCGCCGTCGATGATGATCTCGCCCTGATCCGGCTTGTAAACGCCGATGAGGTGCTTGAGAACGGTGCTTTTGCCGCTTCCGCTTCCGCCAATGATCGAGGTGGTTTTTCCCGTCTCAAAATGCGCGCTGAAATCGTCGAGAACGACCAGTTTCTTGTCGCCTTCGCCAAACGATTTATGTAAATGATTGACTGTAATCATAGAAGAGCGCGCCCGTCAGGTAAAGAAAAAGAATAATGCGGTGAAAATCAGGTCCGCGATGATGATTAAGATCATCGAAATGACCACTGCGGTGCGGGTGTTTTGTCCGACTTTTTCCGCGCCGCCTTCGATGATGAAGGCCATGTAACTGCCGATCATCACGATGATGATTGCAAAGACGCCGCTTTTCACCAGCCCGGTGACGACGTCCTTGACCTGCATGGCTTCCAGCGAGCGGTCGTAATACGCTATCGGGTCGATGCCCAGCGTGGTGACGCCAACGACGAAACCGCCGAGAATGCCCATCACGTCCGCCATGATCGTCAGACAAGGCAACATGATGAGGATGGCCAGAAAGCGTGGGGTGATGAGGAACTTGACGGGATTCAACGCCATCGTTTCGAGGGCGAGAATTTCGTCGGACACTTTCATGGTGCCCATCTCTGCGGTGAACGCCGCGCCCACCCGCCCGGCCATGACCAGCGCCGTCATCAAGGGGCCGAGTTCGCGCGTGACGGAAACGCCGACCAGCGCTCCGACGTAATCCAGAGCGCCCAGGCGTTCCAACTGCGACGCGGTTTGAAAGGCCAGGATCACGCCGATCAAAAAGGAGACGAGAAAGACGATGGTGGTGGACTTGACGCCCACCTCTTCCATCTGGGTCCAGACCGGTCGCCATTTATTCGGCTTGCCGCGAAACGGTTCGATGAAGGTGCAGTAAACTGTGGAACGGGTCAGATAATAGACCCCGCTGATTTCTTTAAAAAATTCTTCTGCCGCGCCCCAGCTACGGAATGCGCTCCGTCCAATATAACCAAAAAACGCTTTCACAATGATCGCCCTTCAAAAATTTGCAAACTCCCCTGGCTCAAGCTCCCTGCAGGGCCTCCTCCTTGGAGTCAAACACTTCAAAAACCGTCAACAGTCGGGCAATTTCAAAAACATCTTTTACGGTGGGACTCAGATTGGACAGGCGAAACTTTTTACTGCTGTTGTGGCTCCATTGCAATCCTTCGACCAGCGTCGCGATGCCGGAGCTGTCAATATAGGGGACTTTGGACAAGTCAACGATGATGGAGCGATCCATTTTGAACAGCGGCGCCAGAAAGTCGCGAACCTTGGGCGAGGCGCTCATGTCGATCTCTCCTTCGATGGAGACGGTGATGACGCCGTTGGTCTCTTCCTGCTCAAGCTGTAGACTCATGAAGCTAAACCACCCTTTCCCGTGTAGCGGACATTTCTTTTTTCATGTCTTTGGTCATTGTCAATAAGGTTCCCTTTTCCCGATTGGTGCAATAAGTCACGTTGTCCATGATTTGGTTGATGAAGAAAGTGCCGAGTCCCCCCGGTTTGACGTCGTCCAGACACCTGGGTTTGAACTCGGAGGCGTCGCATTGCTTGCCATAGTCGCGGATGCTGACCTCAAACACATCGTCTTCAATTTTGTAGCATATCTCGATGGAGTGACCGGTCTCCCCTTCGTAGCTATATTTGATGACATTGGAGCAGGCTTCGTCGACGCAGAGCGCCAACTTGCCAGCCAGTTCTTCAGGCGCTTCATAGCATTTGAGAATTTGCTGGAGCGCCTTTCGATTGACGCATAAAAAGCGCGGATCGCTTGGGATGGTGAGTCGTATGGGTTGTTTCATAACCATTCCTGAGAGATGGGAGTCCTGATTGATAGGGACTCCTTTCCGATAATTTTAAATTATTTGCGCGCCCTAAAAGTTTAATTTTTTCAAATAGTTATGTCAATCATTTTCGGGGAATCGTCAGCGGGCGGTTTTCAGCAGACCCACAGCCGCAAGGGCCAGCATGATGAATCCTGAAAAGGTATAAAGGTACAATCCCGTTGTGGTGTCCCCCAAAATATCGACAAAATAGGAGCGATTGAAGACAAAGCCCCAATAATAAACAAACATATACGATATCAGCAGGCCCAGGCGAAACCTCATGAACAGCATGCACAGGCAGATCAGAATAACAAAGATCAGAGCCTGTCCCATCGGCACCGACATGGTTTTATCCGCCAGAAACGCGGTGAGCGGGTCTCGAAAATCAATTTCATCCACATTGTTCACAGGCCGACTCCTTTGAACGGGTTTATGGTAATTCTACAAGCGTCGGTTCAATCGCTTCGCCTTCCAAAGCCTTCATAAATTCGACCAGGTCCGCTTTTTCCTGTTTGGACAGTCCCAGCGGGGTCATCATCGGCGAGCGGTTGGTCTCGACGTCGCCGCCGCGATTGTAAAAATCAATCACGTCCTCCAGCGTCGCCAGACTGCCGTCGTGCATGTAAGGGGCCGAGCGGGAGACGTGACGCAGTCCCGGCGTTTTGAAGGCGCCCTTGTCGTCTGGATTTTTAGTGACGTTGAAGCGACCCAGGTCTTCTTTCAACGGACCCTGATTTTTGATGCCAAGATTATGAAAGCCGCTGTCGGTGAAGTTCGGGCCATTATGGCAGAAGGTGCATCGGGCCTTGCCAAAATACAACTCCATTCCGCGCACGGCAGACTTCGACATGGCTTTCTTGTCGCCCTTCCAGTATTTATCGTAGGGAGAATTTTTTGAAATGATGGAGCGTTCATAGGTGGCGATGGCTTTTCCTATATTCGTCGGCGTGATTCCGGTTTTGCCGAACACGGTGTTGAATTTCTTCACATAGCCGGGGATCGCTTTCAATTCCTTGATCAACTCATCCATATTCTGATTCATCTCGACCTTGGAAACAATGGGACCCAAAGCTTGTTCTTCGAGCGTTTTTGCTCGACCATCCCAGAACTGAAAGTCAAAATAAGCGCTGTTGATGATGGTGGGACTGTGTCGCCCCAATTCTTTTTGCATGTCGCCAAGGGCGCGAGGCAGGCCGTCGCCCCAGCCCAAGCCCGGATTGTGGCAGGTGGCGCAACTGATCCAGTTGCTTCCAGAAAGTCGGGGGTCGAAATAAAGAGCCTTGCCAAGATTTTCTTTTTCCTGCGACCATGCGTTGTCGGCAGGGTGCGTCACTTCGGGTAGCGCTTGATAAACAGAATCCTCTGCGAATGCAAAGTTGGGCGCGATCAGGCAAATGACGAAGACAAAAATACTTTTCAGGTTCATTATTTTAACTCCAGAATGGATTTATATCTTTGTATTAGCGATGCTGATTTAGATTTATGTATGCTTTTATTCTAACAATTATTATGATGGACTTTAACGATTAATTTACCGCTTGCAGTGAATAATTTCACTCAACGGATTCGAGTCAGGAAATTTGAGCATGTCGTCTGAACCCCCATTTGAACCCCCATTTGAACCGGAATTTGAACCGGAATTTGAACCGGAATTTGATTCCATGAAGGATTTGCTTCTGGATATGGCTCAGGAGCGAAACTGGGACTCCTTGAGACGTTTGATTGAGCGACGTTTGTTAGAGAGACCCAAGGTGGCGATGGTGCGCCTGTGGCGACTGAAACCGGGCGATGATTGCGAGCGTTGCGCCTTGCGCGACGAGTGTCCGCAACATGTAGATTGCCTGCAACTGGAATCGTCTGCTGAAACATCTTCGCTGGAATCCGAGTGCGCGAAGGTCCCGGAGTTCTGCGAAGATTTGTATCGCCGCGTGCCCCTGGGGCGCCGGATGGTTGGGCGGGCGGGAGAGAGTCAACAGCTCCAGAAACTCATCAACATGCAAAACGACGCGCGCTGCGAAGACAGTCGCAACTGGGCGCGTGAAAAAAACGTTAAAGGGATGCTGGCCTTTCCTCTGGTTTTCAAGGATCGGCTGTTGGGCGTGTTTGCCATATTTCTTGAAATCGAACCCGAAGCGGACGGTTTGTCTGAAGGGCAGGTCTGGGGCCGCATTCTGGCGGATCATCTGGCCGCGGCGATTGCAAATGCCGAAGCCTTTCAGAAAATTGAAAGCCTGTCCCGCTTTGTTTCGGACAACCCCAACCCGGTATTTCGGGCGAATCAGGACGGCGCATTGATCTACGCCAATAGCGCGGCGCAAGCCTTGTTCGACAACTGGCAGGGCGAGTGCAATGATTTGCCGAGCGGCTTCTGTGAACCGCTGTCGAAAGCGTTGAAGTCTGGCAGGCAGGTGGAGCTGGAGTCGCGCAACCGGGGACGCATCTACAGTTTCGATATGACGCCGATTCAGGAGGAAGGCTACGTCAACGTTTACGGCAAGGATATTACCGAAGCCAAATTGGCGGAAGAGAAGTTGAGAATCATCACCGCCGAAAAAGAAAGCATGGAAAGTGAATTGCGTCTGGCGAGTCGCGTTCAGAATGATTTTCTTCCACAACATCCGCCATCGTCTCCGAATTATCGCTTTGCGGCGCGAATGACTTCGGCAAAATTCATCGGCGGCGATTTTTACGATTTCATTCGCCTGGGCACGCGTCTGGGAATCGTTATTGGCGATGTGGCGGGTAAAGGCGCCTCGGCGGCGCTGACAATGGCGAAGCTGTTGAGCGATCTGCGTTATGTTTCCGGCTCCGAAGACCCGTCGGATGCCTTGAATGCAGTGAACAAGGTCATGCTGGAGCGCTCCAGTCACGGCGTGTTTGCCACCCTGATTTTTCTGTATCTGAATCTGGAAACGGGAGCGATGAGGATTTCCAGCGCCGGGCACCTGCCTTTATTATTGAAGCGCGCCGGGCAAGGCAATATCGAAGAGTTTCCCGCGCGCGAGGTTCCCGTTGGCGTTTTGCCGGACACGGTCTACACAGTTCAGGAAACTGAATTGAGACCGGGCGATATGGCATTTCTTTTTACCGATGGCGCGATTGAAATCCAGAATCCCGCGGGCAAGCAATTTGGTATGAGTCGGCTTTCCGAATTGATGCATGGAAGCGTGGCGGATCCAGAAAGTTTTCTGGATTTGGTGAGCCTGCGTTTGAAAGAATATTCACGCGGAGGCGTCGCTCGCGACGACCAGACGCTGTTGGCGTTTCAGCGCCTGGCCAACTGACACTCAAGGTTGGCTGGTGTTGATGCCGCGCACGCTGTCGTGCGTGTCCCCGATAAATTCCATAGCAAAGCCGTTATTGCCCCCGGTTTCCGGGATGACGATGGCGCCCCAGATGCTGAGCAGGGTGACGTCGGGAAAGCCGCGTCCAGAAACGCCCGAGCTTCCGAGAAGCGATTTGGGGTTGGTTGCGATCGGGTGAACCAGAACCTGACCGCTCCCGTCGGACGTGCCGATCACAAAAGCGCCGGAGCTAATTTGCGTGGCGTTGACCGAGCTGTTGTTCGATCCGGTGATAAAGACTTGCTGGGTTTGCCCCGCCGATACTGTGAACTCCGCCGCCGCGCCATAGGCGCTTCCATCCCTCAAAACGGCGTGTACCTTGACGCCGATTACAGAATTCATTGAGTCGAGCGAAGGGTGCGAGACGGCGATGAAGGAGTAAGAGCTGTCGCTGGCCTGCCAGTAAGGCGAGATGACTTTGGCGTCGGGTCCCGCATCGTTAAAAAATTCAGTGGAGATGACGGAATCTCGAAACGCCGCCGTATTGGCCGCTGTCTGGTTGAGCGTTTTGCGATTGTCTGCGGCGCTGGCGTTGCCTTCGGCGACGCCCAGCACGGCGCCATTGTAGGTGGCGTCGGGGTTGGACCAGTATTGTATGCGCGTACAGGTGGAGCAACCGGTTTGCGTGCCCATGATGGTGCGGAAGTTATTGCTGGTGTCGATGTATCCATGATTGAAAGTGAACGGTGAGTTGTCCGTATTGTCGTTGGCCCGGTCGTGGCGCGCTCCCAAATTGTGGCCGATTTCATGCGTGAATGTGTGGTTGCTGATGCAGTCGTGATCGGTGACGGAGTAACCGAAGCTGGCGAAGGAACTGGACACGTTGGATTGCAGATAGGCCAGCCCGCACAGACTGTTGTCCCCCTGTATGAGAACGGCGACAAGGTCTGCGCCGAACTGGTTGCGAAGAGTGTGCAGGTTGCTGATGTTTCCCGCTTGCGCGTCGCTGAGTATGGTTGAAAAACTGGCTCCGTTTTCGTTGTAACTGAGTTCGGATTTGGCGACGACGCGAAGCCGAGGGACAATGCCGCTGTTAGATAATGAAGTATTGGCGAGGGATTCTGCCAGGTCGATCGCATTTTCCATCGCGGTGGTTCCGCCTGCATCGGCGCGGGCTTCCGGAGTGTAGACGACGAGAACGTCGATGATGGTGCCGTCGTCTTTTGCTGTCGATGGGGCGGCGTCTCCTGAAGATGCCGTGATGTGAATGGGTTCGCCGTCGCCGGAAAATCCATCCGCTCTCAGTTCTTCCACCCAGTGATTGGCGCCGTCATACTTGATTCGGTAAGAGCCTTGGGATGTTTCAATGTGCCCGATGGCAACGGAATCCTTGGCGACCATAGAGATCAGGCTTTTGGAATCGCCAGGCACATGCCCTCTCCAGGTCACGCTTCCGGACAGGTTCTCGTAAACGGAATCCAAAGCGCAGAGGATGGAGGTGTCGTCGAACAGGTTCAGGGTGACGTCGTCCATCGCATCCGACGAGGTTCCCGGCGGGGTCATGAGTTCCCAGTTGATCGAGACCGCGCGTGCGCGAGCGACTTCCGCCCCCATTTCTGGAAAGTCTCCGGAAATGTTGACGGCGGAAAATAAATCCGGTTGCCCGTGAGCAAGACTTGCCTGCGGAGCGGCGCCTGCCAGAAGAAACAGGCCGATTAAAATAAAATGTCTGAAAACAGAGGCTTTCGCGGCCATATCCGAATAAGTCAACAATAGAATAAAGAGATCTTATCTCTGTTATCGGATAAAAACTTCAGAAATGAACTGCTGGGGTGAAATTTTTTTCAGGGCGCGGGGATGGGCGCGCTGTCGGGCGGAAATTGGGAGGGGTTGATTTCTTCAATTCGGTGCGCGCCGTCTCCCAGATAGCGGATTCGGTACTGAATCGGGCCAAGGTAAACCGCGCCAACGAGAACCCCCTCCTTCATCGTGAGGGTGGCGTTGCCGGAAGATGGCGGCTCGATTCGGGCATTGACGATCCAGCCGCCGCCCTTGCTGGGGGTCGTTTCGGTCACGACGCAGGCGAGTTGAAGGTCTTCAAACAGATTGAGAGTGAATGCGGCGCCGACTGTGGGCGTCTGCGCATCGCCATTGAGGGCGGAGAATTGAACCTGCGCTGTGCGTGAGCGCAGGACTGGCGGAGCAAGGTCTTCTGCGCTTTCGATGGATAGGGGGTGGAACAGGGGCGCGGCGGCGGACGCGCTCTGGCAGGCGCTGAATAACAACAGCGTTGCGATCCACAGCCCGAGCCGCATGTGTCCCCGCGTAGTCATCTGTAATTGGTGAAGGACATGTGGATGCCGAAATCCTTGTCTTTAAGCAGGTTGATGGCTTCCTGCAAATCGTCCTTGTTTTTCCCCGTCACACGGACCTGATCGTCCTGAATCTGCGCCTGAACTTTTTTCAGACCCGATCCTTTAATGAATTTGATGATCTCTTTTCCCTTGTCCTGCGGGATGCCCTGTTGCAGTTTGATGGTCTGGCGCGCTGTGCCGCCGGAGGCCGCTTCCACAGCGCCGTATTCCAGCGCCTTCAAAGAGACGTTGCGTTTCACCAGTTTCCCCTGCAAAATATCAAGAACGGATTTCATCTTAAATTCATCATCCGAGGTCATGACGATTTCCTGGGTTTTTTGGTCGAGATTGATCTCGCTACAACTTCCTTTGAAGTCGAAACGCTGACGAATTTCCATCATCGACTGATTGATAGCATTTTGAACTTCGGCCAGATCGACCTCGGATACAATGTCGAAAGAACTGTTGGATGCCATGTAAGGAATATCTCCTGAAAAAATTTGATGAATGCAGATGCAAAATCGGCTAAGGTTTCAGCCGTTTCCAAAAAATGCAACGGGTTCAGCCCTGTGGGGTGACGGGTTTGATTATAAACCATCGACCTCAAATAGAAAATGATTCTTGAAACAAGAGCGCGCCGCGTTCGCGCGCATGGAGGATAAGGTATTTTGAAAATTTGCTTAACCGTCAACGCCTCGCCCTGGGCGGAGGTCAAGGGCGGCGGTCAGTTGGCCGTACATCACCTGGCCTGCGCATTGACGCGGCTGGATCAGGAAGTGCATGTCCTGTACTCGGCGACCCTCAAGGACATGGTCGCCCCCGATGTTCCGTATCGCATCCACTGGGTGCGTCATTTTGATTTTGCGACGCTCAACCCGGCGATCTTCACTTTCCCGCGCGCGCTGGAACTCCTGCTGGAAAAACGCCGCTTCGACGTGGTTCATGGCAATGGAGAAGAAGCGTTTTTTTTCGACCGGGTCTGTCGGCAGGCGGGCGCGCGATTTTTCTACACCTCGCACGCGCCCTTCATTCCGCGTCAGGGCTTTTTCAAAAGTCTGGCGAACCCCGTCTCGCTTTTGAAAACGCTCAACCCGCATCTGATGCGACAAGCGATACAGCGCGCCGATCAGGTGATTGTGTTCAGCGAATTTTCCAAATCCCTCATTGTGGACGCTCTCGGCCCGGCGAGCGCCGAACGCATCGAACTGGTATCGCCCGGCGTCGAACCCTCCTGGTTCGAGGTGAATCGCAACGGCGATACGGCGAATGATTTTATCTTCTGGGGCCGATTGGAAGCGGAAAAAGGCTTGCCGGAATTGATCGACGCTTTCAGCGCGATCTCGAAAGAAAACGACTCGGCGCGTCTGCATCTGGTGGGCGAAGGCAATTACGAAACCGCAAGTCGAGAACGGGTCGCCGCCCTCGGCTTGCAGGACCGAGTCTATTATCACGGCTGGATGCAGACCTGTCAGATCAAGGAACTGGCGAGCCAGTGCCGTTACGGCGTTTTCCCCTCCCGCATCGAGAGTTTTGGACTCGCGGTGGCGGAAGCGCAAGCCGCAGGACTGCCCAGCATCGCGACGCGGGCCGGAGCCTTGCCGGAATTCATCGAGGACAACGTCAACGGACTGTTGGTTGCGCCGCAGGACGCCGCCTCCCTCGCCGCCGCCATGCAAAAAGCCCTGCGCGAACCGGAAACGATGGAACGCCTCGGCGCCAGCGCCCGCGAACAGGCGAAAGAACGCTTCAACTGGGATCGCGCCGCCCAGCGCATTCTGGAACTCTACCGCGCCTCTCTTTAAGTCCTCTCTCGATTCATTTTCCTTCCGTAAATAAAGCCCGTCTAGTTTCATTCGGATCAGGAATTTAATCTGGAATCCGGCCTGATTGTATATTTTTATGGACTGCCAGGTTGAGTTAACCGGATGGTTCATTATATAATATCGAATAATCGATAATAGGACTTGATTACTTGCCCCAGTGGCGCTCCAATGGAACCAGAGTAAGGCGCTGTTCCAAGCTAGGGGGTCTCTTTGAACGGAGATCGTATGGCGGTTTCTGAGGGAATGGCGGCGCTGGAGAATTAAAGTTTGATTTTCGGGAGTTTCAGATTCATGTGAAGTAAGAGAAACACAAGACTCGTGTCAGGCGGGATAGTTACCGAAGTCAGTTTATTTTCGGTTTATATATGCGGCTTGACCGATAATATCAGGATGAAGGCATATCCCAGGTTTTCGTGTTGAAAAATGGTTGCCGTGAATCATAAAAAAATACTGGACGCTCTTCCAGAACACGTCGCTGTGATTCGTCCAGATGGTGAAATCTCTTATGTAAACCAATCCTGGTCTACGTTCTCTTCTGAAAATGGCGGCGTTGAGGCGCGCACCGGAGTTGGCGCCAATTATTACAAGGCTTGTGAGCAAGAGGCAAAAGAAGGTCGTAAAATCATCGCAGGCATTCAGTCCGCCGCCCAATCCTCCAAAATTTTCAGTTACGAATATCCCTGCGACTCTCCAACCGAAATCCGCTGGTTCAATTTGAATGCGAAATTGTTGAACGGCGTAGGAAACGATATCATCGTTTCGCATATTGACATCACTCAAAGAAAACTGCTCGAACAAAATCTTGAGCAGGCCAACCGGTTAAAATCAGAATTTCTGTCGATGATGAGCCATGAACTGCTCACCCCTCTCAATTCGATCCTTGGCTTTTCCCAGTTGCTTGATAGAAACTTTCCACCCGATTCTGCCGATCCCTCTAGAAAAAGTCTTCAGGTCATCCTGAGTTCGGGGCAGTATTTGTTCGAGATGATCAATGATTTACTGGATCTGACCAAAATAGAATCGAACATCATGAGAGTGAAGATCGATCTGATCGAGTTTTATCCAATCATTGACGCTGTGCTGGAGATGATGCAGGTGGAGGCGGATAAAAAGAATGTTTCCATCATTACTAACTTCAGCATCCCGCACAATCAAATGATCCTGGCGGATGGCCTGCGCTACAAGCAGGCGCTGATCAATCTGCTTTCCAACGCAATCAAGTACAATATACGCGGCGGCAGGGTCGATGTGGAAGCGAAACAGACGGGTTCGACCTTGCTGGTGTCGGTAAAAGATACAGGCATTGGCATTCCCTTTGGCAAAGAGGGTGAAGTGTTCGAACCTTTCAACCGCCTGGGCAGAGAGAATTCGGAGATCAAAGGCGTCGGCGTCGGTCTGTCGGTAACCCTTCGCCTGATGATAGCCATGAACGGTTCCATTCGCTTTGAAAGTTCAGAGGGAGATGGAACAACCTTTTTTCTCTCCATCCCAACCTGCTAGATTTTCGGGAAAAGCAGTCGCGCCTTGCTCTCAGAATGACTCCCTTACAGATGCTTGATATCTGCGGAAATTTTCAATTCTTTCTGCAAAAAATCAGCGATCAGACTGCGGTGACAATGATCGGGTTTGACGCCGCTACATAGAAAGCAGGCTCCGTCCAGAGAATCGGCGCTCAGCGTTTTAGCCGCCTTGCGCTCCTTCATCAGCGCCAGATACTTTTTTTTATACTCCGGCCAGTCGATGCGGTCCTTCCTGTAGGATTCGAACAATTCCTTCGAAGGCGCGAGGCATTCCAGATGCTCGTAATCGATACCCGCCAGCGCTTGTAGAAAATATTCCAGATCGTTTTTCTTGGCGAAGCCGGAAAGCTGGGAGACGTTGTTGAAACGCACGTCGATGACTTTCCTGACTCCATTTTTTTGCAAACGCTCGAAAAAAAATTCCGCTGAAGATTTGGTGAAACCGATCGAAAATAGTTTGATTTTCTGTGATGTCATTCCGGATTTATAAAGGTCGGTCTATAAGTTGTTAATGCCGTTCGGGCGGTTTACTCCCCTTAATCAAAAATCGCCCTTTTTGATATGAAAGATATCCGGCGCGGACGGGTCTGCAATATAGGACAAGCGCAGAGTCAGGTTGGGCGGGGCTTCGCCTTCCTTTATCGTGGGATTGGTCAAATGGATCAGGACCATTCGACCTTTCTGATCTTTGCCGCGAAATACAATGATGTTTCCATTTTTCAAGTCGGCATTGATCAATAAACCGTCTGGATCGAAACGTTGTCTGGAGAAAAAAGAACTCAAGGCGTTTGCCGTGTCGAGGAGACTTTGAGGTTTCACTGTGTCGTCAAAAGGCTGTCCCCAAAGAATATTCACGTTCATCAGGCGCTTCGATTGATATCCCAGGCTATAGATGACCTGAGCCTGACCTGACTCCGGGAGAAGGTTTGAAACCGCGACCGAAAGATTGGTTGTTTTTTCCGTGGGATGAACCAGCCGTTCAATATTCTTTTTGCCAATTCCAAAATCTTTGGAGATCGCCTTCAGCACGTCCTTTTCATTCATCCCGAAACTGGCGGAACGAAAGCCATCGACAACCGCCCATGCTTTAGCCGATTGCGAGGCGCTGGAATCGGATTGAGCCTCGACAATTCCGCCGCCGAGAACAAAGCACAGCAGGACGGGCGCGGAATATCTAAAAAACTTATTTAGAAAGTTGCGGGACATGCTTGTTTTCTCCAAAAAATGCGACAAGGTTTCGTTGCCTCCGGCAATGAGCGAGGCCGCGATCATGTTGATCAGGAATCATGCCTACAGCGCTTTGTAAAACTATCATTTTCTATTCAGCGCATCAACTGCCGCCGCCAGACGACAGATGTTGAGTTGATTCCTGCCTGGCGAATTCTCCTGTACTTGCATATAAGCGTGAATTGAAACTTGCCTTATAGAGATCAGGAGCTTATTTTTATTGTATCGCTTCCCAGGCGAGAGCGTTCTTTAAAAGAGTGCGGTTTCTGTTTCGGGTGTCATGATGTCGATGGCATGGATGCGCTTTCATGAAAGCGGCGCCATTCGAAACGAATATCTGCGCGACTTGCGCTCTTGACGGTTATTCACCTCAAGCCAGGTAGATCATTATGGATGCCGCTAAATTGAAGGTGTTGGTTACAGGCGCGACCGGTTATGTGGGAGGGCAATTGCTGAAGCGTTTGAGTGCGTCGCAATTTGAAATTCGTTGCCTGGTTAGAGATCCGAAGAAAATTCGAGATCCCTTGCCGGGCTCCGTCTCCGTCGAGCAAGGCGACCTGCTTTCCTACGACAGCGTAGCGAAGAGTTTGCAAGGCATAGACGTCGCTTTTTATCTGGTCCACAGTATGGATTCAAAAAGCGAATTTCAACAGCTGGAATCTGAAGCGGCAGAAAATTTTGCCAAAGCGGCGGCGCAAAACGGCGTCAAACGAATCATTTATCTGGGCGCGCTGACCGCTGAAAATGAAGCCGACCTGTCCCCCCACCTTCAAAGCCGGAAAGATGTCGGAGATTTGTTAAGAAAGTCCGGTGCGCAGGTATTTGAATTTCAGGCGTCGATCGTACTCGGCGCGGGAAGCCTGTCCTATGAAATGATCAAAGCCCTGTCGGAACGCTTGCCGATAATGATCATGCCGCGATGGGTTTCGGTCAAGGCTCAACCCATCTGTATCAAAGACGCGCTGGATTATCTGGTCCAGGCGATCGACTTGAAAATGGAAGGGAATCAGACCTTTGAAATTGGCGGGCCGGATCAGGTGTCTTACAAAGAACTCATGCAGGAATACTCGCGCCAAAGAGGACTGCGCCGACTCTTCATTTCGGTACCGGTGTTAACGCCCTGGCTCTCCAGTTTGTGGTTGGCGCTGGTGACCCCGGTCTATGCCACGGTTGGAAAGAAACTGATCCTCAGCATCAAAACCCCCACACTCGTTAAAAACGATCGACCCCGCCAGATTTTTAAAAACATCGAACCCATGTCTGTGACCGACGCCATCGCCTATGCCCTGAAGTCCAATCCATCATAACGCGCATAGGCGGCGAAATCTCGACTCAACGCTAAAAAGAAAACCGAAGCAGATGAGTTTTTCGCATCGGCCATTACCCTCCGCGTAGGAGTGCGTCTGATACGCAAAATTTGAAGCGAAGCTATTGAACTGAAATGAATGTTTGAAGGTTTGGGCTAATTCGCCCTCCGCATAGGAGTGCGCCTGGCTGGACTCGAACCAGCGACCTACGGATTAGAAGAAGAAAAAAACCATAAACCGGAAGATTTTGATTTCGGGTCGGTTCCCTGTATCCCCTCTATTTTAAAAGGAATTTGGCAGGTCTGCCAATTCCATCCATTCCATAAATTCCACCCAGTTTGAAAATTTCTATCATATTTTTATCATAGTAAAGCCTACGTAAGGTTTTGCGAAGAGGCCGGATTTTAACCAAGTATGATAGTTTCTATCATAGAAATTAAAAATTTCCTCGACCTACGGAGGGAAGAGCAAAGAGGTTTTCTATGAAATTCAAACTATGATAAAAATTATCATAGTTTATCGACCTGTTGACTATTTAGATAATTGATCGAAGATGAAGTACTTGTCGTCGCAAAAGCAAGTGTTTGTGATATTCTTCTTCAGGCTTCGAAGATGGATAGTTACTATATTCTTCCGGATGGGCTTTTGTTAATATCCGATCTCTTGAAGGCGGGCAAATATGATCAACGCGGACACATGACAAAAGAGCAACAAATAGAAGAAGTCCTGATCGCCAAGCTGAAAGAGCTCAAATACAGCTATCGGGAAGATATCCGTGATCGGGTCGGGCTTGAGCAAAACTTCCGCGAAAAATTCGAAGCGCTCAACCGCGTTCACCTCACCGATTCAGAGTTTGCCCGTCTGCGTGATGAAATCGTCAACGCCGATGTATTCACCGCATCCAAAACCTTGCGCGAACGCAACTCCTTCGAGCGCGAAGACGGCTCGCCGCTGAATTACACGCTGGTCGATATCAAAGACTGGTGCAAAAACGAGTTTGAAGTCATCAACCAGCTACGCCTCAACACCGAAAACAGCCATCACCGTTACGATGTGATTCTGCTCATCAACGGCGTGCCCGTGGTGCAAATTGAACTCAAAACCCTGGACGTCAGCCCGCGCCGCGCCATGGAGCAGATTGTCGAATACAAGAACGACCCCGGCAACGGCTACGCCAATACCCTGCTCTGCTTCATTCAGTTGTTCATTGTCAGCAATCGCTCCAATACCTATTATTTCGCGAACAACCAAAAACAACAATTCAGCTTCAACGCCGAAGAACGTTTTCTGCCCATCTACCAACTCGCAGGCGAGGACAATGCAAAAATCACTCATCTGGATGAATTCACCGACCGCTTTCTCGCCAAATGCACGCTGGGCCAGATGATCAGCCGCTACATGGTTCTCGTGGCTAGCGAGCAAAAGCTCATGGTCATGCGTCCTTACCAGATCTATGCGGTCAAGGCCATTGTCGATTGCATCCATCAGAACCGGGGCAACGGCTATATCTGGCACACCACCGGAAGCGGCAAGACCCTCACTTCCTTCAAGGCCTCCACACTGCTCAAGGACAATCCAGACATCGACAAATGCCTGTTCGTGGTCGACCGCAAAGACCTCGACCGCCAGACCCGCGAAGAATTCAACAAGTTTCAGGAAGGTTGCGTGGAAGAAAATACCAACACCGAAACGCTGGTGCGGCGCATGCTCTCGGAAGATTACGCGGACAAAGTCATCGTCACCACCATCCAGAAGCTCGGCCTCGCTCTGGATGAAAACAGCAGAAAAGCCCAGCTACACAAGAAGAAAGGCAAACAAACCTACAAGGAACGGCTGGAACCCCTGCGCAATCAGCGCATTGTTTTTATTTTTGACGAATGCCACCGCTCCCAGTTTGGCGAGAACCACAAAGCCATCAAAGCCTTCTTCCCCAAGGCGCAACTCTTCGGCTTTACCGGCACGCCCATTTTTGAAGCGAATGCCAGCTACCAGCAATTTGACGGCTCCCTGGGCTCCTATAAAACCACGGAAGATATTTTTCAAAAACAACTGCACGCCTACACCATCACCCACGCCATTGAAGACAACAACGTACTGCGCTTTCATATCGACTACTTTGGCGAAAAGCCGAAAGACGAAAAAGGCAAAGCGAAAGCCGCAGGCAAAAAGAAATCGACGCCTGCGCCACAGGCCGTGGTGCAGGAGATTTTAAAAAAACACGAGGCCTCCACCAGCCAGCGCCGTTTCAACGCAATTCTGGCCACCGCCTCCATTAACAACGCCATTGAATACTACGAACTGTTCAAAGAAGCCCAGGCTAAAAAACGGATTGAAGACGACAACTACCGACCCCTCAATATCGCCTGCGTGTTCTCTCCCCCGGCGGAAGGCGATAAAGACGTCCAGCAACTGCAAGAAGACTTGCCGCAGGAAAAGCAGGATAACGAAACAGAACCGGACAGGAAAAAAGCCGCGCTGAAAACCATCATAGACGACTACAACCGCCAATACGCTTGCAATCACAGGATCAACGAATTCGATTTGTACTATCAGGACATACAACAACGCATCAAGGACCAGAAATACCCCAACAGCGATTACCCGCACAAAAACAAAATCGACATCGCGATTGTGGTCGATATGTTGCTCACCGGCTTCGACTCCAAATACCTCAACACCCTGTATGTGGATAAAAAACTCAAACACCACGGCCTGATCCAGGCTCTCTCGCGCACCAATCGCGTGCTCAACGACACCAAGCCCTACGGCAATGTGCTGGATTTTCGTTATCAGGAAGAAGCTGTGGACGAAGCCATCAGCCTGTTTTCCGGCGCGAATAAAGACAGCGCCCGAAAAATCTGGCTGGTCGATCCCGCCCCCACAGTCATCGAGCGCTTCGACGGCGCCGTCCACAAGCTGAAACAGTTCATGGATTCGCAAGGCCTGGCCTGCGCCCCAGAGCAGGTGCATCAGTTGAAAGGCGATATCGCGCGGAGCGAGTTCATCAACCATTTCAAGGAAGTGCAACGCCTCAAAACCCAGCTCGACCAATACACCGACCTGAACGAAGAACAGGCCGGGCGCGTCAAGACGCTCCTGCCCGAAGAACAACTGCGCGGCTTTCGCGGCGCCTATCTGGAAACAGCGCAACGCCTCAAGGCGCAACAAGGCAAACACAGCGAAGCGGAAGACCCCGTGCAACAACTCGACTTCGAGCTGGTATTGTTTTCCTCGGCCCTGATCGATTACGACTACATCATGAGCCTGATCGCCGCCTCCACCGAAGGGCAACAGGGAAGACAGACCATGACCCGCCAGCAACTGATCGAACTGATCGGCGCCAGCGCCAACCTGATGGACGAACGCGACGACATCGTGGCCTACATCAACAGCCTGCAAACCGGCGAAGAACTGGACGAAAAAACCGTTCGAACAGGCTACGAAACATTCAAGGCCGAAAAATCCGCCAAGGCGTTGGCCGACCTGGCGGAAAAACACGAACTGACCAGAGAGGCCCTGCAAGAATTTGTCGATCTCGTCATGGACCGCATGATCTTCGACGGCGAACAGCTCAGCGACCTGTTCGCGCCAAAGGACCTGGGCTGGAAAGCCAGAACAAAAGCCGAACTGGCCCTGATGGAAGATTTGATACCGCTGTTAAAAAAACTCGCCGAAGGACGCGACATCTCGGGGCTGGCGGCTTATGAGTGAGCCGAAAACAAAAAAGCTGGTCCCCAAACTGCGCTTCCCCGAGTTTAAGAATGCCGGGGAGTGGGAGGAGAAAAGGGTTTCTGCCCTAATATCTACGGTGACGCCACCGAAAAAGCTATCCACAGCAAAGTATTTAACCGAAGGTTCATATCCGATTATTGACCAATCGCAAAATTATATTTCTGGTTGGACCGATGATCGGGAAGCATTAATTACAGAATCTCTTCCATTGATTATTTTTGGTGATCATACTTGCTCCCTAAAGATTGCGACGGAACCATTTGCGCAAGGTGCCGATGGAATAAAAATAATCAAAACAAAAAATCTAGTCGATACAATTTATCTGTTCCAATGTTTACAATACAAGCCGATTGTAATGGAGAAGTACAAAAGACACTTTTCAACTCTTAGGGAAAAATGGATTCAATATCCTAGTATAGAAACTGGCGAACAACAAAAAATCGCCGATTGTCTGTCTTCCCTCGACAAACTCATCAGCGCACAGAACAAAAAAATAGAGTCATTGAAGGTTCATAAAAAAGGCCTCATGCAACAACTCTTCCCCGCCGAAGGAAAAACCCTCCCCGAACTCCGCTTCTCCGAGTTCAAGAATACGGGAGAGTGGAAAGAAAAAAGGCTGGAACAACTAGGAGAACTTGTGTCAGGGCTTACATATAGTCCTGATGACATAAGGGATCATGGCTTATTAGTCTTAAGGTCTTCTAATGTGAAAAATGGTGAGATTGTTCTTGAAGATAATGTTTTTGTCACTCCTGATATTAATGGAGCCAATCTCTCAAAACCCAACGATATACTTATATGTGTCCGAAATGGATCAAAAGCTTTGATTGGTAAAAATGCGCTTATTCCGAAAGGGATGCCACGGTGCACGCACGGAGCGTTTATGGCGATTTTTAGGGCAAAGGCGGCAAACTTTGTATTCCAACTTTTTCAAACCGAAGCATATACAAGGCAAGTTGCTGGCGATTTGGGAGCAACTATTAACTCTATAAACGGTCGACAATTTTTAAAATACTGTTTCGTAGTTCCTTCACCAGAAGAACAAAAAAAAATCGCCGATTGTTTGTCTTCCTTCGACAAACTTATCAGCGCACAGAGCAGAAAAGTAAAATTATTGAAAGCTCATAAAAAGGGCCTCCTGCAACAACTCTTCCCCTCTGTTGATAAGGTTGGCGCATGAGCGATCAAAGCACAGACTTTGCCGATTTGAATGCGCTGGTTAGACATATGCGCAAAAAGCTGAACAATAAAAACTATATACTCATGTTTGCTTACAACGGAGTCGGCAAAACACGCTTGTCTATGGCGTTCAAGGAAGCGGGAAAGAACGGCGGTACGGAAGAGGAAGAAAAAAGGGACACCCTGTATTTTAACGCTTTTACTGAAGATTTGTTCAGCTGGGATAACGATCTTGAAAATGACGCCGAAAGGGTGTTGAAGCTCAATTCAAAATCGAAATTTTTTTCAGGTTTGCAAGATGTGGAAATGGATAACCGTATTCGCCCGCTCTTGCAACGCTATGCAGATTTTGATTTTAAAATTAATACAGATGACTGGACAGTCAGCTTTGAGCGCGAAATTGTTAAGGGTGAAAGTAGCGAAATGGTTGAGCATATTAAAGTTTCTCGCGGAGAGGAAAATATTTTTATTTGGTGTTTTTTTCTCGCCGTCGCGCAACTCGCTATTGATGAGCAGGAAGCTTATAGTTGGGTGAAGTATATCTATATTGACGACCCGATTTCGTCGCTGGATGATAATAATGCCATTGCCGTGGCCAGTCATCTGGCGCAACTGCTCAATGATCAAGGCAGAATCAAGGTGGTGATTTCTTCGCACCACACCTTATTTTTTAATGTGATGTGCAATGCGCTTAAAAAACCCAAGAAATATTTTTTATGCAAAGATGAAGCAACCAGGATGTATTTGTTGAAAAATACGGGCGACACGCCATTCTTCCATCATGTCGCCTTATTAAGGCAACTGCATGATGCGAAGGAATCAGGACAATTGTATACTTACCATTTTAATATGTTACGTAATATTTTAGAGAAAACCGCCAGCTTTCACGGTTTCAATAACTTCTCGGCCTGCATTAAGCAGGATAAGGGCGAGTCCGATGATATAGTTCATGCCCGGCTGATCAATCTGTTAAGCCATGGTGATTATTCACTGTTTGAACCCAGAGAAATGCTGAAGGATACCAAGGATAGCTTCATTAAAATATTAGATGATTTTATGAAGAATTATCGATTCAACCCTGAATTATTTCCAGAGAAGGAAGAACAGGAATCGGAAGAGGCGACCTCGTAATGACCGAGAACGATCAAAAACAATTAGGAGCCACCCTCTGGGCCATTGCCGACCAGTTGCGCGGGGCGATGAATGCGGACGACTTCCGCGATTATATGTTGTCGTTTTTGTTCCTGCGTTATCTTTCGGATAATTACGAAAACGCCGCTAAAAAAGAACTGGGTAAGGATTATCCCAAACTGGAGGCAGGGGACAAGCGCGCTCCCCTGGCGCTGTGGTACGCGGCCAATGCGAAGGACGTCGCCGATTTTGAAAAACAGATGCGCCGCAAGGTGCATTATGTGATCGAGCCTGCGCATTTGTGGAGCAGTATCGCGGAGCAGGCCAGAACGCAAGACAACGAACTGCTGAATACTTTACAGCAGGGATTCAGTTACATCGAAAACCAATCCTTTGAAAATAATTTTCAGGGCTTGTTTTCGGAAATCAATCTGAATTCTGAAAAGCTGGGCAAAAATTACGCCGCCCGAAACGCCAAACTCTGCACCATCATCACCAAAATCGCAGAGGGCATTGCAGATTTTTCCACGGATAGCGACGTGTTGGGCGACGCTTATGAATACCTGATCGGTCAATTTGCCGCAGGTTCGGGCAAGAAGGCGGGCGAGTTTTATACGCCGCAGGAGATTTCAACGATCCTTTCCGGAATTGTCACCCTGGACAGTCAGAACCCGGCCAGCGGCAAGAAGAAGAAACTGAGAAAAGTTCTGGATTTTGCCTGCGGCTCCGGCTCCCTGCTCCTGAACGTGCGTAACCAGTTGGGCGCGCGCGGTATTGGAAAATTCTACGGGCAGGAAAAAAACATCACCACCTACAACCTTGCGCGTATGAACATGCTGTTGCACGGGGTGAGAGATTCGGAGTTTGAAATTCATCACGGCGATTCCCTGCTGAACGACTGGGACACGCTGAATGAAATGAACCCAGCCAAAAAACTGGAATGCGATGCGGTGGTGGCCAATCCGCCCTTCAGCTATCGCTGGCAACCCAATGAAGCGCTGGGCGAAGACTTCCGTTTTAAAAGCTACGGTCTGGCGCCCAAGTCTGCCGCCGATTTTGCTTTTTTACTGCACGGCTTTCACTTTTTGGGCGATGAAGGGGTGATGGCGATCATCCTGCCTCATGGGGTTTTGTTTCGCGGCGGCGCGGAAGCGCGCATTCGCACCAAATTGTTAAAGGACAGCAATATAGACACGGTGATCGGTTTGCCCGCCAACCTGTTTTTCTCCACGGGGATTCCTGTGTGCATTCTGGTCCTGAAAAAATGCATGAAGTTCGACGATGTTTTGTTCATCAACGCCAGCGAAGGCTTTGCAAAGGGCAAGCGACAGAACCGCCTATTGCCGGAGCACACCGATAAAATTATTGATACTTATCAGTATCGCAAGGAAGAGGAACGATTTTCGCGCCGGGTGTCGATGAAGGAAATTGAGAAAAATGACTACAATCTGAATATTTCCAGGTATGTCAGCACCGCCAGGCCAGATAAAAAAATAGCCTTGCAGGAGGTGAATGATGAGTTGGTGGAACTGGAGAAAGAAATCGTTTCCGCCACTATCCGTCACAATGAATTCCTTGATAAGCTTGGCCTGCCCCCCCTGCCGATTGACAAAAAAAAGATTGACGCAAGTTAAATCTCAAAGGCTTTACTGTGAAGTTGAATAGGGACCATTTGAGATAAAAACCCATTAATTATTTTTTTCAAATCATCTACTTAAAACGGGGAATCCTTGTATTGATTCCTCTTGATTTTAATTTCTACTAGAATTACAATAACAGTTGATAGCTTATTACTGACTGTTTGGTTGGGTAATTTATCATTTTTTGGGTGAATGGAAGCTAATTATAGAGCCTCGCCCTTCAGGTTTATATAACGGGAAAGTCGTACAGGGATAGTTATGGGTATTGGAAAAATCAGTCTCACTACCTCGTTAGAGCCGGATATTCCCAAGCTTAGGGAGTTGGGGGTCATGAAACCGGATAATCTGCGGAGGAAGTTTTACAAAAACTTCTGCAAGCTGGATTGTGCCGTGGTGATGTGGCAACCGCATCAATTCGGCGCGGTCACGAATTTTGGAATTCCCTATACCAAGGTCGATATTCATTCAAAGCATTTTGATCGTTTCCATGAATTGAAAGATTATCTGCTCGACCTCTTCCCCGATAGCCATGAAATCGATTTGAATGATTTCAACATTTCGCGGATTGAATTGCATTCGGATATTGAAAGCCTTCCTCTGGATATCGTCCTGGCCCGTCTCTGGGTGATAGGTTATCGCCGGGAGAGTGTGAGCTTCTATAAGGGCAAGACCATCTACATTGGAACTGATCCCAAAATCCGCATTTTCAATAAGAATTCCCAATTACTTCGGAAATTGGGCAAAACCGGGAAGCTGACCGAAAACGAATTGCAGTTAATGAATGGAAAACCAATCACCCGCTTTTCGATCGAAATCGGTCAATTGAAAATGAATTTGAATCAATTGGTAAATGATCCAAAACAATTGGCTTCCTATTTTGATCGATTCAAATTCTACAATTTTGAGGATGATGAATCGATCAATCGCGTGGGCGGTTTTCAAATTTTGATGTCCAAAATTCGCCGGGAACATCGCAAATCATTCGATCAATTCAAAGATCGTGAGCTGGAGCGATTGATTCAACGAAATTTCAAATCATCAATCCGCGCATGGTTCAAAAAGGAGGCAATCGAAAAGCCAATCAGCATCAAGGCAAAATTGATTCAGGAAGCGAAACGATTCAATCGGATACTTTCAACGGGGATGATCGAATGACAGCGTTCTTGTCAGTGATTCAATTATCCCGGTTTCTGGGAGTCAAACCCAAAACCCTGTATTCGTGGGTCAGTAAGAAAGTGATTCCGCATTATCGAATAGAGGGATTGATTCTTTTCAAGAAACAGGAAGTCGAAGCATGGATTGAAACGCGCCACCAAAACCCGGAAGACCCTCGAAACCCCAAGGCGAATGAGTTTGAGGATGAATATAGCCTTTGATAGAATATTCCATACAGATACAGGGAAACCCGACCTGCGATCAACTTCCTTAAAGGAGGTTGAATATGGCCCTTTATAGACAGAAGGGAAGCAAGGTTTGGTGGATGAGTTACTCACTGGGAGGACGTCAACGCCGCAAATCAACGGGAACGGATAACAAGAAGATTGCCGAGTCGATCTATTTCAAAGTCAAAACCCAGATTGCGGAAGGACGGTATTTTGAAAACAGTAAGGGCAAGGATAAAACCCTGCGCGATCTGTTTTCACGATACATCAAGGAAGTGACGCCGCAGAAAAACCCGGTCGCTATGAATGACGAGAAGCGCATTTCCCGAAGGCTTCTTGATTTTCTTGGCAACCTCAAGTTGGCGGAAGTCACAACCGACCACGTTGCCCGGTATGTAACGCATCGAAGAAAGAAGATTGCGCCCGCTACCATCAATCGGGAACTGGCTTATTTATCGGCAACGTACAATCAGGCGATAAAAGTCTGGGGATGGCATCGGGACAACCCGGTATCCCGCATCAAGCGGGAGAAAGAACAAAAGCGGGTGAAGTATTTCCCGGAAAATGAGTTTCAGGAAATATTCAACCTGCTTGCAGAATGGGTAAAGCCCATCGTTCTTTTAGCGAAAAACACGGGGCTACGGCTTTCCAATGTAGTGTTTCTGGAATGGTCCGAAGTGAACATCAAAACTCGGTTGATCGTACTGGATGCCAAGAAAGTGAAGAATTCTCACTCGCTAGGCATACCCATGACGCAACAGGTTTTTGAAGTTTTAACGGAGCAGGAAAGAAAACGAAGGTCTGGCAGTCCTCATGTTTTTATCAACCGGGAAGGCAAGCCGTATACCAAGTGGGGCGTTTATCGGGCGTTCAAGAAAGCCTGCAAAACGGCAGGGTATCCAGATTACAGGTTCCACGATCTCCGACATGATTTTTGTTCCAAGTTGGTTCAGGCCGGAGTGGATATCTACACCGTGAAGGAACTGGCAGGGCATAAGAACATAGCCACCACACTAGGTTATGCGCATTTGAATCCGGAAAGGTTGAAACAGGCGGTATCAGTTCTCGATTATCATAGTTCTATCATAATCGACGAAAAAGGGCTTGCTGCGAAAGATGTAAACCCTTGATATAAAGTGCGCCTGGCTGGACTCGAACCAGCGACCTACGGATTAGAAGTCCGTTGCTCTATCCAGCTGAGCTACAGGCGCGCGTTATTGAATTGTTGGGAGGATAATCTGGAAGCGGGTTCCTTTTCCCGGTTCGCTTTCGACCGTGATCGTTCCGCTGTGTTTTTCCACGAGTTGTTTGACGATATACATTCCCAGTCCGGCGCTTTTCTCTCCGCGCGTTCCCGCTTGCGATGCGCTGGTGAACTTGTCGAACAGAACGGGTATCTTGTTCGCCGGTATGCCAATGCCGTTGTCTTGCACTGTGAGTTGCATATTTGTATCGTCTGGAGCTTCTAAAATCAAGCGGATTTCTCCGCCTTCGGGGGTGAACTTGATGGCGTTGGAGAGAAGATTGGTGATAACGCGCCTCAGCGCGGCGGCGTTTCCATTGATTTGCAGAGAGGTTTCCTGATATTCGATCTGGATATTTTTGTTCACCGCCAGTTGCGCAAGCGACTGGATGCTTTCTTTCACCAATGATGAAAAGGCGAAGATCGATTTGTCCAGTTCGCGCTCGTCCTGCAAGTGACCAAGATCGAGAAGATCGTTGATCAACTCTAGCAGGTATTGAGATGTGCTTTGAATGACTTCGAGATATTCTTCGGTCTCCTCTTCCGATACCTGGCCTTCGGCGATGAGTTCGGCGCTGAGTTTGATATTGCCCAGGGGGTTGCGCAGATCGTGCGAGGCGATGGAAAGGAATTCGTCTTTCAGCTTGCTGAGTTTTTTTAACTGCTCCACTTTTTGAACCAGTTCGCGATTGAGTAAGAGTGAATTGATATGAACGCGGATGCGCGCTATCAATTCCTCTCTGGCGAAGGGTTTGCTGAGGTAGTCGGTGATGCCCGCATGGTACAGGCGCAGGACGTCGTCCTTGTTGGCGGAACCGCTCAGCAAAAAAATGGGCAGGTCTTTCTGGTTCAGATCGTGGCGCAGGGCTTTGCAGAGTTGCAGTCCATCCATTTCCGGCATGACCAGATCGGTCAGGACCATGTCGAATTTCACTTCCTGCTCCTGAAAAATCCGAAGCGCTTCTTTGCCGTTGTTCGCGGGAATGGCGGTGATACCCTCGCCCTTGAGGATATTCAACAACATCGAGCGGATGGTCGGACTGTCGTCGACGACCAGTAGCTTCAAGCCCTTGAATAAATTTTCGGGATACAGGATGCGGTGAATGGAGTTGAGCAATTCGCCGGAGACGAAGGGTTTGGTGATGTAGTCGGCCCCTCCGACGTCAAAACCCTGGCGCCGAACCTCCATGGAATCGTCGCTGGTGATGAAGATAACGGGCGGGTTGCCAACATTCTCGGGCGAAGTTTCGGCCTGCTTTTCGCGCAGGCGGCGCACGGTTTCGAATCCGTTGATGCCGGGCATCTCCAGGTCCATCGTGACCAGATCAACGACCTCTTCTTCCAGAATTTCGAGGGCGGATTCGCCGTCGAGCGCTTCAAGAATTTCAAAATCGCCTTTCGCCAGCTCCATGCGGGCGATGGCGCGGAAGGTAGAACTGTCGTCTACTATGAGGATTCGCTTCATGTTGGGTGAAAGGTCGGCGACGGTTCGTTATAAATTGCGTCAAATTTTGAGAGTAATTATAACCTTTACCTTCAGTATAAAGAATAGAATTTTCAAAGTCAAAGCAGGGATTGAGGAAAAGGGATGAAAAAACGCAATCTACCGCACGCCCTGGATTTTTCCGTCGATCAGGTCGATGGACTCGGCGCGCGGCGTGCGCGGCAAACCCGGCATGCGCAGGATTTCTCCGGTGAGGGGGATGAGGAATCCGGCGCCGGCGGAGATGAGGATTTCGCGCACGGTGATGGGGAAGGGTTCGGGTCTGCCGAGAATCTTGGGATCGTCGGTGAACGATGCTGGCGTTTTAGCGATGCAGACGGGGAGTTTGTCGTAACCGTGTTTTTCAATCGTGCGCAAATCGCGTTCGGCTTTGGCGGCGTACTTGATCTCTCCGGCGCCGTACATATTGTGCGCGACCTTCCAGATTTTCGTTTTAACGTCTTCGCTCCAGTCGTACAACGGGCAATAGGGGTCTGATTGTTTCTCTGCATGTTCTCGCACCACTCGCGCCAGTTCGCGTCCGCCCGCCCCGCCATTGGCAAAGACGTCGCTGACGGCGAAGGGGATTTTCAAAACGCTTTCGCAATGTTTGCGAACGACGTCGATTTCTTCGTCGCTGTCGGCGGCGAAGCGGTTCAGGCAGACGATGGGCGGCTCGCAGAATTTCCTGATGTTCTCGGCGTGGCGGTCGAGGTTGGGCAGTCCCTGGCGCACGCGCTCCGGGTCGGGTCGGTCGAGTTCGTTGGCGTCGGCTCCGCCATGCAGTTTGAGGGCGCGGCAGGTGGCGACCAGCACGACGGCGGCGGTGTCGAGTCCGGCGCTTTTGCATTTGATGTCGAAAAATTTTTCAGCGCCGAGGTCGAAGCCAAAGCCCGCTTCGGTGATGACCCAGTCGGAGGTGGCGAGGGCCATGCGCGTTGCGAGTACGGAATTACAGCCGTGCGCGATGTTGGCGAAGGGGCCGCCGTGGATGAAAGCGGGCACGCCTTCGGATGTTTGCGCCAGGTTCGGTAACAGAGCGTCCTTCAGTAGCGCGGCCAGAGCGCCGGTGGCGTTGAGGGTTTGCGCGGTCACCGGTTCTTCGTCGTAGGTGAAGGCGAGCAGGATGCGGTCGAGTCGTTGTTTGAGGTCTTCGTAATTTTCTGAAAGGCAGAGGATCGCCATGATCTCCGAGGCGGCGGTGATGTCGAATCCGGTTTCGCGCGGCACGCCTTGCATAACCCCGCCCAGGCCGATGACGATGTTGCGTAGCGAACGGTCGTTCATGTCCATCACGCGGCGCCAGTGAATTCGGCGCGGGTCGATTTTGGACAGGCCGGAATGGTAGATGCGATTGTCGAGCAAAGCGGCGAGCAAATTGTTGGCGGAAGCGATGGCGTGAAAGTCGCCGTTGAAGTGCAGGTTGATTTCATCCGAAGGTTCTACCGTGCTTTTGCCGCCGCCGGTCGCACCGCCTTTCAAACCCATGCAGGGACCCATCGAGGGTTCGCGGAGCGCGAGGCAGACGGACTCGCCCAGTTGCGCGAAGCCCTGGCCGAGGCCGATGGTTGTGGTGGTTTTGCCTTCTCCCGCCGATGTGGGGGTGATTGCGGAGACGAGAATGAGCTTTCCCTTTTGCGGATGACGATTTAAAACATCCAGTCGGACTTTGGCTTTGTATTTTCCGTAGGGGATCAGGTCGGCATCGCTCAATCCCAGCTTGCCGGCAATCTGGTCAATCGGCTCCATCTCGTTTCCTCCAGGTTTCGATCGTTTAAAACGACGCTAAATTTGTTTGACGAGTTTTGCGGTCGGCGAAAAGAATGTTTTTAAATGCGGATCGGATTTGGGCAAGGCTCCGGTGGCGCCTTCCCAAACCTCGCGGGTTTCCATGCACAGATACACGCTCAGGGATTCGGCGCGTTGTTTGACGTAGTCGCGAATGGTTTCATAGGCTTGATTCCTCAGCGGGCGCAGGTAGCGAAACTTGCCGTCCTTGCTGGCGACATGTTCGCTGGAAAACAGAAGCGTTTGCGGATTTCTTTCCTTAATCATTTGCTTGAGGCCCGAGCGGTAACGGAAACTTCCGAGGCTGAGCCATTCGATGGCGTCTGGATTCAGATTGAGAAAAATTTCTTCGACCAGGTCTTTGTAGGCGCGCTCCCAACCGGGGAACAGGATGATCGGATCGAGGTGAATGCCAATGCGATAGCCTTTTTCCTGACAGCGTCGCGCGGCGGCGAGTCGTTTCTCCAGCGCGGGGGTTCCGATCTCTTCGCGGTCGACAATTTCACGGGGATTCAGCGACCAGGAGACGATGACATTTTCAGTGTTTTCCTGGGTCAGTAAATTTCCGATTTCGTCGGATTTGGTTTTGAGTTCGAGAACGGCGTTGCTTTGCCGATTGAAAAAAGGAATCAGGGCCTTTGAATAGGGCAGGCCCGCATCGTGCGCCAGGCTGTCGGTGATTTCGCCGGTGCCGACGCGAAATTCCTGGTCGGGGTGCGCGTCGAAGCTCGCTTGCAATTCAGATAACAAATCCTCTATATTGACGAAGGCGACCAGAAGCGGGTTGTTTTTCAGAAAATCCTGAAGGAAACAGTAAGAGCAATCGTAGACGCAATTTTTCATCAGGTTGACGACGAAATAATTGCAACACACCATGCCGGGACTGACTCCGGGACACTTCTTCAAAAAAGAACCTTTAAATCGGGCGAGAAACAAACGGCGTTTGCAGGCGCCAAACCAGTCTTCTTGCGTCTGCTTGATCGCTTCCACGGCTTGCGCCGGATCCGCGCAGGACTCGACGGGAACGGATGGAAAACGCTCAAGAACCTCGCGCGTGAAGGCTTCGTTCTCGACGCCGGGTTCGATATAAATCAATTCTGGAACAAAAGTCATAAAATCATTCTGCGGACTTGAGATTATAGCTCTAATCTGCGATAATCATAAGCTGTTGAAAAGTAATAGCTTATAAGAGGCGTTGGGGACATTTGGAACGGCCCGCCTCGTTTGTAGACAGCCAGCTTTCAATATCTCAGAAATTCTTCAAATATTCACTAAAACTTTTCCCACTTTAAAAAAATGCACGATTTCTCAACGCTGAACAATCAAATGGTGGAAGCCCCGCGCAAGAAAAGATTACGGACCCTGTTTTTTCTGATTTTATTCATGTCGCTGGGCGCGAATGTTTATTTTGTTTACTTTCAGGAACCGGAAATCGTTGCGCAGGAAACATCCGCGCGGGAAGAGATCAACCCGCTCATTTCCAATCAGCAAGAGACCGAGGTCGCGCATACGGTGGTGAAGACGGCGGTGATTTCTGATGAAGCCGAGCCGAACGAGCCTGAAGAATTGCAAATCGCATCCTTCCCGCGTTCGATGGATTCGGTCGATTCGACTGTCTTTCAGGTGCAGACAAAAATTCGCAATTCTCTGAGCTACTCCGTGTGCAAGTCGATCTCCAGCAAGGATGAATGTCAACCGCTGGCGGCGCATATCGCGCGTTTATTGTCCTGGTTCTTCGACGTCAACCGAAGCATGCGCAACGGCGATACGCTGGAAGCGCTCTACGAAAAACCGGGCGATGCCGACAGCATCAATGTCCTGAAGATGACTTACAAGAGCCGCCGCTTCAAGAAAACCTTTCAGGCCTATTTTTATAAAGGTCCGAATATGAAGTACGGCGCTTATTTTGACGAGACGGGAAAAGAGATCGCGCATCGTTTGAACGACGACCATGCGCCGATTCGCGACTACATGGAGATCACCTCCCTGCCCGGCGATTTTCGATCAGGCTCCCGCGGTCATTCAGGAACGGACTTCAAGGCGGAAGTGGGAACGCCGGTATTTTCCAGCTTTGACGGCGTTGTGAAACGCACGCAATGGAACATTCGTAACAACGGATACTGCATCGAAGTCGATCATCCCACCAAGGGATTGATGACGCGCTATCTGCACATGAGCCGGGTGCTGGTGAAACCGGGTCAGCGCGTGAAACGCGGCGATAAAATCGGCGAATCGGGGAACACCGGGCGAACCTTCGCGCCGCATTTGCATTATGAAGTGTTAACGCGAAGCAAGGCGCGCAAGATACTCAATCCATTCGAATCCAAACATTTCACTTCTTATCAGCGTCGTTTGTCCGATGCGGATATGTCCTCCTTCGAGCAGTGGGTGCAGACCTTTTCCGAGTTGCGTCAGGGTTGAAGCGGGGGATGAATCTCGGAGTCCCGCGTTATCACGCCTTCTCTCCATGCGCGTAGCGAGCGCCACTCAAGCCACATGATTAAAATTGAAGTTTCGCGGGCCATGCAAAACAAAATCCGCAAGGGCTGGCCCTGGGTGTTCGACTACCAGATTGTCCAGCAAAGCGGTCGGGGAGTGGCGGGCGATCTTGGCGTGGTCTACGATTCGCAAAACAAATTCCTCGCCATCGGTTTGTACGATCCTGATTCGCCGCTTCGGTTGAGCATCCTGCAAAGCCGCAAACCGACCTCTATCGACGCCGCATTTTTCCGCCGTCAACTGCAAACAGCACGAGAGCGACGCCTGCCTTTACTCGAACAGGAAACGAACGGCTGTCGCTGGATTCATGGCGAGGGAGACGGTTTTCCCGGGCTGGTTTTGGACGGTTACGCAGACACGGGCGTTTTGAAAATCTACTCCGCCGCCTGGTTCCCTCACATGGAAACCTTGCGATCTTTGATCGAAGAGATTTTTAAATTCAAACGATGCGTTCTGCGTTTGAGCCGCAATCTTCAAGACAGGGAATCCCTGTCGAAATACGACTTCATTGAAGGGCAGATGTTATTCGGTCCGGCGGTTCAGGGGGCTGTGCTGTTCAAGGAAAACGGGCTGGTCTTCGAGTGCGATCCGGTGAGAGGACAGAAGACGGGTTTTTTTCTCGACCAGAGGGACAATCGCGCGCGCGTGAAACAGTTGGCGAAAGGCAAGAGCGTGTTGAATGTGTTCAGTTATTCCGGCGCATTTTCCGTCTATGCCTTTTCCGGCGATTGCCGATCGGTTTTGGAAATTGATTTGAACCGTTTCGCGCTGGATGCGTCGCGGCGAAACTGCTTGCATAATTTTGACGAGTCTATTCTCAAGGCGAAAGGTTTAGAGCAGATGGAGGGAGACGCTTACGAGGCTTTGAGTGAGTTGCAGGCGCAGAAGCGGACTTTTGATTTGGTGATACTGGACCCGCCAGCTTTCGCTCGCAGTAAATCCCAGGCGCCCAAAGCGCTGGCGGCTTATTCACGACTGTCTCAACTGGGTTGCGCCGTGACGGCTCCTGGAGGCGTCTTGATTGCGGCTTCATGCTCGAAGCCAGTCGGGGGTGACGAATTCTTTCAAGCGGTGTTGAACGGAGCCGAGGGACGCGTGACGGCGGAATTAGAGCGTACAGGGCATGCTCTGGACCATCCGGCGCCCTTTGCCGAATGCGAGTATCTCAAAGCGATTTATCTGAAGCTATCCTGAGGGGGAAAGAAAGGCCTGAACGAAGCCGGTCTTTAAAATCGGATTTTCACAAGGCGGTCTGTCTAAAGATTTCTTAAGGGAGGGAAGAAAGGCCTGAATGAACCCGGTCTTGAAAGAATTGGGGCGCTGAAACGAAAGACGGGGTTTTTAATTCCATTGTTACAAACTCCAACGGCGCCTTGCCGATTGTAAAATAAGCAGAGACGCCGTTGGGAATTTTCAGGGTGTTTTCTTTTTTGGAGCTGCCTTTTTTTTCGCGGCTTTTTTCTTCACGGCTTTTTTCTTCGGAGCCGCTTTCTTTACCGCTTTTTTCTTCACGGCCTTTTTCTTCGGAGCCGCTTTCTTTGCCGCTTTTTTCTTCACGGCTTTTTTCTTCGGAGCCGCTTTTTTCGCGGCTTTTTTCTTCACGGCTTTTTTCTTCGGAGCCGCTTTCTTTGCCGCTTTTTTCTTCACGACTTTTTTCTTCGGAGCCGCTTTCTTCTTTACGGCTTTCTTTTTTGGAGCTGCTTTTTTCTTCGCTGCTTTTTTCTTGGTTGCCATCAAGATCTCCTTTTAAATATTCGGTGTTCGTTTCAGCGCCCAAATATTTAAAAAATATTTTATGCGATACCCATTTAATGTCAAGAAAATATTCTTTGATTTAGTTTTGAAAACGGCGCTTGCGCGTGCGTTTTTTTTATTTAAAATAAATTTTTATGATTACCTTTAAAATTTTAGAAGAAGAAAAAAAAATACTGCATGGAACGAGCCTTCGGGAAAGCTATGCCCAGAGCGGCTCAACTCGACGTTATAAAAAAATCGATTCGGACGCGCCGCGTTTAGCTAAACAACGCGAATCTTTTTGCAATGACATTTACGATGCAAAAAGGGGAACATTTTTTTTGATGAAACAAGTGCATGGAGATGCGATTTATTTTTTAAAAAATGAAGACAACGACCCGATGGCAACGCGTGAAATTTGCGCCGACGCGATCGTAACGCATCTTGTTGAACGACCGGTCGGCGTGTTGACCGCCGATTGCATTCCGGTTCTTGTCTTCGATCCGAAGCTTAAAATTTGCGCGGCGATTCATGCGGGGCGCAAGGGAAGCGGCTTGCGTATTTTTTATAAAACCGTTCGCGCTATGCAAAAAGAATATGGATGCGCGTCGAAGAGTTTGATCGCCGCTATCGGACCGGGAATCTGCGGCGCGTGTTACGAAGTTGAGGAGGATTGTCTGCAGGCGTTCAAGGATAACTTTGACGACTGGACGCGTTTGGCGAAACGACAGACTAATGGAAAATTTCTTCTGGATCTGGTTCAGGCCAATCGCGAGGATGCGCTGGAGGCCGGGATTCTGGAAGATCGTCTTTCTCTTTCCGGTCATTGCACCGCGTGTCGAACCGACATGTTTTATTCCTATCGAAAGGAAGGCGCAACGGGGCGTTTGCTGACAGCGGCGATGTTGTTGACGGATTAGGCGCTTGTAGCATTGCGGATATTGATTGCCGAATACTATCCTGCGCAGAACGGATAGTCGACCTTTATCGAGTGAAGATTGAGGTTGCTTATCCGGCTTCAAACTCGTAATAATTCATATAACATTCCTGAACCTACCTATTAATAATGAACGAGTCATCACAAAGCAACGCATCGACGGGATCTCCGTTTCCTGTGGACTGGATATACTCCCGACCGCGCGAGGTGGAAAACCTGCTTTCTTCCATGTCTGTGCAGGAGCAGGCGCAGGAAATCCTGAGCATGCCCTTGCGTTGCAAAGTGGATGCGCTGACCTTGTGCGAACGCGCCGAGGAAGTCATTCAATTGTTGCCGGAAGAGGAAGTGTATCAGATGGTCAAAGAGAAGGGCGAGTCGGACTCGCTGGCGGTGCTTGCGATCGCGACCCCGGATCAGTTGCAGTTCATGTTCGACGTGGAATGGTGGCAGGGCGACAAGTTCAAACCGGATCGGGCCATGGAATGGGTGGAGATTCTGGATCAGGCGGAGGAGTCCAAATTCATGGAATGGATTCTGACCGAAGAGTTCGAGCAGAAGGTCATGCTCATGCAATCCCTGATCAAGGTGTACAAGCAGGACGAGATGACGGATTCCTATGAGGGCGTGGAAGGATTGGATCATTTCTCGCCGGACGGGGTTTACGATATTTTCTTCAAGACGGAAGACTATAGCGCGATCAAGAAAGCGATTTTGCGTTTGCGTGAAGCGGAAGAAGGGGTTTATTTTTCCTTGATGGAAGCGGTGATCTGGTATCCCGTCACGCAGACGGTGGAACGCGCTTACCATTGGCGTCAGGTGCGCTCAAGCGCGCACGGCATCCCTGAGTTTGAAGAGGCGATCCAGGTTTACAGCGCGCTCAAGCCGGAAGCTTTGCGGGAACCGGCGCCGGACGCCTCGCATTTTGAACGAAGCGACGCTTACCTGCCCCCGGCGTATCCTTTGATCGACGGGGGGGACCATTCGTTCTACAAACAATGCCTGGGCGTGATGAAAGCGGGCAGTCGTTTCGATGCGATTCGCTGGGAGATGGTTTACCTGGGCAACAAGGTCATGGTGGCGGATCAGTTGGACGCTTCGGATGCGGAGTCGCGCAAGAAAGTTCTTCAGAAAGTCATGGGCTACGTCAATATCGGTCTGCAACTGGGGGCTGAAGGTGATCCGGAAAAAGGCGCGCGCATATTGGAAAAAACCTGGTTGCAACCTTTGTTTCAGGTCGGTTACGAACGATTGTTTCAACTCAAGGCGAAGGCGCAACAGTTGATCAGCGAGCGCGGCAAGGCGCTGGAATATCTCATGCCGCCGGTGGACAAGGAGCGGATCGCGGCCCTGATGGGACGCTTCCCGCAAATCTGGAGTCTGGAAACGGTCGATACAGCGATTGACTGGCGCGATTTTCAAGACCTTGAGGAAGTTGTGGCAATGGAAGACTTTCTGGATCGACAACGATTTCATGCGCGCCTGGCATCTACGGTTTTGTCGCTGAATGAAATTGGGCTGGAGCAATTGACTCAGGACTCGACCTTTCCTGAAAGCAAGGACGCGATGAATATCGTCTGCATCGTCTCGACGGCGCTTGCGGGTCATATCCTGTATCAAGGGGTGCAATGCGAGCCGCTTGCCGATAGCGCGGCGCGGAGTTTTTTGAAGATGTTCTTTCTGCCGAATGTGTATCAGGGCGACGCGAAAGAGCCGAACCCGGATTTGATCGCGAGTTTTAAGGAAGCCTTGCAGAATCAACCGATGGCCTGGGTCGATAGCGACAAGCGTTACCTTGATGAGTTGTTGGATTTTTGTGTTGCGCAATTGAAGGAGCAATTCGGGCAATTGAACCCGAACGCGGCGATTGACTGGAAATACACTCAGGGACTTTGCCTCAAATTGTAATTCAGAGCTTCGGTTTTTTTCTATTTTAAATTAGAATAAAAAATAGTACCATTTGCCAATCCATCTAGGTATTATCGGGCGTTTTGCAAGATATACAGAACGTTTTCACTTATTAAGGTATTTAATCCAATGGTTGAACAATCCAAGGTTGAGCAAACCAAATCGACGGAAGAGCAAAAGGCAGAGCCGAAAGTAAAACCCGAGGACGTAAAGCCCGAGGATATGGGCATGCTCGATTCTTATGGCTCCTTTCCGATTTGGCTTCTTAAGGGAATACAGTTGGTAACGCCGGAGTTTCTGATTTCTAAAACCCCTCCTCCTAAACCCAAAGTACGCAACTAATCGATTCAATGAATAAGATTCAACGGGCGCTGATCAGCGTCTCCGACAAGACAGGTGTGGCCGACTTCGCCAAAAAATTGAGCGCCCTGGGCGTGGAAATCCTTTCGACGGGCGGCACTGCCCGGCTGTTGAAAGAAAACGGCGTTGCCGTGGTTCCCGTTTCAGACGTTACGGGCTTTCCGGAAATGATGGACGGACGCGTGAAAACGCTTCATCCCAAAGTGCATGGCGGCATTCTGGGTCGGCGCGATATTCCCGAACATATGGAGGCGATGCGTTCGCACGGCATTGGCGCCATTGATATGGTGGTGGTCAACCTGTACCCCTTTGAGGAAACGATTGCGAAAGAGTCCTGCGATCTTGCGGAAGCGGTGGAGAATATCGATATCGGCGGCCCGGCGATGGTGCGTTCTGCGGCCAAAAATTTTCAGGACGTTTCGATTGTGGTGAACCCTTCTGATTACGCAATCGTGCTCGCGGAAATGGCCGAAAACGACGGCGCCACAACGCTGGCCACGCGCATGCGTTTGAGTCGCGACGCCTATGCGCATACGGCGCGCTACGATTCCCTGATCGCCACTTACCTGACGAATCAACTGGGTGAAGAGTCGGCGTTTCCGGCGTTGTTTCAGCCCCCCTTCGAAAAAATTCAGGACCTGCGCTACGGCGAAAACCCTCATCAGAGCGCGGCGTTTTACAAAGAACCGAACCCGCAGTCGGTGGATGTGGTGTCGGCAAAGCAATTGCAGGGCAAAGAACTGTCCTTCAATAATATTCTCGATTTGAACGCGGCCTGGGAACTGGCGGTTGAGTTTGATGAAACGGCGGCGGTCATTATCAAGCACACCAATCCTTGCGGCGTGGCGCTCGACGACGATTTGACTCAAGCCTTCATCAAGGCGCGTGAAACCGACCCGACTTCCGCCTTTGGCGGCATCATCGGCGTGAATCGTCCTGTGGACGGAACGCTTGCGGATGAAATCACAAAAAATTTCGTGGAAGCGGTGATCGCTCCGGGTTTTTCACCGGAAGCGCTGGAAATATTTTCAGCCAAAAAGAATGTCCGGCTCATGGAAATGCCTCCGATCGACAAGACGCGACCGGCGCAGGGAGATTTTGATTTCAAGCGCGTCGGCGGCGGGTTCCTGGTGCAAAACTGGGATCGGGCGGTGTACGACGAGAAGAAACTCAAGCCTGTGTCCAAACTTTCACCGACGGATGCGATGATGGACGATTTGAAATTCGCCTGGCGCGTCGCCAAGCATGTCAAGTCGAACGCCATTGTCTACGCAAAGAACAGGGAAACCCTGGGCGTGGGCGCGGGTCAGATGAGCCGCGTGGATTCGGCGAAGATCGCCGTGTCCAAGGCGAACAAATCTCTTGAAGATTGCGTGATGGCTTCCGATGCGTTTTTCCCTTTTCGCGATTCCATCGACGAAGCGGCGAAATGCAATGTCAAAGCCGTGATTCAGCCGGGCGGTTCGATCCGAGACGACGAAGTCGTTCAAGCGGCGGACGAACATGGCATGGTCATGGTGTTCACGGGCATGCGGCATTTTCGCCACTGAGTTGTCCTTTTTTATTTTTCCCCATTATAATTAAAGAACCGGGTTCAAGCGCGGGCCGAGTTGCGCCGATAAGCAGTTGAGGCGTTATGGCGTCGAGTTGCGTTTAATTTTGGGAGTCGAGTTCTATGGGCGGGTTCGGGAAATTTATCTTTTACTCTTTTCTGGCGTCGATTGCGGGCGGCTATTTCGCATGGAAGACCTATGCCCCTGCAGTCAAGGCGGAGTGGAACGAGTTGAAGGACAAGCACCCGGAGAAGCACGCCAAAATGGCCGAAGAACTGAAGTCGGGTAATTTGCAAAACGCGAAAACCCTGTATCACGAAATCGACGCGATGACTTACGAGGAGGTGCTGAACCTTCGTTACAAGAAGTTCGATAAAAAACGTCGAACCAACAAAGAATTTCGCATGAAAGAGTGGGGCAAGGAACTGGAACTACGCGCCACAACGCGGGATGAACGCGCTTCTGTGCATGAGACTAAATTGCAGGAACTGAAGGCATTGAATGAAAGCGACGACCCGACCACCGCACAGGTGGTTTGGAAGGGCATGTCCTCTTTGGAAAAGGGCGCGGCGCTTCGCTCCAACTGCGCGAAATACCTCGATCTGGAGCGCCGCGAACAACTGCGCAGGAAGTCTCTCGGACTTCCCGCAACCGCGCCGTTACTGAACCTCCCCAACCGACCCGAGATATCCTCGGCGACCTACTGTTCCCACCTGATTTCCGACACCTTGAATCCGCAACAGGTCGAGGCGGTCATCCTCGCTCTGAAAAGCAAGCTGAATTATTTTTATTTTGTAGAGATGTTACGCGAAATTGGCATCGATCCGAAAGCGGTCTTCTCTGACACGCAACAACTCAACTCGATGGCCGGGGATTACGTCGATTCCTGAGTCGCGCTCGATCAGACCTGGACGCTGGATTTTTCTTTGAGTTGTTCGCGCAATTCGGTGATGGCGGTGGTGAGTTGTTTCAACTCAGTGTTGCTGTTGAATTCGGGAGGATCGATTTCGCTTTGCAGGCTGGCGTATTCAATCATCCTGTTCAGCGGGCGAATGATGAGGCTGAAGGTGTAGGCCGCGCCGATGATGGAGACCAGACTGCCGACGATGGCGACGCCGAGCATCTCGTCTTTCAACTGCTCGGTGGAGCGGGTGACCCGGTTTTTGAGAACGGTCATTTGTTCCGCCGTCATGCTTTCCGGGTTGATGGTTTGCACGATGCGGTCGACCTGCCCCAACTGCACAAACAAAAAGAAGGCCATGTAGCCCAGACAGGAAATGGAGACGATGTAACCCGTCATCAATACATTGATGATGCTTTTTTTCTCGCCGGGCAACTCGTCCCGGAAAATTGGATTTTTGCTCATGGTTTCGGAGAGACAAACGATACAAAGCGTTTGGCGAGTAAAGGATATTGCGCTGAATTTTGATAACGTCCCATCGCCTTGGTCAGGCTTCCATAGCGGTTTGAAAAACTGGGGTGCGTCTTGTTGAATACGGATTGTTTCGATTCCTGCGACTGACCCAGTATCTTCAAGGATTCGAGCAGACCCTTGGGGTGATAGCCGAGACGATAGGCAAACTCGGTTCCGTATCGATCGGCTTCATATTCGAGTTTGGGATCGAGGCCCTTCTCAAAGATCAGTTGCGAACTGAAAGCGATCAACTGATCGAGCAGGTCGAGCTTCTTCCCGGATGCGGCGTTGGCGATGGAGCCGATGCCCTGCAGTTTACGATTTTCTTCAATGGCGGACAGCGCGTGCTTGTTGCTGACATGGGCGATTTCGTGGCCCAGAACGCCCGCCAACTGCGCTTCATTTTGCAACATTTCGATCAAGCCGCGGCTGATTAACACATAACCGCCGGGCGTAGCGAATGCGTTGGGATACTGGGTGTCGATGATCGCGAAATGATAGTCGATGTCGGGGCGGTTGGACACTTCCGCCAGATTTTTGCCGATCAGGTTGACGTAGCGCTCCAGTTTGGGGTTCGCGTAGGCGCCGCCAAATTTGTTGAAGGCTTCCACCGCCAGCATGCCGCCGATTTCTTTTTCTTCATCATAGGTCAGAGGTTGTAGTTTTTGAAATCCCTGCAAACCCTGTTTGATGCGTCCTGTGGTCTTGTTGTCGACGCCGAACAAGGCGCCGCCGAGATCAATGAGTCCGGGTTCTTCGCCTTCGGCGTCGTTATGATTTTCTGTTTGCGACGGTTGTTTGGCGGGTTCCTGTTGCTTGGGTTCTTCTTGCGGGGCTGGTTTCTTTTCCAGTTTCTCCAGCGTGCGTCCCAGATCGCCCAGAGAAAAAGCATAGGCAAAGGGCGCGTAACCCAGCAGAAGTATCAGCGCCAATCGGCGTATCCAGCGGCTTGATGTGTTCATTGCGCGTACTCTCCCAATTGGCCTTCCTGTAAAAATTGATCCAGATCGTTGTTTGAAATTTGATAGCTTTCCATTGCCTGAACCGCCTGCACGCTCTCTTTGGGAATTCCCTTTTTCTGAGCGAGTTCCTGCGAAGTCGGGCTGAGGCCGCGAATGCTGGAACTGGAGCCGGTTTCGTTAGCGGCGACTTTTTGCCTGCCGCCGAGGCTTCCGAGCAGATCGGCGTCGCCTCCTCCTCCACCCGCCGGGGCTGAAGAAGAAAGATAAAATTTGAAAACCCATCCGGTTTTTCCGCCGGTGGATACTTGATAATACTTGCCGGATTTTTTCAGGATTTCAACGGAGGCGCCTTCTTGCAACTGGGCCACCACTTTGGACTTCGAGGAGTCTTCGGCCATCAGCTTGACGCCGGGTTTTTTGACGTACATGGAAACGGCTTGAGCCGTTCCAGCGAACAAAACCCAAAAAAGCGCAGCGCTGAAACAAAGCGACAGACCCTTGTTGACTGAGGATGAATTTCGATTCATAGCGATAGGATTGAATTATTATTCGATAACTAAAAGCTAACCTTAATGATCGGGCGAGGTCAACCTATTTTTAGGATAAACGGACAGTTCTTTTGCCGTTTGGATTCGAGAGAGTTTGTATTCGCCGTCCTTATGGAAATTTTTTAGGAAATGACTTTGCCCGCCTCATTTTTTCCTGAACGCGCGTCGCAGTCTTGCCCAGTCGAAGGCGGAACCGGGATCGTATTTGCAGGCCACCTTGTCGCCTGATCCGTTTTGCACATGAGCGTGCCCGAGTATGCCTGCGAAGCTGGAAAAATTGTCGATGCGGTCCAGGGGCGTGCGTCCTGTCGCCGAATCGAAGGGAACCTCAAGTTCAATGCGCGGCAAAGCGCGATGGATGGCGCGGCAGAGCGGAATGAGGGCTTGATACTGGGCTTCGGTGAAGTCCCACATGCGCACCATTTTGCCGTTGATCTTTCGGCTGAAATATCCGCGCGTGGCGTGGGCGCGGGCGGAACAGGCTCGAAACGATGGGTTTTGCATCGTCTTTCTGTATTTTTCAGGGAGTTGCAATTCCCATTCGCCGCGCTTGAGCTGATACTGGTCTGCGCTTGCCTGATACAGTTCCGATTCGTCCGCCAAGGCTTCCCAGGCGAGGTTGGACATTTCAATATGAACGGCGCGCTCGTTGCCCTGTCGGTCGTCGGCGGGCGCCGTGTTGGTTTTCCAGTAGAGATCGCAGGTCTGGTAGATCGTTCCATCCAAATCGAGATAAAAATGACTGCCTTTGAAGTCGCTGTTCTCCATCCATTCGTGGCAATGCCGTGAACAATAGGATGCGTCGTAGTGGAGAACGAGTTGATGCACCGTTTGGCGCAGTTCTTCCAGCGCGCGCGTCGGGTTGTGGATGAGGTAGTCATTGTGCGGTCTTGTTGGCGCGTCGTTGAGTGTTGCGTCGTGTTGGCTGGGGCGCGCGCGTCCGCGTTTGTTGGGGCAGGCGTAGCCGTTCTTGTCGGTCCAGAGGATGATCGGAACTTCCGCTTCGATACGCTGACCGCAGACGACAAGAGCGCTGTTATCGGCGGATGCTTCGCTTGCCTGCTCAGCCATTTTTCTGGCTTTTACTACCCCAGTTGAGTTTTTCGCGCAAAATCTGGTAGTAGGTTTTGTCCGAGGCTCGAATCAGTTTGAGACTGGTCTTGGCCTTGTGCACGATGACTTCGTCGCCGCGCCGGATTTCGCAACCCTCCTGTCCGTCCAGCGTCAGTCGAACGTCTTCGTTCTCCGAGGCGAGATGGATGCCGATTTCCGAATCGTCGGGGATGATGATCGGGCGGTTGGTGAGGGTGAAGGGGCAGATCGGGCTGAGAATCAGATTGTGAATGCTGGGGTGGATGATGGGGCCGCCGGCGGAGAGCGAGTAGGCGGTGGAACCGGTCGGCGTGGCGATGATCAGCCCGTCGGCGCGGTAGGAAGTCATGTACTTGCCGTCGACCATCACTTCCAGATCGACGATGCGGGCGAGCACGCCTTTGTTGATGACGAGATCGTTGAGAACGTGAAAATCCTGGGTTTTTTCATTGGGTCGCGTCACGCGAACGCTCAGCAACATGCGTTTTTCGATCTTGCAATCCTGGTTCAGCACTTTCTCCATGGCTTCATAGAGATCGGATCGCGGCACGTCGGTCAGAAATCCCAGATTGCCCATGTTGACGGCGAGCAGGGGCACGTTGAAACGGTGCATCTGGCGCGCCGCGCTCAAAAGCGTGCCGTCGCCGCCGAGAACGGCGATCATGTCGGATTTTTGCGCGATCTGCCCCGGCGTTAAGGCCGAGGTTTCGTCGATCATGGCGGCGGTGTCCGTGTCCATGAACACTTCCAGTTCCTTCTGGCGGAGCCAGTCGACGAAATTGCGAACGCTTTCTTTATTGGATGCGGGTTTGGTCTTGGCAAAAATGCCGATGCGCTGGACGGGAAATTTCAATGTAGGGGACGGAGTAAAAGCCGGACTAATTTACTTAACAAATCCCGCCGGGTTGGGAACAGGCGTTGTATTGCCCTGTCCGCAGGGGTTAGAGTTTGCCAAAATCCTGGGGTTTCAGTTTGTCGAGCCAGTCTTTCCACTGTTGACCTTCGTCCTTTTTGGATTTTTTCTCAGGCTCCGGCAGATCCAGGTGCTTCGCCGCTTCGATGACTTCTTCTTCGACGTAAATTGGCGATTCGACGCGCAGGGCCAGCGCGATTGCGTCGCTCGGGCGCGAGTCCACCGTCAATTGGGTCTCGCCATGCGTCAGCGAGATCACGGCGTAAAAGGTATTGTCTTTGAGTTGGGTGACGAGGATATGGTTGACCTTGGCGTTCATTCCCGACACCAGGTTTTTGATGAGGTCGTGCGTCATGGGACGCGGGGTAGAGACCTTTTCCATTTCCAGGGCGATGGCGTTGGCTTCAAAATATCCCACCCATATGGGGAGAGCTTTTTCCCCTTTAAGGTCTTTCAATATGATGATGGGCATATTGGTCAGGGGATCCAAGGTAAGTCCTTCTACCTTCATTTCGATCATGCTGGCCTCTCTTTCGTTGCGTCCGCCTTGCCGAATGCCGATGGGCAAGTGATTTCAACAAATATAGTGAATGCGCTGATTTTTGTCAACGCTGGTTTGGTTCCGATTCGAGCCGGATAACCTGTTTAGTTTTCCAGCTTTTGCTGCTTCAAAAACTCTCTTAATTTTTCCTGAACCATGTCGGGCATTTCGATCTGGTTCAAAGTATCTCTGCACACGGTGGTGGTCGATTTGTAGGTGTTCAGAAACGCAACGCAGGGCGGGCAGTCCTGAAAATGTTCCTCGAGACTGGAATGGGTGTCCAGGTCCAGTTTGCCGTCCAGATAATCAAAGAGGAGATCGAGACACTCCTTGCAACACATCATTTCCCATCCTCCCCGGTTTGATACTCCTGAAAAAAAGAAGAAAGCTTCTTTCGTAAAAACAGGCGAGCGCGATGCAGGCGAGATTTTACGGCGGGTACGGTGAGGTCGAGTATCTCCCCCACTTTTTCTGTTGAAAGTCCTTCTACATCTCGCAACAAGAAGACCACCTTTTCCTTTTCGGGCAACATGTCCACCGCTTTTTGAATGATGGAACGTGTTTCATTGGCAAATAACAGCGATTCGGTATTCTCTGACCAGTCCTGCACTTTTTCCTGCTGAAAACCGGAGCCGTTGAAAGTGGGCAACAGTTCGTCAATCGAGATGCTCTGGTCTTTTTTGCGGCTTCTCAATTTCATGTAGGCCGCATTGAGCGTGATGCGATACACCCAGCTGGAAAACGCCGATTTCCCCTGAAAGGTGTGTATCTTTCTGAACAGGGTCAGCAAAACATCCTGGGTCACATCCTGCGCGTCCATCGTATTGCGCGTCAAATTGAAGCTGAGAGCGTAAATCTTCTTCTGGTAGCGTTCGACGATCTGGTCGAAGGAGTCCATGTTGCCGGACTGCAATTCCCGGACGAGCGCTTCTTCAGCTTCCTTTTCCTCTTTAGGGTCGGTAAACGTCGTTTGCTCCTCTGCAGACTTCTCAGATTTGCTTTTATCGCTATTTGAGTTTTCCGCTTTGGATTCCGTACGCTTGACCCGATTTATATAGGATGTTTTAGACATACGATCGTTTCAAAAATTAAAGGACTTTTCCTGCAAACAGGCGCAATTATTTTGCGCTTAAGCAACTTTCCCCAGACCGGAGCCTGAAAAAAACGAATTATGCCTGTTTTTCTGTTGAAGCTGGAGCCGCGACTTCTTCTTCCGGTGCGGCTTCCGCTTGCAACGGGTCGTTCGCTTGAGGCGTTTCGTCGAGTTCGGACGGTCCGGTTTCGATCGCATGCGTCTCAGACGGAGGGATTTCAGCGTTTTCCGCTTCGTCGCCTTCTCCCGCTTCCTTCATGGATTTCTTGAAATTCTTGATGCTGTTCCCAAAAGCGCTGCCAATCTCTGGCAGTTTGCCAGCTCCAAAAATGATCATGATAATTACCAGAATGATCATTAGTTCCGGCAAGCCGATTCCCATCATAATTTAGGTTCCTTCCTCATGATTAAATATTGATTTTATGATAATTGAAGATTGTAGCGCTTAATGCAGACGTTGACAATTCGATTCCTTTTAGTTGTTCAGGGAATGCGATTCCTGAATAGCCGAATGGGGTCTGCCGCTATTCCGATTCAAGGGTGATTCAATCAACACTGTGTCATTTAATGGCATGGGCGCCGGCAAAAAACAAGGTCATTCGTCGAATGCATTGATTTTTTTCGTTAAAACGCTTTCAAATCAGGCTAAATATGATACAATTCCACCGATCTTGCGCGTCTGCAAAATGAGTGAATGCGTATGGAACTAACTGTATAGATAAGGATTATATAGATGAGACGTTGGAAATTTGTTTTTGCTTTCATAGCGGCTTTGATGAGTTTTGAGACGCTGGGCGCGCAGGCGCAGGATTTTTCTTCCCGTTTTGCTAAAGGCGAATCGTCTTTTGGCATGCAGGCGGGTTATGGCTATACCATCGATCTTCCGCCCGGACGAGAACGACCCGACCTGGGCTTTGCGTTTTTATTCCCGAACTACCAGAAAAATTTGACCGGCGTGATCGGAGACGGCTCTTTTTATGAGGGCGCTTTGTACTGGCATGTCGAAGCGGGACTGGCGCAGATTCTGAACCGCGACGACGAATACCTCGTCGGCTTTTCTCCGCTCATGGTGGAGTATAAATTTCTCGATTCGAAACGAAGCTGGGCGCCGAATGTTCTACTGGGAGCCGGTTTTGCCTACACCGACTGGAAAGACGTTGCCGACCATGAGTTGGGCACGGAATTCGAATTCCTCCTCCATGCGGGCGCGGGTATCGAATTTTTTCAGGAAGGCTCTCGATCCTATTCCATCAATTACCGATTGTTTCACGTTTCCAACGCGGGTATCGAAGCTCCCAATATTGGACTCAACGCGCACGTGTTCAGCCTGGGTATGCGATTCTGATTTTGTCCGCTCCGGCGTCGCTTCTGCGCGCGCCGGGGCGTGATTCCTCCCTTTTGTTTGCCTCTCTTTTGACGCCGCTCCGAACGCGGTTTTGTTCTGAAACTTTCCGACTTTTGACCGGCTCATGACCGATTCTGTAACGCCGTCTTCGAACCATTCTGCCGGGATCATCGTTCGCCTGTTTCGTGCGCTGGCGCGCTTTGTCTACTCGCGTCCGACGCTGGTGGTCGTTTTGTGCTTCGTCGCGGCGGCCCTTTCGCTGTGGATCACGGCGGAGCGTCTGACCTTTCACACCAGCCGCAGTGATCTGTTGCCGCAGGACCGCGAATACATTCACCTCTATGAGGCCTACCGCGAGGAGTTTGAAGACTTCGACGGCATGATCATCGTCGTGGAGGGCGCGAACAAAAATCAGATGAAGCGGGCGACTGAAGCGCTGGTTCAGAAGATGCAAGCGACGCCCGATACCTTCCCCAATATTTTTTACAAGATCGATACCGAAGCGCTGAAGAAAAGCGCCCTCCTGTATATGGACGCCGAAGAATTGCAGGACCTGGCGGCTAAAATTCGCGAGCGTCAGTTGTTCCTCGAAGACCTCAACGCGCGCCCCGGACTCAATCAACTGCTCAAGGGCGTCAACGCCGAAATCAGCTCGGGCATGGTGGACAGCCTGCTCTCGGATTTCATCGGCTCGGATAATGAGACCGATAAAGACGACTCAGCCGATCTGTCCCTCTTGATCGAAATCGAAAAACAGATGATCGAGCGGTTACAAGGCAAGGCCGACTACCGCTCTCCCTGGAAAGCCTTCCTTGCGGGCGATGCGGAAGGCCTGAAGGACGAGGGCTACCTGACCTCCGACGATGAATCCCTGCTTTTCATCTTGATCGTTCCAAACGAAGAGACCTCGGAGTTCACCGGCTTCAAGGATTCGATGGAACAGGCGAGAGCGCTCATCAAGGAAGTCGCGCTGGAATACCCGGAAGTCGGAATCGGTTTGACCGGCGAAGACGTGATCGCCTCCGACGAGATGGTGGCGACGGAAGCGGATGTCCGTTTCGCCTCGATTCTTTCACTGGTCGGCGTCGCCCTGCTCTACATCATTTTTTACGGCGGCGTGCGCAAACCCTTGCTGGCGATCGTCAGCCTCATCATCGGCATCAGCTGGTCGCTGGGCTACGCCTCGCTGGCGGTCGGGCATTTGAACATCCTGTCCGTCGTGTTCACCACCATCCTCATCGGGCTGGGCGTCGATTTTGGAATCCACCTGCTCGAACGCTACCGCGAAGAACGCGCCGCTGGACGCGACGCTCAAAGCGCCCTGGAAATTGCCATGAGAAGTTCGGGCGAGAGCAATTTTGAAGGAGCCGTCGCCATCGGCATCGCCTTTGGAGGATTGACGATCACAGACTTTATCGGCATCGCCGAACTGGGCTGGATCGCAGGCGGCGGCGTGTTCCTGTGCATGGTCTCGATGCTGGTCTGCCTGCCCGCCCTCATCGCGCTCGAAGAAAAATTTTTCAAACCGGCTTACGCCGTTTCGTCTTTTGAGCGCGGCAAGAGCGAATTTTTGAATCGCCTGTTTTCCCGCTATCGCCTGTTGATCGTCGTGACCCTGATCGCAACGGTCGCGCTGTCCAGCTTCATTCCAATGACGAAATTTGATTACAACTTGCTCAACCTGCAAGCCAAAAACGCGGAAGCGGTGCAATACGAATTGAAGATTCTGGAAAAAGCCAACCGCTCCACCTGGTCCGCCGCTGTTGTCGTGAACACGCTGGAAGAAGCGGAAGAAGCCATCGAAATCATTGAGCGCCTGCCGTCGGTCGGGCGGGTGGAAAGCATCGCGTCAGCGGTGCCTGAGAATCAGGAAGAGAAAATAGAGATCGTGAAATCCATGGCGCCGCTATTGGAGTCGCTGGAACCCGAGGGAGAAGACGCGATCTTTTCATTTGAAAAGCTGGTCCGCGTCATGAAGAAAATCAGCTTCAAACTGCGCGACCGCGAAGCCGACGACGGAGACGAAGACGTGCGCACGGCAGGGCGCCTGGCGCGCGATTTCCTGAAGCTCGCCGAATCGTCCGATGCGCAGAAGGCGCAGTCCGCGCTGAGCGCCTTTTCGAGCGAGTTGATGATCGACTACCGCGAACAGGTCGCCGACCTTCAACTGGCGGCGCATCCAAAAATGATTTCGGTGGACGATCTGCCCTCGCTACTGCGACAACGCTTCATCAGCAAAAATGGAAAATACCTCATCTCCGTGTTCCCTAAAGTCAATATCTGGGAACGCGAAGGCATGACGCAGTTTCTCACCGAACTACGCGGCGTGGACCCCAAGGTGACGGGCAACGCCGTGCATGTTTACGAGTCGAGTTATCTGATGCGCGAAGGCTATGTCACCGGCGGATTGTATGCGCTCGTCGGCATCATCATCTACTTGTTTTATATTTTTCGGAAACCGGGAACGGTCTTGCTCACCCTGCTTCCCGTCACTCTCGGTTCGCTGTGGACAGCGGGCATGATGCCGCTGTTCAACCTCGATTTCAACCTCGCCAATCTGGTCATCCTGCCCTTGATCCTCGGCATCGGCGTGGTCGACGGCGTGCACATCATTCATCGCTTCCGCGAAGAAGGCGAAGCGCGCAAGGAACCGCTGGCTCGGAGCGTCGCCAACGCGGTGACCCTCACCTCGCTGACCACCATGATCGGCTTCGGCAGTCTGATGACCGCAGACCACCAGGGCGTTTACAGCCTCGGCATGATCCTCGCGCTCGGCGTCGGCAATTGCATGATCACCTCCTTCACCCTCCTGCCCGCCTTGCTCAAACTCTGTCTCGAACGCGGCTGGAAGGTTTAGTAAGCTAATAAGGCTTTCTTCCCGCATTCTGTTTGATTAGAGCGTTATACCGTTTGGCGGCTTTTTTGAGTCGCTTTCCTGCGGGCAGGGGTTTGAGAAGTGCGCATGCAAATAGCTGGCTGTCTTTTGCTGTTAATTTCATAAGTTTCCCCCTTTCATAATCCTGCTGAATCCCTTGTTGGAAGTCCTCTAAAAATTTAACGGATACTTGAAAGTCTGGGGAGCCGTAAACTTATCTCGGGCTGGCGGCGATGTTGCCGCCGTCGATGGTGAGCACGCTTCCCGTCGTTTTCTCGGCGAGGGCCAGATTCAAAAATCCCTGCGCCACGTCGCTGTCATAGACTTCCTCGTTCAATAAATTGTTTTTGAAATAATCGTCGGGCGTCAGGTTGCGCGCGGCGGCGCGTTGTTTGATGACGTCTTCGGAGAAAATTCCCGTGCGCACGCGGTCGGCGTTGACGGCGTTGGAGCGAATGCCGTCGCTTCCGTAATCCAGCGCGTATTGCTTCATCAGCGCCATGACGGCGGCTTTGGGGAGCGCATAGGGACCGAAATTCTTGCCGGGATTGAAAGCGGCTTTCGAGGCGTTGAAGAGAAGAACGCCTCCGGTCTTCTGCATCAGGAACAGGCGCGTGGCTTCCGACGCGGCGGTTTGATGGGCGAAGAAATTCAACTCGAAACTGCCGCGCAGGGTTTCCGCATCGACTTCGCCAATAGGGCCTTGCACGGCGTTGCCTGCGTTGGAGATGAGGATGTCGAGTCCGCCGAACTGGTGGACGACTTCCTTGAAGCTGGCTCTCACCGCTTCGGCGTTGGTGACGTCGAGGGCCTGGAACAGTACGGTTCCTTTGGTTTCATTTTTGATGCGTTGCGCGGCGTCTTTCAGTTTGTCTTCGTTCAGATCGGTGATGAACAGGTTGGCGCCTTGTTGCGCGAACAGCTGCGCGGTGGCGTAGCCGATGCCGGAAGCGGCGCCGGTGACGTAGACCACCCTGCCCTGTAGCGGAGCGGGTTTGGCCTTGCCCAGCTTGGCCTGTTCCAGCGACCAGTATTCCATGTCGAACAGGTCGTCGTCTTTCAGCGGGACGTAATCGCCGATGCTGAAGGCCTTGTGAATGACGTCGATGGTGTGCTGGTAGACGTCTGCGGCGATGCGCGTTTCCTTGGCGGTTTTGCCGATGGTGACGAGTCCGAGTCCGGCGATCAGCAGAACGCGCGGCAGGCGGTCGAGTTCTTTTTTATCGACGCCCTTGGCCTGCTTGTTGCGTTCGAAGTATTGATGATAATTGTCCATGTATTGTTCGATCGCGTCGGCAAGTTCCTTGCGCAGGGCTTCGGCGTCGTCGATATTTTTCGGGTTGAGCAGGAGCGGTTTCTGTTTGGTGCGAATGACATGATCGGGCGTGACGGTGCCGATCTGCGACCAGACGGCGCATTCCTTGCTGGTGGCGAACTCGCGCGCTTTCGGGTCGTGTCGGTAATGCAGGACCCAGCTTTGCCCGGAATGTTTTTTATAGAGACCGCGCAGGATCGGCGCGACGGCTTGCAGAACCGCGTCGTCGGAGGAATCGGTTTCCACCGGGGTCAGGGGTTTGGGTGTGTGCGTGGCTATGTATTCTTCCGCCAGCGTCACCGCCTCGATGTGTCGGTCGTAGCTTTCTTTGGCGCTGTCGCCGAAGGTGAACAGGCCGTGATTGATGAGCAGGAGTCCTTTGACCTTGGGATGCTTTTCATAAACTTCGGCGGCGGCCTTGGCGAGCAGAAAGCCGGGCATGATGTAAGGCACCAGGGCGATGGTGTCGCCGTAGATTTTCTTACACAGCGCTTCGGCGTCCGGTTGATTGGCGATCACCAGCGAAGCGTCGGCGTGCGAATGGTCGATGAATTTATGCGGCAGAAAGGCATGCAGGAGCGTTTCGACGGAGGGGTTCGGAGACGAGGCGTCGAGCAGATGCGTGCGTTGTTCGTTCACCATGTCCTCGTCGCTCAGGCCATCGAGCTTGCGCAGTTTGAGCAGGTAGTCGAGAGTCACGCCGGGCAGTCCGGCGGGTTCGAGGGTGTCGAGGTCCCAGCCGCTTCCCTTGACGAAGAGCGTGTTGACTTCTTCCCCGGCCTTGTTGACCGCTTTCGATTTCACCGAGGTGTTGCCGCCGCCGTGCAGGACGAGGGCTGGGTTCTTGCCGATCAGGCGCGAGGTGTAAACGCGCAGGGCCACGTCTTCGCAAACGTCCTTGTAGTGTTGAATCGCCGCCTTGGCGTCTGCATCTTTCCATTCATTTTGCATGTGCGTTATCCATAAAAATTGAAAAAAATTTATCGCCGCCGTCAGGAGCGCTTGTCAGCGTTCAGTCGCGACCTCAATTGAAAACCAAAATAGAAAATCAGAATTCCCAGCGCCAGGGGAGGACCCATCGTCATCAGCGCGGGATAGCCGAACAAGCGCATATAATACCACCAAACATTCGGCGCGTTAACCGCCAGTCCCCATTTTAGCGCTTCCTCCACGCTTTCCGAATCGAATCGCGTTCCGGCCCGCGCCATTTCAACGCGCTGTTGCATCGCTTGCGCGTCGCTCAGGTTGCGCGCGACTTCGGCAACCTGCCGGAACTGGCCGATCAGGGGCGAATGTTTCAGGGTGTGAACGGAGAGTCTTTCCGCCTCCCCGCCCCATTGGACCTGCATCTGGTAATGGTAACGGCTCATATTCACCAGCGAGGCGGGAAGCTGGATGAGGACGCCGAGGACGATGCAGGCCAGAACCCGGCGACCCGGCGCGCGTCCGCTTTCCAGAAGATAGCCTGCGGGCAAGACAGCGAAAGGGATGACGCATAAGAGAAGGCGCGGCCCCCAGCTCAGGCCGCCGTACCAGCTATGCCAGAAGGAAAACAGCATGAGATGCGACAGAACAATCCATCCTAATAGAAAAGCCAGTTGCGCGCGCTTGCGGAACAATGCGGAAAGGCCAAAGCAGGCGGCGATCAGAACGGGATTGTAGAGAAAGACCGATTTCCCCGGCGAAAACAGCAAACCGCTGAGGCCGCCCCAGAGGTCGGGGGTCAGGCCGTGCTCGTAACCCGTTTCCGTAAAACTGCCGAATCGCGCCTCGTTATACAAGCCGATCAGCAAGGCCGCCGCAATGATCGGAACGAAGAAGCGGGCGCCGTCGGCGAGGCGATGAAGCATCGACGGGCGGGCCGTCCACAGGATGAACAGTAGAAAACCGGGCAGGGCCATGATCGAGGCGATGCGACAGGTTAGGGCGATGGCCATGAATGCTCCGGCGATCCACAAGGCGGAGCTTCTTTTTTCGCTACCGGTTTGTGAAACGAAATAGGCGGAGCCGATGAGGAACAAAGCCGTGGCCGGTTCGCTCATGAATTCTTCCGAATAGGCCCAGGCGATGGTGGACAGCCCGAATCCAAGACTCAGGATGCAGGCGGTTCGCCGCGAAAAACCCAGACGCCGGACGCCGAACAGATACACGAAGACGCAGACGCCCGGCGTGATGAAGGCGTTGAACAGACTGACAAAAAAGGTGGTCGCCCAGGCCGAGTCGATGCCCAGCGCTCCGCCGACCGCCTTGCCGATGAAATACAACGGCAGGGCCAGCGCGCTCATTCCCAGACCGTATTTGGAATATTCCGTTTGCTCCGGCCCGGCGATATTGAAGCTGAAGCGTTCCGCCATGCTCTCGGTCAGGCGGTACATGATCTTGCCGTCGGCGGACTGGATGGAGCCTTGCGCAAAGAGCAGGTAGAAGCAGGCAAAGAAAAGAAACAGGCTCAGGCAGAAGGCGGTTTCGTCGGAATGGGAGTCGTCGTGAGGCGTCATTTGATTTCAGGCAAGGAACGGATTGGGTGGAGAGGAACGCAATGCCGACAAAAGCTTATTTATCATACTATTGAGTTTAAACCAACGACGTGGCGGAAAAATATTAGTCATTTACGATCAAAGGGTTTGCCGTTTGCGTTTCAGATATGCTAGTCTTCTGGGCAATATGTTGGCCCAAATACACGTTACCTTAAAAAATGGCGTTCTCGATTCCCAGGGAAAAGCGGTGCATCACGCCCTCTCCGACCTTGGCTTTAACGAGGTGAAGGACGTTCGGGTTGGAAAGTACATGGAGGTCCAGCTCAAGGACATCACCGAGGTGGAAGCCGAGGCGCTGGTGAAAGAGATGTGCGAAAAGTTGCTGGCCAATACCGTGATCGAGTCGTACCGGTTTTCTCTCGTCCCCAATAGTTAAATCCCCCTTCGAATGGTGTTTGCATGAAGTGCGGCGTTATTGTCTTTCCCGGATCCAATTGCGACCGGGACTGCTTCCATATTCTATCCGATGTCATGAAGCTGGACGCCGAGTGGGTCTGGCACAAGGATGAAGAGCCGCTGGATCGATTCGACTTCATTGTTCTGCCGGGCGGTTTTTCCTATGGCGACTATTTGCGCGCGGGCGCCATCGCCAAATACTCTCCGGTGATGAAATCCCTGTGTCGTTACGCCGAATCCGGCGGCGCGGTTCTCGGCATTTGCAACGGATTCCAGATACTCGTCGAAGCCGGTTTATTGCCCGGCGCCTTACTGCACAATCAATCGCAAAAATTCATTTGCAAGAACGTTCCCCTGCGCGTCGAAAGTTCCGACACGCCCTTCACGCGCGGCGCCGCGACCGGCGATGTGCTGACGATTCCCATCGCGCATCATCAGGGCTGTTATTATGCCGATCCCGAAACGCTGGCGGATCTGGAGGCGAACCAGCGGGTGATCTTTCGGTATTGCGGTCCGAATGGCGAGGTGGACGAAGCCCACAATCCGAACGGTTCCTCGAACAATATCGCGGGCATCTGCAACGCGCAAAGAAACGTCGTGGGCATGATGCCGCATCCCGAGCGATGCGCCGATCCTGCTCAGAACGACGGCGACGGCAAAATCATTTTTCAATCCATTCTCAACGTTCTGCAATGATCCTTCACGGCAAGCATTCATCGCTATTCCATAGAAGCGTGTCGCAAGGTCTGGGCGCGCAATGAGCCATCCCAATCCATTGACGACGGCGAAAGACGCCAAGGAACACGGATTGACCCGCGACGAATACCGTCGCATTGTCGATCTGCTGGGTCGAATCCCCAACCTGACCGAGCTGGGCGTGTTCTCCGTGATGTGGAGCGAGCATTGCAGTTACAAAAGCTCAAAACCCTTTCTTAGAAAATTGCCGACCGAAGGACCGCGCGTGTTGCAGGGGCCGGGCGAAAACGCCGGGGTCGTGGACATTGGCGACGGACTGGCGGCGGTGTTCAAAATCGAAAGCCACAACCATCCTTCTTTTGTCGAACCGCGACAAGGCGCGGCGACGGGCGTCGGCGGCATCATGCGCGATATTTTCACGATGGGCGCGCGACCGATCGCTCTGCTCAATTCGCTTCGCTTCGGTCAGCCGGAAGACGCGAAAACCCGCTTCCTGCTCAACGGCGTGGTCGACGGCATTTCCAGTTACGGCAATTGCGTGGGCGTGCCCACGGTGGGCGGCGAAATTTATTTTGACGCCTGTTACAACGGAAATATTTTAGTCAACGCCTTCTGTCTGGGTCTGGCGCCTTCCGACAAGATTTTTCTGGGCAAGGCCGCGGGCGTGGGCAACTCGGTGATTTATTTTGGTTCCAAGACCGGACGCGACGGCATTCACGGCGCCAGCCTGCTGGCGTCCTCGGAGTTTGACGAGACCACCGAAGAGAAGCGGCCGACGGTTCAGGTCGGCGACCCCTTCGCTGAAAAACTGCTGATTGAAGCGACCCTGGAATTATTGCAGAACGAATGGGTGGTCGGCATTCAGGACATGGGCGCGGCGGGACTCACTTCATCGAGCTTTGAAATGGCGGGCCGGGCCGGGACTGGCGTGGAGCTGGACGTTTCGAAAACGCCTCTGCGCGAAGACGGAATGACGGCGTATGAGATTTTATTGTCGGAGTCGCAGGAGCGCATGCTGGCGGTGGTGGAGCAGGGCCGCGAAGAAGACGCGCTGGCAATTTTTAAAAAGTGGGATATCGACGCCGCCGTGGTCGGCAAGGTCATCGACGAACCGGTGGTGCGGGTGATTCAGGACGACGAGGTCGTCGCCAACCTTCCCGTGACAGTAGTGGTGGATGGCGCTCTGGATCTGCAACGCAAGATCGCGCGTCCCAAGTATCTGGACGAGGTCGATCATCTGGATCTGACGCAATTGCCGGAACCGGATCGCGGCGACGCCGCGTTGAAACGTCTGCTGGCGTCATTGAATATCGCGAGTAAAGAGTGGGTCTACGAGCAATACGACCACATGGTGCAAATCAATACGCTGGTTCTGCCGGGCTCCGACGCTTCGGTTCTGCGCGTTCCCGGAACCCGCAAGGGGCTGGCGCTTTCTGTGGACTGCAATTCAAGATACTGTTACCTCGACCCCTTTCAAGGCGCGCAGATCGCCGTTTCCGAGTGCGCCCGAAACCTGGTGTGTTCCGGCGCGGAGCCGATCGGCCTGACCAATTGCCTCAATTTTGGCAACCCTGAAAAACCTGAAATCATGTGGCAGTTCGAGCAAGCCGTTCTCGGCATCGCCGAAGCCTGCAAGTTTTACGACATTCCGGTGGTCAGCGGGAATGTCAGCTTATATAATGAAACTAAAGGCGAATCCATTTTTCCAACGCCCACCGTTGCGGTGGTGGGACTCATTGAAGACGTTGAACGGCATACCTCGCAGTGGTTCAAGCAGGAAGGCGACGGCGTCGCGCTTCTGGGTTTGACCATGGAAGAGCTGGGCGGGAGCGAGTATCTGAAAGTCTTGTTCGACGCGACTCGCGGCAAGCCGCCCTATCTGGACATGGCGGTGGAGCGCAAAATCCAGCGCTTGTGCCTGGAATTGATACGCTCCGATTTACTGCAATCCGCGCACGATTGTTCCGATGGCGGTCTGGCGGTGGCGCTGGCCGAGTCCTGCATGACGGGGCCGACCCTTTTAGGGCTGGATGCGCAGATGCATTCGACCTTGAGAAAAGACGCGCTCTTGTTTGGCGAATCGCAATCGCGAATTCTGGTTTCTTTCAAGGAAGAAAATCGGGACAAGGTGGAACAGGCGGCGTCCCGTCTCGGCGTCAATTATGAATACCTGGGCGTCGTTGGCGGACAAAAATTACGCGTGGCGGTGAACGACGAAGAGTTTATCAACGTTGACGTGTCCATTCTTCAATCCATTTGGAAACAGGCCCTGGGGGACTATGCTCGACGAATTACATGAAGAATGCGGAGTGATGGGCGTGTTCGGCAATCCCGAAGCCGCAAATCTGGTGTACCTGGGGCTTTATGCGCTCCAGCATCGCGGTCAGGAGAGCGCCGGAATCGTTTCGAGCGAGGATGGGAAATTGCATCTGGAGCGGGGCATGGGGCTGGTGGCCGACGTTTTCAACGGCGACCGTTTGAAGAAACTCCCCGGCGACATTGCGATTGGCCATAACCGTTATTCGACCACGGGCGACAGCGCGACGGTCAACGCTCAACCCTGCCTGATCAAGTATGCCATCGGGTCTCTGGCGCTGGCGCACAACGGCAATCTGGTGAACTCTCTAAAAATCCGCAAGGAACTGGGCGATCGAGGTTCCATCTTCCAGTCGACCAACGACAGCGAAGTGATCGTGCATTTGATGGCGCAGGCGCGCGGATCGTTCAAGGATCGAGCCGCCGCCGCTCTCGGTCAGGTCAAAGGGGCTTATTCGCTCCTCCTGCTTTCTGAAGACGCGATGATCGCGGCGCGCGACCCCAATGGTTTTCGTCCGCTGTGTCTGGGTAAAGTTGGCGACGGTTATGTGGTTGCTTCCGAATCCTGCGTGATGGACCTGATCGACGCCACCTACATTCGCGAGATCGATCCGGGCGAATTGTTATTGATTGATAAAGACGGCCTGCATTCGTTCTTCCCTTTCGAGAAGGCTCCGATGCGGCAATGCGTCTTCGAGCATATTTATTTTGCGCGTCCCGACAGTTACCTGTTCAGCGATCATGTGTACACAATACGCAAGGAAATGGGCAAGGCGCTGGCGGAAGAAGGCGCGGTGGATGCGGACGTGGTGATACCGGTTCCGGACTCCGGGGTGATTTCTTCGATGGGTTATTCGGAGGCTTCGGGCATTCCCTTTGAGATGGGTTTGATCCGTAACCATTATGTCGGTCGGACTTTCATTGAACCGCAACATCAGATTCGTAATTTTGGCGTGCGCGTGAAGTTGAGCGGCGTGCGCAGTCAGCTGGAAGGCAAGCGAGTCGTGGTGATCGACGATTCCATTGTTCGCGGCACCACCAGCCGAAAAATCGTCAAGATGTTGCGCGAAGCGGGCGCCAAGGAAGTTCATGTCCGCATTTGTTCGCCGCCAATCCTGCATTCCTGTTTTTACGGCATCGACACGCCGACCCGTTCAGAACTGGTCGCTTCGGCGAACGACACCGAGGCGATCTGCAAGTTCATTGAAGCCGACACCCTGCATTACCTCAGTCTGGAGAGGATGATGAAAGTGTTCGGAAAGAATTCCGAGAATTTTTGTTCGGCCTGCTTCGATGGAAACTACCCTGTGGAAGTGGTGGACGCTATACAGGAAGAGCCGCAGTTGGACCTGTTCCCCCTTTCAGAATAAAAAAGCCCCAAAACAGAAACGACCGACGCCGCATTATTGCGGCGTCGGCGTTGGTTCGACTCGCATTTCTCCGGAAATTTGCAGTCTGCCGAGAGAACGTCCCAGCGTTTCCAGATTCTCGCGATTGCTTGAAAGCGTTTGCTCCATAGTTTTCTGAGCCGCGAGCGCCTCTTCGATGATCGTCTTGATCTTTTCGAATTCCTTACGATTCAACACCACCTTCTCGTCGGATTCCGGCGCGACATTTTTAGTCGTGCCCGCGACCTCGCTCTGCTCCTGGTGACTGAATCCTGGGAGCGCCTGCCCGTTCAGGTCGGGAAAAATTTTCCTCAATGCCTTATCCAGGTTGGATTCCATGGCGATGCGGTCTTCGTAGCTGACGATCACGCGCTTTAGCTCCGGGATTTTCCCCGAGTCTGATTTCAGGTACAAGGGGCGTACATACAGAAGCGATTCTTCGATAGGAATGACCAGCAGGGTGCCCTGGATGACTCTGGAGCCGCGTTGATCCCATAGCGAGATCTGTCGCGAAATTTCAGCTTCCTGATTGATGCGGGCGACGATCTGGCTAGGCCCATAGATCAGCTTCTGTTTGGGGAAGGTGTAGACCTCCAGCTTGCCGTAATGCTCGCCGTCGCTACGCGCCACCATCCAGGCGGACAGGTTGCTTTTGCCGCGCGGCGTGAACGGTAGCATCAGAATGTATTCCTCTCCCTCCTTGCCGGGCAGTTTCATGATGGTGTAATAAGGCTCCATTGTTTTGCCGTCGATTTCGGGAATCTCCCACTGATCTTCCTTGTTATAGAAAACCTGCGGACGCGTCATGTGATAGGTGGCGTAGATGAAGGTTTGAATCGAAAATAAATCGGACGGATAACGAATATGTGATTTCAAATCCTCGTCCATTTCGCTCATCTCTTTGAACAGATCGGGGAAAATTTTCCTGTAGGTTTGAATGATCGGGTCTTCCGGGTCCGAAATGTAATAATTCAGATTGCCTTCGTAAGCGTCGATGGAGATCTTGACCGAGTTGCGGATGTAGTTGCCGAAGCCGGTCAACATATGCGAATAGGGGAACTTGTCGCTCACTGTATACGCGTCGTACATCCACACCAGTCGCCCTTTTGAGATGACCAGATAGGGGTCGTTGTCGAGGCGCAGGAAGGGGGTGATTTTTTGCACGCGGTCTTTGATATTTCTGAACATCAGCACACGGCTGTCGGTTTGAATGTCGTTGGAGAAAAATATCTTCGCGGTTTTTAAGTGGAAGGTCAGCAGAACTTTCCTCCAAAACGAATCGACCGCAAAGCCGCCCTGTCCTTCATAATTCTTGTAAACATTTTTCTCGCCTTCGGGGTAGTCGAATTCTTTCGTTCCGGTTTTAACGAACACATAGTCGTTCGCCAACTCGCCAAAGTAAATTTCCGGTCGCTCCACTTTCAGATCGATACTCGATTGCGGCGGAATGTCCTTGATGAACAGAACGGGCAATCCTTCCGGTGTGACTTCGTTGACCGGGCTGAGCGACACGCCGTAGCCGTGGGTGAAGGTCAGATGCTCGTTGATCCAGGTGCGGTTGGGCAGACTGCTGGTCATCAATTCTCGCGGCGAGAGCAGAGTCTGCCGCAAGGCGCCGTCGATGAAGTAACGGTCGTTGTCGATGGAATTGAACTGGTAATAGGTGCGGATCTCCTGGATTTGTCCGAGAGTGTCGAGCAAAGGCTCCTGATCCCAAAGGCGGATGTTTTCGATCGTCGCGGAATTTTTGATGATGCTGTCGGCGTCGAGAGACGCTTCACCGGTCAACACGTTCACCTGGGTCCGGTCCAGTCCGTAGCCCTTGAGGGTTCCGGCGATGGTGTTTTCGATGTATGGAGTTTCCTTGATAAGCTCATTGGGAGCTACGACAAATTTTTGCAGGAAGATTGGATAGAGATTGCTGGTCACGTAGACCGCGCCCATGCCGATGGCCGCAACCATGATTTTTTTGATCCCGAATTTCCAGATATTGAGAAAACAAATGACGGCGCCGATCAGGCCGACCACGCACAGGGTATTCAAGAGCGGTAGCTTGCCGTAATCTCCGGCAAAGGTGATCCCGGCGACCACGCCGCTTCCTTTCAGCAATAGCGAGTAGCGTTGCAGAAAGAAGTCGGAGGCGAAGAGCAGAAAGAACAGTCCGGCGATGATGGAAAACGTGGGTCGGGCTTCCGGGAGCAGGACCACGCCGTTGCCGTCGATATATAAAAATCGTTTCAGGAAAAACACCAGCCCGGTTCCAATCGCAAGCACGACGAGGACTTCCCAGAACAGAGATTTGACGAGGAAGGCGACGGGAAGCGTGAACACATAAAACGAGTAATCCATCTGGAACATGGGGTCGACTTCGCCAAAGGGCACGGCGTTGAGGTACTGTAAAACTTTTTCCCATTGTGCGCCCGCCGCCAGACCGGACATGGCTCCGAGGGCCAGAGGCCCAAAAAAGAAGATCGGTCTCAGATTGGTCGAGAGAAAATGTAGAATGGGCACGTCGCGCCGGACTTCATCCGACAACAGAATGGGCAGGTGCGCGGTTTTGTTGTAAAGACGATTCAGGGGCAGATAGATCGCAAGAAACACAAACACGGCGGCGCTGAAACCAACGCTGAGCTGGGCGCTCATGGTGGTCCAGAAAACGGAATCCAGGGACAGAGCTTCAAACCAGACCCAGTCGATATAAAACGATGTGATTTTATCGGCAAAAATCGAACCGATAAAAAAAATGCCCGCGAGGACGACGAGTGATTTTCTTAATTTATCCATAAAGAGTGTTTGTTGAGACTCGATTGAAGGTTTGTGTTTGATGACGAATCCATGCCGACCCGATGACGCGTCAGATTCATGATTTCCATTTGATCGAGCATCCCATCGAGGCGATTTGCTCGCTTGCAACTTCCTTGTCAGAAAGAATATTTTCTATAGCGTCGCGTAAATTGCGCTGGCTGATGTTTTCAGGTTCCTTCCAGTTATCGTCGATGCGCCCGCGATAGAGCAGAGTGCGGTCGGGGCCGTAAGCGAAAATATCCGGGGTGCAGAGGGCGTCGTAGGCCTTTGCGATTTCCTGAGTTTCGTCGAATAAATAGGGAAAGGAAATTTTTTTCTCCGCGGCGCATTGTTTCATGGCGTCCATGGAGTCGTCGGGGTAGCGAATGGCATCGTTGCTGTTGATGCCGACAATTTGAGCGCCTTTCGGCCCCAGTTCGTTTTGCAGGTCGATCAGGCGTTGCAGGACGGCTTTCACATAGGGGCAATGATTGCACATGAAGATGACGACCAGCGCTTTTGCGTTTGCAAAGCTGGAAAGCGAATAGATTGTGTCGTCGGTTCCCGGCAGACTGAAGTCCGGAGCCGGGGTCCCCAGTGGAACCATTGTGGAATGCATGAGAGCCATTGACTCGCCTTTCTGATTCGATGAAATAGTTCAGGTTACGATCAGAAAATGCTAACACATCCCTTTGCCCGAAGTCTACGAGAGTCGGTCCTGGGATCAGGATTTGCAGGTCATGCCGGTGACTCTGCAGGTGTAGCAGGCGGAGTGGGCCAGCGGAAAGGGCCGGAGGGTGTCCTGGATCGTTTCACCCATTTTGGCGGAGGGTTCCTCGACCAGAATGGGGCAGACGTAAACGCCTTTCGCCGTCGCCATTCGAGAGGTCGCGCATTGCAGTTGGGTGATGTCGTAATTCTCAAAACAGCTTGCGGTGACGCGCTCTTCTTCCTGATAGGAACGTTCGTTTTCCTCCAGACGCCCGAGCAAAAATCCGGGCAGGACTTTGATTCGCGGTTCGGGCACGTTTTGCGTTTTCAGGAATTCGAGAAATTGCGTTTCCATGACGGCGTCGTCGGCTTCATCCCAACTGCGGGTGATGGTGAGGATGGGAGAGAAAGCTTCCGCGGCCAGATTGCGCAGACCCGTGAGGGCTTTTGCGTAGGAGCCGGAACCGCGCACCTTGTCGTTTTCAGCTTCGTCGAAATGCTCCATGCTGATGCGAAATTGCAGGGGATGTTCAGCGGCGTCGCGAATGCCTGCGAGTTGTCGCGCTTTTGCAGGCGTGATGAGCGTCGCGTTGGTGAGGACGTTGAGCGGTCCGTATTCCAGAATGGCGGCGAGAATCTCAAAAATCTCCGGGTTGATGAAAACTTCGCCGCCGGTGATGTAATAATCCTGCACGCCCTCTTGTTTTGCCTGTTCGAGGTAGCCGCGCACTTGCGCCAGACTCATCATGGCGTGGCTGTGGTTCTGCGGCCCGCAACTGATGAAGCAATGCGAGCAGGACAGATTGCACAGGGTGCCGCCGACCTGCATCCACAGAGTGTCCAGAGATTTCAGCGGAACCTGGGGAACGGCTCTTGTTTGAGTTCGGGTTTTATCGTCCATGATTTACGTTATCAAAATGAAGAGTTGTTTTCAATGGAAGTCGGCGCAAGAAGAGTTTCCTTACAATTCCAGGCCGGGAATCAGAGTCCGGCGGATTCGAAGGAGTCGCTGATATCGCGAATTCTCAGCTTGCGGCGGAAGGCGGCGAAGCCTTCGGAAGTTTTCTTTCCCAGCGTCGACATGTACAAAGGCTTGATGGTGATCTGCGCCGGGGAGCCTTCGACGTAAAATCCATAATCGAGAGGGGTCATGTAACGGCTGTTGGGGTAGAGCCATTTCAGATTGAGCTTGTTCTTCGCGGCAACATCTCCAAGGTGCCGGGCAACTTCCTGTACTTTTAAATAATCGTCGGCCTGGGCGATGCTGGGCGGCTGTAACTTCAACAGCGGGATGACGCCTTTCGCGGCGATGTCGGAGATCGCATTTTTGAGCAGTTCGGTTTTGCCCGCCAGAGCGAGTTCGGTCCACACGGCGCCTTGCGGAAAAACGCCTGAAGCGTATTCAAGCGCTTTGAGAATCTGTTCGAAAGGGGTTTCCTCGCTGATCGTCGCCGCCCCGGCAAAACCTCCCAGCGGCAGGTTGAGAATGTCGATGCCGCAGGCGTACATCTTATCGAGAGCGTGCAGGTCTTTCGGCGGCAGGGCTTTGAGAGCGACGAAGGCGCTGTAGTTTTTCTTGATCGCCTCGACCAGAGGAACGAGGCTTTTGAAGGCCCGGTTGGGGTCCTTGCTGAAATCCATATTGAGCTGGATGAGATCGGCGCAACCTTGATTGAAGGCGGAGCGGATGATCTCCAGCACGGAGTCGGGTTCCAGATTCAGCCGTAGTTTCTGGCCCAGCGCGCGTAGAAAAAAATTCAGGCAGAAGCCGTCCATGCAGATGTTGTCCGACATGGGAGAGCGCGGTTCCTGACTGCGAATGAATCCGGGATGCGGGATCACCGCGATATCGAATTCGGCGTCATTCAGAAAGAGCCGGGTTTTTCCGTCGATGGATTTTAATTGCGGCAGACCGACTTTGTTCTCTTCGAGCGGAATTTTGACGATGAAGTTTTCCGCCAGTTCCAGTGCGATCTCTTCGCCGGGCTGGAAGGCCATCATGCCGCATTGAATGGCGGGCGCCTGACGGTCTTCTTGCGCAATGGAAATGCCGCCTTTGATGAGTGCGTATTTTAATTCGCCGAGAGTTCGCATGAATTATTATAGTCGATTTAACAGGCGATTGTGTATGTCATCGAAACCGCCGGAGGACATGATGAGAACGACGTCTCCGGGCCTGCAGTTCTGCGTCAGATGCTGGATGAGGTCTTCCGTTTCGGGCAGATAGAATGCTGATCCGCCATTTTGATGGATCGCATCGACCACGGCCTGCGGATCGAGTCGCTGATCGACTGGAATTTTTTCGGGCGCATACAGTTTGGCGATGAGAGTTGCGTGCGCCGGGGCGAAACTCGCGGGAAACGCATCTTGAAACGTGTTGCGCCGGGATGTGGCGGAACGCGGTTCGAAAACGGCCCAGACCCTTCCCTGCGGAAAACCTTCCTGAACAGCCTCAATGGTTTTGCGAATGGCGGTCGGGTGGTGCGCGAAATCGTCGATGACGACGACGCCGTTTTTTTCGCCACGCACATCCTGCCGACGCTTCACGCCTTCAAATGTGGCGAAACCTTGGGCGATGTCCTTTGAATCGGCGCCGAGCTTGAGGGCCATGGCCGCCACCGCCACCGCGTTGTCGGCGTTGTGTCGCCCCAGCATGGGCAATCGAAATTCATTCGTGGCCTGCCCTTTATAGGAAAGTTCAAACTGGATGCCTTGCGGCGTCGCCTTGTAGTTCGACCCGGCCCAGTCGGCTTCGGGCGTGAAGCCGTAAGTCTCAACCGTGCAGGGAGCGGCGGACAGAATTTCGGGATCGATCTTCTGCGTCGCTTCTGCCAGCAGAAAGCCTTTGGGGTCGATCAAGGCTGTGAACTTTTTGAAGGCGGCGCGGAAATGGTCGAAATCTTTGAAGATATCCGCGTGATCGAATTCCACTCCGGTGAGAATGGCGGCGTGTGGTTGATAGTGTAAAAATTTGGGTTCCTTGTCGAAGAAAGCGGTGTCGTATTCGTCGCCTTCAGAGACGAACAGGTCGCTTTCCGGCAGGCGGTAATTGCCGTCGAAATTTTTCAGCCAGCCGCCGATCATGAATCCGGGGCGCAGTCCGCATTGGCTCAGGGTCCAGCTGAGCAGGGAGGCGGTGGTGGTTTTGCCGTGCGTTCCGGCGACCACGAGCGAGCGTCTCCCTTCAAGAAAAAAATGCGCGAGGGCCTGCGGGAAGGACATGTAGGGAAGCCCTTTTTCCAATACGGCCTGGACTTCCTCATTGTTGCGCGAAACGGCGTTGCCGATGATGATGAGATCGGCGTCATCCGGAATATTGTCTTTTTTCCAGCCCGGACGCACGGCGATGTTCGCCCGCTCCAATAGAAGGCTCATCGGTGGGTAGACGTTGAGGTCGGAGCCTTCCACGCGATAGCCGGACTCTTTCAGCAGACCGGCGAGCGAGGCCATGCCGGTACCGCAAACGGCGATCATGTAAATGGTTTTAATTGAATCAGGGCGTGCGAGAGAATTCATGAGAGGAAAAATTGTAGGGTTCCGCCTGCCTTATGTCAAGAATGGATACGCTTTGACTTCGAATTCAGGTGAAAGGTTCATACCGGTTTATTGAATGATGCGGCGCAGTTCGGACAGATCGTCGATCACAAAATCGGGTGGGAACTGGGGGTTGGAGCCTGGGTCGCAAAAGCCGAAGCTGACGCCAACGGTGGCGACGCCTGCGCGTTTTCCGGTTTCCATGTCAACGTCGCTATCGCCGACCATGACGACTTCGGCGGGAGAGACTCCGTGCTGATTCATGATATGCCGGAGGCCTTCGGGGTCGGGTTTGCGCGTGGCAAAGGTGTCTCCGCCGACCACAGAAAGGAAGGGGGAGCGGAAATTCAGGCCATCCAGAATTTGCTCGATAAAACTTTCGGGCTTGTTGGACAGGATGCTTTGTTTTTTGTGCGAAAAATGCTCGACGATTTCGCGGCCGTTGGGGTACAGGCGCGTGTGTTCGAGAAGATGATCTGCATAGTGTCGTTTGAACAGGGCGACGGCGTTTTCGACGTCTCCATTTCCCTCCAGCGCGCGCGTCATGAGGTTGACGACGCCTTTGCCGACGAATTTTCGGATCGTATCCGTCGGATGCGCAGACAGTCCCAGTTCGACCAGAACGGCGTTCACGGAGGCGGCGATATCGTCCAGGGTGTCGACCAGCGTGCCGTCAAAATCATAAACCACCAGCGCAACAGACTTCATTCGATCCATGCGGCGGCTTAAGGTGTGTCGTTTGTAGAGGTGTAGCGATAGGCTTTGACCCGGTTTTGTTCGCTGAACAAAATCACCAATCCCTTGGACTCGGGTTTCCCGATCAGATTCCAGGTGTCTTTCTGGTAAGTCCACATTTCGTAGCCATTTTCCCGTCCTTCTTTAAAAGGAATGCCAAACATATCCAGAATTTCAGCCTGGGTGGTTTTGTTTTTCTGAATTTTGTCGACAAGAAGAGTATCAAAGTCTCTTCCCACGGTACCGCAGGCGGTCAGGAAAGCGGCGACCAAAAGCAATGAAAGGAGATATCGTTTCATAACAGGCTCCAGCTGAAAAGGGGTTGGTTCGGGTAGCGCTGGCGTTCATCTTAGCAAAAATCGGAGCCGGTTTAAATGAGCGTTTTCAAACAAAAACGTCTTGATGGAGCCGAAGCGATTCAGCTCAATGATGGCGAAGCATTTCGATGGCAAATTTGGTGCGGTTGATATTCTCCGTCGCCGAGGCGATGACTTCTCCGGTCGCGACATCGGTCAGGATGGCGTGCACATCGATATTGGTGCCAAGGTCGGTGATTTTTCCGGTGAGTACGGCTTGCGATTTTAACGCCGCTCCAAGGTTCTCCAACTCGGCCCGGGTGTAAACGAAGGCGGGTTGCAGGTTCAATTGCATGAGCGCCTGGTTGACTTCGCCCTTTTGCGCCACCCGGAACAGTTTGTTCGTGGTCATGGCTTCGACGATTCGGGAAGCGAGGTATTCGCCAAGGATGGGCGCCTTGTTGCCTTCGTCGGTCAGGTCGATCACGCCGACGCGATTGATTTCGTAGTCCTGTACATGTTTTGTCAGGTTTATTACGAGGTCATCCATCTTCCCCTTGTAGTAATCCGAGTCGGACTGTGTTCGGAATAATTGCGACCAATACTCGGAAGGCGCCATGTGGACTTCACAGGCGGACAGGAGCGTTAAGGTCGCTAGCAGACAAAGAATTTTTTTGATTTTCATGGTTTTCTGTCAATTAGTTTGCATTCATAAAACTAAAAGCAATTTCGGCGCCATTAAAATTGCCATGGGCGCGTTGTACTGAGCATCGCCTTATTTTATACGGTATTTTTAGATTCGCTCATTAGGTTTACCGTCATATTTTTTTATTCTATGAGGAAATACCCCGAATTGCATGTCAAATTTTTGAATGCAATCAAGGGGCTTGCGACCTTGAAATAATAAAATAGAGCTATTTGGGCGAGCCTTTGGAGGCGTGTTGAGGTAACTCTAATCGCCGTGATTTTTCTTTTGAAGCGCTTCCTCTTTTTCAAAAATCGCAAAACGCTTTCATTTATAATTACTTAGGGGAATATTTTGCTTGCCAATCTAATGGAAATTCCCTTATTATATTTGTGTAACAAGATGGGCGTGTCATCAGTTTTTTCGCGCAAGCTAAATATTCAACGGAAATTCAATGATTATTAAAAACTTGAAAATTTGGAGCATCGTTTGACCATCGCCTGACTGGGTCATACCGTCGTTTCATTGATTCAAGTTTGATTTATTTGCCATTATGCTGAATCCAGATCAAGTCCAGTTAATATCAAATCAACTTGATATCTTGAAGGACCAATTGAATCTGTGCGTCGAGAAATTAAAAAACGTGCAGACGATTGAGCCTAAGGACAACAGCCCTGAAGAAGAGCGGGCGCGCTTGATCAATGTGATTCAGAAGCAGATCCCCAAACTGCCTCTCGCGCTGAACGAAGTATACGAAAAAATCTCCAAGCAGGAAACCGACCCTAAAATCAAAATCCGTAGTCTGCAAAACATCGGTGAACTGTTTAAAAAAATGAAGCAGGAAATCGCCCGGATTTCTGAGGATCAATACGAAGCAAAGCTGGAAATTTATCGCCAGGAAATTTTCAAATCCATCGACATTGTCCTGGACCCGATCGATTTTCTTGTCCCAAACGTCCGACATGAAATTGCGCATCTGGAGCGCTTTTATTCGCAGGCTTCAAATGCGGATAACCCCATTCTGCCCGAGCTTCTGGATTTGATCGAAAAAGCTGAGGGACGGGACATCACCCTGAGTCAGTTTCTGAATGGATATGAGGAGAAGGGCGCGCGGGTGCGCGGCTATAGCGAAATCCGGGTGCTCAATCGTCAGTTCTCTCCTTTTCAGTTTTATGAGAATTCGCCGGACGCCTATTGGCCCGTCAACTCCAGTTACAACCAGATGTGTAAAACCATCGAACCATTACTGCAGGAAAGAAAAGCGGAACCGGAGTTGGGGAAATTTTTGTATCGGGTAAAAAACAAGGAATTGTCGGTCGTGAAAATGAACGACATTTTCAAGGTGAACAAATTCCTGAGCGAACTGGTCAAGAAAACGGGAAAGAAATATTCGTATCGCAAAGAGGTAAAAAAAATCAAGTCGATGTTGCAGGATTTTGTAGCGCTGCAAAAATCCTTGATTGTTTACAACGATGATGAGTTGGAGAAAAAGGAAAAAATCATTCTCTATCGCCTGTCGACGGAAGCGGAAAAATCGCGCCTGAATATCATTCTGGATGAGGCTAAAAAATATATCGAAGCGAAAGAGTTGTCTTTTGCGCGACTCGACATGATTTTCTCCAAACTGTTCAACAAGGATTTCAATATTGTCGTTCAGGAGAAGAGCGCGGAGGACATCACCATTTCCATCACGCCGCATCACGAAAACAAATACGGACGAGACATACTGGAGCGCATCAACATCATCGTTCAGGAGATTGATTATTGGTACCCGGACGAGACGAAGCAACTCTTGTTTCAGAACCTGTCGCAGATAACGAAAAAAATCCAGGCGGATGAACCGATCGATAAAAAAGAATTTTTGTCCTTGATGAAGAAATACGATCAGGAGATCGAGACCAATATCCGCAATACCTACCCTGATAAAATCCGCGAGCTGAACACCGTGTTTCTGGCCTTCCAGAAAATGTTTGGCGGCAAGATGGAACGTGAACGGCTGGAGAAACGTCTGGAGGATAAAAGTTTGTGGGCGTTTATCACGCCTATGGTCAAAAGTATCTCGCGCAATTTATCGGTGCTGGCGTCAGGCAACGCTTCCCTCAAAAAAAATGTCAATAAATTCACTTTTCTGCAACCTGCCTCGGAAGAGTTGAATCAATTGATTTACGATTTGGCAATGCAGATGTTTGTGCTGTTCGACGGGGTGGAGGGCAGGAGCGTGACGAACATGACCAACATCCTGTCGACCTTTAACGACTGCCATGATATTTCGGCATTGTGGGCTTCGTTTGTGTATTATAGTAAAAAAACAGCAATGCCGAATCTGGCGGTGAATGAACGGGTCGTGATCCAGATGAGTCAAAATCCTCGCTGTAAAACCTTGTTGGCAGAAATGTTCCCCGAGTCCTGACGGTTCTCCTTCCCTCTCGTTCTTGCGGCGAAATTACTGCGACGTCAGAGGCGTTTTATATCGCTGTCTGTTTTGCTTGCGTTGTCGCCTTGTAGTTTTGCGGTGATGAAATCGAACGAATAACGACGCGCACAAGCTCGTTTTGATGTATAAATAGAGAAACACATTTTATTACAATTTTTTTCAAGGGATCGTTTCATGAGTCGAGGGATCGTTGTCGTTTTGGGTTTTTCAATGTGGTTTGCGCTGTCGGGATGCGGCGACGAACAGGAAGAGCAGGCTCCGTTGAAATTGATTGAGCGCGAGGTGACCTGGGTTAAGGAAAAACCGGTTGAGACCACTCATGAAGAGGTCCTGGATGGCAAGGAGCCGCTCCGTTCGTCCACTCCCGTTGACCCGGAGTTGGCGGCGCTGTTGAGACGCGGTGAAACGATCAAAACCAAAGTGCAGGATCGCGCATCCTGCCTCAAGCAAGTGGAGGCGTTGGATAAGACGCGCACTGCGGTGCAGGTGAATGGCGGCTTGTGGACCTGGTTCGAAAAACACGAAACCCTGCGACCTTACTCGGATAAAGGGATGCAGTTGGACAGCAACACCAACAAGCTGGTGTTTGCGTTGCGCCATCTTTGCGAAACTTCGCAAGGGGTGCCGATCGCTCCTTTTGTGCGTCAATTGAATGCGAGAGTGGACGCGAGCGGTCTCGAAACGGTGCGGCAGGAATTGCTCGATCTTGGCAAGGCTCCGGCGGATGTCGAAATCTGGCTGAATTTTTCCGAGCGTTCGCGCAAGAAGAAAAACCGGGTGGTGGAGTATCCGGTGATTCAGTCCTTGATTGGCAAGGGCTCGGCGCTGGTAAAAAAATACGACGAATTATCGAAACGAACCGTGAGCAAAGACAATCTGGACGCGGCGCTCTCTGAAGCGCAGACCTTGTTGACGGTGCTGAACGAATTGTTGGGAGAGAATGAAACGCTGGTGATGGCGCTCGACGAGGACGTCAAACTGCCTTATTTCTTTCCGTCGGATATGTAGGGACGCGGGGCCACCGCGTTTTCATGATTCCCCTCTGTAGGCTTTCCTGAAGGGATTTTCTTTAAGAAGACTCAGTTGAACGAGTTGACGCTGGGGCTGGTCCGTCGTTCTCTGGTTTTTCGCGCCGGGGTTTTCTTGCGCGCGGTTTTCTTCTTCATGACCTTGTATTTCCCCTGAAACGCCAGTTCGATCACTTCATCCATCGTGGTGACGGGGTGGAACTTCATGACTTTCCGAATACTGGCTGGAATTTCGATCAGGTCTTTTTCATTATCCGCCGGGATGATGATGTTGAATATTTCTTCCCGGTGCGCGGCCAGCGCTTTTTCCTTCAATCCGCCGATCGCAAGCACTTTTCCGCTCAATGTCAATTCGCCGGTCATCGCCAGGTCTTTGTTGACCGGAGCGCTCGTCAAGGCGGAGACCATTGCCGTGGCCATGGTGATGCCTGCCGACGGTCCATCCTTGGGCACGGCGCCCTCGGGGATGTGGATGTGAAAATCGTTCTTGTGGTAAAAATCTTTCGCCAGTCCCAGCTCTGCGGCGCGCGAGCGCACATAGCTCATCGCGGCTTCGGCGGATTCTTTCATCACGTCGCCCAGCTTACCCGTCGGCGACATGCGCCCTCTTCCCGATACCACGAGCGCTTCAATGGAGAGAATCTCTCCCCCCACTTCCGTCCAGGCAAGGCCGGTGGCGACGCCGGGGGCTTCTGAAATATCCTTGCGGCGTTTCTGGTATTTGGGAACACCCAGGTGTTTTTCAATCGCGGCTGGAGTGGTGGTCAGGCAGGCCTTCTTGCCTTCTTCAATTACTTTTTTGACGGCTTTTCTGCATAAATTGGCCAGCTCTCTCTCCAGACTGCGAACGCCCGCCTCGCGTGTGTAATCGTGGATGATTTTATTCATCCCCGCTGACGATACGTTGAGATTGTTGGGGCTGAGTCCGTGGTCCTTCAATTTCTTGGGCAGGAGAAAGTTCTCTGCAATTTTGGTTTTTTCCGAATCCGTGTAACCGGCCAGACGAATCACTTCCATGCGGTCGAGCAAGGGACCGGGGATGGTGTGCAGTACGTTGGCGGTGCAGATGAACAGGGCCTGAGACAAATCGTAATCGATTTCCAGGTAATGGTCGTTGAAATTAGCGTTCTGTTCGGGATCGAGGACTTCGAGCAGGGCCGAAGCCGGGTCGCCGCGAAAATCAGAACCCATCTTGTCGATTTCGTCCAGCATGAAGACGGGATTGACGGTTCCGGCTTTTTTCATGCCCTGAATGATGCGACCGGGCAGGGCGCCGATGTAGGTTCTGCGATGTCCGCGAATTTCCGCCTCGTCGCGAATGCCGCCCAGCGATACGCGGACGAATTTTTTGCCGGTGGCGCGGGCGATGGATTTGCCGAGCGAGGTTTTACCGACGCCGGGAGGGCCGACCAGACAGAGGATCGGGCCTTTCATTTTCTTGACCAGTTTGAGGACGGCAAGGTGTTCGATGATGCGTTCCTTGATTTTCTCAAGTCCAAAATGGTCTTCGTCGAGAACTTTTTGAGCTTCGTCGAGCAGGATTTTATCCTGACCGGCTTTCTTCTTCCAGGGCAGGTCGGACAGCCACTCGATGTAGGTGCGGGCGACGGTCGCTTCGGCGGACATGGGTTGCATCAACTCCAGTCGCTTGAGTTCCTTGAGCGCGCGCTCGTGGACCTCTTTCGGCATTTTGGCTTTTTTGATCTGCGCTTCCAGCTCGTCGATGTCGGATTTGAACTCGTCGCGTTTGCCGAGTTCTTTCTGAATCGCCTTGATTTGTTCGTTCAGATAAAATTCTTTTTGACTGCGCTCCATCTGCTTGCGCACGCGACCGTGAACGCGTTTCTCAATCTTCAAAATTTCCATTTCCGATTTGAGAATGCCGAGCAATTTCTGCAGGCGGTCGGCCGGGCTGTAGGTTTCCAGCAAATCCTGTTTGTCGGGAGTCTGGAAAACCATGTAGGCGGCGATGGTGTCGGCGTAGCGATGCGGTTCGGTGATTGCCGATGCCGCAGACACCGCTTCCAATGGAATTTTTGGATTCAGCTTGACGTATTGCTCAAAGGACTTGCCGACGCTTCTCATGAGCGCGGTGACGTCCTGGGTCGCTTTCGCTTCTTCTTCAATTTTTACGATTTCAACTTCATAGAAATCGGGGTTCTCGTAAAAAGACTGGATGCGCCCGCGTTGCAAACCTTCGACGAGAACCTTCATGGTGCCGTCGGTGAGTTTCAGGATTTGCAGGATATTGGCGAGCGTGCCGGTGGCGTAGATGGAATCCGGCTCGGGGTCGTTGTCCGCGGGATTGCGTTGCGCGGACAGGAAAATATTCTTCTGTTCGGCCATGGCTTTTTCCAGAGCGCGAACGGACTTCTCCCTGCCAACGAACAAGGGGATGACCATGAATGGGAATACAACGATGTCCCTCAGCGGAAGCAGAGGGATTCCAGTTTTGTTTTCGTTCATCCTAGCTGGCTTGTTTCTGGTTCAGGTAGACCATGAGAGGGTTTTCTTTTTTCAAAATAACGTCTTCGCTGATGACGATTTCCTCGATGTCCTTGCAGGATGGGAGATCGAACATGATATCGAGCATGGCGTCTTCCAGCACAGCGCGCAAACCGCGCGCTCCGGTTTTTCTCTTGATGGCGTTTTGAGCCACCGCCAGAATCGCGCCGTCGGTGAAGCTGAGCTTGACGTTTTCAAATTCGAATAATTTTTTGTACTGCTTAATCAGGGCATTCTTGGGTTCGGTCAATACGGTCATCAGGGATTTCTCGTCCAGCTCTTTCAAGGTGGCGACGACGGAGAATCGACCGACAAATTCAGGGATCAGGCCATAGCGCAGGAGGTCTTCCGGCTGAACCTGTTCGACGATGGCGTCGACGTCGGCTTTGGATTTGGAAACGATTTCCTGTCCGAAGCCGAGATTTTTCTTGCCGATGCGGTTGCGGATGACGCTGTCCAGACCGACAAATGCGCCGCCGCAGATAAAGAGAATATTCGTCGTATCGACCTGCAAGAATTCCTGATGCGGGTGCTTGCGGCCTCCCTGCGGGGGAACGCTTGCGGTGGTGCCTTCAATGATTTTCAGGAGCGCTTGTTGCACGCCCTCGCCGGACACGTCGCGGGTGATGGAGGGATTCTCCGATTTTCGCGAAATTTTATCGACTTCATCAATATAGATGATGCCGCGTTCGGCTTTTTCGACGTCGTAATCGGCGCTCTGCAGAAGTTTGAGGATAATGTTTTCAACGTCCTCGCCGACATAGCCGGCTTCCGTCAGTGTGGTCGCATCAACGATGGTGAAAGGCACGTCGAGCATCTTGGCGAGAGTCTGCGCCATGAGGGTTTTTCCCGAGCCGGTCGGACCGATCAGGAGCACGTTGCTCTTTTGCAGTTCCACATCGCCCATGTCCACATTGGAATCGGCGCGCTTGAAATGGTTGTGCACCGCGACGGACAAGATTCTTTTGCAACGATCCTGCCCAACGATGTACTGGTTCAGGTGCTCAAAAATTTCCTTGGGTTTTAACAGTCTTTGGAAATCTTCGCTCTTCTCTTGCGCCCATTCTTCGACCATGATCTCGTTGCAGAGTTCAATGCATTCGTCGCAGATATAGACGGTGGGTCCGGCGATGAGTTTTTTGACTTCTTCCTGGCTTTTGCCGCAGAAAGAACACCTGAAATTATTATTGGCAGAATTTTTTTTAGCCATGAATCTCCCCGTTCAATTCAAATATAAGGCTTCCGGCGCGGGCCGCAAGTGGTTCATCATTGCTACGTATCTGATTATACAAATAGTTTAACAGAGTTTAGAGGCGCGTCGTTATTTTTTTGACGCGCCGCCTTTTTTCTGAACTTCATCGCGATGGCGGATGACATGGTCGATCAGGCCGTAGGCTTTGGCTTCTTCACCGGTCATATAGTTGTCGCGTTCGGTGTCGAGATGGAGCTTGTCGACGGGTTGGCCGCAATGCTCCGCCATGACCTGCTCGAGAATGGTGCGAACCCGGTTGATTTCCTGGGCCTGGATCTGGATGTCGGTGTGCTGTCCCTGAAAGCCGCCACTGGGTTGATGGATCATGATGCGTGAATGCGGCAGTGCAAAACGCTTGTTCTTGGCGCCTGCAGTGAGCAGGAAGGCGCCCATGCTGGCGGCCTGTCCAAGGCAAATGGTCTGAATTTCGGGCTTGATGTACTGCATGGTGTCGTAAATCGCCAGTCCAGAGCTGACCTGCCCGCCGGGGCTATTGATGTAGAGATAAATGTCCTGATCGGGTTCGTCGGATTCAAGAAACAGCAATTGTGCGATGGCCAGATTGGCGACGTTGTCGTCGATGGCGGTGCCGAGGAAAATGATCCGGTCTTTTAAAAGACGGGAATAAATATCGTAAGAACGTTCCCCACGACTGGTTTGTTCAACAACAATGGGGATGAGTTGGTTTGCAATGGGCGTCATGAGATTCCTATATTTGAGGAGAGTGTAAAGATAAGCCTGTCTCCCGAATCGCTTTTAAATAAGTCCTTATAAACAAAGCAAATAGGGAAGGCCGACTGGTTTCAATTATCAGAAATTATTGTTTTTCTGTCAACTAATTCTTCCTTGAGCGACGCGGTTTCCAAAATTGCGTCGAGGGTGCGGTTGCGTTTCATTCGCGAATGGAGTCGTGCCAGCAGACCGGATTTCATCCATTCTTCCTTTAATTTTTTGATATTTCCGCCGCCGAGCATTTGGGCGATGCTGGCGACTTCTTTATCGATATCGGCTTCCGAGATTTCAATTTTCAGCTGGCGTGAAATTTTGTCCAGCAGAAATTCTTCGCGCAGAATTTTCACGGCGCCATCGGTGTGTTTCTCGCGGTCTTCGGTCGTCAGCGCTTCGGCTTCCGGCGCGGCGGCGCCCGCTTCTTGTCCCGCTTCCTTCTTTTTTTCTTCTTGCTTCATGAACTGGATTTGCTCGTCGAGCAGTCCGTCGGGCAGATCAATGGGGTTCATTTCGACCAGCTTCAATGCCAGGTCTTTTTTGGCGCGTTGTTTGGCCTGCTCCCGTTCCATGTTCTGGAGTTCTTCGCGGATGCGGGTTTTCATGTCGGCAATGTCTTTGAAGTTTTTCTCCGGGTCGGCTTTTTGAGCGAACTCGTCGGTCAGCTCCGGCATGGTCTTGAGCTGGATGCCTCTCAGGGTCACGCTGAAATCAACCGGTTTGCCGGCGATGTTCTTGTTGGGGTGCGCTTCCGGCAGGTCGACGGTGATGGTTTTTTGCTCGTTGATCTCCATTCCCAGAATGGGCGCTTCCATGCCTTCGATGAGCTGGCCGGTTCCCAATTGAACGATGTAGCCGTTGGCTTCGCTCCCTTCGAAGGATTCGCCGTTATAGCTTCCCTGAAAATCCAGTTTGACATAGTCCTTGTCCTGAGCCGCCCGGTCGGTGACGGGTTCGCTGACGAGGTGGCGCTGACGGTACATGTCGACGGCCTTGTCGACGTCTTCATCGGTGATCTCGCCGACTTTCATATCCAGCTCGATGCCGTTGTAGTCCTTGATCTCGAATTCCGGAATGATTTCGACCGAAGCGCTGACGGTGATGTCGGTGCCTTCTTCAGCTTGCACTTCAAGCAGGCTGGGCTGAGAGATGGCGCGCAGTTCTTTTTCCTCAATCGCGGCCATGACGCGGTCGCTGATCAACTGGGTGAGAACCTCTTGCTTCACTTCGGGACCGAAGCGTTGCTCGATGATAGATAGAGGAACCTTTCCGGGACGAAAGCCGGGCGCCTTGAAATCTTTGCCGACTTTACGAAGGTAGGCGTCTACCTGGGATTTGTAGTCGGCATAAGGAATCACCAGAGTAATTTTTTTGTGCGTCAGGTCAATGTCTTCGATTTGAATAGTCATAAATCCGGTTTGCTTTTAAATTCGTGTTTTTAATAATGCGAGAGGGGGGACTCGAACCCCCACGGTTGCCCACTGGATCCTAAATCCAGCGCGTCTACCAATTCCGCCACCCTCGCGTGCCGCCGTGTACCACGGGGCGATTCAATTTCCAAATAGAATAGATGGGATGTTATATCAGATTTGCGACGAATTGATAAAACTGAATTGCGGATTGCCCAATGGCCTGCAGTACCATGATGAAAAAAGCGCCGCCCACCACCAATGCCAGCCCGAAGGAAACTTTTTCCGAGAAACTTTCCTCATGAATGTTTAAGGGTTTCTCTTCGGGGATGGGGTCTCGCTCATAGGCCAATTTGCGTTCGTAGGCTAATTTTCGCTCGTAGGCTATTTTAGTTTTTTTACTCAAATCCACCCTCTCCTGTGACTTGGATTTTTTATTATACTATTGATCTTGTATTTTCGTCTTTCTTTCTTTTGGCACAATGAATGATTTTGGCGGGTAAAAGCCCTTGCTCACCGTGGTGTTGGGATAAACCCAGGAGCGGCGACCCAATAGCGTTCCGGGGCAGAGGGTGACGTTGCAACCGAGTTCGGCATGATCGCCAAGCAGGGAGCCGAGTTTCTCAACCTGGGTTTGGATCTTATGGTTGCCGCTTTCAAATTCTATAGGATGAATGAAGCCTCCCAGCTTTTCTTCGGCAGTTCTAAATTGCAGATTGGCGAGACGCGATCCGGCCCCCATATTGACGTGCGAGCCAAGAATGCTGTCGCCGATATAATTGAAGTGACCGGCTTCGCTGTGGTTCATGATGATTGAATTTTTTAATTCGGTGGCGTGTCCGATCACGCAGTGCTCGCCGATGAGCGCATTGCCTCGAATGTATGCGCCCTGGCGCACGGAGGTGTGGGCGCCGATCACCGCAGGGCCTTTAATGATGGCGGTGGGTTCCAGCAGAACCCCGGCGTCGAGCCAGACCCGGGCCGATTCGAAAAATACAGGCCGATCCAGTTCGACCCAGCCTTGCACAAAGACACCGTTGGAAGAAGCGTCGATGCCTTGCCACTGTGCGACGGCGTCTTTTTTTTTGTCTGTCAGAATGCGGTTCAGAATGCTTTCCAACTGCGGCAAAACTTCCCAGCTGTATTTAAAATCTTGCAGGTGCGGAGCGTATTTAAAAGACGCGGGGTCTTCAAAAAATGCGCCGCTGAACAGGCTGAAGTCTTTAGTTTTTGGCATCTTGTCGTGCTTTCCGGGTCATTTTTTTCTTTGCGTCTAAATGGGAAATTCAGTTCTGGCGTTTTCTGGAGACGAAAGTGAAATTATATGTTTGGACGTCATCCGCGTCAACCTTGGGTTCAAAGAGTTGATTTCATAGCATAACAATAGTTGCAATTTTATTCATTTTTCATGAACATAGAAGGATAGCGGATATTGGAGTTGGGATGAGGCGCGACTTGTGGTTGTTTTGATTCGGCCTTGCGCTAGAGAGAAGCCTGATCTGAAAGTGAAATTTATATTCGGTTCTCTCTCATTGCAAGTTTTTGCTAGAGTCGTCTGTTGCGAAAAAATGGATGACGTTTTTATTGTTAACTCATTTTTCTATGGTCTCTAAAAAATATGATTTCTGAAGATGAAATTCTGAACGCTAGGCTTTTAATCGTAGACGACGAGCCGAACAATGTCTTCCTTCTTGAGCAGGGCCTGAGTAAGGGCGGTTTTAAAAATTTGAGATCCACAACCGACCCTCGGGAGGCGCTTGAAATCTACCCTGAGTTCAAACCGCATTTGGTTCTGCTGGATTTGAAGATGCCGCATATGGACGGTTTTCAGGTCATGGAAAAAATCAAGGAAATTGAGGAGAACGGTTATGTCTCGGTCCTTGTATTGACGGCCTTTATTGACCGCGCAACCCGCCTCAAATCGCTACAGCATGGCGCGCGTGATTTTCTGACGAAACCGATTGATTTGATGGAGACAATTTGCCGCGTTCGCAATTTGGTGGAAGTGCGGCTGTTGAATGAAAGTCTGGAAAGCAAGGTGCGCGAGCGCACCGAAGAATTGAACGCGACTCGCATCGAGATCATTCGCAAGCTGGGGCGCGCGGCGGAATACCGCGATAATGAAACCGGCATGCACGTGGTGCGCATGAGTCATTTTTCCGCCTCACTGGCGAAGCACATGGGTTTCGACGAAGCGCATTGTGAATTGATCCTGAACGCCAGCCCCATGCACGATATTGGCAAGATCGGTATCCCGGACGGGATTCTCCTGCATCCTGGCAAGCTGGAGAGCGAGAAGTGGGAAAAAATGAAGACGCATACCGAAATCGGCGGCTTGATACTCGATGGCAGTCAGCATGAGTTGCTTCAACTGGCGCAAAAGATCGCCTTGTCTCATCATGAAAAATGGGATGGATCCGGCTACCCCGAAGGCTTGAAGGGGGAGGACATTCCCATTGAAGTGCGTATTATTTCCATCTGCGATGTTTTTGACGCTCTGACTTCGGAGCGGCCCTATAAAAAAGCCTGGCCGGTGGAAGAGGCTCTGGATTTCATTAAAGGGCAAAGAGAACTTCACTTTGACCCCGAAGTGGTGGATCGTTTCCTGGAAGTGATGCCGGAAATTTTGGAGATAAAGGATAAGTTTCGCGATTGACCGGCGGGTCAATTCCCCGCTGAAAACTGTTGTCTGGCACGTTTCACTCATCTCTTATCGACCTTGCTCAGCGGATCAGGTAAAAAATGAAGCCGAAGGTTTTGTATGTTGAAGATAATAAGGCCAACCTGGATTTGGTCAAGGCGATCTTCCGCCGTCGCCCGGAGCTGGAGCTTATTTCGGCGACCGACGCCACCGTGGGAATCGAAATGGCTCAAGACCAGCTTCCAAGCCTGATTCTGATGGACATTAATTTACCGGGCATGAACGGCATGGACGCGTTCCAGCGCCTGCGGGAAATTCAGGAAACGCAGGACATCCCCGTCATTGCGCTCAGCGCCAATGCCATGCGTTCGGACATTCAGGCCTGCCTGGACATGGGCTTCGCCGCCTATATCACCAAGCCCATCCAAATCAAAGAGTTTCTTGATAAATTGGACTCCATCCTCAAGCCATAAAGTCTGGCATTGGTTTTTCCAAATGTGAACAAATCGCTTTGTGGAAAACTGAAAATATGCTAGAGTGACCGCCTTTCCAACTTAAATTTTCTTTTTTGCCCCAAACTCTGGCGAATGAACCCACAGGACAATCCCGATCATCGCATTGTCATTACTGGCATTGGACTCACCGCGCCCAATGGCAATAATCTGACTGAGTTCCGCAGAAGTCTGCTGAACGGCGTTTCTGGCGTACAGAAGTTTGAGACGCGCTATATTGGCGAAACCCTCGCGGGCGTTTGCCATTTTGACGAGTTGAAGTATCAAAAGAAGAAGGAAGTTCGGCGTGGGACGCGCGCCGGTTCGGTCGCGATCTATTGTTCGCGCGAGGCGGTGAATGATTCGGGCCTGGACTGGGAAGCTGTGGACCGGTCGCGGGTGGGGGTGTATCTCGGCGTGACCGAGCATGGCAACGTAGAGACCGAAAACGAAGTTTATAATCTCAGTCAGTTCAATCACGACGTCAAATTCTGGTCGCATCACCATAACCCGCGTACGGTGGCAAACAATCCGGCGGGTGAGGTGACTTTGAACATGGGCATCACCGGGCCGCATTACACCATCGGCGCGGCTTGCGCGGCGGGCAACATGGGCATCATTCAGGGCGTTCAGATGTTGCGCCTGCGCGAAGTGGATATGGCGCTGGCGGGCGGCGTCTCGGAAAGCATTCATACCTTCGGGATTTTTGCCAGCTTCAAGAGCGAAGGCGCCCTGGCTTCGCATGAGGACCCGACCAAGGCCTGTCGTCCGTTCGATACAAAGCGCAACGGCATCGTCTGTTCGGAGGGCGGTTGCATCCATGTGTTGGAGCGTTTGTCGGACGCGAAGAAACGCGGCGCGAAGATTTATGGAGAAATCGCGGGCTACGCCATCAATTCAGACGCGACGGATTTCATCCTGCCCGAACCTGCAAGGCAGGCGCAATGCATTCGCCAGGCTTTGAAGCAGGGAGGATTGAAGCCGGAGGACATCAATATATTGAACGCGCACGCCACCGCCACGCATCTGGGAGACATTCAGGAAGCGACGGCCTTGCGCGAGGTTTTTGGCGATCTGGACACGGTTTCTATCAATAACACAAAAAGTTTCATCGGGCATACGATGGGAGCGGCGGGGGCTTTGGAATTGACCGGCAACATTCCGTCCTTCGACGACGGCTATGTGCATCCGACGATCAATCTCGACGAGATGGATCCGAAATGCCATCTCAAACAGGTGGTCGCCAACACGCCAAAGAAAATAGAAACGCCCGAATACATTATGAATAATTCGTTTGGAATGTTTGGCATCAATTCGGTTTTGATAGTCAAGAGATACCAAGATTAAAGTTGAAATTGGTTGTTGTTTCACCTAAAATCAAAAGAATCATCCAATTTGGAGGGGACTTGATGACAAAGGAAGAAGTAAGACAGGCGATTATGGATATTCTTTCCGAAATCGCTCCAGATGAGGACATCAATTCGATCAATGATGACGGAAAATTGCGGGACCAGATTGATCTGGATTCCATGGATTTTCTGGATATCGTGATGGAATTAAGAAAACGTTTTAATATTGAAGTGCCGGAAAAGGATTATGAGTTTCTGGCGACAATGTCAAGTTGTGTGAACTACCTTCAACCTTTGCTGGGCAAACGTCAACTCGCCAGCTAAGGTTCGCGCCCGCCTCTTAGAAGAACCCCTGAATAGAGAAAACGTGAACCGCCTTGGAGGCTTCCTCCTTGGCGGCATTGTTTTTTTATAGCGGGTTTTACCCGCTCAACGGGTTTCCCTGATCCATGAAATACGATTCGATAATCATTGGAGCCGGTTTGTCTGGCCTTGCGGCGGGCATCCGCATGGCGCTTTTCGACAAAAAAGTGGTGATTGTCGAAAAGCACACCGTGCCCGGCGGCCTCAATTCCTTTTACGCGCGCAAACACCGCACTTTTGACGTGGGCCTCCACGCCATGACCAATTATTCCCCACCCGGCGACCGCCGCTCTCCTTTAGGAAAATTACTCAAACAACTACGCTTTCGACACGAGGAGTTCCGTCTGCGTCAGCAGGAGATGTCGGAGATCCGTTTTCCCGGCAAGTCCTTGCGCTTCAGCAATGACTTCGAATTTTTCAAACAGGAGATCGCCGAGCAATTCCCGGAGCAGATGGATGGCTTCCAGAAATTATTGCAGATCATACAATCCTACGACGAAGTTTCCCTCAATTCCGACGACGGCCCTTCCGCCAAAGAAGTGATGGGGCGTTTCCTGAGCGATCCCTTGTTGATAGACATGTTGTTCTGTCCGTTGGCTTATTACGGGAGCGCGCGCGAACATGATATGGATTTTTACCAGTTCGTCATCATGTTCAAGAGCATCTTCATGGAAGGTTTCTCCAAGCCCGAAGGCGGAATGCATTATATTTTGCAATTGATGGTGGACAAGTACCAGCGCCTCGGCGGCGAGATGATAATGGGCGACGGCGTGAAATCCATCCCGGTACGCAACGGCGTTGCGGGGACGGTCGAACTTGAAAGCGGTCGCGAGTTGCAGGCGGACGCGATCCTGTCCTCCGCCGGTTATATCGAAACCCTCAAACTGTGCGCCCCGGAGCTGGATATCGCGCAACAAACGACTCCCGGACAGATGACCTTCATGGAATCCATCTTTGTTCTGGACCGTAACCCGAAGAGCCTGGGCTATGATCGGAGCATCGTGTTTTACAATCTGACCGAACGATTTCGTTACCAGACTCCCGATCAGGCGATTGACGTGGACAGCGGTGTTCTTTGTTGCCCTAATCATTTTCAGTATGAAACGCCTTTGTCAGAAGGTATCCTACGTCTCACCAATCAGGCCAACTACGATTACTGGAACGGCTTGATTCGAAAGGACTATATCGCCGCAAAAAAAGAATGTAGAGCGAAGGCATTGGAGCGATTGGCAAAATTTTTCCCAGAATTTAGCGAAACTGTGGTATTTTTGGACACATTTACGCCCAAAACGATCCATAAATACACGGGTCACCTCAACGGAGCGGTGTACGGCGCCCCTGAAAAGTTGAAAAACGGCGAGACGCCGATTCAAAATCTATTTATTTGTGGCACAGACCAGGGGTTTTTGGGTATCATTGGAGCAACATTAAGCGGTATTTCAATGGCCAATCTGCATCTGTTGAAACCTTGATACGGATTGGCATTTTACTGAATAGTTTCATTCTCAAACCAGCGAGATACTATGTCCCGAGACTGGCTTAAAGGAGCAAAAACCAAATACGACACCGTCATCATCGGCAGTGGTCTGGGCGGTATGACGGCGGCGAATGTTTTGGCTAAACTGGGCCATAATGTTCTACTGGCGGAGCATCATTACAATCTGGGCGGAATGGCGACCTGGTTCAAGCGTAAAGGCGGCCATGTGCTGGATATCTCTTTGCACGGCTTCCCCATTGGCATGATAAAGACCTTCCGCAAATACTGGACCCATGATATGGCGGGTAAGGTCATCCAGCTCAAGAACATACGTTTCGACAATCCGCAGTTTGAGGTGAACACCACCTTCGACCGCGTCGATTTCACCCGCCTGCTTTGCGACCGTTTCGGGATCATGCGAGACACCATCGAAGAGTTCTTCGTGACCGTCCGCAATATGAATTTTTATGATGAAATCGTCATGTCCACGCGCGACCTGTTCGAGAAGTTTTTTCCGGGTCGAAAAGACGTCTGGCGTTTTCTCATGGAACCGATCACTTACGCCAACGGTTCGACGCTGGACGACCCGGCTCTGACTTACGGCATCGTGTTTTCGAACTTCATGAGCAAGGGCGTCTACACCTTTCAGGGCGGCACCGACGATCTCATCAAACAGATGAAGAAGGAAATGCTGAGCAACGGCGTGGACATTCGCACCCATTGCATGGTCGAAAAAGTGTATGTGGAAAATAAAACGGTGCGCGGCGTTCGTATCAACGGCCAGGACATTGCCTGCGACACGGTGCTTTCAAATTCCAATATCATGACGACCGTACAAAAGCTTGTGGGAGAAGAGCATTTCGAGCCGGAATTTGTGAAGAAAACCCGCGAGGTTCGCTTGAACACTTCCAGTTGCCAGGTGTATATCGGCGTCAAAAAAGGCGAAAAAGTCGATTACGACGGCGATCTGCTTTTCTCATCCGTCGCCGACCAATACGATACCGGGAAAATTCTCGATAAAGACGTGACGAGCCGGACCTTTTCTTTTTACCACCCCTTCATACGACCGGGGCAAAATCGCTATTCCATCGTTTCCTCCACCAACGCGCGTTACGAAGACTGGGCGAACCTCAGTGAAGCGGACTACGAACGCGATAAGACATCGTTGATCGAGACGACGCTGGACGCTCTGGAAAAATACGTGCCCAATATCAGAAAAATTTCCGATCATCTGGAAGCCTCGACTCCGGCGACATTCAAGCGATACACATTGCACCCTCAGGGAACTTCCTTCGGAACCAAGTTTGAAGGTTTGCAGATCAGCCGCGAATTGCCCGATCAAATCGCAGGTCTGTTCCATACCGGTTCCGTGGGCATCATCATGTCCGGCTGGCTGGGCGCCGCGAATTACGGCGTCATCGTGTCCAACGAAGTGGACAAATTTCTACGCAATTTGAAAACGCATCCGCCGCTCGTCGCCGCATCCGTCTGATTTCAACGACACTCATGCCGGAAAGCCATCTTAGATTCGATTTTGAAGGTCAAACCGCGATCGTCACCGGGGGAACCCGGGGCATCGGTCGCGCCGTCGCCGAAGCCTTTCTGAATGCAGGCGGTCGAGTCGTCGCCGTTTACCGATCCAATACGGAAGAGGCCGACGCGTTCAGCAAAGCCAACCGTCGCTTTGGCGATAATCTTCAGATCCGGCAATGCGACGTTTCCAGTTCCGAAGAAACCGAAGCCTTCTACAAGTCCCTTGAAAATGACGACATCGTTTTCCAGACGCTGGTGCACTGCGCCGGAATTCGCGCCGATTCCATCGTCGGCCTGATGAAGGAAGAAGACTGGCGCAATGTTCTCGATGCCAACCTCACCGGCACCTTTTATATGTGCAAGGGAGCGGTTCAGCGCCTGACGCGAAAACGTTATGGACGCCTGATCCTCATCACCTCGCCGGTCGGTCGCATCGGTTTCGCCGGGCAGTCCAATTACGCCGCGACCAAGGCCGGACAGGTTGCGTTCATGCAGTCCCTTTGCAAAGAAGTGGCGGGACGCAAGATCACCGTCAACTGCGTTTCTCCGGGATTCATCGACACCGATTTCATCGCTGATCTGCCGGACGAACAGAAAAAAGCCTATCTGGAAATGGTTCCCCTGAAACGTTTTGGCGATGCGAAAGAAGTGGCGTCCTGCGTTCTGTTTCTGGCGTCGGGAGACGCGTCCTATATCACCGGCTCCGTTCTGGAAGTGACCGGCGGCATTTAAGGTCGACTGCCCGCTCATGGATTCCATACACGATCTCATCCCGCACCGCCCGCCCTTTTTATTCGTTGACGAAATTCTTTCTGTGGATGAGAACCGCATTCATGCGACGCGCCTGATTTCCGAAGAGGAAGATTTTTTCAAGGGACATTTCCCCGGCAAGCCCATCATGCCCGGCGTTTTGATTTGCGAAGCGATTTTTCAGACCGGCGCCTTGTTGATGAGTCGCCGCTCGGACGCGCCCAAAGATCATGTTCCCGTCATCACCCGCATCAATAACGTAAAATTAAAACGCGCCGTACGGCCGGGGGATCGACTTGAAATGCAGGCGGAAGTGACCGAGCAAAGCGGCGCGGCCTGGTATATGAAAGGCAAGGCGAGCGTTGCGGGACAAACGATCCTGACCCTTGATTTTGCGGCGATGCTGGTGGAAGATGCGCAATGAATAGCGAATGGAACCGGAACACGGAGCGCTGATGGATTTTCTCGAATTGCAGGGTAAAAATTTTCTCGTCGCTGGCGTCGCCAATAAAAAAAGCGTCGCTTACTTCATTGCCAAAACTCTGGAGCAGGCGGGCGCTCGCGTTTTCTATAGCGTGCGTTCGGAGGCCAGAAAAGAATCGCTGAAACGCCTGCTCGGAGACGCCCCGGTTTTTGTCTGCGATTTCGAGAAGGAGGGCGAAGTCGAACGCCTGCGCGCGCAAGTGGGAGAACAAGTCTCTGTTCTGCACGGCATTGTGCATTCCATCGCCTTTGCGAATTACTCGGAAGGCATGAAACCCTTCCACGAAACGATCAAAAAAGATTTTCTGCAATCCATCGACATCACCTGCTATTCGCTGATCGCGCTGGCCAACGCCTTTCGCGATCTGCTCGATGAAAATGCTTCCGTGGTCGCTGTGTCCATTTCCACCACGCGCATGGCGGCGGAGAACTACGGTTTCATGGCTCCGGCGAAAGCCGCTTTGGACTCTTCGATCTGTTTTCTTGCGAAATCCTTCAGCGCCTTTTCCCAGGTGCGTTTCAATTCCGTCAACGCGGGATTGTTGAAGACCTCTGCATCGGCGGGAATTCCGGGTTATATCGACTCCTACCTGTACGCGGAAAAAGCCACCTTACGCAAAAAGGCGCTGACGACTCAGGAAGTCGCCAACGCCGCAGTGTTTTTGCTCAGCGAACGCTCCAGCGGAATCAACGCGCAAGGCCTGACGCTGGACGCCGGGATGTCGATCAATTATTTTGACCAGGACATCGTGCGTAAATCCACGCGCCCGGAATAAAACAGACCGTCCTTATTTTTCGTCGTCGTGCCAGGTCTCCTGGAAAATCGCAAAGGCGCGATGCGTCAGGTGACACTTCTTGCAACCTTCGTTGCCGATCACGCCAACATTGCTCCAGAATTTACCCGCATTCGGCGTTTTTTCCATCAACTCAGCCGACATTGCTTCCAGAGCTTTCTCGACAGGCTTGCCGACAAAGAATTGTTTCACCGCCTGAGTGGTGTGGCATTTGGAACAGGTCGAGCGCAATTCCAGAAAACGTTTTTTGAAATCGCCCAGAGCCTTTGCCGAACGGTCGTACTGACCTTCGCCAAAATTTACCGTGACTCCCTTGAAAGTATTGGAAAGGCTTTTCATGTATTTTCCGTAAGCGATTTCCTTCTCGTCAACCGGATCCATGATTTTGATTTTCTCGACGGAAGGCCAGTGGTATTTGGTCCACACAGCCACCTGATTCTCCGCATGACATTTGCCGCAGGTTTTTCCCAGTGGGCCGGAGGCTTCGCCAATTTTTTTGCCGTCTTTGGTGTGAACCGCGGCGGCAAAATCTTTAGCCGCTTTCAAATCGAAATAGTCCTCCCATTCGGGAACCATTTTAGAAGCCTTCTCATAAGTCGTCGCCAACTCGTCCGCGTGTTTGATCGCGTTGTCCCAATCATTCTCGCGCATATTAATAAACACGCCGCCAAAATGACCGCTCATCTGATGCATGATGCCGGTCCAGTCAGCCGTTTTGGAATGCGGCGGATAGTGTTTGTCCAGTGATTTTGGAGGTTCCTTCAGGACGACGTCCTTCGCCATTGCAGAAGACGCTGCGAAGACGCACAGAAAGATGCCGGATAGAAGCAGGGTTGCTGTAGGTCGAACTATCATTTCATTCTCCTTGAAAAATTAACCATTCGAGCCGTCCTCAGGGAACGAGCGACTGAAGACCAACTGATTTTCTTTGCTCCAGGCGGGCTTGTATTCCACCCGAACCGTCGCCGCGCTCGCATTGGATACAAAATAATGATACCTGACTTGTTCTTTGAATGGCAAGGCCGTCTTGAGTTGCGGAGAAACGATTTCTTTAAAGCTATCCAGTGTTTCTCCCTTTGAATCAAAAAAATCAGAGTACACAAACAGGCGCGGGTCTCCGTTATCCGCCGTCGGCAGGTGATGCGGTACGGTCAGGTTCTGCAGAGTCAGAACGACGCCGCGTCCCTTGAATTCTATTTTAATATCAATGTCCTTTTCGGAAAACTCGCCATGCGGGAAGGAATGATCGGCGACCTTGCGCTTTTTATGAAGCAGGTTTAACGGAAGTTTTTGCGTCAAACGCCCGAGGCTGGACGGCATGTGGCAGGACTGACAGCTGTCCTCTTCCCCCGTCTCTTTCCATTCCTTGTAAGTGGTCTCGTGGCAACTTCCGCAGAACAGCGCTTTTCTGTAGTCGGCAACCTGACGGGTCGGGTGCGGTGGCGCCAGTAAATCGTAAGGGCCGCGAATCTCTCCATCTTTGAGATGACAAGGCGCGCAGAAAATCCCTTCATCACGATGGTCGAGTCGGGGTTCCGGTTTCGAGCCGGGGTTGACCACCGCAGGGATGTGGCAGGGCAGGCATTTTTCCTTGCTGCGATCTTCGGAATCCTTGATGTAAAACTCGCTGACCCAGGCTTTCGAGTGACGGCTTTTTTTCCAGGCGTCGAAAATCACCTGATGGCATTCAGAGCAGGTTTCCGATTTTGGGTTGTCCGTAATTTTGGCATCGCGGACGACTTCCAGCAGAGGTTTTGGGATGAGTCCCGGCTGATGGTTGATGATCCAGTAACTCCCGGCAATAGCGCAAATAGAGGCTATGAGTAGCAAAATTGACAGCAGGAGCAAATTCGCTTTTAGAAATTTCACTCACACCTCACATGAAGGGGTTTTAAAAAAATGGTTGAAAATATTGAGCTTCCAAATTATTATTCGGATTATCATATTTACAATTATATAAAATGTTTAAGGGAAGGCTCGATATTTTTTGCGCGGAGTCCGACAGCTTTCGAAAACTTTAGAGGGGGCGCTATGAAAATCTGGGCGAATTTAAGTCTCATATGGAAGCAGGTGGTCATGTACTTGCTGGTAGGAATCATTCCCATCATCATTGTGTGGATGATTAGCATGAATGCCTTTAAGGAAATAGAAAACCTGAACGCATCGAGCCTCAAGCAAATCGCTCAGAATATCTCCGATAAAATCGATCGCAACCTGTTCGAGCGTTATGGCGATGTGCAGGCCTTCGGTCTGAACAGCGTCATTCACGAAAAAAAATACTGGGGGCAAGCGGAAAGCCCCATTGTCGATGCTATGAACCAGTACATCGATACCTACGATATCTACTATTTCACTCTGCTGGTCGATCTGGATGGCAAGGTGATCGCCATCAATTCTAAAAACGAGAATGGAAAAGCAATATCTACTGAAGAATTCTACCTAAGAAATTTCAAAAATGAAAGTTGGTTCCAGAATGTGCTGAATGGCAAATTTTACACGAGCCAGAAAGGCAATGTCGGCGGCCCCTCTGCGTTTTCGGGGACGGTTATTCTGCCACTGCATGTCAATGAAGACGTTAAGAAAGTGTATCCGGGAGACGCAGGGTTGACCTTGGGTTTTGCCGCTCCCGTTAAAGACGCTTCGGGTCAGGTGGTCGCCATATGGCAAAATTATGCCCGCTTTTCTCTGGTCGAAGAAATATTCCTGCAATCCTACGCATCCCTGAAACAAGACGGTTTGGGCGGCGCTGAGATGACATTGCTCAACGAAGCCGGAGACGTGATCATTGATCTGGACCCGACTTACGGACGTGGAACGGAGGACCGGATTCTCCATGATTTTGACGTCTTATTTAAATTGAACCTCGTTCGGCAAGGCGTTTCTTCTGCGATTGAAGCGACGCAAAACCAGGCGGTGGGTTTTGGTTATGCAATGCACGCGCGCAAGAATACCGTACAGGCCTCAGGCTATGCCCATTTTCAGGGCGCATTGGGCTTTCCGGGCATGAATTGGTCCACGCTGGTGCGCATTCCCGATGAAGAGATCAACGCCCCCATCATCGCTATTGAAAATTTCATGCTCGTGATTTTTATCGTGATCGCGATCGCCGTCAGTATCTTCGGTTATGTGGTGGCGCGTGGGCTGGCAACTCCGATTGAGGGTCTGGCGACTTCGCTGGAGAATTTTTCAAAAGGTCAGCTGAGCGTCTTGTCGAAACTGGAAATTCGTTCCGGGGATGAGATCGGGCGCCTTGGAGAGGCGTTTAACAATTTACTGGATAGCGTCAAGGTGTTTTTTCAGGAGTCCACGCATTTGCTGGACGGTGAAATCAAGGAAGGCGAATCTTTTGGCCTGCATGGTGAATTTGAAGAAAACCTGCAAGGCATGAAAAAATCAGCGCAGGACAAGCAAGAATCAGAACTGGAAGCAGCGCGCGTGCTTTCCATTGTGGAAAATATGCCGATCAACGTGTTGTACGCGGACAACGACAATATCATGCGCTATATGAACCCGGCGTCGTTCAAAAGGTTCAAGGAACTGGAGACGCTTTTGCCTTGTAAGGTGGATGAGATGATCGGGCAGTCGATTGACATCTATCATAAAAACCCGTCGCACCAGGCCCGGTTGATTGAGGATGCGCGCAACCTGCCTTTCAGATCGCAAATTCAATTGGGGCCTGAAATCCTCGACCTGGAGGCCAGCGCTATTCTGGATCAGAAGAAAAATCGCATGGGCACCATGGTGGCATGGACCGTGATTACGGATCAGGTGAAACGGGAGAAAGAGGTCGCGGAGCTAACAGAGCGCGACCGGCAACAATCGGAAGAGTTGAAGAATAAAGTAGATTCCATGCTCGCCGTGGTTTCCGCCGCGGCGCATGGGGATCTGACACAGGAAATCACCATCACCGGAAGCGATGCGATCGGGCAGATGGGAGATGAACTTGCCAGATTCTTTGCCAACCTGCGGCGCAGTATCGGCTCTATAGGCGATAACGCAGAAAAACTGTCGCTGTCTTCAATGGAATTGACGGGAGTCAGCCAGCAGATGGCGAGCAATGCGTCGCAAACTTCGAGTCAGGCGGGACTGGTTTCTTCATCGTCCGAAGAAGTGAGCCAGAACGTCGACACGGTAGCGGCGGGGACCGAAGAAATGAATGCCAGTATCAGTGAAATTGCCAAGAACTCTCAGGAAGCGGCCAAAATCTCTTCGACCGCCGTGGAGGTCGCGACGCGAACCAATCAGGCCGTGACTCAATTGGGAATCAGCTCGGCGGAAATTGGCGAAGTCATCAAAGTCATCACTTCAATCGCGGAACAGACCAACCTCCTCGCGCTGAACGCGACGATTGAGGCGGCGCGCGCCGGTGAAGCGGGCAAAGGATTCGCCGTCGTCGCGAACGAGGTCAAGGAGCTGGCCAAGGAGACCAGCCGCGCTACGGAGGACATCAGTCAGAAAATCGAAGCGATCCAGAACGACACCACCAAATCGGTGCAAGCGATCGAGGAGATCAGCAACGTGATCAATCGCATCAGCGATATCTCCACCACCATCGCCGGGGCGATTGAAGAGCAGTCCGCCACCACTTCTGAAATGGGTCGCAATATTTCCGAAGCGGCGCGACGGGCGCAAGACATCACCCGCAATATCCTTGAGGTGGCGAAGGCGGCGGACGACACCACCCAGGGCGCACAGAACACTCAGGCTTCGGCGGGGTCGCTGTCTGAAATGGCCAGCGAGTTGAAACGTCTGGTGGGAACTTTTAAATACTGAGGGCGTTCTACAGCGCGTCGATTTACAAATAGCCCGTTTCTTGCGGAAGCGTCAAAGCAGGCCCCCCCGGCGCTTAATCCGCAGGGAACGGGTTTTCAGTCCATCGAAATCATAACGCCGGGTCGGCTAACCGATCCGGCGTTTTCATTTCTGATTGAACCTTATCGAAATACGGCCACAGCCATCATGCCTGCGGCGTAAATCACGCAGAACACGCAAGCCATAAAGCGCGGGCTGGAAAGTTTTTTAAACATGAGAAAATTCTCCCGGCAAGGGTTTGCCTTCGATGCGACGCTTCGACGAGACGCCGTCGTTTGTTCGGGAATATGGATTCCCCGATCTCTCCATTATACCGTAAAACAAGCCTTGTTTTAAATTTCGGTTTTTCACACATCCCCCATGTCTCTGGACGCATGTATTCCCTTCAAAGGGTCGCCAGAATTTCGCCGATTCAAATCATTATAAATAAATGATTTTTATGGTTAATGGCAATTATTTGACGTTATCTGGAAAATTTTTCCGGCCTTTTGACGGCTTTTTGCTAAGCCGATTTTGTCCAGATACCGATAACTCTAGTGATAGCCCGTTTTAGGGGATCGCTATGCCTTATTGAGGTGAATGGCATAGTCCTTGCTTTTATTTTCTTTGGATAGAAGCGCTCAGTCGCGTGAAATCAATGAAATATGCGCTCTGAAAGGCCCGAATTTGCTTGAAAATCGCCATGAAAGAAAAACGCGCGGTTTATCAAAGTATTTATTAAATAAAGAGTTATGGGAGTTTACTTCCCCGATTCTTTGCCGTTAAACTAATGAGATCGAGTCAAACGCTGAAAAGGCTACTAACATTCAAGCCGGATTTATCTGGGGTTTTGAGAAACCTCACGATACTGTTCGCAGTCGCCGGGATAGTGATGCCAGAATTCGCACAAGCACAAATCAGCCAGCAGGGAAGAAGCCAGACGCGCCAACAGGCCGACCCTGGACGCTTTGAGCAACGATTCGAAGCCCCCTCGAAGCCCCGCTCGACGGTTGTTCCGGTGCAACCGGACAATCTCAAACCGGCAGAGCCTGAAGAACTCAAAAAAATCCGTTTCTTTTTAAATAAAATCATCATCTCCGGCGCCACGGTCTACTCGGAAAAACAATTCGCTTATTTATCCCGAAATTTTTTACGCCGGGAGGTTTCTCTCGCCCACGTCTACCGCATGGCCGCGGCGATCACCGCAAGGTACCGTAACGATGGATACATCCTGTCGAAGGCGGTGGTGCCTCCGCAGGAGATTGTCGACGGGGTCATCCGCCTGCGCATCATCGAAGGCTATATTGACGAAATCAACGTCAAGGGCGACGTGCAAGGCCCCAAAAAATTAATCAACGCCTTTCGCAAAAAATTACTGTCGTCGCGTCCCCTGCATTCCAGCGATCTGGAACGCTACCTGTTATTGGCGGACGATTTGCCGGGTGTCACGGTCAAATCCGTCATCACCCCGTCGCGCGACCGACCGGGCGCTTCGCGTCTGGATCTGATCCTCGAGAATAAATCTTACGACGCCCAGGTCTCGCTCGATAACCGCGGCACCGACTTCAACGGCCCCGTGCAATTTTCGATGGGGCTGACGGCGAACTCGCCGCTGAAAATGTACGACCGCATCGGCCTGCAAAGCGTCATCACCTCGCAGACGGATGAATTGAAATTCATCAGCGGCTTTTACGATACCCCTCTCAACGGAGAGGGAACGCGGTTTCAGATTTCCGGTTCCTACGCCAACTCGCAACCGGGCGACACTCTCGAATTGTTTGAAGTGGACGGCACGAGTACGAGTCTGGGCTTTCGCGTCACGCATCCCTTCATTCGTTCGCGCGGAGAAAACCTGACGGCCTTCGCCGGACTCAACGTGAAAAGTTCCGAAACCGACATACTGGAAACAGCGGACTCAGAAGATCGTCTGCGCGTTTTTGAACTGGGAGCCAGTTACGATTACGCGGATTCGTTTCGCGGCGTCAATCTGTTCTCGATCAGCCTGAGCAAAGGATTGAATATTTTCAACGCCACCGAGTCGGGCTTTGAACGCCTCACGCGCGAAGCGGGTCGAAGCGATTTCACCAAACTCTCGGGACAGATGATGCGCCTGCAGGAGATCGCGCCGTCGTGGATGCTTCAAGGTTCTTTCGCCTGGCAATACGCTTTCAACCCGCTCCTCGCATCGGAAGAGTTCGGATTCGGCGGCTCGCGTTTCGGTCGCGCCTACGATTCCTCGGAAATCACCGGCGACACAGGTCTCGCCTTCAAAGTGGAATTTCAAAAAGCCATTGGCGTGAACAAACCCTGGTTGCAAGACTTGCAGGCCTACACTTTCTTCGATTACGGAACCGTTTGGACGCGCGCCCGCACCGTCAACGGCGAGAAGCGGCAGGACCGTTATTCCGCAGGTATCGGAACGCGCTTCAATCTGAACTCCTATATTTCAGGTTATGTTGAAATGAATAAACCCCTGGATGAAGTCGTCAGTTCCACAGGCGACGACGATCCCAGATTCTTCTTTGGTTTGACGGCGAGGTATTGATCATGAATTTGATGAGGCAGGGCGAACAGATTTTGCGCAGTAATCCGGCATTGGCAGGCTTGCCAACGCCGCCGCTTGCGCCGAAAGCGCCGAAGCGTCGCGCGACTTCTTCCACGGGGCGACGCGGTCAGGTGTTCCAGCGGCTCCGACGCATTCGCGGTCTGCACGAATTTGTTTCGTTTCTTGTATTGTCCCTGAGTCTGTTCCCTTCCGTCTCCTTCGCTCTGCCCACCGACCCGCAGGTGCAGGCTGGTTCCGCATCGGTCAATCAGGACACCGCGACTCAAATGACGGTGAGCCAGAGTTCGCAGAAGGCCATCATCGACTGGGGTTCCTTCAACATCGGAACCTCGGAGCATGTGGACTTCCAGTTATCGCACGGCGCCAACGGGGTGACGCTGAACCGCGTCATCGGCGACGATCCATCATCCATTCTCGGCAAGCTGACTTCGAACGGCATGTTCATGCTCATCAACCGAAACGGCATCATGTTCGGCAAGGACGCGCAGATCGACGTTCACAGTCTGGTGGCGACCACCAACGACATCAACAATTCAGATTTTTTGAGCGGCAATTATAATTTCAGCATCGCCCCCGACATCGCGGCGACGGTGGTCAACCGGGGAACCTTGTCGGTTGCCCAGGGCGGACTCGCCGCGCTGGTGGCTCCGGGCGTCATTAACGAAGGCGTCATCAACGCGCGACTCGGTCGCGTATCGCTTGCAGGCGCGAATACCTTCACCCTCGATCTCTACGGCGATCAACTGGTCAACCTTGGCATCGGCAGTGAAGTCGCGCAATCGGTCTTCGGCGTGGACGGCGCAAAGCTCGACTCGCTGGTGAAAAACTCCGGCAGTATTCTGGCGGAAGGCGGCATCGTGCGCATGGACGTGGCGGCGGCGCAGGGCATTGTCGATAACGTTATTAATATGAGCGGCATCGTTCAGGCGCAGTCGGCGACGCAACAAAACGGCAAGATCATTTTATCCGGCGGCGACAACGGCATCGTCAGCGTGAGCGGCACGCTCGACGCATCAGGACGCGACAGCGGCGAGACCGGCGGCGACGTGCATATTCTCGGCCAATACGTGGCCTTGATGAGCGGAACCCTGGTCGATGTCTCCGGCGATCTGGGCGGCGGAACGATTCTGGCGGGCGGCGATTATCAGGGACAGGGCACGGTTCCCAACGCCATCGACACCTATGTGGACGCCAACGCGCAATTCTTCGCCGACGCCCTCACCAACGGCGACGGCGGTCGGGCGATTTTCTGGGCGGATCGACGCAATTATTTCTTCGGGCGCGTCAGCGCGCGCGGCGGCTTGCTGGGCGGCGACGGCGGCTTCGTCGAAGTCTCGGGTAAAGAAGAACTCTATTTCGACGGTTCGGTCGATCTGATGGCGGACAACGGCAAGACCGGAACCCTGCTCCTCGATCCGGCGTCAATCATCATCGCCGACGGTTCGGCGTCTTCAGGAACCAGCGGCACGGTCACCTTTGGCGTGAGCGGTAACTCCTTCAGCATCACCGGCTTCACGTCCGGCAGTCAGACCACTATTTTTGAAACGACTCTCGAAGCGATCTCGGCGACGACCAACATCATCCTGACCGCAGACAACACCATCACCATCAACGACCTGAGCGACAACACGCTGAGTCTGGCGCAGACTTCAGGCAATTCCGTTTCGTTCATAACAACGACCGGAAATATCTCATTCGCCGATACCAGTGACACTCTGCAGACACAGGGCGGAAGCATCGAGCTGACGGCGGGGGACGGCACGCTGACGCTGGGAGGATTGACCTCCAACAACGGCTCGATCATTCTGAAGAGCAAGGATATTGATGTGCAGGGTTCGATCAACAGCGGCACGGCGACGACGACCATCCTCGCGCATATATCCGGTAGCAACGCGACCATCGGACTCGGCGACGCTTCCGGCAATACCATGACGATCAGCGGAACCGAGCTGGGACGAATCAGCGCCGGCAATCTGGTGATTGGCGATTCGCTTGCAGGCAACATCACAGTTGACAACGTGACCGCGGCGAACAGCAATAATATAACGGGAACCGTTACCCTCAATGCAAACGCGGATAACTCCAGCGTGACCTTCTCGGGAACCGCATCAACCTTCAACGCGCTGACAGTGAACGCCGACGACGGCATCGCGGTCAACGTAGCTCTGACGACGGATACCGGCGCGCTGACGCTTGACGGCGACTCGGACAACGCCGCCGATTCCAGCGATAACATTTCCATCGCCAGCGGTTTGACCATCACCTCTGCAGGCTCCATCACTCTGGACGCAACGACAGGCGGCATCGCCCCGGCGGGCGCGGTGACTGTGAACGCGGCCAACGGCGTGACTGTGAACGACAATTTCACCTCCGGCGGAACGGTCACGATAGACGCGGATACAGACAATAGCGGAACGGGAACCTTCACGCTGGCGTCGAGTAAAACATTATCCTCTGCGAACAACGCTCTCAGCATCACCGCCGACGACATGGCGATCAACGGTTCGATCACCAGCGGTTCGGCGAACCTGTCCCTGCTCGTTTCCGACGGCGGCACGATTGGGCTGGGCAGCTCCTCCGCAGGACTCAACCTGAGCAATACCGAATTACAGAATCTGACCGCCGCAACGCTGATTATTGGCGACTCCACGGCAGGGGCGATCACCGTGGCGAGCGACGTGACCCCCGGCGCCAGCGCAGGCACAGGCGTGACCTTGTTGCATTTGAAATCCGGCGTGGGCGTGACGGCGACGGCGGGCGGCATCATTGAAGACAATCTGGTCATCAGCACCGCAGGCGACGTGACCTTCAGCGACACGTCGACCAACGTCACCAACTTGGCGATGGATTTATCGAATGGTAATATCGCATTCACCGAAGCCGACGGTTTCACGGTGACGACTCTGGACAGCGTGACCGGCATCGATACCGATAGCGGCTCTGTGTCTCTGACCGCGACGACGGGAACCCTGACGGTTGGCAATGCAATTGAAGCAAGTTCGAATATTTCACTCACTGCTGACAAGATGGCGATTGGAGCTTCGGTGACGGCCTCCGGTCAAACGGTGACGCTGGCCTCTTCGACGGCAAGCAACGCGATCGATCTCGGCTCCGGCACAGACGCGGCGGCGAATACGCTGGAACTGTCCAGTTCGGAACTGAATCAGATTACGGCGACCAATCTGGTGGTGGGATCGACCAGCGCGGGCGCGGCGACGATCAGCGCGGATATCACGCCGAGCAACGCAACGAATTTACATATCAAATCCGGTTCAACGGTCACAGGCACGGCGGGCGGCGTGATCGCTACCGGTCTGGCGGTGACGGCGGCGGGTGATGTGACGATCAACGACGCCAATACCAGCATCAGCAATCTGGCGATGGATTTATCGACGGGCAACGTTGTCTTCTCTCAGGCGAACGGCTATTCCGTTACCACAGTGGACAGCGTGACCGGCATCGATACCGACAGCGGAACGGTTGGTCTGACCTCGACGGGCGGAACTCTGACCGTCGCCAACACGGCGGCGAGCAACGATATCGAAGCGAGTTCAAATATTACGCTGACCGCCGACAAAATGGCGATTGGCGGCGCGGTGGCGGCCTCGGGCCAAACCGTGACGCTGGTTTCCAATACCGCAAGCAACGCGATTGATCTGGGTTCTACGACAGACGCGGCGGCGAATACGCTGGAATTGTCCAGCGCGGAACTGGCTCTTATTACCGCAACGAATCTGGTCGTGGGCACGACCAGCGCAGGCGCGGCGACGATCAGCGCCGACGTGACGCCGAGCAACGCCACCAATCTGCATCTTCGCACCGGCTCCACGGTTACGGGGACTGCGGGCGGCGTGATCGCGACAGGACTTGCAATCGAAGCGGGAAGCACGGTTGCGATTTCCGACGCATCAACGGATGTGGATAATCTGGCGATCTCGGCGGCGGGGCAGACGGTCTCTTTCACCGATGCGGACGGCGTGGATATCAATACGGTCAACGGCGTAGCGGGCGTGACGGCGACAACGTTTAATTTGACGACAGGCGGCGCGATCACCGACACAACGGCTTCAACGATTTCCGGGACGACGACGCTGGCGGCGGGTTCCGCCAACGACATCACCCTCGATCTGTCTACGAATAACTTTGGCACGGTTGTGGTTTCCAGCGGCAACAACGTGAGCCTGCGCGATGCCGATGCGATCACCCTGGGTGCGTCGACGATTTCAGGCACGCTGGGCCTGACGGCGGGAACAGATGTGACGATAGCGGGCAATGTGACCACGGCGGGCGCGACCACCATCGACGCGGATTCTGATGACAATGGAAGCGGCGATCTGACAGTCAACGCTTCGACTACGCTTTCGACCACCAACAATACTTTGTCGATCACCGCTAACGATCTGATCCTCAGCGGCAACATCAACACGGGAAGCGCCGCGACCACGATACTGGTTTCCGACTCCGGGACCATTGGACTCGGCACGACGGGCAACCTGGCGATTTCCAGCGCCGAACTGGCAAACATCACCGCGACGGGCCTGACTCTTGGAAACACTTCAGGCGGGGCGATCACCGTGGGCGACGGCTCCAATACGATTTCTGCGGCAAACAGCGATAACATAGCGGGAACGCTGACTTTGAATTCAGGCGGCACGGTGACCTTCGCCAACAGCACGACCTTCAACGCTCTGGCGGTGAACGCAACCGGCGCGATCACGGTGAACGGCGGCATGACGATTGACACGGGCGCTTTGAGCCTGGCCTCTGCGGCGGGAATCACGATCAATTCCGATTCCAGTTTGACGGGAACCGGAAGCGTGACTTTTGACGCGGACTCCGACAATAACGGATCGGGAGATTTCACTCTGGCGAGCGGGCAGACCTTCACCACCGGCAACAACACGCTTTCGATCACCGCCAACGACATCATTTTGAACAGTTCGAGCGCGATCAACGCGGGAACCGGATCGGCTTCGATTCTGGTCTCCGACGCGGGAACTATCGGGCTGGGAGGTACGGCGGGCGACCTGACGCTGGACGGCGGCGAATTGCAACTCATCACAGCGGGCACATTGACGCTGGGCGATTCGACCAACGGCAACATCACCGTGAACGGTATCAGCTCTGCAAACAGTACAAAGATTGGAACCATGACCTTGGTCGCTGACAAGGCGGGAAGCGCGATCAATTTCGCTACCGCCGCTTCAACTTTTAAAGGTTTGACGATCACCAACGGCACGGGCGGGATTTCTTTCGCGCAGAATGTGACGGCGAACGGCAATCTGTCTGTGACTTCCGGCGCGGCGATCACCGATACCGGAACGTTGACCGCGACGGGAACCGCCAGTTTCACGACCAACGTGGCGGACGCCGCGATCACTCTGGATAATACTTCCAACTCTTTCACCGGCGCGACGACCTTTGCGACGACGGGCAGTTCCGGCAATGTAACCGTAAACACCGACAGCGCCCTCACGCTCGGCGCCTCCACCGTTGGCGGAACCATGATCGTAGACGTGGGCGGCGGTAATTCACTGAATGTGACTGGCGCGGTGACTTCTGGCGGAGCCATGACCTTGTCGGCGGATGACGATGCGATATTCACTGCGGCGGCGGATCTGACCTCCGTCGGTTTGACGGTGACAGCCGATTCAGACGCGACTTCGGATGCGGGCTCTGGCGGGGCAATCACTTTGGTCGATGGAACGGTGTTTGACGCAGGATCGGGAACCATCGCCCTGAGCGCCGATGAAAACATCTCACTTGGCAAGCTGATCACGACCAACGCCACCACTTCGGCGGTGACCTTGACCTCGTCCAGCGGCGGCGTCTTCGACGTCAACACCACGGCTCTGAATATTCAAGCCCCGTCGGGTCGATTGACGGCAAACACGGTCACGGGATTTGGCGCGACCCTGAATCCCATTGAAATCCAGGTGGATTCGGTCAGCATCACCAACAGTTCTTCCGGCAATATCGAAATTTTTGAAAGCGATGATTTGAATATCATCAACGTCACGCAATCTTTTGCAAGCGCGCTCAACAGCGGTGAAGGTAATATCACCATTTCTTATAATGGATCGATCACCGGTCAGGCAAATGCCACGGTCCCATCCGGTTCCTTCGGTCTGGTTTCTTTCAATCAGCGCAAGATTCAGGACGCCAGCCTTCTTCCGTTTGGAACGACGGGCAAGACCGTAGGCGATGTCGCTATTGAAGAGACGGTGCATGCCGCCAACTCTGCCGGCGTTCAGTTTTCTTCGAATTTATCGGGCCTTTCAGGCGGGAGCGGGTCGAAATCGACTTCCAGCAATCTTCCTGGGCTTGGTTTCGATCAAGGCCCCTTCAAGGTCAACGTGTTCTCCGAATCGATGGGTCTGGTGGAAGTTGCGGACGGAGCGGGCGGGGCCTATGAGGATCTGGGCGTGAACACGGTGAACGAAATCTGGGGAAGCCCGGCGCCAACGCAGAAGCGCAGACAACAGCAACGCCGCCCTCTTCAAGAGAACACGGCGGAACAGCGCAACGATTCTGAAATCGGTAATGACGACGGCACAGAAGAAAGAAAAATTTCGCGTCGTCAGCCCAAAGCCGTGGGCGAAGTCAGTCAGCGGGTTCTTCCGGTCCGATAAGAAAATCTCATTCCCACAAGGCCCGGCATTTTGCATCGTCGACTTCAACATGAACGGTGACGGAATGCATCCAGGGATGCGGGATGCAGATGAAATGGTATTCGCCTGAATACAGAAACAGCGAAGAAGCGTCGGCTTCCTTTCCGGCCGGAAGGTCGGCTCCCTGCCCCCATAAATAAATCGTTTTTTTCTTTCCCTTGTCCTGGTATTCAAATTGATGATCGACCTGGTCGATGTTGATGAATTCCACTTCCTGGCAGTCCCTTATCTCAACCCGTTCCTCCGAAAACTGCGAACCGACCACATAGATGGTTTGCTTTGCATGAGCATTGGAAGAAAAGAGAGAGACGGACAGTGCGACGAATACGAGAGTTTTTAATACGCAGAATCGTTTCATGATGACACCTGAGATAAATTTCGAGGATGGTTGAACGGGGAATTTACAAACTAAAACGGGTCAGGAGGTTAATCGGATATTATACTTTTTAGCGAGAATGCCCTGCGTTTGCCGGGCTTTGTTCGCCCAGTTTTTATTTTCCTGATCTGTGTACAGGCGCAGAGATTCCTGAATGTGTTTCACGGCGTTCTCGCCGTCGTTCATTTCATCATAGACCAGCGCCAGATTGAAATAAACCCCGGCGTCTTCATTGTCCAATTGCTGGGCGCGTTCCAGATATTCGCGCGCGCTCTGGTAGTCTTTGACTTTGATATAAGCCGAAGCAAGTTTGTTGAGGCCTTCCACCGATTTCGGATCGTGTTGCACCGCTTCCTTGAGAATGGGAATGCTTTCCTGGATTTTGCCCTGCCTCAGAAAAATCTCGCCGATAACAAGGTAAGCCAATCCGACGGTTGGATCTTTTTTGAGGGCCTCTCTGCAGAATTTCAGCGCGTTATCAAATTGGCTTACCTGGTAGTAGGCGCGACCTTTGATAGCAAGAAAATCGCCTCGTTCCGAGTCAATCTCCAGCGCTTGCTCGGCTATGGCGATGGCGTCATTCACGCGATTCTGAATCAAGCTGAAATGTGCGCTGAGGCGAAGTCCCGCAAGGTCTTGCGGGTGCGCCGCGACATATTCCTTGATGATTTTTCCGGCGCTTTCGTAATCTTTTTTATCGAGGAATTCCTGAGCCTGCGCCAGTTGAATACCAGCGTCGGCTTCCTTGGTTTCGGCGCTTTCTTCACCGCCGCATGCGGTCAACAAGGTCAACAGAATCGCTAGCAAAATACTCGGCAGGAAATGGGGCAAAGCAAAATTTCTCATTTGAATCCAAGGTTGGAATTGGGCTGTTTTCAATGTAATTGAAATCAGGGAAGCGGTCAAATTTAAGGAATGTAATTGAAATTAGAGGCGGTTTTACAATGACTATCTAATTCTCTGCGAAGATGTCATTCGCCGATCAGGTGCAAGAGGAGCGTTCTCGTGTGCGGTGCACGGCGGTGTTCATACAGGTAAAGGCCTTGCCAGACGCCCAGCGCAAGTCGATGATTTCGAAGAGGGATAGACAGTTGCGTTTGCGTGAGAGCGGATCGGATATGAGCGGGCATGTCGTCTGAACCTTCCGTCGTGTGCCGATAGTCGGGGTCGTTTTCCGGGACGAGTTTTGAAAAGAATCGTTCCATGTCATGCAGGACGTCGGGGTCGGCGTTTTCCTGAATCAACAACGATGCGGAAGTATGCGCGACGAACAGAGTGAGAAGTCCTGTATGAAATCCAAATTTCTCGGCCCAGGCCTTGATTTTTTCCGTCACGTCGATCAGGCCCTTGCCATTCGTCGAGACCTTAATTTCTGTAAATTCCTGTTTCATCAAATAGTTCCAGTTTAGCGATAAATTGATTATACTGAAAATCGCGGCTTCGGAAGAGAATCTTCAATGCCGCCATTGTTTCGTCAGGTTTTTTGAGCCACGGCAATCTTCGCAGGAGGAGTCTATGAGCATTCCAGCAGAACAGGAAGTCAGTTTCAAGGACAGCGTGAATTTGAGTTTCGATCTTGCTGTGGCCACCTTGGACATACCCAAGGGCATGGCCGATTACATTCGCAACGTGAACAATGTCTACCAGGTGCGCTTCCCGGTTGTTATCAACGGCCAGATCGAATCCTTCATCGGCTGGCGCGCGGTACACAGCGACCATAAATTACCGTCCAAGGGCGGCATTCGTTTTTCTCCCTTTGTGAATCAGGATGAAGTGGAGGCGCTGGCGGCTTTGATGACTTATAAATGCGCGCTGGTTGACGTTCCTTTTGGCGGCTCGAAGGGCGGCTTGTTGATCGATCCAAAGAAATACGAACGGCAGGATATGGAGCGCATCACCCGACGCTTCGCCTACGAATTGATTCAAAAAGATTATATCAGTTCCGGGGTCAACGTCCCGGCGCCGGACATGGGCACGGGGCAACGCGAAATGGCGTGGATGGTGAGCACCTACATGGCGCATAAGCCGGACGACATCAACCATCTCGCCTGTGTGACCGGCAAGCCGGTTGCGATGGGCGGTATTCGCGGTCGCGTTGAAGCGACGGGGCGCGGCGTGGTCTTTGGATTGCGGGAATTTTTTCGTCATCCTGAAGACGTCAAAAACGCGCGCATGGAAGGTTCTCTGGAAGGAAAAAAAGTCATCGTCCAGGGCCTCGGCAACGTGGGCTATCACACCGCAAAAATTTTACAGGAGGAGGACGGCGTCACCATCGTCGGCGTCATCGAATTCGACGGCGCGATTTATAACGAAGGCGGACTCGACGTTGAAAAAGTATTCCTGCACAAGATCGCCAGTGGCGGCGGCGTGAAAGGCTATCCCGGCGAGTGCGAATATATTGAAGAAGGCGCTCTTCTTCTGGAGAAGGAATGCGATATTCTCATTCCAGCCGCGATGGAGGCGGTCATCAATCAAACCAACGCCGCGCGCATTAACGCGAAACTGATTGCGGAGGCCGCGAACGGTCCGGTGACCTTCGCCGCGGAAGCGATCTTGAAAGAGAAAAAAATCGTCATCATCCCCGACGTGTATCTCAACGCGGGCGGCGTGACGGTTTCTTATTTTGAATGGATTAAAAATTTATCGCATATCCGCTTCGGGCGCATGCAGAGGCGTTACGAAGAGAACCAGAATCAATTGATACTGGAAGCGATCCAGTCCTCGGGCGCCAAGGTCGCGCAGGAGTTGATCGACCGCCTGAAGAGCGGCGCGGACGAGGTCGATCTGGTTCGCTCCGGTCTGGACGACACGATGCGCGGGGCCTTTCAGGCGATTCGCGAACGATACTGGAGCGACGACAAGGTGGACAGCTACCGCATCGCCGGAATGGCTTTGGCGATTGAGAAAATCCACACCGGTTACAACGCGATGGGCATCTACCCCTAAACTCCTATGCCTGAATTGAAGGACAAACGCGGCTCTGCGGGCGCGCGCGATCCCGGTCGCATCGGCTGGGTGTGGGCGGTTTATCTGTTACTCCTGCTGGCGGCCCTGCCGGTCTGGCCCCTGCCGGGTATGATCTGGGGACTGCCCGCCTGGGCGGTTACGACGGTGGCGGTGGCGGCTGTGACGAGCGCCTTCACGGTGTTTGTCTTGCTGAAAGTCTGGGACGAAGCGGAAGAGGATCTTGATGAATCCTGCTGAGTCCCTACCCTTTGGCGTTGGCGCGCTGGTTGCGGTGGGTTTTTATGTGGTCTTCCTCCTTGGCATTGGCGCTTTTGCCTATTCAAAAACGCAGAAAAATAATTTTGGTGATTTTTATCTGGCAGGCCGCAACATGGGCCTGCCTGTGTTGTTTCTGACCCTGTACGCGACACAGTACAGCGGCAACACCTTCCTTGGGTTCAGCGGCGCCGCCTATCGCGAAGGCTTCAGCTTTCTCGTGTCGGTGCATTTCATGATCGCGATCGTCATCGCCTACCTGATTCTCGCGCCGCGCCTGTTCCGCTTGAGTCGCAAGCATTCCTTTGTAACGCCGGGCGATTATATTTTTCATCGCTACCAGAACCACGCCCTGAGAATCATCATCACGCTCTTCATGACCATCGCCGCCTGCAATTTTTTATTGGCGCAGATGAAAACCCTGGGCACCGCCTTCGCCGGAATTTCTCAGGGGCAGATACCCATGTGGGCGGGCGTGGTCGGTCTGGCGGCGATCATGCTGATTTACGAATCGCTGGGCGGCATGCGTTCGGTGGCCTGGACCGACGCCTTGCAGGGCAGTCTGTTGCTGGCGGGCTTCATCGCTCTCATTTTTATCGCGTTTTCGGAAATCGGCGATTTACAGGGAGCGGTCGCCACTCTTGCGGCGAATCCTGAAACGCTCAAAAAATTACAGCCGCCGGAGGGCGAGGGTCTATGGCGCTGGCTCAGCTTCATCTTCATGGTGGGACTGGGCGGAGCGATTTACCCGCAGGCGATTCAGCGGATTTACTCGGCGCGCAACGGGGTCACCTTGAAACGTTCGCTGGCTTTCATGGCGGTCGCTCCTTTGACGACGGCGCTGATTGCGGTGGTGGTCGGCGTTTTGATGGCGGCTCACAGTCCCGGACTGGAAAATGTTGTGCAAGAGGGAACGAGCAAGGCGATTTCTCCATCGGAGACGGTTCTGCCTCTGCTGTGTTTGAAGATCATGCAGTCTTCGGAATGGGGTTACTGGCTGGTGGTGATGATTTTCGCCTCCCTGCTGGCCGCCGTCATGTCCACCGCCGATTCGGCCTTGTTGACCGTCAGTTCGATGGTGTCGAAGGATATTTACGGAGCTTATATTCGACCGAACGCGGATCAAACGCAATTGACGCGCATGGGCAAATGGATTTCCTGGGGGCTGATGGCGCCGGTGGTGTGGATGGCCCTGTCCTATGAAGGAAACCTGATCCATTTGTTAAAGATCAAATTTGAATTGCTGATCCAATGCGTCCCGGCGTTTTATCTCGGACTGCATTGGGAGCGTTTGCGCGCCCGTACCGTTCTTTGCGGCATCGCGGCGGGTCTGGTCGTCACTTTGGGGCTGATCTGGTCCGGTTCTCTGGGGCTGGCGTCTGCCAATCATCCCTTGTGGGGAGGCGTGCATGCGGGCATCTGGGGGCTGGGGGTCAACCTGCTGATCTGCGGCTCGGATTTTTTTAGACAGAAAGCCCCGGCAGAGAGATGACGCGGGTCGCGTTTATGGTATGATACGCTCAAAATTACCGTTCCAACCCGCTCATAGAAAAATCTGCAGAACGATCTGGATCGTCGCGTTTGTGGTATGATACGCTCAAAATTTCAACTCCAACCCTGCTCATAGAAAAATTTTCATGACCGAATCATCGAACGCGGATTCCTCTGAATACGCGAAAAGCGGAGTATCCAGCCGAGGCGCCGAGGACGCGCTGTCCGGAATTTTAGGGCATGTTCTGCCCACGCGCGAGTTCAACCCGCGCAACCCACTGGTCGCCGACATCGGTTATTTCGCCAATGTCATGGATATCGGCAACGGCATGGGGCTGGCCTTTGGAACCGACGGCGTCGGCTCGAAAATCATCGTCGCGGAATTGATGGATCGTTACGACAGCATCGGCATCGATTGCGTGGCGATGAACGTGAACGACGTGATTTGCATCGGCGCCCGCCCGATCAGCATGGTGGACTATATCGCCTGCTCGCACACCGACCCGGAGATATTCACGGCGCTCGGCAAGGGGCTGGCGGAAGGCGCGCGTCAGGCGGATATTCATATCTCTGGCGGCGAAATATCGCAGATACGCGAAATCATCAAGGGCGTCGATCTGGTCGGCGCCTGCGTCGGGCTGGTGCCTATAGACCGCATCAACATTGGCAAGGACGTGGCGCCGGGCGATTTGATCGTCGGCCTGGCCTCCACAGGCGTGCATTCGAACGGATTGAGTCTGGCGCGTCGCGTGTTGCTGGGAGAAGACCCGACGAAACAAAAAGAGCAGGCGCGTCGTTTTGAAGAACGGCTGGGGACGACGGTGGGCGACGAGTTGTTGAAACCGACGCAGATCTACGTCAAGCCGATCATGGAAATGCTGGATAGCAACTTACGCATGAAAGCGATGGCGCATATCACCAGCGGCGGTTTTGGCAATCTCAATCGCGTGGCGGCGGACAATATCCGCTTCGTCATCGACCCGGTTCCGCCGCGTTCTCCGGTGTTCGACTACATTCAGGATTGCGCCGAGATCGAAGATGCGGAAATGTTCGAAGTGTTCAACATGGGCGTGGGATTTTGCGTGGTGGTGGAAGGCGCGAGCGATGTGGAGCAGGTCAACGCTATTTGCAAGCGCCACGGCATCGACTCCTGGGTGATCGGTCAGGTGGAGGCGGCGGTCGGCAAGGAAGTGACGATTCCTGCGCACGGTCTGATCTGCAAGGGACAGACGTTTACAAAAATCTGAATTCAATGCCTTCCTGAATTGTGGAATGAATTGAATTTTTAGAAGCGATTGCGATACGGATGTTTAAACGGGAACCAGGTTATCGAGAGATGCGAAATTTTTTAATGCGATAGATTTTTACTAGAGGCGATTGCCAATGCTGGTGTTCAAACGAGATATAAGCAAACGAGAAACGGGACCTCTGCCGGAAGGCTTGAGCGAGGAAGAAGCGAAGTACGAGAGCTATCACCGCAAATTGTTTCCTTATACGATAGTGCGCGGCGGGCTGGACCTGGCCTACAAGGAGATGGACGACATGATGGACTATGTCGAAAACGATCACACGCCGCCTGCCGGTTCTTCACGACGCGATTTCCCTGCGGATATTCCGGCCTGGTACCGATCTAGATTTCCCTGGTCGGCGAATTTTCTCAGCATGGAAGAGACGCATTCTGCTTTGGTGATCATGGCGAAGGCGATGGATTCCTTCGGCACGCGCGAAAAAATGAAGACCATTCACTGGATGGTCTTGTACGACTGCGTCCATTTCATTGTCGACCTCTACAACAAACTCCTCGAAGATTCTGCCGACAAGGCGCGCGACATCAACCTCAGCAACGGCGTCGCCGTGGACTTTGACGATTTCATCAACCAATACTGGTTCGATATTGATTTCGCCCTGCTCTCCAAACCCGATTACCCGCATCAGGTTCACGCCGAGCGCAAGGGCGAGATTGAATACTGGGTCGATGATTTGATGATCGACGGCACAGAGCCGTTGAAGGCGATGGAAGAAGCCGCGCGCGAGTTCAAACTCGATCCGGCGACTCAGGCGTTACTGCGGCGCGATCCGGTCACGCCGCAAATGCTGGAGTTGGAGTCCGTCCGGCTTTAGCTTCCTTTTTAGAAATTCCTACTGCTCGCGTCGGCCAATGTCGGTGCGGTAATGCGCGTCGTCCCATTGGATGGTCTTCACCGCCTTGTAGGCTGTGTTGATCGCCGATTCCTGGCTGGCGCCCAGGGCCGTCACGCCCAGCACCCGACCGCCGCTGGTGACGATTTCCCCATCCTTCTCTTTGGTTCCTGCGTGGAAGGCGACGACGTCTTTCAACGCGCCGACTGCATCCAGACCTGAAATCTTTTTTCCTTTCTCATACGATCCGGGATAACCGCCGGACGCCATCACCACGCAGACCGCAGTCTCCGGCTTCCATTCAATCTGGCATTGATCCAGCGTGCCGTCGATGCAGGCTTCGAAAATGGGGATCAGATCGCTTTGCAGGCGCATCATCAAAGGTTGGGTTTCCGGGTCGCCAAAGCGCGCGTTGAACTCCAGCGTTCTGGGACCGTCGGCGGTCAGCATCAGTCCTGCATAGAGGATGCCGCGAAAGGGTCGGCCTTCGCTTGCCATCGCCGCAATGGCGGGTTTGAGAATCGTTTGCAGGACCTGTTCGCGCAAGGTCTCGGTGAGGATGGGAGCGGGAGAGAAAGCGCCCATGCCTCCCGTATTAGGGCCTTGATCGCCGTCGAAGACGGCCTTGTGGTCTTGCGCCGAGTCGAGCGGCAGAACCGTCGAACCGTCGGCGAAGGCGAGCACGGACACTTCGTGTCCGATCAATAATTCTTCGATGATGATGCGATCTCCGGCGTCGCCAAAGGCTTTTTTCTGCATGAGTGTTTCCACCGCCTCAACCGCGCTTTTCGCATTCTGGCAGAGCAGGACGCCTTTTCCTGCGGCCAGTCCGTCTGCTTTCACGGCGACGGGATGCGTCAGGGTCTCGGCGTATTGCCGGGCCTGCTCCGGATCGTCAAAGGTTTCGTACGCGGCGGTGGGGATGTGGTACCGTTTCATCAGGTCTTTGGAGAAAGCCTTGCTCCCTTCCAGTTCAGCGGCGGCTTTGCTGGGGCCGAAAGCGCGTAGACCCTCGGCCTGAAAGCGGTCGACGATGCCGAGCACCAGCGGTTGTTCCGGGCCGACGACGGTGAGACCGATGTCATTCTCTTTGGCAAATTTGAGGAGAGCGTCGATATCTTCAGGATCGATAGGCAGATTGCTTGCGATCTGCGCGGTTCCCGGGTTTCCCGGAGCGCAGTATATGTTTTGAGCCAGCTCGCTTTGCGCCATTTTCCAGGCTAGAGCATGCTCGCGTCCGCCGCCGCCTACTATTAAAATATTCATCGGTTCTCTCCAGGGTCGTCGGGGGTGGAATTAATAAGAGGGTGTTATCCCGGCAGAATTTATATAAAATGCCGTCCTGTTGCAAGTTTTTCGGAGAGTTTTTTATGTTGCGTCTGGTTCAGATTGAAAAATCTTTTGGCGACAAGCCCATCATCCGCAAGATTTCGCTGGAAATCGAATCGGGGGAACGCTTTGTTTTGCTCGGGCATAGCGGTTGCGGCAAGACCACCTTGTTGCGCATGGTGGCGGGTTTTGAAACGCCGGATGCCGGACAGGTCTGGTTGGAAGGGGAAGACGTGACGCGCACGCCGGTGGAGCAACGCCCGGCGGGTTTCATTTTTCAAAACTATGCCTTGTTCCCGCATATGTCGGTTTACGACAACATCGCCGTCGGCCCAAGAGTGCGCGGCGTACCGGAGGCGGATATTCGTCGCGAAATCGACGTCTTGCTGGACATCACCCGCTTGGGAGATTTGCAACACGCTTTTCCCGGTCGCCTGAGCGGAGGCGAGTCGCAACGCGCCGCCATTGCCCGCGCACTGGCCAATCGCCCCAAGATATTGCTTCTCGACGAACCCTTGTCCGCGCTCGATCTGGAGTTGCGCAAATCGCTTCGCGACGAACTGGTGGAATTGCAACGTTCCCTGAAAATCACTTTTCTATTTGTTACGCACGATCAGGAAGAGGCGATGGGCCTGGCCACTCGCATGGCGATCATGAAAGACGGCAAGCTCCTGCAAGTGGGCGCGCCGCAGGAATTGTACGACCGACCCAGGAGTTCTTACGTCGCCGGGTTTCTGGGCGAAACGAATCTGTTTCCCGGTCGGGTGGCCGGCGTTGAAGCGGGGAAAGCCACGATTCAGCTAAAATCGGGTCAGCGTCTGATTGCCGATGATGAGGGTGCATTGAAAAGCGGGGATTCGGTGACCTGTCATATACGACCCGAGCGATTGCGGCTGGTTCAAAATGCGGAGGACGCCGCGGCGAATTTTCAACTGAAAGGCATTGTGGAGAATTGCCAGTTTCTCGGAGACGCTTTGCGCCTGACCCTGCAAATGGGCGGCGGGCCCTTTTTCGCGGCGCGACTGCCGCGCGGTTATCTGACGATCGCCAGCGACCAGTTGCGCTCCGGTCAGGAATTATCCTTGTCTTATTTTCCTTGCGATGTGGTTGCCTTTCGCAAGGACTCGGAGGCCTGATCTTCATGCGACGCTCCCTGCGAATTTTGATGGTTTTGATCTGCTTACTCATGGGATGCTCCGACAGGTCCGAGGCGCCGAAAGCGAAGAGTGATGCAGAGGCAACGCGATGGATTGTGGCGACGGACACGACGCTGATTCCCATGTCATTCATTGATGAAGCCAGTCAGCCTGCAGGATTCGAGATTGATCTGATCCGACAGATCGCGCAGAGAGCTGGGGCGGAAATGGATATCGTTTCCGTCGAGTGGCCGGGATTGTTCGGCGGATTGATTACGGGGAAATACGATCTGGTCATCAGTTCGGTGACGATTCTGGAGGAGCGCAAGGAGCGCATGGCCTTCAGCATTCCCTACCTGACCAGCGGTCTGGCGCTGGTGACGCGGCGCGACCGCGAGGACCTGAATTCGCTTGAAGATTTGCGGCGCGGGGGGATGCGGGTCGGAGCGCAAACGGGAACGACGGCTTCTTTTTTTCTGGAGAAGGAGCCGAAAATCCGAAGCAAGGGCTATCAGGCCTACGGACACGCGATCACGGATTTGATAAACGGCGAACTCGATGCGGTCCTTGGAGAAAGCAGCGCGACTTTGTATCTTAAAAACCAGAGCAAGGAATATTTTGAAAAGGTCAAGATGGTTGGGGAGATTCTGACCAAAGAGCATTATGGCATTGTTGCGAAGAAAACGGATACGGCCTTGCTGGATCAAGTCAACGCGGCGCTGGCTGAAATGATTGCGGCGGGAGAGGTGAAACGTCTTCATGAAAAATGGGAGCTGGGTTTATCCTCTGCGCCGCCGGAGTTGGCGGACGCTTCCGCGAATTGAAAAATTTTCGAATGAATACAACCGGGCGATACGAGAATGATATTGACTGAAAACCAGAACAACAAGCGCTCCAACGCTACCGGTCACTGGGCCTGGAATCTGGCGGTCGGCTTCAGCATTTTTTTTCTGATCTACCTGCCCGCGAAAGACGTCTGGCAGGGAGAGAGCGGCGGCGATTATTACACGCTGGCGACGCTCTTGCCGGCAGGCGTCTATTACACGCTGGCGGTGACTTTTCTGGGCAGCGCCTGCGCGATTCTGGTCGGTCTTCTGGTGGCTCTGGGGAAAATGTCGAAGCGTCCGCTGGTGCAGACGCTGGCGTCTTTTTATACCGAAATTCTGCGCGGCGTTCCTTTGCTGGTACTGCTCTTCTATATTTATTATGCGCTGGGTGAATTTTTGAAAATACCGGCGCTGTTTTCTGCGGTGCTGGGCTTCGGCTTTTGTTACGGCGCCTATATGGCGGATGTGTTTCGCGCCGGGGTGGAGTCGATTCCCGTTGAACAAAAGGAAGCGGCGCGCAGTCTGGGCATGACGGAGCGGCGCGCCCTGCGCCAGATCATTTTGCCGCAGGCCATGCGCACGATTTTACCGGCGGTGAGCAACCAGACGCTGGGCATGCTGAAAGACACCAGCCTGGTTTCGGTGTTGGCGATCAGCGATATCCTGAGAGTCGGCAACGAATACGCGACCAAGCATTTCAATTATTTTGAAACCTACACCTATGTGGCACTGATGTATCTGGCTCTTACTTTGCTAATGTCGCGGGTGACTTTGTATGTGGAAACCCGCTTGAAGACCCGGCAGGAATGGAGATAGGCGGGAAGGGATCCAGAAAAACCTATAACGCTAAAGCCACCCTCACCTGTATCCTCTCCCTGAGGGAGAGGGCGGGTTTCACCCGCAGGAATAGGGCCGATGCGTTTCAGTTGCGCTTAACGAGATAGATAGCAATACAAGACCAGCTTTATGTCTCCGGTCACAGGCCGGGAGCGTTGGGTCTCCGGTCACAGACCGGGAGTGGGAAGGGATCCAGCCCCCGAAGGGGCTGGACAAAACTTTAGATTCGGCAGTCTTTCACCAAATCAAGAACGCGCACCGGGCCGGGAAATCGCGCCCACTGCTCTCGTTCCATTTCGTTGAGCTGGGTCTGCAAGGCTTCGATATCTTCCTTCGACACGCCTTCGCTGATGACCAGTTTGGATGCGGCCCAGCAGTCTGCAAGGCTCACCTGATTCCAGCTTTCATAATTGTGCCCATTGTCTCTCAAGGTGTTTCCCACAACGTGTCGCCCACATTCGTAATAATAGGCGTACTGCTTCATCAGGGAATCCCATTCCGCGCCCAAGCCGTCGTTTTCCCAGATGACGGGGTTGCCGCCGAAGGAATAACCGGCAATGGCGATTTTGGTGACCTCGGGAGAGCTTCGAAAATCAACCCGGTCACCCCGGTAGTCGCTGCAATGAAACGAAGCGGCGGATGCGGTGGTGGCAAATAAAATTGCAGATAAAAATCCAAAGAACAAAATCGATCGTTTCATAACACCTCGTGATTGGTTTGCTGAACAAGACCGTGTCGCTAATTAATGATAATAAATTGTGCGCCCAATATAAAGGAAGCCTCGATATTTTTCAATTATATAGAGCCTGAAAACGGGTTTTTTTGCTAAATCCCCCCTATTTTCCGGATTGTTTCATTTCATTCACCAGTTGACGCAGGGCGGCGCTGTCGCCTGCATTGGGTTCCAAACGCAGATAGGCTTCGAAATGCGGGATGGCTTTCTCCGGTTGATTCTTGAATTGCAGGTAAATGATGCCCAGATTTTTTTGGACGCCGCCGATTTTGGGATGGCGTTCTGCGAGCTTGAGAAAGGTTGCCAGCGCGTCGTCGATATTGCCTCTCTGGATTTGCAGACTCCCGGCGTTGATATGCGGCGAGAGGAAATCGGGATCGGCGGCGGCGGATTGCTGGTAGGCGGCAATCGCGGCTTCAACATCGTTCTTTAACATGTGAGCGTTGCCAAGTCCAAAATAGGCTTTCGCGTTGCGCGGTTGCATCTCAAGAAAGGCCTTGAAATTTTTGATGGCCTCGTCGGGCTGTCTCAAATCCAGCAGGATGAATCCCAGATTGAAATAGGCTTCCTCGAAATAAGGATTGTGCTTGATGGCCAGGCGATACGATTCGGCGGCGGCTTGTTTGTTTCCCGTCAGGTCGCGGGCCTTGGCGAGATTGTAATGCGCCGGGGCGTAGCTCGGGTCGAGCTGAATCACTTTTTCGAAAATCGGGATGCTCTCCTGAAACTTCCTTTGCTTGCCGTAAATATTGCCGAGGTTGCTGAGCGCCTGCACGTAATTGGGATTGAGCGCCAGCGCGGATTTCAATTCTTTGATCGCGTTTTCGTAATCGCCCTTTTTATCGTAGGCGCTGCCAAGATTGTTGATGGCGCGCAGGTGGTTCGGGTATTTCTGTTTCACGTCGGTCCATAGCGTCACTTCATCCTTCCAGACTTCATTGCGCAAAACCGTTCCCGCCGTCAACAGCAGGAGCAGGGCGGCGATCCCGCAGGCGAAAGCGGCTTTTGCGATGGCGGTTCGCGTGGCGGCTATTTGCGAAGCGGCGCGCGTCAGAAGAGCCGAGGCCAGCAGGCAAAAGCCGATCATCGGCAGATAGGTCCGGTGTTCGACCATCACGTCGAGCAGAGGAATCACGCTGGAGGTCGGCGCCAGCGCGACGAGAATCCACAGCAAGGAAAAGCCGGAAAGAGCGGCAAGGGCGTTCGACTTGCGCAGGATCAGCCAGCCGCACAGAGCAATATAGAAAACGAGGATCAATATTCCCGGTAGAAGTTTCAGGCTGAACGCTCCGGCGACCAGATCGGAGTCCAGAGACAAATTCAGGGGAAGAAGCATCTTGCGAAAATATTCCAGCGGGATCACTTGCGTCTGAATCAGAAAATAGGCCCAGGGCGTGGCGTCGTTTTCCGTCGCTGTGACCAGCCCGCCGCCCCAGCGCGCTTTATAAATGATCGCGGCAAGGATCGTCAGAGCGCCGCCTGCAAGCCAGCGCCAGGAGGCTCGCAACCATTCGCTGGGGCCGGAGCGAGACACGAAGAAATAATGGAACAGAACCATTGCCGCGGGCAGGGTGACAACGATCTGTTTGGACAACATTCCCAAGGCGAAAAAGAATCCTGCGCCCAAAGCAGGGCTGAGCGAAGGCGCGTTTGAGGATTCTTTTGCCGTCGTTCGGGAAAAATAGAAAAGGATCGCGCTCAGGTAGAACACCGTCGCCATGACAGAAGAGCGGCTTGAGATATAAGTGACGGATTGCGTGTTGAGCGGATGAAGCGCAAACAGGCAGGCCGCGAGAAACGGAAATCCCGAAGGAAGCGGCTCGACCAGAAGGCGCTGGATCAATTGCGCGAATCGGTAGAGCAGGAACACCGCGACGATATGCATCGCGATATTGAAAGCGTGATAACTCCAGACCTCGAACTCGCTCACGGCGTAGTTCAGGTTGAAGGACAGGATCACCAGCGGTCGTTGCCAGAAACTGAAAATGAAATCCGGGATTTTGTCGAGTCCGCGAATCCAGGGCTTTTCGAGAATGGAAGGGATGTCGTCGAAATGAAAAGAATGCCGCCAGGTGTTGGCGTAAGCCAGCAGGGTCAGGAGCGCAAGGCTGATGTAAGGGGCGGCGCGTTTCACGTTCGTTTCGCGAGTTCGTAAAAATGCGATTGAATTTTTTCCGCCGCCGCGTCCCATGAAAATTCAGCGACGGCGCGTTGACGGCACAAAGGGCCCAGATCGAGAATCGTTTGCGGATCGTTCAGGAATTGCAGTAGCCCGTCTCGCATCGCCTCCGCCGAAGCGTCGCGAAAGAGCAGGCGATCATCCACCGCGCCGAGCAATTCGCGCGTCGCTCCGACCGGCGTGCCCAGCACGGGCAGACCGGAAGCCATCGCCTCCGCCGTCACCAGCCCAAAACCCTCGATGCGCTCCGTCGGCAAAACGAAAACATCAGCGGCCTGATAATACAGTGGAAGCTCCTCTCTGCTGAGCAGGCCCATCAGACGCACCTTGTCCTGCAGGCGCCACTCGACAATGCGACGCTCCAGGGTTTCGCGCACCGGCCCCTCCCCGGCGATCAGCGCCAGAAAAGTTTTATCCGGCTCCTGTTCGCAAACCTGCGATAACGCCCGCAACCAGTTCTCCAGACCCATGCGATGATGCAGGCGCCGCACCGTCAGCAAGATCGGTCGATCCTCCGGCAGATTCAGTTTGCGCCGCAAGGCGCTTTTTTGCTCCGCCGATTGCGGCGGGTGAAACTCCTCCGCATCGACGCCGCTGGAGACCACCCGCGCAGGTCTGTCATGAAACGGGAAATAGCGACGCAGGCGCCGCTTCGAATATTCGCTCAACACCAGAAAGAGCCGCGAATGCGACAGGCAGACCCACTCCATAAAGCGCACCGCCAGCAGAGCGGGCGCCGCCTTCAACCAGTCCAGCCAGACCGGAGCGTGTTGCTTTGTTAGTTGGCGGTTGATGATTTCCTCATCAAACCAGGAACTGTGAAAATGATAAGCCATCGGAACTTTCCAGATCGCCGGACAGGTCAGCGCCAGAAAACCCACCAGCGGATTGTGAACATGGATCACATCAATCGGCCCTTCCTGCAACAATCCCTCAAGCTGTTCAGCGATGCCCGCGCGCAGAGCGAACAGCGATTTCGCAGAGGTCTTCGGGATTCTGAAAATCCGCACCCCCTCCAGCTTCTGCGCATCCGCCAGCTCATCCGAAGGCTTGCAGGTGATCAGCGCCACCTGATCGCCGCGCTCAACGAAGCGACGGTTCAGCTCATAGCTCACCCGCCACGCTCCGCCCACCGCATCCGGGTAGCTATAATATTGTAAGGAAAGAATTTTTAACTGTTTTGCTTGATCGAAAACCATTTCAGGATCATAATGAGAAATAGCCTATAAATCAACCAGCATGGCGCGTTTGACGCGACTTGCCTTGCTTTTAACGGCGCTCGATTCTATGTATATAGATGAAGGTTTAATATAAACATCCCCGAATTCGGGGGCGAAACGGTTTCGACGAGAGGTAATGATACAAGGGTTGCATGTGCGGGATGCCGTTGGCCCGTTAAAAAACGGCGAAAACATAATCGCTAACGATTATGATGTTGCAGTAGCTGCTTAAACAATAAGTTAGCTACCGTTTCCGCTCTCTAAGCCTGCGGGGGAGATGGAAACGACATTTAGCGGGCTGGTCTGAACGGTAGGCTTCTGGCCGTTTGGACGAGACTTAAAGAAGCTGGCGGCGGGGACATCCTGTTCCTGGGAGATTCTTGCCGCGAGATCCAAAGCAGGAACTAAACATGTAGACGCCTTTGCTTGAAAACTTTCGGACGGGGGTTCGACTCCCCCCGCCTCCACCATTTGACGATCCAGTAAAATTCAGAGAAGTCCATAAGCCCTAGGAAACTAGGGCTTTTTTGTTGCCTTGAAGTCCGATGTGTATCAATGAGGTGTGTTGACATCTGGGGGCAACTGGGGGCATACTTGGGGGCATCTGACCCTGTTGCAAAGGAGTTGCCCCAAATGTCGCTAACCAACACCTCAATCCGGAACGCCAAGCCAGAACTAAAAACCCGAAAGCTTTATGATGAACGTGGCCTTTATTTGGAAATCTCCCCAAATGGCGGAAAATGGTGGCGATTCAAATACCGTTTTGAAGGGAAAGAGAAGCGCCTATCTCTTGGCGTTTACCCTGATGTGAGTTTGAAGGATGCGAGGGAAAGGCGCGAAGAGGCCCGAAAGCTGGTTGCCAACGGTATTGACCCCAGTGAGAACCGCAAAGTCCAGAAAGCCGTGCGGGAAGGGTTTGCAGAAAACAGTTTCGAAGTGGTGGCGCGGGAATGGTACGCAAAACATTCCTCAAACTGGTCTGCCGGGCATGGAGACCGAATCCTTCGTCGCCTTGAAATTGACGTGTTCCCCTGGATCGGGGAGAAACCAGTTGGATCGGTGAAAGCCCCGGAATTGCTGTCGGTGATCCAGCGCATTGAAAAACGCGGAGCTTTGGAAACTGCGCATCGTGTTTTAGGAAACTGTGGACAGGTCTTTCGCTATGCCGTCGCCACAGGTCGAGCGGAACGCGATCCATCCGGCGATTTGCGCGGAGCCCTTCCCCCTGCCAAAGTGAAGCATTTGGCGGCAGTTACCGAACCCAAACAAGTCGCTGATCTTTTGCGAATGATGGACGGCTATGAAGGAACGCTTACGGTGAGTTGCGCCCTGCGCCTGGCCCCTTTGGTGTTTGTGAGGCCCGGCGAACTGAGAAAAGCGGAATGGGCGGATGTGAATCTAGAAAACGCGGAATGGAGCTATATCGTAACGAAAACAGATATTCGTCACATCGTACCCTTATCACGGCAAGCTCTTGAGATATTGCGCGAGATACATCCCCTGACAGGGCACGGTCGCTATGTATTTCCCAGCGCCCGCGCCGGAGGACGTCCGATGAGCGATAACGCGATCCTTGCGGCCATGCGACGCATGGGAATCCCTAAAGAAGAAATGAGCGGCCACGGATTCCGCGCCATGGCCCGAACGATTCTGGATGAAGTATTGGGAGTACGCCCGGATTTTATAGAACATCAACTCGCCCACGCCGTGCGTGATCCCAACGGACGCGCCTATAACCGAACCGCGCATCTCGAAGAACGCCGCAAGATGATGCAACAATGGGCCGACTACCTGGACCAGCTCAAAGCTGGTGTGGATGTGATCCCGGTTCGGCAAGGGATTTGAAAGTTGCTTTAGTTAGGAGAATGCAGGATATGATAGCTTTTCAATTACCAGTATTAAAAGTTACATGATAATTGATTGCTTCCATTTTAAAATTACCCTTATCAAGCGTAGGGTTCTTGAGGCAAAAAACTTTGGGTTTTGATGTTATTGTGGAGAAAACAAAATAGATGTAATAATTACCTAGCGATTTACTTTTCTCAAATTCATTTGCGGAAATGTAAAAACCTCGACCTAAATTTTTGCCAGTTGTTGCTTTAACTTCAATGTAGCGCTTCGCCCCGTCGGTTTCGTATGAAAGTATATCGTAACCAGCTCTATCATCTATATCCGCTGTATATATAATTTTTTTAACAAGGTCTTTTCTACCCCCAGCAGACAACCTTTTTTTCTCAAGTTCTAAGACTATCTTTTCCCCCGGGGTGCCAATAGATTTCAAATTACTGAGATGTTTTTCGTAATCTCTGGGCGGTTTCTTCGCCATCTCTTTCGATGAATTTTTTCCTTCAGGAAATTCATCGATAAATTCGGAGCCTTGAAGGGCCTTGTCTAATATGGGGAGTGTTTTTGGTGAATCCGAGTCAAGTGTAGAGCCTTCAATTTCAGGATTAAACTCATCATATAAAAACCTCATGAAGAGGCATGGGTGTTCTGCTAAAAGTTTGGGCCACGTTTTTCTGTAATCCATTAACGCCCGTTGCATCTCCGGTGGGCTTTCAAATTTGCCGGAAATATTAAGATGGGCTAGAAAATGTTGGAGGTGGTCTTTAGAATATATTGGCGCAAATTTTTCCGGGTAATAAATGAATAAAAGTTTTCCTTTAAAATTAGGAGAAATCTGGTTTGCACGGATCATTTCGAAATCGTCTCTTTCTGCAGATTCGAGCAAATTTATGATTTCGGATTTTACTGCTTCAAAAACATCATGCTCATTGCTTCCCCAACGTTTTGCAAATCTGTATTTTTGTTGGCTGTCAGCTTTGGTCCTGCCAAAATAGATGCCAAACTTGCCAGCAGTAGCCCCAAGTATTCTGCCAAGACTGTCCAATTGGCGTTCAAGGCGGTAACAAAATGAGCGATTCTCTTTACCCATTCCTATTACATATTGGTCGAGTTGCAAGCTCATTAACTTTTTAATAGGATAATCTCTTACAAATTCCTTGCGCAGTTTTTCGGTCTTTTTCCATTCGTTAGAATTGGATAAAATTGGCACGCGCTCCCGAATTCTTGTCTCTATTTCTAGTCTATTCATTTGTGAACCTCTTTTGAGACCAAAGGTATTTCATTAAATTTTTGCCGCCTTTGTCACAGTCAGGATTTTGGAGAGCATCATTCCTATGTATTCATCATCTTCCTGAAATAGGATATTTCTAAATTCGATCTCCGATTTATCAAGGTTCCATAAAAGTTTCATAGTGTGTGAGGGGGTATTGGAAATTATGAAGCTGTTTAATTTCACTTCGGGATCACCCAATCTATCCTCAATGTCTTTTATGGTTTTATAGAATTCAATTTTGGGGTCGGTCGCGCCTAGATTACGAATCCCCTTGGGATCGACAAAGGAAACAAATTGCTTTTCCTCATCCAAAACCCAGACAATAAAATCGGGATGAAAATTTCCGGCTTCGAAAAAACCGACTCCCCTTCCACGACTTAAATTTCTTAATAGATAAAGCTCTCTTCCCTGTAGCAAATCCGGATCCGTATCATAATAATTTCTTAAATCGTCCACAAAGGTTTGTTCTCCCTTGTTGAGCGCTGCAGGACTGATTTCAACCGCCGTTCCGGAAAGATGAAGCAAAGGCTCATAAAGATGCTGGCCAAACCAAATAGCTTTCATTCCGCCAAATTCCCAAGGCTTTAGTTTTCCAGTTGTGATTAATTCTTTTAGCTCTTTTAACTTTTCAATGATCTCCTCCTGGGACTCCTCCAAGAGAATGCGATAGTAACCATCCTCAAAATCATCATTTGCAGGAGGAAAATTGGGGTCAGGTTCATCTATGTACCGGTATTCCAGGTGGGGAAGCTCCCATTCCTTTTTGCGAAACGAATAATACCGCTCACAATATTTCTTTAGTAGGGCTTCCGCGATTTCCTGCCAAAGCCGTACTTTTTCAAACGAGTCCAGGGCCAATTCATTTTCCGGGATCAATAACCGGTACCAACTCTGGTCCAACAGAAGGTCTTGAATGTTCTCACGCGAAATATTTAAATTGTGCCAGGCCCTTTCGGCTTTATACCGGAGCAATTCGAAATAAAGCGCGTCAAAATCCAAAAAGGCTATATGAAGTTTCGATAAGCAGGCCTCGTTGGGACGGTCTTCCTGTCCCCCTCCGGTTGCATCACGGGACTTTATAGCTTGAATCTTGGGATACCAATTCAGCACCACCTGATTTGTCTGCAAATAACGTGTGGAGGGATCGGTGATGGTGTCAGGTTTTTGAAGGGATGGAATGGGCCCCAGTTTTTTAAACGCATCCCCAAATTCTGTACTCACTCCATTGATAGATTTTTTGAGTCTGATAATTTTTAACTGCTTGCTACCTAGATTGCGGATTACCGGCAGGAGAAACTCTATTCGATCATCGTTGGTTGGAAGTCCTTCTTCCTCAAGAAATTCACGGAACTGGGCCATATAATCCGCTTTGATTCCAAAAATATTCAAGGTCTCCAATATACGAATGTTGCCGGGGCGTTTGACTTCCTCTGGTAATTGAATCTTTCCGCTCCGCTTGAGGCTTTTCCAATAGCCCTTAAGCCGAACGCCGCGCCCAAAAAGCTGGATGATCTGAGAACCTTCTGTGCTTCCCACATTCATGAGTCCCATGGTGCTCACCCGCCAGCTATTCCAGCCCTCTGTAAACTTTTTGGAACCAACCAGAAGGTTTATGGTTGAACCGGGCTTATTGATATCTCCAAATAAGGATCCAGAAAACTCTAACTCTCCGACGACCAGCCCCTTATGCTCTTCGCATAGTTTACAGAGTTTGGCATCGTCCCCAACGTTGATCACTCCAAAGGGGTCGTTGTCACCCACGCGCAGAGCGATCTCGCCGGTCACCCCTTTCAAATTTTCAATGTGTAAAGCTCCTCCACCTGGCGCATTAAAGACGGTAGATAAAACATCTTCATAAATCTGCTCCGCCGACATACCCAAGGTATTTAAATAATTAAAGCGACCAGCAAAGAGATTCCGGCCATCTGCCGCTACAAGACCTTGATTCAAAATACGCTGTATGCTGTCGATGCTAGCGGCTCGCTCATTTACAAACCGCGCAAGGAATTTTAGAATCTCAACAATGTCTGAAGCATCACTTGTGGAAAGTTTTTTCGTGACTTTGCCTCCCACAAAAATCCAAAGTGGTTTTTCAACATTGAATGGATGAAAAGCCCTTTCCTGTTCTCGATAAAGCCGTTGTTGCTGAAAAAAGGCCAGCAGACAGGCATCGAGATACAGCTCTAAATAATTGTCCTGGGTTTCGGGGTCCAGATTGAGGATTTGGTAATCCTTCCCGTACCCATCGCCATAAAAATATTTGTAGGAATAATCAAACAGAACACACCGCGAATATTGTTTGATTAGCTCAGAGCGACCTTTAACCGCTTGACCAAAGGTAGCGGAATATTCAAAGGAAAACCCTTTCTCACAAAGAGCATTGCGGAACCGCATCCAGGCCCCTTCCTCGATGATTTCCTCTTCCATTTCCTCGGCTTCAACAATTTCATCAGCCCAGTCTGCCTCGGATTTTTGGCCATCACGGAGCGCAATTAAACGGGCGTGAAGACTTTCCAGGGTTCCTGCTATCGCTTGAGAAGAGGACGCGAGAAGTTTTCTGAGGATCAATACAGTTAAATGTCTTTGTCGGGCAGGAATGGCATACAGGTCTTCCTTTTGGAGATATTGGGAAATTGCATTGTAAAGTTTAAGCTCATCATCGGTGGGGTGAAAGTGTTGAGTCAGGGCTTTTCTCTCTGTGTAGCGTACATATTCCAATACCTGTTTTCTTAAAGTGCGCTTGCAAATTCCCGAAATGCGTTGCCTGAGTTCTCCCAGGTTGCCACCGGCATTAACATATTTAGACCGGTACGAATTGGGGTCTCCAAAGAGATGGTCGTCAATCAGAGTGGCTAGCCCATACAATTCCATCAAGCTGTTTTGAAATGGCGTGGCTGTCAAAAGAAGTTTTTTTCTGCCTTCAGTGGCCCATCGGATAGACTGTCCCATTTTATTACTGAGGCGATAGGCATTTCTAAGCTTATGGGCTTCATCAATGGTTACAAGATCCCATGGGACCATCCTGATTTCATCTTCCATTCGGACTGCATAATGATAGGAGAGAATAATAATTGCCTTCTGCTCAAAGGGCTTTGCGATTCCCTTATTCTGAAAACTTTTATAGGTTTTTGCATCAATCACCAAAGCGGGTAGATTGAATTTTTCAGAAAGCTCCATAGCCTACTGTTTTCTGATCGAGGCTGGGCAAAGAACCAACAACCGACGCTTTCCCTCCGCCCACTTTTGGCAGAGAACAATTCCGGCCTCGATGGTCTTTCCTAATCCGACTTCATCAGCCAGCACGACCCCTTCGGATAGAGGGGATTGCAGGGCAAACATTGCGGCTTCAATTTGATGAGGATTAAGGTCCACTGAAGCGTCAAAAAGGGATTTTGACAATTGATCCACTGCTCCTGGAGGCGATTGGCGAGTAAGGTCAAAAGCAAAATATTTAGCGTGGTAGTTAGTGATCATTTCGCGTTCAATGTATACCAAAAATTTGCCCGAGTTGATTTTACTTTAAAAAGTACTTTCTCCAAAAATCTGCTTCCGATTCTCAATTAATATTCTATCGAAAATCGGATATACTATGATGGTTTATAACATTTGATGGGGTACTTTACCAATGGCTCGTCAATATTCCCACACCCAATTTTTCCGCAGGGTTCCCAATGTTCTGTTGGGGCGCTATTTTCAAATAAAGAAAAAGGTATTGCTGGACTTAGTCTTCAACGAGTTGACGGAAACCAGGGTGGAGCCTGTTTTTGAAGCTTTCAAGGCTTTGCCGCATGATCAACAAGAGAGTATCGAAGCGGAGTTTCAGGACATCGACAACATGGCCTGCCAGGGTGGAGTGATGGCTCTAACCGACGAGGCGTCTTTTCATGGGAATACCCATTTCACGGAATCCATTGCCAAAGTTAAAGGGTTTCATGGAAAAATCATGTGGGCTTTTCTCGAACATCCGAATCTGTGGGCCGGAGCTACATTGTTTTTGCATTCGGACAATATCGCGGAGTCTTTCTGGAAAAAACGTAACGATCTGCCGCCAACTAAGCCAAACGTAGCAGAAGAATTTATCAAAAGCTTGGCTCAGGAGATCAGTCAATATTTCTATAGCAAGGAAGGTCGGGGCCGAAACTGCAAGGTCGAAGTTTTTCATCGTAATGGGAAGGAATATTTCTTCGCATACCCGGAAGACTTTGCTCAGTCGGGTGTGGAATGGGTTCGTAGCCAGCTTGCCAATCGAGCGCGTCATCCTGCCTTTGAGATCATCTTCGTTTATACCAAAGAAGAAGGTTCGCTGGACATCTACGCCCCGCGCAATACCAAGGCCATTCCAAAACTACAGCAAATTTTTGCTGAGACTATCCTTGAATATAACCAGTTGGATGAATTTGGCGGTGACAAACGTGTTTATGATTTAGATAAACTGGCGAAGCGGGATTTTATTTTCAAATTTTCACCAGATAGCGGGATTGAAGAGGTCGCAATCAAAAAACTTCGCCTGAGCCTTAAAGTTGGCGATAAGCGCCGGGTAACGGTTGAGGCGGACCCTGTACCGGATGCGCTGGCGATCTATGATCTGATCGAGCAACTCAAGCTACCCCCTCACTATGTTACCCAGGCAGAGATTAAAGTTACTTTTTCTCCAACGCCCGGAGTTCGGAGCCGGACTCGTACCTTCCGGGTAAGTTATCCCAATTCATGCGCCTTACGTCACGACGGAAGAGATTTGGTGATTCGTAAGATGCTCGCCGCTTCTGGCATCTAGCCGGAAGATATCAAAAAAGAAAAAACAAAACCATTAGAACTCAAAGCCCAGGAAAATAAATCCGGAGAAACAAAAATCGAAGTGAAGAAACCTGAAGAAACCTGAAGAAACTAAGAGCAATCTATGACCTTAGATGATGTCCTGGAGGATATTATTGTACTCCTTGGCTCAGAAGGAGATTGCAGTCTGGGATGGGAGTTGATTCGGGAGTGGCCTGATGGAGCAATTGAAATTTTTCAGACTGCCGAATGGCTCAAAGACGTTAATTCTGCAAAGTCGGTTGTGTGTCCGGGATGCGAAGAAAATTGTTTCATGCCCGTGCATACATCCTCAGGAAAAACTGAAAATTCTTTCAGCGCCTATGTCGCCTGCGACCGGTGCGACGATATGGGGCGGATACCCATCCCGCCAGAATATCTTCAGCGGTGGCAACTCACAGAAAAGCAAGTGGCGCTATGGATATCGAGAGAATTAGGCATCAAAGGGCAACTTAGGAAGGATAATGAAACCGGAAATTTTCTGATTGAAGGCGTCCAAGGAAAGAGAAAAACAGGTTGTTTTGAGTTGGTTTGTAATGAACCAACATCTATAAAAATATCCGAGTATTCTCTACCACTCCTTGAGCTTGTTTATTGTGACGGAGATCAACTCAAGTTTGATCGCAGGGCGATCTTTGATCTGATAGATCGACCCCCTCCCTCTGACCGATACAAACCTTCAACAGCCAGACGTGAAGTCAATAAGCTGGAAACCCAAGCCCGACATAAAAGCTGGCAGAAAGCCTACCGTGAGTTGAAAAGAAAAAATCCGAAGAAATCTGATAATTGGTGCGCTTTGCAAATATCCAATATGGATATTGCTCAAGGACGCGATTCAGAAACCATCCGTAAAAATATGAAAAAGTAAAAAAGTTGGGCGAAAAGTTTTCGCGCAAATTCCCCAACCCTAACTCCTATAATTTAAAGTGTTTTCCCTCCGTAGTTTCTTGCCGCTGGCATGATCCATTGATCATGCCAGATCATAATCGCCCTATTCAACAGCGTCCTTAAGTGTGTTGTGGTCCAGACCCTGCTCTTTTAACGCCCAAATCTCCCAGCCAAACTGGTTTCCGTAAAGTTTAATAATCCTTTTTGGAGATCAGCAATGACTTATCGAATCTTAAGACTTCCCGAAGTTATGGCCCGCACCGGGCTCTCCCGTAGCACAATCTATCACTACATTTCGAAGGCGGCTTTTCCAAAGCCTGTAAGTCTTGGCGTCCGCGCCGTGGGATGGGTTGAGGGTGAAATCCAGGAATGGTTGCACCTTCAAATAGAATCGAGTCGGAAAAGTGGAGACGCAAGCGGAGGGCGCTCAAGATGACCTCAAAAACAGAAAGACGCTCTGACACACATCATAAAGACCGAAGGACTTTGAGCTCTAAACGCTTTGTCAATATTGCAAAGTTCTTTCAGTCGGGAATTGTCACTTTGGCGTTATGGGGATGGTTCCCTTTTGGATTGGCAGATTGGATCAGCCGATGGGGAGGGCGTCATGACGACTGATATTGTTTCAGAGTTTATAAATGTTATGAGATCCGCTGGCCTGAAACCTCCCGGCTTTATAGAACCCGGAAAACTGTATCGGTTCCCCGGTTCCGGAAAGGGCAAGGGCAATACTGCGGGATGGTGTCGGTTGTTCGACGATCAACGAGGCGGATGTTTTGGCGATTGGTCCACGGGGTTGGATGAACACTGGCAAGCTACTCGAACAGAATCCTTCAGTCTAAAAGATAAGGCCGTTTTCAATCGTCGGATCACTGAAGCGAGGGTGCAAGTCAACGCCGAAAAGGATATCGAACATACGCAAGTGAATAAAAAGGCGGTGACAATATGGGAATCGGCAACTCCTGTTAAGAGCAGTCATCCTTACCTTGTTCGCAAGCGCATATGTGCGCACGGCACACGAACATATAAAGGGGCCTTGCTGATTCCCATTTATCACGGTGATACTTTGTCTTCACTCCAATTCATAACGCCCGAAGGAAGAAAGCAGTTTTTAGCAGGAAGGAGAGTTTCTGGCGGTTTTTATATTATTGGCTCCACTCATAACGCAAAGAGATATTGCGTTGCCGAAGGTTTTGCGACGGGAGCCACAATTCATGAAGCAACAGGGCTCCCTGTTGCCGTCGCTTTTAACGCAGGAAACTTAAGGTCGGTAGCAGTGAACCTTCAGGAATATTACGGCAACCCTGAAATCATTCTATGCTCCGATGACGACGCCAAGACTGAGGGGAATCCAGGTCTTACTAAATCAAGGGAAGCGGCGCAAGCAGTTAATGGCTTGGTTGCAATTCCGGATTTTGGGAATAATCGGCTTGATGGTGCAACCGATTTCAACGATATGGCGGCGCAAGCGGGATTGGATAAAGTAAAGCAGTCGGTCGAGAGGGCGCATCCCAGTGAACCCGTTCCATCAGAGACCGAATATTTGGATTCTAAGGTTCGATGGCCAGATCCTCTTGCGGAAGAAGCCTTTTACGGACTTGCCGGGAAAATTGTAAAAGCAATTGAACCGCACACAGAAGCGGACCCCGTGGCGTTGCTCATTCAATTGTTCATTGCATTTGGAAATATCGCAGGTCGTAATCCGTGTTTTAAAGTCGAGGCGGACCGACATGGAATGAACCTTTTTGCTTGTCTGGTGGGCTCCACTTCAAAGGGGCGTAAAGGAACCTCAAAGGGCCATGTCATAAATCTGTTTAAAAGTATTTCGGCTGAATGGGTTAGCGAGTGCAATCACAGTGGCCTGTCCAGCGGAGAAGGGTTGATCTGGATAGCGCGAGACCCTATAGAAAAACGAAGTCCAGTAAGGCAAAAAGGGAAAATTATCGACTACGAAAAGGAGATTGTTGATGAAGGTGTTGCGGACAAGCGGGTTCTGGTATGGGAAACGGAGTTTGCCAATACCCTTCAGGTGTTAAAGCGAGAGGCCAACACTTTGAGTCCGGTGGTGCGTAATGCCTGGGACGGATTAGACCTTCGCATCATGACCAAAAATAATTCTGCCAAAGCCAGTGATCCTCATATTTCAATCATGGGCCATGTAACCAAGGATGAACTCCAGCGGCATTTGGACACCACAGAATGCGCTAATGGTTTTGCAAATCGCTTTTTATGGTTATGCGTTAAAAGAAGCAACATTCTCCCAGAAGGAGGGCGTATATGCGAAGTTGATTTTTCATCCATGGTCAAGCGACTGACTGAGGCCGTCAAGTTTGCCCAAGAGACGGAAGAAATCATACGTGACGAGGATGCGCGAGCGATATGGATCGGGGTCTATGAAGAACTATCCGAAGGCAAAGCAGGGCTTTTAGGTTCGGTGATTGCCAGAGCAGAAGCACAGGTCATGCGTTTGTCTTGTATTTACGCGCTCCTTGATCGATCTCCAATCGTTAGGGCGGAGCACATGATGGCGGCGTTGGCACTTTGGGAATATTGCGAGGCTTCCGCCCGATTCGTATTTGGCGGTTCTCTTGGCGATCCCGTTGCAGATGAAATCAAACGAGCGTTGGATTACAAACCCGAGGGACTGACTCGAACTGAGATCAGTAATTTATTTAAAAGAAATAAAGCCAGCGATCAGATCGGACGTGCCTTGAACGTTTTGGCAGATGCTGGTCTGGCTTATTGTTCGACCAAGTCCTCAGGCGGAGGACGCCCAACCGAACTCTGGTATTCAATGAAACACACAACGAAAAAAACGAAATCTACGAAATAAGCCATCGCTGGATAATTCTTTATTCGTATAATTCGTTAAGTTCGTAAGAGGATAAAACAATGAGTCGATACCTTGATTTAGCCCGAAGGGCATTAAATGAAAAAAGGAGTCTTCCCGAATCATCTTCTTGCAAGCAAGGTGATGAGGATGTTTCATTTCCAGAACCTTATTTCAGGGAGAATGGAAGTTTGGTGATTCCTTCAAATTCAAATCCCCGTTATCACTGGTGGAATGGCGGTTTGTCTATTCAGGAAACTATTCGGGAGATAAGGCGCAAGAATAAGACCGGATAAAAAAATTTTTACTATTTGATGATTCAACATTCGTGGCTGATATTTGATTTGGGATTGTATTGACCTGTATAGAGTTTAAGTCGATCTGACTGGAGCGTAAATCATAGTTGGTCGTATCTGTAAGCGATTCCAGAGATCTAGAACGGGAATTGGTAGAATCCAGTTAAATTCGATACAGTTTTTTTGTTGGCTCTTCAAAGTTTTTAAAGTAACAATTTTGCTAATGATTTCGGGAAAATATGAGGGCAGGATATGGGCGGTTTGGGTAGCGGGAGGCGATGGTTTTATGGGGCAAATGAAACGACTGGGGACTATAGGGCAATAGACGTGAGGCGTTGGCAGAGAGATAAGTTATTGGTCCCAAATCAGTCCTTCGGATGGAGTTGGTCGCAAGAGGGGCAAAGCGTTGCGTCCATTCAGGTGCATGCTGAAAGGGATAGAATATTCCTTGTCTATCGCCATCGAAAACATGGGGGTGACTGGAAAGACGAAAATTATTCCGTAATGTTGCAATGGACCCTGTGCAATTTTGGCGGGAAAAGGCCCTGGTTTTTGTGTCCTGTAAAAAGTTGCGTTCGCCGAGTCGCAATTTTGTACGGTGGAGAAATATTAGCATGTCGGCGCTGCTATCAACTCGCGTACCCCAGCCAAAGGGAACCTGATTATGAACGTTCAGCAATGCGAGCCGAGAAAATAAGAGATCGACTGGGTTGGGAGCCAGGTTTCCTAAATGGTGAAGGTTTGAGGCCAAAGGGAATGCATGGGCGTACTTTCGAGCGGTTGAAGGCCGAACACGATACCCTGGTATCTCAATCTGTTGCGAAAATGGAGTCCAGATTTGGAATTAATTTATAGAAATCGTTGGTCAACCAGCGCCTTGCAATTCCCTCCAGCCTTTAGCTCCATACTTTCTGAGAACAAATAGATGTGTCGGCTCCTTGAATGAATATTTTTCAGCCATACGTTGCATGAAATTCAACCGGGAATCTTCGTCCTTTTCATCCTCCGCAGTGGGTTCCTCAGGGAATGCCATCGGATAAAGTGTTTTACCATCCTCATAAGTCGGGTTGTCAGGGAAATTATAGTTTGCATACTCATGGTAATATTCAGAAACCGCGAAGTCATAAAATGATTCTTGCTCCGACAGCCCCCACACTGCGTTTGGATCAGCGCCATAGCTACAAAGTAACTCAATCATTTCTGCGTCCATTGCCCACATGGCGCTATCCAGTGGTCCTAATTTTTCAATCCCATCCTCCTCTAATATATTGGGGTCCGCGCCGTTATCTAATAAGAATTTGACAACTTCATATCTCTTGCCATCTTTGTCGTAATTATAGATATTGCTGCAAACTGCCGAGAGTATGGATTCCCCATATTTACTTGTTTCATTTATATCCACGCCTTCCTCTAAGACGGCAGAGATTTTTGAGATATTAAGGGTCTCGCATGCGTCTATTATTTTTTTTCTTAATTCGCTCATTTCTTGTATCGCTATTAATATAACCTTGTTTGGTATCACAACAGGGCCTGAGACTCACCCATTATCTATGTAGGTCGCATTTAAGAAAAATCGGCTATACTTGCCGTCTGTATTCGCCATTTTTTCGGCAAATTACTTAGGCGTTAATTTGTCCAAAGAACTGTGTGGACGAAACGTATTATACTCTTCTCTCCAGGATTTGATCTTCTCCTTTAAGACTTCGTGCTGTTAGCTCTGATCGGTATACATCGGTTTCAGTCGGAGATTTTCGCCCACAAGTTCTTTCAGTCTTTTTAATATACTAGGCTGTGCCGCCATACTTAGACATCCAGTTGTAGTGGGTCGCATCCGATACGCCGCAAATAATAAACAATTTGAATTATCCGGAAAGAAGATTAGTTAATCAAATGGCGCTTAAATCCAATACCCAGCGGGACTACTGTTAGGCGGATACTATACTTGTACATTTAGGGAGGGGTGCATCATCACTGCGCAGTTTTCTGCAAAGAAAATAATACCTGGTTAATTTTCTCCTCCAACTGGTAACTAGTAAATGGTTTGAGCAAATATTGGCTGGCTCCAGATCTAATAATTTCCATTATCATATCCTTCCTGTTTTCTTCAGACACTACAATCACAGGAATATTTTTGTATTTAGGTGTTTCCCGTATCGTAGTAACCAGTTCTAATCCAGACATTTGGGGCATATAGAGATCAGTGATCATCAGATGGATGTCGTCCGACTTCAATATTCTCAAAGCCATGGGGCCACTGGAAGCTTCAATAATATTTGAGGAACTGTAACCCAATTGCCGCGCAACCTTCCTATAGGCCGAACGCATGGTTGGTATATCATCAACCAAAAGTAATTTATCCTCGTCTTTATTTTTCAACATTACAGGAAGCGCTGTTTTAATCTTTTGAATGGATTCTTTCTTAAAAACAAAATCATTCTGTGGTGGAAATCCCTTGAGTTCTTCATTGTCTTTATATTTTTCTTTTATCTGCTTCAGATTGGGCGCCATTTCCAAAAAGCTAGCAACAAGAGATGGGTCAAAATCAATACTGGATCGCTTTTTCAAGAAAGCAAGCCCTTCAGAAATAGAAGCTCCTGCATTGCCATCTTGACTGCGGGTCATTGAATCGAATTGGTCCGCGATAGAGACGATTCTTGCCTCAAGCGAAATCTCTTCCCTTTTCATGCCGTGGGGATATCCTTTTCCGTTCCATTTCTCATGGTGTTGCAAAGCAATCTGCCTTGCCATTTTCATTAGAAGAGAATCACTTCCGGACAAAAGGTCTGCGCCAATGGTTGTATGGCTCTTCATGATTTCCCATTCTTCGAGACTGAGTTCTTCTTTTTTATTCAAGATGGGCAGGGGGACTGCAATCATTCCAATATCGTAGGTGGAAGAGGCAAGTTTGATATTTTGAGCACGTTGCTCTGAAAGCCCAATTTTTTTTGCCAAAAGGTGGCTATAATGACTGACGCGAATATAATTATCCACATCACCTTTTGAAAAGACCCGGTTTGCCCTGCTTAGACACTGAATGAGATCAATATCAGGATCATGGGATTTTCTTGCCAACTCCCGGGCTTTTTTGTTTAGGATTTCTTCCTTTTGATGCCGCGCTGATAACAATCTATTTTTCAACTTCAGGATATTCTTAATTCTTAAAATCACTTCGGTGTAATCAAAAGGTTTGCTCAGGAAATCATTTGCCCCTTCGCTCAAGGCTTTCATCCGGATAACAGATTCATCCTCAGCCGTCAAAACCATGATCACTGGTGGAACGATGTCCTCATTCGCATTAATTTCTTGCATAATCTGGAATCCATCTGGCGCGGGCATTCTTAAATCAAGTAAAAGAAGATCTGGATGAAAAGAATGGTACACTTCAGTAAATTTTTTTGACTTCTGTTCGCTTTTATAATTGTTGAAACCAGCCGATTCCAGCGTTTTCTCAAGGAGTCTGATATTTGATATTTCATCATCAATGATCAAAATCTTACTGTTGTAAATGTCAAAATTGGCAGTCATTTTTGGAACTCAAATAAATATTATCAATAACTCTAGTTAAATCGAGTCGAACGGTAATTGCTTCAACAGTCGGAAAATCCCTCCATAATTTTTAAAAATTCAGGCAGACTTGTTTTAAAAATTTTGACCAGTTCGGGGTCAAACATTATTCCTGAGTTATTCTCCATCTCAGTTACCGTGTCTTCAATCGACCAACTTTCCTTGTAGGGACGTTTGCTACAGAGGGCGTCAAAGACATCGGCGAGTATTACGATTCGTCCTTCAATGGGTATTTCTTCCCCTTTCAATCCTTTAGGATAACCGCCTCCCGCCCACTGTTCGTGATGGGTCAAGGCGATGGTTTCAGCCTTAAGCATGATTTCGGAAGTGCCGGATGAGAGAATCTGACCGCCTATTTCAGCATGGGTTTTCATGATTTCCCACTCCTCTTCTGTTAATTTCCCTGGCTTTAACAGGATGCCGTCTGGGATACCAATCTTGCCCACGTCATGCATCGGACTTGCGTGTTGTATCAATTTGCATTCCTTATCAGACAATCCTGCCGCCCTTGCAAGGATTTCGCTGTAAAGACTCATTCGTAGTACATGCATGCCAGTTTCATTATCCCGGTATTCAGCGGCCTTGCTCAATCGTTGAAGGGCCTCCATACGTGAGACTTCAAGTTCATAAGTTCTCTCGCTCACTTTTCTGTCGAGTATCTCATTCTGTTGAAGCGCCTGTTTGTATAGCAGGCGGACTGTCATAATATTTTTGATACGCGTCAGAACTTCCACATAACTGAACGGTTTGGATAAAAAATCTATAGCGCCGGCTCTCAATGCTTTCACGCGTATCTCATCGTCCTTTTGAGCCGTCAATACCAATACGGGGGGAGAACTGCCGTTGCTCTGTATCACTTTCTCCATAATTTGAAATCCATCCAAGTGAGGCATGTTCAGATCAAGCAGTAAGATGTCAGGTTCAACTGCTTCATACAGAGCTTCTGCCTTTCTTGAATCTTCCACTGAATGTATGGAGCTATAGCCTTCTTGTTGAAGCATTTTTTCAAGCAAGAGAACATTGGCATGTTCATCATCCACAATCATTATTTTGCCCTGCTTTATAGACTCCTGGCATATCATACTAATACCTCCTGAAAAAAACATTAAGATGCTCAAATTGATCTAAGTTCTGATTCAATCAAGTCAAACAACTTATCAATATCAATAGGTTTGGGAACAAAATGATTGAAACCAGCAAGCAAAGCACGTTCAATATCCTTTTCGGATGCTTTGGCGCTCAGCGCTATGACCGGTATATTTTTTGTTTCAGATAATCTTTTGAGCGTGCGCAATGTGGAATAACCATCCATTCCAGGAAGATTGATATCCATCAATATCAAATCAGGAAGGGTTGCCATAGCCAAATCTATTCCAATGCCACCCTCATGGGCTGTTAATAAATCAAATCCCTTTTTCCCGGAAAACAATTTTTCCATCAACCTGTGATTTGCAGGATTATCTTCAATATAAATGATTTTTTTACTTTCACCGGAGTTTTCGATTAATGCTTCATCAACATTCTCTGGCGTTGGATCATTTAGGTCAGTTGCCTCAGCTTTTTGTAATTCTACAGAGAAACAACTCCCGCCTTCCGAACAGTTTTCGAAGCAGATTGAGCCTTTCATAAGTTCAGTCAATCGTTTGCATAGCGTGAGCCCTATTCCAGTCCCTTCCACATCGCCATTATCGGCATTGAGTCGATCAAAGGGCTGGAATAAACGCGACTGCAATTCTTCAGGGATTCCGACTCCTGTATCCTTGACAGAAATACGGATTGTTGTTTCAGAATTCACTTCACAGCGCAACCAGACTTTTCCACCAGCAGGAGTGTATTTGATTCCATTTGATAATAAATTCATCAATACCTGTTTTAATCGAATGCGGTCGGCATAAGCAAATACGGACTGACCCATAGAAACTTCATTGATCAACTCAATAGAGTTTTTGACTGCAACTTGCTTCATTACATCGGCAACATCATTCAATAGTGAAGAAACACAAACAGGTTCCATCGAAAGCGAAATGTCTCCCTTATCAATTTCAGAGAGCTCCAAAACCTCATTGATCAGGAAAAGAAGCCTTTCCCCGGCCTTACAAATTTCCATGATATTTTCTTTCTGATCGGGCGTTAGGCTTTGATTCGGATTGTTATACGTCAACTGAGCGAACCCCAGTATTGCGTTCATAGGGGTGCGTAATTCATGGCTCATGCGTGAAAGAAACTCAGATTTCGCTTTACTCGCTTGTTCGGCCTCTTCCTTTAATTTGATCATCAATGCTTCTCTTTTTTTACGTACGCCGATGTCTTTGAATGTAAGTACGCAACCCAGGGTTTCATCATCCCTCTTAATCGGGGCTAATGTAAACTCGGCGTCAAAAATTTCGCCAGTATTTTTATGAAACTCATCTTCAACCGATTCATACAAATTGCCCTCTCGAATGATCTGCGCCAGATGCTCTCTTGACTTTATAAAAGAGCGACCGTTTCTGCCAATCGGTTGAACCAGGCTAAAAAAATCTTGTCCAATGGCTTCGGTCTCCTGAAAACCAAGGATTTTGGAGGCAGATGGGTTCATAAAATATACCTTCCCGTTCATATCCAACCGACAAACGCCTTCAGCAATTGAATTCAGAAGTATTTCCAATTGATTAGTGATTTCCAGATTTTTTTGGCGCGATTCGACAATGTCGGAAATATCGCTGATGATGCAACAAATAATGGCGCCCGCATCTATTTTGACTTTACTGGCTCTGATCTCGATTGGGAACCGTTCTTTGTTTTTGGACACCCCCCATAAGTGAGGATCACTCTTGTCACGAACCTTGGCAAAAATCTGATTGAATACCGATGCATGCGTGGATGAATTATCCTGTTGGTTATCGGAGTCCGAAATAATATGGCTTATATCTTTACCAATGATTTCCGACGCTGAGAATTTAAAAACGCGTTCTGCCGAGGGGTTGAATGAAAGGATTACTCCTTTCATATCTGTGAAGATAATTGGATCAATAGAGGATTTGATAACTGCTTTATAATACTTATTTGAAATGGATAAATTGATGTCGGCACGTTTCCTTTTCCAAAAAGACCAAACGCTAATTGCGGTGAGCAGACACAATCCTATGAGTACATCGTAGAAAAGCGCTTGTAACATATTTACAGCGCTGTAGGCTTCTTTCAGATCAATTTCTTTGGTAAATCCCATATCATATTCCGGCAACCAGGTCCATGCGCCCACAACGGGAACACCTCGGTAATCATTATAGCCTTCAACGTTCACGCCGCTGTTCCCCTGCGTGGCCTCTGCGGCCATGAATGTAAGCGGCCATTGATCTGGAGGCGTCTCAGGCGTAAACCCCTCCACTAAATTTCCGCCAGGGTTTCGTATATTGACCGCAAGCAGTGAATGGCTCCATAATTCGTTAGGGATTATTCCAATCGCGCGCAAATGATCAAGAAACCGCGTGTCGGAGAGCATCCTTCCATCCTTGGAAAAGGCATATGCCTCCCCGGTTGACCCTGTGCGCGCTCCCATAAAAATTTTACTGAATTCGGTTTCAGGCTTTAGACGGAAAGCCATGACGCCAATAATTTCATCATGAAGATTCTTCACAGGGTACGAAATAAACATGGTGGGCATACCAGGACGCAACTTTCCATCCTCACCAACCAAATTAATTTCTGAAATAAAAGGGAGGCTAAGGCAGACCTCCCCCTTTAAAGAACGGGAAAAAAAATCTGAATAACCCATCAAATTATTTTCCCCAACAGCGGAGTCAAGCAATGCGGCGACCTGACGACCCGAAGTATTGAACAGGACATAGCCGACAAAATCCATACTCTCGACAATGGGAGCCAGGTGGTTCTTCAACGCAATCGCTTCCTCAAGCGCAAGCAAATCATTTTTTTCAAAATCGTTGTCTTGGGTTTTTTCCAAAATACTCAGAATATTTTTTTGGGTTTGATCTTCATTCATCAAGAAATAAGCGACCCCTTTTTTTTCCTTTACCCATATTTCAAACACTTCTAGCGTAGTGTTTAATGACAGAGACAAATTTTCCGTTATGTTATTCTTCAAATGATTCTGCACTGAATTTAGAACATAAAAACCGGAAGATATAATTAAGGCCATGATTGTCAGCGCCGTAATTGCATATTTGACAAAGGTCATTTCCAAAAACTTCTTATCAATCGTTTTGATTCTTTTAGTCATCTTTCATACCTTTAACAGTAGTGACAACCATGGCGTACATGAACTGTAGAACAGCATATTGTTGCCAATCATAAAGTCATTAGATGTATCCGATGTTAAAATTCAATATCCGTCACCAGATCCTAGACCGATTTGCTTTTAACCGTACTTAGAATGCAACGAGTTAGCGCATACAAATCAACGGGTTTCGTGAGGTAGTCATCAAACCCAATTTCCAACGCTCTTCTCTTGTCTGTTTTCATGGCATTCGCGCTCAATCCAATAATCGGAATTCTGGGAAAATCATCGTCTTCCCGAAGCAAGCGACATAATTCGAGTCCGCTCATACCTGGAAGATTTATGTCTAGTAACAGGATGTCTGGAACATCTCGCTTGACAACTTCTAATCCAATTTCCGCAGTAACAGCTGTTTTGAGCGATACAAGGGGATAGGCGTCTAAAAATTTTTCAATCAAAAGTAAATTAGCGGGATTGTCTTCAATATATAAAATCTCTATCTCCTCCTGAATAGAATTCAAACTCTCAGGAGGCGCTGAATCTTTGTTAATGGAAGTGTGTTGTTGTTCCTTAAATTGTACTTTTTCGCATAGCGGCAAGGAAACCTCGAACGAACTGCCTTTGCCCAGAGTACTGGTTACCCTTAAGGATCCTTCCATCGCTTCGATCAGTTTTTTGGTTATGGACAACCCAATGCCAGTGCCTTCTATTTGCGAACCTTCTGCATCTCCTCGATTGAAGGGTTCAAAAATATTTTTAAGGCTTTCCTCGCTGATTCCCAATCCGTTGTCAACAACAGTAAAAAGCACATGTTTGTTTGAAGTTTCATCGATGTCGCAGCCAAGAATAACCGTCCCATTAGGTCTGTTGTATTTGAAGGAGTTTGACAGCAAATTCAGGAGCACTTGCTTGGTCCGGGTTAAATCACCTTTAAAAAATATGTCTCTTGGGCAATTGTTATTAACTTCCAGTTTTATGTTTAGCTCGCTACCCATCGTGCGTACAAGGTCGTGTATTTCTTGAATCAGATCGTACGCGACAATGGGTTCCATCGATAAAAATGTTTTTTCGGCTTCAATTTTTGAGAGGTCAAGAATGTCATTGATCAAACCAAGAAGGTGCTTTCCGGCTGAAAGGATTTGTCCGATGTTTTCATTCTGACTCTCAGTTAAAACTTCGTTTGGATTTTGTTGCATCAATTGTGAAAACCCAATGATGGCATTCAAAGGCGTTCTCAGTTCATGACTCATGTTCGCTAAAAATGTTGACTTCGCATGGTTAGCCTTTAACGCTTCATTCTTTGCTTCAATCAAGCTGGTTTCATAGGTTTCTCGCTGGGTTACATCCCTGATGCTGGAAGTATAGAGGCGCTGTCCATCAATGGTAATATGGCTGATTCCCATCTCCCCGGGGAATGTCTGTCCATTCTTTCGACTGCCAATGATTCGCATGTTTGAGACCAGAATTTTTTTTCTCGGCTCCGAAATATGCTCTTTAATTGTATCCATGTAGGCCCGAAAGGAATGAATGTCCATGATTTTCTCAAGAGACTTTTCGATGATTTCCGCGAAAGTGTATTGAAACATTTTTTCAGCGGCCATATTGAATGATAAGATTGAGCCGGATTTGTCAGTGGTAATAACTGCGTCCTGAATATTATTGAGAACGGAATGAATTCTGATTTCACTTTCGGCGAGTTTATTTTTGGATACTTGTAATTTTCTAATTAAATCCTCTTGAATGATTTTCTGTTGGTGTATCTGCAGAAAAACATTCACCTTGCTAATCAGAATATCCGGGTCCAGAGGTTTTGACAGATAATCAACCGCTCCACTTTGGTAGCCTTGGAAAATATGATGCTGATCATTATTGATCGCCGTTACAAATATAATTGGAGTGTCTTTGGTTCCCTCATATTCTCTTATCAGAGCGGCCGTTTCAAAACCATCCATCCCATCCATCTGGACATCCAGTAATATCAGAGCCAGGCTATGACGCAGGATGATTGAAAGAGCCTCATTTCCCGAATTAGCGCTGATGATGTTCGCATCCACCCGACGAAGTAATTTTTCCAGAGCAAATATATTTTCTTGCCTGTCATCAACAATTAAAATGTTAGGAGTGAAAATTTTGCCATTCATTGAGTAACCTCCCCTTTTCTCATTAGATCTTGTAATAATCCCCCAATTTGTTCAGCGGCAACTATGTGATCTACCGGGGTAATTTCAAGCGCTCTGGCTGGCATGAATGGCGACTCTGCCGTTTCTGGATCCTGAACAATGGCGAGGCCACCCGCGTCTTTTATGGCTTTCAATCCCTTCGCGCCGTCTGCGTTGGCTCCTGTCAGCAAAATACCTATCAGGGACTGTCCATAAGCTTCCGCGGCTGATTGGAACAGGACATCGATGGAGGGTCGTGAATAATTTACCAGCGGGTCGATGCTTAAACTGAAGCTTTTATCTGTTTCGATTAGCAAGTGATAACCTCCTGGAGCCAGATAAATATTTGAATGCATGGGCACGATCTTTTCTTCGGCTTCTGATACGTTTAAATTAGCAATATGATTTAATGTGTTAGCTACCGAGCCATTGGAACCCTTCCACACATGTTGGACGACAACAATGGGAACCGGGAATTCTGCGGGTAAATCTTTCAACAATTGACCTAATACTTTAAAACTACCCGCGGATCCACCCAGGACGATCATCTCATACTGTTTAGTTCCCATTGGAGCCCGTTATTTTTCTGAAGATTTTTTCTTGCTTAAAACTGACCTCATACTGAGGAGCGAGTTCAGAAAACTTGATTGTTTCCTTACTGCCAAGGCAGAGAAATCCCAAAGGACTCAAGCTGTCGGTAAACAACGTAAAGACCCGTTCCTGCAAGCTTTTATCAAAATAAATCAGAACATTACGGCAGATAATGACATTCATTTCGCCAAAAACTCCATCCGTCGCAAGATTATGCGTAGAAAAAACTATATTTTTTTGCAGGAAGTCATGCAATTTGAAATATCCGTATTTTTCCTGGCAATAGTTCCTGAAGGATGATTTGGGCGCCGTTTCCAAATAGTTTTTATTAAAACTCTCCAGCGCATCAGATGAATAAATCCCTTTTTTTGCAACGTCCAGAGATAAGGAATTGAAATCGGTTGCATAGATGATACTGCGTTCCAGAAACTGTTCCTCATGCAGTATTATTGCCAGAGAGTAAACCTCTTCTCCAGTCGAACAACCGGCGTGCCAGATTTTCACAAAAGGATAGGTTTTTAGAATCGGAATGATTTGTTTGCGAAAAGCTATAAAAAACGGTGGATCACGAAACATTTCGGTGATGCCAACAGATATGGTCAACATGAACATATCAAAGGCATCCTTATCTTTTAATAAAAGAGGAATCAAATCAGAGTAGCAATCGACATCTTTTTTTTCCATGTAGATTTGGATTCTCCTCCTCAGTGAGGCTTTACTATAATTTCTTAAGTCGACGCCATACCTCCGGTACATGCCTTCGAGAAGCAAATCCAGTTCAATTGCCGCGACTTCAACAGGAGTCATTTTTCCACCATCAACAGTACGCGCATCAACGTCAGCAACATGTCAATATCAACTGGCTTTGGAATATAATCATTCGCACCTTTTTCCAGACATTTTGCCCGATCCTCCATCATTGCCTTTGCCGTCAATGCAATGATGGGAAGATTCGAGAACTTTTTTTGAGCCCTGATCTCTTCCATTGCCTGGTACCCATCCATCACCGGCATCATGATATCCATCAACACGATATCAATGCCCGGATCCTGCGCCAGTTTCTCCAGGGCCATTTTGCCGTTATCTGCCATGGAAACGGTTAATCCCTGTTTCTTTAAAACTTTAGACAGGGCAAACGTGTTACGCATGTCGTCATCGACAATCAAAACATGTCTCTCCTTAAGAGGATCCTGCTTGATTATATTTTTGGAGCGGATTTTCTTTTGTTCATCCGTCATCTTGGATTCGACGCTGTGTAGAAATAGCGATACTTCATCCAGCAACCGTTCTGGAGAATCAGCGCCCTTGACCACAATGCTCTGGGAATATTTTTGCAGTTCGTTATTTTCTTCCTGGGTCAGTTCTTTTCCTGTGTACACAATGATGGGAGGGCACCTGAGAGATTCATCGTTTTTAATAATCTTGAGCAGTTCAAATCCCGACAAATCTGGCAACTGCAAATCCAGAATCACACAATCGAATTTGCTGGAGTTGATCTCATTCAAAGCGCCTTTTCCTGTGGCGACGCTGACCGACTCAACATCTTTTGAACCCACCAGTTTCTTGATGGCTTTTTGGCTTCCTTCATCATCTTCGACTATCAGAACGCGTTTTATCTTTGTTCTGATTAGTACTTCAATTTCAGAGAGCGTGTTTTTCAAATCCTCTTCACTGACAGGCTTCATGAGGTAGCCCATGGCCCCTTTTTCCATGAGGTCAACCTTGTCATCCCTGCCGGAAATAACATGTATCGGAATGTGACGAGTCGTCGGGTTATATTTCAATTGTTCCAATACATTGGCCCCGTCGAGATCGGGGAGTCCCAGATCTAACAAGATAACATCGGGTTTAAATTTATTGGCCAGGGTGAGCCCATCCTTTCCGGTTCCCGCGGTAAGGCACTTGAATCCCCGTTTTCTTGAAATTTTGACCAGAATTTTTGCAAATGTCTTTTCATCCTCAATGATCAGAATGGTCTTGTCTCCAGAGCCTAGATTTTCACGGTCATCAGGGACATAGGATTCCGCAATCGTTGCAGTTGCCAATGACGTTTTGGGATCTAAATCCGAATCTTCTAAAGAGTCTTCTACCGGCTCAGACTCAATAACCGGCCTTACGACTGCTCCTTTAACGGGGGTATTTTCTTCTGCATTTTCTCCCTTATACACCGGGGGAAAACAAAAGGTGAACTCGCTACCCTTGCCTTTTTCACTTGAAAAAATAATATCTCCGCCTATCAACCGTGCCATTTGCTTGGAAATGGTAAGGCCCAGGCCGGTTCCGCCATGCCGTCGACTCGTTGAACCATCTTCCTGCCTGAAAGCTTCAAATATATTCCTTTGACTTTCTTGTGAGATGCCAGCGCCTGAATCCGCTACAGAAATGGCAAGACAGGATGAATCATTCAAATGAGGAGGTAGTTCCCCGATAACATCTTCCGGTTTTAAAATTCTGATGGAAACATGACCTTGTTCAGTGAATTTGAATGCATTCGAAAGCAGATTTTTTAGAATCTGTTTGACCCGCTGACAGTCTGTTTTCATATAATTCACATGCCCGTTACGCTTCTCGATATTAAAATCGAGTTTCTTCTGCTTGGCTAATGGAGCGAACTGTCTTTTTACTTCACCAATCAGGGCATCCAGATTCTCTTCATCCAGTACAATTTTCATTTTACCGGCTTCAATTTTTGACAGATCCAAAATGTCGTTGATCAATTCCAGCAGATCCCTTCCGCCCTGATGAATGACCTTCATTGATTCCAGTTGTTCTTCAGTCAAGTTTTCGTTGTCGCATTCCAGTAAATCCTTGGACAGGATAAGCAGGCTGTTAAGAGGCGTTCTGAGTTCATGCGACATGTTGGCCAGGAATTCAGATTTATACTTGCTCGCCGTCTCGAGATCCTTGGCTTTATCTTCCAACATCTGATTGAATTTTTCGATCGCATCGGTTTTTTCTTTTACTTCTCTATTTTTTTGTTCCAGGTATTCTGTTTTTTCTTCCAGTTCCTCATTCTGAGCCTGAAGTTCTTCGCTCTGGTTTTTTAATTCTTCTTCGCTTTGTTTTAAAATTTCAGCTTTTTCTTCCAGTTCTTCATTTGTGGTTCTCAATTCTTCAGATTGAATCTGAATTTGCTGATTTAATTCCTGGGCTTCCTTCAGAAGATTTTCAGTGTTAATCCTTCCTTCAATGCTTTCGAGGATGACTCCCAACGTGCTAGAAATTTCATTCAACAGATTTTCCTGTTTTGGTGAAATATCATTGACGGTTCCGATTTCAATCACTCCCTTGACTTCATCTTCAAATACAATCGGAGTTACTATAATGTGCCTGGGCTTGCATTCTCCCAGACCGGAGTTAATCTGCACATAATCGTCCGGGACATTACTGATCTGGATGGGTTTACGCTCCAGGGCACATTGCCCCACCAGACCTTCGCCAAACTGATAAGCGTCTGAAAGGTTTTTACGCCTGGTATAAGCGTAAGAACCTATGAGAGACAAATGATCACTCCCATTCCGGGATGCTTGATAAAAGAGACCGAGTTGCCCGTCAATTCTCGTAGTCAACTCTCCTATCAAGGTTCCTGCAAATGCTTCTATAGAGTTCAAGCCCTGTAACTTTCCTGTGACTTCGGATAAATTCGATTTAACCCAATTACTTTCAGAGATTTTTTCGCTTTCTTCTTTCAAGCCTTCAGTCAGTTTTTTCAGATTGACCTGCATCAGACTCATGGCGTCTCCCAACAACTCCATTTCCTTCATTCCCTTCAAATTAAACTTAAAATCAAAGTCTCCCGAGGAAATAGCGTTGGCCGCGTCAATGGTATTGGTCACAGCCCTTTGAATGGAGCGCGCAACCAGAATGGATATAATAAGCGCAAGGAGGATTGCAAAAGCGAGCAGTGTCCATTGCAACCGAATCATGCCTGAAACCAGGCCCATAACGGCTGAGAGGCCCTTATTCGCTTCAATTTTATTAAAATCAGCAATATTTCTGGTTAACGCTGTGATCTCATTGGCTAGGGGCACCGCATTTTGTCTCAATAATTTGATGGAAATATTCCAGTCTTCCCCCTTTCGATAGTTAAACATCTTTCCTGGCAAAGGGCTGAAGGCTTCACGTAACTGTTCGATTTTAGTGAAACCTTGCAATTGTTCTGAAGTCATTAATTCTTTTTGCTTCCTCAGTGATTGGTAGGCATTTTCATTCGTCGACCAATTCGCATTGAATTGTTTTTCGAACTGCTGTTGTCCAGATATTAGAAAAGCCCTGATATTGGCCAGACTCATGGCCCAGGACCCTCGGAAGTTTGCCATATCCATCAACAGGTCTTTTCTCGCTTTATCGCTTTTAAGCTTTTGCTCGGCATCAATCATGCCAGTAACCTGATCCACAATGGCATTTGCCTTGGGCAAGGCTTCAGCCTGAAGAATTTTCAAGGCCGGTTGGTTGTCATCCGAACTTGCCATATTTTCAATTTCAGCCTGAAATTGCTCAAGACGTTGCAGTTTTAATTGAAGCTTTTCCAGATCCGATAGTGCATCTGAATCGTTTCTTAAAATCATTTTCAGGGCGCTGAAATCGCTATAGATATCCTCTTCCCATATTTTTTGTCTCTTTTCTTTGAGTTGATCGCTTCCGACCAAAAGGTAACCCCTCAGCGCTGACAGGGAAGCGTAGATACTGTTCTGTAATTTAGAACTATGCATTGCCGCAGGAAATTGGATATCCATATTTTTCTGGCTCAATTCGCGGATAGAATTCAATTCCTTTGCTGACGTAAATACAACGACCAGGATAATACCCATGATCAGGGCATATCCGATGCCAATTCTTTTAGATATTGAATTCAAGAACATTGTCTTAAATCTCCACATGAATGTTCGCTAATAGAAGCAGTTGCCCGCCAAACATAGATAGATCACAATAATAAACATTAATGGTTGTGGTAATGGTAATATTGTATGGCATAAACTTGATTTTGTAAATAGTGATAACTTGCCAAAAACTTATCAATCCGCTTATTTCGACAGTAGCGTATATCCCTGTTATCTGAAGGACAAACTTCTATTGGCTCTAGGCCTGAGACCATCAGTCTTGCATTGTTGCTTCGGAATGAATTAGTTATTTTCATATACTGATTTAGGTTCTTTTGGATGAGACCGTATTTCATCTATTCTGTATAGATACAACATATATCCATGTCATCCAGATCAATATGCGGAAAACTCCATAGATAACAGGTGCAACGCACTAAATTGACATCAGCATTCATCCTGCCCCCGCATAGGACAAAGTCCTATTCTCCATTATCTCCAGTATCTCCAGTATCGCCAAAACATGTGAGACAGGTTCGTAAATGATTGGGAGTACGCGTATAGTGGCAATGCAAATGATCTTAGACCGTTGCAATACCTATATACTTTGAGGGGAATTTCATATGTTGGAGAGAGCTAACGAACAACTAGAGGGAAATTGGGTCCAAACCAGGGGGCTATATTGAAAATTTTGATGAGAAGCAAGGATTGTCCACTGAAGATATGAGACTTGGAATAAATATTCTAAGTTGTTCTTCGTGGGGTGGGGGGGCAACTTTGGGGGCAACTTAAAAATAGCGATCTGGGTTTGCCATTAAATATAGGCATTTATTAGTATAATTCGGTAGACCCCGCCACCATCTTCGCCGGAGAGGCTGATAAATTCTCTCCGGTTTTCTCACCCCGGTCAGTTCAGCAACCATGGTTTGGAAAGCGCTACATTAATCTACCGATTCTGAATAAAACATCCTTCTGGCCCCGATACTCTTTTCCTGAAATTCTTTTCGTTTATGAAGAGCCTGTCTATATCGTCCGTGTATTTCTATTGACGAGCCTCCCGAATTCAGTAATAAAGCAGGTTCAATACTATTCTGGAGACACAAATTGAAAGCCGCGCTTTCCCCTTTATTTGCTCTTTTACTTTCTGCCGCGTTTCTTCTCACAGGTAATGGATTGCAGGGCATCCTCACTCCTATCCGGGCAAATATGGAGGGGTTTTCAGCGATGGCCATTGGCTTTTTAGGCTCGACTTACTTTTCCGGCACGGTGATCGGTTGTCTGGTGTGTCCGCATATGGTCAAACGGGTGGGGCATATACGTTCATTTGTCGTGCTGGCGGCGACGGCTTCGGCGGCAATACTCATCCAGGCTCTTTTGATTGATCAGGCGGTTTGGGGCGCCCTGCGGATGGTGATGGGCTTTTGTTTTGCCGGTCTCGCCATGGTTATCGAAAGCTGGCTCAATGATAAAACCAATAACAATACGCGCGGTCAGGTTTTATCGATTTACACGACAATAAACTTTACGGTCATTACTGTGGGCCAGCTGATGTTGAATTGGTCTCTGCCCTCCGGGACAACCTTGTTCATAGTGGTTTCCATACTGCTTTCCATTTCTATCCTGCCCGTTGCCCTGACACAGGCGATGGCCCCTCCGCCCCTGCTATCTGTCAAACTTCGGATTCGCTGGTTGTTGAACACTTCGGTCATGGGCTGCGCGGGTTGTTTTTGTGTTGGGCTGGCCAACGGGGCGTTTTGGACGCTGGGACCCGTATTCGCTCTGGAAAGCGGCATGTCTATTCCATCGGTGACCATTTTTATGAGCGTCGCCGTTCTGGGTGGGGCCGTTTCGCAATGGCCTATAGGGAAAATTTCTGACGCCGTGGATCGTCGCAAGGTCATTGGCTTTTGTTGCTTGCTGGCAGGGAGCATGGGGCTGGGCCTGGCCTGGGCGCATGGGCATTCCGTCAGCGCCACCCTGATTCTGGTTTTTATGTTTGGCGTGTTCGCATTTCCGCTTTACTCCTTGAGCGTCGCGCATGCGAATGACTCGGTCGATCGTGAAGATTTTGTGGAAGTCAGTAGCGGCCTGCTTTTGATTTTCGGCATCGGAGCGATCACGGGACCGCTGGTGGCTTCCAAGTTTATTCATCACTTCGGTCAGCCGAGCCTGTTTGTCTACACAGCGCTGATCCATGGTTTAACGGGGGCTTTGGCCTACTATAGGATCACGAAACGGGAACGGGTTCCCGCCGAGGAACGGGAAGATTTTATCCCCGTTTCACAAACATCGCCGGAAGTGAATCTGCTCGACCCGCGTTCAGGCAAACATCCCTAGAACGGCGGAACAATTATTTGAGGGGAAGGACTACTCAGCCGGAAGACCTTGCGCTTCGGCCTCGATCTGTAGCCACGCATCCGCCAGATGCTTCGCCCATGCGGCGGCCGTCTCTGCGGTCCGAATCTGGTCCTGGCGAATTTCGATCATCACGCTGGGCAAGCCGCGTCCCCAGCCATGCAGGGGAATCGTGTAGTCGATAAGGTCCTCGATCTCGTAGGGCTGATTGTCGCCGACCGAGACATCCACACAGCCAGCGAGCGCGCGAAGCATGAGCCTGGCAAGGCGCGGGTCGCCTCCGTAGCACACCCCGACGGGCCAGGGCCGGTGCATGCCATCCAGAACCGGCGTGAAGCTGTGAATGCTGAGCAACAGCGTGTTGCGTCGGGAACGCTCGTCCAGCAGTGTGCTGATGGCACGATGATAGGGTTCAAACAGTTCCCTGCGGCGGCAGGCTCTTTGCTCCGGCCCCAGTCCCCGGTTGCCCGGAATGGAAACGCCCGCGCTTTCTTCATCAATAGATTCCTCGTTGTCCGGCGCGCGGTTGCAGTCGATCACCAGACGCGAATAGCCGCTCAACACCAGCGGCGCATCGAGACGCGCTGAAAGACCGCGGGCCACCTCTGCCGCGCCCGGATCCCAGGCAATATGTTCTTCGAGTTGATTCGGATTAAGACCCAGATTGGCAAGTCGGCGGGGAACGAGTCTGGAAGCGTGATCGCAGATAAGGACCGTATTGCTACGTCCGTTCGCATTGACGACCTCGACCGCAGGCGGCTCTTCAGGGTCCAGCAGGAACGGTGCGGTATCGCCGGAGACTGTCATCTGCAGACGCTTCGGGCGCGGCGACGCGTTTGCATGACTTGTCCTGTCATACGTTTTGCTCCATCACCTCGTCGGCGCGCACCAGAAAGCTTTTGAGCTGATTCTCGCCAAAGGTGTGGCTGATGGAGACATCGGCGGCGTCGCGACCGCGGGCGATCAGCACGCGACCGATGCGCCTCGCATTGTTGCGGGGATCAAAGATGTGCCAGTTCCCCCCAAGATAGACCTCGATCCAGGCCGCAAAATCCATCGTCCCATAAGGCGGCGGAATACCGATGTCGCTCAGGTAGCCCGTGCAGTAACGCGCCGGAATGTTCATGCAACGGCAGAATGCGATGGCAAGATGCGCGTAATCGCGACAAACGCCCGAGCGCTCGTTGTAGGCTTCCGAGGCCGTCCTCGTGAAGCGGGCGTGCTCATAACCAAAAACAATGTGCCGGTTGACGAAATCGCAGATCGCCTGAACGCGACCCCATCCCGGGGGTGAATTCTGGAACAGGTTCCAGGCCGCCTCCGACAGCAGGTCGGTTTCGCAATAGCGGCTTCCCAGAAGGAAGACCAGCGCCTCTTCGGGAAGGTCCTGCACCGGGTGCTGATACGCCTCGGGGGCCATCTCCTCCAGTTCTCCGCTATCGTAGATAAGCGCGTCGGTGGAGATGCGGATGTCGCCCTGCGGGGCAACGATCCGGCTACACCAGTTGCCGAAACTATCGCGATAGCCTTTAATCGAGGTGCGCGGGCTGGTGACAAGGTGGTCGGCAATGATCAGATCGGAGACGCGGGTGTAATGGACGTTCAGGGTCAAAATCATCGGCGTCGGTTTGGGGCAGGTATAGATTATTTCGTATCCGATCCGCATCTGCATATGGGCCTCTTGTTAAATATAAGGTGAAAAAAAATAACGAAGTGGCGGTGGTCAGTCACGACGGGTGATCGTATGAAGGCAGATGAATCCTGTCCCGGTCCGGGCGCCCCAAACAGGCAGGACCCGTCACCCTTTGACTATAGCAGATTTAGAAAGCAGTTATCTTAATTCGTAGGGGTGTTTAGGGAGAAGGCGGGCCGGAGCAATGCGGCGATTCAATTATATTGGACAGTAAATACTATCAGGCGACGGCTTGTTCGACGAGGGCGTCTGCCAATTGACTTTGAATGGTTTGAGCTTCGCTGAGGCGGCTTTTTAGCTGCTCGCAAAGCGCCATGAGCTCATCGACCTTGGCGACAATTGTTCTTTGCGTATCATAATTAGGTAACCAAACTTCAATGTTTTCTACGACCTTTTTTGTTATTTTAGGCATGGATTCTGATGTTCCTGTCATTTGCTGCCACATCTTTTCCCTGCTTGAGGGTGATGCCAAAACTAATGATAAGTATTCTGGCATTACATATTCTTTTGCACGTATTTTCATCATAAGATCCGGGTAAATAAAAGACACAAAGTTATCTTTGATTAACAAGTTACATCCGACATAATCTGAAGAATTGCCTCTTTGAATTAAAATATCCCATTCCCTAAGTCTCAGGTGTGATTCTGGGGCAATTTCTTTGTCAATATATTTTGACTCTGTGAGATCTAAATATCCTTTTGATGTGGCTCCTAATTTTAATACTTTCATGTTTGTTTTGTAGTTCACTACTTTTGGGGACATTCCATTTCGTGGCCCGAATGAAATTAAATTTAAGACCAGTTCTTTTTTTGCGGATACGTCAAAATTTACTAATTTACCTGAAGCAGCTAGTTCTAAAATGATCTTCCTGAAAATAATAATACTGTCTTCGGTGGTGAACAGGGTGTCGAAATGTTCTGCGATTCTGGCCCAGTTCCGGGCGAAGTCTTCGGCGTTCTGACTATCCGTTAAAGTCGCCAGCAGGGTGTTCACTAAAGTCTGGTGCGCGGTGATGTTGTTTTCGGTTTCCTCCTCCAGCTGATCGCAAAGAGCCATGAGCTCTTCCACTTTGGCAACAATGCGATGTTGTTCGGCAAAAGGGGGGAGACCAATAACATAGCCTAGTAATTGCTCTTGTTTAATACCAGCAACAGTTGTGCCGGTTCCTTTTATCTTTAGCGTAGAATATGTATTTAAAAAGAAATCGATATTTATGCAGGATGTCAGTTTGACGGCCTTTAAATCTTGATTGTACGCAATTGGAGTTGCCGCAATTGCAATTTTCCCTAACCCCATTCGAGTGCATATTAGAAGATCGTCTTTATCAGCAAGCCTACTCCCATTTTTCAAACCGGTCTCTGTAATTTTATCCTGAGTACTAGAAATATATCTTTCCTTACCCAAATCCTTCACACTTGCCCAAGAGATATTGCCATCCCAATAAGTGGTGTTACTTTTACTCGGTGTCCCTCCACTGAATATTGAATTAAATAAATCATTAAATCGCACCCACTCCCAACCTTTCGGAAGTTCAAAGGGTTTTTCTTTATCACTAATTGGTGGCAGTTGTTTTTGTTTTTTGATTTTTCCTTCTTTAATGAGGCGCGCTTTTTCGGCGGCGATTTTTTTCAGCAAGACGGAGGCGGGTTCGTCCTTGGGGTCTTGCGGGACGAGTTTGCCGCGCACGGCGAGTTCAAGAATCAATTCGCGGAGTTTTTTAATGCCGTACAGGTTGATCTTTTTGCTGGAGCCTCGACCGGCGGATGATTTTTTTTCGATCGACGCGGTCCAGATATCCAGATGATTTGTGATCAGCTTTTGAATTCCGGGCATCAGTTTTTCCTGTTCAAGGCTTCGGACAAGATGTCTTTCAATTGATCGCGCAGGTTCTGGATTGTTTTTTGCTGGCTTTGGTAGGCGGTCAGTAGTTTTTCCGGATTGTGTTGGACTTGCTCGCCGATATGCGGGTTTTTGATGTCGAGGTTGTAATTGCGCTCGATGATTTCTTCCAAGCTGACTTTCCAGGCTTGTTCGTTTTCCACCCTTGCTGAAAAGCCGTCTTCCTCTTTGCCCCACCAGTCGATCTCGGTTTGAAATTCTTCGAAGCGCATGGGTCTGGTTTTGTTGTAGCTGGTCACGCCTTCGGGGTAGGGGTGTTCGTAAAACCAGACCTGTTCCGTCGGTTGCCCTTTGGTGAAAAACAGAATATTTGTTTTGATTCCAGTGTAGGGATTGAAGACGCCATTGGGCAGGCGCACGAGGGTGTGCAGGTTGCATTCTTTGAGTAATGCCTCTTTCAGGCGCGTCTTCATGCCTTCGCCAAACAGAAAGCCGTCTGGCAGTACGATGGCGGCCCGGCCTTCTTTTTTGAGTAATTTGACGACCAGCGCCATGAACAGGTCGGCGGTTTCCCGGGTGCGCAGGTTGGCGGGAAAGTTGTTTTCGATGCCGTCTTCTTCCATACCGCCAAAGGGCGGGTTGGTGACGATGACGTCGACGCGGTCTTTCTCGCCGTAGTCTTTGTAGGGGCGGCTCAGTGTGTTGTCGTGCTGGATATTGCTTGGCGTGTCGATGCCGTGCAAAATCATATTGGTGACGCACAGCATATGCGGCAGGGATTTCTTTTCGACGCCGCGTATGGATTTTTGCAGGGTTTCGGCGTCGCTTGCGGAGTGAACGTATTTTTCGCGTTTATGGTCTATCGTGCAGGTGAGAAAACCGCCGGTGCCGCAGGCCGGGTCGAGCACGGTTTCGTTTAATTTGGGGTCAACGCGATTGACGATGAACTGGGTGATGGCGCGGGGCGTGTAGAATTCGCCTGCGTTGCCTGCGCTTTGCAGGTCTTTGAGGATTTGCTCGTAGATGCTTCCGAAGGTGTGGCGGTCTGTCGTGTTGTTGAAATTGATCTGGCAGATTTTGTTGATGACCTGACGCATCAATGTGCCGGACTTCATGTAGTTGTAGGTGTCTTCAAAAACGCCGCGTATGACCTGGGCGCGTTTGCCTGCAGGCCCCTGAATGGGTAGTTTTTCTTTCAGGGCCGGGAATAATTGCAGGTTCACAAAATCTGACAACTCTTCGCCGGTCATGCCTTCGGGGTCTGCCGCCCAGGACCGCCAGCGCAGATGATTGGGAAGCGGGGACTTGAAATCATCCTCGGTGAGTTCCAGTTCTGTTTCCCTATCGTCTAGAATTTTAAGAAAGAACATCCAGACCAGTTGGCTGATGCGCTGGGCGTCGCCATCGACGCCGACGTCTTTGCGCATGATGTCCTGAATGGATTTGATGACTCCTGAAACATTACTCATTGCGTGTTGCCTTGGTTGTACAGTTGGCGTTCTAGCTCTTCGATAGCGGCTTCGTAGTTTTCTTTGCCGCCAAAAATATTGTTTATGATTTCAACAGTAGTTCCGAAACTGGTGAAGGGTTTCAACTGAAGAACCTTTGCGTTTTCTATCGTTCCGATGCCTTCATCGGCATATTTGTCCAATAGCGCGTTCAGGACAGACCTTGCCTGCTCGCCATATTGCGTGAAGTAATTGCGTTTTTTTACGTTCTCCGCGCGCTCTCTTCGGGTGAGCGGGGGTTGATCATAGGCGATATGGCAGATGAGGTCAAAGTCTCCATAATCTTTGCCGACATCTGCGGCGAGATTATCCAGAACAATTCCGTATTCTTCCAACTCATCAATAATCGCTTGTTTTTTTTTCGCGCTGTTCCAACGCTGAATGAAATCATCCAGAGATTCGAACTCCGATTGAATTTGCTTGCGACTGAAATCCTTGTAGGATTCCGTAATCAATTTTCCGTCGGGCCCGATGTATTCGACGCGTTCAGCGATGATTTTTGCCGGAACGCCGCTCACGTGAATCTTCTTTACGCCTTCTTCGCCGTCGTCATCGTCGCCATCATCCTCTTCATCTGGAGAGGGGTCCGGCGGGACGGGATCATCGTCTTCCCCTTCCGGTGTGTAAATGACGACGGGGTCGCCGTCGAAATCGGGGTCGCGAAATAGTTCCGTCGCCCTTTTAAAATCCATGATCGTGAAAAAGTATTTATTGTTCTCTTCGTCCACTCGGGTTCCGCGTCCGATGATCTGCTTGAAGATGGCCATGGACGAGATGGTTTTGTCCAACACGATGAGCTTGCAGGTTTTTGCATCGACGCCGGTCGTTAACAGTTCGGAGGTGGTGGCGATAACGGGGAATCTGCTTTCCGGGTCTATAAAGTTATCAAGCTGGGCTTTGCCTTCTGCGCTGTCGCCGGTGATACGCATAACATATGTGGGATTGTCTATGGCTATTTGTCCCGCCGCATTGACAATGGCCTGACGCATGCGCTCTGCGTGATCGATGTCTTCACAAAAAATGATCGTTTTGGCAAAGGGGTCCGTAGCGTTCAATAGTTGCATGACGCGTTTCGCGACCAGCTTGGTGCGCTGATTGAGCACGAGGATACGATCCATATCCGCCTGATTGAATGTGCGCCACTCAATTTCATTCCCCAGATCGTCGACCATGCCTTCGGGAGGGGTCCAGCCGTGAATGTCCTTGTCTATATTGATGCGGACGACTTTATAGGGGGCGAGAAAGCCGTCTTCGATGCCCTGCTTGAGGCTGTAAGTATAGACCGCTTCGCCAAAATAACTGGTGCTGGAAACGTATTTTGTTTCTTTGGGAGTGGCGGTCAGTCCCACATGCACCGCGCCTGAAAAATAATCCAGAATTTCGCGCCACGCGGAATCATCTGCGGCGCTTCCACGATGACATTCGTCGATGACGATAAGGTCAAAAAAATCGGGCGAGACATTTTTGAATATTTTATCCGCCTCATCCGGGCCGGTGAGGGCTTGGTAGAGACCCAGTTGGATTTCATAGGCCGGGTCGATTTTTCTATTTTTAATTTTTGCCATCACCGAGCCAAAGGGTTTGAAGTCGTTCACTAGAGTCTGGTCCGCGAGGATGTTGCGATCGACCAGAAACAAGATGCGTTTGACCGCTTTAGCTTTCCATAGTCGCCAGATAATTTGAAAGGTTGTGTAGGTTTTTCCAGTGCCAGTCGCCATGACCAGTAAGACGCGCTTATGACCTTTTGCAACCGCTTCGATGGTGCGGTTGATCGCTTCGACTTGATAATAGCGGGCTTCCTTGCCCGAAACGTCTACATAATAGGGTTGGACAACAAGCGCTTCTTCACTTTCAGTGATGTTGCGGAATGATTTGTAGCGTTTCCACAAGATTTCCGGGCTTGGGAAAGCGTCAAGGGGGAACTGCGTTTCAATGTCTTCTCCAGCCTCGGGTTTTTTATTGTGCGAAGCGAAAGCATCTCCATTGGAACTGAAAGCGCTGGGAACCTTCAGGATATCCGCGTATCCAAGAGCCTGTTGCATGCCATGGCTCACCGTGTGATTGTTGTCTTTTGCTTCGACAACCGCTATGGGGACATTGGGTTCCCACGAAAGCACGTAATCGGCAAATTTCTTCTTTTTCTTATTGCGGGACGACATATTGCCCCGAACTACAATGGGTCCTGGAGTTAAAGTCACTTCGCGCCTGATCTGCTTCATTTGGTCCCAGCCCGCATTTTTGATTGCCGGAGTGATGAAAAGATCGCAAATATCACTTTCGCTAAGTTTTTTTTTGTCTTTGCTTTCCATTTCCAACCCGATGTAGATCAACCGCTTTGCAGTTTATACTCTTAGATAATCCGCGACTATAATACAGGAAAATATCCAAATAAGGAATTTCCCGGCGCTCGGTCTGCATTCGGCGCGTTGTTCATTTATTTGCGGGGGTGGAATTATTAATTAGGCGCGGGTGGGGTTTTGTGTTATATTATATTTTCTTATGACAGGTTGTTCAGTTGAAGCATAATTCTTTCTAGTATCTCGCCTTGAGTAGATCTATTTAAACGCTCGGGCCCATCCGGCCCAGAATCGTTTTGTTCTTCCTCCAAGTGGTACACTAAAAGTTCTAGCATCCACCCAACCAATTAAAATCAGGGAAAACTGTGCCAGATTGGCTGGCGGGTGTTCCCATATATTTGCAGGAGTATTTATTATGTCTAATGGAACAGTAAAATGGTTTAACGAGAGTAAAGGTTATGGCTTCATCGAATCTGAAAATGGCACGGACCTCTTTGTGCATTTTTCCGAAATTCAAAGCGACGGCTTCAAGACCCTCATCGAAGGTCAAGCGGTCGAGTTCGAAGAGGGTATGGGCCAGAAAGGTCCTCAAGCCACTCGAGTATCAGCCAAATAAGGACGGCATCATCAGGAAGAGTTTCTATCCTGGTCCATTCGTTTTAATTTGATGCGCAAGGGCTCGGCCATCTGGACGAGCCCTTTTCTTTTGCCCTGCAAAATCCGCTCTCATCTCATTCAATAACAAGGCCTCGGTTAACGTTTCTCAAGCCAGGGCGGGGGAATCCTTCGCTCGTTTGAGGCGCCCTGTCAGGCCGTATTCAAATATATATTCATGCTTTCTTCGTCGCTCTCTCATATCAAACTCAACTGGCTTGGCAATATCCGTAGCGACTTGCTCGCGGGCATGGTGGTCGCGCTGGCCCTCATCCCTGAAGCGATTGCTTTCTCCATCATCGCGGGCGTGGACCCGAAGGTGGGCTTGTACGCTTCTTTTTGTATTGCGATCGTCATCTCTTTTATCGGCGCGCGGTCTGGCATGATCTCTGCCGCAACGGGGGCCATGGCGCTTGTCATGGTTCTGCTGGTGAAGGCGCATGGCCTGGAATATCTGCTGGCCGCTACGATTCTGACGGGGATTTTGCAAATCGTCGCCGGGTTTTTCCAGTTGGGAACTCTCATTCGTTTTGTGTCGCGTTCGGTCGTGACGGGCTTTGTGAACGCTCTGGCGATTCTGATCTTCATGGCGCAACTTCCCGAGTTCAAAGGCGCGGGCATTCAAATGTATGGCATGGTCGGGCTGGGTCTGGCGATCATCTACATTCTGCCGCGATTTACCCGGGCGGTACCTTCGGCCTTGGTCAGCATCATCGCGGTGACGCTGATCAGTATTTATTTCGGGATGGATCTAAGAACGGTCGGGGATATGGGTGAACTTCCATCGACCTTGCCGATTTTTCTCTTGCCCGACATTCCGCTCAATCTGGAAACTTTGAAAATTATTTTTCCCTATTCGCTGACGCTCATGGCGGTCGGCCTGCTGGAATCCCTGATGACGGCGACGATTGTCGATGACATGACCGATTCTTCGAGCAACAAGAACCGCGAATGCATGGGGCAGGGCGTCGCGAATATCGTGTCGGGATTTTTTGGCGGCATGGCGGGTTGCGCGATGATCGGGCAATCGGTCATCAATATCAAGTCCGGCGGACGCGGTCGTTTGTCGACTCTTTTTGCGGGGCTGTTCCTCTTGTTCCTGCTTCTGGCGGTTGGGGACTGGGTGCGCCAGATTCCCATGGCCGCGCTGGTCGCCGTCATGATCATGGTTTCGATCGGCACCTTCAACTGGGCGTCTTTCAGGAACCTGAGAACCCATCCCAAAACATCCAGTCTGGTCATGCTGACCACGGTCGCCGTGGTCGTCACCACGCACGATCTGGCGATGGGCGTATTCGTCGGCGTATTGACCAGCGCGCTGTTCTTCGCCCGCAGAGTATCGCTTCTGTTGAAGATCGACTCTGAGCTGTCCGAGGATGCGCAAGAACGTTGCTACAAGGTTTACGGTCAGGTCTTTTTTGCTTCAGCCGGAATGTTTGCGGAATCTTTCGATTTCAAAGACGCCGCTCCGCAAGTCATCATTGATGTCAGCGCGGCGCATTTCTGGGACCTCTCCGCCGTCGGCGCTTTGGACAATGTTGTCCTGAAGTTCCGACGCAATGGAACAGACGTTCGACTGCTGGGCTTGAACCAGGCCAGCGCGACGATTGTGGATCGGCTGGGCGTGTACGACAAACCCAACGCGCTGGAGTTGTTGCCAAAACATTAAGCGCGCCCGCCCGAGCGCCAATGGCGCCGATGATTTAAAAATTAGAAAAATTGTTCAGACGCGCATAGCCGCTGAACCCGGCGCTCCATCTCCGGGTTCGGCGGCTTTTTTTGTGGCGCCACACGCCCCGTCATCGCCAAGCGTCGTGCAAAAGCTCTAGATCTTTGATGCGATGGGTTCAACGTTCGTATTAATTATTCTCTTCTTTCATTAGTTCTTCAGCTTCCCAGTCCTTATAGCTCTTGTTTGTACCCTCAACTTTCCATTTAGAGGGTCCATTGGTATTCCTTCCGTTGACAATCGCTGCCGCGGCGCTGGGACTGTTAAAAGCATAGCTTTGAGTAAAGACTCTGTTTTCACCATTAATCGCTAAAATTCCCCTCTTAATCAGTTCCTCATGCAGATTATGGTAACTAGAACCCTTGTTGTTCAAATTGCTCCATTCCATTTTTGCTTTTGAACCCTCTTCGACGATAAAGCGACTGTCTTGAATGGTTGCCCTTGCCGTCAATCCATGTTTTGGCGTACTCATTGTGAAAATAATAGGTTTATCACTGTTATTGGGCGCCTCTTCAAAGCGCTCGGTGGATTTGGTATTTAGAATAAAAAAATCAAATTTTAATGCGGGAAGAACGAGAAAAATATTTTCTAAAAAATCTTTCATATGCGCTTCTGAGGATTCACTAAGTGGAGAAGTCGTGGGATTGGTGGAATTTTCCAGTGCAATTTTATTGGATAGTTTTGCTCTCTCTACAAGAAGACTTTCTAAATAGCGTATATGGGCTTTGTTTAATTGTTCGCCGCTAGAGGTAATCAGGATAGCCGTAGACCACCAGTCTTTTTTAGAATCATGAGTTTTGATGCGCTTGCCAATATCATCACTTTCACCAATGTATAATAATGGCTCACCCTCCTGTTCGCCCAAAAGCAGATAAACGCCCGGCCTGCTAGCCTCTTTGCGCATGAGAGCGTCTTTTAGTTGTGTCCTGTTTGTTACAAGAACATGACCCGTCCATTGAAAAGGGATCGTTGCGGTCAGCATTCCATTGGGATCTCCATCAACTAAAAACAGTTCAATCGAGCGTCCTTTCTGCTTGGCCATATTGATTTCCTCTATTTCATTTTATGATTAACTATTTAGCGTTGATTTGTTCTAAAAAACTATGGAGGTTTCTCCCTTCTTAGGCTGGCTCCCATGACCTTTATTGCAAAAGGTGAAAATATTATAAAATATCCTTATAGGAAAAGCCGAATGAATTGCTTGTTTTAGCGAATGTGTCTCGATGATCCAGTTCATTTTCTATCGTGATGGGGATATGGTATAAATAGGGTATATCATTAATACATTTCAAACGGATCGTAGGGGTTTTGCCAGGTGAGAGCTATGGAAAATTCTTGCAGGTTGCTGGGGACGCTGGATTCAAAAATCGTCGGCGTGCGTTATTATCGCGGCGGGCTGGACGAGGGCGAGCGGGTTCAGTTCAAGCGCGATCCGCTGAACGTGCATGACGCGAACGCGATCGAGGTTCTGAATTTCTGCGATGAGATGGTCGGGCATGTTCCCAGGGAGCATGCGGCCTTTCTCGCGCCTTTGCTGGATCGGGTCCGCATCGTCTTGAGCGGTCTGGTGGAGGCGGCGGATTCGGACTGGTTCATTCCTCTGCAAATCACAGTGTCTTTGACGCACAAGGGCGAAGCGATTCTGCTTCCTCCTAATGCAAACGATTCGGCGTGCGCGGCGCATCGTCGCGCGCTGGAACTGTTTCGGGAATGGGGCGGCGTGAGCGAACGTCGTCGTTTTGAAATCCTTGCCGAGTGCGAGGCTTTGTCGGGCAAGGGGCCGGAGACGGATCTGCTGATTTGCCTGATGGGCGGCGAGCCGGGGAACGATGCGGCGGCGCTGTCTGAGGAGTTTGGCGAATTCAGCGGCGCGGACGCGGAGCTACTGGCGGAACTGACGCGGGCTGAGCCGGGGCCGGACGAGGAAACGCCGGATGAACGCGAGGAACAGATCGGCGCCTTCGCCTTGAAGATCGACCGGGCGGAGCGGGAAGTGCGGCTGGCGGAGAAGCTGGAGTTCATCATGAAGTACGGCGATTTCGAGCATCGCCTGATCTTGCGCGGCACCATCGACGAACTGGTCGATGAGATCCTCAGCAAAAATATCTGAGAGCGGCGGTTTTTTTACAACGTTCATAAGTCCGGCGTTCCTCTTCATTTCGTGCTAACGTATCCATAGCTAATGGAGTCGCGTCGCGCGACTTTCCTCATATCCTTTCCGTTTTTCAAGGTCATTCAATTGAGTCAAGACAATCCGGACGCCGCCTGGGAGTTGGCGCGGCGTTATCATCAATATTCCAAACACGATTATTATCGCTCGGCGCCGTCGCCGGGTTTCATGGACTGGTCGAACCAGCCGGACCCCTTTCGTCGATACGAAGGCGCGGCGCTTGTTGCTCTCAAAAAAATCGAGTTGCGCGAGCGACCGTATTACCATGAGGTTTTGCGTCCAGGGCATCTTCCCGCCTCGCCGATGAATCACGAAACAATTTCGCAGTTGTTCTTCGACAGCCTGGCGATTTCGGCCTGGAAGAGTTTTCAAGGCTCGCGCTGGGCGTTGCGGGTGAACCCGTCGAGCGGCAACCTGCACCCGACCGAAGGGCATTTGATCTGCGGGCCGATGCCGGGCATCGACGAGGTTCCGACAGTGTCGCATTATACGCCGCAAGTTCACGGGCTGGAGCTACGCGCGACGCTTTCTGAATCGGCCTGGAATCGTTTGTCCGAGGGCTATCCCGAGGGCGTTGTGTTCGTCGGCCTGAGTACCATTCACTGGCGGGAGGCCTGGAAGTACGGTCTACGCGCCTTCCGTTATTGCAATCACGACATGGGCCATGCCTTGGCGGCGATCAGTCTGGCGGCGGCGACGCTGGGCTGGAAGACGCGTTTGCTGGATCACCTCGATGCGGAGACTCTGCAAACGATTCTGGCGCTGGATACGGAGCGCAAAGGCGAGGCGGAGATCGCCGAATGTCTGATCGCCGTATCGCCGCAGGATGCGACGGCGCTTCCGACGCGCGCTGATTTTGTCGAGGGCTTCGCCGGGCTGGAGTGGCAGGGCCAAGCGAATCAATTGAGCGAGGAACATATCGACTGGGACGGCATCGGCGAAGTGTCCAATGCGACGCGCAAGACGGGCGATGCGGATTTTGCGGGCAATCTGCAGTCGCGCGGAAGTCTGGCCCGCCTGATATGCGAGGATACTTTTTCGATGCGAGAGGCGATGCATCAGCGTCGGAGCGCGGTTGCGATGGACGGCAGGACGCGGATTTCGCGCGATACTTTTTTTCAGTTCATGCAGAACGTTCATCCCGACGTTTGTCCAATTCCTTTTAATACGATGCTCTGGGAGCCGCAGATTCACTTGGGGGTTTTTGTCCATCGCGTGGACGATCTGCCGCCGGGACTGTATTTTCTCCTGCGCAACAAGGATCATCTGGGCGATTTGAAGGAGAAGATGAAACCCGGCTTTGACTGGGAGCGCCCCGAAGGCTGTCCGCCGGAGCTGGATTTTTTCAGGTTGGAAGAAGACAATTTTCAAAGCCCCGCCGCGTCGGTGTCCTGCGGACAGGACATCGCCGGGCAGAGCTGTTTCAGTCTCGGCATGTTCAGCGCCTTTGAGAAGGCGACGCAGAATTACAGCGCCGCGATGTATCCCCGGCTTTACTGGGAATGCGGCGCGATAGGGCAGGTCCTGTATTTGCAGGCCGAGGTCAGCGGCGTGCGCAGTACCGGCATCGGCTGTTTTTTTGACGACCCGGCCCGCGCCATTTTCGGTCTGCGCGACAACAGCTATCAGAGCCTGTATCATTTCACCGTCGGCGGCGCGGTGGACGACTCCCGCCTCACGACCTTACCCGCCTATCCCGAAAGCTGAGAATTGACGAGTTTGATTTAATGATTTTCATGTGGAGGCAAGAAAAAATGAGGCAAATTCGACTCTTCAATCCCATTTTTTAGCGCTTAATGGTATGGTTGTTCTGATTTGCAAATGCGTTCTCCAAAAGGGGAGCGACGATGCGCTATAATTCGGAAAAAACAGGACAATCGCTTTGGTCAGAAAAAGGAGGTGACAATGAACAAGGTTGGCGATTACATGAGCACGACGCTCTATTCCACAAGCCCGGACAAGTTCGCGCATGAGGCGGTGGATGATATGTATAAGAACAAAGTGAGCGCGCTATTGGTGAAAGACAAGGACGCCTACGTTGGTATTTTCACGAAGACCGACTGGATGATCCTCGCGTTAAAAGGAGAGTGCGACCCCAAATCCGTCAAGGTCTCAACCCTGATGACGACGATCAAAAGCACGATTGACAAGGGCGAAACGATCGCGCGTGCGAGCGCCTTGATCGAAGAGAGAAAAGTGCGCCACCTTCCAGTCACAGACAATGGAACGATTGTGGGAATGTTTTCCGTGAAGGACATGGAAAAATACTATCTTGATTTGCACAAGCAGACGGAATTTTAAGACGCGCTTCATTGCATGTACCGTGGAAGTAGCTCTCATTTTCTGCGCTTGCGCAGGATCCGATCCAGCTCTGAGAGAAATTGAGGGATCTTGATGGGTTTGGTGATATAGGAGTCGAAACCCAGGTCCAAGGCGCGTTGTATATCTTCCTCCCTGGCGTTCGAACTGATCGCTATGACAGGGATCTCTTCTAGAGCGGCATCATTTTTCAAAAGGTTGAATGTCTCGTAACCGTCAATATCGGGAAGATTGATATCGAGCAGGATGAGGTCAACCGGTTGCGTTCTCGCAATGTGAATGCCTTTCATCGCTTCCTTTGCGGAGGTCAACTGGCAGTTTTCGTATTTCGACATGATGTTTTCGATAAGTTCGATGTTGACTGAATTGTCTTCAATGTAGAGCATGTCGAAGGGTTCGCCCCGGTTGATCGTCGTTTTTGCAGACGAATCTAATTTATCTTCGGTATTGACGTCTTGAGTTCCCGTCGCAGGGAGTTCCACCCAGAACTGGCTTCCCACTCCGGGTTCGCTGTTGACGCCAAGTTTCCCCCCCATCATCTCAATCAGTCTGATTGAAATCGGCAGACCGATTCCGGTGCCATCGGCTCCTTTCCTGTCTGCTCCGAGTCGATTGAAAGGTTGAAACGCGGCTTTTTGTTCCACCGGTGTTAGGCCGGGGCCGGTATCAACAATGCTGATTTTGATCACCCGTCTTTCTAGAGTTCCGTTCACAACAAGCGAACCTCCCGGGCGGTTGTATTTGACCCCGTTGGAAACCAAATTCAAAATAACTTGTCGCAAGCGGGTTTTATCCGCATTCAGGAAAAGTTTGTTTGAATCCTGAAGGTTATTTTTGATGGCGATATTGTGCTGGGACGCCATCGGGCCTATCAGAGATAATGCCTCATCAACCAGATGGTTCAGGCAGATCGGTTCAATGCTCAGCGTGAGTTTCCCCGCTTCTATACGAGACAAGTCCAGGATTTCGTTGATCAATTGCAGTAAATGAGCGCCTGCGGAAGAAATTTTATTCACTGAAACCTGTTGCGCCGGACTCAAAGGCTCTGCGGCGTCTATTTCGAGCAATTGAGAGAAACCCAGTATTGCATTGAGTGGAGTTCTGAATTCATGACTCATGTTTGACAGGAATTCAGATTTTGCTTTGTTCGCTTTTTCAGCGTCCTCTTTGGCCTTGATCAGTTCCTTCTCAAAATTTTGTAAATCGAGAATCTTGCTGATCTGAATCATTAAGTTATCGACGATATTTTCAAACGCTTCATCCACCTTGAGGGGGCGAGACATGAAAAATTCAGCGACTCCAAACAGTTCGTTATTCAGGTAGACGGGGAATCCAAAGGAGCCTTTAATGTTGGATAAACGGGCCACCGATTTCCTTGGAAAATTGTTATCGTCGCTGATGTCGGCGATGAATTCTTTCCTCTGACTTTGGGCAACCCTGCCCGGCAACCCTTCTCCCTGTTTGAAGGTTTTTCTTTCAGAGGCCTGTTTGAAATTCATGAATGAGGCGATGTCCTCGAAATACCAGATACGAGAAGAATCCAGTGTTTCTGAAATTGTATCGTAACGATAGAAGTGACCAATGTGACAGTCCATCGTGTTGCAGATTTCCTGTAGAAAAAACTTCAGGATATCTTCCATCTCATGCGGTTCGTTGCCGATCGAGGCAATGGTGTAGAGCAATTGCAGATAGTTTCTACTTCGGTTGAAGCTGTTCTGAAGAATTTTACTTTGGGATATATCGCGCGTGGTTCCGAGAAAATGCGGTTGGCTCTCAATGTTGATCAGTGCGATGGCCAGTTCCATATGGAAGGTGCGCCCGTCTTTTCTCAAACCCAGAACTTCGCGCCCGATGCCGATAATTCGAGCTTTACCCGTTTCCAGATAATTTTTTATGTACTGATCGTGTTTGCTTCGATCCGGTTCGGGCATCAGCATTCGGACGTTATTGCCAATCAATTCCGTTGCGTTATAGCCGAAAATATCTTCAACAGCGTTGTTTACAGACAGAATTTCTCCTTTAGCGTCGATCAAAATCAAGCCATCAACCAAACCGTTCAAATTTTCTGGAAGATTAGCTTGTTCCTGTTTTTCATTCCCGATTGGCGGTGTCAGGTGAGGGTGAAAACCGATTTGATGCAGGAGAAATTTTTCATTCAAGTCGTCCTTGTTTTTAAGCAATTGCGACTCTAGATTCTTGTAGTAAGAACAGATCGATGCCGTGATACAAACTACGATTAATGATAGCGCCCGGTTCGTGAACACGGGCCAGGGATTCCCGCCCGATGGAGAAAATGCATAGCCAGTCAGTATCAGAACCGACGCTATGGAGGCAACCCAGAAGAAATAGCTCTTTTTATTCAGCAGGAGCCCCAAAATGATGGGAACGGTGTACAGCATACCGCTGGCGATTCCCAATTCCAGATTCAGGTCTAGAAAAAACAGGAGCGCGATTAACAGAGCGCTTCCCGTAAAAATGAATGGAACTTTATAGGGAGACTGAGACATAACAAGTCAGCTGTGTATGTTTCATTTTTTCAATATTTTTTAGGTTTTTATGGGGGTAATAATATAGTAACGATAATTGTAAATCAATGACTAAAAAATAATTCGTTCGGTTCTCCTGAGTTATGGCGGGCTTGTGTTTGGGCGGGGGGCCGATTGCTTATCCAGGCGACTGGGTAAATGGCAGGGATTAATCTTCGGCGAGTTCTCGGGCAAGGTCAGAGATGAGTTCCAGCGCGCCAATGACCCGCAACCGGTCGTTGTCTTCATCCAGGTCCTTGAGCCAGTCGCCATAGCCGCTATCGGTCAAAACGGCCCGGCAGTTGCGTTCATCTTCCAGCGTTCCATCAATGTTTTTGAGGCAGTTCATTTCGAGACGCGCCTGCTCAGCAATATCAGCATAGTCTTCGGCGTTTTGAATGTTCAGGAAGGTTTTCGAGTTTTCGGGCATTTGTTCTGAAAGTTCCAGAAGGATGGGATGAGACTTGGCGGTCATGGAGAATAGTTCCTTTCAATTCAAGAGATTTGCAGAAATTTATTTTACTGGAGGCAAAGCGCCGCGTATGGATTGAATCTGGCTCTTTAAGGATGCCAGACCCGGATGAAGCGTTCCTGAGAGCGAATCTTCGGCCTGATTCAGGCAAGCATTCACCCTTTGAAAATTTCCCAGTTGAAAATGAGCGTCGCCCAGATCGACCAAAAGCCGGGTTTCTTCCTCCCTGTTTTCAAGGTATCGCGAAAGGTCGAGAGCTTGCTCCAGATTATCGCAGGCGTCTTGCCAACGTTTCAATTTCAGTTGATTCAATCCAACTCCCACAAGCAGTTCCAGCTCCTTATCCACCATCTTGAGTTCGCGGTAGAGCAGAAGGGCCTGTTGATAATGTTCGATGGCCGTATCGATTTGATTCTGCTTCACGCAGACGAAGCCGAGCCCGTTGTGGGCGCTGGCGATGGAAGCGCGGTCGTCGGCCTCGATAGAAAGCTCCAGTTGTCGCTCATAATATTTCCTGGCTTGCGCGACGTTGCCGGTCACCGCGCAGGCGTCGCCGAGATTGGCGAGCAGGGGACATTCTTCGCCGATATCCCCAAGATCGCGAACGAGCGCGAGTTGTTCTTCAAAATATTCTATGGATTTCTGCGTTTGCCCGAGTCTTGCGTAGGCCAGGCCCAAAGCGGAGAGCGCGGATTTTTCTTCAATGCGATTGTTCTTGCGCCGCGCCTCATCGAGTTGATGCTGGGCAAGCTCCACCACGCGTCTCCCCTCGAGAGAACTGATGAATTCTTGTCCCAGCGTGTTGCCGCGTATTGCCTCAGACTCCATCAGATCGCGCATCGGGTCGGTCTTCAAATTACTTTTCATCATGGTCTTGAATTCGAGTTCCTGTTGCAAATCCTTGCAAAGCCTTTGTAGATCCTGCGACCAGGATTCATATTTCAGCCGATAGGATTTGCAGTCCAGCAAACGCTTGACCGATCCCGGTGCGAGGCGTTTGTCGGGCAGGGATGCGTCGTCGATCAGTAGAGGGATGATGATGAGGTCAAGATGCATGGCGGAGACAATTTCAAAGCGCACCCGTTCGCTGGCGAAAGGGTCTTCGATGCTCGATTCCACGCTCTTCACCGAAGACGCTCCGCCGCCAAGCGCGACGACCAGAACATTGCTGTGCTCCAGCGTGTGGCGAATGCGCGCGGGATCAAAACCCTCTCCTCCGGTCTGCGCGGTGAATTCCTCATGGAAAAAGGATTCGAGTCCGGTGAGAACGCGGTGCATTGCCGGTTCGAGATCGGAAGAATAAGAACTGAAATAAACGATTGGCATGGAACCTGTCGGGCTGAAGAGCCGAATGAAAAAATGGATCAAGGGTTGATAGCGGTTCAGCCTAGCAGATGATCGCTGAAAATTCTACGAAAGGACAGAGCCTGGAGTTGAAAATTATTTTTTGCCGACGAATAAAAGATGGTTGGCGGTGGCCCAGGGCGCCAGGCGTTTCATCCAGCGTCCCAATGTTTCCGCCGCTGTATTGGTCTCGCCCAGCGCATTTTTTTGAAAACATTCGCACAGCATAAACAATGAGAAGCTGTGAGAGACCGGCGCCTCGACCCGGATTTCGAATCCCGCATCCTTAAGAATGCCGCGCATCTCCGTGCGCGTGTGGAGTTTCATATAAAGGTCGTGCTCGTGATTCTCTCCCAAAGGCGGTTTGCCCATCAGCCTGCGTATCAGAGAGTTCCTGCGCAATCGATTGAGCGCGTTGTCCGGGTCGTGAATGAAGCGGCTCAAGGCATTGTCCGCAGGCACCATCATGAGGATCACCCCGCCGGGCTTGAGCAGACGGTGCGCTTCGCGTATCGCCAGTTGCGGCCCTTTCGGGAAATGTTCGACCACGCCGTAGGACAAATAGGCGCCAAAGGAATTGTCGGGAAACGGACATTCGTGAACGTCACAGCACGCCAGCGGCAATTCCGGCGCATAAGCCTTCAAGCGATGCAGAGCCGTTTCGACAAAGTCGACGCCGATCACGCGAAAACCGTTCTTGCGAAAATGCAGAACCTTGGGCCCAAGACCGCATCCCGCTTCAAGGATCCAGTCTTCTTTGGGAAGGAAGCGTTCATAGAGAAGGCGTTCTGCGCGGGCGCGTTCGTAGTCGTTGGTCTGGAGCAGGTCTTCGATCTCGCAACGCGACCACTCCTCCGCAAATTCGATGCGCGTTTGTTCGTACTGCGGGTCCTTGTCCATCGTCTCAGTCGTCCTTGTAGTCCTTGCGTATTTTTTTCAAGCGCTCCTGATAGTCGTTGGCGTCGCCGTAATCAAAGAATTTGCGGTAGCGCGTGTGAACGCTTTTTAATTTGCGCGCATGCTTGATCGGGCACCAATACTGCTCCGTACGCGCGGCGATCTCGCGGCTGTAACTCATCAAGCCGTTGAAGTAACCGCAGTAGACGCAATTGAACTTTTCAATCCAGTTGAGGTAGGAGAGGTATTGCCGATCCATGATGATGTAGTCCTTGCGCCGCACTTTGGGAATGCCGTACACCGGAAAGCACACGTTCTGGTAAACGAACAGGAAGGCGTCGAGAATCAGACCGGGTATGATGAGGGAGTAAATAAACGGCGCGGTGAGAATGTTCAGAATCGCCGCGTCTTTGAAAAAGCGCCAGATACGTTTTTTTAATTTGCGATGCTGACGCTGGATTTCTTTTTCAAACGAAACCCGCGTTTCGTTCACTTCATATAAAAATTCTTCCTGCTTCTTTTGAAGTTCAAATGACAGTTCCGTCTCCAGCTTTTTTATTTTTTCAAACAATTCAAGAATTGGATCTTCAATTTTCGGACTTTCGCTCATAATCGCCTCTCTATCAGTATGAATTTCAGTCAGCGCGTTATCTTTTTTGGATGTAAGACAACCCCTTTCAGGTTCGCAGGTTGTCGGATTTTGTCAAGAGAGGATGGATTTTCAGGAATCCTTGCCCAAGAGCGATTCGACAAAGGCCTTGGCCTCTGCGACTGAATACCCGTAGCGTTCGCGCGTCAAAGCGATCGCTTTGAAAGTTTCGCCGCGCGCGGCGAGATCGAGAATCTGTTCTTCAATATTTTGCGCAGGCTGAGTGAAATCGCTTGAAATTTTTATGACAGGTTCCAGCGCGACGGAAGCCTCCAGAGCCTCCAGCGCTTTGCCAATGCGCGGGCGAACGCCCGACCAGTCCAGTCGCAGGATGGACGCATCCGTCATGCGAACGGGGTAATGGTGGTGTAGCGTCGTCGAAAAACGACTGCCGCCTTTCGGTCGGCGCTGTTCCTCCTGTTTGATCTCGGCCTTGAGAAGCGCGATCTCCGAATCCGGGGCGCGACGCTTGCGCGCCTGAAACAAGGCGCGGTTCATCGCTTCGATGGGCGGACGCCGATTGCGCTCGTCGAGAATGGCCTGACGAAGAGCTTCGGCGTCTTGCGATTTCAATTTCAAATCCAGAAAAGTGAAAAACTGGTACACGGCTCCATCCCTATCGTTGGTCACGACGCGCTCTTTGGTCTTGCGCGCCCAGGCAATCTCTGCACAGGGGATTTCGACGACGATTTTATCTTCCTCGGGCAAATGATCGTTCAAGTAAGAGCGGAACTTGATCACAGCGCGACCCGGGTCGAGTCGCAGGAGCCAGTTGGAGGTACGCAGGGATTTGCGGAAGTGAAATAAAAAAAGCAGAAAAATACAGGCGATCACCACCTCGATATAGCGCAATACATAGAGCGGAAGATCGAGGTCGTGATCTTTCCAGAAAAGATCGAGATACAAAAGCCCGCCGGAAAGCAGGCCCGTGACCAGCATTCCAATACAACTCACCAGCGACGAAACCCGGCAGACAAGACTGCGCGCTTCAGGCGCAGGGCAATCGGTTATGGAATGAAATTTCATTTTTCACCTTTGTCCATAAATGAGCAAAAGCTTTTAAACTACCTGGAATTATACATTAGGCCCCGTCGTTGCGAGGAGCAAAGCGGCGAAGCAATCCAGAGCGTTTCAAAAAGTTGCGCGTTGCGCTGGAGCGTTTTGTTTTGATCAGAAAGACGAATGATGACGTTTCGTGGTGTCGGCGTTGATATTTGTGTGGAGCGAGTTTGATCTCTGATGGATCCGCTCCGGCTGTTATGCGAGCCGGAGCGGTTCTATCGATTCTGGAGGGACGACGGTTCAGCTTAGGGCAGGCTGTCGACGGGCGAAACTGCGTTTTCCCGGATGACGTCCTGGGTCTCTTCGCTGAGATCGAAGCCGACGTTCATGTCGATTTCCTCAAGCGCATCGAACAGGGCGATTTCTTCAGGGGAGAGAGGAACCGGCTTCGCGGGTCGGGCGTCTGCGCTGACGGTGGATTTGCTCATGTTGGACACGAGCACGCCGTCTTTTTTGGAGACTTTCGGGTTGACCAGTTTCAGCTTGCCATCCTTGACCATGAAGACGGATTGGTCGCCGTTTGATTCTGCGGAAAATACTCTCCCTTTAAAGCCGGCCATCGCGGACTTCGTTTTGATGACGTAATGACCGCGCTTGTCTGTCGCCTGAACCAGGTTGAAAAGTTTGCCGGAGATGAGGTCGATCTGAATATCGGCTTTGCCGTTTTTGGATTTGGCGCTGAGTTTGATTTTAGAATTGGGCGTCATGCGAATGCGGCTTCCGTCGAAGAGCAGGATATCGGCGCTAGAGTCGGCTCCGGTGCGCAGTCCTTCATTGACGCGCAGGGCGCGTCCATTGCTCCCTTTGGCGATGGGCGAACCGGCGCTGTCGAGTACGACGACTTTCCCGCTGACTTTATCGAGCTTGGCGAAGCCCTTGGCCTGAGCGGCGTCGGCGCTGGCGGTGAGGAGTATGGCGATGGCGAAGAGGTGCGTCGCTCGGATGAGTTTTCTGCAGAGGACCGAAGCGGATATTCCCGCGGTCTTGTAATTCGACATAGCGATTCAACTCCCAGGAAAATTTTTTGAAATGCCAGTCCGCCGATTCGCGTCTGGATCGATTATTTATTGTGTAAATTACTCTCTTTTATTGGGCAGATCAATTTCAAAGCATTTTCGCGGGGAAATACAAAGTTTATCGAAAAGAGAGAAAAATGGATTTTAGAGCCATCGCTTCCTTAGAGTTTTGCATACTGAAGTTCGAGCTAATCTCATGGCGCCCAACGGCGCGGGGTTTCGGTATGAGTTGGATATATATGTATAGCTTTTTAATTCTATTTTTCGATGCGAGTTATTAGTGCAGACTTGCGAGTGGATAGTGGCTGGGAGATGTGGAGTGGGATTGCTATGAGCGGAAGGTTTTTGAGGCATGGGGCCTGAAGCGTATGTCTCCAAAAATCATGGCGTTTGATTAGAAAATAGTTGACAATTATGGATTAACTGGTAGAGTTTCTTAAATCTCCAAAAAAATCCAGATCCTCATTTTAAACAAATCCCGTTCATTCAAAGATTAGCCAGAGAACTTTCTACATAAAAAGTAGCGACACCGCCAAGTTCCACCCGGCTCCCTGACGCTTCAACCTGACGAATCATTCAAATATCCGATCTTTCTAATTTAAAAACTCCAATCTCCAAAAAATAACCCCGAAGGAAAACCGCGCCCTATGAGTAATCAAATGAACATCGAAGAACTAAAGGCTAAAACTATTTCCGAGTTGACCGGTATTGCACGTGAGTTGAAAATCCAGGGTCATAGCGGTTTGCGTAAGCAGGATTTGATCTTCAGGATTCTTGAGGCGAAAACCGAGAAAGACGGTTTGATGTTCGGGCAAGGGGTTTTGGAGATTCTCCCTGACGGTTTTGGTTTTCTGCGCGCGCCGACCTACAATTATCTGCCGGGTCCTGACGATATTTATGTCTCCCCTTCGCAGATTCGCAAGTTCGACATGCGCACCGGCGATACCATTTCCGGGCAGATTCGACCTCCCAAAGAGAGCGAACGTTATTTCGCTTTGCTCAAGGTCGAGGCGATCAATTACGAAAACCCGGAAAAAACCAAAGAAAAAATTCTGTTCGACAACCTGACGCCTTTGTACCCGTCGGAACGATTGCGACTGGAAACGCCGGGCTGTACGGATTACAGCGCGCGCATCATGGACTTGATGACGCCGATCGGCAAGGGCCAGCGCGGTTTGATCGTGGCGCCGCCGCGGACCGGTAAGACGGTGTTGTTGCAATCCATTGCCAACAGCATCAGCGCGAATTTTCCTGAAGTCACCCTCATTGTATTGTTGATCGACGAGCGTCCCGAGGAAGTCACGGACATGATGCGTTCGGTCAACGGCGAAACCATCAGCTCCACTTTTGACGAACCGGCGCAACGGCATGTGCAGGTCGCGGAGATGGTGATCGAGAAGGCAAAACGCCTGGTCGAGCATCAACGCGACGTCGTGATTCTGCTGGACAGCATCACCCGTCTGGCGCGCGCATACAACGCCATCGTCCCGCCGAGCGGCAAGGTATTGTCCGGCGGCGTGGACTCCAACGCATTGCAACGACCGAAACGGTTTTTCGGCGCGGCGCGAAATCTGGAAGAAGGCGGCAGTCTCACCATCATCGCCACGGCCCTGATCGATACGGGAAGCCGCATGGACGACGTTATTTTTGAAGAATTCAAGGGCACGGGCAACATGGAAATTGTGCTGGATCGCAAGCTGGCCGACAAGCGCACCTTCCCGGCGATCGACATCAACCGTTCCGGTACGCGAAAAGAAGAATTGCTCCTGCCGCCGGAAGATTTGCAGAGAGTCTGGCTGTTAAGAAAAGTTTTACTCCCCATGGGCATCCATGATACTATGGACCTTCTCTTGGCTAAAATGAAGGAAACCAAAACAAACAATGAGTTCCTCTCGACAATGAACTCGTAGAAGGAGACCGTTCGAGCGTTATGAAAGCAGAAATCCATCCCGAATATCATGAAGTGACCGTTAAATGCGCCTGCGGCAGTGAAGTGCAAACCCGCATGACCATCAAGGAATTGACCGTGGAAATTTGTTCCGCGTGCCACCCGTTTTACACGGGCAAACAGAAGTTGATGGACACGCAGGGTCGAATCGAAAAATTCAATCGCAAATACGCAAAAGCAAAACCTGCCGCAGCAGAAGCCGCTCCAGCGGAATAAGCCACTCCCTCCAGATCATAAATTCGCGGCGGAAACGCCGCTATTCCACCTCCGGTCCTGTGAACCATGTTCGATAATCTCGTTGAAGTTGAGAAACGCTACGATAAATTGAACGGGTTGATGAGCGACCCGCAAGTGATTGCCCGCCAGACCGATTTCCAGAAGTACGCCCGCGAGCAGTCGGAGCTGGCGCCCATCGTCGCCGAATACCGAGCGTTTAAATCCATCGAAGAACAGATCAAGCAGAACGAAGCTCTGCTTGAAACGGAAAAGGACCCGGAACTCGTCGAAATGGCGGAGGAAGAGGCCGAAGGTTTACAGCAGGAAAGAGACGAAGTGGAAACGCGCTTGAAGCGGCTTCTGCTCCCCAAAGACCCGCGCGATGAAAAAGGCGTTATTCTGGAAATCCGCGCCGGGACTGGCGGAGAAGAGGCTTCGTTGTTTGCTTCCGACCTGTTTCGCATGTACATGCGCTACGCCGAGACCAAGCGCTGGAAAACGGAAACGCTCAGTCAGAACATCACAGGCAAGGGCGGCTACAAGGAAGTCATCGTCAATATTCAGGGGCGCGGCGTGTTCAGCAAGCTGAAGTACGAAAGCGGAACGCACCGGGTTCAGCGCGTGCCGGAAACCGAAACGCAGGGTCGCATTCACACCTCCGCAGTGACGGTGGCGATTTTGCCCGAAGTGGGCGATGTGGATGTGAGCATCAACCCGAATGAATTGAAGATCGACGTGTTCCGCTCATCCGGTCCCGGCGGGCAGAGCGTCAACACCACCGATTCCGCCGTGCGCATCACGCATATTCCAACGGGGCTTGTGGTCTCCTGTCAGGATGAAAAATCCCAGCACAAAAATAAAGAAAAAGGCATGCGCGTTTTGCGCGCCCGTTTGTACGACGAGCGCCATCGCCAGCAACAGGAAGAGCTGGCCCGCGAGCGCAAGGAGCAAGTGGGAAGCGGCGACCGGAGCGGGCGCATCCGAACTTATAATTATCCCCAGGAGCGGGTGACCGATCATCGCATCGGTTTGACCCTGCACAAATTATCCCAGATCATGGAGGGCGACATGGATGAAATATCCGAAAAGCTCACCCTTCACTTTCAAGCCGAGGCGCTGAACAAAGGCGTGGTTTGACCCGCCTCTCGCTGGCGCTCGACATCCTTCGAGTATTCATTGCACACTGCCATGCCGGAAACGACGATTCGCGCCTGTATTGAAGAGGTCGCGAACCGCATTGAATCGGTTTCCGAGTCTCCCCGAGTGGAGGCCGAACTTCTGCTGGGCGAACTATTAGCCTTGAGCCGGGAAGGTCTCATCACTCAAAGCGCGCGCGCGATTTCCCTGGAGGACGCGGAGCGCATCGAACAGGCGACGGCGCGCAGGGAGCGCGGCGAGCCGTTGTTTTATATCCTAGGCAAGCGCGAGTTCTGGTCTCTTGAATTCAAGGTTTCTGCGTCCGTGCTGTGTCCGCGACCTGAAACGGAAGTGTTGATCGAGCGTTTTCTGGAAGAGGCGAGAAATCTCTGGGACCGGCAAAATCCTTTGCGGGTCTTGGACATTGGAACCGGATCGGGTAATATCGCTATCGTTGCGGCCTGCGAGATTGAGGGTTGCGAAGTCACGGCGGTCGATCTGTCTGAACAGGCGCTGGCTGTCGCCAGAGAAAACGCGCTTCGACATGGCGTTGAGTCGCGCATTCGCTTTGTGCAGGCTGACTTGTTTCCCGAAGAAGACGAGGCCCCGTTTCATTTCATTCTTTCGAACCCACCTTATATCGCCAGCGCGGAAATCAATTCACTGCCGAAGGACGTGCGCGAGTTCGAGCCGCGACAGGCTTTGGATGGCGGGGCGGACGGACTGGATTATTATCGACGTATCGCAAAAGGTATTGAACGCTGGTTGCTCCCCGGCGGCGCCTGCTTGATGGAGATCGGCGAGACGCAGGCGGCGGCGATTGAGGAAATCATTCGTTCGCAGTCGGCAATGCAAGACGTTCGGGTTTATAAAGATTATGCAGATCGCGACCGCGTGATGGTCGCAGTGAGGAATAACGATGGATAAAATTGTCGTACAGGGCGGTCAACGCCTGCAGGGTAAAATTTCAATCAGCGGAGCCAAGAACGCTATTTTACCGGCGCTGGCGGCGACTCTGCTGACCTCGGGTCAGAACCGCATCGAAAACATCCCGGAAGTGCGGGACGTGAACACCATGATCCTTCTGCTGGAGGAATTGGGAGCGCGCGTCGATCACCGCGAGGACGGAAAAATCCTACTGGACACTGCGGGGGTCAATCGTCACGAGGCGCCGTATCAACTGGTTTCGACCATGCGCGCCTCCTGTCTTGTGCTGGGGCCATTGCTGGCGCGTCTGGGAAAAGCCAAAGTCTCTCTGCCTGGAGGTTGCGCCATCGGCGCGCGACCGATCGATTTGCATTTGAAGGGACTCGAAGCGATGGGCGCGAAGATGACGCTGGAAAAGGGTTACATCTTCGGCGTCGCCGAACGCTTGAAGGGAACCTGCTATTATTTCGACACCGTCACCGTCACCGGCACCGCCAATCTCATGATGGCCGCGGTTCTGGCAGAAGGCGAGACGATTCTGGAGAATGTGGCGAAGGAGCCGGAAGTGACTTTTCTGGCCGACCTGCTCAACATGGCGGGGGCTAAAATTGAAGGACACGGTTCCGATGTCATCACCATTCAAGGCGTGAGTTCATTGCGTCCGCTCGATTGTCGCATCTTTCCCGACCGCATCGAAGCGGGGACTTATATGATTGCGGCGGCGATCACCCGGGGCGATGTGGAAGTTCAAAACTGCAATCCGCATCATGTCGAATCGCTCACGTTGAAATTGCTGGAAGCCGGGGTGAGCGTGGAGACGCGCGAAGATTCGGTTCGGGTTTATTGCGACGGTCCGCCCAAGGGAGTGAACATCAAGACCAGCCCCTATCCCGGTTTCCCCACCGATTTTCAGGCCCAGTACATGGCCTTGATGACGTTGGCGAAAGGCCAGAGCCTGATCACTGAAAACGTATTCGAGAACCGTTTCATGCACGCGGCAGAACTGCAACGCATGGGAGCGCATATCACCCTTGAAGGGCGCACAGCGGTGATCTCCGGCGTGAATGAACTGAGCGGCGCGCCTCTCATGGCGACCGACCTGCGCGCCAGCGCGTCTCTGGTGCTGGCGGCTTTGGCGGCGCAGGGCGAATCGGTCATTTCCCGGGTGTATCATATCGATCGGGGTTATCAGGAGATTGAAAAAAAATTATCCGCATTGGGAGCGAAAATCCAACGTATCAAGTAGCTCTTCCCTTATAATGATTTTGCCGTTCCACACTATTTACGCCAGAAGGAGGCCATGGAGTCTACGGAACAGGATCTGAGCGCGCGCGAATTTGTCAGTATTCTTTTATGGATGCCGAACTGGATCGGCGACGCGATTCTTGCGTTACCGACGATAGATTCCCTGCGCAAGCGCTTTCCTCAATCCCGTATCACCGTGGTGTCGCGCGCGCCTGCGGATGAGCTTCTGCGCGGTATGCCGCTCATTGACTCGGTGATCACGTCTCCTCCACGCAAGGCCGGTTTCTGGTCGCAGGTTCAATTTGCGCGCGGTCTGAAAAAATACAATTTCGATCTGGCGGTGACCTTTCCAAATTCCTTTCGCTCCGCATTTTTACTCAGCCTGACCGGCGCAAAGACTCGCCTCGGTCACGAAACCGGCGCGCGTTCCATGTTTCTGACGCATGGCGTGGAGACGACTTCGGCTCAGACCCGGTCGCAATATCGCGTGGATTATTTTTTCAACGCGCTCGCGCCTCTCAAGCTGGAAGGGCCGGGGAAAGGTTTGCCGGAAGTGGGCAAGCTGAATGGCGATGCCTCGGTGGACGAGGCCTTGTCGCGGCTGGGCGTGCGCGCCGGTGATTTTTTCGCGTTGATCCACCCGGGCTCATCAAAACCGGAGCGGGGCTGGCACCACGAACGATTCACTATTTTGTGTCAAAAGCTCATCAAGGAAAGAAATATCAAGATCGTTTTGCTGGGCAACGAACAGGAGCGGCCGATGCTGGAGCAGATTCGGAAATTCTCTCCCGACGAGATGGTTTCAATCTTGCCGAAATTGAATTTGAGGGAGGTGGCGCTTGTCATGGCGCGTTGCGGCGTTTTCGTTGGCAACGATAGCGGCATGATGCATCTGGCGGCGATGATGCGGCGCCCGGTGACGGCTATTTTCGGACCAGGAAGCTCCGACACAACCGGACCTTATATGGATCGCAATGAACTGGAAGTCATCAGTCTGAATTTCCCCTGCTCTCCGTGTCGGCAACGTTTTTTCACGGAATGCAAACCTTCTTCCAATCGCAAGCCCTTTTGTCTGGAAAATATCAGCGTGAAAGAAGTGGCGGAAGGACTGAATCGTTTGCTGAATCGTCTGGATCAGCCCTGAACCGAAGCGCGGTAGCGCTTACAAGCGCATAGGCATGACGATGCTCTGGTAGTTCTTGTCTGAATCCATCGTGATGAGGCAGGAATGGTTCTGGTCTTTGAGATTCAAGGTCACCGTTTCTTCGTCGACCACGTTGAGAACGTCGAGAATGTAACGGGCGTTCAGGCCCACAAAAATTTCCTCCCCGGAATAATCGATCGTTAATTCCTCTCGCGCCGCGCCCATTTCCGTGTTGTCCGAAATGAGAGTCATGGTGTTGTCGCGAATCTCGAAGCGCACCATTTTGGATTTTTCGTCCGCCAGCAAGGCCACGCGTTTGAGCGCGTGTTGCAATTCATTGCGGTTGATCTGGATCTGGATGTTGTTGTCCGCCGGGATGACCTGTTTGTAATTCGGGAATTTCCCTTCAATTTTGCGCGAGACGACCACTTGCTTGCCGTGAAAGAATGCGATGTGCGAGCCTTTTTCAGAAAAACTCAGCGTGCCTTCTTCCGAATCGATTTGTTTGAGCAGTTCCGCAACGGCTTTGCGCGGAAGCAGGAAACTTTGTTTGTCCTGCGAATCGGATTGCGGGTTCAGCAACGGTCTGGCGATCATTGAGAGTCTGTGGCCGTCGGTGCCGACCATGACGGCGGAGCCGTCGTCCCGTTCCAGAAGCAGACCGTTCAAGGCTTGCCGGGTTTCGTCGGGAGAAATGGCGAAGGAGGTCTTTTTGACCATTTCGCGAAGCATGGAGGCGCTGAATTCCATCAGAGCCTGGTCGCTGTATTCGGGAAGCGCCGGGAAATCCTCCGGCGGCATGCCGGGCAGGCGGAATTTGGATTTTCCGCATTTGATGGTCACCCAGTTGTTTTCCTCTTTGATCAAATGGATTTCCTGATTGTCTGGAAGTTCGCGGACGATGTCGAACAGTTTTCTGGCATTCATCGTGGCGGAGCCGGGCTTGACGACGTTCGCGGCGTAATACGCCTTGGAGCCGATTTCAAGGTCGGTCGCCTGGATGCAGATTTCTTCATCCTTTGCGGAAAGAAACACATGCGCAAGGATGGGCATGGCGCCTTTGGCCTCGACAATGCCTTGCGTTTTCTGCATGCCGCTGAGAAATGCTTCTCTGTTGATTCTTACTTCCATTGAGGGGTCTCCAATCGAGGGATACGTGGGGTAAGCTACGAAAAATTTTTAGCATAAACACAGGACTTGTGTCAAAACTATTATCCTTGGTAAATCATTGAGTTAAAGTTCCCTTGCGGGATGTCTTGAAATCGGCGGACTTTCTTTCCAAAGCCCGGCGGGAGGGGCTGAAATTTGACTGAATTCCCGCTCTTTTCGGCGTTGGCGAAGTGATATACTAGAGTAACACTTTTAAGATGAGGCGATGTTTTTTTTATGATTATAGTAATGAAGTCCCATGCAACAGGGGAAGAAATTGATGCGGTAGAGAAACGAATTCAGGAATTGGGTTACACGGCGCATAAAATCGTCGGCGTGGAGCGCACGGTCATCGGCGCCGTCGGCGACGAACGAGGCAAGGACCGTTTGCAGACGATCGAGTCCATGGCGGGCGTGGAGAGCGTTTCTCCAATTCTCAAACCTTACAAGCTGGCCAGTCGCGAGGTTCGACCGGAACCTTCCGAGATCAACTGCGCGGGCCGGATGGTGGGCGGCAAGGCCTTGATGATGATCGCCGGACCGTGTTCGGTGGAATCCACAGAGCAGATTTGTTTGACGGCGCGCTCGGTGCGAGACGCGGGCGCCAATTTCATGCGCGGCGGCGCGTACAAGCCGCGAACCTCTCCCTACAGCTTTCAGGGTTTGGCGGAAGAAGGGTTGAAAATGCTGGCGGAGGCGCGCAAGGATTCCGGTCTGCCCATCGTGACGGAGGTGATGAACCCGCGCGAAGTCGATCTGGTTGCGGAATATGCGGATGTCATGCAGGTGGGCGCGCGCAACGTGCAGAATTTTTCCCTGCTCAAAGAGTTGGGCAAGATCGACAAGCCGATTTTGCTGAAGCGCGGCTTGATGACGACGATCAAGGAGTTTCTGATGTCGGCGGAGTACATTTTGTCGGAAGGCAATTCCCAGATCATTTTATGCGAACGCGGCATCCGGACTTTTGAGACGGCGACGCGCAACACGCTGGACATCAGCTGTATCCCGGTGCTCAAGCAGGAGACGCACCTTCCTGTGATTGTCGATCCGAGCCACGCGACGGGCTACTGGCACCTGGTCGCCTCCATGTCGAAAGCGTCCATCGCCGCTGGGGCGGACGGTTTGATGATTGAAGTGCATCCTGACCCGGCGAATGCGTTTTCGGACGGTCCGCAGTCCCTGAAACCGACAAAATATGCGCAATTGATGAAGGAGTTGAAACCGTTCGCCGAGTTGATGGGCCGAAGCATTGGTTAAGACAAGACGGCTTTGGGTGAATGGCCCGACCAGAAGTCTTGATTGTGGCGGGCAATGGGTTTATTCTTGGGGCGAACACAGGCGTCGTTCGCGGCGCCTTCCCCCTTTAGGCACACTTGCGATATGAACGAATTTTTTCAGTCCAACCGGGCGGAGTGCGACGATTTTCGCAGCGCTCTCGACCGGAAAATTGGATTGCCGGCGTTGTTGAAAAAGCTGGAAGCGACCTGCGGTCGCGATCCCCAGGATTTTTATCTGGGTTTCAAAGACGCGCTTTTCCCCATCGCGGAAGAAGAGTTCAAAGTTCTTCGCGAAGAAATCACTCTCAACGATAACTGTCACTTGTGGGGCTTGAAGCAGTCGGCCCTGGCCGACGTCTTTGTCGACGCCAGTTTCAAAGCCTCCATCTGGTTTCATAACCTTCTGCATGAAGACAAATTGCAGGAGCAGGACATCCCGCTTGCGCTGGTCGCGCAGGGGAGTTACGGTCGGGAGGAGTTGTCGTTTCTTTCTGATGTGGACATTCAGATCGTTTCCCGATATGAAGATCGTAGCGAGTTCCCCGAAGCGATCCAGGACGTGATCCTGCATTTTGAATACCTCTTCGTTTTTCAGGAAGTGTATCCCGCGCCGCGCATCACCAGTTATTCCCACGTTGATATTTCAGAAAAAGACATGGCGCCGGAGGCGATCATCAGCTTCATCCCGATGATGCAGAACCGTTTCATTACGGGCGACCCGCTGATCTATTCCGAATTCATCAGCTCCATCAAGACGGCGTCTTTGCTCAACGAAGATAAAATCGTTGCGCATTGTTCCCAGCAAAAATCATATTACGAATTGCAGAACACGGTGTTCGAGCAGGAACCGAACATCAAGGAGGAAATGCGTCGTTTGTACTGGGCGCTCTGTCTGGTGCGTTTGAGGCGACATCTGAACTCGACCAATCAGTATGAACTGCTCTATGAATTGTACGCCAACGATATTCTCAATCCGGGCGCCTTCAAGAAAATTCAGCGCGCCTTTAATTTCCTTTCAAAAATTCGTTACCTTTTGCATTGCTGTCAAAAAGGATCGCACCGCGACGTGTTGAGCTACGAAGTCCGCGACATCATCGCCGAGGGGATGGGCTTTGAGGTGCGCGCGTTTTTCCAGGAGTATTTTTTCAAGGCGGTCTATCCCCTGAAACGATATAGCCGCAACCTGTTCTGGGAAAGCATGGTGTCGGATTCGTACTGGGTCCAAAGTCTGTCGGATACCTTCGGGGTCAACGCGGAAGGGCAGATCATTTTCAAGACCGTTCCGGAAGAGTTCAAGCCGGAAACGTCATTATGGATTTTCAAGATATTCACCTGGGTGGCGGAGAATAATTTTCATTTGTCCTATCCGGTGACGCGCGCCATCGAAGTGCATCTCGACGAGATGGGGCCGTTATTTCTGGGCGGCGAGCTGTCTCCGGAAATTCAGAGCTGTTTTCAAACGGTCATCACCGCGCCTTATTTTGCGCGGGCCTTGCGTCTGATGCATGAGTTTCGACTTCTCGGCGAATGTTATATCCGCGAGTTCAAAGACATCACCGGCATGTTGCAGGATATTTACGTTCATAAATTCCCGACCGACATGCATATCCTCTCGGCGCTCGACGCCTTGAATAATTTGCAGGTTGCGGACAGTCCGGACCCCTTTCTCGTTGATTTGCTGGATACGGTGCGTTGTCGCACGACGCTGAATCTGAGCGTTCTCCTGCACGATATCGGCAAGGGCGCCAAAATGGAAGGACAGAACGAAGAATTGATCGGAGCCCGCCTGATTCCCGGCATCCTGCAACATCTGGGCTACGGCGACCGCCCGGAAGTGATTCGCAATGTCGCCTTTCTGGTGGAGAAGCATCTCACGATGTGGGACTTGATGTTGCTCGACCCGGAAGACGACGATACTTTTGACATGGTTTGGGACCTGGTCAATCAGGATCCCGAATTGTTGAAGATGCTGGTCCTTCTGACCTATGCGGATCGCGGCGGCACCAAGATCAAAATGTCGAAAACGCAGATCGAGCAGTTGAAATTGTTTTATCAATTCACCCTGCATCATAAAAAGCGCAGTAGCGTTCCCGCCGATATCAAACTCCAGTTTCTGGAGATGGTGCGCTTGCCCACCGATCTGCGTTCGCAAATGGAAATTTACAGCGATTTCATTCAGTCCAGCGAGACTTTTATGGCGGAGATGTTGTTCAAGCCCGAAGAGCCGAGCGAGTTGATCGTGTGCGCCAAGGACAGCCCCAAATTATTGTATGGCATCGCCGCTGTGCTGGCCTTCAATCATCTGGAAATCGTCGAGGCGAGCGTGCAGACCTTGCAGGAAAATGTGTTCGACGTGTTCAAGGTCACGCGCGTCAATGGAGAGTACATCGATCATTCGGATTTTTATTTTATCCAGACCCAGGTGCGGCGGGATTTGCGGCAGATTTTCATCGATCATACGCCCCTGTCGGAAATTTATAAGGGCCGCAGTTTTGTGCAGGACGAGCAATCGCGGATCAAGGAAGTGAAGCTGAAAATCAAGGTGATCGGGCGCGCTGTCAAAATCGCCACGCACGAGGTGTTCGGGAATTTTTTGATGGAGACCAAAGCTTTTGCCGATTCGAACATGGAAATTCAGCGGGCCGTGATGCAACATCATCAGGGAACCGCCGTTAATATTTTCTATGTGCGGGATCAGGACGTTGAGAAAATCCTGTCCAATCAGGAAAGTTTTGCCACATTGATGCGTGGACTCCTTTCGCGGTTGATCGATTCTCCGGCCGCGTTGCTGGAAGAGCCTGCCGAAGTGGTGTGAGGCGCATGCGCGCGATTTCGCGGAACCGGGCCGGGACCGGACGCGCTTTTATTAATTCTTTACACGATGTGATCCCATGACGAATTTCTTTCGATGGTGCACGATCTTTCTGATTCTGCTGGCGACGACCACCGCGCAAGCAGAATCCCTGACCGGGCTTTACAACGAGGCGGAGGTTCTTGAAAAGGACGGCTTCTATTCGGAAGCGGCGGAAGCCTATGAAAAGGTATTGAAGGCGCAGGCGAAGGGCGAAGAGGCGCATCTGGCCCGATTGAAATTATCCAGTTTGTATCTGCGTTTGTTTCGACTTCAGGAAGGCGTTGAAAAAGCCCGCGAGGTGGCCGAACAGGACCCTGAAAACTTCGATGCCTTTTTTCATCTGGCAAATGCTTATGCGGTGATGAAACGTTACCCGGAAGCGGCGGAAGCGTTCGGGAAGACCGCGCAAATTCGACCCGATGAAGGTTTGGGGCTGATGGGACAGGCCCTGGCGATGTTTGCCGACAATAAACTCGACGCGGCGGTAGAGCTGGTCTTAAAGGCCAAGGACTTGTTCAAGAAGAAACGCAATATTCCCTGGCACCGAAACGCGCGAATCATGGTGAACCAGATGAACAATTTTGAAAAATACCCGGACAGTTTTGCTCATCTGTGGCTTGAAAATAACTTTAAATTAATCGCAGAAACCTACCAGAAAGCCATTTTCAATCACTGAGCCCGTTTCTCCTGATTGCTATTGAGCGTGAAATCAAAGTATTTCAAGCCAGCTGGCAAGCTGTTCTGGCCTGTTCTTTCCCGCCTTAACATTAAAGAAAATTAATATAACTTTAATATTCTTTTAATATCGAAACGATACAATGGTCTCATAACTTTTCTCCTCCTTTGTATGGGGAAGCGTCCGGTTACCCTGTCGGGCGCTTCCCCAGTTTTTTTGCCCTGTTCTTACTGGAATCCCAGCTCCCCCAACCGCATCCTATATATATCAGCGCTTTATGTTCTATAGCGCGCATAACTGAAGATTACCTATCAGGAATGGTAATCAAAACGAGTCAGGAGGTTCGCATGTCCAGTCATTTTCTGATGTGTTCTCCGCAGTTTTTCGACGTGAAGTATTCGATCAATCCCTGGATGGAAAATCAGATCGGTCGCGTGGATGTGTCCAGCGCGATGCGGCAGTGGAATGATTTTTACAAGGCGCTCAGCCGCGTGGCGGAAGTCAGTCTGATTGCTCCTCAACCCGGGGTTCCCGACATGGTGTTCACCGCCAACGCCGGGTTCTGCTTCGACGGTTCGATCGTGCTCAGCCGTTTTTGCAAGCCGGAGCGCCAGAAAGAAGAAGGATTTTTTAAAGAATGGTTTCAGACCCAGGGTTTCCCTGTGATTGATATGGGCGATGCAGATTGTTTTGAAGGCGCGGGCGACGTGCTGGCGCAACCGGATGGAAAACGTGTCTGGGCGGGCTATGGGTTCCGAACCTCGCTTCGCGCCCAGGAGTCTTTGGCGGCGACCTTGAAAAGACCGCTGGTCTTCTTGAAATTAAACGACCCGAGGTTTTACCATCTGGACACCTGTTTTTGTCCCCTTCCCGACGGCTACGCGATGTATTACCCGCAGGCCTTTGATGCGGACTCCCTGCGACGGATTGAAGAATATCTTCCGTTGGAACGTCGCATCATCGTTTCGGATGAGGATGCCTTGCAATTTGCCTGCAACGCGGTTTCCGTGGGTCGTTTCATTTTCATGAACCAATGTTCGGCGACTTTGGAAAAACGGCTGGGAAGCGCGGGTTTTAAAGTTATCCGCCAACCGGTGCCGGATTTCTTGAAGGCCGGAGGCGCGAACAAGTGCTTAACATTGGATACGAGTGTGAGGCTTTACGGCAAGGAAACGAAGGACCGGGCGGCTTGAATCGCCCGGTTTTCGTTTCATATTTGCTGAATTTAGGTTACACTTTCCCCATACCATGTTCGGCGCGGAGCGGGAGATTCGCATCGCGATTCAGAGAAAATGGACGGAAATGAATTTTAAATCGTTGTCGGTTAAATCCAGCGCCCTTGCCATCGCCTTTTCGGCATGTCTTGCTTTGGCTGGGACGGCTTTTGCGCAAACGAGCGAGATTGAATTGAACGACGGAAGCGTCATTCAAGGCAAGGTTGTGTCGTTTGCCAATGGCGTTTACAAGATTCAGACCAACAGCATGGGCGTGGTCTCCATTCCCGAAGCAAAAATAAATTCCATTCACAAACGCGGAGCGTCCCGATCAGGATCGGCGCCTGCCGTATCCTCCTCCGGCAACGTACAACAGCAGATCGAAAGCATGAAGTCGCAGATGATGAGCGATCCGAAAACTCTGGAACGGATTCAGAGTTTGCAAAATAATCCGGCCGTTCAACGCATTTTGAAGGACCCTAACCTGATGAAAGCAATCCAGCAGGGCGATCTCAATCAGTTGGGGCAAAACAGCGATATTCAATCACTCATGAACGATCAGAAAGTAAGGGAGATCTTTGAGACAAATCGATAAAGAAACGGCTCCGGCTCGAACGTTTATTATTTGGGAACAGGAGGTCCGGCTTGGGTAAGAAATCCTCCAACAATATGGTCTGGATGGATCTGGAAATGACAGGGCTGGACGTCGAGAAAGAAGTCATCATTGAAATCGCAACGATCATCACCGATAGCGAATTGAATGTGCTGGCCAAGGCGCCGTGCATGGCGATCCACCAGCCGGATGAGATTCTGGAGCGCATGGACGAATGGAACACTCGCCACCACAATGCGTCGGGACTGGTTCAACGAGTCCGACAATCCCATATCACAGTCGAAGAGGCGGAACGGCAGACCTTGAGAGTCATCAAGGAATTCTGCCCTCCCAACGCCGTGCCCCTGTGCGGCAATTCGGTGTCGCAGGATCGTAAATTTCTTGAAAAATACATGAAAGAATTATACGCTCATCTGCATTATCGAAGCATCGACGTCACGTCGATCAAGGAAGTGATTCGCCGCTGGTATCCTGAAGGTCCGCAGTTCCCAAAGAAAAGCAACGCTCATATGGCGAGCGTGGATATTCAGGAATCTCTGGATGAATTGATTTTTTATCGTAAACATTATTTTTCCGACGAAGTGATGAACGCTGTCAACGTCGGTCGAGATCATTCAAGTTCATGAACAAAGGCGCCTTGATTACCATTGGTTTTCTTCTTCTCGTTAGCGGTCTGTCGTTTTCGCTGATCTGGGGAGGCAGTAAGTACGAATGCGAAATTTGTATGGAATACAAAGGTCTGGAAGAATGCCAGATGGTGGAGGGCATGAGTAAGGAAGACACCGTCATGATAGGCATGAGTACGGCCTGCGGCGGTCTGGCCAACGGCATGACGGAAACCATCGACTGCCAGGCCTATCCCCCCACTAAAAAAATCTGCAGGGATTTATAAGAAATTGCGGCGTAACAACACCTGCCTATAGCGTCCCTTTGAAGCGCTCATTAAAAAAATATGCCGCGATCTGTAAACTTTTCTAAGAGCAGTTCCCGCCCGTTTTGTAGGCTGAAACGAAGCGCTCATTAGAAAAATCTGTCGCGGTTTCTAAACTATTCTAAGAGCAGTTCCCGCCCGTTTTGCAGGCCGAAACGAAGCGCTCATTAGAAAAATCTTCTGCGATTTATAGGATTTGCGACGAGCATTTCCTACCCGATTCATAGAATCGGGTCGAAACATTCTTTGAAAAAACCCGCCAGCTTCCGACTATTTCTAGTACATGTAGGAGACGTATTCGCCGTAACCGTTGTAGAGTTGCGTCGCGTAGATGTCGTTGGTGCCGATCATCTTCTCGCGTTTTTGCGACCAGCGCGGGTGCGGGATCGAAGGGTTGACGTTCGCTTCGAAGTCGTATTCATTCGGAATCAGCGTGTTCCAGAAGGTGGCCGGTTTGGTCTCTGTGAATTCAATACGGACGATGGATTTGATTCCCTTGAAACCGTATTTCCACGGCGCAACAAGTCGAATCGGCGCGCCATGCTGAGGCGGTTGCAAGCGACCGTAAATGCCAGTCGCCAGGAAGGTCAGCTCATTATTCGCTTCCTGAAGGGTCAAGGCTTCCGTGTAGGGCCAGGGTTGCGGCGTTACCGGGTTCTGGCCCGGGGCAATTTCAGGATCGAGAAAACTGGTGAATTTGACGTATTTGGCTTTGGAGCTGGGTTCGACTTTTTTAATCAGAGCTTCCATCGGGAAGCCGCTCCAGGGCGCGACCATCGCCCAGGTCTCGACGCAACGATGCCGATAGACGCGTTCTTCAAGTGGCATCAGTTTGATCAATTCATCCACATCCATTTTTAAAGGATGGGCGACCAGGCCGTCTATGGTGATTTGCCAGGGGCGGGTCTTGAACTCGTTGACCTCTTTCCAGACCTTGTCTTTTACCGAAGTGAACTCGTAAAAATTATTATATTTCTGGGCGACGGTTTCGTAGGTGATGGGGCGATTGACCTGGTATTCCAGGTTGCGCTCTAATCCTTTGATGGAAGGCAAGCGCAGTTGTTGCGAATCTTTTGAGTCAAAGAAGCCCAGCAGATTCTCCGCCGCCGATACAGACGAAGGCATGAGAGCGCCGGCAATTCCGCCAGCGGCAAGGCCCATCAATTGAAGAAACTCTCTTCGATTCTGGTAAACATGTTCGGGCGTGATGTCCCGCTCGGGTGAGTTCCAGCCTTTTGGCAATATGAGATGGCTCATAGGCTTGCGTCCTTAAAAGGAAAATCGTTTTTTTCTACATCATTCACTCATACCGGTATTGAAAACGCCGCCGTCGCGCCCTAAGTCTCCAACGCAGTCAGAGAAAGAAAATTTTGCTATAATGGTTTCTATGAAAACCAGATACGTCCCATGCCTGTCACTTATAATCGCATACTTTACAATTTTTGCCAGTCCCGTTTTGGGCGACGAAATCGTAAAGCGTCATTTTAAACCATCGCGCATGGTCAGCGCAGAAATTTCGAAAAATGAATTGAAACAGATTTACATGGCAGGCAACCATGCGCGTACCTTTCATTGCGGTTGTCTGTTCGATAAACTCAAGCAAACGTCGACAAAAGCCTGCCTGAGACAGGACCCAGCCAATCAGCCGAAAGCAACCAGTCAGTTTATGGACTGGATGCTGGCAATGCCCTCGGCGACCTTTGGCGAGTCATTATCCTGTTGGAAACAAGACAGTTGCGCCAACGGCTCTGGGGATTCTGACAGTCGAACCCGCTGTTGTTCGCGCAAGTCGCCCCGGTTCAAGCGGATGCAGTCGGACATGCATAATTTATTTCCCTCGATCAAAACGACGCTTGAGAAAAATGCTCTTCAGGAGGATTTGCCTTTTGGCGGCATGGAAGAATACAAATTTTGCAAAGTGGACGGCAAGCCCGGGTTGCTCCCGCATCCCAAGGTTCAAGGCGATCTGGCCCGCTCCTGGTTTTACATGTCTTTCCTTTATAAAGTTGATTTGTCGCCGCAATTGGAGGATCAGTTGCGAAGCTGGCATTTTCAAGACCCGCCCGACCCCTGGGAGGAGAAACGCAACGGCATGATCGAACTGGTGCAGGGCAACCGCAACCCTTTCATAGACCACCCTGAGCTGGTAGAACGCGTCCCGGATTTTTAAGCGAGCTTTTTTCATAGCAGACGGCACGGTTCGTTTCTTGGAAGACCATCCCGAACTGGTGGAACGCGTCCCGGATTTTTGAACGGGTTTATCAGGATTCGTCTTTGTCAGATGCGCTTGCATGTGATTGCTCCCTCCCTCCCCTCCCTCCCATTTTCCAAACAATTTCAGACGCTTGATAGTTCAGGAAAATTTTCAGACAGTGAGAAATGAAAGTTTTCGGGAATATATACGGAAAATGAATATCTATGTAGCGTACAGGATCATTGCATTTCCCTGGCGTAGAGCGCAAGTAGGCCCTGAGCGAGATTTTCGCGAGCGCAAGGGCTTGTTGTGCAAAGCAATCATTTTTCAATGAGAGGTTTCCATGCAATACGTAACACCGAAAAACGATACGCAAACCCGTTCCACGATCACTATAAACGGTTGGCTATTCGGCCTGGCGGGGGTAATGAGCGCAGGAATGATTCTCATGCTGTTGATGCCAGCGCTCAGCTTAAGCATTGCGGCCCTGTTCGTCATAGCGGGTTTCGTCATGGCTTCGACAATTGGCGGCCGATTGACGAATCGGTTGAATCGCCTGATCGATCGAATCGAAGCGACTGCGAACGGAGATTTCAGTCAAGTATTGCATGATGCGCGAAACGATGGCCTCGACCGCGCGCATCATGCTCTGAATCAGGTGGACGGAACGCTCTCGATATTGTGCGCCTTTGTTGAGGGGTTGGGTAACGGAGGCCTGCCCAGCGTTGAGACGGTGAAAGGTTTGCAGAGCCCGCTGGGAGGCAAGATACTGCGATCCAAACAAACGCTGGATCAGATGTCGCTTCAGATGGAAGCGCTGGTCGAAGCGGATCTCGACAACCCCGTACTGAATGAGCCCGCGGGAGGCGCCCTGGGCGCGCGTTGTTATCAGTTATCGCAGAATCTCAAATCGGTGGGGATAGCGCAAAATGGAACGAAGGGCTTGCAGGCTGAGCGCCGGAAAAGTTGGGTGGATCTTGTCAATACAGAAGAGATAGAACGACTGAGAGAAAACAACATTCTGCTCAAATCAATCATTGAGCAAATGCCGTTCAATGTGATGTATGCAGATCGTGAATTCAATCTGGTCTACATGAATCCTGCGTCGATGGATACCTTGAGAACCTTTGAAAACCTTCTGCCAGACAAGGTCGAGAATCTGATAGGGCAATCCATCGATATTTTTCACAAGAACGCAGAGCGCAATAGAAAAATATTGTCCGACCCGCGCAACCTGCCGCACACGGCGGAGATTCAATTGGGCAGGGAGGCCTTGGCGCTGAACATATATCCCCTTTATGGAGAAGGCGGGCAGTATCTGGGGCCGATGGTGACCTGGGATAAGATCACTGAAAAAATGAAAATGGAGGCGGCGCAACGTAAAGCGGAAGAAGAGAAAAGAGAGGTGGTCATGCAGGTGACCTCGATCGTCCGGTCGCTGGGCCTGTCTTCGGACGAACTTTCCACTGTCAGCCAGAACCTGAGCGTGGATGCTTCTGTTACGGCAAAACTGTCCGGGGAAGTTTCGGGTCGGGCGCAAGAGGTTAGCGCGAATATTCAATCAGTGGCCGCGGGAGCCGAGGAAATGACCGCCAGCATCAAGGAAATCGCATTGAGCACAGAGAAAGCGACCAAGGTCACGGAGCAGGCCGTGCAAGAGGCTAAAAAGACCAGCCGCTCGATCAGCGAACTTGGCGACAGTAGCGCTGAAATTGGCGAAGTCATCAAAGTCATCAATTCCATCGCAGACCAAACGAATTTGCTGGCTTTGAACGCGACCATAGAAGCGGCGCGGGCGACGGAGGATATTCGGAAACGAGTGGAAGCGATCCAGTGCGACTCACAACAGGCGGTCTCTTCCGTATCGGGCATAGTGTCTATAGTGGAAGAAATCAACGACATCTCTAATACGATTGCCAGCGCCATAGAGGAACAGACGGCGACCACGAATGAAATGGGTCGCAATATTCAAGAAGCGGCGCAGGGGAGTTTGCAAATTGCGGACAATACACAGAAAGTGGCGCAGTCTGCAAATGCAACCAACGCCGGCGCGCAGGACACCGAATCGGCTTCCCGGCAACTGTCAACCATGTCTTCGCAATTGCAGGACATGGTTGTCGGCTTTGGCGTGGACGATTTCATATTGTGGGACGACAAGTACAAGGTCGGCGTTGAAGTGGTGGACAGTCAGCATAAGCAATTGTTCGACTTGATCAATGAACTCTACAAAGCCTTCAATGAAGGCCATGCGCAGGAACGGATAACGAAGGTTATGGATGGGCTGGTCAAATACACGGGTTACCATTTTCGCGAGGAGGAAGCCCTGATGGAACAAGCGGGCTACCCGGATCTGGAAGCTCACAAGGAGAAGCATCGTAAGCTGGTCGCGCAAGTCATGAATTATCAGCGTCAGTTAAATGAAGGAGAGTTGGACGACGGAGCCTTGCTGAAATTTCTCAAGGAATGGCTGTCCAATCACATCATGGGAGTGGACAAGTTTTACGTGTCGCACATGCATCGCCACGGAATTCGTTGATTGGCGGTCATGAGCATGCGCCCTGGTCGGCGCCATGCGCTATTCTGCGCGCACCGCTTCTTTCGGGTTCAGGCGCGAGGCCAGCCGGGCCGGGAACAGACCGGAGCCGAGCGACACGATCCAGAAGAACAGGGTGATGGCGATCATGAAGGCAAAGGGGAAATGCACCTGAATGGTCCATCCAAAGGATTGCTTGTTGATCACATAAATGAGGATGTAGGAAACCACGACGCCTGCGCAGATTCCCAGTATGGAGCCGACCAGGCCCAGCAGTCCCGCTTCGATCAGTATCAATCGTCGCACCTGATGTTTGAAGGCCCCGATCATGCGTAAAATTCCAATCTCGCGCTTTCGTTCGATCACCAGAGAAATGAGGGTATTGAACAGTCCCAGCGCGGCGACAAAAACCGCGATCACCTCCAGCGAATAGGTGATGGCAAAGGTCTTGTCGAAAATATCGATCACGTCCTTGCGCAGTTCTTCATTCGAGCGAATGGTCAATTGCCGGTCGTCAAAAATTTCAAGTATGCGTTGTCGAACCGGAAGCAGAAATTTTTTATCTTCCAGATAAACGACGAAGCTGTTGATGTCCGGGTCCTGATAGTATTTTAAAAAACTCTGGCGGTCGATGATCACATAGCCGCGCTCGCGCGAATAGTCGAAATAAATCGCGACGATCTCAAGCTCCAGCGGTCCTCCCGGCGTATTCAGGCTCAGACGATCCGGCGGCCCGACATTGTGCTTGAGCGCAAAGGCCTCCGACACGATGGCGCGGTCCTGACCGACCATCAGCGTCGCCAGTTCGCTGGCGGGAGGCCCTTCCTTGATGACCAGATTGCCATAACGCGAAAGCGCGTTGAAATCGCCGGAGCCAAGCACGGCGGGTTGATCTTCGTAACTGATGTCGATGGCGCGAAAAAAATCCGCCTGCGCGACGCCGGGGATATCGCGAATGCTCTGAGCCATGTTCGCGGACAGGGTTTGCTTGTAGTCGATATCGCGTCCGCCCGCGGGCTTGACGAACAGATCAGCGCGCAGGGTCTGTTCGAGCCAGACGATCACCGTTTCACGAAAACTGTGAACCATGATGGACATGCTGATAACCATCATGAAGGCGATGGCAAGCGAGGAGATGGCCAGGGCGTTGCGCCCGACGTTTTGGGATAAATTCATGCAGGCCAGCAGGCCTTCGCCGCCAAAGCATTTTTTGCAAAGGCCGCTCAGAGCGTCGCGTGTCGTCAGCAGAGCGATGGGAGCGATCAGGGACAGGCCGAGGATGATGAGAAAAACGGCGAAGAATCCGAAATAAGGGAAGCCGCCAATGGGCGGCGCCAGCGAACAGACCAGAGCCAGAACCAGAGCCGCAACGGCGGCAAGGTTCAGGCGCCGATTGCCGCGAAAAATTTTAAGATCGTAACTGCCGCGTCGCATCACCAGCGTGGGCGGGGTGGACGCCGCGTCCCAGGCGGGGATGATGGCTGATCCCGCAGACAGAACGACGCCGAGAATGAAATGGAAAATGGATTGATCCCATTGGAATTCCACCTGGTTGGCGTAGCTTGGCGCATACAAATTGTTGACGGTGATGGAGACGGCTCCGAGCGCGAATTGAGCGAGGTAATGACCGAGCCAGACGCCGATGGCGGAGCCGACAACGCCGATGATGGCGGCTTCAAGTATGAAAATGGCGGCGGGCAATATCGGCGACGCGCCGAGGGCGCGCAGGGTTCCGATTTCCCCGCGACGGCGCACAACCGACAGCGCGATCATGTTGTAGATGAGATAGAGCGCGACCAGTAAGGCGACAAAGCTCAGCGCGGTCAGGTTGTATTGAAAGGCGCGCAACATTTTGCCGACCTGCTGGGTCTTGCGTTCGGGGCGGTCGACGCGAAAATAGTCGGGAAGAACGGCGCTGATTTTTTCCTTCATGGAATCGAAATCATCGTCGCCAAGAAACTCGATGTCGATGCGGTCGAGCTTGCCGATGCGGTCGAAGGTCAGTTGCGCCGCGGCGATGTCCATGAGCGCGAAGTTGCCGTTCAATGCGCGGGCCACTCCCCGGTTCTCCAGAACGGCGTTGACGTTCAGCGTCTTGCTCTGGCTGTGAATAAAAAACTCAACCGCGTCGCCGGGTTTGAAATCCGAGCCGGGGATGAATTTTCCCGGCAAAATGATTCCTTTGGGATCCATGATTAAGGGGAGCAATCCCTTGAGACCCGGCGTTTCGCGCTTCAATGTGAAATCGCGAATACCGCTGTCCTGCAGGAGATCGACGCCGAGGATTTCAACCGTTTCGCCGGATTGTTTTTCGACGCCATAACCTTCGATGACCGGATAGGCGCGGATCGAATCGCGCAAGGGCGCCAGCTTTTGCAAGACCGTTTCGTCAAAGGCCACGCCGTCGAAATGGATCACCGCGTCGGAACGACCCAGAGCGATGTCGACGCTCTCTTCAAAAGAAGACAGGGTCTGCTGGTTCGCCAGCTGAATGCTGAGGAACACGGCGACGCCAACGGCGACGCCGGACACCGTCATCAACAGGCGAAAGGGCTCCGCGCGCATGGGGCGAAGCACCAGACAGATGAACAGGTCTTTAAATCGAGTCCAGGAATCCATATTAAAAACTATCCTTCATGGAGCAATCGCGGATTCTCTGACCAGCGAGCAGATTTTTAAAGCGGGTCCAGGAATCCACGTTAATTATTTTCTTTCAGGACGCCGTCCCGGATTTCAAAACTGCGGTTTCCGTAGGGTGTCATTTGCGGGTTGTGCGTGGCGAGGATGACGGTGGCGCCGTAATCCGAAGAAGCGCGTTTCATGAGTTCCATGATGCGTTCGCCGTTTTCAGAGTCGAGATTGCCCGTCGGTTCGTCCGCCAGCAGGATCGAAGGTTGCGCCACGAGCGCGCGGGCGATGGCGACCCTCTGCATCTGCCCGCCGGAAAGTTCGGCGGGAAAAGAGCGCGCGCGGTCTTTCAGGCCGACATAGTCGAGCAATTCGGCAATACGTTGTTGACCGCCGCTGGCGGTGTGCGAGAGCAGGAGCGGCAGTTCGATGTTCTCCCAGAGCGTCAGCGTCGGGAGCAGATTGAAGAATTGGAAAACGAAACCAATTTCATTGCGGCGCAGTTCCGTCAGTCGGGAATCGTTCAATTGCGATAAGGACGCGCCGTTGACGATGATCTCCCCGCGGTCCGGTCGGTCGAGTCCGCCCAGGCAATTCAGCAGAGTGGTTTTGCCGCCGCCGCTGGGGCCCATGACCACGGCAAAATCTTTTCGCCGCAGATGCAGGTTGACCGCGCTCAGGGCGACGACATTCTGTTCTCCAGCAGAATAGGATTTGGAGACTCCGTTCAATTCAATAATAACGTCGCTTGTCATGGCGCTCTCGTGAAAGCGTCGCCGCCATTCAATCGGAGAACGGAGGCGACGGCGAATAATGTATTCTTGCAAACAAACAATCATTATAGTATGCAGATGTATCTGCGTTAACACAAGAATGAGGAATCGATGGGTATTTCTAAAAAAGTTGGGGGCATGCTGGAGCAGGCCTCCTGGATTCGTAAAATGTTTGAAGAAGGCGCCCGGCTCAAAAAAGAGTTTGGCGAACAGAACGTGTTTGACCTGTCGCTGGGCAACCCGGTTCTGGAGCCGCCGAAGAAAATGCGCAAGGCGATCATTCTAGCGGCAGAGGATGAAACCCCGGGCCAGCATCGTTACATGCCAAACGCGGGGCTGGTGGAAGTGCGCGAAGCGGTCGCGCGCGTCAATGCGCCGGAATGCGGCGTGCAATTGAATCTGGACGACGTGGTGATGACCTGCGGCGCGGCGGGCGGATTGAACGTGGTTCTCAAGTCCCTGCTCGATCCCGGAGACGAGGTGATTATTTTCGCTCCGTATTTTGTCGAGTATCTTTTTTACGCCGACAATCACGGCGGCAAGGCCGTAGCCGTTCCTACGCACGACGATTTCACGCTCGATCTGGACGCGCTGGCGAAGGCGATCACGCCTCAAACCAAAGCCGTGCTCATCAATTCGCCGAACAACCCGACCGGCGTTGTGTATTCAAAAGAATCGATCAAGGCGTTGAGCGCCGTGCTGAAAGAGCAGGCCGCCAAATTTGGGACTTCAATCTATTTGATCTCGGACGACCCCTATAAAAAAATTATTTTTGGAGACGTCGAGACGCCGCATATTTTCAAGTATTACGACAACTCGATTTATGTGACCTCGCATTCCAAAGACCTGGCGCTGGCGGGAGAACGCATCGGCTACGCGCTCGTGCATCCGAAAGCCGACGAGGCGAAAAAACTGGTGGCGGCGATGATTTTCTGCACCCGCGTATTGGGCTTCGTCAACGCGCCGGCCTTGATTCAGCGCGCGCTGGTGGGTTCCCTCAATGAAAGCGTGGATGCGTCCATCTATGAGAAAAAACGCGACATGCTCTATAAAGCCTTGTGCGACATTGGCTACGAGGTGGTGAAGCCGGGCGGCGCCTTCTATTTTTTCCCGAAATCTCCGATTGAAGACGAAGTGCAATTCTGCCGAATGCTGGCGGAAGAAAAAACGCTGGCGGTGCCGGGTCGCGGTTTTGGTTCGCCAGGATATTTCCGCCTCTCCTACTGCCTGCCGGATCTGACGCTTGAAGGCGCCGTGCATGGATTGCGCGCGGCGTTTGAAAAGGCGACTCAGCAGGCGTCGTAGTCGACGAAGGCGGTTTGCGTGAGAAGCACCGACTGGCAGGTCAGGACATGATTGCGTTTGAAATCGGTATCGTGCATCGCGTCGAATTTATCCATTTCCACTTTCCCTTCGAGCAGGCGGCCCATGCAGGTGCCGCAGACGCCGTCCACGCAGGAGGCGGGCGGTTCCAGCCCGGCGCGCATGACGGCGTTTAATATCGTTTGGCCCTCGGCGCAGGGTATTGTATGCTCCTTGCGGTTCAGGCGAATGGTGACGGATTCCGGCGTTTGATTTTCTTCGGAATCCGAATGTCCGATTTTGATTCCCATTATCGCGTTCCTTTTCAAATTTAAAGCGCGCGCCCTGAGCGAATACCGGGGCCGTAAAGCGCAACGCGGCTAAAAGTTTTGTTGGTCTGATACCTTTTTGCTAAAATAGAATCTAAATACTAGTACAGCCAAAATATAAATACAAAAAATATAAAAAGGGTTCCTCCTATGGGTTTGACTCAGGATCAAATAGGCCGTTACAGTCGCCACCTGCTTTTGCCGGAGGTTGGGGTTGAGGGTCAGGAAAAAATATGTAATTCCAAAGTGTTGTGCATCGGCACCGGCGGACTCGGCGCGCCAGTGGCGTTTTATCTGGCCGCGGCCGGCGTGGGCAAGCTGGGCTTGATCGATTTCGACGTGGTGGATCTCAGCAACCTGCAACGCCAGATCATTCACGGCGAAAAAGAAGTCGGAACGCTGAAGGTGGATTCGGCCCGGCAGTCCCTGAGCAATCTCAATTCCAGCATCGAGATCAAAACCTACAACACGCGCCTGACCTCTGAAAATGCGATGGAAATTTTCAAGGACTACGACATCGTCATCGACGGCACCGACAATTTCCCGACGCGCTATCTGGCCAACGACGCCTGCGTTCTGCTTGGAATCCCTTATATTTACGGATGTATTCTGCGGTTTGAAGGACAGGCTTCGGTGTTCGACTCCAAAAAGGGACCGTGCTACCGATGCTTGTATCCCGAACCTCCGCCTCCAGGTCTGGTTCCCAGTTGCGCAGAAGGCGGCGTGCTGGGCGTATTGCCGGGTCTGGTCGGTATGATTCAGGCGACGGAAACCCTGAAGATCATTCTGGAGAAGGGCGATGTCTTGATCGGTCGCCTGCTGTTGTGCGACGCGTTGGGCATGAAATTCCGCGAAATGAAATTGCGCAAGGACAAGGACTGCCCGATTTGCGGCGATAATCCAACGATCAAGGAACTGATCGACTACGAACAGTTCTGCGGCATCCCGCAGGCTCAGGAAGCCAGCGCGGAAGACGCGGCGATGGAAGTCGACGTGCAGGTGGTTCAGGACAAGCTGGCTTTGAAGCACAATTTCAAGCTCATTGACGTGCGCGAACCTTCCGAATACGAAATCTGCAAGATCGATGGAGCCAGTCTCATTCCTTTGGGAGTGTTTCAGGACAAGCAGATGGACAAACTGAACGGTTTGCAAAAGCAGGATGAAATCATCCTCCACTGCAAGGCCGGTGTGCGTAGCATGAAAGCGGCGAAAGCTTTGGTTGAGATGGGATTCGAAAACGTGAAGAGCATGCGCGGCGGTATCGACGAGTGGGCGGAACGCATCGACACTTCGTTGACGCGATATTGAGTTGCAGTAAAAGCGTACTGTCTTGACTTTCGTCGAGTCGACGTCTATTTTGGATAGGTAAGCTAACAGTTTTGATTTATACACAGCCCATTTGAAAACGATTGAAAGGGGGATCTTGTGAGCCATTCCCATGAGTCCGAACCTAATTTTGAAAAATTATCGAAGGCGATTACCGAAGCGGTGGTGTCTTCTGAAAAAGTCAAGCGGGTGATGGCTGAACTTCAGAAGAAAGAGGATATCTGTCCGCAAAGTTTCATGGTACTCGTGCTGAAAATGCAGGTTTTGGCGGACGCTCTGACCGTGGACGTGGAAGGTGAGGAAGAGGAAAGAGAGATCAAAGCCCCTAAGAAGAAAAAAGCGACAGAAAGGTCTCAGTACATCGATGGTCGCAAACTTTCAAAGAACGAGCTTAAGTTCCAGGAATACAGAAACAAGGATTTCGACAGCGACGAATGGCTTAAAAACAACGGACTCAGTTTTTAAGACTGAGACCGTCCGGGCGAGGGTCGGATTGCTTTCGGGGGTCGGCGTTATGTCGACCGCAACCGATGAAGCGTCTGACCGGCGCCAAAGGCCGGCGCAGAATCTGAATCTGCGCGGTCACAAGACCTCGGCGATCCTTGTCGTAAGGCCTGCCTTCCTCCGGCATGTAAAGTTTTTCCCCGTAGCCTGCAAAATTACTTCTCCCGATCATTTTCTTTTAGACGACGCGTCCGTTCGATTGTATCCTGCGGTTCTGCTGACGCAGTCCGCGCTGGAGCGAAGACCATGATCCGCGCGGCGGCGGTCGCCGGTCGTTTCTATCCCGGCGATGCCGAGGCCTTGAGTCGCGACCTGACAGAGCGCATTGACTCGTCTGCGCAGGCGCGTTCAGCTCTTGGCGTTCTGGTTCCCCATGCCGGTTATATGTATTCCGGCGATGTGGCGGGAGCGGTCTATTCTCGCATCGAATTCCCGGAAACGGTGATTTTGCTGGGGCCGAATCATAGCGGAGAAGGCGCGAAGGTCGCGGTGATGACCGAGGGCGTCTGGCAAACGCCGCTCGGGCAGAGTGCAATCGATTCGGAGTTGGCAGAGGCGATTTGCGGGCAGTCGACGCTGGCGACTGCGGATGCGCGCGCTCATGGCAAAGAGCATTCGCTTGAAACGCAATTGCCCTTCCTGCAGTTTTTCAAACCCGACATTAAAATCGTTCCCATTTGCTTGAGCCGACTGGACTGGCCTTCGTGCCAGAAGTTCGCCCAAGCGATTCTATCCGCTCTCGGTTCCAGGCGCGTATTGATTGTGGCGAGTTCAGACATGAGCCATTACGTTTCAGACGCGACGGCGAGGCGGCAGGACGCTCTGGCCCTGCATCAACTGGAAGCTAGAGATCCGCAGAGACTGCTGGAAACCGTGCGCGCCAACCAGATCAGCATGTGCGGCGTTGTTCCCGCGACGGTGATGCTGGTCTGCGCCAACGCCCTGGGAGCGCGCCAATGCGAAACGATCAGTTACCGGACATCCGGCGATGTCAACGGCGATCTGGAGCATGTGGTCGGTTACGCAGGCGCCGTGATTCGCTGACAGATTTCCCCCTTTTGCCTGTTCGGTAGCCGCTGCCTCTGCGTTTGTTCTGAAATTTCAATCCCTTCCAAATTTTTTTAAAACGGTGTAACATATTAGGATTGGGTAATTTATGCCAAGTTAACGGAGAATTCCTTATGGCGTTGGGAGAAAAATTACGTTTGGGAGATGTGCTTGTAAAAGCGGGCGTTATCACTTCCGAGCAGTTGGGCAAGGCGCTGGCCGCGCAGAAGCAATACGGCATTCCTTTAGGGCGGGTGTTGATCAAGTCCAAATTGCTGACCGAAGAAAAGCTGGCGGTGAGTCTGTCTGAGCAGTTGAACATCCCTTTCATTGATTTGCAGGACATCACCATCGAGCAGGATGCAGTGAGTCTGATCAACGAGAATCTGGCGCGTTTGCACAAGTTGATTCCCATTTCTCTGAAGGGCGGGCTGTTGAAGATTGCGATGGTCGACCCTCTGAATATTTTCGCGATTGACGAGGTGACGATTAAATCGGGCAAGGATATCGACATCAATATCGCCACCGAAACCGATATCAACCGGGCCATTCAAGAGGAATACGGCGTCGCCGCATCGATTCAGGCGGCGGTGAAAAGTTTGGGCAATCTGGAAGATAAGAAGGAAGAAGAAAAATCCCTGCTCGGCGATAATGCGGTGGCGACGAAGGAACTGGAGGTGGATTCTCCGGTCGCAAAACTGGTGAAGGTGATCCTGTCTCAGGCCTTGGATGACGGGGCGAGCGATATTCACATTGAACCGGGAGAAGATTCCACCAAAATCAGGTATCGCATTGACGGCGTTTTGTTCGAAGCCAGCAGTCCTCCTAAAACGCTGGAGTCGGCGCTGATTTCGCGCATCAAGGTTTTGGCGAACATGGACATCGCCGAGACCCGGTCGCCTCAGGACGGCGGTTTTGGCGTTGATCTGGGCAAGCCCATCGAGCTTCGCGTGTCCACCTGCCCGACCGTGTACGGCGAAAACATGGTGCTTCGAATTCTGGACAAGAGCAACCTCCGGGTCGATCTTTCGCAGTCGGGTTTGATTGGCGACAATCTGACGAAAGTCAACGATCTGCTGGCGAAACCCTACGGCGTTATTCTTGTCACCGGCCCGACGGGTAGCGGTAAAACCACGACCCTTTACGGCGCCTTGCAAAAGCTGAACACTCCCGAAAAAAATATCAAAACCATTGAAGACCCCGTGGAATACCGCCTGACCGGAATACGACAGACCCAGGTCAATCCGAAGGCGCATATCACCTTTGCCACCGGTTTGCGTTCACTCATGCGTCAGGACCCCGACATCATCATGGTCGGTGAAATCCGTGACCCGGAAACGGCGGAGATTGCGATACAGGCCGCGCTCACCGGTCATCTGGTTCTCAGCACCCTGCATACGAACGACGCGCCGGGCGCGATCTCTCGTCTGGCGGATCTGGGCGCGGAGCCTTTTCTGCTGTCCTCTTCAATTATCGGCGTCATTGCGCAACGATTGATTCGCACCATTTGCCAGAACTGCAAGGAGCCGCGCCCTGCGACGGACGAGGAATTGAAAGTTTTGTTTCCAAACGGCGACGCCAAACCGGTCACCTTGATGGAAGGCGCAGGTTGCAAGGCCTGCAAGCGAAGCGGGTACAGCGGGCGTCTGGGAGTTTTCGAGGTCCTGGTCGTGTCCGATGAAATTCGGGCGATGATTCTCAAGGGAGCGTCTCCGATGGAAATCAGGGGCATGGCGAAGGAAATCCAGAACATGTCAACCTTGCGCGGAGACGGCATCGCAAAAGTGTTGATGGGCTTGACCACCGTGAAAGAGCTGAACCGAGTCACGTTTGCCGATTGATTCATGTGGCTTGAACTGGTCCGCCTGAGAGCGGGCGTTTGTTTCCCCGGATTGAAATGAAATCAGGAGTATTCGATCGCTTTGTTTATTACCTGTTTCGCAAACGGCTGACCGCCAGCCTGTTCATCATCATTCCTGTCGTTGTTGGCCTCACCGCATTCAGTTCCGGATTCATCGCCCTCATACTCACCGAACAGTTCTTGAGCAAAGCGTCGCTCACGTTCACGCTCTTTCAGAAAAAGCAGGCCGCCGAGTTATTGCTCGGCATCAAGCTGGAGATTCTGGTTTTCACCGTTCTGGGTTGCGCCGCAGGCGTCGGCATTGCGGTGGCGATCTTGCAACCGCTCAAGCGCATCATGCTAAGCGCGCGTCAGATTGCAGAGGGAGATTTCAACTCCATGCTCGACCCGGAGAGGCTCAATGAGTTGTCTGCGCTGGGGCATGACTTCAACCGCATGGCTTCGTCGCTCAATAAATATTTTATGGATTCGGTCAGCTCGGGCTGGATACTGATGGGTCCCAGCGGACGCATCATCTCAATGGATCACGGCGCGGAACGGATACTGGACGTCGATGCAAAGAGAATGATCGGGCGCAACGCAGAGGAGTTTGCAAAAGCCGGCGGTTTGGGGCCGGAGTTTGAACGCTCCGTGGAACGCGCGTTGATTGAGAGGGAATCGTTTTCCAATTTAGAGTTGTTTGGAGATCACGATAACGAGGGAACGCTTCGTCTGAATTTCAGTTCGCAGTTGCTTGAGGATAACGATGGCGAAGTGATGGGACTTACTTTGACACTGAAAGATTTATCAAAAGCGGGAGAATTTGCCGAGCGAATCCAGCGCGCCGAAAAACTGGCGGCTCTGGGAAGCATGGCGGCGGGTCTGGCGCATGAAATCCGCAATCCACTGGGCTCCATCAAAGGCCTCGCGCAAATGCTCGAGGAGGAGTTGAAGGAAGGCGATACGGCGAAGGAATACACCCGCATCATGACCCGCGAAGTCGACCGTTTGAACGGCGTGGTCTCCGACCTGCTTCATTTTGCGCAACCCTCCAGCGGAGAGAAACAAGCCTGCGATATCAAAATGATTTTGAGCCAGGCCCTGCAACTGGTTCGGGTCCATACAGAAAACCGACGCCTGACTATAGAAGAAAACATCGCTTCAGATTTGAAACCGGTGATGGGGGAGAGTGAAAAATTGATGCAGGCCTTTCTGAATATTATCCTCAATGCGGTTCAGGCGGCTCCGGATGATGGCGTGGTTCGGTTGGAAGCCAGCATGGGCAAGGCGGATGCAACTGCAAGCGCAACGGAGACGGTGGTGATTAAAATTAAAAATCAGGGCGAAGCGATCGATGTGGAAACAAAGAGCAAACTGTTTGATCCTTTTTTTACCACGAAGAAAGACGGCACCGGTTTGGGCTTGCCCATCACGCATCAGATCATCGTCAAGCATCGTGGGAACATTTCGGCGTCTCGCGAGGAAGCGTTCACCGTGTTCACCGTGGAGTTACCCGCCTTGCATGGGGCCGACGGCGCGGCGATCCTCAAGGGCGAGGAGCCGGTAGCCCCTTCAGTGGAAAGATGAGTTTGCATGAGCGACGATAAAGTACTGGTGGTGGAAGACGACGAAGGCGGCCGCTTTTTCCTTTCTGAATTTCTCAAGAAAGAAGGTCGCGAATTTGAGATCGCAAAGAGCGGCGAGGATGCGCTCGAACTCATGCGCTCCGAATCGTTTCTGATGGCGATCCTGGACTACAACTTACCGGGAATGAATGGGCTGGACACTTTCTCCCGTTTGCGCGAGATCGACGCGGGTATTGAAGGCATCATGATCACGGCGTTTGGCAATAAAGATCTGGCGATGGATGCGATGAACGCAGGCGTCATGGATTTTTTTAACAAGCCGCTGGAATTGTCCGAGATGCGCGTGGTGGTGCGGCGGGCATGGGACCGGGCCAAATTGCGCCGGGAAGTTGAAACTCTGCGCGCTGAGAACCGGCGTAAATTCGGTCTGGATCGCTTGCTCGGTTCGAGTCCCGGCGTTCAAGCCGTCAAGGAACAGATTCGAATGGTGGCGAACAATGACGTATCCGTTTTGATCCAGGGGGAAAGCGGCACGGGCAAAGAACTGGTCGCCCAGGCCTTGCATTACATGAGTCCGCGTTGCAACCAGCCTTTTGTTAAAGTCAACTGTGCGGCCTTGCCTGCGGATTTGCTGGAAGCCGAGTTCTTTGGCTATGAAAAAGGCGCGTTCACTGGAGCGGTCAAACAGCGTCGCGGAAAGTTTGAGATGGCCAGTTCAGGAACGCTGTTTCTTGACGAGATCGGCGACATGACCGCGGCGACGCAAATGAAAATTCTGCGCGCGATTCAGGAGGGGGAAATTGAGCGCATCGGCGGCGAGAAGACGATTCGAGTCGATATTCGCATCATCGCCGCAACCAATAAGGATTTGGAACGGGCTGTCGAGGAAAAGGAATTTCGCGAAGACTTGTTTTATCGTTTGAACGTGGTGGGCATTCATTTGCCGCCGCTGAGGGAGCGAACGGAAGACATTGCGGAAATTGCGACGCATTTTTTAGACGTCTATAACGGAAAATTCAATAAGGAGATCCAGTCGATCTCTGACGACGCGATGCAGTTGTTTCTGAATTATTCCTGGCCGGGCAACATCAGGGAGCTTGAAAATATTATCCAAAGGGGCATCGTTCTCGCCTATAATGATAAGTTGGAAAAGGAAGATTTTTTGAGGGTATACCCGTCGCTGGGGAATAATATCCCCGATCCGTCGCCGGATTTGAGTTTGCATGACAATGTGGAAGCGGCGGTGGCCTGGACCGAAAAGCGTATGATTCTTGAGGCGTTGAAAGATGAAAACTGGCGCCGACAGGAAACGTCGGATCGTTTGGGGATCAGCAGGAAATCCCTGCACAATAAAATGAAGAAATATGGAATTGGCGAATGAGCCTGCATGATAAGGCGCAACTCGATGGACGATAGTATTCATCATGCCATTATTTGAATACAAAGCCAGAAACCGGATGGGGGAACTCGTTGCGGGAAATATGAATGCGGCAAGCGCCGAGTCTGTCGGGCAGGAGTTGTCGCGGATGGGACATTTCCCGGTGCGGATCGTTTCTCTTCAAGACATAGAGGAGGAACAGGGGGAAAAGATTTCCCTGGACGAACGGCTCCAGAAGATCACTCAAAAAGATCTGGTTTTGTTCACTCGCCAGATGGCGACGCTGTTCAACGCGGGGTTGCCGATCGTTAGCATTCTGACCGCTCTGGGCGAGCAAATTGACAACGCTAAATTACGGCGCGTCATCAAGCAGGTGGGCGTTGACATTCAGGGCGGACTCTCGGTTTCGGAGGCGATGGCGAAACACCCGAAAGTGTTTTCTGAATTGTACCTGAGTATGATCGAAGCGGGCGAGGCCGGCGGCGTGATGGATGAATTGCTGAACCGACTGGCCGATCTGCTTGAAAAGGACGAGGACAACCGCGTCAAGGTCAAAGCGGCGATGAGTTATCCGAAGATGGTTGTGGGCGCGATGAGCATTGCGGTGATCATCCTGATGGTCAAGGTGGTGCCGATCTTCGTGAAAATGTTCGAAAAGGCGAGTCTGGAATTGCCTTTGGCGACCCAGATCCTGATCGGATCGAACAAGGCGTTTCAGGAGTACTGGCATATCACCGGCGGCGTTTTGATTTTGTTGTACGTTTTATTCAAGAAGTGGAAGTCGACGGAAAGCGGTCGTTATAAATGGGACATGATTTTGTTGAAGTTTCCTTTGCTGGGGCCGATTTTTTTACGTTCCTCGATGGCGAAATTTTCTCGTGTGTTTGGAACCTTGCAGGCCGGCGGCGTTCCTATACTTGATATTCTCACGGTGTCTTCAAAAGTCATGGACAACGTCGTGCTGGTTCGGGTTGTGTTGAGCGTTAAGGAAAGCGTGCAGGAAGGTTTGGGGATGGCCGCGCCATTGAAAAAAAGCAAGCTGGTGCCTCCTTTGGTGGTGCAGATGGTTTCTGCCGGAGAGGAATCGGGCGCTCTGGACAAGATGTTGTTGAAGGTCGCAGATTATTACGACGGTGAAGTGGACCAGGCGGTTAAAAGCCTGTCTTCTAAAATAGAACCTATTCTTCTTGTGTTCATGGGGGGAATGGTGTTGTTCCTCGCGCTGGCCATTTTTGTGCCGATGTGGGATATGTCCAAAATGGCGGGCTAAAAAAATGAAACACAGGACATGATATGAGCCTTGCTGATAAAAAAATCAAAGCGCAAAAAGCTCGTGAAGAAGGTTTTACCTTCATCGAGTTGATTATGGTCATCACGATGATCGGTATTCTGGCTTCCGTCGCGCTTCAAAAAATGATCACAACCGCTGAGCGAACGGAGTTGATCGCCGAGGACATGACGATCGACACCATGCGTTCCAATATTGTGTCCAATTTTGGAGCGGATTTGCTTCAAGGCAAGCCGGCGCAATTTCCGGTCAATCCGTTTGACAATTTGAGCAAGGTGCCGCGCGGTTACGACCGCGAGCGCAACCGCAGACCGTCTGGAACAAAACCGGATAACGATATCTGGATTTTCAATAACGATACGGGAACGACGGGCCAATTCACAACCAAGGAAACGGGCACGACCATCGAAGAATTTTCGATCACAGGATTTATTTTTCATCAGCGCAAGGACGGCACGGTTGCGAAATGGCCCTACGATTTCAATAGCGGCATCATCGGCAAGAAAATCATTGAGACTGAAAGCGAGCTCAACAAGGAACTCGACCGGATAGCCAAAGAGCGTGGAGAAATCACTGAAGAGGAAGTGATCCAGAAAACGAACTGATTCATTCGAGTTTTAGAATCCAACACGTAAAGAAAAGGGCGGGGACCAATGGAAATCATTTACGACATACTTTTAGATGTTGCGAAAATTTTTGTGTTTTTTCTAAATATGGTTGCCATTGTGGTCAGCGCTATGATTTTGTTCAAACCAAAACTTGCGGCTTCATTGAACTCCAGCTTCAGCAAGATGTTTGATACCGGAAATGTTTCTGATTCCGTGGATAAAAGCTACGACACGACGGAAGCGATTCTCAAATATCGCTGGGTCGTGGGGGTTTTCTTTCTGGGCGGAGCGATTTATACCCTGAAATATTTGTTAATGGATTTTAAGGAAGGCGTGTTCATCGAGCTGGTCGTGAGGCCGGATAGCGGCGGGGCGCTTCTTGCTACGGAGATGATCGTAGCGTTTATGAAATGGTTTTTAATTATTACAGCGGCGTTTGGCGTTGTCACCTGTTTGGCGATTCTCTTCAAACCGGAGATGTTCAAGACCTTCAGCGGACACCTGGACTCTTCCTACTCGACTCAGTCGATTCAGGATAAGTTGGACTCGGGGCATTATGGCTTCGACGAGTGGGTGATAAAAAACCATCTGTTTGTGGGAGGGTTTTTATTGTTGGGCTCGATATTTATACTGGTTTTTTTAACGTCTTATTTTGTTTAGTTTTCTTTAAAGGACGGGCGCCGGGGTCGCAGTTCAATTCCCCGGTCGAAACTGTTTTGCCGCCATTTCCATGAGGTTACGCTTTTCTTCCTCGCTCATGGATTCCACCGTTTTGCGTATCTCTTCCATCTGTTCCGGCGATAAAGAAGCCATTTGCTCCTGCGCCATTTTTTGCAACTGCTCTGCATTCCATCCCTCGGGACCGCCGCTGGCGGGGGTCGCTTGCGGTTTGGCGGATTCGGGTTTCTCCGGCGTGCATTTGAAGAGGATGTGATTGCCTTCTATGAAACTGAAAATATGGTCGTCTTTAAGACGGTCGAGAACGTCTTGCAGGGCGATGTCTCTTTTTTTGCAAGCGTCGTAAACTGATTTGAACGGCAGACGAACGGCTTTGGCCGGGAATCCATTCTTGCGTAAATTGTGTTTGATGCTTTCTTCCATGTGAATCGCTCTTGCCTCGATGGGATTGATATTCGCTGTTCGGGTCGCGTCCATAATTATAGTATAATCCAGCGCTTCGAGGCAAAAGAGTTGCGCTGACAAACAGGGAAGACAGAGTGAGTTTTAAATCTACAAAAAATAAAAAAAACAAAACGCTAGCATTGCGTATCGCCCTGGCGCAAATGAACGCCACGGTCGGTGATTTCTCCGGCAACGTGAAAAAAATTCGCGGCTATCTCAATCAGGCGAAGAAATTCCGCGCGGATATTGTCGTGTTTCCAGAAATGGCCCTCACCGGTTACCCGCCGGAAGACCTGTTGTTCCGCCGTGGGTTTGTCGAGCGCAATGAAAAGGAACTGGACGGGCTGGCTCGTCACAGCAAAGGTCTGGTCGCCCTGGTGGGATACGTCGAATCCGCGCGCGGCTCTCTTTACAATGCGGCGGCCTTGCTTGCGGACGGTTCGATGAAGGCGAGTTATCGAAAGATGGAACTGCCAAATTACGGCGTGTTCGACGAGAAACGCTATTTCCAAAAGGGAGAACGCCTGCTCCGTTTCACTTACAAGGGCGCGTCGATTGGGGTCACGATCTGCGAGGACATCTGGGAGGCGAAAGGGCCGGGCAAAGCCTTGAGCGATTTGGGCGCGGACCTGATTTTAAATTTGTCTTCCTCGCCGTATCACAAAGGCAAGGGGCAGGGGCGCATCGCCATGTTGAAGCGTCGTGCGCGCAATTACGACGCGCATATTGCCTACGCCAATCTGGTCGGCGGGCAGGATGAACTGGTCTTCGACGGTCACAGCCTGGTCATGGACCCGAAAGGCCATGTGATTGCGGAAGGTCGGGCCTTTGACGAAGATATGGTTTTTGCGGATATTTCCATAGAGACCGGGCGAAAAGGTCCCAATAAAAATCCGGATCGGTCGCTTGTCAAAACCTGCCGCGTGGCGGTTCCGAATTGCTACAAGAATGTGGCGCGTCCGGCGCTTCCTCAGCGCGAAAGCCTTCGTTTGAATGAATGGGAGGAAATTTATCAGGCGCTGGTTCTTGGAACCGGCGACTATTTGCGCAAGAACGGCTTTGCCTCGGCAGTGGTGGGATTGAGCGGCGGCGTTGATTCGGCGTTGACCGCCGCCGTCGCCGTCGATGCGCTGGGCGCAGAGAACGTTGCAGGGGTGATGATGCCTTCTCCTTATTCTTCCGATCACAGCGTCTCCGACTCGGAAACGCTGGCGCGCAACCTGGGTTTGAAACTGTATTCGCTCCCCATCGCTCCGATCATGAAAGCCTTCGATAAAACGCTCTCCGGCATTTTCAAGGGAACGGAACCGGGTTTGACCGAAGAGAATTTGCAGGCGCGCATTCGCGGGACTCTGCTCATGGCGCTGTCGAATAAATTCGGCTGGCTGACCTTGACGACGGGAAACAAGAGCGAAGTCAGCATGGGCTATTGCACCTTGTACGGCGATATGGCGGGTGGCTTCGCTCCCTTGAAGGACGTCCCCAAAACCTGGGTCTATGCATTGTGCCGCTGGCGCAACGAACGGGCGGGGATCGAGTTGATTCCCGAGAACGTTTTGACTAAGGAACCGTCCGCGGAGCTGAGGCCGAACCAGAAGGACGTGGATTCCCTTCCACCCTACGCATCGCTCGATAAAGTTTTGTCCCTGTTTGTGGAGCAGGACTGCGAGTCCGACGATCTGGAGAATTCAGGAATCCCGGCCGGAGAAATCGATCGTATTCTGCGCCTGGTGGATTTGAGCGAGTACAAGCGTAGACAATCCGCTCCCGGCGTTAAAATCACTCCCAAAGCCTTTGGCAAGGACCGGCGCCTGCCGCTCACCTCGCGTTACCGAAGGCGGGAAAAGTGATGCGGATTATGATAAGCTGAGTTGCGTTTTAACAACGAACCCATTGAATACAATTTGAGGACGAGGGATCTGATGAAAAAGAAAATTGGAGTTATCTTGTCAGGTTGCGGCGTTTACGACGGCTCGGAAGTTCACGAGGCCGTCATCACCTTGCTGGCGATAGAGCGCGGCGGCGCGGAAGCGGTGTGCATGGCGCCTGAGATGGACCAGATGCATGTGATCAATCATATGACCGGCGAGGAAATGCCGGGCGAAAAAAGAAATGTGAGAATCGAAGCGGCGCGCATCGCGCGCGGTCCGGTTCGCGATATTGCCGGCGTGAGCGCGGACGAGATCGACGCGCTCTTCATCCCCGGCGGTTTTGGCGCGGCGAAGAACCTGAGCGATTTTGCGGTGAACGGAGAGAACTGTCAGGTGAATCCCGATGTGGCGCGTTTGATCCGCGAATTTCGCGAGAAAAACAAGCCTCAGGGCGCAGTGTGTATTGCTCCGGCGATCGTGGCGCGCGCCTTTTCAGGCGGCGCGGTGCATCCGACGCTGACCATTGGAAACGATAAGGGCGTCGGCGGCAAAATCGAATCGATGGGCGGCAAGCATCAGGATTGCGCGGTGCAGGATTATGTGATCGACGAGGAAAACAAAATCGTTTCGGCTCCGGCTTATATGCTGGGCCAGAATATCGCTGAAGTGGCGGACGGTATTGAAAAAGCCGTGGCCCAATTGCTGAAAATGTTATGAGCTCTGGCTGGCGGCATTGCGCCGCCAGCCGTCGTCTTTTGTCAGACCTTTTCTGGCCTGATTGACGGGTCTGCAAAAACACTAAACCGGCGACTTGCAGATTCCTTAAGTAAATCCTCGAAATCTCCGTAAAGCCTTGTGTGGGCTTCTTTATCTTTGACCAGCCCCGATACTGGAACGCGACCAACCTTAAGAAAGAAAGCAATGATCTTAATAACGGGCAACCTGGGTTACATCGGTCAGCGCATGACTCGATTTTTTCAAAAGCAGGGTCATGAAGTCTCTGGAATAGATTCTCAATTGTATCGCGGTTGCGATTTCAGCAACGGCGCGCCGCCGCTCACGAAACAATTGATCAAGGATGTGCGCGACGTAACGGCGGCTGATCTGAAAGGCGCGCAGACGGTGATCCATCTGGCCGCCCTGTCGACTGATTATCTGGGCGAAATGAACCCGGCCCTGACCTACGATATCAACGAAACCGCGTCCGTCAAGCTGGCGGAGTTGTCGCGCGAGGCGGGCGTCGAACGTTATATTTTCTCATCCTCCTGTAGCCTGTACGGCGTGGCGGACAACGCTCGTCCCATCGACGAAGCGGGAAAGTTGAATCCCCTCACCGCCTACGCGAAAGCCAAGGCGAATGCAGAGGAGCAGATTGTGCGGCTCGCCAACGATGACTTTCATCCTGTGCTCATGCGCAACGCGACGGTCTACGGCGTGTCGCCGGCGATCCGGCTCGATCTGGTGGTCAACGTCATGGTGGCCTGCGCGATGCTGAAGAATGAAGTGACGATTTTCGGCGACGGCGAGCATTGGCGCCCGCTCGTGCATGTCGAGGATTTGTGCCGCGCGTTTCAGGCGGTGCATGAGGCGCCGGTCGAGGCGATTCACAATCAGGCCTTCAACGTGGGCGTTCCCGACGAAAACTATCAGGTGAAGGACATCGCGCTTCGCGTTAAAGAAGCCTTGCCGGAACAGGACGTGGCGATGATGTTCACTCCCGGAGAAGGCGGTCGCACCTATCGCGTCGACTGCTCGAAGCTGGGCGCTGTCATTCCCTCCTATCAACCGCAATGGAATCTGGATTCGGGCATACAGGAATTGATCGCGGCTTATCGAGAGAAGGGATTGAGTCTGCAAGGTTTCGAGTCGGACAAGTTTTTTCGCATCAAGCGCATTAAATCTCTGATGCAGGAGCAGGTGTTGAACGAGGACCTCCGGTTCAGTTCCTGATGCGTCGCCGCTTATGAAGCTTGCGATCTTACAACCTTCGTATCTTCCCTGGCTGGGCTTCTTTGATCAGATGGCCCGCGTCGACCGTTTTGTGTTTCTGGACGACGTCCAGTTCACGCGTCGGGACTGGAGAAATCGTAACAAGATTCGCACGCCGCAAGGCTGGGCCTGGCTCAGCATTCCCGTTCTGCAGAAAAATCAATTCAGGCAATCGCTGAAGGACACCCGTATCGACTCTTCAGCGCCCTGGGCGCGCAAACATCGAGAAGCCATTCGCCTGAATTATTGCCGCGCGCCCTATTTTGACCTTTATTTTCCGCAATTGGAGTCGATATATAATAAAGACTTCCGCTTTCTGGTCGATGCCTGCTACGCTGGCATTGAACTCATGGCGGAGGCCCTGGGGATTGGCGTTGAAACGCTTCGGGCGTCGCAGATCGACGCGCCGGGCATGAAGGCGGATCGCATCCTTGCCCTTTGCAATCGCTTGAACGCGGATCATTATCTCAGCGGCGACGCGGCGCAGAATTATCTGCTCGCAGAGGCCTTCGAGCAACGCGGAATCGCGCTGGAGTTTCAGGGCTATCAGCACCCGGAATATCCGCAACGTTTTCCCGGTTTTGTGCCGTATCTTTCGACGCTTGATCTTCTGTTCAATTGCGGGGAAAGCAGTTTGTCCATTCTAAAACAAGGGAGCGGCGGCCTTTCATAACGCGAGGCGACGCTTGACCGAGGCGGTGGAACGAATTTGAACTCCATGCTCACATTTCAATACTGGCAAAAGATGCTCCCGCGACTGGTTTCCAGTCTGCCCATGCGCTTCAGTCCGCGTTACGCCTTTCCGCCCCTACACGCTTATTTTGAAGTGACTTACCGCTGTAATCTGCGTTGCGATATGTGCCATTATCTGGAAATCATCGAAGACACCGAATCGAACCGAAAATATAAGGAAGAACGCAGCGCCGAGCAGGTCTGTCGCACCATTGACGCCCTGCCGCGACTGGCGGCGATCACCTTCACCGGCGGCGAAGCCATCATGAAGCATGATTTTCAGGAAATATTCGATCATGCCTGTCGAAAAAACAAGGTTCATATCATCACGAACGGGACCTTATTGACCGATACGGTTATTAAGAATCTGTTGCAGAACCGCTTGAAGTCGATCTGGGGATCGGGATTGTTTTTCATCGGCGTATCACTGGAAGGGGGGGAAGCTCTTCACGATGAAATCACCCAGGTTCCCGGCTCGTATCGCAAGACCCTGCGCGGTCTGGAAGCCTTGATTCGAGAGCGAAACGCCTTGAATTCCCGCTTCCCCAAAGTCCACATCACCTGCGTGATTGGCAACAACAATGTGCGCGATCTGGTTCCGCTCTACGAGTATGCGGAATCGCTGGGGGTGGAGGTCTGCAATTTTGTTTTGAACAACACGGCGACCTACTGGCATGGCAAGGATTACGATCAGGACGACCATTTGTCGCAACCAACCGCGCCGGTGGAGCCGATAGAGCCGCAATTGCTCAGGGAGCAACTGGATTTACTGGAAGCGAAGAGTCGGGGATTCAACTGTCAGTTGCGCTTTTCGCCCAACGACATCACCCCGGAAGAGATCGTTCGCTATTACTCGAACGAAAGCTCTTACAAGGATTATCGATGCCATATTTCATGGAGCAAGGTGGCCTTTTCCGCTTACGGCGATGTGCACAGTTGCCCGCATTATCGACTTGGGTCTTTTGACGATGGGCCGCGCGGCTATTTATGGAACGAAGAGCGTTCCAAGAAATTTCGCGAGCGGGTGATGAAGGAAAAAATTTTTCCGGGCTGTCTGGGTTGTTGCCAGTCCGAATATGTGGGGCCGGGAAAATGAGACGGCCTTAACGCTTGAAATTTAAAGATTAAAGCCGGAAATTGAGTTTCCGGCTGTGGTACAATTGACAACGATTCATAATTTTCAGGATCCCTTATTTTAAGGTAGACCATATCATGCGAATTTTATTGCTGAGACCCGCCGCCGGAGGAAACGTTTCGATGGCTCGTTCTGTGCCGTTGGGACTGCTGGCGATCGGCTCCGTTCTCAAACGAGAAGGGCACGAAGTCAAAATTCTGGATTTGAGGGTATCGGACACGCCAGACGACGATCTGAAGCGGACCATGAGCGAACTGGACCCCGAAGTCGTGGGCATCGGCATCATGACCATAGAAAGCAAATACGGGTTCATCGGCGCGGAGAAAGTCAAAGCGCTCAAACCGGACACGACCGTTATTTTCGGCGGCCCGCATTGCGCGCATGACCCGCAATACATTCTCAACGACCCGCATGTCGATTACATGGTTTGCGGCGAAGGCGATGTGACCATCGTCGAACTGATCAAGGCTCTGGAGGCTAAGGAAGATATCAGCTCCGTTGCCGGCATCGCATACGAGAAAGACGGCGAGTACATCAAAACCGTCGACCGTCCTGTGATTCGCGATCTCGACTGGCTGGTGCAGGAATACGACATGCTGGAGATTGAGAAGTATTTTGATTTTCGTTGTTCGATGGATTTTTTTCCAGCCTACCGGCATCGGCATTTTCTGCCCATCGTGACGTCCAGAGGTTGCCCGTTCAAATGCACCTACTGTCATGATATTTTCTCGAAGACCATGCATTACCGTTCGCCCGAAGTGGTGATCGACGAAATGGAATTTTTGATGAAGACCTACGGCGTCAAGGAATTCCATATCGTGGACGACATGTTCAACCTGAACATGAAGCGGGCGAAGGAAGTGATGCAGATGATCATCGACCGCGGATTGAAAGTGCATATCAGCTTCACCAACGGCTTGCGCGCCGATTTCTTCGACGACGAGTTGATCGAGGTGATGGTGAAAGCGGGCGTGTACCGCATGGCGCTGGGCGTGGAGTCTGGCTCCCAGCGAATTCAGGACATGATCAAAAAGGATCTGGATATTGGCATTGTTGAAGGCGTCGTGAAGAAACTGACCCGCGCAAAAATCAGCGTGCACGGTTTGTTCATGCTCGGTTTTCCCAGCGAGACCCGCGAGGAAATGCACGAGACGATCGACTTTGCCTGCCGTTCAGGGTTCACCACGGCCAATTTTTCGCTGGTCATTCCCAATCCGGGAACCGAGTTGCGCGAGACCTTCATTTCCGAAAAGGAAAAAGCCAATCAGGAATTTTCACAATATTCGACCGACCATGTGAGCAACAACGCCAGCAAAGTGAGCGCCGAAGAGTTGCTCGAAATCAAACGCGAAGCGCACCGTCGTTTCTACTTCAGCACGCGCCGGGCGCGACAGGTCTGGCGCACCATGGAATTCAAATGGTTGATGCGGTCCGCGCTGAAAACGCCGTTCGCCCTGCTTTGGAGAAACGCCATCGCGCCGACCAATTCCCCGACAAACGGGTAGTTTCCATAATTCCCGGGGCCGGAACGCGGATCGCTTATGACTGTTGACGTTTCGTTCGTCATTCCTGTTTACAACGAAAAATCGGTGTTGGATGAGTTGTACTCCCGACTCCGGGCGGTGGCTCAGGGCTTGGAACGATCCTTCGAAATCATTTTTGTTGATGATGGGAGCGACGACGGTTCGAGCGAAAGGCTTTGCGAATTTCAGGCGCAGGACGAGTCGGTTCGGGTGGTGAAATTCACGCGCAATTTTGGACAGCAGGCCGCCGTGCTGGCGGGCTTCCATCACAGTCGCGGCAATGTGATCGTCCAACTCGATTCCGACCTGCAAAATCCCCCTGAAGAAATTCCAAAATTACTCGATGCGATGACGGACGAGATCGACCTCGTGGTCACTCTGCCGCGCAAACGTCGCGACGCCTGGTCCCGCATCGCCGGATCGTTTTGCTTGAAATGGCTGTCCCAGAAGCTGTTCGGTAAATCGTTCAAATTGAATCTCAGTTCCTTTCGCGCCTTGCGCCCGAGCGTGGTTCAAAAGATCGACCAGTGCAAGGACAAGTCCAAATTCATGGCGGTGCTGATGAGCTGGCTGGGCGTGCCGACGGCTGAAATCGAAGTGGAACACCATGCGCGCCATAGCGGAACGACGAAATACGATTACACGGCGCTGTTCAAACTGGCCTGGGACATCATCACCGGCTACTCCAATTTTCCCCTGCGCTTCGTGACCTATCTCGGCGTGGTGGGCGCGCTCACAGGATTCGCCTTGATGTTGTTTCTGGTGTATCAGCGCGTGGTGCGCGGCATTCTGGTGGACGGTTTTGTGGTGCTGGCGGCGGTCTTCGCGTTTCTGGCGGGCACCCAGCTGTTGTCCGTCGGCATCCTTGGCGAATACCTCGGCCGCGTGCATTTGAAAGTTCAGGATCGACCCGACTATATCGTGGATAAGGTGATCGAATGATACCCGTTAAAGCGCTGACCTCTCTCATCATTGAACCGACCAATACCTGCAATTTGCGTTGCTCCTTCTGCTTTGTCACGGAAGGCATGGAACGCGAAGGCGGTTTCATGGACCTCGAGCTTTTCAAGAAGGTGATCGACGATTGCCCCGATCTGGAGCATTTGTGCATGCACAACTGGGGCGAACCGTTGCTGAACAAACAATTGTTCGACATGTTCGACTACGCCTCCGCCGCAGGCGTTCAGCACATTGTCATGAACACCAACGGCACGCTGTTGACCGAAGCCATGATCGAGCGTTTGATCTCCAGTCCCTTAACGATCCTGCGTTTTTCCATCGACGGATCGCCGGAAACTTACCAGCGTGTGCGCGGCGTCGAGCTGGCGAAGATCGAAAAAAACATCAAGCGATTGAAAGAAGTGCGCGACCAGCGCGGCAAGGATCTGGAACTGGGCGTGGTGTTCACCGTTGAAGAAGAGACACAGGAAGACGCCGACGCCTACATCGCGCACTGGGAGGCGATTGTCGATCATGTTCGCCTGCAACCGAAACTGATTCAAAGTCCGCGCAAGGAACCCTGCCCGGAACCCTTCGGCAAGGACTACGGCAAGCTCGTCGTGTTGTGGGACGGGCGCGTCATCCCCTGTTGCGTGGACTACAACGCGACGCTCACGCTGGGCAACGCGCACAACGACAACGTCAACGCCTTGTGGCGCGGCTCTGCGATCGAGCAGTTGCGGCGCGAACATGAGACTCTGAATTTTCCCCGCGTTTGTGAAAATTGCAACGAGTGCGAAACGGCGAAGACAGACAAGCGTTTTTTCTGGCTGGATTCTGTTCCGACGCCTCCAGCCTCCTGATCGACCCACTGCGTTTTGGAAACTTATTCAGAACAGTCCGAATCCCTTCCAAAGCGGATTCTCCATGAGAACCGCGAGGTGCACGCGCTCGAAGGCCCCTTGTATCTCTCCCGCCACCCGGAACAAACCAATTTTTATCAGAGCAAAATTTTAAAAAGGACCGTGGATCGTGTGTGCTCCGAGCTGGGACGTCCCGGCGGGACCATTCTCGATGCCGGTTGCGGCACGGGTTACCTGTTTCTGGAATTGTTGCGACGCGGTTTTTCGGTGACTGGCGTGGATCTTTCCGACGCCATGCTGAAGGCTTTGGAGGCCCAACTCTTGGACTCTGAAAGAAGCCGGGCGCGTTTACAGGCTCAGGATATCGAAAGTTTTCTGACTACAGATTCCGCGCAATACGATGTGGTCACGGCATCGGCCTTACTGCATCATCTCTACGACCCGTCCGACGTATTGGCGCGTTTGTCCGAGCGGGTGAAGCCCGGCGGACTGTTGTTGATTTTCTTTGAACCCTTGAAGCAGGCGATTGCGTCGCCCTGGCGTTATCGTTTGCATCGCATGCTCACTCACGCGCACGAGTCGGTTTATCGCATGGAGATGGCTCTTCGCGGTATCTCCCTGTTTGAAGAAAAGTATGAGCTGGCGGATTATCAGCGCAAGTTCGGCGGCATCGATCCTTATGAAATGGCGGAATTGCTTAAAGCGAAGGATTGGAACATTCTGGAAATTGAAAAATATTGTTCGCGTCGTTATGGCTTGGCGGCCTGGATTGCCAACCGATGGCTGAAATCCGAGAACACTTTCAATTTGCTGGCGCGAAAATAAAAAAGTCTGGAGAGTATTTTCTATCAGCCGACGTTCTGGCTAGACGACAGGTGCAATTTGCTGGCGCGCAACTAAAAAAGCCCGTGGCGTTCTCTATTGGTTGGCGGTCTCGATGGAGTACATGACGATCTGATTGCGTCCGTTTTTCTTGGCGCGATACACCGCTTCATCCGCCAGTTGGATTAGTTCATGCGATTTTCTCGCGTCCGAGGGATAGTGCGCGATGCCTCCGCTCATTGTTATGCTCAAACTATTGTCCTCGTGCTGGAGCGTGGTCTTTTCTATTTTTTCGCGCAGGCGTTCAGCGACGGTGTAACTTTGCTCCTTGCTGGTTTGCGGAAGAATGAGGACGAGTTCTTCGCCGCCGTAGCGCGCGGCGAGATCTTCCTGCCGTTTCAGGTTCAAAATTGTTTCCGAAACCGTTTTCAAAACCAGGTCGCCGACGGAGTGTCCGTAGGTGTCGTTGATCCGTTTGAATTTATCGAGGTCGATGAAGAGCAGTGAAAATTCCAGGCCGTGTCGTTTGGCCCGGTGGATTTCGGAATCCAGAGCGTGGTCAAAATAGCGACGATTGTACAGATGGGTGAGGCAATCCTGATAGGTGTGCCGGGTCATCTGTTCGTAATCGTTCAGTTCGATCAGTTTGGGACTTTTGAAGCCGTTGTGTGAGAAAGTAAAATAATCAGCCGCCGCTGTCGCCGGACTGACGCGCCTTCCCAGCTCAAGGCGCAAGGCTTCCGCATGGTCGACAATGTTCAGCCAATGTTGTTTGCAGTCCGTGAGGGAGGGAAAGAATTTGTTGAGAAAAATTTCAAGGAGTTTTTGATAAACTTCCTCCCCATCCGATTTCTCCAACTCTTGAAGTTCGTTGTGAAGCGCATTGATATCCTGCGAATTTTCAGTGAGGAGCAGAACAATTTTATTTTTTAGCGCGTCCATAGTCAACGGTGTGAACTTGATTGCAGGAATGTGCATTGATTACTCCCGAATTCTATAAGGTTCGTCGCTCAATTACAAGAAAGTGTTCGGAATATCAATCCTTTTTGGATTGGAATTCCTATATGTTTGTTTTTAAAGCTAGATCAAACAGGCTGAAAACGCTGGAACGGTCTTCAAACAAGCTCCGGCAATTTCAATTTTGCCAGAGACGGCGAGTTTCACAATCTAACGGCTAGCAAATATTGGAACGGTCTTCAAACAAGTTCCAGCAATTTTAATTTTGCCAAATAGGGTGAGTTACGCAAAGTGTTCTCCCCCGCCACCGTGAGGCGATTGCCCGCAACGTTGAGAATTTCCAGCTTCTTGAGATTTTGGGATTCGGCGAAATGTCTGGCTCCGTCGTCCCCGATCATATTCAGCGTTAAAACCAGAATGCGGAGCTTGCCAAAGTGTTCTGACTGGGCGATGGCCTGCGCTCCGTGGGCGTGAATCCAGTTGTCCTTTTCGAGATACAGCGCTTCAAGATTGGCGAAGTTTTTTGACTCTGCCAACGCCTTGACGCCGTCGTCGCCGATATTGTTGTTGTTCAGTCGAAGCGTAATCAGATTGGACAGGTGTTTGCTCCGCCCGAGGTATTTCGCTCCCTTGGCGCCAAGGCTGTTTTCTCCGACATCAAGATACTCGATCCCCTTCAGGTTGGCAGATTTGGCCAGCGCTTTGACGCCGACGGTTTTCAGGTCGTTGTTGTTGAGGTCCAGTGATTTCAGTCGGGTCAGGAATTGCGATTCGGCGATGGCGATGGCGGAGTCGGCGCTCAGATCGTTGAAGCTCAGTTTGAGGTCTTCCAGATTGGAGAACAGTTCCGACTCGGCGAGGGCGTAAACGCCGTCGTCGCCGAGATGATTGTTGGACAGATTCAATCGTTTCAGATTGGGAAACACGTTCGACCGCGACAGTATTTCGATGCCCTGCGGGCTAAGGTTGTTGTCGCGCAGGTCGAGGGTCTCCAGGCTCTCAAGCGGTTCCAGCTCCGCCAGAGTTTCCAGCCCGGCGTCTTCGATGGAGACGTCGCGCAGAGTCAGACATTTCAATTGCGAACCCAGATGGGATTCGAGAAGCCCTTTCAATCCCAAAGGTTCCAGCCGATTGTAGGACAGATCGAGGGATTCCAGCTTCGGCAGGGTTTGGGACATGCCAAAGGCCTTGGCGCCGAGCGCGCCGATTTCGTTGCTGGAAAGGTTTAATTCCGTCAGCGCCTTGAGATGCGCCGCCTTGGATAAATAAAAGGCGCCTTCGTCGTCGAGATTGTTATTTTCAAGCGAAATGAATTCCGCCTGCGCAAACAGAGGCGAGAGGCAGAGGGTTTTCAGCCCCGCAGTGGAGAGGCTGGTTTCTCCCAGATCGAGTCGTTTGAGGCGGTGCAAGGGTTCGATTTGCGAGAGGGCTTCGAACTCTTCATTCTTCAGGCGATGGCCCTTGAGGTCGAGCGATTGCTTCGCGGAATCGCGTTTTTGCAAAACGATGTCCGCGAGGTCCTGCGACACGCTGTTCTTCTCGAAATAACGCAGAAATTCCAGGCTGTCGTCAATGTCTTTCGCTTCGGCCATGATCCTGTCAATTCTCCAAGGTCCTGCATGAAAAAATCAGTCGTTTTTTAGTTCAGGTGAACTGAAACGGTTTTCGATACGCCGCGTTCTTCCATCGTAACGCCGTAGAGCGAATTGGCGAACGACATGGTTTTCTGGTTGTGCGTGATGATGATGAACTGCGTGTTCTCCGCCATTTCCTTCAGCATCTCTTGAAAGCGAATGACGTTGGCTTCGTCCAGAGGCGCGTCGATTTCGTCCAATAGACAAAAAGGACTCGGTCGCACCTTGAACACGGAGAACATCAGGGCGACGGCAGTCATGGCCTTTTCTCCACCGGAGAGCAGTTGCAAACTCTGCATGGCTTTGCCCACCGGGTTGGCGGTGATTTCGACGCCGCTTTCGAGGGGATTGTCCGGGTCGGTGAGCGAAAGCTCGGCTTTGCCGCCCATGAACAGTCGGGCGAAAATAGCCTTGAAGTTTTCGTTGACGCGCTCGAAGGTTTCGAGAAAGCGTTCGCGCGTGTTCTGGTTGATGCGCTCGATGGTATCCTTCAACATTTGTATGGACTGGTCGAGGTCTTCCTGTTGGGTTTTCAGGAAAATGTAACGTTCGTTGGCCTGCTGGAAATCAGATAGCGCGGCGAGGTTGACTTCGCCCATGCGCGCGATCTTACCTTTCAATTCGCGCACTCGCTCATCGGCTTCCTTCGCTTCCTCGTCGTCCATCGGGGCGACTTGCGCGGCGCTTTCTTCGGTCAGGACAATGTTGAAATCATCGTAGGCTTTTTCGGTGAGATGAGCGGCGTTGATTTTCAACTCCGATCTCTTGATCTCGGTCTGGCTGATGGTCTCCGACAATTCCTGCAGAGTGCGAACCAGGCCGCGGGCTTGTTCGTCCAGCTGTTTGTCTTCTTCTTCCTGATCGCGAAGAGTTTCTTCCTGTTGCGTCAATTGTTCAGCCAGCGCGTCTTTCTCGCGAACGCTTTCGAGCAGGGAGCGCTCCAGCGCCTGAACGGATTCGTTTTTAACCCGGACCGCTTCCGTATTGTTCTCGATGTCTTTATGGCGTTGCGCGATGCGGTGACGCAGGCTGTCGCTTTGTTGTTCGATACGCTTGATCTCGGTGAGCGTGTTCTCGCGCTTGCCGATCAACGAAGCGAGGAGGGCTTGCAGATCGCCGAGCGCGGAGATGAGGACTTCCGTTTCGTTGCGCTGGCGGTGCAGTTGGCTTTTGGAATCTTCCAGCTTTTGATCGAGCTCGGTTTTTTCTGATTCATGACGCTGAACGAGCGCCTGTGATTCTTCGATCTGCGCGTCCAGCGCGCTTCGCTCCGCCGCGCTTTTTTCCAACTCGGCGCTGAGGGATTCGGCGCGTTTCTTGTGCCGTTCGATTTCCCGGAGAGCCAGCTCAAGGTCCTTGCGCGCGTTTGAAACGGCGATGGACTGATCGTGCGCGGATTGTTCGACCTGCTTGAGTTTAGAGTCCCATGCCAGCAGGCGGCCTTTATGGTCGCTGATGTCCTTTTGAGCTTCTTCGGATTCCCGTTCCAACTGCTCGACTTGCTGGGTCAATTCTTCCAGCTCGCGTTTTTGTTGCAGGAGGCCTTCGGAATTGTCCGCGTTTTGTCCGCCGGTCACAACGCCCTGGGCGTCGATCAATTCGCCGTTCTGGGTGACGATGGAGCCGTGGAACTGCGGGTTTTGAAACAACTGGATCGCCGTTTCGAGGTCCTTGACCACGACGACGTTTTTGAGCAGTTGTTCAATGACCGAACGGTATTCTTCCTTGCATTCGATTTTGTCGGATGCCAGCCCAAGCACGCCGGGGTTGCCGTTGAGGTAGACCGGCGGCGTTGGAAAATTTTTGGGGGAAATGGGAACAAAAGAACCGCGCCCGGATTTTTCATTGTTCAGAAAGCCGACGGCTTGCAGGGTGTTGGCGTAGTCGTCGACGATGATGCTCTGCAATTTATCGCCGAGCACCGTTTCAATCGCAGTTTCAAATTCGGCGGGCGCGCGCAGAACGTCGACCAGCACTTCGCGCAGACCGTCCATGGGCGGCGTCGAACCGTTGGCGCCCATCAGGCATTTCACGCCGGACTGAAAACCTTCGAATTTCTTGCGCAGATCGCGGAGCGAATTGAGGAACGACGCTTTGGTGATGTAGTTTTCCTTGATGCGCGCGCCTTCGGCTTCCAGCGCTTCCAGCGTCTTGCGGCCTTCCCGTACCTGTTCGCCGAGCGCCTGTTTTTCTTCCTGCAAGGCTTCCAGACGAAGGTTCAGCTCTCCAAGTTCCGTTTCCTGAGCGCGGCGTTTCTCTTCCAGTTCGTTTTGCTGGGCGCTGGCGCCTTCCATTTCCTCGCGCCATTCCTCGGCGCGTTTTTGCAGAAACTGTCGGCGGGTTTCGAGAGAAGCGCTTTCGCCTTTTTTATCGGAGATCAGGCGCAGGCATTCGTAGACTCTTTTTTCCGCTTGCGAGACCTGCTCCTGCAGGGGCGCGAGGGCCTGTTTTTTCGCTTCGAGCGCGGCCTTTTGCTCTTCCTGAAGATCGCGTTCCTTGTTGATGCGATCCGACAGGCCGCCCAACTCCTGACGACGTTGTTCCACGGTGACGCTGGCTTCTTCCGCTTCGCGGGTCATGACCCGGATCGCTCCGTCGGCTTTCTGGTTGTCGTTTTCGATCTGCTGGATTTGACCTTTTTGATGTTGAACCGTCTGCTCGTCCCTGCCGATGGAGAGGGAGAGGGAATGCACCTGATCGCGCACTTCGTTGAGTTGCTGATAGGTCTCGTCGATGCTCAATTTCAACTCAGTGGACTGAGTTTCAACGAGGGTCGATTGCGCTGTCAGCTCTTCTTTCCTGGCGGACATGGTTTCCAGTTCCGTTTCGATCTGCTTGAGTCCTTTGGACAGGCTGAGCAGTTTTCGCGAAAACAGCTGGATGGAGACGTCCTTGATTTCGGTTTGATAGGCTTTGTACTTTTCGGCTTTATTGGCCTGACGTTTCAAGGATTCTGCCTGGCGTCCCAGTTCCTGAACGATGTCGCTGATGCGGGCAAGGTTCTGCGCTGAGGAATCCAGTTTGCGCGTGGCCTCGTTGCGACGGTGCTTGAATTTCAGGATGCCTGCGGCTTCTTCGATCAGAATGCGTCGGTTTTCCGATTTGGCGGTGATGATTTCGTGAATATGACCCTGCTCAATGACGGTCAAAACCTTGGGGCTGATGCCGACGTCGAGCAGAAAATCGGTGATGTCCTTCAAACGGCAAGGAATCTGGTTGATGTAAAATTCACTCTCGCCGGAACGGTGGTAACACCGGGTGAGCTTGACTTCGTCGGATATATTGGGAACATTGGCGATACGGATGCCGTGCGGCACGTCCGCCAGAGTCAGTGAAATTTCGGCGCGATTCAGCGGTTTGCGGGAGCCGCTTCCGTTGAAAATGAGGTCGACCGCTTTAGTTCCGCGCAGGGATTTGGAGCTTTGCTCTCCAATGACCCAGCGAATGGCATCGGACACATTGCTTTTTCCGCATCCGTTGGGGCCGACGATTGCGGTGAATCCATTGTCAAATTGCAGTTCGGTGCTGTCTGCAAATGATTTGAAACCTTCCAAACCTAAACTTTTTAAGTGCATAGTCAGTCTGGCTTCCTGAAAAATTTTAGAACAGTGATTTGTACAGCGAAGGTTAGCTGAACGGATTGCGCTTGTAAAGCAAAAACCCACAACAACTGGTACTAGGATTAAAGCATCACTACTATATCTTGTAGGCTTTTATTATTCAAGCGCTTTCAGGGTATCGCGGGAAAATCAATCTTTTATGCCCTTTCCGGGCTTTTTTGGGGCGGCTTTTGGGCCGAATGATTTAGAATAGGGAGGTTTGAATTTTATTTATTTGCGGAGAGCGGTTATGAAATTTTACGGCTATAACAAATGCGGCACCTGCCGAAAAGCGAAGAAATTTTTGGAGGAGCAGGGCGTCTCCTTCACGGAATACGATATCACGGAAACCCCTCCTCCCAAGTCGGCTCTGAAACGGGCGATTAAGGAGCGCGGAATCAAGAAACTCTTCAATACCAGCGGCGTGCAGTATAAGGAATTGAAAATGAAGGACAAGGTCGGCTCGATGTCGGAAGCGGAGGCTCTGGAAATTTTGTCCACCAACGGTCGACTGGTCAAGCGTCCCATCGCTTTCGACTCGGACAGCGTCACGGTGGGTTTCAACGAAGACGAGTATCGGTCGGTCTGGGCTTGAGAGATTGCGATGAATTTGAATTTATTTTCATCCCGTCTGCGGCAGAATTTCCCCCTCGTTAAAGAACCCGCAAGCATGGAGCATAGCGCGGCGGTCATGCTCATCCTGTTTCCCTACCTGGGGCGAACGCATGTGCTGATGATAAAACGGGCCATGACCCTGAAACTGCACAAAGGGGAGATCGCTTTCCCTGGCGGAATTTTTGAGGATGACGACGAGCATTTGCTCGATACGGCCCTGCGAGAAACTCAGGAGGAGATCGATCTGGAGATTCCGATAGAGCGGGTGATGGCGAGAATGAATCCGGTGGAAACCCGGACCGGCTTCATCGTATCGCCCTTCGTGACCCTGCTCGATCAGGCCCCGGATTGCAGGGACTCGTTCAACGAGGACGAGGTGGAAGAGGTGCTTTTCATTCCGCTGACGCCTCTGATCGCGACCCAGCAGAGGGATGTCGGCTTCAAGCGGGAAGAGGAAATGTATGTTTACTGGTACGAACGCCATCGTATTTGGGGCGCTTCGGCTAAAATGCTTCATCAATTGGGAGAATTGATCTTTTGAAATCATTCATTCGCCAGACAGTCCATTATGAGCGATAGCAATCTGTTGTTTCTGGCGCCCAACTGGCGCGTGTCCCTGTTGGCGGCGTTTTCCGAATCGCGTTTGCAGATCGGGGTCAAGGGCAGTCTGCTGGCGGCGGACAGCGACCCGCATTCCCCGGTATTGAAGGCGGCGGACCGTTCGTTTCTATTGCCGCTCTTTTCTGAAGCGCAGTGCCTGAGCGCGGTGACGAACTTATGTGCTTCGGAAAAAGTCCGGGCGATCTTACCCGTCACCAACAAGGCGGTGGAGTTTCTGAGCGAGCATCGTTCTGTTTTTGAAGACGCGGGCGTTCATTTGTATGTTCCGAGTCAGGAGACGGTCGCCTTGTGCCACGATAAAGAACGGCTGGGGCATTTTTTGCAGAGCAAAGGCATCGCGACGCCTGAGTTGATCGATGGGGCGGACGCCGATCCTGTATTTCCTTTGTTCGCCAAGCGTCGCGTTGGCGAAGGCGGCGAAGAAACCTTTGTTGTGCGCGATGCGGAAGATTTGCGCTACATCCGTTCCAAGTTTCCAGAGCATTTGTTGCAAGGCTTCATTGAGGGGCGAGAGTTCAGCATCGACTGGTTCGGCGACCGCGAAGGCCGTCCCGTGTTCGCCGCGCCGCGAGAACGCTTGCGGGTGAGGGCGGGCGAAGCGCGGGTGACGCGACTGGAGATGGATGAAGGTCTCATCGCAAAAGCCCATGCGACGGCGAAAGCGCTGGACTTGCGCGGGCCTTGTTGCTTGCAGGGTATTCTGGATGAAGCGGGAGAGTTTTATATCACCGACGTCAACCTGCGATTCGGGAGCGGGATTCAGCACACCATTGTCGCGGGCGGCGATATCCCCGGCATGATGTATGAGGAACTTGCGGGCAAAAGGCCGGAGCCGCCGAAGAAGCCGTTAAAAACAGGTACGGTCATGAGCCGTTTTTCTACGGGATTTATGTTTGATCCAGAGGATGGGGCGTCGGGTTTGAAGTGATATTAAATTCATTTTGAAATTGAAGGAGGATTGGATTTTGGCGATGGATACGGCGGTGCTGACTGCGGCGAGAAAACAATTGATCTTTGCGTTGGATGTTCCCGATCGCAAGGAGGCCGCGCGTTTTGCGCGCGAACTGAATGGGCGGGTCGGTTGCTTCAAGGTGGGGCTGGAATTATTCATCAAGGAAGGGCCGGAGGTTTTGAAAGCTGTGTCCGGCGAAGCCGATGCGGATATTTTTCTGGATTTGAAATTGCATGACATTCCGGCGACGGTGCAGGGCGCCTTGCGTTCTGCGAGCGCGCTTGGGGCGCGCTACATCACCCTGCACGCGAGCGGCGGCAAGGCGATGCTTGAGATGTCGCGGCGGGCGGTCGATGAAGGTCTGGAAGTTCTCGCGGTGACGGTGTTGACCAGCATGTCGCCTGCGGATTTGCAGGATCAGGGTTATCCATCCGAGACGACGATCTCCGATCTGGTCTGCCGACGCGCCGAGCTGGCGCGTTCTGCGGGGTGCTCGGGCATCGTGTGTTCTGGCGAAGAAGCGGCGATGGTGCGCAAGCTCTGCGGCGCCATTTTTAAAATAGTGACGCCGGGGATTCGTCCCGCCTGGAGTCTGGTGGAGGGCGACGACCAAAGCCGCATCGTCACTCCGGGTCAGGCTGTGGAGCGTGGAGCCGATATGATCGTTGTGGGGCGTCCGATACGCTCGGCGGAGGATCCGGGCGAGGCGGCGGACAGGATCGTGCGCGAACTGGCGGGTTTCGATGCGGATTGAAACGCTTTCTAATGCGCGTTTGCCCGAAGTTTTAGAAACGCGTTCAAATTTTTTTATGAGTCGAACGGTTGAAGCGTTCGCTTAATTTTTTCCGAGGTGTCAGTCATGGATGTATTGCTCTTGTTCCTTCACCTTCTCGCGCTGGTGTGCTGGCTGGGAAGCATTATCTTTTTTTCATTTTTCACGGCTCCGGTGTTGTTCCGAACGCTTGAGCGTCAGGAAGCAGGGGATTTGATCGGTAAGATTTTCCCCAATTATTACCGTTTGGGATACATCTGCGGCGCTCTGGCTTTGTTGACGCTGGTGAGCCAGCCGAGCGAAGTCATGTCGATCAAACTCGGGCTTCTGCTGGCGATGATCGTCTGCACCCTGTTCGCGGGATTGGCGATCAATCCCAATGCGCGCGCCGTTAAAGAGCGTTTGAGGGTTGCGGTTCTGGAAGATGAAAAGACCTCCCTCGAAGCCCGATTCAAAAAACTGCATCGGCTTTCGGTTCAGTTGAACGCGACCACCCTGTTCGCGGGCCTGGGCTTTTTGTGGTACACCGCGATGGGGCTGACGCTCTAGTCGTCCCGGTTACTGGCGATGACAGTCTCCGAGGACAAACGCCGGGTCGCATTGCGACCGTTTTACGCGCAAACGCGCTTTCTCCTGCTCGCGCTCGTCGGCCTGATCGTTTTTTCTTACGGCTGGAAAGTCACCGAAATCAAACCGGGCGAGCTGGTGCGCGGCGCGGCAATGGTCAAACCGCTGGTCAATGAACTGCTTCGCCCGGACTTGATCCGGCATGAAACCCAAACTGAATTTTCCGAATCTGTTTTTCTCCTCGACGGCCCCGGCGCGTCGTTTCACAAGCCGTCCGATACGAAGCGGGAGGACGCGCGCCTGAGCCTGACGCCGACGAACGGAGCCGTGGGTGATACGGTGACAGTCAGCGGTCGAGGCTGGGGGTCTGAAACGACGGGGTCCTTGCTCTGGATCAATTCCATAGAACAGGAATTCCCGCTGGGCTCCTTCACGACTTCTGTTGATGGGACTTTTGAGGCGACGATCCGCGTTCCCGAAACCGCGCGCGGACTCGAGCAAACCCTGCGCGCCTCGATTTCCCGGGAGACGGGCGAGTGGTCCCTGAGTCCGACGGTGAAGCTGGTTGCGGAGAAAATGCTGGAGACGATTTTTCTGGCCTTGATGGCGACGGGTTTTGCGACGGTGGTTGCGGCGCCCTTGAGTTTTCTCGCGGCGAAAAATCTCATGTGGAATCGCGTTCCGGGCAAGGCGGTCTATCTTGCTGTGCGTACGACTTTCAATATTCTGCGTTCGATCGAGCCTTTGATTCTGGCGATATTATTCGCGGTCTGGGTGGGCATCGGCCCCTTCGCCGGGGTGCTGGCCTTGAGCCTGCATTCGATTGCGACTCTGGGCAAACTGTTTTCCGAGCAGATCGAGACCATCGATCCGGGGCCGGTGGAGGCTTTGCTTGCGACCGGGGCGAACCCCTTGCAGGTGGCGCTGTATGCGGTCTGGCCGCAAGTGTCCGCGCCTTTTCTGGCGCTGGCCTTTTATCGTTGGGACATCAACGTGCGCATGTCCACGATCATCGGCTTTGTCGGCGGCGGCGGGATTGGATTTCTTTTGCAACAATGGATCAACTTATTGCAATACAGTCAGGCCGGTACGGCTCTGCTGGCGATTTCTGCGACGGTGATTTTTCTGGATGTGGCGAGCGCCTGGGTGCGGCAGAGGATGGAGTTGAAAAGCTGACCCGCCTCCAGACCGGAGGCGGGAATTTTGAAACGGTTTACATCATCGCTTTGGCGGAGACCAGCATGTTGCCGATACTGCTGGTGGCGTCGGCGACGGCGGTGGCTTCGTAGCCGCAATGCGCGGTGCAGTCTCTGCACTTATCGTTATTACGGTGTCCGTAACGTTCCCATTCCGTGGTCTCCATCAATTCCTGAAAGCTCTCTGCGTAACCGTCGTCGAGCAGGTAGCAAGGCTTCTGCCAGCCGAGAACGGAGTAATTCGGGTTGCCCCAGGGCGTGCAGTCGTAATCTTTGTTGCCCTTGAGGAATTCGATGTAGAGCGGGGAATGGTTGAAATCCCAGCGTCCGTTTTTGTTGCGCGAAAGCAGTTCGCGGAAAAATTCCTGAGTGTTGGCGCGACCGAAGAAATGATCCTGATCCGGCGCGTCGGGATAGCTGAAGGCCGAAGCGACGGTCATGGCGTCGATGCCGAGCGGTTTCAGATAGTCGAGAAATTCTTCGACCTGATCCACCGTCGTGCCTTCAAAGAAAGTGGAATTGCTGGTCACGCGATAGCCCAGGCTCTTGGCTTTTTTCACCGCTTCGACGGCGATTTTAAAAGTTCCCGGTTGCGCCGCGATGCGATCGTGTTCCTCTTCGAGACCGTCCAGATGGATGGAAAGCACGAGTTGGGGCGATACGGGTAATTTGCCAAGGAAATCATCCAGCAAGAGCGCGTTGGTGCAAAGATAGATGTAACGTCCTTGCGCGATCAGGCCTTCAACAACCTCCACGATATTGGGGTGCATGAGCGGCTCGCCGCCGGCGATGGAAACCACCGGAGCGTTGCATTCGCGCGCGGCGTTGAGGCATTGCTCAACCGACAAATGTTGCTTGAGGATTTCGTTCGGCTTCTGGATCTTGCCGCAGCCGATACATTCCAGGTTACATCGGAAGAGCGGTTCCAGCATGAGGACGAGGGGATAACGTTTCTTCCCTTTCATCTTTTGCCGCGTCACGTAAAACCCCACCTTGAGGGCTTGCTGAATTGGAATACCCATGAATCTATCTCTTGTTAATATGGTTTTGCGACCGGAAGGCCGACGGTGCGTGTCGGATGGACGCGCTCAAAAAAATAATGATCCATTATATTTCAGTTACGATGTAAGGTAAATATAATAACGGGAATTAGCGCCCGAACGTTCACAAAGAGATTTTTTTATCTATGCTAATTGTTGCGCGATTTCTTTTGCTTTGTTTTTTGATTGTTGCCGCTTTGCTGATCGACGGCAATCTGGCGCGCGATATCTTCGATTACCGCATCGACACCTTTCGCGAATGGATTGCTGTCGTCGCGATCTTCTTTGTGATTGCCTTCATCGCCTACGGCGAATTTACAAAAAAGATCAAACCGCCTGACGGCGAATGACGGTGTGTCGATTTTGACAGGAAAACCTTACGCGCTCAAACGCTGGTTGCAGACTCTGCAGGTTGCATGACCAAGCTGAGAAGCGAGTAAGGTGCGGCTTCGATGCCGTTGGTTTTGATCCATGCGGAACCCGCGCCGCCATGGGCCACGTTGATCGACTCGCCGTTTTTGTTTTCCATCGCCTCAATAACAAAACGAACGCGACGATCCGGCGCGATGTATTCAACGGTGTCTCCGGTCTCGATGCGGTTTTTGATTTCCGCTTCGATCCAGCCGCCGCCGCGCGAGTTGAGAATGCGTCCGGCAAAGACCTGCGGCTGACCGTCGGCCTGGGCGGAGTCGAAACGCTCGGTGTGATGATTGGAGTTGGAAATCAAAAACGCTGAGGTGAATCCGCGATTGGCGGTCTTGTCAATTTCCTGCAGGAGACTGGGGTCGAACTTGCGCCCCTGCATCAAATCCTCGATGGCGCGACGATACACTCCGGTAACCATCGCCAGGTAGTAGATCGATTTCGAGCGGCCTTCAATTTTGAAGGAACAGATGCCCGCTTCCCGGAGTTCGGTCAAAAATTCCACCGCCCGCAAATCCTTCGAGTTCATGATGTAGGTGCCGTGTTCGTCTTCATCCACCGGCATCAACTCGCCCGGTCGCCCGGTCTCTTCAATATAATGCAGTCCTTCCATAGGCGTCTGCGGCGGCGGCGCGACGGCGTCGATTTCGTTTTCTTTATAGACGTTGTATTCCCATCGGCAACTGTTGGTGCAGGTGCCCTGGTTGGCGTCGCGGTGATTGAAGTAATTGGACAGCAGGCAACGCCCGGAATAGGCGATGCAGATCGAACCGTGAACGAAAGATTCCAGCTCAATGTCTGGAACCTTCTGGTGTATTAAGGAAATTTCTTCGAGCGACAATTCGCGCGAAAGAATGATGCGGCGCACGCCCTGGTCGCGCCAGAAGGCGACGGTCGGCCAGTTGATGGCATTGGCCTGCACCGACAAATGCACGGGCACGTCCGGAAAATTGCGCACGGAGTACTGGATCATGCCGGGATCGGACATGATGAAGGCGTCGGGTTTGGCCTCTGCAAAATAGGCCAGCGATTTTTCGAAAGACTCCACCTTGCGGTTCGGCGCCAATATGTTTGCGGTGATGAATATTTTCTTCCCGGCTTTGTGGACTTCGGAAATCGCTTCTTTCAGCGAGGCGTCGTTGAAGCCGTTTTCGCGCGCGCGCAGGGAAAATTTTGGGATTCCGGCGTAGACCGCGTCTGCGCCATAAGCCAGAGCGTATTTGAGTTTGTCGGGACTGCCTGCAGGGGCGAGCAGTTCGGGCGTGAGTTCAGAGGTATCGTTCATGGCAATGGGCGGTCAACCGCCTCCAGTTGAATGGTTGAGTGAGTCAGTTTCGAACCATACACTTTACACCAAAGCTCGGCGGCGGTTCAACGGCAATTGACTTGAGGGGAATTAAATCTGGTTTGCGTGTTCCTTGGCGGCGGCTTCGGAGACGCTCTTGGCGTTTTTTGTTTGCAGATTCTCAACCAGTTTCAGCGTCGCTCGCAGTCGGGAGGCAAGCACTTTCAGAATGGGCATGAGCGCTTTGGGGTTGTGAATGGACATGGAGTTGAAGGTGTCCTGAGTCAGCACATTGATGGAACAGTCTTCGAGGGCGCGCACGGTGGCGGAGCGGGGCAGGCCGTCGATGAGGCCCATTTCGCCAAAAATATCGCCATTGGTGAGGATGCCAATGATCTTTTTCTCACCCTTGGTGCCCAGCTTGGAAACCTCGACTTTTCCGGTTTCGATGATGTAGGCGCAATCACTCAGGGTTCCTTCCTGAATGATTTCCTTCCCCTTTTTAAAGTAAATGGTTTTCATGGCGCGTGTTCGCAGACTGAATGATGTTGGACAATCGAACGGTTAAACTCGTGACCTGCCCCCATTATATAAGATTCTTTGGTGAGACAAAAGGGGAGCTTTTTTCATAACCCTATTAAAATATAAAAACGATTGAAAAATCAGGGGGCAAACGTCCCTTGGAAGGCGCATGGCTTTGAAAGGTTAAAATAGGTTGCCGGACCAGTTTTTTTCAGAGCCAATACCTGCCTCGAAGTCGCCTCTCCCCCGTCAATTTCAATCATTTATGACGTTACGCAGAATCAACGTCTCAACGCGCCTCCAAGAACCTTGTCGGGATTGGAGTTGCTGGTGCTGACGGCTGTGTTCGGCGTGTATAGGAAAGCGATCATTCCCATAACGATGGCAAAAATAACGAAGGCTTTCCATTGCCCATTCGATTTTCTTGCAACCTTTGCGGGCCTGGGGGCAGATTTCTGGGCTTGTTTGGCGGGTTTGTCCCGAAATAGCTTTGAATTGTAGTTTTGCTTTGTGGCGGTTTTGTTCATTGGGTTCACCTTGAAAAAAATTGCTAAACTTATTACATATATAGCAGTATTTGTGCCAAATTTTTCAAGGCTGGTTTTAAATTCATAACTCCATATGAATAAAGGAATTATGCTTCAACTGGCTTTTCTGAGCCTGAAGGCGTGCGGAGCAGGAAGTCTCAATATGATCTAAATGTATATCAAAATGAGATAATATATCAAATTGAGACTGGAGGGTTCAGGATGTTTTCCGGTAACGCTTCATCTTCCTGTAGATGGTGGCGCGGCTGATGCCCAGCGACTTGGCCGCTTCGGGGAGCTTGCCCTGATGCTGTTCGATGGCTTGCAGGATGGCTTGTTTTTCGATTTCTTTAAATGAAGTGTCCTGCGTTTCGTTCCTGACTTTAGCGGGTGTTGCGTTGGAGACATTTGCCTGTTTTTGGGGAAGTGTCGGGAAATCTTCATTCCAGCCCAGTCGTTGTTCCTGAATTTTGAAGGGCAGGTCTTCAATCTGGATCGCATCCGTCCGGGTTTGGACGAGGGTTCGATACAGAATGTTTTCCAGTTCCCGAACGTTTCCCGGCCAGGGGTAGCGGATGAGGGCTTCCATGGCGTGGGAGGTGACGGTGTTGATGTGCTTCTGCGTCTGGTGCTGGAATTTTTTCAGGAAATGATTGACCAGAGGGGGGATGTCGTCCTGGCGTTCGCGCAGGGGAGGCAGGATGATGGGATACACCATGAGGCGATAGAACAAATCGCTTCGAAACGCGCCCCGCTCGACTTCCGTCTCCAAGTCCTTGTTGGTTGCGGAGATGACGCGCAGGTCCACGCGGTTTTTCTTGTTGCTACCGACGCGTTCATAGCTTTTGTCCTGCAGAAAGCGTAGCAGTTTGACCTGCATGTTGGCGGGCATTTCGCCGACTTCGTCGAGAAAAAGAGTGCCGCCGTGAGCGAGTTCGAGTTTGCCGATGCGTCCTTGATCGGCGCCGGTGAAGGAGCCTTTTTCATGACCGAAAAATTCGCTTTCCTGGAGCGCTTCGGGAATGGCTCCGCAATTGATCGCCACAAAATTTCCCGCCTTGTAGGAACTGTTGTAATGAATGGCGCGAGCCACCAGTTCCTTGCCGGTGCCGCTTTCTCCGAGGATCAAAACATTGATATTGATCTGCGAGACTTTTTCAATATGGGCGAAGACTTGCTTCATGGGCAGGCTTTGCCCGACGATATTTTTGTAGCCGTAGGTCTGTTGCAACTCGCCTTGCAGGCTGGCGATTTTCTGCACCATGGTGTTCATTTCGACGGCCTTGGCGACGGTGGTCTGCAGGCGGATTTTATCCAGCGGCTTGAGCATGTAATCAAAGGCGCCCAGCTTCATCGCTTCGACGGCGGCGCTCAGGTCTTTTTCATCGGTCAGGACGACGACGGGGATATCGCGGTTGGCGAGGCGAAAGCGCTTCAAAAGATCGAGTCCCTTGGAAGCAGGTTCGATGTTCATGCAAATGGCGGAGGGGTTTTCATCGATCTGGTTCAGGCACAACTCGCCGTCGGAGAAGGTTTCGACCTGGTAACCCTGTTCGGAAAGCCAGGAGTTGATCTGGCTTCCATGGCCTGGATTGTTGTCTACAATGAATAAGGTTTGTTGCGTCATTTTGGATTATCCGGTTTACTCCGGGCAACCTCTGGAGTGGCGAAAACCCAGCGTCTCGGCTTCGAGCTTGCTTCCGAAAATTAGGGCGCCGGGGATATCGGAGGGGTAATCGCTACACAGGGGCCAATAATAAATCCGCGTTTTTGGGTTGCCTATAATACCGTAGCTGAAGATTTCGTCATAGTCCGTGTAGTCGTCTTTGTCAGGCGGAGTGGGCGGTTCTCCGCCCCGCCTGAATTCCCAGGGTGGAATGGGATTGGTTTCCACCCACAGGCCCATTTTGTTTTTCCAGGCCATGTATTCGAGGTTGGAAAGCACCGGGCTGGGCGGTCGTTTCACTCGATAGTGCCAGGCGTAGCCGTAGCGCACGACTTCTTCGTTCAATAATTTGCCGTTGGGAAGCACGACGTCGCCGATCAGGCGACCGTGGTAATCGGCGACCTTGTAATTCACCCGCACGCGTTTGTCGAAAGTCAGTTCCGTTGTGAACTTTCGCGCTTCGTGACCGAAGGATTGTTTCAGTTCGGGCGAGTCGATGTCGGCAAGGCGTATCTTGTACAACTTGTCCTTGTCGTTCATGATGGTGATGTTGTCGCCCGCATCGACGGACACGACGCGCCCCGTCATGGACTTTCCCCAGGCCTGAAAAGGCAGGGCTATCAGAATCAGGGCGCAAAAAGCGGCGAACCGGCTGAATCGATGCGATGTGATGAGGATCGGTTTGCGAGTGGGTTTCATGGCGCCGGACGGATGGGAAGGTCTTCCGTTCTCAATTGGAATCGGCTTCGCGTTTCTTAATGGGCAGTAATTTATTCAGCCGTTGCATGAAGCGCTTGGCGGTCTCAGGCGTCGATTCCACTTTTCCCAGATAGAGAATGTCCTTGGCGCTGAGAGGCTCGCCGTAAAATTTTTCATTGGAACCTTCGTTGGAGGTGATCACGGTGCCTTTGACCGAAACCCCGGCGAAGGCGCCCATGCTTCTGGAATAGGAATAGATTTCGCCCTGCAGTAGAATGTCGGTGGAGGCTTCGGCATGGCGTCCGACAGGTCCGGCGGAAACGCCCACGTCGGCGCCGAGGGTGAACTGGTTTTTCAGCAGACCCTGCACGCCGGATTCGCTCATGACGAGCAGGAGCAGATCAATGGCTTCGGCTCCGACCTGAAAACCGTAGCTCGCGCCAGCCGTGTAGACGAATGCCGGAGGTCCCCACAGTCCGGTTGTTTTAGAACGCGTGGAAATCACTCCCTGACCGTATCGCGCGGCGAAGATGAATCCGCCCTTGAGCATCTTCGGAAAAATGATGATCGCTTTCGCTTTGGAGAGTAATTCTGTTGGAACATGTTCGTCTTCAGAATGGATGATGTCTTCGACCGCCTGCACCGCGTTGCGTAACAGTTCTTGCTGATCGTCCAGCGCGTGAGCCGTTGAGAAGGGGAGCAGGGTGAGAAGGCATATGAAAACAGTTTGAATGATTCGGTTCATGAATCGCGCTCCGCTGAGTTGCAAAAGGTGGGTGGTTATCGCCTGTTTGACGTCAAGTATTACCAAACTTTTTCAATAGTTTATAGTAAAGGGCGGGTGAAAATCAACTGCCTCGCGCGACGCGATACTGGGGACATCAATAAATCGCTTTACCTGGATGAAACAAGCTCTTAACATGTCGCAGATGAATCCATTTGATGCGGAAGAGTTATTAGGGCCGGAGGGATTGGCGGCTCGGGCCATGCCCGGTTTTGAATATCGCCCTCAACAGGCGGCGATGGCCGACGCGGTTGCGAAGACTCTGGAGTCGGGCGGCCACCTGATGGTGGAGGCGGGCACGGGTACGGGCAAGAGCCTGGCTTATCTGATTCCGGCCGTCTTGTGGGCGGTGCAAAACGACAAGCGCGTTGTGGTTTCCACCTACACGAAGACCCTTCAGCACCAGATCCTGCACCACGATATCCCTCTACTGCGCCAGCGTCTCGGCTTGTCGTTCCGTTACTCCATCTGTCTGGGCCATGAAAATTATCTGTCATTGCGCCGCATGAAGCGCGCCGGTCAGGCGGGTTTGTTTGTTGATCCTGAGCAGGAAGAACAACTGGCGGAGATTTTCGAATGGTCGTCGATGACGGCGTCCGGCGTGAAAGAGGAGTTGGAATTCACTCCCCTGCCGGCGGTCTGGGAAGAGGTGGGTCGGCAAAAGGATTTGTGTCTTGGCAAAAATTGCGAGACCTATCGCGACTGTTTTTATTTCAAGGAGCGCAAGCGCTGGTTCGCTTCGCATTTGCTGGTGGTCAACCATCATTTATTTTTCGCCAACGTAGCGGCGGGCGGCGGCGCCTTGCCACGTTTCGACGCGGTGATTTTCGACGAGGCGCAGAATGTGGAGGAGGCGGCGACTTCCTTCCTCGGCCTGGAAGTTTCAAATTCATCGCTCAATTATTTTCTCGACCGCCTTTACAATCCGCGCGGCAAGAAGGGGATGCTGGGTCGTATCGAGCGCAGTTTCTCTCAGGAGGCCATCGATCTGGTGATGAAAACCCGGCGCGCGGCGGAAGCGTTTTTTGCGCAGACGCTGGAGGTTTTCGGGCGCGACCCGCGTAATTTTCGCTTGTACCAGCCGCCGCCTCTGCTCAATGTCCTGTGCGGGCCGCTGGAAGAATTGCGCGATGCCTTGAAGGTTCTGGAGGCGATGATCGGCGAAGAGGAGGAGAGCGTCGAGTTCACCTACGCTTCCAACCGGTGCATGGATTTTTACAACGCCATCAATGTCGTGATGGGACAACAATTGCCGGGCTATGTTTATTCGCTGGAGATCGTCGATAAAAAACGTTTCCGGCGCGTGTCCTTTCAGGCGGCGCCGGTGAATGTGGCGGAGGAGCTCAAACGGCAGGTTTATGAAACTACGGATCGCATCGTTCTGACTTCGGCGACGCTCACGGCGAACGGGAAATTTGATTTTGTGAAGGGGCGGATCGGTTTTGAACCGAACGATGAACTCACGCTGGATTCTCCCTTCGATTACGCGCGTCAGGCCTTGCTCTACGCGCCTGCGGATCTGCCGGAGCCTTCGGAAGAGCCGGATGTGTACGCCACGGCGATCGCCGCGCGATCGAAAGCCCTGGTCGAGGCGTCGGGCGGTCGAGCCTTCATCCTGTTCACCAGCTACGCTTTGTTGAATCGGGTTTACGAGAAAATGGAAACCCTGGTGTCGCAATTTCAATTGCTCCGCCAGGGCGATGCGCCGCGCAGTCAAATGATCGAGCAGTTCAAGCGCAAGCCGTCGATCATTTTCGGGACCAATACTTTCTGGCAGGGCGTGGACGTTCCCGGCGAGGCCCTGCAATGCGTCATCATCACCAAACTGCCTTTCGATCCGCCGGGCGAGCCCTTGACCGAAGCGCGTATGGAAGATTTGAAGAAGCGCGGCATCGATCCCTTTTCGCGTTACCAGATTCCGCGCGCGATTTTGCAACTGCGTCAGGGCTTCGGTCGCCTGATCCGCAAGGGCACCGACGCCGGAGTGGTCGCCATACTGGATTCGCGCGTGGTGCATCGCAGTTACGGAAAAAAATTCATCGCCTCCCTGCCGCCTTGCCGCGTCACCGAGTCGATGGACGAGGTGCGCCAGTTTTTCACTTCCGATGAAAAAGCGGAACTTGTCATTTAACATATGAGTGATTGCATATTATCAAATTTTTGTTTATGACCCGCCCAATGAATCTAATCGTTTCTGAAGACAACCAAACCTGGACTTTGCGTGACAGCGTTGTCTGGTTCTTATTATTTCTCATCTTGCTCACGAGCAACCTGGCCTTGCGATACCCGCTTTTGATTAATGCCGAGATGTTCATGAACGGCGACGAGGCGTTTGTAGCGGATAAATTAATTCTCACTCTTGAAGGGCAAGCGTTCACGTTTTATTACGAAGACAATCGTTATGTGGGCGCTCTGATCGATTTTCTGGTGGTTCCCTTTATATGGCTTTTGGGGCCAGTGGCTTTGGCTTTCAAGACAGCGATCGTTTTTATGTTTTCTTTGTACGCGTGGACCCTGTGTCTTTTGGTTCGACAGATTGATGCGTCCCTAGTGGGTCTTACGGCTGTGTTGACGGTTCTGGTCTCTCCCGCTGTGATGGAAATCAGCGTATCGTTCATGCCGCATGTGTTGATCGGAGTCCTTGGGAACATCTCATTTCTGCTTCTTACAAAATTGATAAGGGATAAGGACAGCGGGAAGTGGACGGTTTTTCTGTTGTGTGCGGTTTCAGGAGCGGCGGTTTATGTCTATACGTATTCAGTCCTGTTTATTGCTTCTATAATTGGGATTGTGTTGCTGACCGATTCACGTTGGCCGACTCTTCGTGAGAAAATTTCATTTAGTTTTTTCAGGTCGTTGTTTTTACGTTTGAATTCCAAGAGAGAGAAAATTGCGAGAGGATTCGATGTGTTGATGATTCTTTTCCTCTGCGCAATATTGTTTGCTTACGTGTTCGGAGGGTTTGGTTTTGATATCGGCGGGGTGACCTTGTTTCAGATCAATAACCTGCATAAACCGGTAGGGCAATTGGCGGTCTTGATCGTGTTGCGCGTGTTGATTTATCGTAAGGATATTTCGAATAAGTGGCGAGCCTTGCGCTCTTTTGTCGACGCGATGGCTCCCGAAACGCGACAGGCTCTGACATTGGGCGTGTGTGGTTTTTTGATAGGTATTTCGCCGCGAATCGCCAGCATCGCCAGCGGAGAAACCAAGCGTGGCGGGCAGGGTTTTGATATGGATTTCATGCCGCTTCGGCTCTTGCAACACCTTTGGGAGTTGTTGTTGCGCCATGTTCCCGAACTGATTGGCGCCGCACGGGGGTTGCGGGCGGCGTCTGAGAGCGGACATGTGACCGCGTTGACGTTAGTTTCAGGCGTTGTGATGTTTCTGGTCGTTTTCGCTATAGCGGCATATTTTAAAGAGAGCTGGGCGCACGTGAAACAATTGCTATGCATGCGACCGATGGTATTCACTCCGCATTTATTTTTTATTTTTTACCCTCTCATTGTTTGCGGCGCTAATATCGCCACCCAAAACGGACCTTTGATTCGATACCTGTTGCCTTTGTATGGCGCGATAGTATTCTGGTTGGCTTGGTTTATGATTCGAATTCGTCAAAAGTCCATGATGTTGTTTGTGGCCGGGCTGATGGCATGGATGTATTTGTCGATGGACAACCTTCATCAATTTTACAGTCAAAAAGATATTCTTCGTGGAGCGACCCCGGTAATACGGGTTGATCCGGCGCGTGAGGTTATCAACTTTGCGAAGGCGAATTCCATTCCACTGGTTTACAGTCGTTTTGTGCTGGCGTCGCGCGTATCGTTTTTCAGTCGTCAAACGATCCATGTTGCGGAGTACACACGTTCGCCCAAGGGTAAGTTGAGAAATCGCACAGCCATGAACATTCCAGTTTTTTGTATTGCGATACCAATCAACAGCAAATCGGAACAGAAGCATTACGAATTATTTTTTCAAGAAAATGGAGTGAGTTTTCAAAGGGCCGTGTTGGAGCATCACATCATATACTGGGATTTTGAGGGGCAAGAGAGCTCCATCAATCAATTGCGCTCTATGTTTCCATAAAGGTTGAGGGTCGTGGAGATTCAACTTCAAACAGAAGCGGGGGCGGTGACGCCGAAGCGGATATTCTGCATCGGCAAGAATTACGAAGCGCATGTGCGCGAGCTGGCGGGTACGGCGCCGGAAGAGCCGATCGTTTTCATGAAGCCGTCGTCCTGTCTGGTCTTGCCGGGAACGCCGGTGCGGGTTCCGACGCATGGTTCGCTCCTGCATCACGAAGCGGAAGCGGTTCTGCTGATCGGTCGGGAAGCGTCGCGGGTTGATGAAGAATCGGCTCTGGATTGCGTGTCCGATGTCGCTCTCGGGCTGGATTTAACCCTGCGCGATGTGCAGGGGAGTTTGAAGAAAAAAGGGCATCCCTGGGAGTTGTCAAAAGCCTTCGAGCAAAGCGCGCCGCTGGGGCCGCTGGTTCCCGTTTCAAAAATACGCGATCTGGCGCAACTGGAGTTTTCCTGCTCGGTGAACGGCGAACTGCGTCAACAGGGCAATACCCAGGACATGATGTTTTCCATTCCCTATCTGATCCGCTACCTCAGCCATATCTGGCGACTGCAGGCGGGCGATCTGATTTTTACCGGAACCCCGGCGGGAGTGGGGCCGCTGGTCGTCGGCGATACGGCGAGCTTGTCCGGCCCGGAACTCGCTTCCAGCGTCTGGGAGTTTTGCTGAGTCCTTGCCGCGTCGGTAATAGCGCGTCTTGTTGTTCCTCTCAGTATTTGCCGCGAATATGCTGGACGACCTTTTCCTCATAAAAATTTCTCAGATCTTCATGCAGTTCGGCAGACAGGAGCGGGAGCTTCGAGGCCGAAGCGTTGGCCTTCACCTGTTCCGGGCGCGTCGCGCCGGGGATCACCGTGGTCACCGCGTCGTGATCGAGAATCCAGCGCAGGGCCATCTGCGCGCAGGTCATGCCTTCGGGAACCTTGGGCAGAATTTCGTTCATCAATGCGATGCCCTGCGCTAGCGGCAGGCCGGAAAAGGTTTCGCCGACGTTGAAGTGATCCCCGTTCTGATTGAAGTTGCGGTGATCCTCCTGAGGCCAGCTGGAATCCGCGGTGATCTTTCCTGAAAGCAGTCCCGAGGCCAGCGGCAGTCGGACAATGATCGCCACGCCTTTTTCCTTTGCCTTCTCGAACAGCGCCGGGATGGGTTTTTGTCGCAGAACGTTGAAGATAATTTGCAGGGATGCGAGCCCCGTTTGCTTCAGACAAAGCAGGGCTTCCTCCATCGATTCCACGCTCAGGCCGAATTGTTTGATCTTGCCTTCCTGCTTCAATTGCCGGAGCCAGTCGAACAGTTCGCCGGATTGCAGGGTCTCCGTTGGCAGGCAATGAACCTGAGTCAGGTCGAGCGCCTCCACGCCCAGCCGCCTGAGCGAATCTTCCGTGTGCTTGCGGAAGGAGGCGAGGGAGAAATTATCGGGCCAGCCCGGTTCCGGGTGGCGCCCCAGTTTGGTTGCGACGATGATCTGTTCCGAACGTTTGGCGAGGAATTTTTGGATGCGCGTTTCGCTCAAGCCCAGCCCGTAAACGTCGGCGGTGTCGAAAAAGTTGATGCCGCAGTCCACTGCCGTTTCCAAAATACGCTCGGCGGTCGCGTCGTCCACCTTGCCCCAGTCCGCTCCCAATTGCCAGGTTCCCAGTCCAATTTCAGAGACCTCCCAGCCGCAGGAGGAAAATTTTCTATATTTCATAAGAGACCGCCTTTACATGTTGTCTTAAAAATTCGTATACTTCGAGACGTATCATTATTCACACCCGAATGTGTTTATCAATAGATTGATTGGAGACGACGACGTGAAACGCGTTTTTAGATACCTGTTATTGTTTGAAGAGAACGGCAAGCGAACCATTGCCGAGGTGGATAGCCAGGAAGCCTACGAGGAATTGAAAGCCGAACTCGACGCCAAGAGCGTGCCCAACGAACTGGTCAACGAGCGGGATATGGAAGAGTTGATCTACCGCGGCGCAACCTTTATCGATTTGCGGGAGTAAAGCGTTTCAACGTCGTTTTCAGGGCTTGCGGTATCAGGAACCGCAATGCAAAATTTCTTTAATCCCAAAACGGTTTATTGTATATTTTGAGCCAAACGACATCGATTCACTTGCATGAAATAGCATATGTTCACTCTCAAGGAATATCGAAAGGGCAAAGCCATTATCCGTCAGGGTACCCACGGCACCAGCGCCTTCATCTTGAAAAAGGGCCGTGTGGAGGTGACTCGCGAAGACAACGGACAGGTCAAAAAAATCTGCGAGTTGAAGGAAAACGACGTTTTCGGAGAAATGGCGATGGTCTCGGACAAGCCGCGTATGGCGACGGTGCGGGCGCTGGAAGATTGCCAGGTTGCGATTCTCACCCAGGAAAGTTTCATGAAACTTCCCAACACCAACCCCGCTGTTGCGCGCATCAAGAAAATCATGGTGGACCGCCTCAAAGGCAAAAAAGGCTGACCGCCTCTTTCCCCCCACTTTCCAGTCAACCCTTCCGACGCTTGATCCCACAACGGTTTCTTGTCTATTTTGAGCCAAAGGACATCGATTCGCTTGCATGAAATAGCATGTGTTCACCCTTAAAATGTTTGTATTGGGCGAAGGATCCCTCTAAAATAAAACCATGGACGAACGATTTGAACCCCTGAAAACGCGCCTGCTGGAAATTTGCGACCGTCTCGATGAAGACGAGCAATCCTTCTTCCGTCCCCTTGTGGAAAATTTCAAGGGAGAGACTTCCGAGTTTCAGCGCATCATGCGCGATCTGGGCAAATTCGGTCCCAAGATTTCCGAGGGATCGACCTTCGCTGTCTATCGCGAAGTGCAGAATATGTTCGACGCCGCCTTCCGAAAGTCATGACCGCCGTTCATCTTGTCATACGCGGCAGAGTGCAAGGCGTGAGCTATCGCGCCAGCGCCGAAGGCAAGGCGAACGAACTGGGTCTGAAAGGCTGGGTGCGCAACCAAAGCGACGGCTCCGTGGAACTGTTCGCCGAAGGCGAACGCTCCGCGCTCGACGCCCTCATCCGATGGTGCCAGCAAGGCCCGCCCGCCGCAAATGTCGCCGACCTTTCCGCCAACTGGACCGAGCCGCAAGGCCTGACCGATTTCAAAATCCGTTGATCCCCCTGCCGCCAGCGACGTGATCGAACTCATCAATCTGGTCAAAATATTCGGAACGTATCGCGCCGTGGACTCGCTGAACCTGACGATCCCGAAAGGCGAGATGTTCGGTTTTCTGGGCCCCAACGGGGCGGGAAAAACCACCACCATCAAGCTCATGACCGGACTGCTCAAGCCCAGCGAAGGGCGGGTTGAGATCGACGGAGTCGCCGTCGAAAGCGCGCCGCAGACCGCCAAGGCGATGATCGGCTACATCCCCGACCGACCCTTCATCTATGAAAAACTGACCGGGCGGGAGTATCTGCGATTCATCGCCGACCTCTACGGCGTGCCAGACGAAGCCGCGCAGAGCCGGGCCGAACGCTTTCTGGAATTTTTCGATCTGGCCGACGCCGCCAGCCAGCTGGTGGGAAGCTACTCGCACGGCATGCGGCAAAAACTCATCATCTCCGGCGCCCTGATCCACACCCCGAAAGCCGTCATCGTCGACGAACCGCTGGTGGGCCTGGACCCCAAAGGCGCCCGCCAGGTCAAACGCCTGTTCCGCGAACTGTGCAACGCCGGAACCACCATCTTCATGTCCACCCACTCGCTCCCCATCGCCGAGACCATGTGCGACCGTATCGGCATCATCCAGAAAGGCCAGATGATCGCCGTCGGCACCATGGACGAACTGCGCGAACGCGCAACCCACGAAGGCGAAGGCCTCGAAGAAATCTTCCTGAAACTCACCGGCGACCACGGCCTCGACGACCTCTTCAAAGAACTCAACCTGCTGGATGACTGAACGCGCGTTGCGCGTGGCATTGAGTGAAAATTGTCGGGCTTCCAATTGCGCTCAAGGGGATGGATAGTAGAGCGAGTTGAGCGTTAAGGCCCCGGCGCGTCGCCGGGCGTTAGAAAGCCACCCTCACCTGTGTCCTCTCCCTGAGGGAGAGGATGGACTACGTCCATGGGATAGATGTGGGGAAGTTTCCGATTGCGCACACTGAGATTGGTAGCAATGAAAGCGGAGCGTTAGAAAACCCTCTCCCATAGGGAGAGGAACGGACTACGTCCGCAGGATTAGTGCCGGAACGTTTCAATTGAACTTGATGATATTGATAGCAGTATGAGTTGAGCGTTAGAAAACCCTCTCCCCTACGCGGGAGAGGGCTGGGTGAGGGGGCAGATTTCATCTGCTGGATTAGAGCCGGAAAATTATCAATTGCGTTTAAGCGGGTTGATAGTAAAACGGGATTGGCTTTATGGGCACAGAGGAATTCAGCGCTGATTGGGATTGATTGAACGGTAGAGTTCTTCGAGTACGAATTCCTTATGACGCAAAATTGCGATTTCATTAAATGCTTTAGTTGTTTCTTTTTCACCCCATAAAGTTTCATCCCATGAATCAGCTTTGGATGGCTTATAAGGTTTTGAATAAAAAATAGGGAATTGACTGATTGAATTATCAATTATGATTAACCGTTTTTTTCTGTTTGATCGAATTTTTCAATTTGGATTGTTGCGTTTCGAATTATTTCCATCAGATATTTTACAGGCTCCATCGGGTTGGAGCGCGCAATGGGAGGATCATCGGGGTTTTTTAAAGTTTTGTACACAGCCGAAAACTCCTCTTTGCTTGACCCAATAGCTTTAACCTCAATATCGTATTCTTCACCGTTGATGCGGGCGCTAATGTCTGCTGGACCGCCCCATGCTTCGAGCGAAATGATTTGGTGTCCTTGCTCTTCGAGGTGATTTGCATACAGTAATTCATACAACGATCCCAATTGCTTTTTAGCTGTTTCATGTCGCTTGAAGGCGTCTGTATTTTTTATGATCCAGGTTTCATGAAACCTTTTTTTATAGTCTGGTGTTGTATCCTTCCAAAAGTTCTCTCCTTCCAATAGATATCTATGTACGGGACCCATAATATTTTTTAAATAACCCCTTTGTAAAGCAAGCCACAAGGTCGAGCAATGATGAGCCTTATCGGGTATTTGGCTCTGTTGCATCAGAGCTTCTAGAGTTTCTTCGTTGTGGATGAATACCTTGTTTAGAGCGGGACACTTCTTCCAGACCTCCCTGAGCCCTTTTGGCAACTCAGCATAATCTATGGCTCCGATCGTTTGGCAAATGCAATTTGAATAGTTGGTATTCATGTCAGCAAATAGGTAAATTGAGGATTGGTGAATCCATGTAGGATTACTGCTGGTGTGCCGTGTTTTTTATATGATTCAACGCTTATGGGTATCACCCAATACATGCGAAGGCTGGTTGACTCAGTTGTGGGAACAATGCAATCGAATCATGGAAGGTTTTTCTGGGGTGTCGAAATGGCAATGGACGGCGTCTCTCACCATCAGCTTGAGGCTTTCAATATCGTCCGCTATGGTGAAAATGGAGTGACCGAGGGCGCGGGCTTCGAGGCCGCCTTCAGGAGATTCTTCGACGATGAAAATGATTTCCTGTTGCATGGGTGACTCCTGATTGTTGGGCTTCAATTATAACATGACACTTCGAAGTTTTCATTGAGGACTAGGTCGGCAGGAAAAGGGCTGGAATGTTTCTTTTGCGCCTAAGCGGATTGATAGCAGGGCGGGTTGAGCATTAGGTCTGTGGCGCCTCGCCGGGAGTTAGAAAGCCACCCTCACCTGTGTCCTCTCCCTGAGGGAGAGGATGGACTACGTCCATGGGATAAATGTGGGGAAGTTTCCAATTGCACACACTGAGATTGGTAGCAATGAAAGCGGAGCGTTAGAAAACCCTCTCCCTGTGGCAGAGCCAGCGTGCCGCTGGACCCTTGAGGGATAAAGGTGAGAACGTAATCAATTGCGTTCAGAGATATTGCTAGCAATGCGAGCGGAGCGTTAGAAATCCCTCTCCCGCGAGGGGAGAGGAAAATTATATAAATAGCCCGATTGCGCGCAGAGAGATTGATTGCATTGTGAGCTGAGCGTTAAGGCTACAGCGGCACGCTGGGCGTTAGAGATTTCTACAGCGTTTTCATCTCGATCACGAAGCGGAATTTCACGTCGGACTTTTGCATTCGTATGTAAGAGTCGTTTATTTTCAGCATGGAAATCTTTTCGATTTCAGAGACGATATTATGCTCTCCGCAGAAATCGAGCATCTCCTGCGTTTCTTTAATCCCGCCGATCAATGACCCGGCGACGGCGCGGCGTCCGAACACCAGTTGAGGGGTTTGAAACTTTTCGAATTCTCCAATGGCGCCAACGATGCACATGGTCGAATCGAATTTCAGAAGATTGATGTAGGGGTTCATGTCGTGCGCGACGGGTATGGTGTTGAGCAGAAAATCAAATTTCCCCGCCCATTCGCTCATGGCCTTTTCGTCTGTTGAAATCAAAACCTCATCGGCGCCGAGAGATTTGCCCATCTTGCCTTTCTCCGGCGAGGTGGTGATGATGACGGTGCGCGCGCCCATCGCATGCGCGAATTTGACTCCCATATGTCCCAGACCGCCGAGACCGATCACGCCAACGGTTTGACCGGGCTGAACCTTCCAGTGTTTGAGCGGGGAATAGGTGGTGATGCCTGCGCATAACAGCGGCGCGGCGCCTGCCCGGTCGAGATTTTCCGGGATGCTCAAAAGATATTTTTTATCGACGACGATCTGTTTGGAGTAGCCGCCAAAGGTCAAGCCGCCGGGGTCTTTCGTTTCGCTTCCATAGGTCATGGTGGAGCCGTTCAGGCAGTATTGTTCCAGGTCTGCTTCGCAAGCCTCGCACGAGCGGCAGGAGTCGACAAAACAACCCACGCCCACGCATTCGCCTTTTTTGAAATTTTTGACAGCGCTTCCGACGGCGGTGACGTGGCCGATGATTTCATGGCCGGGCACGAGGGGATAGGCGGAGATTCCCCAATCGTTGTTGACCATATGAAGGTCGCTATGGCAGACGCCGCAATAGTCGATATCGATTTGTACGTCGTCCGGCCCAACGGCGCGGCGTTCGATTTCAAAATTGGTCAGGGTGTCGGCTTGCTTCTGAGCGGCATAGGCTTTCGTCATAATTTATTTCCTTTTCGGTTTTGGATCTGACCGATTGTGGGTGGATGTAGAGTCGATAAATTCGGTAGCGATTTCAAATTACAGTCAGGCGGCAATGAATACGTTGGCTCCATAATCCTTGTGAGATGTTTCAGGATTTTGATTTGATTTTTTTCATGTGTAGTTTTTGTTCGATCCATGATTTAGCCTTTTTCAATTGCCTTGAATCGACTTCTACGGCAACCCTTTCCACCAGGTGAGACAGTTTGACTTTATCCAGCTCGTCTCGCCAGACTTTTTCCGCCTTCCACATGGCGGTTGCAATCAAACATGGATGTTTGTAAGTGGAGGCCGTTTTCATCGCCGCCGGACCCTGTCGCCGAATCTCGGCGCATTCGAATGTAGAATCTCCTCCCTCAATCGACAAAACGATATCTAATAGAGATATTTTTTTAGGACTTTTCCCAAGCCGGTATCCCCCTCTGGGTCCTGACACCGTATCCAGAATCCCATTGCTGGAGAGGGCTTGCAGGGTCTTGGCAAGATAAGGGCGGGGGATGCCATGAAATTCCGCTAAATCGCTTCCGGTGAGGCAACGCCCTTCCGGTAAACCGGCTAAAAAGGTGCAACAGTGAATTGCCCATTCTACAGTCGAACTCAGTTTCATAGAAAAAATATAGTATGTCTGGCGCGGACAATCAAGAAGGCTTTTGTCTTGAAGACTGAACGCGATGCGCATGAAGAAAATAATTGCGGATAAAATTTATCCATGATATGTTTTTGGGGAACAATTATCAAACAACAAAGGAGTTCATATGAATGCGCGCGTGAATTATCACAAGAATTCCCCGGAGGCCGTAAAGGCTCTCTTGAAGGTTGAATCCTATCTAAACACTTCCAGCCTGAAGGGAAAGATATTTGGTTTGGTCAAACTGAGAGCCTCCCAGATTAACGGATGCGCTTATTGTGTGAACATGCATTATGGCGAACTAAAAAAAGAAGGGGTCGCCGAAGCCGTTCTGGCGCTGGTCGCTGTGTGGAAAGACTCGCCCTGCTTTTCGGAAAGGGAACGCGCGGCGCTGGATTGGGCGGAGCGCGTGACCCTGCTGGCCGGGTCGGAAATTTCGGACGAGGTTTACAACAGAATGCGGGAGCATTTTTTAGAAGACGAGTTGGTTGATTTGACGGTGGCGATCGGTCAGATCAACTTATGGAATCGTTTGTCCGTTTCGTTTAAAAATCAACCTACGGTTTCAGAGGCCCGTTGAAAGGAGGAGAGAATGCGTTACATTTGTTTATCGGCTTTGTTCGTGATGACGTCCATCTTCGGCGCGACCTCCCACGCGCAGGAAGCCTCGGGTGTCAATATACTGAAGCAATTGGAACTGCCCGAATTTGATGGTAAAGAAGCGGTGATGCTTCGGGTGGATTACGCGCCGGGGGAATCGACCTCAAAGCATCGTCACAACGCTCATACATTTGTCTATGTTCTGGAAGGCTCGGTGATGATGCAGGTTGAAGGAGGCGCGGTGCAGGTTTTCGGCAATGGGGAAACGTTCTATGAATCGCCCGATGACATCCACTCGGTATCCCGAAATGCCAGCGCGACAGAGCCAGCGAGCTTTCTCGTTTTTTTTATAAAGAATACAGACGCCCCCATTCTTTTGTCGATAGATGAAAAATAGTAATGGTGTTTTCTGAGTCCAGGGATTCGGCGCCTCGCAGGCAGGTTTCACCTGTGGGATTAGAGGCGGAACGTTTCCGGTTGCGTTCAGATATTTTGCTGGCAATACGAGCTGGTTGTTGGAAAGCCACCCTCACCTGTGTCCTCTCCCTGAGGGAGAGGATGGACTACGTCCATGGGATAAAAGTGGGAGCGTTTTCGGTTGTACTTGATGATATTGGTTGAAGTGAAAGTGGCGCGTTAGAAATCCCTCTCCTATATGGATAGGATGGACTACGTCCATGGGATAAAGTGGGGACGTTTTCGGTTGCACTTGATGATATTGGTTGAAGTGAAAGTGGCGCGTTAGAAATCCCTCTCCCTGAGGGAGAGGGTTGGGTGAGGGGGAAAAGATTAGATCGGATACGTTCCAATTGCGTCCAAAGGGATGGAAAGCAGAGCGGGAATAGCGTTAAGGGTCCAGCGTCACGCTGGCAGGCTTCGCCTGCTGGAATAGAGCCGGGAAGTTTCCAATTGCGTCCAAAGGGATGGATAGCAGAGCGAGGATAGCCTTATGGCCCCGGCGTCTCGCCGGGGTTTTGCAGTTGGGTTTGTAGTTTGACTTCTTGTCCGTTGCGCAGGACTTTCAAGTTTATCCAATCCCCGTAGGAACGGGTTTGCAGGTAAGTTGCCAGGGTTGGAACGCTTGGCAATGACTGGTCGTCGATGGATTGCAAGATGTCGCCCTCCTGCAGACCGGCGCGATGCGCGTTGGAATGTTCCATGACGGATTTGATATGCAATCCGTCGTCCTCTTCTTTCAGCAAGACGCCAAGACGAATCTTGTTATCCTCAAGGATTTTGTAATCCACCTTCCACACATAGTCGGCGGCGTAGAGAGGGATGGACACATGTTCGATGGTCATCTCCCGGTCCTTCAATTCCTCCGGCACCTCGATCACTTCCGGCAGGACGATGCTGTAAGCGTGCGGGACGCGGCGAAAGGCGCGTTTGGGGATGCCGAATCCGTATTGAACGTGAAAACCCCCGGCCAGCACGATGAGCTTGCGCTGTCCCGTTTCATCGTTTTTCAAAAACTCGGCGACCGTTTGGGCCATCGCCTCTTCCCAGAGCAAGAGCATGCGATAGGGTTTTTCGACCTTCTCCGAATGACCGCCAAAGGTCGACATGGAATAGGCGCGGTGATAAGGATCGTGCAGATCAATTTCGGGAAACTCGCCGATGCTCCCTTCGCGGTAGCGACTTTCGGTGTCTTTGGACGATTTGAGGCCGATGAGCGGGATGGAGCGTTCGCGCAGGTATTCGAAGATCGGTTGGTATAAAGGATAGCCGCCGCCCCAGTCCTCGTGGAACTGGCGTCGGAACTCCTGCTCGGAAAGCTCGCCGCGATTCCATGAATCCAGCCGCTCTTTGGAAGAGCGTCGGAACATTTCCACGCCGACGCTGATCGGGCCGCGTTGCGCAAGGGCTTTGATGATCTCCAGTTGAACGCGGTGCGCTTCCGTATTGTCGTGCGTCTCGCCGATGTAGATCACGCGCGAACCGGACAGGGCGTCGATCAGTTGATTCTGGCTGACGCGGATGCCGGTGGGCAGGTGGTGGATCGAGCCGACGGGCGGTTCATGCAGATCGATATAGGGCGATCCCTGATTGGGGACGGCGAATTCCTCGGGCTGGGCTTCGCGCGCGAAGACCAGAGTCCAGATGATGAAAAGCGATATGAGAACGATTCGGATGGAATCGCTGACGGGAGAATTATTCATGGAATACTCGATTTATCAATTGAATGGCCCCTGCGGGCGTTTCACAAGTCAATCATCCCTTTAATGATAACATAATGCGTGCTTTGGCGGATTTCGTTCTATCTTCGTGATTGACATTTGTTGGCGCATACGGCACAATGCCTTTTTCATTTTTATCAAATTCTGTATTTACGCGGCCAAGCGCCCAAATTTTCCTTGAAGGGGGGAAGTTTTTTGGAAGTTACTGTCTATCAAAACCAGGTGGAACGAGCTTTAAAAGTACTGAAGCGCCAAATGACCAAAGAAGGTTTGTTGAAGGAATTGAAGCGAAGACGTTTTTACGAAAAGCCTTCGGTCAAAAAGAAGCGAAAGCAGAAAGAAGCGAAGAAGAAGCGTAAAGCGGCCATGCGTCGATCGCGAAGCCGTCTCTAATCTGATTTTTCCCCGAAGCGCGCAAGCCCTCCGGTTGTTTTGCCTCTAAGCGATATTTTCTTTACAGGTTCAAATTTTCGATGCGCAGGTTGCGCAAGTTCCGAATGGAAGCGTCTATTCACGCCCGTTCATTTTTTTGCCTGAGGATTTCGTAAAAGATCGCCGCGCCAGCGGCGGAAGCGTTTAGAGACTCGACGGATGCCGCCATCGGGATCGAAGCCAGAAAATCGCAATCTTTTTTCAGAATCGGTCGAATCCCTTTCCCCTCATTGCCCAGCACCACCGCTATCGGACCTTTGAGGTCCAGATTCCAGCACGGGCTATCCGCCCTCGGGTCGAGACCGATGATCCAGAATCCTTGTTGTTTCAATTCAGTTAAGCATTGGCTGAGGTTTGTCGCCTCGGCGATCATGATGCGTTCAATCGCTCCAGCAGAAACTTTGGAGACCGTCGCGTTGAGCGGCGCGGAGCGACGTTTGGGCAGGATCAATCCCTGGCAGTTCAAAGCCGCCGCCGAACGAATCAGAGCGCCCATGTTTTGCGGGTCTTGAATCGAATCCAGAACGCCGAGAGTGGGCCGTTCGTCCTTCTCATAGACCTTGGCGATGAGTTCCGCCACCGACAGAACCGTTTTTTCCGCCACAAATCCGACAATGCCCTGGTGCGAAACGCCGCGAAATTGCTTGTCGAAATGAGCCGAGGGCAGTGTTTCGATGCGTATTCCCTGCGACTGGGCGAGCGTGATGATTTCGCGCAACCGCCTGGACCGCGACGCCTCTTGATCGACCACGAGCTTGTAACAGGCGCGCTGTTGGGACTGGATGGCTTCTAAAACGGCGTTGATGCCGTAGAGGGCCGACTCTGGAAATGAGTTCATGGAATCCGGGAGACTTGGAATGCTTCGTTGTGCATTGGCTAACTTGATGATATAAATGAAGTTAGCATGCCCGTACTGGGTTCGGAAACCCCGAGTCCCTGAAGATAGCATATTCATGCGCGCATTGCATTTTCTTTCCAGCGTCCCGGCATTTATTGAAGCTGAAGTTTCGAGACGACGCTTGCATTCATTTGCGATCTTATTTTCGAGTCAAGGGCGCCATCGAAGCCCTGTTGAATAAAACATGTTTATTTCAAGATTAAAAAAAATTTCACTCTATTTGTTCAGCGCGATCATCACAGTGGTTGTGATTGTAGCGGGGGTGATCGCCTGGAATCTTCTCGACGTCGATCGGGTGAAGGCGCATGCAGTTCAGCAATTGGAAAGCCTGACTGGACGCAAGGTGACCGTCGGACGAGCCGAGCTGGACTGGGGCAAAGGCGTGAGCGTTCGCATGCGCGACGTTTCCATCGCAAATCGCTCTCAATCCGATCCTGAGTTCGAAGCGCAAAGCGTTTGGGTGGTGGTCAAGCTCCTTCCCTTGATGGAACAAAAGGTGGAAGTGGAAAAGCTGATCGTGCAAGGCGCAACCTTATTGGTAGAGCGCAATGCAGAGGGACAGTTTCGCTTCGGCGGCTGGGGCGATGCGACGGAAGGAAAGACAACGGCTGAAAACTGGAAAAATCCTTTTCAGGTCAGCGCGCTTCACCAACTGAGTTTTCAGCAAAGCGTTTTACGCTTTCACGACTACAAGGTGCTTGAAGATGGCAAGCCGGCATCTTTGGAATTGGACAAGTTTCATTTCTCCCTCAACAAGCCCTTGTTGAAAAGCGATTATGATTTTATTTTGAGCGTAGAGGCTCCACACCCCGATCAACCAACCGCGTTCAATGCGGCCGGGACCTTGAAGAACCTGCTCAACAAAGACCCGGTCTCCCGCTTGCAATGGAAGGGTAAGGTTCATGCGCAGAATTTGCACCTGTCGCTACTCAAGCCCTACCTGCACGCATTGTCCTATCAAGCGTCTGATGATAGCGAAATCGGTTTCGAGTCAGAATTTGAGGGCGCGCTGGGAGGCGCATGGACGCTCTCCGGCAAGGGACATTATGCGCTTGTGGGGCGCGATCATCTGCCGACGCTCTCCGATCAGGATTCGCCGAAACGCGCTTCGGCGCATTTTGATGTGCAGGTCGATGGGAATTCTCTGGATCTGAAAAAAGTCTCTTTGGAATCGGGACGCTTTGCCGTATCCGGTTCGGGCAAGGTGGAGAATATATTTTCAGAAGATCCCCAGTTGCAGTTTTCCATTTCAAGCAAAGCGTTTGAGGTGGATCACAGCCATGAATACATGCCTCTCAAGTTGCTTCCTGAGAAGATGCATCGTTTGGTGCAGAGCCGATTCACAGGCGGTTCATTCCGTATCAAATCGCTGGATTTTAAAGGTTCTCTGAACCAGTTGAAGCATCTCGACGATAAAAATAATTCCCACCTGTTTTCCTGCGAAATCGATCTGGACCGCGTGAACTGGATGGAGCCCTTGCCGGATTTTAAAAAAGTGACGGGCACCCTGTTGATGAAAGCCGGGGCAAGCAAGGTGCATATCGCCAAGACCACCTTTGAAGGATTGCCAATCACCGATATCGACGGCGTGATCCACGGTTTGTTATACGACCCCATCGCAGACTTGCGAGTTAAGAACAAGGTCGATATGGAGCAGTTTATAAAATTTCTGACCCGGATACTTGGCGACGATCCCTTTGCAGAGGTATTGCATGCGGTTGAAAGCGTGCGCGGTTCCGGCGTGGTGGAGGTGGCGTTGAAAGGATCGTTGAATGACGATTCCAAGCTCTCCATATTTGGCGATCTGGACGTGGAAAATCTTTCCGTCAAGAGACGCGGCTTGCCCGACGCGATTGAATCGGTGCGCGGCAAGGTGATCTATCGCGATCTGTCCGTAGATGAGAAGAAAGACGGCGCGCTTTCGATGGCGGAGTTCCACGGTTTCTCAGGGAGCATAGGTCGCAGTTCCTTTGAAGATTTTAACGGCAAGATGATTCTGGAGCGGGACAACCGTTACCGCGAGTTCTCTGCGAAGAGTCGCGTTCAACTGGCAGAGGTTCCAGACATACAAGGCTATATGGATTTATCAGAGCCTGTCTTGAAGTTCATCAATTCCCTGCAGTTTTCAGACGGCATCGCGGAGATCGAAAGTTTCGCTTCTGGAACCCCGGATACGAAGGCGGGCGTGAAGCGTTGGGGGACGGCGAAATTGCAGAATGTTTCGGTTCGCCTGCGCGACAAATTTCAACCGCTCATGAATGTTAAGGGAATTCTCAAATTCGACGATCAGGCGAAACTGCATTTGAATCATATTGAAGGCTGGTATGGCAACTCACCCATTCAATTGGGCGGAGAAGTCAAATTTGCACAGGAAAGAAAACCGGTATTCGATATTGATATCAAGTTGCCCAAGCTGGCTCAGTCCGATCTCAAGGACATTCCCCGCCTGGATCGCCTCAAGTTTAAGGGGCCGATCAACGTATCGACGCGCTTGAAGGGAACGGTGGACGCTTTCCAGTTCAGCAAGCAGATCAATTTGACGCAGACCAGTTATCAGTATGGCGGAGATTTTAGCAAGCCCGAGGGGCGACCGAATCAGATATCACTGAAGGGTCGAATGACAAAAAATAAAGACATTGACCTGGAATCGCTTGCGTTTGAATTGGACGGTTCCCGCCTTGAAGGCGTCGGTCATGTTGAAGGCGATTCTGATTTTGAATTAAAGTTGCAAGGGAAACAGTTGGAGTTGAAGCAGGTCGCTTCGTTTCTACCAAAGGCCCCCAAGCTCCTTTCCGGTCTTGCCGACCTGCAGGTTCAGGTGAAGGGATCGATGGAACGCTTGAGTCAGGCGGAGGTTCGTGCGCAAGCTGGGGTGACAAAGGTTGCTTTCGCTAAGACGTTTCCACAGGGAACGTTTACAGGAAATCTTGACTGGAACGGCGAAGCGATAGCGATTAAAAATGGCGGCTGGGTCGACAAGGATTCGAAATTAAAATTCACCGCTCGTTATGCGCCGGGGATTGAACCCAAGGCGCCTGAATTGACGGTTGAGTTGAACGAGGGCGTTTTAAACATCCATACAGAGCAGAGTGAAGGCGGCTCGGGTTTGTCGAAATGGATGGAAGGCGTCAGTTTGTTTGATAAAGGACGCACCCATGTGCGCCTGAATTTGTCTTTGCTGACCTACAAGCGGCTGGTGATGAAAAATCTTCGCGGTGAAGTGAAAATCCAGAACAGAAAAATTTCGGTGAACAAGTTGACCTTTGGCGAAGATGGAAAAATTCACAGCGAAGGCGCTTTGTCTTTTGTTAAGGGCAAGCCGATGGAATTCAAGCATCGTTTGTATGTGGAAGGGATCAGCGCGGAAAATTTTGTGGCTCCGTTTGGTTCCACCTTTAAGGAGGGCTTGACGGGTAAGGTGCATAATTTTTCAGCAAACCTATCCGGGCAGGGCGATGCATGGGAGGATATCATGGGCACCTTGACCGGGCGGGTGGAGTTCCTGCTGGACGCTGGAAAAATCTACAAGCGGCAAATGAAAAATGGAATCGCTTCTCTTACTGGAGAGCGGCAGGAAGCGTCTGGGACAGGAGAAGTTCCGGCTGAAAAGCCGTCGGATAATGAACTGCCTTACGATTCCATTTCAGGAAAGTTCATGTTGATTGGGGGGATTGCCGAGACCAGCGACTTTATTCTGGAAACTCCCGGGCGTCGAACCTCCCTGGTGGGCAAGCTGGATCTGGGGAAAGGGGAAATCGACGCGGTTCTTGGCGTGGCTCCGATGGCCAATCTGGATAAATTTCTCACGCAAATCCCTTTGGTGGGCAAGATCATCACCGCGGGAGACGAGGCCAGCCTGGTGAAGACTTATTACGCCTTGCGCGGTCCCCTGACCGATCCAAAGGCGACGGCGATTCCTTTTGTATCATTGGGTAAAAAGGTCATGGGAATTTTTCAAGGCATCCTGCAAACGCCTCAGGATATTCTCTCCTTGCCCACTTCCGACGATAACACCAATTGATGTCTCGACATTATCATGCGGCGGTCCTGATTTGGCGCTGATCACTCCAGGCGCAGTATCGTGAATTCCTTTACCTCATTGCGCGCTTTGCGCATCGGCCTTTTCTTTCTCGCCGTCCTGCCGATGAGCGCGTCTCTTGGAAACGACTTTGTCCTTTGGGACGATCCCGCCTACATCACCGAAAATAAATTCATTCAATCGTTCAGTTTCGAGAACCTGCAAAGGTTTGCCCTTGAGTTGCATATGGGCAACTGGCATCCCCTGACCTGGTTTTCACATGCGGTGGACGTCGCGGTGTTTGGACTGAACCCGATGGGGCACCACCTGACGAATCTGCTTCTGCACGGCTTGAACGCCATACTGGTGTTCATTGTCTTCCAACTCCTGTGGCGATCGGCGAAGGGGGAAGACCTGAGCCTTTCTGAAACGCTGGCCTGCTTTTCGGCGAGTCTTTTGTTTGCGATCCATCCGCTTCGAGTGGAATCGGTGGTCTGGGCCTCGGAGCGCAAGGACGTTTTGTGCGCTCTGTTCAGCCTGCTTTGCTACGGTCTGTATCTGTCTTACGCCCAGGAAGAGAATCGACGCGCCCGGCAACAATACTATTGGGCGTCCTGGGGCTGTCTCGCTCTGGCTTTGATGTCGAAGCCGATGGCGGCGACAGCGCCGCTGGTTCTGTTGCTATGGGACGTTTATCCACTCAATCGCTGGAACCGCGTTGACGCAAGACGATTGATTGTAGAAAAAATTCCTTTCATTGCTTTGATCGCGGGGGCCACAGTCCTTGCGCTGGTGGCGCAGAAGGGAGCTGGGGCGATGCTCTCTGTGGAGCGTCTGGGTTGGGATGAGCGCATCATGAATGCCGTACACAGCGGTTTTTTCTATTTGCAGAAAACCCTCGTTCCGCTGGGTCTGTCCGCCTTGTATCCATTTGCTGAAGAGAGGGTTTTCTGGAGCGCCTGGTTTTTGGGGCCTGCGTTGTTTTTTATTCTATTAGTTGGCGGGGGCGTTTGGTTGTGGCGGGGGACACTGCGTTCTCCTGCGTTACTCGCGGTTGTTTTGTATTACGCGATCACCCTCGCGCCGGTGGCAGGGGTGATTCAGGTGGGAACGCAAGCGGCGGCGGATCGTTACACCTATTTGCCTACCCTGGGGTTTTACCTGCTGGCGGCCTGGCTTGCCTGGCGCGGGATAGAATCAATTTCGGAAAAACATAGACGCTGGGTTTGTCTCCTGGCGCTTGTGACGCTGTATACGGTATTGGCGGCGTTGACCCATCGCCAGACCTTGGTTTGGGCGGATACGGCTTCATTATGGCAAAACACGGCGCGGCTGTACCCGGATAATCTGGGACGCGTTCATTTCACGCTGGCGAAAATTCATGACGATGCGGGTCGTTGGAGGGAAGCGGAACAAGGATTTCTGAACGCGATTCGGATTGATCCCAAAGACATTCCGGCGCGTAATCGTCTGGGATTGCTCTATTCAAAATTGAAACGCTGGGAAGAAGCGGAAGCGGCGTTCCGCTCCGTGCTTGCAATCCGGGTGGACGCGAAGACCTTGAACAATCTCGGCCTGCTGTATTTACAAAAGGGTGATTTTCAGGCGGCGGAAGATCGTTATAAAGAAGCCCTGCAGGCAGAGCCAGGCATGATGGAGGCGCGCGCTAATCTGGGTTACCTGTATATGAAACAAGGCAAGTTGGATAGCGCAGAGGAGCAGTTGCGTTTGGCATTGCAAGCCGATCCTGAAAATGCAGGCATCCAGCGTTTGTGGAAGCTTTTGCAAATCGACAAAGCAGACCCGCTGCCGAATCCATAGACAAAGCCGACGATCCGGCTGGAGTCGTCGCAAGGCGACGGCTCCAGCCGGTCTTCGTTTGAAATTACAATTCGCGAATTGATTTGATATGCAGGTTGCCGGGTTGCTGGCGGAGATGGGACGACAACGCCGCAGTGATCACGGCGATCTCTTCCTCGTTCCCCGGGCCGGCGCTTGCCGAGGCTGAAGCTTTTGCGACAGGCTTCGGCGGAGCGGTGTAGGGAATGAAATGGACAAGCATCTTAATGGTTGCGATCAAGACCGACAACACGAGAAAAATCACGCCCATCGCGATAGCCGAAACGGCAATGGCGTCTGAGATGTTTTCCATGTCAGTTCCCTCCCGTTGGCAAGGAGACGACGGCGGAAATAGCTTCTGCGCTGGTGTGCGATAATCCGGCATCGCCGCCAAACAGGGAAACAAAGACGCCGGCGGCGACCGCGCTTCCAATCACTCCCGCGACGTTGGGACCCATCGCATGCATGAGGAGAAAGTTTTTGTTGTCTTCCTCGGAGCCGACCTTCTGCGAGACGCGCGCCGCCATGGGAACGGCGGAAACTCCCGCAGAGCCGATCAGCGGATTGACTTTACCGCCTGTAATTTTGCACATGAGTTTGCCAAACAAGACACCGCCTGCGGTCGCCATGGAAAATGCGAGCAGACCGAGAACGATGATCTTTAAAGTCTCAATGCGCAAAAAGGAGTCGGCGGTCATTGAAGAGCCGACAGCCAAAGCCAGTAAAATAGTGACGATATTGATCAAATGCGTTTCTGCGGTTTCATGCAGACGTTTGGTCACCCCGGACTCGCGGAACAAGTTGCCAAGCATCAACATGCCCAGTAATGGGGTCACGCCGGGCAACATCAGACAACATACAATGGTGACGAGTATGGGGAAAATGATTTTGACATTTTGGGAAATGGGTTTCAACTGCTCCATGCGAATCTTGCGCTCTTCCGGCGTGGTCAGCATGCGCATGATCGGCGGTTGAATGAGCGGCACCAGCGCCATGTACGAATACGCGGCGACGGCGATAGGCCCGAGCAGATGCGGAGCCAGTTTACTGGCGATGAAGATGGACGTGGGACCGTCCGCGCCTCCGATGATGCCAATGGCGCTGGCTTCCTGCATGTTGAATCCCAGGGCCACGGCGCCAATGAGCGTTGTGTAGACGCCGACCTGAGCGGCGGCGCCGAGTAAAAGCGTCGAGGGGTTGGCGAGCAGGGGACCGAAGTCGGTCAGCGCGCCAACGCCAAGGAAAACGAGAGGGGGTAATATTTCATATTTGACGCCTTGATAGAAAAAATGCAACAGTCCGCCTTCATCAACGTTGCTCATCAAGCTCATCGGCAGGTTGGCCATGAGACAGCCAAAACCGATGGGGAGCAGTAAAAGCGGTTCGAATTCTTTCCAGACTGCCAGATATAAAAGAACGCAGGCGACCACAATCATGACCATATGGCCGGGTGTAATGGCCTCAAGTCCTGTGGAGTGTAATATATGCAGAGCGGCTGAGCCGAAGCTGAAATCCATGATCGTCAGTTGATCTCGATCAGCGGATCGCCGGTCTGAACTTTATCGCCTTCTTTGATAAGAATCGCGCCAATCGTTCCGGAAGTATGAGCCGTGACATCCGTTTCCATTTTCATCGCTTCCATGATGATGAGCACGTCGCCTGCGTTGACAGCGTCGCCCACCTTGCATTTGAGAGAATAGATGGAACCGGGAAGCGGTGCCTCCAATGTTTCTTTCGCTCCTGCCGACGGGGCGGGAGCGGTAGCCACAGCCGCGGCGGGTTGAGGAGCCGTTGCCACGGCGCTCGCTGATGATCCTGCGGGAATGACTTCCACCGCGAATGATTTGCCGTTGACCATGACCGTGTACGCGGCAGGGCCGCTCGCATAGGCGACGGGCGCCGCTGCGGGCGCCGCGACTGCCGGCGCGGATTTGGCCCCCGGTTTTTTCTCAACGGGCGGCGGTATCAAGCCGTCGCGTTGCGCGAAGAAATTCATGGCGACCTTCGGGAACATGGCGTAAGACAGGTGATCGTCTTCCGATGTGATCTTGTCGCCGCATTCTTCGACTACTTTTTCCCATTCGGGTTCCAGCATGTCTGCGGGTCGACACTCCATGATTTCTTCCTCCTGGGCGACTTTCGCCAGAAGATCGGGGTCGATCGGCGCGGGTAGCTTGCCGTATTTGCCGAGGACGCATTCGCGCGTTTCCTTGGTCACAATTTTATAACGTTCGCCGGTCAACACATTCAATGTGGCCTGCGAACCCACAATCTGGCTTGTCGGCGTGACGAGTGGGGGATAACCCATGTCTTTGCGGACGCGAGGCACTTCCTTCAGCACTTGCTCGAGCTTGTCCAGCGCGTTTTGTTCCTTCAGTTGGTTCTCCATATTGGAGATCATACCGCCGGGAATCTGCGAATCGAGAATCTTGACGTCGACGCCTTTGAAATCGCTTTCGAATTCAGCGTAATGCTTTTTGACTTCTTTGAAGTAGTCGGCGATTTCGGTGAGCAGGGTCATGTCCAGCCCGGTGTCGCGCTCGGTGCCCCTCAGCGATGCGACGATGCATTCCGTGGCGAACTGCGAGGTGCCCATCGCGAGGCTGGAAATTGCGGTGTCGACGATATCGATGTCCGCTTCAATGGCGCATTGCAGGTTCATGCCCGCCAGACCGGTGGTGGCATGGGTGTGCAGATGTACGGGAATTTTTACGGCTTTCTTAGCTTCGCTGACCAGATCGAAGGTGGCTTTAGGTGTCAGCAGGCCCGCCATATCCTTGATGCACAGTATATCGGAACCCATGTCTTCGAGCTGGCGCGCCATGGTGACATAGCGTTCCAGATCGTGAACGGGGCTGACGGTGTAGCTGATCGTGCCTTCCACGATTTTGCCGCATTTTTTTGCGGTGTCCACTGCCGTTTTGATGTTGCGGAAATCGTTCAACGCGTCAAAAATCCTGAAGATATCAATTCCAAGATCAGCAGAATGCTTGACGAAACGCTCAACGATATCATCTGCGTAATGTCGGTAGCCCACGCAGTTTTGTCCCCGCAACAGCATTTGGAACGGAGTGTTTGGCATTTTTAATTTGAGTTTACGAATACGATCCCAGGGATTTTCGTTCAGGAAGCGCAGGCAGGAATCGAAGGTCGCTCCACCCCACATTTCAGAAGAAAAATACCCAACCTGATCGATTTTGCTCGCGATCGGCAGCATATCTTCCGTCCGCATCCGTGTTGCGAGCAGGGACTGATGAGCGTCCCGCAATACAGTTTCGGTGATTTTAAGTGGTTTTTTTTCAGAGGTCATTCAAGTGGCCTTTAAAAATAGTTTAAGCCGATGGACCGACCCTTCGTACCCATGTCGGTCGCAACGGCATTTGTTGGTACATACCTAAAAAGGAACCCGTAAATAGGCAAAGCAAAATTTAAGAAATTCCCTTTAAGATTGTGGGAATAGTAAAATAGAAAAAACCTAAAATCAAATCTTATTTCCTCCATGCCTGGGGAAGAAACAAGAGAATAATTCCGTATATTTCAAGCCTTCCCATCAGCATATAACCGATCAAAACGCTTTTGCCGAGAGCGGGGATATCTGCATAGTTTCCCATGGGTCCGACCTGGCCCAAACCGGGGCCAATGTTGAAAAGGCAGGCGACCGATGCGGACACGGAGGTCTGCATATCCACGCCAAGCATGGACAAGAAAATACAGTTGAGAATGGCGAACCCCATGAACAGGCTGGTGAGCGCCACGGTGTTGGTCAGTTTGTCGGGATCGAGCGTTTTTCCCGCTACTTTGACATGCATGATGGCGCGCGGGTGGATCAGTTTTTTTAATTCTCTGGCGATGATCTTGAGCAGAACGATGAAGCGAATGGCTTTGAGCGAACCGCTGGTGGAGCCGGAACATCCTCCGACGAGCATGAGACAAAGCAAGATGACCTTGAGATAATCGGGCCAGAGGTTGAAATCGTCCGTAGCGAATCCGGTGGTGGTGTTGATGGACATGACAGTGAATGCGGCGGACCGAATGGAACGGGTCACTTCCACATCGGGGTTGGCGCGTATCAATCCCCAGGAGGCCAGTAAAATGGCGATAGCCAGCATGGAGCAGTAAAAGCGGAACTCGGGATTATTGAACACCTCGCGAACGTTGCCGCGAATGAGCTGAAAGTGGAGAGCGAAGTTGATGCCTCCGAGAAACATGAAAATAAAAATAATCCCTTCTATATAAGCGTTGTCGTAATGGCCGATGCTTTTGCTGTAGAGGGAAAATCCGCCGGTGGCGACTGTCGAAAAAGTGTGGCAGACCGCGTCGAAATAACTCAACCCGAAAGCGCGTAAAAGAAAAATCTCCAGCAGGGTCAGTACGAGATAGGTCTTCCAGAGGATCTTGGCGGTTTCCGCCAGCCGCGGTTCCATGCGTTCCACGGTCGCGCCGCCTGGAATTTCGGCTTTGAATAAATGAAAACTGCCGATTCCAAGCGCTGGGAAAATGGCCAGAGACAACATGATGATTCCCATGCCGCCCAGCCATTGCATGAGATTTCTCCAGAACAGGATGCCCTCCGGGAGCGTGTCAATTTCTCTCAGAACCGAGGCGCCAGTGGTGGTGAACCCGCTCATGCTTTCGAACAGGGCGTCGATGAATTCAGGGCAGACCCCGGTGAGGGTGAAGGGAAGCGCGCCTATCAGGGCGATGAACAGCCATGAAATGGCGACAATGGAGAAGCCTTCGCGGTCGCGCAATTGCTCGACACCGGATGGAAAAAACTTCCACATCACGACGCCGAGAACCAACGAGCACAGGGCGGTGATTATAAAGGCCGAGCTTTCTGTCAGATAGCCTTCTATCGGGGGGTTGTCGAAATACAAGGAAACGCCCATGGGCAACAGCATCAGAGCGGACAGCAGAGCCAGCAGGATGCCGGCGACGTTGCAAATGGCCCGGATATTCATTTGAAAGGAAAAAAGCGACTTCGCTTGCCAAACAGCTTGTCGATTTTCTCAACCGCTTTGGACAGGGCGACCACGATCACCGAGTCGCCGGGGTGAATGCAGAAGTCGCTTTTGGGGAACTCCATCTCACCATTACGCAGAATGGCTCCGATGCGCGCGTCCTTTGGAAAGTCTAACGCGCCGATGGTCTTTCCCGCGATTTTTGATTCGGCGTCGACGATGATTTCGATCAGCTCTGCGTCTTCAATCAATTTGAATACCGAGACGACCTGGCTTTGCCTGAGGTGCTTGAGTATGGAATTGATGGTGATCAGGCGCGGGTTGACGGTGATGTCCATACCGATCGAGTCGAGGATCGGTAGATATTCGGGGTCGTTTGCGATGACCAGAGCGCGCTTGGCGCCTTTCTTCTTCGCCAGCAGGGCGGCCAGAATATTGTCTTCGTCGTCTTCGGACAGGGACATGAAAAAGTCGGTCTGGCTTATATTGATATCATTGAAAAGATCCATGTCGGTACCGCTTCCGTGGTGAACCACGGTGCTGGATAGCACATCCGCCGCTTCATTGGCTTTATCGCGGGAAGGCTCGATGATACAGATGTCGCGGGTGGTTTTTTCCAGTTGCTTCGCCAGATTGATAGCAATCTGGGTGGCGCCGAAAATGACGATTTTTTCTATCTGATCCACGCTCTTGTTGAGCATGGGAAGCAGGAAGGGCAGAAATTCCTTGTCGAGCAGGGTGTATATCTTGTCTCCGGGGCGGATTTCGTCGGAATCGCCAGGGAGCAGTAGTTGCCCGTCTCGCACGATGGCGACGATCATGATGGAGTCGAGTTCGGAGACCCCTGTGGTTTCGAATATTTTCTTTCCCGCCAATGGCGCGTCTTCAGGGACGTCGAACTGGCGTAGCAGGATTTGTCCGTTGGCGAACTCCGCGACGTTGGTGGAGCCGGGGCTTGCGAGGATTTTGATCACGTTGTCGACGATGATCTCGCTGGGGTTGATGGCGAGATCGACGTATAAATCCTCCAGCTTGATGACGGCGTCGGGGGAACTGAACTCCATACTACGAAGCCGGGCGAAGCGGTGTTTGATGTTGAATCGGGATGCGAGGAAACAGGCGTAGAGATTGACTTCGTCTCTTTCCGTGACAGAGATCACCATTTCCATGGATTGGATTCCGGCCCGGATCATGACGCTGGGAAGGCAGGCGTTTCCCTGAACGGTGAGAATGTCGAGCGTGTCGGCGAGGGGCCTTATTCGCTCCGCATCGCTATCAATGATAGCGATATCGTGGCCCTCGTTTGATAGCTCGCGAGCAAGATTGCTTCCGACAATGCCTGCCCCAATGATTAAGATTCTCATGAATGGGAAAGATGATGGTTAATACAGGGGTGCCTTGCGGCAGGATTCCCACTAAAGATGCGATCAATCTTTTATTTAGGCTTATTCATAAACTCCAGAAACTCGGAATTTTCTGAAAGCAGTATCGTCGTGTCGCTGGCAAATGAATTCTTGTACGCTTCCATGGATCGCATGAACGAGTAGAAACCGGGTTCTCTTTTAAAAGCGTCGGCGTAGATCGCAATGGATTTGGCGTCGCCTTCACCGCGAATGGTCTGCTCGCGTTCGTAAGCTTCTGCGATCAGGATCGTTTTTTCTTTGTCGGTTTTAGCGCGAATCTTGGTGGCCTCTTCTTTACCTTCAGAGCGATACTCTTTGGCGATACGATCTCGCTCCGTACGCATGCGGTTGAAGATGGAATTGGCGATCTCGGGCGGCAGGTCGGTGCGTTTGATGCGGACCTCTACCACTTCAATGCCATATTCCGAGGCTTTGAGGTTCGCCTGCTCCGTCACCCGCGCCATGATTTTTTCACGCGCTTCGGTGATGATATCGTGCAGGATGTGCGTACCTATTTCGACGCGCACTTCAGAATAGAGGATGTCGTCGAGTCGGGACCGGGCATTATCAGTGCTTCGAACCGTTTCCAGGAATTTCAGGGGATCGGTGATGCGCCACATGGAAAAATTGTCGATCAACAGGTTTTTCTTGTCTTTGGTGATGACCTCGGTCGAAGGCGAGTCGTTCACCAATAATTGGTTCGAAAAGAAACGGACCTGTTGAATGCCCGGCACTTTAAAGTACAGGCCGGGTTCCGAAATGATTTCTTTGGGTTTTTGCAATTCCAACACCACCGCGCTCTGGGTCATATGCACGGTGAACATGGATGAATAAACCGTCAGTAAAACGACGACGATGGTGCCGATAAGAATATTTTGTTTCATAAATTAATTATGTGTTATCGCGATTCCGGGCGGTTCAGCCCCAGATTATTAGCATTGAGTGGGAGGAGCGGCAAAACTCCTGTTTTATCGCTACCCATGACGAATTTCTGCATCTTGGGCAACACTTCTTCCATGGTTTCCAGAAAGAGTCGTTTACGTGTGATGTCCGGCGCTTTCTCATATTCCTTTAACTGAGAAATAAAGCGGTTGGCATCACCCTGGGATATCTTGACTTTCTGTTCCAGATACGCTTCCGCTTCCTGGATGATCTGCTCGGCCTTACCGCGGGCTTCGGGGATGACGGCGTTGCGATAGCCCTGCGCTTCGTTGATCATTCGCTCCTTGTCCTCGCGCGCGCTGACTACGTCTTTAAACGCGGCGGCTACCTGCTCTGGAGGATGCACGTCCTGCAATTGCACCGTCACCACTTCCAGGCCTGAGCCGAAGTTGTCGAGCAGAGTCTGTATTTGTTCTCTGGCAATGATCTGAATTTCGGCTTTGCCGGTCGTTAAGGCCTCGTCGATATTCTTGCTCCCGGCGATTCCGCGAATGACGGTCTCTGCGACGTTGCGCACCAGACGATGCGGTTCGCGCACATTGAACAAGTAGGAAACCGAATCTTTGACGCGATACTGAACCACCAGATCGATGTCGATGATGTTCTGGTCTCCCGTCAGCATCAGCGATTCTGCTGGAACCTGCTGCGCGGCGCCTGTGCTTGAATTTCTGAACCCAATTTCAGCGCGCTGGATTTTGCGAACCTTCGGCGTCATTGCGTGTTCGATCGGCGACGGGAACTTGAAATGCAGGCCCGGTTGCGTGGTTTTGGTGTATTTGCCAAAACGGGTCACAACGCCTTCTTCGTCCGGTTCGACAAAATAAAAGATGCCGGGAACGAGCCATATAATGAGTAATAACAAGCCCACGACCAGAAACATGGACGGTTTGAATTGCGGTAATTTGATTTGAGGCACATCGAAAGGAGGTTTTCCCGAAGGATTTCCGCCGCCGCGATTGCGGTCTTCAGCGCCTTTTGGATCGTGTAAATCGTCCCAAGCCATAGATTATTCTTTCAACAGGTATTCTGCGGTTAAAGTAATTTTTATGTAAACGGTTACGCTAGCAAACTGGTTCTATCTTGTCAACAAAAGGCGGCATTGACGCATTTGTGGAAAAATGTCTCCCGCGCCTCTAGTTGCGGGAAATATTCGCCGCTTCTTCCAACACCGAACTGGCTTCCTGTCGGCTGAGACCAAAAATCTGGAAGCTCAGGAAATAGGAATGGTCGATGAGGGCCTCGCCGTCCATGAACCCATCAGGGGATTCCGTATCATAAAGGTATTCATAAATCGGGTTTTCCCGGGAGGTGTAAAACAGCTCCAGGTCTTTGGGCGAGGGGCTTTGCCCAAGAAGCATTCGGATGATGATGGGATCCATCTCGAATTCTTTGCGCAGGGCTTCCAGAGCGGTCTCTGGTTTTTCGTCGCTTTCCTTGCGCGCGCTCATATTTTCTTCAATGGCCTGGTTTCTTTTGAAAAACAGGAAGTGCGGGTGTTCTACATTTTTTCCAATCAGAAAATCTCCGTCGTGGAAATACAATTGGACCCAGTCGTCAAAATTGATTTTTTCCGGTTGGTCGCGAAATACCTGGTAGGAGTTGACTTCGTCTGAGCCTTCGTTGAGAAGGCGGTTGAACAAGGTGACGAATTGATTCATGCAGTCGTAGACGACCGTGCAAAAATACGGGTTCATGCGGTACCAGTTGTTCGTTGAATTGTGCGCGTTGATCAGTTTGCGAAGCATCATCAACAACTGTTCCGGGTCTTTTACGTGGCTGTAGGTGATGGGAAAATTGTTTTTTAAATAATCTTCAATTTTCTTTTTGTCGTCGGAGCAGGCTCCCATTTCCTTTTGCAAATAGCCTTTGGATTGATCGAGACTGTAATAAACCAGTTTTTCATGATTTATATTTCGATGGTAATCCATGTACTCCTTCAGCTTGGGATTTTTCACTTCTTCCGGGTGTGTAGGAGGTGGTTCTGAAATGTCTTTTGCAAACGCCAGCATAAAAGTCCTCTTGATAATGGTGAATCTTGCTATTCTGTACTTATTACGCCGCAATTTCAAGATTTTTTGGCGCGGGCATCGCCCGCAGGAAAAGAGCCGAGCGGGCATCAGCCGCAAGAAGAGTGCTGCAAAGTTTCAATTGCGTCCTAAACTATTGATAGCGATGTGGGTCGTTACCCGTCCAGCTGTAGGCCTCGCTGAAGCCACCCTCACCTGTATCCTCTCCCTGAGGGAGAGGAACGGGCTATGCGTGGAGTAGGAGTCGTTGTGTTTCAATTGCGGTCAAAAGGGATGAACAGCAATGTAAGGTCAGCGTTAGGCGGGCATCACCCGCAGGAAGAGAGCCGTAAAGTTTCAATTGCGTCCTAAACTATTGATAGCAATGTAAGGTCAGCATTAGAAAACCCTCTCCCTGAGGGAGAGGGCAGGGTGAGGGGGAGGACTGCGTCCTAAAGATAGCCGGACCGTTTCATTTGCGGACTTCCACAATATGATGAGTAAGGAATGAAATGTATAGAAGGAGCAGATTATGACTTATATGACTCGATTGTTGTGTCTGGCAATGTGTTTTCAAGTGAACGGCCTGACCACCGGGCTGGCTGTGGCCCAAACGTCAGACGGCGTTGAGATGCAAGACAGGGACCGACGTGAAGCGGCGCGTGAAGAATTCCGCCAACGCCGTGAACAGAGAAGAGAGCGGTTTCAGGAGCAGAGAGATCAGGCTCAGGAGAATGCGCAGGGTCGACGGGAAGATCTTCGGGAACGTCGCGGTCAGGCTCAAGAGAATGCACAGGGTCGACGAGAAGATCTTCGGGAACGTCGCGGTCAGGCTCAAGAGAATGCACAGGGTCGACGAGAAGATCTTCGGGAACGTCGCGGTCAGGCTCAAGAGAATGCACAGGGTCGACGGGAAGATCTTCGGGAGCGCCGCGGTCAGGCTCAGGAGAATGCACAGGGTCGAAGGGAAGATTTCCGGGAGCGCCGCGGTCAGGCTCAGGAGAATGCGCAGGGTCGACGGGAAGATCTTCGGGAACGTCGCGGTCAGGCTCAGGAGAATGCACAGGGTCGACGAGAAGATTTTCGGGAGCGTCGCGGTCAGGCTCAAGAGAATGCGCAGGGTCGACGGGAAGATTTTCGGGAGCATAGTAATCAGTTCTCTGAAGGTCGGCAGGGGATGCGTGGAGGAAATCAAGGGGGTCGCGGTGGTCAACAGGGCATGCGCGGAGGAAATCAAGGCGCTCCGGGCGGTCAGCAGGGAATGCGCGGCGGAAATCAAGGCGTTCCGGGCGGTCAGCAGGGAATGCGCGGAGGAAATCAAGGCGGTCGCGGTGGTCAACAGGGCATGCGCGGCGGAAATCAAGGCGGGCGTGGAGGGCAACAGGCGACGCGAGGCGGCGCGGGCGGGGGAACTCGAAGAGGTCGCTAGGGTACCGTGAGTCTGTTCTTTCTGGAAGAGTCCAGCTTGTACCGTGGTCGAAAAGACGCCTAGTAGAAACTTATGTTTCCGTCTTCGTCTATTTCGATGCCCTGAGCCGCCAGATAGGCGAACAGGGTTTGCAGGTTTTCAAGTTGCTTCAATCCCTCCGAGACTTGCTTGAATTCCGCCAGGCTGGAGACGGGGATGCGTTTCAACTCCGGCGCTTTGATGACCCCTCCTAACAATTTGTTCTTCAGCCAGGCTTCGACGTCCAGTTTGCCATTCTTTAACTGGATGCGCGCGCGATGCGGCGAGGCGAGCTTGAGCTTGGCCCGCGTATCGACAACGGCGGGTTTGCTTTCTTCGGGATCGACAGACAAGAGCAGTCGATCCATCATTTCCGAACCGATGTGAGAAATCTCGATGACGGCGCTGATTTGGTCAATGCCGACTCCGGACGCGTTCTGCATTTTCTTCAGTGGAATATCGAGAGTGAGGCGACCGTCGACCTGCGCGTCTCTTCCCCTCAACCCTGCCCGGTTCGGAAGCAAGGCCCCGGCGTCGAGTCCGGTGAATTCAGTGAAGAAGCGGATGACCGGGCCTTCTTTAGATTCGCCGAGATAAAAGTTCCCGCCCACCGCTCCGTCGAGCAGATTGAACAGGAATTTTTCCGCGACCAGACGGTTGTCTTTAAAGAACAGGTCGATTCCAAAATCTGAAATTTCCTTGTTCTGGAATTTGATGGAGTCCACGCGAATGATATTTTTATAATTTGAAAAATCCCTCAATTGGCTGAAAAAACCCTGCTCGGAAGCCAGGAATTTTGAACCCTGCTTCTTTGCTAACAGGCTTCGGTCGAGCAACAGGTTCTTCTCAAATACAAATGTTCCGTTGATCTCTCCCGCTTCCAGATCCGGTTTCATCGCCGCTTTGAAATGGTCGAATTGAGCGGAGCCGCTCAGGTCGATCGATTTGCCGCGCGTCATTTTTAAATCGAGAGTGGATTTAAGGGCGCCTTCTGCGGACAGGTTCTTGCCCGCAGTGATCGCGTTGCCGCCGGCGAGAGCCTGATCGATCTGAATCTGGTTCTGGGTGGAGAAGGCCAGCGTCAGCAATTGAATCAGCGTGGCGAGGTCGGCTTTTTTCTCGCCGGTAACGAGCGGGTTGAATCCTTCCGCCTGCCCTGCCAGGCGATGCGTCATTCCAAGTTGTTTCAGGCTGAACTGGTGGCGCTTGATCTTGAATGCGTTGAGCCGGTCGATTTGATAGGAAAATTCAAATTCCGGGTCGAGCGTCGCCTCGCCCAGATGTTCGGGAAGCAGGAGCTGGGCGATTGCCGCGCGTCCGCTCGCCGTGATCTGATCGCCTTCCGCAGTGAGTCGGCTGGAGATATTCAGGGCGTTCGCTTCAAGGCCTTGCGTCGGCAGGATCGCGGAGACGTTTTTGAGTCCCGCCGTCGCGTCAACAGCGAAGGGCAGGTTGAAATTTTCGAGCTCTATGGATTTGGGTAAAGAGCCTTTGGCTTTCAGCGTGGCAAACGCGGCGCCCGTTAAGCCTTGCGGCCGCAGAGCGTCGTCGAGCAAGCTCGCCGGGATCATGTCCAGCGCGGTTTTCAGCTGGACCGGGTCGAGGGCGCTGTCGATCTCGAAGGTTTTGCCCCATTCGCCGAGACGACCCGTCGCTTTGAGTTTGAGCAGATTGGGTATGTCGGCTCGAATCAGGTCGATTTCGATATCGCCGCGTTTGAGATTATGTCGACTGCGCAGTTCGAATCCCACCACCGCGGTTTCGATGGTTTCGCCATCCAGTAGTAATGAAGGATTTTGCAAATTTGCCTTGAGCGACAATTCACTGCGTTCCAACCCAAGATCATGCACATCGGCGCGGAATCTGGAAACGAAGGGGCCGGTTGAAATTTTTTCAAGAGCCTCGCTTCCCTGCATGCCGAAAGTTGCTTCGAGAGAGACGTTTTTGAAATCGGCTGGATAGAGATCGCCCTTCAATTTTGCGCCAAGCACAAGGCCCTGAATCTTCATCGCCGGTTCCGAGCCTTGCGCCTGTTCGAGATCGAAGGCGAGGTTGAGGGCGACAGGAGTCGCGATGTCGGCTTGTTTGGGATTGAGGAAAGCGTCCATGCTCATGGCGACTTGCAATCGACCTTTGTCGGCGGAATAGATATCCATCGCCTGCGCTTGCGCAAATTGCGCGTCGAGCGTTAGCGAATTCAATTTAACTCCCTGCTCAGGGTCCCACAGGATCGGCGCGACGAGCGAGCCGGAAAGCGATTCGATACGGGCTGAGACGGGCTGTTGCAGATTGGCGGAAATCTGTTTCAAGTCCACCCGGGTCTGCAGGTCGATCTGCTTCGGTTGAAACGTTTCGGTCAGGGAACCTTTGGCGCTGGCGTTGACGACGATGTCGCCGGAAAGTTCGATGCCTTTCAGTTGTTCCGCTAGTTGCGGCGGGATTCGTTTGAGGATCGTTTGCAGGTCGACATTGAGAGCCTGTTCCACCGCAAAGGCGTCCTTGCCGAAATTGCTCGCCGTGGCGGAGGTTTTTCCGTTCAGCCAGTCGTCGACTTCGTAGGAAACATTAAGAGACTCAACCGCTCCGGTTTTCAGATTGGCGCGAACGGAACCTTTCGTTGTGAGAGCGGTTTGAATGGCGCCGGTTTCGGGGTGTTGGAATTGCGCCTGTCCGAGTTTGAGGTCGAAATCCAGCGCCGCCTTGGAAAAATCAGGGCCGCTGGCGGAGACCTGCATCTGGTGTTCCAGTTTCTTGAGAGACAGATTTTGCATGCCGCCTTCGGCGACGAAGAGTTTGAGATCGGCGGCGACGCGCTCGGGCAGGGCGCCGTTCACCAGCTTCATGGCGGGCAGGGCAATGTCCGCGTGGACGCCGTTCACGCGCGCGCTCGTCGGCGAATGCTCTGCCTGAATGTTGCGAGCCTGTACCGTGATGGGAGAGATGCTGATGTCGCCCGGTTTCATTTGCGGCGCCCGGCCTTTGATCTCGAAGGCTTTGACATTGATCTCGCCCTTGGCGTTCATCGGAGGGAGCAGGTCTTTCACCCAGGAGAGAATTTCTTCGATATTGATATTTCCGTTGTTGAACTGAAGCTGGAAATCGGGGTCCTGCATGTAGTCGATGACTTTGGCTTTCAGGTCAAACTGATTGTGTTCCCCCAGTTTCAGCACGAGTCGGTTCAAACTCACTACCTGAGGATTCAGGAAGGCGTGCAGGTCCATCTGCGCGCCGATTCTTGGAGGCGTCAGTTTCTTGTCCAGTTCCAGATGCGTGTTGTTCAGGCCCAGAGCGCCGGTCAGTCGACCGCCGTTGAGGTCGGCCGCCGAAAAATTCATGTTCATCGCCAACTGCGTTTTCAAACTGATTTTCGGTTCGACGCTGGACAGAAAATAAACGTTGAATTCAGAGTCGGCGAACATCGCGCTCATGAGCGCCCTGAAGTCGGCCTGAATACCGCCCTTGTTCGCCTGCAATTTAGTTTCGAGAGTCAGCCCGGTCAGTCCGGCTCGAATGCCCGGCTCGATGTTGACGTCGACGCGAATGTTTTGAATCGCGGCTCGACGCAGATCCACCGTCATCGGGATAGGAGGCAGGCCCGGCGGCGCGGACGGCGCTGGAGTTTCAGGCTTCGCCTGCGGAGGTCCTGCGAGGTCGAGGAAGGGTTGAAAGTTCCAGCGTCCGTTTTTCTGTTCGAGGTAGAGGGTCGGGTCTTCGATGACCGCTTGATTGATTAAAATATTGCCGCTCAATAATTCCAGCAGGTCGTAGCCGAGGATCAATTCCTTGAATTTGATCAAGGGTTGCGGCGATCCGATTTCAAGGCCGGAAATGCGCGCGCCGTCGAGCAGGTTCAATTGAATGGATTTGATGCGAACATGCGTTTTAAGCGTTCGCGACATTTCCTGTTGCACCAGCGGGGTGACGAATTCCGACGGAAAATAATATTGCAGGACCAGACCGGATAGAAGAACGATGCCGAAGAACAGCAGGACCAGGCGAAACAGGAATTGAGAGAGCAGACCCAGCGCCGATTTTTTTTTCTTCGGCGTTTTTGGGCTGGAGTCCGGTTCGCCTTTTGGCGGAGTTTTCTCCGGCTGAACTTTTTTCTTGATCAGGTTGATTTCCACCATACGCAGTCCCTTTAGCCCAGGCGATGTTCAATGAAAGCCGCGACGCCGTTAGCGACTTCCTCGATGAAATTCAGATCCAGCGTGTCCAGCGTGTCCTCGGGTTTGTGATAATTGGGGTTCCTGAAAAAAGCCGTGTCGGTGACCATCACCGCGGGTATCTGCCGATCCCAGAAAGGCGAATGATCGCTCAGTTGCACTTCAGGGAACTGACTGCCGTCTCCCGGCACAACCAGAGTTTCGACAGGCAAATCCGGCGTTCCCAGTTTCAAGCCGTGGACGACCTGATTGGCGAGCGGCGCAGACGGTTCGTTGGCGACCACTGCGATGAAGTCTCCCGTATTAGGGCGCGCGCCGGCGTCGACGTAGGGCGGATAACTTTGCGAGCCGGGAGTGAAATCCCGATAGCCCAGCATTTCCAGCGAGATCATGCCGGAAAATAAATTGCCCCGTTCGAGCGCCTGCTCCAGAAAAAACCGACTCCCCACATATCCATATTCTTCCAGGGTGAACGCCGCCAGAATCAGATCGGCTTTGAGCTCGACGGATTTCAGTGCTTCCGCAATGCACAGCAGGGCGGCGACGGCGCTGGCGTTGTCGTCGGCTCCGGGCGAGCGCTCCACGGTGTCGTAATGCGCGCCCAGAACAAAGGCTTCAGCCTGCGCCGATTCGGACAGTTTGGCGCCCAGTATGTTTGTGAAAATCTGCGCATCATCCAATGTCGTGGTCGCTTTGATCGAGCCTTCGAAAGGGACCGTTTCTTCCCTGACCCGAAGCCCGTATTTGGAAAACTGGTCAGCCAGATAGTCGCTGGCGGTTTTCAAATTTTGCGGAGATGTGTAGGGGTTTCGTTCGAAAGCGAACGCTTTTAAATGCCCTTTGATTTGATCCACAGAGATTCGATCCATGCACGCAGAACCCGGTTCGCAAAACGTCTAAAATTTGTCAAAAGATGCTGAATTTATTGGAGAAACTTATTATATGGGGAAGCCGTCCACAGTGTCAAAAAATTGTTTACATTTACTTGTTGAAAGCATAACATGAGCTTTATGTTACGAGTGGAATGCGAATCGGAAAATGATAAGGAAAAAGGGCCTGACGCATTTTATCTGGCTGATCGACGCTATCGGGTTATAGAGGTGATCGACCGATGGTATGGAGAGCGCTCGGTTTGTTTTAAAGTTCGGGCTGACGATGAAAATATCTATTTACTGAAGCACGACGAACGTCATGGCCAGTGGGACCTGGTTTTTTACCAGAATCCCCGTAAGTTGGAAACCCTTCCCTCGTTGCGATCCGGTCTTTTGACGCGAACGGGAAAGACGCCGGAATTGGTTGGCGGCAAGCGCTACAGCTCCCTTCACTAGCAGGACATTCCCCGAACGAATATTATAGGCGATGAACGTTTTGAAAGCCGCGGTTTGTTCTTCGGCTCTCAAACGCATTGAATAGTTATGGCGATTTCCCCACAGGCCATGAAGGCCAACGCCGGTCAACGGCGTAAAATGATTGACGATCACCTGGTGAGCCGGGGGATCAAGGATTTAAGGACTCTGGAGGCGATGAGCCGGGTTCCGCGACATTTGTTTGTCGAGGATTCTCTCGGTCACAAAGCTTACGGCGACCACCCCCTGCCCATTGGCGACAATCAAACCATTTCCCAGCCCTTTATCGTCGCGCACATGACCCAGGCTCTGCAATTGACCGGGGAAGAGCGCGTTCTCGAAATCGGCACCGGTTCAGGTTATCAGACCGCGATTCTGGCGGAGACGGCGTCTCAGGTGTTCACTATCGAGCGCATCAGTTCCCTATCTAAAAGAGCCCGTATCCTGCTCGGCGAATTGGGGTATACTAACGTGAATTTCAAGGTGTTTGACGGCGCCTACGGCTGGCGCGACCAATCCCCGTATCAGGCGATACTGGTTGCGGCGGCGGCCCCGGATATTCCTTCGTCTCTGCTCGATCAACTGGATGAGCAGGGCGGGCGTCTGGTGGCGCCGGTGGGCGATCTGGAATCCCAGCAACTGGTACTGGTCACCCGACGCGGCGATTCTTTCGTCAGAAAAAATATCGGGGACTGTAAATTCGTGCCGATGATCGGCAAATTCGGATGGACGGAAGAGGGCGAGAAGGCCTAGCGGAATCGAGTCGCCCGGTGTTTGTTCCGGGTTCAATGTTCAGGTGGATTGGCAACGCAAATATTCAAGGAGAAGCCTGTGTTTTCGAGGATCAAAAAAGAAGGTCAATTTGTTTTAAGCAACGGGGTGAAATCAGAATACGACTATGACTATGCATCGCTGACCGATGACATGAGCGCGGCTTACTGCGAATTATTGCGCCATAAGCTCGAGGCCTGGCAGGCCGATCACGGTCGCTTCAACGTCATCATCGGCATTGAAACCGAGGGCATTCGTATCGCTTATCAGCTGTCGAGAGCGATGGGCATTCCTTTTTATGTGGTGTCCCACAATCGCCTGGCGTTTGCGCAAATGAAATTACCGGCGTTCTCCGCCGACACGCATTTTCTGATTGTGGATGATATCGTCACAACCGGTTCGTCCTTTGTGCGCGCGGTGAATTTTCTTGAGATCGAAGAAAAACCCGACACCGTTACCTTTGCCTGCATGATCCGTCGCGACCCGAAAAATCTGGACTACAGCGCCGTGCAGGGCGACTTGAATAAAGAACAGTTCAACGTGCCCGACGAGCGTTTTGATTTTATCGACAAGCGCCTGGTGTCGTTGTACTGCGAATGATGCGGAATTATTTTTTGAGCAGGTAGTAGATTTCGCTACGTTCATGAAAACGACCGGCCTTGGCCCCGGCCTGGTCGCCGATGCCGAAATACAGATCGGCGCGAGCGGGACCGCGGATCGCGCTCCCGGTATCCTGGTCGACCACGAAGCGGGTGAAGGCTTCCCATGATTTGATTTCGTTGGATTCGTTCAATATGGGTTTGCGAGAGCGAATGAACGCCAGCCCCCCCGCCGGGTAAATGCCCTTGTCGGTGGCGATGGAGCGCCCGCCCACCACTTCGCTTCCGCCCGAACCCATCGGGCCGCCTTCGGAAAGAGCGAAGAAAATATAACGGTCGTTCTGGTGCAGGTATTTAGGAATATCCTGCGGATGGTCTTTAAAATATTGTTTGATGCCCTGCATCGAGCCTTGCGCCACTTCAATCACGCCGTCGTCGATCATCAGGCGACCGATTCCCTTGTAGTTATAATCATTGGCCCCGGCGAAGCGCGCCTTGCTCACCGAGCCGTCGCGAAATTGTAAAATCCCCGATCCTTGTATGTGCAGGAAGAAGCGATCGAGATCGTCGCGCAACCAGGCGATTTCCAGGCCGCGATTTTCGAGCGCGCCTTCGTCGTCGATTTGCTTGCGCGTTAGCTGGCGGGCCAGTCGGTCCGCAGATTGAGCCGCCGTCCAGTTTTCCTCTCCGTGATAGCCCACCACCTGCAAATGCGGCGGTTCTTCCGGCAATCGGTAAAGCGGAAAGCGATATTCCTCCGTGCGCATGCGGCTGGCCGGCATGATCGGCGTGTAATAACCCGTCACCAGCACTTTGTCCTTGTCGCCGCCCGCCTTGATCAGAACGTAGTCCTGTTGGATGCGTTCGCGGAATGTCTCTTCGGGTAAATTTTGAGCGATCAGGTCGAGGAAGGATTCCAGCGTATCGATCAATCGACGGTGCGTTACATAGCCCGAAGCAAAGCGTTGCGTTTTGTTGACGTCCTGAATCTTCAAGGCCGAGAGTTGATTGCGAATCGCCAGTTTGAGCGAATCCGCAGGGAGGTCGTCGTTGAAAACGAGGGGTTGATCGAAAAATTCTTCGACACCCGGTTCGTCCGCGTCGATAGCAGAGCTTGATGGCGTCTCTTGCGTGTTCTCTGGCGGATTCTTTTCAGGTGTGGACCATTGTTTCGAACGGTACCAGTAAGCGTCCCGGCCTGAATTCGCGTTTTCTTGTTGCGACGGCGCTTTGGAATACAGAGGCGGTCGCTCGCGCTCCCGGTCTGGTTGCGGGCGAATGGTGGTGCAGGAGGCGGTCAGGAAAAACGCTTCCAGAATCACGATCCATTTGATGATGCTGTGAATTTTCAGATCGTTGCTAGAGAGAGGCATATGAAATTCATGAAATGGTTGAGGTCGCATCGTTTTGCTTAAAACGTCACAATTGAAATCCCTGCGTCATGATGGTTTCATCGAAGGCTCAAAATCGCTTCGTTGGCGAGTTGGTCGCATCGTTCATTTTCCGGGTGGCCGGAATGTCCGCGCGTCCAAAGCCAGGTGATTTCGTGCATGTCGATCAATCGGGAAACTTCTTCCCAAAGTTCTTTATTCTTGATCGGTTGTCGCGAGGCGGTTTTCCAGCCCTTACGTTTCCAGCCGGCGAGCCATTCCGTCGCCCCCTTGACCAGATATTGGGAATCGGTGGTCAGAGACACCTTGCAAGGTTCCTTGAGTTCCTGTAGCGCAACGATTGCCGCCATCATTTCCATTATATTATTAGTGGTCTGTCGCGAGTTGCCTTTGAGCTCTTTCGACCTCCCCTCGTAACGTAAAATGCAGCCATAGCCGCCTGGGCCGGGGTTGCCCTTGCAGGCCCCATCGGTAAAAATTTCAACTTCTTTCATGATAATATCTGGGAGCGCTCAATGCCTTGGGCGTTTAATAGGTTGAATAATATGAATCTTGTCATTGCGGTAGCGGCATTCCCGACAGGTTTCTTGACTGAAACCGGAGAGGAATCGTTCAGGCGGACTCACTATAACATATTATTTTTATTGAACAAAATGGGGAAAATGGAATTTCAGGGCAACTCTTCTTAGGGACTGCTTCAATTTTGTGATAGATTAGATTTGCATTCAAAGGATACGATCATGACCGACACCGACATTTTGCCAACTTTGAGTTTTCAATGCGCTGATGCTATTGAAGTCAGTATTTTGATTGAGCGTCAGGGTATCCGGTTCTATGAGAAGGCGAGCAAGGTCGCAAAGGAGCCGCGAGTGCGGTCTGTTTTTGCGCAATTAGCGCAAGAGGAAAAGGATCACATGCAGGCTCTGCAGGCCAAGTCTGGTTTTCTGCAACCGGCGCTTCCCGGCAAGTCCATGGGGAAGCGCGCTGTGGAACCTTCGCTGGCCGAGCTGATCAAGACGGAAATTTTTCCGGACGAGCCGAAGAGAGAAGCCGATCCTGCCCAGTTGAAGACGGATGAAGAGGCCATTGAGATGGGCATTCAATCCGAGATGCGTTCCATTGCTATTCTGGAAAAACTGCTGGAGCGGGAACGAAAGATGGATGTGCGGGCTGTTTTTGCGCATTTGCTGGCGGAAGAGCAACGCCATCTGATCCTCTTGCGTAATATGAAAGAGCAGTTGGGCGAAGGTTCGGCATCCGCCTGATCGTATTGAAAAACGCCGCCGCGTAGAGAATAGATACTTTCTAACGGTGTGATACAGGTTGCAGGGATTATGTTCTACGGATTTACGCATCGGGTCGTTTTAGGCGTGAGTTTGGGTTGAAACACCCCGTAGAGTTGAAAGACCTGAAAAGCAGCGAGCGCTGCAAAAGCCCTGTACTAAAAAGTTTTGACAACATTTTTGGCGTGGTTTATAGTGTGTAGCTTTCAACAGAACAATTAATTTAATCACTTTATACAAAGAAGGAATAAGGGATGAGTGAATATAAGGTCCTACCGGGCCCGGAAGCTTTTTTGCCTCCAGCCGCCGCATCAATGGGAGTTGTGTTGCCCGATCCGGGTGAAGCCCATATCGAAGGAAGAATTGTACCTGAAGAAGAAGCCTATGAATATGCCGCGCGGAAGTTGCTGGCGGGAAAAGTGCCGACCCTCTTCCCTGGTCCTCTTGTGCTGTGGAAATGGAATGACAAGGCCGCGCTTAAAGCGGCGGCCATACGCCGATTGGCGGATGCAATTCCAGCGCGTTTGATTCCTATGGCGGATTACCGCCCTAAATATCCAAAGATTGATCCTGAGGCTGAAATCAATCCGAACCACCCGAACCTCACGATCTGGCATAATAAAATTGATGTCTGTATCTTTATCGGCGTGCATTGTCATCAGGCGAATCTGGCATTGAAAATCATTCGCGGCGGCACCAACTGCTACACGATGGCGATGTGTGCGCAGGCGGGCCATGAGGACGCTTGTTTGTCTTTCCGAGACCTTACGGTGGAAAAGATAGACAAGATGACCGAAACCGTGAAACGATTGAAGTCGGAAGGCGTTGAGAGTCAGGCGGAAGGCTTCAAGCAGTTTAAGATGACCAGCGCTGGCCGAAGCTGAGGAATTTAAGATTTAATGGAAAGTTTTTTAATTAAATTATCCAGGTCTACGGGTCTGGTAATGAAACCTATAGAGCGTGTCTTTCGGGACGGCCTACTTCAGGGAGAAATCCTATGAATAAAGAGGTAGATGTTAAGGGTAAAAAGGGAACACGTTCCCAGCATGTAAAGCTTGGTCAAAAGAATAAAAAGGATCAGACGTTCACGGACGTTGAGGATATGTTTGCCGCTAAAGACCAGCAGGGACCTTCGTTCCTGACGGGTAGTGAAGTTATTCGCGATGCGATCAAAGTCGCCAGCGTTGATATTTCAGTTGCCTATCCGATCACTCCTCAGAGTGAAGCGGCGGCGTTGATTGGCGAATTGTACGCAGAAGGCTATCTGCTCGATTACTTTCGTGGAGAGAGTGAGTTTGCAGTTATGGGACAATGCGCGGGCGCCTCTTTTGGCGGTGCGCGCGTTTTCACCACCACTGCAGGTCCGGGCACCTTGCGCGCAATGGAGAACTTCCCGATGTGGGCCGGTTCCCGTCTGCCGATTCAGGTGTGCGTGACGTGTCGCGGCATCAACTCTCCGCTGAGCATTCAGCCGGATACGCTGGAAATGCACTATCTGCTGGAAACCGGCATGCTGGTATGGCATGCAGAGACGGCTCAGGATTTGTATGATTTCATCCTCGCCGGATTCATCGTTTCCGAACAACCGGACGTGCATCTGCCCCTCGCCAATTGTTGCGACGGGTTCTTTGTAACGCACACCAAGGACACCGTACAAAAAGCGCCTGAAGATTTGTGTTTGACGCCGTACGATCCTTACAAATCTCCGGTACCGTGTATGGATATGGAATGTCCTCCGGTTCGTATGATGCGTGATCCTTTTGTAATGAAATCCAATTATATCAGTTACGCAACGCATGCATCCTGGCAACAGGAAGTTCGCGCGGCAGTTGAGCGTTCTCGAAAACACACGATTCAATTGCTCGGCGGATTGATTGAAACCGAAAACCTTGATCGCGAAATCCTGATCGTAAGTTCAGGCACCGCAGTCAGCCAGGGACGCGAAGCGATTCGCTTGCTGGAAGAAGAAGGTATCAAGGTCGGTCTGGTTAAAATCAAAACCATTCGCCCCTTCCCGAACGAGGAACTTCTCGAAGCGACGGCGAACGCCAAGCATATCTTCGTGCCTGAGTTCAATATGGCCGGATGGTTGGCTCGTGAAATCAAAGCTCTTCTCCCGAACAACGAGCGGGTATACGCCGGACCGCATGTTGCTGGCGGTATGACCATGCCTTCTGAAGTGATCGCCGAAGAAATTAAGAAGCATCTCGGTATCGCGACGGATTCCTGGGGCGGATGCTAAGTTAGCGTTCTCTTAAGGAATTTTGGGACTTGATTTTAAATTTTTGAATTCATTAACTGGATTTTATATAAAGGCAAACTATCATGAGTAAAGAAAAAATCGTTCTCTGCGATGATTTAGCGGACATCATGCCTCCAGAATATCTGGATCTGGTAAAGGATGCCACCTACGGTAATCAAGACCGCGGCTGGAAAGACGTTGGCTCCTCCAAGGAGTTGATTGAGCAACATTCCCTGTGCGCAGGTTGTCCCGAGTCCATCGCATTTCGTTATGTTCTGGCCAGCTTGCCTGCGCCGGAAGATACGGTTTTCGTCGGCTCCACGGGTTGTACGAGTCTCGTATTCCCGCATGTTGCCGTACAGAACATTCACTCCCTGTTCGGGAATCAAAACGCCATTGCATCGGGTCTGCATCGGGCATTGAAAGTGCGTTTCCCCGATAAGGTCAAAGATGTTGTCGTATTGGCAGGCGATGGCGCGACCGTAGATATCGGTCTCGACATGACCTTGCAGTCCTGGTTCCGTCAGGAAAAATTCACCACGATTTGTTTTGATAACGAATTGTATGCAAACACCGGCGGACAGGAAAGCGGACTCATGCAAAAAGGTTTCGTTTCCAAAATGGCTCCGGTCGGCAAGCTGTTCGACAAAGTAAGACTTCCTGAAATCGCTCGCGAGTCCGGTTGTCACTATGTCGCCTGTTTGACTGTATCGAAACCGAACCGTGTTGAGAAAGCTCTCAAAAACGCAATTCTGGTTGCTCGCGAATTTGGTCCGACATTCCTTCAATTGTATACCCCGTGTATTCTGGAAATTGGTAAGCAGAGCATGGAAGGTCTGGACGAGATGAAGGATGCAGAAGCGATTGGCGGACGGTTTGTTTACAAAGAGTACGCAACCGACGAAGTCAAAAAGTTCTTGAAGGAAAAGGACGCGGAAGAAAAAGCTCGTAAAAAAGCTGCAAAAAATCAAGGCTAACATTCTGGAAGGGCTGTAGTCTTAACGACTACAGCCCTTTATAGAAGTTTAAATTTAAGGAGACGTTATGAAGAGAAGGATGAATATCCGCATTTCGGGTTTGGGCGGTCAGGGCGCGGTCACTTCAGCCCACCTACTGGCAATGGCGGCAAACAATGCTGGGCTCTTTTCTATATCAAATCCGTTCTTTGGCGCTGAAAAACGAATGGCCCCTGCTGAGAGTTATGCGCGGATTGGTCCCGAACGGATTTATGATCGTGGCGAGTTGGTATACCCTGACGTTATCATGGTTTACCATCCTCAGGTTATTACCATGCAAAAAAGCTATACGGCTCCGTTTTATTCTGGCATTAAAGAAAATGGACTCGTCATCATCAATACCTCCTCAGATTTGCTCTCCAAGGAAGATCATGAGCGATTGGATGGTCTTAATGTAGCTGTATTCAATATTGACGCAACGACCCTGGCTCTCGAAATTGGCGGAACGGAATTGTCCACCAATATGGCTATGATCGGCGCTTGCATGGGCGTGACCAAAGTAGTTTCTCTGGAAGCTATGGAAAAAGCGCTTCAGGACCGTTTTGGTAAAAAATATGTAGCATCGGGCGGTACGGCGACTTTGGACGAAGCGATCAAGAAAAAATACGCCAAGAAAGAGCAGTTGCTGCAGGCGAATAACGATACGATCAAAAAGGCGTATGCCATGGCCAGCGAATGGGCCGAAACCCAGAAATTGGAACTTGCCATTTAAGCCCCTTTTTCTTACAAGCATTCATTTTTTTTTAACGTTTCAAATCAGGAGAAGTTAAGCGTGTATAACGTAGCCCATGTAGATGAATCGAAATGTACGGCTGAAAAAGGGTGTCGGCTTTGTATCATGTATTGTCCCGAAGCCGATTGTATTATGCTGAACGAAAACAAGAAAGCTACGATTATCCTTGATCGTTGTAAAGGTTGCGTGTTGTGCGAAATTGTTTGTAGCACGGCAAAGGCCATTACGATGCATCCGGTTGATGGGGCTACGGGCGAAATTCTGCTTGATGCCAAGGAAACCGAAACAGCCGGTCTGGGACAGGCTTATCAAGGTTAGTTTTGGATTCACTTTTTCATGCCGCCCTGGTCCTGGACCGGGGCGGTTTTTTGTTTTTCCGCCCGGCGCATAGTCGGACTCCCTTGTTCGGCAAAAAATTTAAAACTATGCCTCCAGGCTCAACATCTAATGATTAATTAGAAACCACCTTCTCAGCGGATTGAATATGACCGAACCCCTGTCGCGCGAAATTGACTGCCAACTGTGTTCTGAAAGTTACGCCCCTGTCATAGAACCGGCTGAAGACGAACTCTTTTATCGCTTGTATTGCTCGTCCTGCGCTTACTGGATTTCAATAGCTTCCAGCAACCCGGTAAAGGTTGCGATGAAAGAGGTTCTGGGTCTCAGAGGCGAGGCTTTGGCGCTGGCGATCCAGACCTGTCTGGCTCCCTGCCATTGCGGCGCTCCATTCAGCCACGATGCGGGTGGGCGATGCCCGGTTTGTATTGAGAAAATTGAACAGGAAAGCAAATACACAAAAGAGTCGACTGATTTTCGTTGTCCCTGGAATCTGGATGAATTGCGAAAATTTGAGGGCAAGATCCTTGAATACCTGCTCAATAAAATGGCGGGGAAAGAAGAGACGCTGGGCGAACTGATCGAAAGGTTTGAATCCGGCGGAATGACTTCTGAAGAATATATGGAGGCGATTGAATCTCTTCAGTTTCGAGAATCCCGGCAGGTTTGTGTGGTTCAAACCTGGGCCATGATTCTGGGGCCGGATATTGCTTTCCGCGCCGCTGAAGAGCACGAATTGGTCGAGCGTTACGGCACTCGCGTGTTGGTGAGCATTGCCAAGGGTCTGGAAATCAGTCACGGTAAATCAGTGCTTTCCACTCTGTCATTGGAACAACATAATTTTGACGGTCCGGCGCAGAAAGAAATCGCGACTTTCATTCGAAGAATCGGCGGCGGTTTCTAGCTTAAAAAAATATTTAAAAAAACTTGAATCCTTTCAAGCGCAATAGAATCATAACTGTATTAGCTTGAAACAGTAGTTCCCTCCTTTGGTGCGCCCCCTTCGGGGGGCGTATTTTTTTTGCCCCAAATACGAGCGTCAAATGTAGCGATTGATGATTTGACGCACCGAGCCCAGGTAAGACTCGCCGAACAGATTCAAATGATTCAGCAGATGATATAAATTAAACAGCTCCGTTCTCTCCTGCCATCCCGCAGTCAAAGGAAATGCCGACTGGTATGCCGAGTATGTCGATTCGGAAAGAGCGCCGAAAAGTCGGGTCATGGCGATATCGGCTTCGCGGTAGCCATAATAAACCGCAGGGTCAAACAGGCAGGCTTGGCTGTTCCCACTGGAAAAATGATTGCCAGACCACAAGTCGCCGTGCAGGAGCGCAGGCGGTTCCCCCTTCAGGTCCATCAATATCTCCAACTTGTCTAACAGTCGATCCAGTTTCTGGTCGACAGCGCTGGGAAGCAAATTTCGTTCTCGCGCCAATTCCTGTTGGAAGCGCAGTCGATGCTCGCGAAAAAAAATCACCCCATCGGATTCAAGCGTATTGATCTGCCTAGTCAGACCGATGAAGTTGTTATGATCCAGTCCGTGCTGTGCCTGGGTGACGCGATGCAGAGCCGCCAGCGCTTCGCCAAATTGACGGGAGTAGGCCGGGCCGGGTCGGGTTTCTTCAATATATTCCAGCAGAAGGAAGCGGGTGTCGGGGCGAGGTTGAATCAGCGGGCGCGGAATCAATGGGCCGTTGTCCGCGCTGGCGAGGAGACGCAGGCCGCGCGCTTCGGCTTCGAAAAAATGCAGAGGGGCCTGTTGGTTGGATTTGAGGAAGATCCGCTCGCCATTGCTCAGCCGCAGGACCTGCGCCTGGTTGATGCACCCGCCCCCCACCGCATCCGTGGATTTGATTTGCGTTGAGGGACCAAACAGCTCTTCCAGCGCTCGCGTGAGTTCTGCCTGCATGTTACAGAGCGTATTCCTGTTTTAGAAAGGCGATGATTTGCGGGCAGGTCCGATTGACAATGTCGAAGACATTTTCAAAGCCTGCGTCGCCGCCGTAATAAGGGTCGGGCACGTTCAGGTCGCCGTTGTGCTGAGGGTCAAACGAGCGGAACATTCTCAATTTTTTGGGGTCGGCGGAGGAGGGGAAAATTTGCTTGAGAGCCAGCATATTGCTTTCGTCCATCGCCAGAGCCAGATCGAGGCGTTTGAGATCGCCGGTCTGGATTTGCTGGGCGCGGCTATTGAGGGTGATGCCGCGATTGCGCGCCGTGTTTTGCATACGCGCATCCGGCGGCGAACCGACATGCCAGTCTCCCACCCCGGCGGAAGACACCAGGATGCGATTTTCCAACCCTTCTTTTGCGATCAAATCCTCAAAAACGCCCTGCGCGAGAGGCGATCTGCATATATTTCCAAGACAAATAAAACACACTGAGATGGTTTTGGTTTCCATGATTGATTTCAAATTCGTTTGTGTTTAATATAACTCCTTTTGCATAGTGTAACATTCGCACGAACAGAGGGGAATGCATGATCCCAAGATATACATTACCGGAAATGGCCGCGATTTGGGATGCGGAAAACAAGTTCAACATCTGGCTGAAAGTGGAAATCTACGCTTGCGAAGCGCTCGCTCTGCGCGGCGAGATCCCGAAAGCCGATTTGAAACAGATACAGCAAAAAGCCGCGTTCAAGATCGATCGCATTGACGAAATCGAACGAGAAGTCAAACACGACGTCATCGCCTTTCTCACCTGCGTCGGCGAGTACATCGGCGAATCGTCCCGATACATGCATATGGGCATGACCTCGTCCGACGTGCTGGACACGGCGCTGGCGGTGCAGATGCAACAGTCCGCCGACCTGATCCTGAAAGAAGCGAAAGCCTTTCAGAAAGCCATCAAGGTTCAGGCTTACGCGCATAAGATGACGCCCTGCATCGGCCGCTCCCACGGCATCCACGGCGAACCCATCACCTTTGGCCTGAAGCTCGCCAACTGGTACGCGGAAATGTCGCGCAACATCGACCGTCTCAAACACGCCAGAAAAATGATTTCCGTCGGGCAGATTTCAGGAGCCGTCGGCACCTTCGCGGCTATTGATCCTGAAGTCGAAGAGTACGTTTGTAAAAAATTGAAATTACAACCGGCCCCGGTATCGACGCAGATCATCCAGCGCGATCGACACGCCGAATTTTTTTCGGCGCTGGCGATACTGGCCGGGTCGATTGACAAATTCGCCACCGAAATACGTCACCTGCAACGCACCGAGGTTCTGGAGGCGGAGGAATTTTTCTCCAGCGGTCAAAAAGGCTCGTCCGCCATGCCGCACAAACGCAACCCGGTGGTGTCCGAACAAATGAGCGGTCTGGCCCGCGTCGTGCGCGTCAACGCGCTCGCGGCGATGGAGAACATGCCGCTGTGGCACGAGCGCGACATCAGCCATTCATCCGTCGAGCGCGTGATCGGGCCGGACAGTTCCATTCTGGTTCATTACATGTTGAAAAAAATGACCCGTCTGGTGGAACGCTTGCTGGTGTATCCAAAAAATATGAAGAAGAATCTGGAGCAGACTCGCGGACTTATTTTTTCGCAAAGCGTTTTGCTGGCGCTGGTGCGAAAGGGCGCGCAACGCGAGGACGCTTACCGATGGGTGCAACGCAACGCCATGCGCGTTTGGGAAAAGGGAGAAGATTTTCTCCCGCTTTTGAAGAAGGACAAGGAAGTAAAGAAGTTCTTGAGCGGTAAAGAGCTGGAACAGGCATTCAACCTGAAATCGCAATTTAAAAATGTCGATACTATTTTTCGACGAGTCTTTGGAGAAGAGAGAAGCTGATATGGAACGTAAAGAAAAAGTATACGAGGGCAAGGCGAAGATTCTCTACGCTACAGAGGATCCGCATTTGATGGTTCAATATTTTAAGGACGATGCAACGGCCTTCAACGGTATCAAGAAGGGCACCATCGTCGACAAGGGAGCGCTGAACAACGCGATCTCAGCGCGGATTTTTCAGTATCTGGAAACCTGCGGAGCAAAAACGCATTTCGTGAAGCATTTGAACGAAAGAGAAATGCTGGTCAAGCGTTTGGAAATAATTCCCGTCGAAGTGGTGGTTCGCAACGTTGCGGCGGGTAGTATTTGCAAACGCTTGGGTCTGAAAGAAGGCGAGACGCTTCGCAAACCGATTCTGGAATTCTTTTATAAGGACGACGCTCTGGGCGATCCGATGATCAACGATTGCCATATCGACGTGTTCGAGTGGGCCACGGCGGAAGAAGTGGCTCTGCTCAAAGAACGAGGATTGCAGATCAATACCTGGATGTTCGATTTTTTCAAGGAGCGCAATATTCGCCTGGTGGATTTCAAGCTGGAGTTTGGACGGCATCGCGGCGAAGTGCTTCTCGGCGATGAAATCAGCCCCGATGGCTGTCGCCTGTGGAAATGGGACACCAACGAGAAAATGGACAAGGATCGGTTCCGTTTCGATCTGGGAAGCGTCGAGGAAAAATACAAAGAGATCTATCGCGTTGTCTGCGCCTAGTCAAAGACTGACGGCGCCCTTTCGAGGGCGCCGGTTCAGGCGACGCGTTGCTTTAGATATCTAGATATTGATGTAAAGCCCGTCCTCTTCGACGATCACTTTATAAGTCGGGGTGACGTTGGTGCGGTCGGATTTGCAGATGCCGCTTTTCATATTCCAGGCGCAGTCGGTTTTGTCGCACAGAACGAACTTGCCCATCAGGATGCCTTTCCCCAGACTACCGCCGCAGAGCCTGCACTTGTCCGTGATAGCGAAGTAAGTTCCCTGGGATTGAATCAGCCCGATTTCGTAAACGTAATAGGTGAGCGGGTGTTCAAATTGAAGTTGTTTGGCGATTCCTTCTGGGGGAGCCTCATCCAGTTCGGAAATTTTTACTTTTGACATGAGCGGTTCAATCTCTTGGAAGGTAAGGGCCGTAACGATCGCGAAAATATTTTTCCAGATCCCAGCGGAATCTGCCTTTCAAATGCGGTAATTGTTCAGCGATTTCATGGTCCAGTTTGACATAGTCCTCGGATCGTTGCGCGATATCCGGGGGACGAACGACATTGGGGTCGAGATAAGAATCTCCCAGCGCAGAACCGCCTACAATCAGGCTCTGACCGGCTTTAATCCATCGCCCCAAGGTCAACCGTTCTTCTTCGGTGCCTGGTTCGATTGGCATAGGGCTTACTCCTTTGGCTGATAAAGGGTTGATGCAATGATTCGACGCCGTCGCGCTTGATGCGCGATTGCGTCATGCTTCGGTTGCAATTTTGAACCTGAATAAGGTAGCATAGACGGCATTCCAATTTCAATTTTTGCTAGCAACTAAAGAAAAATAAGAGAGGTTGTATTTTTATGTCTGAAGATAAAACGAAGGAAAAAACAGCGGAAGAATGGTGTCAGGAAGGATTGTTGGCGGGCCGCGCTGGCGACAATCGCACCAGCATGGAGTCGTATAAAAAAGCCGTCGAGCTGGACCCGGATCATTTTCTCGCCCAATTCAATCTGGGCCTCCGCTATGGAAAAATTCCCATGAATGTGGAAGCCGCCAAGTGCTTTCGCGAAGCCGTTCGCATCAAGCCAGAAGACGCGATGGCGCATTACAGCCTCGCCGTCGTCACCAATCTGATAGGCGAGACGGATGTTTGCCTGGCCCATTATAGAGAAGCGATCCGCATCAATCCGAAATTCGCCAAAGCGCACAGCAACGTTGCGATGGTTCATTATTCGCTGAAACAAGGGCGCGAAACCATCCATCACCTTCTCAAGGCGGAAGCCTTGCTGGAAGAACTGGGCGACGAACGCATGCGCGCCAACGCTCTCGATCTGCTCAACGAATGCTATCGGGAATTCAAACTGACGGCGGAAGAATGCCGGGAACTGTGAGTTTCCGGGCTTCATGAAAAAAGAAGAATACGATCTTGTCGTGATCGGCGGCGGCTCTGCGGGTTACGCCGCGGCGAACGCCGCCGTATCGCAGGGCGCCCGCGTCGCTATTGTCGACGCCGGGCCTCTGGGCGGTTTGTGCATCCTGCGCGGGTGCATGCCCACCAAAGCCATTCTGCGTTCCTCCGACGTTATTTCTTTGATGCGCCGCGCTCCTGATTTTGGCTTGCTGGCGGTCGAAGCCAAAGCCGATCTGGCGGCGGTGATCGAGCGCAAGGATCGCCTGATTCGGGAATTCGCCGACTATCGCATTGAACAACTCAAGAACCCCCGTTTTCACCTGATCGAACAACGCGCCGTTTTCCTGTCGCCAAAAGAAGTACAGGCGGGCGATACGATCCTGACCGCTCAAAAAGGTTTTGTCATCGCCACCGGTTCCCGTGTGGCGGATTTCCCCATTCCCGGCCTGAGCGAAGCGGGATTCATGACCAGCGACGACGCGCTGGAGCTTCGCGCCTTGCCGAAATCCATGATCGTTCTCGGCGGCGGCCCGGTGGCTTTGGAACTGGCCCAGTTCTATTCGCGACTCGGGACGCAAGTGACTCTGATCCAAAGAAGCGCGCATATTTTATCCAGCGGCGATGAAGATCTGGCGCGACCCGTCGAAGCGCGGTTGCGCGAAGAGGGGATGACGGTGTTCACGCAAACCCGACTGCTCAGGGCGGAGCGTTCGGGGGCGGAACGCATTCTGCATTTCGAGCATGAGGGCGAGACGAAAACAGTCTCCGCCGAAGTCGTCTTGCAGGGCCTGGGACGACGTCCCAATATAGACGGACTGGAATTACAGGTCGCCGGAGTGAAGACAGACGCCGGTCGCATTTCTGTGGATGCGGCGATGCGAACCAGTCAACCTCATATCTTTGCGGCGGGCGACGTGAACGGTCTGCACGAAATCGTACACATTGCCATTCAGCAGGGCGAGATCGCGGCGCACAACGCGCTGTTCCCGGAGCGCCCGGAACAGCGTATGGACGACCGACTCAAAGCCAGCGTCGTTTTCACGGATCCCGCCGTTGCCAGCGTTGGATTGTCTGAAAAAGAATGCAAGGCAAAACAGATTCCCTATCTCACGGCGTCGTATCCCTTCGACGACCACGGCAAATCCATGTGCCTCGGCGAAACGCACGGTCATGTCAAATTACTGTGTCGAGCTGACACGGGGGAAATCCTCGGCGGACATATCGTCGGCCCGGAGGCGGGCGAATTGATCCACGAATTGATCGCTGTCATGCACTTCAGGGGAACGGTCGGCGACCTGGCCGCCATCCCGCATTATCACCCGACGCTCGCCGAAATCCTGACCTACCCCGCAGAAGAACTCGCCGAGCAAATTCCGCAGAATTAAGTCGCCAGAATACGGACCCAACACTTCCCGCGCCTTGATCCCGCCTTCGCGGACGATTTGAAACTTGAAATCATTTGAAATCGGTATTACTTTATCGCTACTCCAATTTTTTTAAATTGGGGGCTTCACATCAAAGGGGACACTCACTCCGAGCATAGGAAACGATCGCATGTATTTCATAACCAATCGCAGATTCAACGAAGGCAACGGAGCGCGACGCGACGATGCGGGCAACCTGATGTTGGACGCTCAGGGACTCGTCCAGTTTGAAGAACGCAAGGTTACTTTCGACCTGGAAGACACCGACCCGACGGCGGCGGTTTTCTTCTGCCAAAGAAAAGGCCGTGATGATTACAGGGAAATTGGCAGCAAGAAATTTTTCAAGGCCCTGCGCACGCCGCCGCCTAAAGGCAAGAAACAGGTTCTGCTCTATATTCACGGTTTCAATAATCTCCCTGAAGGAGACGTTTTTGATCGCGCCCTGCGCCTGCAGAAATTATTTGATAAAAAGAGCAAGGGCTTGATCGAAGTCGTTCCGATGATCTGGCCCTGCGACAACGATTTGGGCATCCTCAAGGATTACTGGGACGATCAGGACGCGGCGGAAAAAAGCGCGGTGAGTTTCGCCCGGGTGGTGGGAAAGTTCATGGACTGGCGCGACCAGATGGCGCCCAACGGCGAAAACGACCGGGACCGCTATTGTCTCAAACGCATCAACGTGCTGGCGCATTCCATGGGCAACCGCGTTTTGCGCTATACATTAAAAAAATGGGCGCATGATTTTGGCGCCTCGCCGTCTATTTTCCGTAACATCTTCATGGCCTCGGCGGACGTCGTCAACGAAACCCTGGAGCCGGATCAGGCGGGACATTATATCTCCGATGCGGCGCGCAACGTCGTGGTGTACTACGCCAGCGATGATCTGGCCCTGCGTTCGAGCAAAGTGGTCAATCTTAAAAACAAGGTGGTGTCCAAGCGGCTGGGGCACAGCGGCCCGGAGGATATGGGCAAGGTTTCCAGAAACGTTTACGCCATCGACTGCGATAATTTTAACAACTCCTACGACAAGCCCAAAGGCCACGCCTATTTCATTGAAGACGGCAATGGCAAGCCCGGTTCGGTGTTTCTGCACATGCTCCATTCCCTGCAAACCGGGCGAGTGCACGCCAACGCCGACCGCATGCTGGAATTGCCAAAAGCGGGTTACAAATCTCCCAAGCGTTCCGGGGACGAATGATGAAACGACGCGCGCGTTACCTGAAACGATTGGGTGAATTGCTGGTGTTTCATCGTATTCTGGACCGGGCGAATGAATTGAGCGAAGCCTCGCTGGAAGAGACGGTGATGGAATTTCAGGCCGCCGCCGATCTCTATGTCGACGGCATCCCCGGCCCGGAAACCTACTGGGCCTTGCAAATGCCCTTTGCGTTATATGAACCCAAGCTGGACTTTGTGCGTTGCGAGGCGGAAACCGCTCCGGGCATCGACGGTTATGATCGCGTCTATCTGCGCGCCGACGCGGCGGAGCGCTATCAGGCTCTGCATGAGGAGGTCGTCTCCCTTGGCGCGGTACTGACATCCTCTGGCGGCAAGCGCGCGTTGACGCAGGGCGCCAGCGCCAGCCGATCCTCCAAGTCGATGCACTATGCAGGTCTGGCTTTTGATCTGGCCATCGCCTCCGGTTTTTTTCGTCCCGCCAGCGATCCCTTCGTCGTCACCCAGGGCGAGGCGACGGCCTGGACCGTCTGGGCGCGCGCCGACGGCGGAGAGGAAATGGAGCTGGAGGCGCAAGTCTGGAAAGGGCGATCCTGGACCGGCGGAGACACGGCGACGAAAACCGTGAAGGGCCGTTTCATCAATCTCACCGAATTATGCATGCGTCATGGATTTCATCCCATCGGACCGCGCCTGAATTTCACTCGCAGTGAGAAACGCAATTACCTCGGCGCAGAGTGGTGGCATTTTCAGGCCAACGAACTTTTGGAACCGGGTCTGTCCCAGTTTGGCGTGGAGTTACTGCGCATCGAAGGCTACACGCCGGAGTTCATACGAGTGAGCAACGAAGGCGTTTGGTCGAACCGTAAAGTTCTCTTCCAGAAAAACTGGTTTTAAGAGAAAGCGGCGGCTGTTCCCAGTCGCGCGCTGTCCCATCCAATCGTCGCCGATTCAAGGCTTTTCGAAACGACTCGATAGAGTCTCCCTCAATCGCACTGCCTGCCGCTGTCTGTGTGTGGGCTTTTCAGTTTCAGGATGCAGGTTTTTCCGTTATAAATAAGTGAGAGCGTCGCGCCGTTTCTGCGCGACCCGACATTCATATTCTTCCACTCGAATTTTTCAGCCCATGTTTGAAAACAAAAGCATCGCGGTGGTCGTGCCCGCTCATAACGAAGAAAAACTGATTCAGACGACGCTGAGTTCAATTCCCGATTGGGTGGATCGCATCTTCGTGGTGGACGACCGGAGCGGCGACGCGACCGTTGAGAAAATTAAAGAGTCGATGAAAAGCGATGCGCGCGTCGAACTGATTGAGCATGAGAAAAATCAGGGCGTCGGCGGAGCCATTGCAACCGGTTACAAGGCGGGCTTGGACAATCAAATTGACGTCACCGTGGTGATGGCGGGCGACGCGCAGATGGACCCGGAGGATTTGCCCGAGCTGGTTCGCCCGGTCGCCGTCGAAGGCGTCGATTACGCGAAAGGCAACCGACTCTTTCATGCCGATTGGCGAGTCATCCCGCGCGCGCGATTTTTTGGCAACGCGGTCTTGTCCCTGCTCACCAAAATCGCCAGCGGTTACTGGCATATCGCCGATTCGCAATGCGGTTACACCGCGATTTCCCTGCGCGCCTTGCGCCGAATGAATCTGGACGCGATGTATGCGCGATACGGCGTACCCAACGATTTGCTCGTCAATCTCAATATCAGCAATTGCACCGTGCGCGATGTTCCGGTGCGTCCCGTTTATAATATCGGGGAAGTCTCGGAGTTGAAAATTTCCCGAGTGGTGTGGACGATCTCGCGATTGCTGTTGTCCAAATTTTTTGAACGCCTGTTCATCAAATACATCGTGAAGGATTTTCATCCTCTGGTTTTCTTTTACACGCTGGGCCTGATCGCCTTTCCCAGCGGTTTTCTAACGGGCCTCTATTTGTTCTTCTACCGTATAGCGGTCGGCCCCGTGTCGGTAACGAGCGCCCTGTTCTCCATTTTTCTGATGATCACCGGCTTGCAATTTCTTTTGTTTGCGATGTGGTTTGATATGGAAAACAACAAGAGCCTGAAGGGATGACGCCAGCGAGAGCGACCTCGCCGACCTTCGGTAAAACGCAGGCGATTGTCTGGGGTCTCGGCGATCTGGCGGCGATGTCCGTGTTGGCGCTGGCCTGGTTGTTGTATTTTCTTCCCGTCCTGTTTCAGGATCTTTCCCTGTTCTTTCGCGATATTCCCGTCTTCGCCTATCCCATGAAGCATTTCATCTGGGAGGCTTTACAAGAAGGCTTCATGCCTTTCTGGTGGCCGGCGATCCATAGCGGCGTTCCCTTTCTGTCCCTGTGGCATCCCGGCGTTCTGTATCCGCTCAATCTCATTTTCGTTTGGGATGATTTCACGAGCGCCTTCAATGTTTTTGTGACGAGTCATTTTTTGATTGGCTCGCTCTTCACGTATCTCTTTTGCCGCAGTTCGGGGCAATCGATGTTCGCCGCGCTGGGCGCTGGATGTGTCGCGATGTGGGGCGGTTTTTTTCTGTCCGTGTCGCCCATGCAGAATCATTTTCAGGCCGCGGTCTGGCTTCCGGCGATGCTTTTCTGCGCGGAACGCTTTTTTCAACGCGGCGGCGTAGGCCCTGCGCTGGGAGTGATCCTAGCCTTGGCCCTGCAGATTCTGGCGGGCAGTCCTGAATTTTTTCTCCTGAGCGTTTTCCTGCTACTGCTCTATGCGCTCTGGATGCATGGACGCGAGCGACGCATCCGCAGAGCCCTGCAGGCGCTCACAGCGACCTTATTGGGACTCGGGCTTTCCGCCCTGCAATGGATTCCCGCAGGGTTCCTTGCCCCGCACAGCGACCGCGCAAGTGGACTGGATTTTGAAACCGCGACGCGCTGGTCCATGAAGCCGGAAACGCTCTTGTCTCTGTTGGTTCCGCTGGATGTTTCGGGCTTCATGCAGAACCCGGTCTTTCGCTCGGATTATTTTTTGCTCAGCCCCTATATGGGCTGGTTTTCTCTTTTTGTTTTGTTGTTCGCGTTTTGGCGGACAGAGGATCGAAAGGCGCACTTCTGGATCTGCATTCTGGCGCTGGGATTATTGTTCAGTCTCGGGAAACACAACCCGGCCTATCGCCTGATGTACGACGCACTTCCCTTGCTGGACGGCTTTCGTTATCCTGAAAAGTTTTTCTTTCTGTCGGCGTATGCGCTTGTCTTTCTCACGGGCTTTGGACTGGACGCCATCGCGCGCCTGTCAAGAACGATGACGGCAAAAGGACTGATGCTGGTCGGTATTGGATTCGTTTTGCTGATCCTTGCCGTGGGGGCTTACGATGCGCAGCGTCCGACAGGATGGATTCTTTTTTCCATCGCGGCGACGGGCCTGTTCATCGCTTTGCATCGAAAAGATATCTGGGACGCCTGTTTGCTCAAGGGCGGCCTGGTTGCGCTGATCGCGTTCGATTTGTTATTGAATAACGGGCCGCTGGTTCCGCTGATTCATAAAAATTTCTTTGAATCGCCGCCGGAAGCGCTACAGGCTCACCCGCCTTCTGCCGAAAATTATCGTTACTATAGCGGGCCGTTGTTGACAGAAGAGATTTTGCCGACGAAGAATTCGTTTCCCAGAGAAAGCAATTTACTGCGCGGTTATCTGGCGATGAAGGCGCAGGCCTATCCCAATCTGGGTACGGTGCATGGGCTGAACTACATCGACGGTCTGACGGGCTGGGGTCTGCATGACAGCGAGTTGTGGACGCTGATTTTTACCCGTTCGCCGCCGGACAAGCGCAGGCGTATGCTGGAACGAGGCAACGTGCGTTTCTGGATCTCGCCGGAACTCGGCGAGGCTCCGACCTCGGCGCATCCCTTTGGGTTGCCGGAGCGCGTCGAACTGGAACGCGCCCTGCCGCGCGCCTTCATGGTTTCCAAAGCCCGCTCGGGCGGAGATCCCAAAGCCAGCAATGTGTATTTCAGCGAGTCGTTTGACCCTCTCAGAGAAGTTTTGCTGGGCGAACCGTTTGCGCAAACAGAAACTTCCGGATCGCCGTTTGAAGGGGAGGCTGTCTCTGTGACTTACGCTCCAAACCGGGTTTTTGTGCAGACCCGGCAATCGCAAGCTGGCTACCTCGTTCTTCTGGACAGTTATTTCCCCGGTTGGTCGGCGCGCGTTGACGGAACATTCATCCCCGTATTGCGAGCGAATTATTTTTACCGCGCCGTCTTCCTCCCTCCCGGTGAACACCGGGTCGAATTTTCCTATCAGCCGGAAGGCTGGGGCGCCGGGTTGATGCTTTCGCTGTCGACCCTGATGCTCGTGTTCATGGCGCTCCTGATCCCCGAAGCGCGCCGCCGGATCGTCTGCCGACCGTCTTTCCCGCCTCTCATTTGAGAGTTTTATCTTATTGAAATTAAAGGGCTAATACGCTAGTATGTTAGCATGAGAGTCGAGAAAGATTTTATAGTCATAGGCGGCGGCATCGCGGGACTGACCTTTGCCCTGAAAGCGGCGGAGAAAGGTTCCGTTGCGGTCATCACCAAGGACGCCCTGCAGGAATCAGCGACGCGCTACGCCCAGGGCGGTATTGCGTCGGTCATGGCGCGCGACGACTCCTGCGATCTGCACGTTCAGGACACGCTCACCGCCGGACGCGGGCTGTGCAAGGAAGACGTGGTCCGCATCATCTGCATGGAAGGCCCGGCGCGGGTGCGCGAATTGATCGAGCTCGGCGCCCAGTTCACCCGAATGGGCGGCAAGGACTACGACCTGACTCGCGAAGGCGGTCATTCGAAGCGGCGCATCCTGCACGCTAACGACATCACCGGCTGGGAAATCCAGCGCGCGCTGATGGAGGCGACGCGCAACAATCCAAACATCGAAGTGTTTGAACATCACATGGCGATCGACCTGATCACCCTCGCTCGTCTGGATGATTCCATCGAGCCGGGTTCGGAGCAGGATGAAGCCTTGGGGATTTACGCGCTGGACGTTGTGCGCAATGAAGTCTCAACTTTCATCGGTCATTCGACTCTGTTGGCGACCGGCGGCGCGGGCAAGGTGTATCTGTACACCTCCAATCCCGATACGGCGACCGGAGACGGCATTGCTTTGGCCTATCGCGCGGCGGCGAAAATTTCCAATATGGAATTTTTTCAATTTCACCCGACCTGCCTGTACCACCCGGAGGCCAAATCATTTTTGATCTCTGAAGCGGTGCGCGGCGAGGGCGGCATCCTGCGTTTGAAAAACGGCGATACCTTCATGGAGAAGTACCATCCGCTGAAATGTCTGGCGCCGCGCGACGTGGTGGCGCGTGCCATCGACTGCGAGATGAAGAAAAGCGGCGACGATTGCGTCTATCTTGATGCGACGCATATCGAAGGCTATCGGGCGCGCGAACGTTTTCCGAATATTTACAAGACCTGCAAGGACTTTGGTTTCGACATGTCGACGGAAGCCATACCCGTCGTTCCGGCGGCGCATTATATGTGCGGCGGCGTCGCGGTGGACGTGTGGGGTCGCACCAATATCAACCGGCTCTTCGCTTCCGGAGAAGTGTGTTATTCCGGGTTTCACGGCGCCAATCGGCTGGCCTCTAACTCACTGCTGGAAGGTCTGGTGCTGTCGCATCGAGCCGTCGACAAGGCGGGCGAGTGGTTGACGCGTAAAGAGACGGTGCGCAAATGGAGCGCTCGCATTCCCGAGTGGGACCCGCGCGGCGCGGTGGACAGCGACGAATCGGTCGTCGTGTCGCACAACTGGGACGAAATCCGAAAACTGATGTGGAATTATGTGGGCGTGGTGCGATCCGACAAACGCCTGCGCAGGGCGCAACGACGCATCGAACTATTGCTGGATGAAATTCAGGAGTACTACTGGAATTTCACGCTCACCAAAGACACGCTGGAATTGCGCGATATCGCGATCACCGCTCAGCTGATCATCAAAGGCGCGATGGAGCGGCGGGAGAGCCGGGGACTGCATTACAACCTCGACTGCATGGAGACCGACGACGTTCACTGGCGCAAGGACACGACCTTTCAAGACGCGGCAAAACGATTAATAACAGAACATAAGGTAAGCTCTCATGGATGAAAATAAAGCGCCCGGTCTGGGCCGGGATTTTTTGGGAATCTTTTTTGTAGCGCTCACCATTTTCGTCATGATTTCGCTGTTGACGTATTCGCCGGAAGACCCTTCGTTCAACAAACAATTTTCTGAAACGGTGAAAGCGCAGAATTCAGGCGGCATCGTCGGCGCTTACGTGGCGGACGGCCTGGCGCAGGTGTTTGGTAGCGGCGGATTTTTCTTCCCGCTGATCACTCTCATCTGGGGCTGGTCGCTGATTCGCGGCAAGCAGGTGCAGTCCTGGAAAATGGTGGCGGGGCCGGGCATGGTGTTTCTCGCCGGAATCTGCGCGCTGATGGACATCCTGTTCAAGCAGGATCCGTTTTTCCAGCAGGGCTTGCAAGCGGGCGGCATGACCGGCGGTTTGATGGGGAATTTCCTCACCACCTGGCTGAGTACCGTGGGCGCCACTCTGGTGCTGACGACGCTGATTGCGGTTTGTCTGCTGGCGATGACCGGTCGCACGGTGAACGAATCCCTGGAAGGGCTCTTCAAGGGATTGCTGTTCCTGATCAAGCTTGCGGTCAAATCGATACTGCTTGCGAAGGACCGGCTCATCGAACGCTTCAAGTCGCATCGTTCCCAGCAATTGGAAAATAAGAAACAAAAGCGCGCCCTCCCCGAACCGGTGATCGTGACGCGCGCTCCCGAACGCGAACCGACGTCGCAAAATAAAGCGTCGAAAGAAAAAGAGAATCCCGCGGAGTTTGTGGTGCAGGAGGATTTTGCATTCGTTGCGGAGTTGGGCAATTATCAGGTGCCGCCGCTGTCCCTGCTGAACGACCCTCCGGAGCAAACCGAAAATGAAAACGCGCGCAACGAAATTCTGGCGAGTAGCGCGATTCTGGAAAAGAAGCTGGCGGATTTTGGCGTGGAGGGCAAAGTGGTGCAGGTTTTGCCGGGGCCGTTCATCACCCTGTTTGAATTTGAACCGGCGCCGGGAATCAAGGTCAGTCGCATTCTGTCGCTGGCAGACGATCTGGCGCTCGCCATGCGCGCCCTGAGCTTGCGCATTCTTGCCCCGGTGCCGGGCAAACCGGTGGTGGGCATTGAGGTGCCGAATCTGAAACGAGAAACGATTTATTTCAAGGACGTGATTTCTTCCAAGGAATTTTCCGAGTCTGAGTCCAGGCTGACCATGGTGATTGGCAAGGACAATCTGGGAGAACCGATGGTGCAGGATCTTGCGACGGTTCCGCATTTGCTGATGGCGGGTTCCACCGGCTCCGGTAAAAGCGTGGGCCTCAACGCGATGATCTGTTCCATTTTGCTCAACGCGACGCCGGATGAAGTGAAGTTCATCATGATCGATCCCAAAATGCTGGAGCTGTCGATTTACGACGGCATCCCTCACCTGATTTCTCCCGTCGTGACGAATCCCAAAAAGGCGGCGGCGGCTTTGCAGTGGGCGGTTTCTGAAATGGAGAACCGTTACAAGGCGATGGCGGAAAGCGGCGTGCGCAACATCAGCGGCTACAATGCGATGGCGGTGAAATTGCAAAAGGAATACGCCGAAGCGGTGAAGCAACGCGAGATCGAAGAGAAACTGCGACGCAAGGCGGAGAAAGAAGGATCGGAAGAGGAATTTGATGAACTCGAACCGATTCCCGAGCCGCCGGATAAACTCCCCTACATCGTCGTTATCATCGACGAGTTGGCCGACCTGATGATGGTCGCGTCCAAGGGCGTGGAGGATTGTCTGATTCGACTGGCGCAAATGGCGCGGGCTTCGGGAATTCATATCATCATCGCCACGCAACGCCCTTCGGTGGACGTGTTGACGGGCATCATCAAGGCGAATTTTCCTTCCCGAATTTCTTACAAGGTCACCTCGCGCGTCGACTCGCGCACGATTCTGGATTCGATGGGCGCGGAACGTCTGCTGGGTAAAGGCGACATGTTGTTCCTGCCGCCGGGTACCAATCGTTTGCAAAGAGCGCATGGGGCGATGGTGAGCGATGAAGAGATCAACCGCATCGTGGGCTTCATCAAGAGTCAGAAGCAACCGGAGTATCAGGAAGATATTTTCAAGGACATGCCGACTGAATCCGCTGGCGGCGACGAGGCTGAAGAGTTCGATGAAAAATACGACGAGGCGGTCGAGATCGTCGCCAAAGACAGGCAGGCGTCCATTTCATACATTCAGCGCAGATTACGGATCGGCTACAATCGCGCGGCGCGCATCATAGAGATGATGGAGAAGGAAGGCGTCGTCGGCCCCTCCGACGGCGTGAGACCGCGCGAAGTGTATGTGAGTCCGATCGCCATTGAATAGCTGGCCTCATTCGATGCGGAATTGTTTTGTAGTGGGACTCGTTACGCTGGGCTTGCTGTTCGGCCTGGAAAGGGCAGAGGCCGATCTGTATTCCTGGAAGGACGAGGACGGTCGTCTGCATGTCACCGACAACCCCTCCACCATCCCGCAAAAATACCGTCGCCAGACGGATGGTTTTAAAACATTTGAATCCCGTCCCGCTCCGTCTTATCCTGAAAAAGAAAACGACATCCCCTCCGCATCAGCGATGGAGATCGATTTGATTCCATTGCCGGGCGGACATTTCATTGCGACAGTCGAGTTGAATCGCAGAGTTTCCGCGAAACTGATGCTGGACACCGGCGCGTCGATGATTACTTTATCAAAGCGAGTCGCGGATCAGCTCAGCCTTGGTTTGTATTCTGCGCCGCGCATTAGCTTTTCCACCGCAGGCGGCGAAGTGGCGATGCCGCTGGTCGCTCTGGACCGGGTGCAGATTGGCGGGGCGCAGGCCTTCAACGTCGAGGCGGCGGTGAACCCCAACGAGATGGGCGAGGTGGATGGATTGTTGGGAATGTCTTTTCTCAGCCATTTTAAAATGGAACTCGATCAGGTAAATGCGAAGTTGATTTTGAAACCGTTGGCAGAAAAAGGCGAGACCTCCTACGAAGGCAAACCGGGTTCCTGGTGGAGTCGCCAGTTCGGTCATCTTGCAGGGCGCGTGCAGGGCGCGAAAGCCAGGGCGACCGGTCTGCGCGCACAGGGCGGCGTCGAAGCCGCCAACGCGCTTCGATTGGAAAAACATTATCAGATGCTTTATCAAAAACTCAAGGAGCGCGCCTTTCGCGTTGGCCTGCCGGAACGCTATCGACGCTGAGGCGTTCTGATTGAGATGAGCCTATCTTCCCTGAGCGCTGAAGCCGTCAAACAACGCGTGTTCGCATTGATGGGAGCCAGCAATCTGGCTCGCGGCGACTGGGCATTGGAGCGTTGTCTGAGATCGGCCTCCCCGGCGGGGTCGACGCGGTTTCTGCGAGCTTTGGGGCCGGGACGCGGATTTTGCGCTGAAGGCGGATTGATGAACATTCGCTATCGACCGATCCGCGACTGCGGGATCGTTGATGCGGCGACGCAACTGGCGGAAGATAAAAACAATCGCGTGACGGCTCTCATGACCGATATCGGCAACGACATTCTTTACGGCGTATCGGCGGAGGAAATTATTGAAAGCCTGCAGAAAATGGCGAACCGCTTAAGAGACACAGGGGCCGATGTATGGGTGTCCTCAATTCATGTGGATATGGAAAACGATGTGGGCGAGTCGCGTTTCAATATTCTAAAAAGAATTTTTTTTCCGGGAAGTTCAGTCACTTATGCAAGCGCGAAGAAGGCGGTACAGGATATCAATGCGGCCTTGCACGAGGGCGAATCGGATCGCTGGTCGCTGATATCGGGATTGAAGGCATACTGCGGGGCGGATAAAATTCATTATCATTTGTTGAAAAGCGCAGGGGCCTGGACAGACGTCGCCAGAAAATTACTTGAAACGGAAATTGCATCAGAAAAGGTTAGCGTGAAGCAATGGCAAATTCAGACAGCGTTGCTGGACAATCTGGCGCGTATTTTTTTCAGAGACATGATGGGCGGGATTTTGCGGATGCGTCCCAGACCGGACTGGTATTGAAGGCGGCATGTCTGCTCTGAGAGCCTGTGCCCGCTTGCTTGCTTTGGCTGTTGTGAACCTGATGCTGGGGTCAGCGGCGGCGTTGTTCTATCTGCTGGAAGGCGGATTCACGCAAACTTATGCGCGACGTCTGCGCACCCTGTCGCTACTTTGGGGGCGATGGACCTGCCGGATTTTCAATATTCAGATTGATTCCATGCCAGAGAGACCGTTCCCAAAGGGGGCCTTGATCGTTGCCAATCACTCCGGGGCGGCGGATATATTTGTCCTTGCCGCCTGTTATCCCGCGCGTTTCGTAGCGAAGTCGGAGGTGGCGGACTGGCCGTTGGTCAGTTGGCTGGCGCGATTGGGCGGAACCTTGTTTGTGGATCGCACGCGACGCATGCAGGTGCGGCAGAGCCTGGCGCAGATTCAGGAAGCGCTGGAGGGCGGTTCTTTGCTGGCGATGTTCCCCGAGTCGGTGGCGACGCAGGAGCTTGAGGCCTTGCCCTTCAAAAGCTCGCATTTTGAAAGCGCGGTTCGAGCGGGCATTCCCGTCATCCCCGTTTCCATTGTTTATCTCGACCCCAACAGACCATCGATAGCCAGCTGGGGCGATAAGAATTTTGCAGAACATTTATGGGACTTGTTAAAAAATCAAGAATTGAAGGTCGCCGTCAAGGCGCATCCTGCGATTGAAGGCGCGACGGATCGCCGAGCGCTGGCGGAGCAGAGCCGGGACTGCGTGAACGCGGGCATTCGCGAGTTGAGGGCGTCAAAATCGAGTCAAGGAGAGAAGTGATGATTCACACTTATAAAGATAAAACGCCGATCCTGCATCCCAGCGTGTTTCTTGCCGATGGCGCCTGCGTGATCGGCGACGTGGAAATGCAGGAATGGAGTAGCGTCTGGTTCAACGCCGTTGTGCGCGGCGATGTGCATTACATACGCATTGGCAAGCGCACCAATATTCAGGACGGTTGCGTCCTGCATGTGTCGCGCGGCAAGTACCCCCTCATTTTGGGAGACGACATCACGGTCGGGCACAACGTCACCTTGCACGCCTGCACCATCAAGGACCGTTGTTTGATCGGCATGGGCGCGGTGGTGATGGACGGCGCCGTGGTGGGCGAAGACGCGATCGTCGGCGCCGGCTCGCTGGTGACGGCGCGAACGGTGATCCCGCCGAGGACCATGGCGATCGGTTCTCCGGCAAAGGTGAAACGGGAATTGACGGACGAAGAGGTATTGAGTATTCGCGAATCGGCGGAGCATTATGTGGGCGACGTCCGTGATTACCGCCCCGAATATTAAGAAAAATTTGCTCTACAGTTTTTTGGATTTTTCTTTGCGTTTGAATTTCAACTGATGATGGCCCAGTTCAAAAAGAGCCGGTAGCATGAACAGGGCGCAGGCGGTGCAGGTGATGATGCCCAGCTCCACAACGGATGCAATGGAGCGTATACCGGCGTGCCCGGCGACGTTGAGGCTGGCGTAGCCGGAGAGCGTGGTCAGCGCGGAGAGAATGATCGCGCTTCCCGTTTCCTTGATCGACTGAATTGTTTTTTCAGGATTGTAGTCGAGAATGTGGTGGGTCAGGTAAATGCAATGGTCGATCATGATGCCGACAATGGACGGCAACATGACAAAATTGATAAAATTGAGTTTAATCTGGAACAGGGCCATCAGCGCGCCGGTAAGCGACAGACCGGCCACAAGGGGCAAAAAGGTTTTCAGAGCGTGAGAAAAATTCCTCAGGTCCAGAAGCAGTAGCAGAAACACCACTCCCAGCGCAGTCGCGAAGGCTTGCGGCCCGCGTTCCTTCACCCAGTCCATGACTTTTGCGGCGAGCAGGTTCTCGTTGAGTATGGCGACCTCGATGTCTTGCTTGGCCAAACGTTCCCGGAGTTCCGCCACCTCTGTTTCCAATTGATAGATATTGCGGATATCAAAAAAATTCTTTTTGGCGGGTGAGAAAATCAGGGCAAGGTACTCATCCCCCGCTGTGAATTTCTTTATCAGGAGCGGCGGGATTTTATCTTCGTTGAAGGGGTCGGCGTAAAGCAGTTCCTTCAAACGATCCAGCCGTTTCTTGCCGAGTGATAAAAGAATGATGTCCTCATCCAGCTTGAAATTTTCCTGTATCTGCTCAATCACGTCCTGTTTGGAATCGTATTCCTTCCGGCTGAACAGGTTGAGGGAATGGACCACGCCGATGGTCGATTCTTCGCGGTGTTTCAATTTTATTTTTTCCAGAGCCTGGTGGATGTGGAACAGATGTTCCTTGTCCGAAGCCAGCACGACGGTCGGGGAGAACGCATATCCAAAATCTTCAGTGGTTGCCGTTTCGTAGTCCGCCGCAGGCGATTCCCCGCGTAAGTTCCTGAAGTCGTATTCAAACTTGATGTCCGGGATCAGAAACAGGCTGGTGATCGTCAGGAGCAGAAATAAAGCCGTTAGAAAGTAGGGCGTGTTGGAATAGAGATTGGTGATATTCAGATTGAAAACTCGAGGTTGCGGCTTGCGCAGCCAGTGGATCTTGTCGAAGACCAGGATCAGCGCTGGAAATAAAAAAAGGTACGAGATAAATGCGGAAAAAATTCCTATTGTTGCGATCTGCCCGAACTCGGAGAAGCCTTTGAAATCGGCGGTGATGAGTATGGAGAAAATACTCGCGGTGGTGAGCATGGCCATCATTCCCGAGCGTCCGACCTGGGTGATGACCAGTTCCGCCGAGTCGGCGATGGGCTGACCTTTGAGCAATTCCTGTTTGAAACGAATGTATAAATGGATTCCGTAATCGATTCCCAAGCCGAGAAGAATCGCGACCAGAAACCCTGAAATCATATTCAATTCGCCCACCCAGAGCCGGGTCAGGGCGAAGGTGTAGGTCATGGACAGGAACAGCGGAAAAAAGATGAGCGGCAGGGCGAAGAGCGATCGCGTGTAAATACCGATGATGAAAATCGCCAGTCCCGCCGCGACGATTGCAGAGCGAGTCAAATCGCGAACGATCGTCGTGTTCTCTTCGATGCGGACGATGAGCGACCCGGTCAGCTTGATGTTCAAGCCGGGAACTTTTTGAGTCCAGCCGGAATCGTCAATGGTTGCCTGAATTTGTTCAACGAAGCGTTCGGTGAATCCGGTGTCGGTCACCGTTCCCAAGGGCTGAATGAAAATATAAAAATTTCGGGTGCTTTGTTTCCTCGCATAGAAACCCTCTTTGCGCTTTCCCGCGTAATAAGGGTTGAGTGAGTCGAAGATGTGGAACTCGTCGGCAAAGGCCTGGAGACGCTCCGAGTCGAAATTTTCCGCTCCGGTAATGAACAGGCCGCCGAATTGTTCGCGCGCATAATTCACGGCTTCATCCATCAGCGCTTCCAGTTCGAGCAGGTTGCGTCGGGTGGCCATGACCAGTTGGCGGTCTTCAAGGAATTCGACGGGCAGTTTGGAATCGACGAATTGAACGCCGGGTACTTTGCGCAGGCGCGGAGTCAAATCTTCTATGATTTTTTCCGCCTGCACCTGTTCCAGATCTTCGAGAACAACGGCCAGCGGGCCGGAGCCGCCGGTCTTCGCCACGACTTTGTTGAAATCCTGTATGAGAGGAAGGCTCTGCGGCAGGAGTCGATCCATCCGCGAGTTGAGTTGCAACCCTGAGGCATACCAGAGCGAAAGCCCGCTCAAAGCGAGAGCGATCGCCAGAATCCAGAATGGATAGGGATGAATGATCTTCCTGAATATGAATTTAAGGACGGATTTCATTGGGTAGTAACATGCGGTGGAGCGCCAGGGTCAGGAAAAACTGAACCGTCATCACGACTGCGAGCGGCGTTAGAAGCATCGGGAGTAAGTCGAACAGGCTGAATGCCGCCAGCAAAAACAGACAAAACTCATGTCCGTTCCATCGCCAGATGCGGGTCAAAGGTCGCGTCTTTAAATAGAATGCGTTTCTTTCTTCCTGCGTCAATATTTCTTCCGAAGCCTTACGCTCGTCTTCTAAAGAATAATCGTTGATTGAGGACCAGCGTCCGTGAAAGACCCATTGTTGAAGTTGCAGATAGTAAAAATACACTTTTAAAATGCCGGATTGCGATTGGCTCCATTTCTGGTAGGTCTTCAGAACGTCGGCGCGCGAGCCGTCGGTTCCCTCTTGCACGCGGGCGGTGAAATATTGTTTGCAGTAATCGAAGCAAATGGCTTTCATGATGCAGACGACGGTGACGACAGCGAGCGCCCCGGTGAATTCGGGCAATGAATAAGTGATGCCAAAGACGACGGCGAGATAGGCAACGTAGCCGCCGATGCCGTCGAGCAGTCTGCCCCATTCGCTGGACTGGCCGGTGGCGCGGGCGAGTTGCCCGTCCACGCAATCGAGTATCAGCGACAGTTCAAGGAGAACGCCGCCCCAGAACATTCCAAAGTGGCCGCCGCTCATGAAGGCCAGTCCCGACAAAATGCCGAGCAGAATTGAGGTGTAGCTGACCTGGTTCGGCGTCGCTCGCGTCTGGCAGAGCCAGGAAACGATTCGCGCGGAAACGGGAACATGGAAGTAACGATTGACGGGTTCGACAATGTCTTTCAGAACATGGTCGGTAGAGCTGGATTCGGACATGAATTATAACCAGTGATTATCTCGGTACCATGAAATGGCGTGAAGCAGTCCCGATTCTAATGGATACTGCGGACTGAATGCGAATTGTTTGAAAAATTTATTTGGCGAGGCGACCCAGCAACTTTGTCGAATATCGATCATTCGCTGGCGATCCAGCAGGGGCGCGTCCTTGCGGAACAGATAAATGGCTTCGGTGAGGATTGCAACGCCGGTCAAAGCCGATTCGGGAATGGTGATTTTTCTCGCCGGGCGATTCAGATTTTTGAGCGCTGCCGTTGCGATGTCGTCCCAGCTATGCGCGCCGCCGTCGGTGACGAACCAGACCTTATCCTGATGCGCCGGGGCCAGGGCCGCAAGGATCATGGCGCGGGTCAGGTCGGCGACATGGATCATCGAAAAGCGTTTTGAAGCGCGACCGATCTGGATATTCCATCCTTTTGCCAGAGATTGAATGAAGGTGAAGAAATTTTTCTCTCTGGGTCCGTACACGATGGGAGGGCGCAGGATAACGATCGGCAATGTGTCGGCCCAGCGGAGCGCAATTTGTTCGCCCTTCCATTTGGATTGCCCGTAATGGGTGACGGGCTGGCAGGGAGTCGTTTCGTCCGCCGGGGACTCAGGCGTCGCCGGACCCACTGCGGCGAGACTGCTCAGATGCACGATTTTTTTCAGGTCGCCAGCGTGTCGGCTACACAGCGCAAACAGCTTGTCGCACGCCTCGGCGTTGCCTCGGAAAAAATCGGCCCGCGTTTTAGCTTTAGTCAAACCTGCGCAATGGAACACATAATGCGCTCCCTGAATCCAATCTTCCGGTATTTCGCCGGTCAAATCTCCTATGAACACGCGAATGCGTTTGCGGTCGATCCACTGCAGGTCGCTGGTTGGGCGGGCAAGGATGCGCACTTCACAACCCAGGTCTGCCAGGGCGTCGGCTAAAATCCCGCCGATGAAACCGGATGCTCCGGTGATGCAGGCGATGGAGCCCTTAAGACTTGGGAGTGAACTCATAGATTCGGTGTCGCCTGTATTCATGTGCCTGGAGCCGTTCGAGAGCGGATAGCATGGGTTGGTTGTCTTCGAGTATCCAGGACATTTCGCAGTTCTCTATTTTTTGCAAGACCAGCTGACGATAGGTTTCATGATACAGGACGGAATCGATACCGCTTTTTTGAAATTTTTTTGGGACGCCAAGCGTGATGCATCGAACGCCGTCGATCTTCCTGAGTCCGATCAGAAATTTCAACCAGCCAAACGGAAACAAATTTCCGTTGAGGGGCTTGAGCGCCTGATTGATATCGGGAAGCGCGATGGAGAAACCGACGGGTTCGCCCTGGCGTTCAGCGATCAGACACAGACTGGGATTGACGATTTGTTTCATCTCTTTTGCGGAATAGATGAACTCGTCTTTAGACATGGGCGAAAAGCCCCAGTTGCGGCTCCATGCGGAATTGTAGATCGACCAGAGCAGTTCGATTTCTTCAGGAAAACGCTTCAGGTTGATGGTGCGAACGCTAAAGCGGTTGCGCGCCTTGATGCGTGAGACGATGCGTTCCAGATAATCGGGAACTTTTTTGATGTGCAGATAAAAGCTGATGAGATCCTTGGCTTTTTGCAGGCCCCAGTTTTCCAGCAGGTCGACGTAATAGGGCGGGTTGTAGGGAATGCCAAAAACCACGCGCTCATCAAAGCCGCTCACTTGCAGGCCGCACTCATGATTGGTGGAAAGATTCATGGGGCCGAGAAGCGTGTCGAGTTTTTTGCGTTGCAACCAGTCGGCGGCGCAGTCGAGGAGCAGATCGGCAACGGCGGAATCGTCGATCGATTCGAACATGCCAAAGAAGCCGGTCTTTTCATTATGAAAGGCGTTGTGCGAATGGTTGAGCGTCAAGGCGATGCGGCCCGCGGGCACACCGTGCAAGGTGGCGAGATACAACTCGACCTCGGCGTCTTTAAAAAATGGATTGACGGATGGATTTAGAAATTCGTAGCGTTCACGGCGCAGGGGCGGAACCCACTGCCTGTCATGGCGGTACAGCGTCCATGGCAATTCGATGAAACGTTCGCGGTCGCGTTGACTGACGACCTTTTCAAGCGCAAGCGGCATCAGCGAGGAATGATGCCCAACTCCACGCCAAATTTTTTGAAAGAGGACAAGACCAGATCCAAATCTTCAGTTGTGTGGGTGGACATGAAACTGGTTCGAATCATGGCGTGCTGTGGGGGCACAACCGGGGACACCGCGACTCCTGCAAAGACGCCATCTTCAAACAGTAATTGGTTTAAATACAAAGTGAGCGCTTCGTCTCCGATTTTAATGGGAACGATGGGAACGGGATTGTTGTTGATCTGGAATCCCATATCAAAAAATCCTTTTTTAACATAGGAGGTGTTCTCCCCCAGTTGAGTCAGGCGTTCCGGCTCTTTTTGCATGATATCGAGGGCGGCAGTGACGCCTGCTACGGAGGCAGGTGGTAGTGCGGCGGTAAAAATAAAGGCCGAGGCTTTGTGACGGATGTATTCGGCGACTTTGGAACTGGCGGAGATGAAGCCGCCGATGGAACCCAGACTTTTCGAGAAGGTTCCCACGTACAGGTCGATCTCTTTTTCGAGATTGTAATAATTGGTGACGCCGCGTCCCGCTTCGCCTAGAACGCCCAAACCATGCGCTTCATCGGCGAGGACGATGGCGCCGTAATCGCGCGCCAGCTTCACAATGCTCGGCAGATTGGCGATGTCGCCGCTCATGCTGAAAACCGTATCGGTGATGATCATCTTGCCGGGCACGTCGCGATACTTTTTCAAATAGTATTCGAGGTGGTGCATGTCGTTGTGTTGATAGCGAACCGTTTTTCCCGGGGAGACGGCGCAACCTTCGTAAATACTCGCGTGGTTTTCGCGGTCTGAAAAAGCAATGTCCTTGCGACCGAGTAGACAACTGATGGTGCCCTGATTGGCTTGAAAACCGGTGGACATGACGATGGCGTCTTCGCGGTGCAGGAATTCAGCGAGTTCTTTTTCCAGAATCTTGTGCAGGCTGAGCGTTCCGTTGAGAAAGCGGCTTCCGGTGCAACCGGCGCCGAAGCGATCCAGCGCTGCCTTTGCGGCTTCTATCACGCGCTTGTCGTTGGCCAGACCCAGATAGTTATTCGTGGAAACGGTGACGGCGTTTTTTCCTTCGATGACAACTCGCGATCCAGAAGTATCTTCGATCGCTCTGAAGTAAGGATAGATGCCAAGTTCTTTTGCTTGATCCGGGGCATTGTAGGTTTTGCATTTTTCTAAAATGCCTTCGCCTTTTGCCGAAGGCGCTCGCAAATGCGCCATTTGAAAATCAAATTTCTTTTTGAGGAGAGAGATGATTTTATTTCGTTTCAGGTGAGGGGAGTTTTCAGTGATCTTGGCGGAGTCAATGTGCTGGTGTAAATTTTTCACAGAAATTGTCGAGAGAGGGTGGGTGTTAGGAAAACCATTTGCAAGCCTTTGAAAGATAACATTAAAATTGCATTTCCGCAATCTTTAGGAATGATGAATTAATTTTACCGGTGAAACTTTCAGGTCAGAGTTTTTCCACGTTAAAGAACCAGACCCTGTGCGTCGATGGAAAGGCTGTTGGGACTTTCTTCATGCGATGCGGAGGCGGAAAAAACCGCCTGTGTTCCGCTCCCGGAAACAATCACTCCCGGAGACGTTCGATAACCGTAAGAGGCGACGGCGACGACGGACTGGGAACAATTGGAGAGCGCTCCTTTGTCGTGCCAGTATAACTTACAAGTCAGCCAAAGGCTTTGCAAATCGGCCCTGGCGGAAACATCGAGGGCGCGGATTTTATGGCTTGAAAATTGCGACAATGCAATTGTAACCAACACGCCAATGATGGACAATGTGACCAGCGATTCTACCAGAGTAAAGCCACGTTCGTTTTTAAAATGACGCTTGAGCATTGCGGCTTCACCGAATTCTGAAAAGGTCGAGATATTTTCGGGATATCTATGGCGAGGGTAAAACGTAAATACCTTGTCACCCTTTATTCTTTTTGCTAGTCTATTATGCCAAAATCCAAATAAATTTAAACCAATTTTTGTGGGAGCGGTTATGACAGATATTGTGAGTGTTCTAAAAGAGGCTTTGGAGTTAGAAAAGCAGGCGTTGGAAAAATACAATCTTGCGATTCCGGGCCTGGAGCATAAGGAAACGCGCGAAGCCGTCGAAAAGTACGCTGAAGACAAGAATCAGCAAATCGACGCTCTGCACTGGATGATCCTTGCGGAAGCGGGACAACTGGATGGGGAAACGACGCCGGCGGCGGCAACGGAAGAAGAAGCCAAGCCTGCTGGAAAGTGTCCTTTCACCGGTCAGTTCGCGGCGATGGGCATTGACATGTCCAAAATGGGCGAGATGATGGGCGACCCAGAAAAACGAGCAGAAATGATGGAGAAAATGGGCGGCGACTTCACGAAAGATGAGTCCGCATCCTGATTTGCCCTCACACAACCTCTAAATGAGATAAGCCATGGCTGCTCCATACCCTCGCGACCTCCTTGTGTTTTGCAAGGCTTGCGGCATTGAAAATTTGCATCCTGATTACCACCCCAGAAATTTTCTGGTGTGCAATCAGTGCCGAGACCCTCTTATTGAGCCGAATTTGAACGACACTCATAAAGAGGCGATGTGCGAACAATGCTCGATGAGCGTCCTCTTGCTGAAAGACACGCCTTTCGAAGAAGGTAAATCAGCCTGCCGTTGCGGTTCCACACAGTTGAAATTGAGGCCCCAGTCCACGATTGCAGACGATGCAAGCAAGGCCGGGGCCTTTGATTTTGCCGAAGATGATAGCGCCGCCGCAGGCGATGGTTACTCATGGATTCGTTCCGATGAAACGGAACGGGTCGACTCGGACTACAACCAATTATTTGATAAAGATCTTGGGGCGGAGTGATTGCGAAACTTTATTCGGAATGTCAATTGAAGCGAAGGTGTAATTCTATTGATTTTTCTGCGTAAATGTTTTACATATATTACTGAATTATTTGATGCCTAACGATTTTTACTCCTCAATTAATTGGGACTGTGTTATTAGCTATGACAGAGAAATTGCCGCAAACCGGAGACGTTTGGGAAAATAATTTGGCGCGCGCCGTCGCCATTTTCGAAGACCACGACAGTTTTTTATTTGGAGGAGACATTGATCCCGATTCGGTCGGGTCGATGATGTCGCTTTCATTATATCTGGTCAAGATTGGCAAGCGCGCCGGTATTTTGATTTCTGAGAATCTGGGCGACAACCTCGATTACTTCGAAAAGATCATCGCTTATAATGGCATTGAAGTTCTGCGCAATGTCGAGGATATCAAGAAATCGGGTTCCTCCTATGAGGCGCTGGTTTTCTGCGATACGGCTAATACCAAGCTGGTTCCTTTTTTTGCAGAGCTGTCCGAACATGTCCTGCCTCAAAATCCCATCATAGTCGAAATAGACCATCACTTCGGCGCCGACAGCGAGCAGATTCGGGAAGATAGCGCTCATCTCTTCCGCGAGGCCAACGCCAACACCGAGATCATTGGCGAATTATTGAATAAATTGAAAAGTCGTAATCCTTCCTTTCCAGCTCCCTTTGAGCAGAGAAATATCTTGCTGGGGTTGATTACCGGTTTGCTGGGCGATACGGTGGGCGGTCGGGTGGTTCATTATCGGAAAGATTTTGATTCCTGGCTGGAAATTCTGGGCGGAGCGCTGGAAAAAAATACTCGTCTGCGTAGCGCAACGCCGGATCGGCCTGGCGACACCAAGTGGTCCAAATTTTCCAGTCCGAAAGAAATCCTGCAATATCTGGACAAGCTGACGGATGAACAGCAAAAATGTCTGGATCGAATGGAGTCGAGAATTTCCATTCAGGACGGCCTGGGCGTTTTAAATATTTTGAACTCGACCTATGGCGAAGTTGCGGATTGTTGCCGGGAATACAATTCGGACTGGTTCTCTGAATTGTTGGCGACCCTGGTCAATCTGGTTCCTGAAAAATCGGGCAAGGTGGGAGCTGTTGTGTTCAACGGCAAGAACGCCGAGGGCGCGGATTGCATCTTCATGAAATTTCGTCGGGCGGTGGATTACGACGGTTTTGACCTTCGCACGGCTGAAGATTTGATACGCTCCACATTCAACAGCCATTATATGGGCGGCGGCGGTCATGCCGGGGCGGTATCCTTTCGCGTGTCCCCTCATGACGAATCTCAGTTCCTGGCATCCTTCCAGAAAATCACCGACTTTGTGCATTCGAATTTGAAGTAACGCTTCGATTTCCCTCCAGATAGATTCTCTTGATGTACAGCAGTTCCATCGCGTTCATTTCAAACCCCTTGACGTAAGGCCTGACCAGCAGATTCATTGCCGAAGTGAACAGCGGAATCATGGCCGCTTCGGACTCCGTCAGAATGCGTTGCGCTTCGTCGTAAATTTCCAGTCGTTGTTTTGGGTCGGTGACGGCGGAACCTTGCGCCACCAGCGCGTCGTAAGGCGGATGGCTCCATTGCATGCGGTTGTTGCCGCTGGTGGAAATGAACAGGTTCATGAAATTGTCGGGGTCGGGGAAATCGGCGCCCCAACCAAGGCGGAACATGGCGGGCGGATCGGTCTGCAAGCGATTCAAAAAAACCTTCCATTCCTGACTGTCGAATTCGATCTCTATATTCAAATGTTGTTTCCACTGCGCCTGCAGAAACTCTCCGATCAGGCGATGAATGTCTCCGGTGTTGTACATGGCGGCGACCTTCGGGAAGCCCTGTCCATCGGGGAATCCCGCCTCAGCCAGCAGGCGTCGCGCCAGTTCAGGATTAAAGTGAGCGCCGATTTCCGGGTTGTGACCGAACATTCCTTTGGGAATCCAGGACGCCGAAGGCGCTTCGCCTCCCTTGAGAATGAGCGGAATTTTTGAACGGTCAATGGAATGCGCCAGCGCTCTGCGAACGCGCGCGTCGTCGAAGGGTTTTTTTAGCGCGTTGAAGCCGTAATAATAGCCTCTCAGTTGCGGCATGTTCTGGTACTCCGGGCTGTTCTTGTAATGCTCGATCGCCACCGGAGCCAGTTCGATCATGTCCAGTTCCCCCGTTTCGTAGAGCGTCAGCGCGGTGGTGGGTTCTTCCACAACGTAGAGGTCGACGCGGTCGATCCGGGGCGGCGAATCGTAATATCCCGGGTTGGCGCGCAGGACGAGTTTGTATTCATGATGCCACTCGGAGAGTAAAAAAGGACCGTTGGTGACGATATGCTTCGGGTCGGTCCAGCGGTCGCCGTAGCGCTCGACGATATCCCGGCGCTGGGGAAAGGTGACCATGAAAGTGGTGATGCTGGGGAAATAGACGGCGGGTTTTTTGAGTTTCACTTCCAGCAATTGAGGGCCGAGCGCGCGCACCCCGACTTTTGAAGCGTCTTTGATTCTGCCCGCGTTGTATTCCTCGGCGTTTTCCAGATCGAACAGGAAGTAAGCGTATTGAGCCGCAGTCGCCGGGTTGAGCAGGCGTTTCCAGGCGTATTCGAAATCTTCCGCCGTCACCGCCTTGCCGTCGCTCCAGAAAACGTCGTCGCGCAGATAAAAAAGAATCGTCTTGTTGTCTTTGGAAAGTTCCCAGCGTTTCGCGATCGCCGGTTGCGGTTCCAGTTGCGCGTTGTACTGCGTCAGTCCCTCCATGATATTGGTCAGAACATTGAACGAAATGCTGTCGGTGGCCAGCGTCCAGTCGAGAGTCGGCGGTTCGGCGCGGAGCGCCAGTCGAAAGGCCGGTTCCTCCTTCACATTTTCAGGAGTGCAGGAGGCGACAAACAGGCAGAAAAGGATCAGGATCGCAGTGCGGGACAGGGCTTGCCGTTTCATCTCCACAGCATAGCATGCGCCCTGGCCTGCGGAGGAAGGGAAATGACCGGAAAAATTGGCTGCGGGAAGCGCAGGAGAATCGTCGGGCTTGGCAGGGGGAACTGTTTTCCCGCTTTACATTTTGCCCAGCAACGATACAATGGCTCTTTTACCCAAATACGAAATTAATATGTCAGACGATTTATCCTATATCCGCAAGTGGTTGCGGCGGGGTTTGAGCAAGGACCGCAAGGTTCTGGATCTTTCCAACCGAAAAATAAATAACGAAATCTGCGTCGAACTGGTCGAAAATCTTCAGGTCGAAGGGCTGGAAGTTCTATACCTCCATTCAAACAACATCAAAGATGAAGGAATGGAAGAGTTGGCGGAATGGGAATTGTTCGCCTCTCTGCGCGAGCTTTGGTTCTATGAGAACCGCATCGGCGACGACGGCGTGAAGGCTTTGGCGCAGTCTGCCAATGTGACCCGTTTGCGCTACCTGAGTCTCTATACGAATCGCATTGGCGACGCCGGAGCGATTGCGCTGGCAGAGTCTGAGAGCCTGCGACGTCTGGAGACGCTGGATTTGTCGTTCAACCGCATCGGCGACGCCGGGGCGATTGCGCTGGCAGAGTCGGAACATTTGTCGAAACTGAAAATTCTGCATCTGGATTCCAACCGCATTGGCGCGGCGGGTCTGGAAGCGCTGGCGCAAGCCAGGGGGCTGGAAAGTCTCGAAGAATTGCACGTCATGTATAACAAATTAGAACCGGATGCCTTGAAACTCCTGCGCGAGTCGCCTCGCTTGCAGAAGTTGAGCACGGTCAAAGCGGATCTCTACCCGGAAATCCCCGAGGGTTATTGAATATGGAAGTTAGCGAACGCGATTTGTATCTCGTCCGATTGATACGGGATAAGATAGACCGAAGCACCGGTTTGCTTGATCTGAGTTACGAACGTCTGGGCGATGCGGGATTGTCTTTTCTGGTCAAATGCAAGGACATGAGTCGCGTGCGGCATTTGGTTCTCAGCTGGAATGAGCTGACCTGCAAGGGCATGGAAATTCTGGCGCAAGGTTCCACCGTATCCAATATCGTGCATTTGATTTTAGACGCGAACCGGATCGGCGACCGCGGAGCGATCGCCTTGGCCAATTCAACTCAATTGCCCAATCTGCAAACGCTCAGCATGACCAGCAACCGCGTGGGCGACGACGGCGCGTTGCATCTGATCAAATCCTCTTCTTTAAAACAATTGAACCGGCTGTCGTTTGAAATGAACCGGGTCGGTTGCAATGAAATCACTAAATTCCCTGATGGCGCGGCGAATACCTCCCTGCGCGTATTGAATCTGCGCAAGAATGAAATCGGCGACGCTACGATAGCGCAATGGATGCAAGCCGGAGCCTTCGCTCCTTTCAAGGAAATCAATCTGGGCTGGAACCAGATTGGCGATGCGGGGGCGCGCAGTCTGGCGCAATCTCCGACTCTGTCCAACGTGGAGCGTTTGTTTCTCGATTCGAATTCCATCGCCGATGAAGGCGCCAAAGCGATCGCGCAATCCAGGCATCTGAAAAGCCTTGTCGACCTGTATATGCGCGACAACAATTTCGGGCGCGCTTCGGAAAGCATCCTGCTCGATCTGCATGTGCGCATTCTGATCAAAGACCATTTCAAGAATGGCGAACTGAACCTGAACGACCAGGTTCTGGGCTACAAGGGCATCGTCGCTCTGGCGCGGTCCGAACGCCTGCAGGATGTCGAATTCCTGCAGATGCGGAATACGGGGCTGGACCACCGCAGCGTCTCGGCGCTCATCGCCTCGCCGCACCTGAAAAATTTACGACGCCTGAACCTCATGAGCAACGGCCTGCGCAACAAGGGCGCTCTGTGTCTTGCGGAATGCAAAACCCTGACGGGATTGAAGACGCTGAATCTGGAAAATAACGGCGTCACGCATTTGGGCGCTTTGGCTTTGAGCCGCGCGGGTATGACGGGACTGGAAGAACTGAATCTGAGCGCCAACGACATCAACGATAAAGGCGTCGCGTACCTGTCCGGTTCTGGCGACTTCAAGAATTTGAAGACGCTCAAGCTGATGGATACCTTCATGACCGACCGGGGGATGGTTGCCCTTTCAGAATCAAATTCGCTCCCGGGGCTGGAGAATCTCTTTCTCAACGGCAATCTGATCACGCGACGTGGCTTCAACGCGCTGGAAAGCAAACAATGGACGGGACGCCTGAAAACGCTCGATCTGCGTCGTAACAAACTGAATTACGAAGACCAGCTCTACCTTGCCGATTCGCACTACGAGGCGATGGATTCGTTGCGCTTCTAGAATCCACTTCGATGCTCCCGACTCGTTCCAGAGTCGGCGCTTCTTTTCATTCCTTCATTTCCATCAATCGAATTCTGATATAACTTGCGAGGGCTTGAATTTCCGTTTCAGTCAGAACGGATTTCCAGGGCATCATTGCGGTTCCCTTGCGTCCGTTTTGGATGGATTCCAGAATGCGTTGCCGGGTCAATTCCTTACGCGAGGTTTCAGTGAGAAAGTTGCGCGGCGGCGGCGATAGCGCATTGGCGGCAAAGGTCAGCCCATCGCCCTGCTCGCCGTGACAGACCTTGCAATGTTTCGAAAACAGCCGCTGGCCCTGTTCCAACTCCGTTTCCGCCAGCGCAGGTGATTGCAGGAACAGAACCGCCGTCAGGCTCAGGACGAGTCGTGCGAGCCGGGGCATCGCCTACAAATCCTCCAAAGATTTATGGAGCAAGCCCTGAATGACGCTTTCCTTGATCCGCAATATGAAGTTAGGGCGCGCGACTTTTCCGCCAAAATGCGAGATGTAAAAAATATCGATGCCGCGCCCGCCTTGCGTGGAAACGATGGCGCGATGAATCTGGATATTGAACTGACCAAAGCGGCGCACGATTTTATAGAGCATGCCCATGTGATCGCGCGCCTCCACCCGAACGATGCTGTAAGGCTCGTCGACGGGATTTTCGATCTGAATTTTGGGTACGATGCCCATTTCAGGAGCTTTTTTTTCGACGAAACGGGTTCGGTTTTTTAACAGGTCGGGCAGATTGACGCGTTTTGAAATCAAATTGTCCAAATCTTTTTCGATTCGACTCCAGATGTTTGGCTGGTTCCTCAGGTACTCAGAATCTTCTACCAGCGTGGAAATGAAAACCCGGCCGTTCAGGCTCGGCAAAATGCGCGCGCCGAGAATATTCATGCTCTTCGAGGTCAAGGCTCCGATGAGGTTTTCAAAGGCCCCGTCCATCGACTCGCACAGGAGGGTGATCTGGTGGTAGGCGCCTTCCGCGTTGGGGTAGTGATCGAAAACGAAGGATTGCGATTCGAGCGAGCGCCCCAGGCGCATGTGCAGGGCGACTTCCACCGAATTGCAGGTCGCCAGATAGTCATCCGGCATCTGCCGCAGATGCTCTTCAATTTGCGAGGCCGTGAACTCCCAGTTCAAATCGCGATAGACCTCGTCGCGCGTGGCCTGCGGCTGTTGTTGTAGCGAAGCCGGGTCTTTCAGATAAGCCTGGGCGCGGTGGTACAGCTCCGCAAGGAGTACGTTTTTGTAAGAGGTCCAGGCGCTCGGCGCCACGGCGCGAAGCTCGCAATAGCTGAACAGGAACAGCATGTCCAGCCGTTCGGGCGACCCCATTTTCTGAGCGAAACGTTGCACCACTGCGGGCTGATGGATGTCTTGATGCAGGGCCGTCTCGATCATTTCAAACTGATTGTTGAGCAAAAAGCGCACGCGGTCCCAGTCTTCAAAAGGCAGAAGGTCTTTCAATTCCCCGCGAGATTGCTCCAGACCGGCCCGATCCGGAAGTTTGGACTGATGGGCAAACTGCAAGAGGAACGCCATTTTCAAGGGCACCTTGTCTTCCAGCCGCGCTGAAATTTTCGCCAGCAGGTTGAGGTGCTTCAATTGTTGAGAACCCAACTCCTCCAGAAACCCGACTTTGCGCATGGAATGCTCGTCGGCGGTGAAATGGTGGTAGAAGTCATAGCTCACCATACAGACGGATTGACCGAATTCAGGCAGGAGTTTTGCCAAAGCCCCGGTTTCATGCAGGGACCTTAAATGTTTTTCCGCCTGATCGCTTTTGAGCGCCTGGACAAGCAGACGTTGCGCGACGCCTTCCTGAAACTGCTCGTCCTCCATGTTTTCGATTTCAAGACGAATCAGACGTTTGAGTTGCGTTTCCGGTTCCAGATCATTATGAATCAATAACTCGAAGGCTCGAAAGACCAGGCTCTTTTTTTTGCGCTTGGCGCGGCCCAGTTCGTCCCGTCTGTAGGAGAGGGTGTCGCCGGAAGAAAGAAAGCCGTCGCCCAGTGATTTCTGGGTCAAAGAATGGATCACCTTGCGAATGGCGCGTTTCGGCGCCAGGCATTGTTGAAAAATCGAGTCTGAAATATTCTGGATATTGGTGGCGTGCAGGTAATAGTCGCGCATGAAAGTTTCGACGGAGGTCTGCTCCCGGTCGCTGGAATAACCGAGGTTCAGTGCGATTTTTTTTTGCAGGGCGTGGGAGAGCGTATCGCTTTTGCGCTTCTTTATATAGTGCAGTTCGTTGCGCACCCGGAAGATAAAGTTCAGGGAACTGTCCAGAGAATCCAGTTCTTGCGGAGTCACCACATCCTCTCTGCCGATTTCCCGGAGCGACACACAGCCAAACCGCGCCGCCGCCGCCCACAGCGCCGAATGGTAATCGCGCAAGCCGCCGGGACCTTCCTTGATATTTGGCTCGGGGTAGGCCGTCACCGTTTCGTGCGAGATCAGGTTGACGTTGCCCGGCGTGCGGGCCTTGGCTTCGAGGAATCCCTTGATGTTCTTGTTCAGTACATTTTTGAGGAAGGAGCGACGAAACAGATCGTAGCGCGCACGGTCGCCGATCAGGTAGCGCGTATCGATCATCGAGGTTTTGATGGTGATGTCCTCCTCCGCCAGACTGATGCAGTCTTTGATCGTTCGGCAACTCTGTCCGATTTCGAGACCGACGCCCCAGAAGATGGAAGTCACGTCCTGAATGAACTGGTCGGTGGATTTGAGGATATTCTTTGGACGCAGGAACAGCAGGTCAATGTCCGAGGCCGGATTCATCTCGCCGCGACCGTAGCCGCCCACAGCGATCAGGGCGAATTCCTTGAGTATGGGGAAGCGCGCGTAGCTTTCATTGGAGGCCAGCGAGGTGATGATATGTCGCAAGGCTTCGTCGATGAGTCCGGTATGAGCTTGAATCACTTCGCGTCCGCCCGCGCCGCGCCGATGCCACACGAGGATTTTTTCGTGTTCCTCTTTGAGCAGGCCTTTGAACTTCTTGAAAAACTCGTTGCGCTGTCTGAGGTCGGTGGAGATATCCCCAGCCCGCGAAAAATCAATGCCGAATTGATAATGGCTGATCGAATGAGTCATGAAGTCAAATAGGAATCATAGAGGCGACCTGCGGCGGACAGGATGCGCAAAATCAAACATGATGTGAGCGGAAATGATAAAGCCGACAGCATACATCAAAGCGCCCCTTCTGGCAATCGCGATGCCCTTTAAATCTCTTCAATTATCACAATCAGTTACCCTGAATTTACTTGACAATATGCGCAAAAATCATTTAATTTAGCCAATTCGTTTTGCAATATAATCATGCATATTTTGAAAAATTAAAAAAATTGAAAGTGAGATTTTTTTGGTCTTTTTAAATATGTCTTATTAAGGATATTTTTTAGGGAAAACATATGTCAGACAAGTTAGATATCATTTACACCAAGGTTGATGAAGCTCCAGAACTCGCAAGTGGTTCGTTCCTCCCCATTATTCAGTCGTTTACCAAAGTCGCCGGTCTTAACGTGGGCACCAAGGATATTTCCCTCGCAGGACGTATCATTTCGCAGTTTCCGGAGCGATTGACGGCAGAGCAGAAACAGGAAGATGATTTGGCTGTGCTGGGCGAACTCGTGAAGACGCCTGATGCAAACGTGATCAAACTGCCGAACATCAGCGCCTCGATTCCTCAGTTGCAAGCGGCGATCAATGAGCTTAAGGGACAGGGCTACGACCTGCCTGATTACCCGGAAAGCCCCAAGAACGACGAAGAAAAAGAGATCAAAGCCAAATACGATAAGGTCAAGGGAAGCGCGGTGAATCCGGTCCTGCGACAAGGCAATTCGGACCGCAGAGCTTCCACTTCAGTCAAGAATTACGCCAAGAACAACCCTCACAAAATGGGCAAATGGTCGAAAGATTCCAAAACCCATGTCGTGAACATGCCGAGCGGCGATTTTCGTTCCAATGAAAAGTCGATCACGATCACCGATGCGATGGCTGGTAACGGCCGCATTGAGTTTGTTGGCGACGACGGATCAACCACCGTATTGAAAGATAAAGTCGCTTTTGACAAAGGCGACGTGGTGGACGCAACCGCTATGAGTTGCAAAGCTCTGCGCCAGTTCTTCAAGGAGCAGATCGAGGCGTGCAAAAAGGAAGGCGTTCTGCTCTCCCTGCACATGAAAGCCACGATGATGAAGGTTTCCGACCCGATCATTTTTGGGCATGCGGTCACCGTTTTCTTTGAAGACGTGTTCACCAAACATGCGGCTACTTTTAAAGAGCTGGGCGTCATCCCGAACAATGGTCTCGGCGACGTCTACGCTAAAATTGCAAATCTGCCCGCTGACAAGAAAGCTGAAATCGAAGCGGATATCCAGACCTGCATTAAAAACGGTCCGGAACTGGCGATGGTGGATTCCGACAAGGGCATCACCAATCTGCACGTTCCCAGCGATATCATCATCGACGCTTCCATGGCGGCGGCGATCCGCACTTCTGGAAAGATGTGGGGACCGGACGGCAAAGAGCATGACACCAAGGCAATGATCCCGGATGGCAGTTACGCGGGCATCTATCAGTCTGCGATTGATTTCTGTCGCGAGAATGGCGAGTTCGACCCGACCACCATGGGCACCGTTCCTAACGTTGGTTTGATGGCTCAGAAAGCGGAAGAATACGGTTCTCACGACAAAACCTTTGAAGCGGCTGGCAACGGCGTGATTCGAGTGATCGACGGCGCTGGTAAGACGATGCTGGAGCATAAGGTGGAAACTGGCGATATCTGGAGAAGTTGCTCGGTTAAGGATATCCCGATTCAGGATTGGGTCAAACTGGCGGTCAATCGCGCGCGCGCATCGGCCACCCCGGTTGTTTTCTGGCTCGACAAGAACCGTGCGCATGACGCGCAGATCATTGAAAAAGTAAATCTTTACCTGAAAGATCACGACACCTCCGGTTTGGACATCGATATCATGGCTCCGGTGGATGCGATGAAACACGCGCTTCAGCGCGCGAAGGAAGGCAAAGACACCATCTCCGCAACCGGAAACGTTCTGCGAGACTATTTGACCGACTTGTTCCCGATTCTTGAATTGGGCACCAGCGCAAAAATGCTCTCCATTGTTCCTTTGATTAACGGCGGCGGGTTGTTCGAGACTGGAGCCGGCGGTTCGGCTCCGAAACACGTTCAGCAATTTGTCAAAGAAGGTCATCTGAGATGGGAGTCGCTCGGCGAGTTCCTCGCGCTGTCTGAATCGCTTGCCCATGTCGGCAAAACTAAAGGCAACGCGAAAGCGCAAGTCCTGGCCGACACACTGGATCGGGCCACGGGCAAATTGATGGAGAATAAGAAATCGCCTGGTCGCGAAGTCGGCGAACTGGACAACGCGGGCACCCATGTTTTTGAGGCTCTTTACTGGGCGCAAGAACTGGCGGCTCAGGATGACGATGCGGATATGAAAGCAAAATTCGCTCCCGTCGCCAAGGCGCTTGAAGAAAAGCTGGATGTGATCATCGGCGAACTGAAAGCGGCTAAAGGTCAACCCAAGGACATTGGCGGTTATTATCGACCCGATCCGACGAAAGTCAGCGCGGCGATGCGACCCAGCACAACGTTCAATGCGATTCTGGACAGTCTGGGGAAATAGTCGGGTTGTTGCGTTACGATTCAAGGGGGGGATAATTTATCCCCCCCTTTTTTTTTGAAATAAGAACCGAAGGTTTGTTTCTCCGTTATCTGTAGCAAGGCGGCGGATTTTAGTTGGAAGCAAGCTAATTAAAAATTGCAGTAGGAACTAACAGGATGCAACCTTTTCCTTACAGGGTTGCGTTTCATTGAGGCGGGTCAGACTCATGCGAAAAAAAATCACTGTTGTAGGCGCCGGACAGGTAGGCACTACAGTCACTCAACTGCTGGCTTATAAAAATCTTGGCGACGTGGTATTGATCGATATTATCGAAGGCGTGCCGCAAGGCAAGGCTCTGGATCTTCAAGAGTCGGGTTGTTTGCAGGTTTTCGACAGTATCGTTAAAGGCACGAATGACTACAAAGACACGGCGAATTCCGACGTGGTGGTCATCACCGCCGGGCTTCCGAGAAAGCCGGGCCAGAGTCGTACAGACTTGTTGGCCATCAACGCAAATATTGTAAAAAGCGTGACGGAAGAGATCATGAAGTATTCTTCCAATCCCTTGATCATTGTGGTGTCCAATCCTTTGGACGCTATGGTTTATATCGCAAAAAAAGTTTCCGGCCTTCCCAAAAACCGGGTCATGGGCATGGCGGGCGTGCTGGATGCGGCGCGTTTTCGCACCTTTATTTCTCTGGAACTCGATTGTTCTCTGGTCGACGTCGATGCGATGGTTCTTGGCGGACACGGCGATTCGATGGTTCCCATGCCGCGTTATTCAACGGTTTCGGGCATTTCCATCACGGATATGATGACTCAGGAACAAATCGACCGCTTGGTCGATCGAACCCGTAAAGGCGGCGCGGAAATCGTGGGCCTTCTCAAAAAGGGTTCCGCGTTTCTGGCTCCTGGCGCGTCGGTTGCAAAAATGGTGGAAGCAGTTTTGCTGGATGAGCGCCGGATTTTGCCTTGTACGGTTTATCTGGACGGCGAGTATGGCTGGAGTAATATTTTCTTTGGCGTACCGGTCAAACTGGGGATGTCTGGAATCGAGGAGATCATCGAATTGAAATTAACGCCTGAAGAGAAAGCGGCTGTGGATAAATCTGCCGAAGACGTTAAAGAAATGATCGACGAGGTTGATAAAATTCTAGGTTGATGTTGCTCGCCCCGGCCCAAAGGACCGGGGCATTTTTTTTCCGGCGGTTCAGCGTTTGATATCAAAGCGGTCAAAGGCGTAAGTCCCCGGCGTCTTGCCATCGCAATCCAAACGAATTTCTTTCCAGAAATCCTTGCGCGGTTTCCATCGCGGATTGCCGTCCCCCTCATCCGTGCAGACCTGATAGGTCGTCCCTTCAATTTTTTCCTTCGTGATTTCCAGAATAATAAAGTGGTTCATCAGAGCGCGTTTAGCCAGCGCTTGAAAGACCTCCGGCGGCGCGCTCCGTTCGGGGTGACCCTGCATGTCGGCAAAGGGTTTGAAGGTGGCTCCGCCTCCGCCGCTGACGATATGCATTGCGCCGACGCCCTGCGGGTAGACCGGCGCGTTTTCTTTATGAGCGATCAGCGAATCACCCTGCAGGCTCAAAGGGTGAAAACGCTCGTAAGAGTGTTGATGACCGGATAGAACCAGGTCGGCGGCAAGCGCCCCAATCTGCTTCAGTTCTTTTTCCTGTTTGTCGAGGAACCAGGCGGTGGTGAGAGCCGGTTCGTGATGAGCGAGGATCACCCATTGCCCCTTCGCTCGCGCTCGATCGATATGCGGTTTTAGCCAGGCCTCCGGGTTCTCCCAGGGGTAGCCGTCGATCAGGCCGAACAGAACCGGGCCTATCGACAACAGGCCTTCGCGCTCTCTTGGCGCATTGCGTTCCAGACTGTCGCCCATCGCGGCGATGTCTTTCCAGCATCCGGAAGCCTTGGGCTTCCATTTGTGCGGGTCCAGATCGTTGTCGCCGGCGACGAACAAACGCTCAGGAAAAGGGTCGACCAGCGTTTCTTTAATTTCTTTGATGTATTTGGAATCGCAGGTCGAGGGGAACAGATCGGGTTGATAAGCGAAATCTCCAAGGTGAATCAGCAGGTCCGGTTTCTGCTCGACCATCGCCTTTTGAACGGCGACGAATCCGGGGTGATAGGCCCGCTCGCCAATGCCGGTGTCGCCGACGATGGCGACTTTCAGCCGGTCCGTTTCGGCGAAGCTTTGGCTCGCGCCGCCCGACAGCAAAAGAACGCAGCAGATCCCAATCGAAAATTTTAATAACTTCATCACGGTCATTTCTCCAACGCTTCAGGCAGGGTTTCTATATAAGATCGTATTTCATCGCGCACGCGGCGAAAATGCGCCAGAGCTTCCTCTTCGCTTTGCGCCGACTGCGCCAACTGCGGCGGGTCGTCAAAACCCTGATGCGTGATTCGCGCCCCGCCGGGAAAGACCGGGCAGGTTTCGTGCGCGTGACTGCATACGGTGACGACGTGATCAAATTTGATCTGCAGAAAATCGTCCATCGTCTGTGATCGTTGAGCGGAGATATCCACTCCCGCTTCCGCCATCACCTGAACGGCGCGCGGGTTCAGTCCCTTCGCTTCGAGACCGGCGGAATGCGCTTCCAGTCGGTCGCTTTTCAGGTGACGCGCCCAGCCTTCCGCCATCTGGCTTCGGCAGGAGTTGCCGGTGCAGAGAAAAAGAATTTTTGGTTTTGAAGTCGGCATTGTATCCTCTAACAAACGTTGATGCGGCAGAATGGGTATTTCAAAATGGAATTTTGAAAGGATTCGAGCGTTTTTGGTCGCAACGTTGTCATTGTATCGCAAGGCAAAGGGAACTCATAAATGATTTGGAACAGAAAACAGCGCGTGTTGATAGCAGGTCTCCTCGGCTGTTTTATTTTGTTTTTAGGCGGGGCCAGCGCGGCTCCGACCGCCGATTCGCTGGATGATCACTGGCTGGGAATTTATTTTCAGGGAAAAAAAGTCGGCTTCACACATGTGCGCGAGCAAAAGCAGGCGGACGGCGCTTCGATGTATTCCAAATCCTATGTGCGCTTTGTTTCGGAAGGAGTCGACCAGACCACGATATTCACTCAGGAAACGCGCCTCGATTCAAAAGGCAGTCTTGCGGGATTTTATTTGTTACAGGAAATCATGGGCGCGCGACAGGAAATCCATGCGGAAGTCGTCAATGGACGTTTGGAGTATCGCGTGCAGGGCGAAGGTTTTGATCGAACAAAATCAATCAGCATGGAGCCCGAATTCTTTGTTTCCGCTAATTATTTGCAAAAAATTGCAGAGGACGGACTGATTCCTGGCCGCAAGGGGACGGTTTCCCTGTTCATGGAATCGTTCCAGATGTTGCAGACGCTGGAATATGAAATCCTGCGCCGCGAGGATTTGTTGTTTGATGACGAGAACCATAAAGCCTTCGTCGTGCGCCAGCGTATGGGCGGCATGGAAAGTCAGATATGGATCACGCCTGACGGAAAAGTATTGAAGGAGACCACTCCCAATCAGTTCGTGTCCGTTGTGGAAACCGAGGAGCAGGCGCTGGACATGGCGGGCGAACCGGTTTCTGTCAGCAGTCTCATCACCCTCAGTCTGGTCAAGCCGCGTCGGCCCATTGTCGATCCATTCAGTAAATTTTCAGCGCGTTATGAGATCAGCGGTTTGCGTCGCAAAAACCTGATTCCCGAAGATCAGCGGCAAACAATAGTCAGGCAGACCGAGGTGGAGGCGGAAGATTTTGTTTATCAACTGCGAGTGATCTCCGAGTCGGCTTCCGGGCCGCGCTCCAGTCCGGGTTTTCCGATTGAGGATGCAAGCTTGCAGATTTATCTGGAGGATACGGTCAAAGTGCAGTCTCGACACGGCATGATTCGGGCCTTGGCGAAGGAATTGATCGCCGACGAGGACGGCGCCTGGGAGGCGGCGCAGGCAATCAATGCCTGGGTTTACAATAATCTGGAGAAAACCCTGTCTGATTCCGCATCGGCGCTGGACGCTCTGCGTACGCGCAAGGGGGAATGCCAGTCGCACACCTACCTGTTCACGGCCATAGCGCGCGCCGCAGGAATCCCCACGCGGATGGCCAACGGCCTGGTTTATTCGGAGAAATACGGCGGTTTCCTGTACCACGCCTGGCCGGAAGTGTATGTCGGAGAATGGCGAGCTCTGGACCCGACAATGGGACAAAACCGGGTGGATGCGACGCATCTTAAATTGTCTCTGGAAGAGGGAAATACCTCGTTTCACCTGATGGAATTCATCGGAAAAGTAAAAATAGAACCTATTGAAAAGTAAGGTTTTATTTCTCCACCAGTTTTTCACCTGATAAAATAGCGGGATTTCGGGCGCTCGCCTGATAAAGTCGCAAAATGGCTGGAGGACCGGGGCGCCGATAGTTTTTCACAGGCAAAAAAATCGCTTTGGGGAAAAAAACCGGGTATGCGTTAGTCCTTTAAAAATCCCGAGTTATCAGGCTCCCGAAAAATTGATCAAAAATTCGTTGACAACCCCATATATTGTGTATATCGTAATGATCCGTCGCAAGATGTTGTAGAATATTGCGTTATGGAGATATACCTACTCATTGCAAAGTACGGCAATTCAACTCATATAAAACAAAAATAGATCCAGTTAAGAAACATTGCGGAGGTGTCTGTGCAAATCCATCGGAAATTCACTTTAGAACAAAATGATCCCTTTGAAGGGATACGGTTCGTCGAAAGAACATCAAAGATTACCAACGCCGATGGGTCTGTCGTTTCTTCGATTGAAGGGGTGATGGTGCCAGACTTCTGGTCGCAGGTCTCCGTCGACATCATGGCGCAGAAATACTTCCGCAAGGCGGGTATTCCGGCCCGGTTGAAAAAAGTGGCGGAAGAGGGCGTTCCCGAATGGTTGCAGAGGTCCGAGCCAGACCCGGATGCGCTGATCGGTCTGCCAGGCGACGACCGCTTCGGCTCAGAGCAGGACGCGCGTCAGGTGTTCCGCCGTCTGGCCGGTTGTTGGGCCTATTGGGGCTGGAAAAACAAATGCTTCGCCAGCGAAGAGCTTGCGAAATCTTATTTCGATGAAATGTGCTACATGCTGGCCCGTCAGTTGGCGGCTCCGAATTCGCCGCAATGGTTCAATACCGGTTTGAACTGGGCTTACGGCATTGAAGGGCCCTCTCAGGGGCATTATTATTTCGATCCGGCAACGAATCAGTTGACCAAATCGCGCAGCGCTTACGAGCGCCCGCAACCGCATGCCTGCTTCATCATGTCGATCAAAGACGATCTGGTGGGCGAAGGCGGCATCATGGATTTATGGCGTCAGGAAGCGCGCCTGTTCAAATACGGTTCGGGTACGGGAACCAATTTTTCATCCCTGCGCGGTTCCGGCGAGCCTTTATCGGGCGGCGGGCGGTCCTCAGGATTGATGAGCTTTCTTAAAATCGGCGACCGCGCCGCAGGGGCCATCAAATCCGGCGGCACCACGCGACGCGCGGCGAAAATGGTGACTTTGGACGCCGATCACCCGGACATCGAAGAATTCGTCGAATGGAAAGTCAAGGAAGAGCGCAAGGTAGCGGCGCTGGCGGCAGGCAGTCAGGCTTGCAGAAAACATCTGAAAGAAATCATGAAAGCCAGTTGCGATACTTCCGTCAAAGAGGAAGATCGTTTTGAACTGACGCGCAATAAGGAATTGGGCCGAGCAGTGCGCGATGCGAAGGACGCCTACATCCCGGAAAACTATATCTACCGGATGATCCAGCTCGCCAAGCAAGGCTACACGGCGGTGCATTTTGAAGAGTTTGACACGAACTGGAACTCGGAGGCCTACATCACGGTTTCCGGTCAAAACTCCAACAATTCGATTCGATTGAGCAATGATTTTTTGAAGGCGGTTGAGTGCGACGCAGAATGGAAGCTGACGCGACGCACCGACGGCGCCGTTTCAAAAACCCTGCGCGCCCGCGAGCTGTGGGACAAAATCAATGAATCGTCCTGGTCGAGCGCCGATCCGGGCTTGCAGTTCGATACGACCATCAACGAATGGCATACCTGCCCCGAGGGCGGTCGCATCAACGCATCCAATCCCTGCTCGGAGTACATGTTCCTCGACGACACGGCCTGCAATCTGGCCTCGATCAACCTGATTCGTTTTTACGACGAAGAGGCGGGTCGCTTCAAGGTCGAGCATTACCGCCACGCCTGCCGGTTGTGGACGCTGACGCTGGAGATTTCGGTCATCATGGCGCAGTTCCCGAACAAGGCGATCGCGCAGAAAAGTTTTGATTACCGAACGCTGGGTCTGGGCTATGCCAACATGGGCGCCATGCTCATGGTCATGGGTATCGCCTACGATTCTGAAGAAGGCCGGGCGATTGCCGGGGCCTTGACCTCGATTCTGACCGGGGCTTCCTACGCCATGTCGGCGGAGATCGCCGCGCAATTGGGCGTGTTCAAAGAATACGAAAAGAACAAAAAAGCCATGATGCGGGTCTTGCGCAATCATCAACGCGCCACGCATAACGCAGAACCCCAGGCCTACGAAGGTCTCACCGTATTCCCGCAGGGAATCAGCAGTCTTCATTGTCCGGATTATCTCCTGCAAGCGGCTCAGTCGGAATGGAAAAGCGCCATCGCGCTGGGCGAAAAGCACGGTTACCGCAACGCGCAGACCACGTGTATCGCGCCGACCGGAACCATTGGCCTGCTCATGGATTGCGACACCACGGGCATCGAGCCGGACTATGCGCTGGTCAAATATAAAAAACTGGCGGGCGGCGGTTACTTCAAGATCATCAATCATTCGGTGCCCGGCGCGCTCCGCAAGCAGGGCTATTCGGCGCCGCAGATCAGCGATATCGTTCAATATTGTGTGGGCACCGGAAGTTTGCAGGACACGCCGCATATCAACCGCGATGCCTTGAAGAGCAAGGGCTTCACCGACGAGGCGCTGGACAAAATTCAGGCGGAATTGCCGAAGGTGTTCGACATCACCTTCGCTTTCAACAAGTTTGTGCTGGGCGAGGATTTCTGCATGCAGAAGCTCGGTCTTGCAGAAGAAGAGCTCAATCGCTTCGACTTCAACATGCTGAAGGCTTTGGGCTTTTCCGCGAACGAGATTCAAAAAGCCAACGATGTGATTTGCGGAACGATGACGATAGAAAACGCCCCGCATCTGAAACCGGAGCATTACTCCATTTTTGATTGCGCCGGCAAGTGCGGCAAGTACGGAACGCGCTTCATCAAACCCGAAGCGCATATTCGCATGATGGCGGCCTGCCAGCCGTTCCTTTCAGGAGCGATTTCCAAAACCATCAACATGCCGAACGACGCTCTGCTCGAAGATGTGGAAAAAGCCCATATGCTGAGTTGGAAATTGATGCTCAAAGGCACGGCGGTCTATCGCGACGGTTCCAAGCTCAGCCAGCCGCTCAACAGCGTTGCCGGGGAGGCCTTCAAGGCTCTGGATAAAGAGGATTTTGAGGGCAAGGATCCGGTCAAGGTCGCTGAAAAGATCGTCGACGTTCTGCGCAAGCGACGCGCCCTGCCGCATCGACGCGACGGCTACACGCAAAAAGCCGTGATTGGCGGACACAAGCTCTATCTGCGCACCGGGCAGTACGAAGACGGTACGCTGGGCGAAATTTTCATCGACATGCACAAGGAGGGCGCGGCCTTCCGAAGTTTGATGAACTGCTTCGCCATTTCCATTTCGATGGGCTTGCAATATGGAGTGCCGCTGGAAGAATTTGTCGAAGCCTTCGTTTTCACCCGTTTTGAGCCGAACGGTTTTGTTTCCGGCAATCAGCGCATCACCATGTCCACCTCGACCATCGACTATATCTTCCGCGATCTGGCGATCAATTATCTCGGCCGCACCGATCTGGCCCAGGTGACGCCGGAAGACATCCGCGCCGACGCCATCGGCAAGACGGAAAGCGGCGGTTCTCAGAGCGAGGGTCCCGAGGTTGTGAGCGAAAGCCCGGCGCCTCAAACCAGCGCGGCGGTTGTGGAAGCTCCCAGGGAAACTCCGGCGCCGACGCCAGCCCCGACCAATGGAAACGGATTTCGTAGCAACGGCGGCAACGGCGCTCAAAAAACCGTTGGAAACGGAGCCACAGCGGTGGCCCAAAAAGTATTCACTCTTTCTGCGTCGGAAGGCGCGGCTGTTAATACCGCCATCGCCAAAATGAAGGGATACGAAGGCGACCCCTGCTCCGAGTGCGGGTCCTTAACGCTGGTGCGCAACGGAACCTGCATGAAGTGCATGACTTGCGGGGCAACCTCGGGTTGTTCGTGATCTTAAAAATTTAGAACCTGTATGCCATCAGGTCTCTAGCCCCTCTTTCTTCAAGTTAACCCGCATTTCTCGCCAAACTTGATGAAAGGGGGGCTTCTTTTATCCCGGCGGGATTTGCAGGCGCCGAACGCGCCCCCGACGAGAAATTTTATAAAAGCGGGATTTTTTATGCGATCCTGAGGATCAGCATGATACTATTCTAACTTTCCATTTTTTCTTCGTTGACCCCATGATTGATCCAGACAAGATTACAACCTATTTGACTTTTGACGATGTCCTGCTCCTGCCCGCACACAGCAAGGTATTGCCTTCCAATGTCGATTTGAAAGCGCGCTTGACCCGGCAGATCACCCTCAACTGCCCTCTGGTGAGCGCGCCAATGGATACGGTGACGGAAGCGTCGCTGGCGATCGCCCTGGCTCTCGAAGGCGGTATCGGCATCATCCACCGCAACCTCGATCCGCGCGATCAGAGAAAAATGGTGGACAAGGTGAAGCGCGCGACGAGCGTGATGATCCCGGACCCCATCACGATGAAGCCCGATCAGAAGATCAAAGAAGCCATCGAAATCAAACAAAAATACAATATATCCGGCATTCCCGTGGTCGAGGGCAAGCGCGTGGTGGGCATTGTCACCAATCGCGATTTGCGCTTCGAAACCAATCTCGACAAGCCGGTCAGCAGTCTCATGACCACCCAACTGGTGACGATTCCCGAAGGCACGTCGATGGCGGAGTCGAAGAAACTCCTGCACGACAAACGCATTGAAAAATTACTGGTGGTCGACAAGGACGGCAATCTGAAAGGCTTGCTCACCATCCGCGATATTGAAAACTCCGAACGATTCCCCAACGCCGCCAAGGACGATCAGGGGCGTTTGCTGGTGGGCGCCGCGCTGGGCGTCAAGGAAGATCCTGAAGAACATATTGAAGCCCTGATGCGAGTGGGGCTGGACGTGCTGGTGATCGACAGCGCCCACGGCCATTCCGAAGGCGTGTTGGAAACGGTGCGCCGCGCCAAGAAAGCCTTCCCCGATCTGCCCGTGATCGGCGGCAACGTCGCCACCCAGGAAGCGGTGAACGCGCTCATCAAGGCGGGCGCGGATGCGGTCAAGGTCGGCATCGGTCCCGGTTCGATCTGCACCACGCGGGTTGTGACCGGCGTGGGCGTTCCGCAGATTTCAGCGATTTCCGAATGCGTGAAAGCCGCCTCTAAAAAAGATATTCCCATCATCGCCGACGGCGGTATCAAGAATTCGGGCGAGATCACCAAGGCCATCGCCGCTGGCGCATCTACGGTCATGATCGGTTCCCTGTTCGCGGGGACGGAAGAAAGCCCCGGAGAAAAAATTCTGTTTCAAGGTCGAAGCTACAAGGAGTATCGCGGCATGGGTTCCATCGCGGCGATGAGCAAAGGTTCCAGCGAGCGTTATTTTCAGGACCGCGGCCTTTCCGAAAGCAAGCTGGTGCCGGAGGGCGTGGAAGCGCGCATTCCATTTCGCGGTTCGCTTTCTTTCACCGTACACCAGTTGCTCGGCGGATTGCGCGCCGGTATGGGATATTGCGGCGCCAAAGACATTGACGCGCTTCGCAACGACGCCACCTTCATTCGTATCACCACTTCGGGGTTGAGGGAAAGTCATGTTCACGACGTGATCGTGACCCAGGAGGCCCCGAATTATCATGTTGAATAAATAGATTTCTCCCCCGTCGGCTCCGGATGCACAAGAGCGGACATGCTTGCGCCATGACAGACCCTTTGCACGATCAAAAAATCCTGATTCTCGATTACGGTTCTCAGTACACGCAGAACATCGCCAGAAAAATCCGCGAAGCGGAGGTGTATTGCGAGATTCATCCCTGCACGCTGGAATGGGAAAAAATCGAAGCGATGAAACCGCGCGGCATCATTTTGTCGGGCGGCCCGGCCAGCGTTTTCGCACCGGAAGCGCCGATTTGCGACCGTCGTATTTTTTCGATGAAGGTCCCGGTTCTTGGCGTGTGCTACGGCATGCAGTTGATCACCTTCATTCTGCAGGGCCAGATCGATCCCGCAGAGCAACGCGAATACGGTCGGGCGGAACTGATGATCACCGAATTTTCTCACCTGTTCGAAGGCGTGCGCAACAAGTCCACGGTGTGGATGAGTCACGGCGACCGAATTTCAAAGCTCCCCAAGGGATTCAAAACCACCGCCTTCACGACCAATTCGCCGAACGCCGCGATTGAAGATCCCATCGCAAAAATTTACGGTCTGCAATTTCACCCCGAAGTGGTGCATACGGCGGAAGGCAAGCAGGTCATCGAAAATTTTCTCTTCAAGATCTGCGCTTGCGTGCGCAACTGGAAAATGGATTCGCTGGTGAACTGCGCCATCGCCGACGTTCAGGAAACAACCAAAGGCTCTCAGGTCTTGTGCGCTTTGAGCGGCGGCGTCGATTCCTCCGTGGTGGCGGCTTTGATCCACAAAGCCATCGGCGATCGCCTGACCTGTATTTTTATCGACAACGGTTTATTGCGTCTGGGCGAACGCGACAAGGTGGAACAGACCTTTCGCAATCATTTCAAGATCAACCTGATCGTGATCGACGCGGCGGAGGAATTTTTGTCGCGATTGGCGGGCGTGGTCGATCCCGAGAAAAAACGCAAGATCATCGGCAACGTCTTCATCGAAATTTTTGAGAAGGAAGCCAAGCGCATGGGCAATTTCGATTTTCTCGCGCAAGGCACCCTCTATCCCGACGTCATCGAGTCGGTATCGCACAAGGGCGGCCCCTCCGCTGTCATCAAGTCGCATCACAACGTTGGCGGACTGCCTGAAAAAATGGATATGAAACTGGTGGAACCCCTGCGCGAACTGTTCAAGGACGAAGTGCGTCAGATGGGAAGAGAGTTGGGCATGCCCGATGAGATCATTCAACGGCAACCCTTCCCCGGCCCCGGTCTGGCGATCCGCATTCTGGGCGAAGTGACGAAAGAGCGCCTGGACGTCCTGCGCGAAGCGGATAAGGTGATCCTGGAAGAAATCAAGGCCGCGGGTTTCTATCTGGACCTGTGGCAATCCTTTGCGGTGCTCCTGCCGGTGAAAACCGTCGGCGTGATGGGAGACAACCGCACCTACGAAGATGTCGTCGCCCTGCGCGCCGTCACCAGCTCCGACGGCATGACCGCCGACTGGGCGCACCTGCCTTACGACCTGCTCGGTCGTATCTCCAACCGCATCATCAACGAAGTGCGCGGCGTCAACCGCGTCGTCTACGACATCAGTTCCAAACCCCCCGGCACCATCGAGTGGGAATAATTCCCATCATTAAAATATAAAAGGCGACAGGGTTTAAGATCGACCGTTTCCCGTGGAAAATCGCTCAGCCGGGCTGTTGCGATCTTTGTCGGCTCTTGACCGCTTTGATGAGAGCCGCCATGTGGTCGTAGCCGGCCTGATGTTTCAGAGCGGCGAAGATGTCGCGCGCCCGTGCGATGATGGGAAGCGCATCGGCGTCGCGTTTGGCGTTCCAGTAATAGCGACCGAGACGTTCGTAAACCTCCGCCTGGGCGCGGCTCGGTTCCAGCGTTTTGACGGTGTCCACCGCCTTGACGTACCAGATTTCGGCGTTATCCGGCGCGCCTTTTTCAATCTCCAATTCGGCAAGATGCGTCATCGCCTTTCCCGCGCCAATTGTGTCGCCGATACGGGCATGGTAATCGATCGCGAAAATATAATTTTCTTCAGCGGCCTGAAGGTCGTGAAAAAATTTATGCACATCGCCGATGGATTCGTAAAGCCTGGCGGCCCGGCGAAAATCCCCCCTGGCTTCGAGAATCTGAATGGCGTGCTGATAGTTTTCCAGCGCCTCGTCGTATTCATGGTAGAAAAAATTTTGCGAAGCCATTTGGATGTAACGACCGGCTTCGTCGGGCGAATCGATGGGCGGAGTCAGAGGGCCTTCTTCGGGCGGGGCGTGAAAATTATTGATGAGCGCGGCCCCTGCCAGCGTAAGGATCAAACAGGCGGATACGATGAACTTGAATTCGATGGGGCGTAACGATCTCATTTTCGCATTATATACCCGAGCGATTTTTCTGAAAAGCGCTTAAGTACGGCGAACCTGCAATCCGCGCCGAACAAAGCGGAAGGGGAGCAAACGTCCGCCGGCCTTCTCTAATGCGCTTTCCACCGCGCTGCGGGAATGGGGGTCGATCATGAAGGCGATGCACCCGCCGCCGCCCGCGCCGCAGACTTTGGCGGCTTTGGCGCCCGCGCGTTTTGCCTGGGCGATGAGCCGGTTCATCTCCGGGGTGGCGATGTTGGGGGCGAGGGCTTTGCGCGCCGTTCCTTCTTCGTTGAGGGCGAGCGCGAGTTCTTTCCAGCGTCCCTTGGCGATCAGCGCTTCCATATTTCTGGCGATGTTTTGCAGGCGGTCGAGCCGCTTCAGCGTTGAAGCCTTCTTGTCCACGGCTTGTTTCATGACTTCCCAGTTGTTGATCGCGGATTTCCTGGGCTCGCCTGAATAGCACAGGATAAAACGGCGCGACAGTTCGCGCAGATCAACGGGGAGGCGTTCGCGTCCCACGCCATCAAAATCAGGGCGGACGGAAAGGGCGCCGCCGTACAGGGCGGGAAAATAGTCCTGCCATCCCGTGGGAACGCCGATCACCTGAGTCTCGATGCTTTTGGCGATGCGGAGCATTTGCTCTTTGGAGAGTTTGCGTTCCGTCCAGGCGTTCAAGGCGCCGTGCAGGGCGATGTTGAGGGCGGACGATCCGCCAATGCCGGATCCTGCCGGGGCCTGGCAATGCGTGGTGATCGTCATGCCGCCGCGCGGACGATAAAAGGACAGCGTTTTTAAAATCAGGATCAAGGGATGCGCTCCTGTCGGAAGCGCATCGAGAGAGGCGAAAGATTCGCGACGCTTGAGATCGATGGATTCTACAACGATGCCTTTGCCCTTGCGCGGCGCAAGCCTCACCGTGGCGTAGCAGTCGATGGCGGCGTTGAGAGTGGGCGGGTTGTTGAAAAAAAGGTACAGCGGCCAGATGTCCAGAGTCCCGCCGGCAAAATCAATCCGCGCCGGAGCCGAACTTTCGATCATGTGTGTCTTTTGAAGTGAGGTTCTACGGTTCCGTCGATCAAAGCGTGTCGCTTTCTCCGCCGTTCAATTCGAGGTCCTTGATCTTGTTTTCCAGCTTCGTCACGAGTCCTGAATAGGATTCCTTGCGAATGATTTTGGTGAACTGGGAGCGGTAATTACGGATCATGCTGACGCGCTCGATCACGAAATCGTAAACCTTCCATGCGCCGTCCTCGTTGATCATTTTGTAATCCACTTCGATTTCAGCGTCCTTGCGGATGATCTTGGTATTGATCAACGCATACTGACCCTTCACCTGCTCGCCCACATATTCGATTTTCTCATCGCGGTAGGATTCGAGTTTGCTGGCATAGGAATTTTCCAGAAGTTTCTGAAACAGTTCGATGAACTGCTCGCGTTCCTGAGGCGTTCGCTCGTCCCAGTTCTGGGCCAGGGATCGGATGACCATTTGCTTGTAATTGAATCGCTTGTCAATGACATCGCGCAAGGTCGCGCGACGTTTAGCCGGATCGCTCTTGAGGGATTCGTCGGTGACAATTTTGATGACCTTGTCGATCGTGTTTTTCAGATCGTCGGTGATCTCGGAGGCGACGGCGAAAGTTGGCAGAGCCAAACAGAGGAAAGCGATCAAAACGGGAAAAATCCAAAACGCAGGGCGCTGTTTCAGCATTTCATAATCCTTTGTTTAATAAAGATTGAGTGAAGTTGGGGCTGAGGTGTGGAATCCCCCATAGTTAAAATTTAACAAATAAGTAATGCCGGATCAAGCAAAGAAGCGGGATCAAATTGTGGATTCCGATGCCCTTAATGGAGTATCCGCGTTTTGGAACCCTGTCGGATTATTGACGGTACGATAATTGCTTGAATATATCCCATAGAGCCTGTTTGTGTCTGAACCGGGCGTGGCTTTTAAATTAGTTGTAATTTGTTTAAATTAATTGACATAAATGGGAAAAATTCCTATCATGAATGACATCGTTTTGACGCTTAAAGTCCTTAAAATTCATTGGGTTATAAAAGATTTGAGAATTTCTTTCAAGACCGGAGCGCTATCGACCGCTGTGCTCGTTTGCATGCTGTTCCTAACTGCTTGTGGTACGGCCAATGTGAACATTCTGCAACAGACCGAGCATATGGAGGATTATCCGCGCACGGTTGCGATACTGCCGTTCACTCTGGCACCCGAAAATGAGACGGCGGAAATGCCGCAGGAGATTTTTCGCAAGGTCTTTTTCGGATATTTCAGTTATCTGGGTTATGACGACATGCCTCTGGAGCAGGTCGATGAACGCTTGAAGCAATTCAAGATCGGCGAAGCAGACCTGGCTGAGATCACTTACAAGCAATGGAGAACCATATTGGGAGTGGACGCGGTTGTGATGGGAGACGTGAGCCGGGCGAGCAATTTCACCGGAGGGATTCATGCGGAAACCACCATCGAAGCCAAGTTATCCATGCTGGATCTGAGAACCGGCAACATGCTCTGGGATGTTGAGCATTCTGAAATGTCCTATTCAGGTATCGCCATCCCTTCCGTCGTCACGATGATTCAGGGGCAGATCGACAACGCCGACGTCAAACGCTCTTTTTACAGAACCGCCGAAAAGTTTTCCCTCAAGGCCTTGAATGAACTGCCCGACCCCTCCGAATTCCGCAAGACCCGGGTGGCCCTGCCAATGATTACTCGTATCGAAACCAATTTGAAAGCGGGCGCGATTGTCGAACCGGGAGATAAAGTGCTGGTGAACATGCATGGACAACCGGGACTGTCTGCAAGTTTCGACATTGGAAACTGGCGATCCGGCATCGCAATGAAAGAAACTGCGGCGGGCGTCTATCGCGGCGAGTATCTGTTTCAACCCGGAGACCGGGTGAGCAACGCGATGGTGATCGGAACCTTGAAGAACCCACGCGGCGTGGCGGGAAAAAAATATTTCCGCAACGCTCTGGTTTCAACGACGGCGGGTCTGTGAATATGAACGAGAAACGCATGACAGAGAGCGCAGATGCGAAGCGATTTTTGGAGACTCGCGTTAAAACGGTCGCGCATTTCCTGCTGTTTCTCATGACGGCTCTGATGGCTTCCGCCTGCGCCAAGGATTTCAAAACCAAAGTGAGCGGCAACCTGCAACAACTCTCTCATTTGCAGACCGTGGCGATTTTGCCATTTGCCAATTCGGACAAGGGGCAACGGGAAACGGCGGAGCTACTGCGTCAGAATTTTTTCGCCAATTTACGAGACTCCAATTTTCAACTGATGGAGCGTTACCGCGTCGACGCCTTGCTCACACAACGCGGGCTCACCGATCCGAGAAAATTTTCACGAATCAATCCGATGGAGTTTGGAGAAATTTTGGGAGTGGACGCCGTGGTTCTGGGGCGTTTGGAAAAAGTAGAACGGTCTTACTGGGTTCTTCATTCCTCGATCGAACTGGGCATCAGCGTGCAGATGATCGACACGCGCACGGGAGAGGTCTTGTGGGAGGCGGAGCAAACGGAAACGGATTTCGAAGGCATTGCAAAAATTCCAACCGGCATCACCTCGACGATCATTGCGCCTATTCATTTTGTAACAAATAAACTCAATTTGCAGAATCTGGCGGCGAACATGGTGGGTAAATTGACGGCGATCCTGAAAACCCCCGGTAGCGAGACCAGCGAGGACTCCGACGAACCTGGGGTCAGCGAAGCCCCGGTCATTGCGCTGGCGGCGGCTCAGGACATGAGCGAGTTGCAGGAAGTTCAAAAGATGCAGAGTCAGTGGCAGTCCGCATCGCTGGATGCAGGATCTGATATGGAATTCCAGAATACTGCGTCTCCGACCGCGATGAAAACCGCGAGTCTCGATACGGACGCTCGACAGAAACCGAATCCATCGCCAGTCAACGCTGAAGTAACTTTGTTGCGTCCTCCCACAAAAATCGCCGACTCGGGCAAGACGCCGAGAAGGCCTTTGGTTGACGTGGCGTCGCATTCCCGCCCGGGCAAAGAGAACAGTTATCGTAAGGAAAGTTTGCAGGCGGTGAGGTCTGCAACGCGCAAGACGCGCCGACCGGCAGAGTTGAATGCCTTGACTGCAGAGAAGGGCGCAGGCTACGCGTCTGTTCGGTCGAGCGACAGATTGTCTGTAAATCGAAGCGCTCGACCTGTGTCCTTGAGCAAGCCGGATCATTTTTCAGAGTCGATGCGCATCGAGTCGGCTTCGTCTGCAGATCCGGCGCTTGCATCGAAGCCTGCGAATGCGCCCTGGCCGCTTCCGGCTCAATCGGAAAAACAATTAGAGACGACTTTCCAGTCCGCGCAAAAAATTCCGCTGTATTACACGATACAAGTGGGCGCCTACAAGACGCGCGAGTTCGCGGAAAACCTTATCGAATCGCTGGCTGAGAAAGGCTATCACGCTTTCGTGACTTTATTCTCTCAGGAGGCAGGCCCGATTTATAAGGTGCAGGTGGATAAATTCGAGCAAAAAGAAGACGCCCTGAAAATGGCAGAGCAAATCCTGTCGAAAGAAAAACTCACCAATTTTGTCACGACCCTCGCTCCGGGCTAAACGACCTCCGGCCTTAACTGCGATCACGAACTCCTTTCCCTGTTTCCCTTCCTCTTTATTTATCTTTAAAAATTCTGTTTCGTAAGCGGGTTTGCTGATGTTTGGAGGTTTGCCTCCGACGTTGTCTTTATCGCGCGTGTTTTTCTGCGTTTTCGAATCTGACCTGCTGGCGATTGACAACCGGGTAGAGGCTGAACAGGGGAGTGTTGTGCGGGATGTGAGCCATCTCGCGCTTTTCATCCAGTAACAAATGAATGTTGGCAAAGTTGAAACTCAGGCCGTCGCTCCATAATTGTTTTTCGGAATCGGCGTAGGCCTTGGTCTTGTCCGAAGCGTGTGTCCGGGTCATCAGCCCCGAGCCGCCGTGCAGGCCATATTCATAAAGATCGGGCGCGCCCTGAACCAGAAGGGACACTCTGCAAGCGTCGAACCAGATTTTAAAATTGGTTGGAATTTGAACGTAAGGTCCCAGCGTGCCGGTGCGTTCCAGAACGGTAATGGGGTAAGCGAACTCAGGCGGCGCGCCCTCTGGTCCGACGAAGCAATGGTTGGGAAATTCCTTTTCCTTGACGGCGGAAGCCGAAACGAAAATCAGGTGGGGATCGTCCATGGCGATATCGAGTACGCTTCCATCGTGGTAACTGCAAAACTTATCCCGCTCGAAAGCAAGAGGAAAGGAATAACCCATCTTCGCGTAATAAGCGCGAATACCGGCTTCCAGCGGATCGTCTGGCGTCCTGCTTATTTTGAGGTCGAAAGGAAGCATGAGGTGAAATGCGTTCGTGCGCGAATTCATGAAGGGGGCGCAGGCGCCGGAAAATTCTTTTTGAATGTCGCGATTGTCGGGATCGAAGACGCGCGGCGATCCGGCAAAATGTTGGGCGGTTTTAGCCTGCTTGCTCAAGCCGAATTTGTTCTGGTAATAAGCGCCGGCGCGCTTCTGCGCGACCGTCAGATAGTAATCGGGGGCCTCGGATTCAATCACCAGACTTTGCGGACAATCGGGAGCTGATGGGCCGCCCGCTTGCATGGAATTTTTGTAGATTTCCAGTTCGGCTCGGGTTTTTTTCAGGTCGTATTCGATCTGCCGCGCAATCTGTGGGCTGGAGTAGCGGGTGCGGTCGAGAACGCCTCGAGCGCGCTCGAGCATTTCGGCTTTCATGGAAAAACGTTTGGGTTCGTCGGCGAGCGATTGCACCGTAGCGATGATCAGGCTGAACTGTTCTTCAGGGAGGATTTTCAGGGCGTCCAGATTCTGTTCCCTGATGAAGGCGAGGGACAACGGGCCGAAGGATTCTTCACGGCGTATGCTGAGGGTTAGAAGGTAATTGAGATAGGCCCGGGCGGTTTCCGGGTCATAGATGTCTGTTGGGCGCGTATCGGAATTTTCGGCAGACATTGCGGACAAATCCTTAAACGATATCTACAGGCCGTGATCTGGTAAATTTGGGCTAAATTTTGGTGAAAAATTGTAGGATTATTCCTACAATGCCGAATTCTGGCGCCTTTTTCAGGTTTCGTCAACTCATGATTTTAAGAAAATAGGGAATGCTGGGAAATGTGAGGGGTTCGGCGGTTTGCAGGAAACGCGGTTTCAATTTCCGCCGGGAAGAAATAAACTCCAGACCTTCCATTGCATGGCGCTGATCGGTTCGGAGAGGCCGCCCATGACCAACGACAAAAGTAAAAACTGATAGGCCTTGTGGCGATCCTCCCGCATGCGAACGAGGTCGATGAGAAAGCCGACAAACATCACGCCGAAAAAGAAAAGACGTTGCACCATGATGAGGATTTCCTCCTGCCGGGCCTGATTTTCGCCGCCGCCATCTGCGAGCATTTGCGCTGAAGACAGACCGCTCAGATAAAGCAGGAGCATGAGCAGGGTCCAAACGAATTGCAGGAGTTGCACGGTTTCGGCGAATCTTGGGTCATTCATGGCGTATCGATCGATTCAAGTCATTCGTTTTCATCATAAGGAGCTTCCTTTTTTCGCAAAAGATCGTGAGCGCTGAAGGCGACAAGATAGATGGCCCATGCGCTGGCAATGTAGATCGCGCTGGATTTTAAATCACCGCTCAACGCTCCCACGAGTACCCAGAAGATAGAGCCGATCGTTAAAAATAAGGTGATCAAAGTGCGCATGCGGTACCTGTCTTGCGCCGAAGGTTTATCCTTCTCAAACTTTTGCAGATCATCTGCGTATAGAAAACCTACCGCAATCAGCAATGGGAATTCAAATTAAATAGGCGTGGCGGCTTAGAAACCGTATTGCATCCTCTTTGAAAAACCTGGCGCAGTTAATTAGAGAAATTCAAACTAAACAGGAGCGGCGAAAAAGGAAATGTTCCGCTCGCTCTTTGAAAAACCTGGCGCAGTCAGGCGCAGGAGTGCAAATTTTCTGGTTACAGCGTTGATGAGATGAGTTTTTGATGCGAGCCGATGCTGAACTAGAGCGTGGCGCGTCCCAGAATTTGTTGAATGGAGATCGGGTCCAGTCCTTTTTCGACCAGCGACTCGGTGAAGGATTGTCGCAGGGAATGCGGGGTGGCGTCTTTTTGAATGTTTGAAGCCAACAGCGCCGCCTTGAAAAATTTGGCGACAGAGCGAGTGGTCAGGCGGCCACCTTTTTCGCTCGGGAAGAGGTAATCGTCTTTTTCTTTTTTGCCGATTTGTCGCGACAAGGCGTCCTGCAGACACAGGTCGAATTGCGTGGTTCGGCTTTTAATGCGCTGATTGCCGGGAACGTAGAGGATGCCCTTGTCCAGATTGAGGTGAGTCACCCGCACGTTGACGATTTCGGACACGCGAAGACCCGCGCTGGACATGAGTTCGATCATCAGTCGATGCTTGGGGTTCTCCGCAGACATGGCGATTTCTGCAACTTCGTCGGCAGTCAGGAGAACAGGATTCGAAGCCGCTTTGGGCGGACGCTTGAGCGCGTTGGCGTCGAGCGGTTCATGGAGCAACTCGCGCGACAGATAATCCAGAGCGGTGATGGCTTGATCCACCGTAGAGCGCGCCGCGCCGACCTCGGTGAGACTGTTGATATACGCCGTCATCATCTGGGATGAAACCGCGTCGGGCGTCATTGGTTGAATATGATTGATGAATGCGCAGAGCTGACCCATGTAAGCTTTGATGGTTTGCTCCTGATAATGGCAAAGTTCCAGTTGCAGACGAATCGTATCCAGAGTATCCGCGTAGGGATTGGATTCCGTCTTTTTCAGGGTATAAATTCGCGTTGCGGCGGGAATTGCCAGCTTATTCATTTGAAGCTCTCCTGGTAGGATCGATCAGTCGGGAGGAATCCCGGCTGGGCGTTGCGGCATCTTTTTGAAGCGCAACTGTGTGTCAACTAAGCCTAATATAATCAGTTAGTTAATTGATTTCAAGTTTTTTCTTCAAATATTCAAGAAACCTTGAAAAAATCCGACTCTTTATAGACTTTCAAACCCTGTTTTGCCAATACATTGATGACGGCGGCGGCGGGTACGGCGAGTATGATTCCGGCAAAGCCAAAAAATTCCGCGCCAAGAAGAACCGCGGCCATGATGATGACCGGATGAAGGCCAATGCTCTCGCCCACAACGCGCGGGGTGATGACCATGCCCTCGAGCGCCTGCACGACGGCGAACACCCCGGCGACGCCCAGTACAGAGAGCCAGTCCTGGGTGTGCGCGAAAGTCATGACGGCGGCGGGAACAAAACCCAGTATCAAGCCGAGATAGGGCACCAGATTGGCGATGCCGGCCATCATGCCAATGAACAGGCTCATGGGCGCGCCGCACAGGAACAGGCCGATGCAGTAGAGCGCTCCCATCAAAATCACGACGAGTAATTGACCGCGAACGAATCCGGCCAGGGTGGCGTCGATTTCCTTGAAGACGGCCAGCGTGCGTTTCCGATGACGTTCGGGCACCAGATTGAGGACGCGCTGGTTGATGTCGTCGAAATCACGCAACAGATAAAACATGGCGACGGGGATGATGATCAGATTCGCCGCCATGAGGATCATGTTGAACAGGCCGGACAGCGAGTTCCATAGGAACTCCGAGCTGGAGGTCACGATCTTCATCGGCAACTCGCCAAAGCGCGCCAGCCCTTCTTTGAGGATGGCCTGGGCTTTTTCCTGATCGAGTCCCGCCAGCCGTTCCAGCAAAGGTTGAATCCAGCCTTGAACCACGGCGACGTATTCCGGCAGATTTTTCACAAAATTTTCCGCCTGCACGCGAAGCAGGGGAAACAGTAGGGCGATAACTGCGGAACACAGAATAAAAAAGGCCAGCAGTAACGCCACCGTCGCAGGGCCGCGAGAGAGTTTACGCGCTTCCAGCCGGTCGACGATCGGGTCGAGCAGATAGGCAAGGATGAAAGCAATAAAGAATGGAGTGAGAACCCGACGCGAAATATAAACCAGAAAGAGGAACAGGAGGCAGATCGCGGCGGGAAGGAGCCAGTTCGTTTTGGAGTCAGCCGAGGGTGTCATCTATCAAAGTTCTCCCAGATCGAGCGGGGCCTGGTTATTCGGCTTGGCGGGCGCCGCTTGCGATTGCGCCGAAGCGGAACCTTTCAGCCCCTCCTCCCAGAAGCGGGTTATTGCGGGCCAGATCGATTGCGCCATCTTCGAGGCCGAAGCGTCGAAGGCTTCGATTTCCCCGACCAGTTCGTCCGGGTTGTTGGCGATGGCAAATTCGCTGTGCGCTGTGATTAAAGAGGATTGCAGGGCCGACACAATTTTAACGCTGATGTTGGATCGAATCGTTTTGTCTTCCTGGGCTGGAGAAGTCGTTAGCCTGGTAGAAGCGGCTTTGCCAAGGATAATCACCTCTGCTCCAGCTTTCAAGCCGATAAAGGCCGAGGCCTTGAGGTCTCCGTTGATGGCTTTCAGTATCGTGTCTTCGGGAATGAGATCGCGCACCGGTTCGCGGCTGATGATATTGGCGCCCGACTCGATCAGTTTTTGCGAGAGCGCGGTCTCAGAAATCGGCACCATTTGCCAGAAGGGTCGCGCCATATTCGTTGTGAAACTCGATTCCTGAATGAGTATCAGAATCGAGCGCGCCTTTGTATTGCTGAGAAATAATCCCCTCTGGCCGAGAGATTTGATGATGTCGTTGGAGAAAAAAGCCACTTCCAGCCGCACTTCGCTCTGTTGCATCGCCAGGTTGTCCTCGGCATGGAGGAAGCGGTAATACTTGACGTATTTGGAAGACTGACGACTGAAGCGGTTCAACTCGTCCCGATTGGCGTCGTATTCCTTATCCCCCAGCAAAGATCGAATCGCTTGCTCCATGGCCTTGTTCAAGGCGATGGAGACCGCGCGCTTGCGGGCCTGAATGAAATCCCCTTTGGCGTCGACCACAGCCTCGGCTTCCTGCAAGGCCTGAAAGCTGTTTTGATCTGAAGAGGCCGGCGTGGGTTCCGATTGCGCAAGCGCCGGAACGGCGAAAAACAAGGCGCACCAGAAAATGAGAAAAGCGATCCAGTTACTTCCTTTTTGCACGAGGCCTGCCTTTCGAAGGGGCGCCTGCCCGACTTGCGGTTTTACGAGGCGCGCTTTTCGAGGGAGCGCCGGTTCGACGCGGGTTTTTGCGGGCTGAGCTTTTTGAAAGGGCGCTGGCCCGGCTCAGGTCTTTACGGGGTTTGGCTTTTGTTGGAGCGCCCGTCCGACTTACTCTTTTGCGCGGCTTGTCCATGCCAAGAGCGTTGTCTCGTCCCAGGTCTTTTCGCGGTTTGGGTTTCGTCGGTTCCACGTAGGCGGGCTGGTTTTCGCGCGCCGAGCTTTTCGAGGGCGCAACGGCTGAATGCAGGCTACGAATCTCGCGCGGCGACAGGAAACGGAAGGCCCCCAGCGGCAGGTCGTCCAGACTGAGTCCGGCGAAATGCGTGCGCTTGAGACGGATGACCGGATGCCGCACCGCTTCGCAAATGCGCTTGACGTGACGGTTTTTTCCCTCCGTCAGGCGCAGGATGAGGAAACAGTTTTTTCCGCTCGTGCGCTGGATTTCCACCTTGACCGGCGCGGTCGGTTTCTCATCCAGCCAGATGCCTTTGCGGATGCGCGCCAGCGACTTGTCGTTGGGAACGCCGCGCACTTTGACGAGATAGGTGCGCTCCACCGCATAGCGTGGTTCGAGCAGTTTTTTGGACAGGTCGCCGTCGTTGGTGCAAAGCAACAGGCCCTGGGTGTTGTAGTCGAGCCGTCCTACCGGGAACACGCGGATGGGAGCCTTTTTCAGAAAATCCATCACCGTCATGCGTCCGCGCGCGTCGGTAGTCATGGTGGTCAGGCAGTTGCCAGGTTTGTTGAACAGAATATAAACTTTTTCCTGAGTGCTGGGCAGGGCTTTGCCGTTGACGCGGATCAAGTCCATTTTCGGGTCTGCGCTGGAGCCGAGTTTGGTTTCCACCTGACCGTTGACCTTGACCTTGCCTTCGGTGATCCATCGTTCCGCTTCCCTTCGCGACCCGAGTCCTGCGTCTGCAATAATTTTTTGTAGTCGAATCTTCATTGATTGAATCCAAGGATTGTTCTGGGTCGGTCGCGCCGACCCGCGTTTTAAAACGGTTGTTCAGAGAGGAGATTCACATCCTTGCCTTCAATGGGAAAAAGTAACAATTCCGGGAATATTATTTGTCGAACCGTATCTAAATAAAAAATGCGTTGTTTTATTCCCCCAGCCCTCCTTAAGCGGCAGTCGCAACCTTCCTCCCAGCGTCTGTTGGCTGAGGAGGGCTACCCCTTTGGGCGGGAGCGTTTCCGGGAGACTCCGGCGATTGGAATCACAAGATCATGAAGCGTCTGAACCCGATTCCCCAGACTGGACCGGAGTTTCCAGATCATCGGTCGCGTCGGTTTCGACCGTGTCGGTTTCGACCGCGTCGATTTCGGGCGTTTGATCCGGCAGGGCCGCGGCGTCGGGAGACTCCTGCGCGGCGCTTTCATCTGGCGTATCGGCGCCCTCGGATGTTTCGGGCGTTTCGGCGCCTTCCGGCATGGTTCCAAAGTCAAACAGCGATTGTTGCGTCTCATCGTCGTCGCCGTCGAGTTCGACTTCCTTGAAGTCTTCCAGCGTCGGCATGTCGCTGAGGTCTTTCAGGCCAAAATATTCAAGAAACTTGCGCGTGGTCTTGTACATGATGGGGCGTCCCGCCACCTGTTTTCTACCGGCGGGCGAGATGATTTTTTTATCGAGCAGGGTTTTGATAACGCCGCTGGAATCGACCCCGCGCACATCGTCGACTTCCTGCCGCGTGAGCGGTTGTTTGTAGGCGATGATGGACAGCGTGTCGAGACTGGGTTGAGACAGCTTGGCGGTCTTGTCCAGTTTCAGGAATTTGCGCACCCAGTCGACGTATTCGTTGCGCGTGGTCAGCTGGTAGCCTTCGGCGACTTCGATGATTTGCAGATTGCGCGCGCTGTATTCTTCTTTCAACTCTTCCAGCATGTCTTTCAGCGCTGGCAGGTCGGGACCTTCAGTAAACGTCTGCTTGAGGTGTTCCGGCGTTAAGGGGTTGTCCGCCGCAAGGAGCAGGTTTTCGATGATCGCTTTAATTTCTTCACGTTCCACAAGCAGTTCCTTCAATACGTTTGAGCGTCATTGTATCGGCAATGGCCCGGGCCTGTAAAGTCCAATTGGAGGGGGCGTTGACGAATGAGACGCGGTTGACAAAGATGCGACGGGGTCAGGCGGGGTTTTTGAAATATTTGCTGAGCGTCAGTTCCTGATTCTGGTAATTGGAGTGAATTTGTTCCCCATAAATACGAGCCGGGGTTTCAATCACTTTTTCGAATTTGAGGCGGCAAAAGGTCTGTCCGTCTTCGACCATGAAGGGGACGTCGTGGGGTCGCACTTCCATGACGGCGCGGGTGCCCTGCGCGAGATTGCCCGCGCCTTCGCGCCAGCCGAATCCGGGGTCAAAGAAACCGGCGTAATGGGTGCGCAGTTCTCCGCTGTTGGGTTCGTAGGCGACCATTTCGGCGAGCAAGTCCGGGGCGATGGAGATTTTCTCCTTGGACATCATGATGTAAAAACTCTCCGGTTCGAGCACCAGCCGGTTTTTCTGTCCCGGACGCAGGCGGAGCGGTTCCCAGAAATCCAGCGGATCATAATGCTTGAGTTTGGACAGGTCGATCACATTGGAGTTGGTTTTTGCCTTGTAGGCAATGACGGCGTCCGGCGAGGGGGTGGACAGCTCCACGCTGATGAACAGGCCGCTGTCTATTTTCACCTTGTCGAAGGGGATTTCAGCGCCCTTGCTGTCGAATAAAATGGGGTGCTGACGATAATAAGGCTCCAGACTGCTTTTGCCGAAAATCTTTTGCGGGCCGTGGACGAAGCGCAACTGGTTCAACGCCAGGTTTTCGCGAACCTTGACGGGGAAGGAGCGGGGAATGATTTCCAGATACATTTTTCCCTTGTAGCCCTCGGGGATTTCGTCGAAGCGGTGGCCGCCGTCGACGATGACGCGGGTGAACATGTCGAGCCGTCCCGTTGAACTTTTAGGATTGGTGCGGCCGTAAATCGTGGGCGGCAGGTCCAGCTCTTCAAGCAGTGGAATCAGATAGATCGCGCCTTTTTCGAGAATGCCGCCGTCTCCGGTCAGGTCGACTTCGTAGAGCGTGAGGTCTTTGAGTCGCTCCTCGACGGTTTCGTTTTCCGGCAGGAAACTGCACTGGATGCGGTAGCCTTTGCGTCCCAGTCTCAAATCAAGGCTCACTGGTTGAAATTGCGAGGCCATCAACGCGGCCTGGGAATGCACGATGCCCTGGTGCGCGGCGAGCTCTATGTATTGGCAGGGCAAATAGCCGGTGCGACCTTTGAGGACGCCGGGAAGGTCTTCGTCTTTGCCTATGAGCGATTTAGCGGTAATGGGTTTCATTATAAACGTAACGGGAAGGAGCGGGCGCTGATTCGACAAATGGATCAATTTCCCGGCCAAAACGCATTGACAGGGCTAAGGAGGCTATGATTTAATCCTATTATTCATAACATTTCAACTAGATAATTCAGATAGAGCGAGGATGGGTCATGCCCCTGTACGAGTATTTTTGCGAAGACTGTCAAAGTGAATTTACCGTGCTTCAATCCACCAGCGTGGATCGAACGCAGACCGTGTGTAGCGAATGCAACGGCAACAAGGTACAACCTCAGTTATCGACCTTTGCCGCCAAGACGCAAGGGTTCTCTCTTGCTAACAAACCTCCGGTGACGGCGAGCGAACTGCCCAATCCGAACACTCTGAATCTGCCGCTTCCTCGGCTTCGATCGGAATTGTAAATCCCGTTTCATTTTACGACGGATATTTTTTTAACCTGGCCGGGCGATTTTCCGCAACCGGGCGGGCCGTTTTTTAATACCTTTTACCTTTGATCTCACTCATGAAAAAAAATCACAATCCTGCAGGCAATCAACCTTCTTCTCCCCCCAAAGGCATTTTTAAAAAATGGGGCGTTTTCCTATTGTCGACAGCGACGCTTGCGGTCGGCTTATGGGCCTTGATGTATTACTCGACGCCGCAACCGGTGTTCAAACCTTACGACAAATTCAAGAAGGCTTCGAGCGTCGTTTCTGAGGAGAAAGAAGAAGCGAGTCCGGCGAAAGCGGACGAGTTTGAAGCGGCGGATGAATCCTGGCTGGATGTGGAGGAGAAACCGGCGATTGATCTGATCAAGGCGTCGGCGGAACCCCCTCCCATGTCGCAATTGCCGAGAGAGACTTTGGAGCATATCAGCAAGGGCGTGGCGCTGACGGAGAAAGGCGAGTTCAACGCCGGCGATCTGGAATTTCAGGAAGCGGCGAGATTGAGTCCCGATTCGGCTCATGTCTACTCGATCTGGGCGACGGCGTCCAAAATGGCGAAAAAGTATAAGGGCGCGGATGAGCGTTTCAAAAGAGCGGACGAACTGGCGCCGAACGATCCCGAAATTCTTTTCAACTGGGGCATGATGTTGCTGGAATCCAACCAAAACGTGCGATCCGCCGAGTTGATGGAGCGCGTGGTCAAGATGCAACCGGATAATTATTACGCCTACAACTACCTTGGCAAAGCCTACGGTCGGCAGAAAATGTATGAGGAAGAGGAGCAACAGTATCGCAAGTCTCTCGAACTGCGTCCGGATTTCGCCCAGGCTTATTTCAATCTGGGCATCGTGTTGAGCATCCGAAAAAAGTTTGAGGAAGCGGCTCCTTTCTTTGAGAAGGCGATCGAGATGGATCGTTTCTATGAGAAACCCTTTGTCGTTCAGATGCTGACCGCGCTGGGACGCTACACCGCGCCTGCGGATAAAATGGCGGATCTGAAACCTGCCGACGGCGAGAAGCACGACCATGAGCATGCGAAGGGCGAGGAGCATGCGAGCGCGCAGGATGGGCCGGATGAGAAGATGCATTCCGAAGGCTCCGATACCAAGGAGCAGGAAGGCTCTGCGGGAATGGAAGGCTCCAAGAAAAAGGTGAAGGACGTCACCGACGTCAAGGGCGTCGTGTTAATCAACGGTCAGCCGAGCGGGGCGGATACGGTGGTGATTCTGGAGACCAAAAGCAAAATGAGGGTTCGCAGCCAGGCGCCGGGCGCGTATGAAGTCGACCAGGTGAACCTGCAGTTTCAGCCCAAGCATTCGGTCGTCACCGTGGGTTCTAAAATCACCTTCTACAATAAGGACGTCGAGGTTCACAATATTTTTTCAAAGTCCCTGAACAACCAGTTCAACCTTGGCGCGATGGCGGCGGGTTCCGGCAAGTCGATCACGCTGGATTCTCCCGGGCCGGTCGTTTTGCGATGCAATATGCACAAGGAGATGGTGGGCACGATCTTTGTCGTGCCAAACGGTTATCACACGATGGCCAACTGGAAGGGCGAATATTCTTTTGAAAACGTGGACAGCAAGGATTACATCATGCAGGTCTGGAATCCGATGCTGAAGCCGGAAGAAGTCGCCGAGCATCTGAAATCGGCGGACCTGACCGGCGTCGATGCGACCTTCGATTTTGATATCAAGACGACTTCCAAGCGCGGCGAAATCCACGACATGATCGAAGCAGTCGACTACAATCTGGTGGTGGATGAGATCGAAAAGGAAATGCGTCAGGCCATCGAGGACTGGAAGAACGAGAAAAAATTCATCTCGCGCAAGCGCATGTTGCTGGCGATCACCAAACATTTTGACGGCGGCGGTTTGAAGGGCGCCATCGCCAAGAGTTTCAGCAAGAATCGTAGCGACGGCCTGGAGCAGAAGCTAGACGAAATTCGTAAAATGATTTCAGGCATCGGTTTTTCTAAGGATGAAGTGACCGAGGCCGGATTGCATAGTAAAACCGATTTCGCCATCTCCCAGCTTCGTTTGAACGTTAAAGAGCTGGAAGCCCGCCTCAATCCTGATTTCAATAAAGATAAAAAATAATCGTTCGATTTCATTGAATGATCCCGTTCATTTTCAGCGGCTCCGCAAGGGGCCGCTGATTGACTTTTGCCGTTTGGCAATGCTAGGTTAACTGCCATGAAATTGCGTATTTTCAATACATTGACGGGTAAGAAAGAGGCCTTTGAACCCTTGCAGGCGGATCGCGTCGGCATGTACGTTTGCGGGGTGACGGTCTACGACTATTGTCATCTGGGGCATGCCCGTTCAGCGGTGGTGTTCGACGTCATTTACCGGTACCTGCAGTTTTTGGGACTCGAGGTCTGTTTTGTGAAAAATTTCACGGACATCGACGACAAGATCATCAAGCGCGCCAACGAGAATGGCATCGAATGGTCGGAAGTGACGCGTCAGTTCATCGAAGCCTATTACGAGGACATGGGGCGCTTGAACATCGCACAGCCAACGCTGGAGCCGCGCGCCACCGACCATATTCACGACATGATTGAGATGATCGCAACCTTGATCGAAAAAGGACACGCTTACGAATCGGAGGGCGACGTGTTTTACTCCGTACGCTCGTTTGAAACCTACGGCGCCTTGTCGGGGCGACGCATCGAGGATTTGTTGTCCGGCGCCCGTGTCGACGTCAACGAAGCGAAGCGCGATCCTCTGGATTTTGCGCTTTGGAAAAAGAGCAAGCCGGGCGAACCGTTCTGGGAAAGCCCCTGGAGTTCGGGCCGACCGGGCTGGCATATCGAATGCTCGGCGATGGGTTCGCGTTTGCTGGGGCAAAGCTTTGACATTCACGGCGGCGGCAAGGATCTGGTGTTCCCGCATCACGAAAATGAAATCGCGCAGTCCTGCGGCGCTTCGGGTTGCGCTCCGGCGCGTTACTGGATTCACAACGGCTTCGTCAATATTGATAAAGAAAAAATGTCCAAGTCCCTGGGCAATTTTTTTACGATTCGGGAAATTTTTAAAAAGTTCCACCCCGAAACCGTGCGCCTGTTCCTCGTCAGTTCGCATTACCGAGGTCCTATCGAGTTTTCTGAGCAGAACCTGCAGGAAGCCGAAAAAGTCATCACGCGATTTTACGAAGCTCTGGATTCCGCGCGTCAGGCAGAAGAGCGCATGGACGCTGGTTTGCTGGAGGGTTTGCAAGAGGCCATCGACGCGCATCCGTTATTGCAAGGATATCGCGAAGCGATGGACGATGATTTCAACAGCGCCGTGGCAGTCGCGCATTTGAACGAAGCCTTGAGGGCGCTCAATCAATCCTTGCAGAGCTTGAGCAAGGACCCGGCGCAGGCGCGCGCCGTCGTCGTCACTGCGGGCGCATTGAAAAAGACGGGCCAATTGCTGGGATTGTTTCACACGCCGGTAGAAGAATTCAACGAATGGGCCTTCGCGCGAAAGAGCGACGGTTTGAATCTGGATGTCGCGGCGATAGAGACCTTGATCGCAGAAAGAAACGCCGCCAGAGCCTCGAAAGACTGGGCCGCCGCAGATCGTTGCCGGGATGCGCTGACCGCAATGGGGGTCTCCCTGGAAGACGGTCCGGAGGGTACGCTCTGGAAACTTAAGTGATGGTTTCTCCGTTCATTGACGATTACATCCACTTCACGAAAAGCTTTTCAAAAATCACAGTTCAGGAAGACGAACGGGAACTCAAGGTTCCCGAAAAGGTGGTGCGCTGTATCTGGAACGACCAGCTGGTGGATGCGAGCAAGCTGGAGACGACGGCGGGCGAATCTTTGGAAGTGGTGTTTCCGGGCTACTGGAATTTTGGGCCGGGGCCGGATTTTAAAAGCGCGGCGATCAAGGTCAACGGTCGTCTCTATGAAGGGGATCTGGAAATTCACGTGCGTTCCGGCGACTGGAAAGCGCACGGGCACTCAAACAACCCGGATTTCGACAATGTGCTGTTCCACGTTTTTCTTTGGCAAACAGGACCGGTAGCGAAGCCCTTCGATCCAGGGATCAAGACAGATGAGAGACGCCCCGGTCAGGCAGGGCCGTTTTTTGAACTGGAATTGAAAAAGTATCTGACGCGCGGATTGCTGGACTTGAGCGAGAATCTGGATTTTGACAGCTATCCCATCATGAATCAGTTCAACCACGGCTTGTGTCACCGGCCTCTGGCGAATTTGCCGAGAGAGAAATTGTTGCGTTTGCTGGATGCGGCGGGCGACGCGCGTATTCTGGTCAAGATGGATCGTTTTCATGATCGCGTGATCGTGAACGGATACGAGCAGACCTTTTATGAAGGCGTCGCAGAGGCGCTGGGCTATCCGAACAACAAAAAACCGTTTCGCGAGTTGGCGGAGAGGGCGCCGCTGGAGGCGCTGAGGAAATTACTGCCGCGCAAGGCTTCAGAAGAAGAACGGGCCTTGCGGATTCAGGCGATTTTGTTGGGCGTGGCGGGGCTTGCGAATTTTTCCGCGCTCGACCCCGAGGATCTGGAGCCGGAGGAACGATCTTATTTTCAACGGTTGGATGCGCTGTGGCAAAGCTGTCGCGAGCGCATCAAGGTGGAGCCCTTGCCGCGATCCTGTTGGAAGTTCAAGGGCATTCGTCCGGCGAATTATCCGTATCGCAGAATTGTGGGGCTGTCGCATCTGCTCGCTCAGCGTTTGAAGAGCGGAATGTTCTTTGATTTTATGAAGACCTTTCAGCAGGCGGCGTCGGCTACGGAGAAAAAAGGCTACACGCTGAAAATTCCCAAGACGCTTTACGATTATTTTTGCGTTCCCGGCGTCGGCTATTGGGCGACCCATTACACGCCCGGCGGCAAGCGGCTGAAATCGCCGCAAAATCTGATTGGCTCGTCGCGTTCGTCTGAGATCATCGTCAATATTGTGATGCCGATTGCCTTGATCCATGCGCGCGCTGTGAAATCGTCGAATCTCGAAATTGCGCTGAATCAGTTGTACAGTTCCAGCAGGGGGGGCGCCGAGAACCATAAAATGCGCTTCATGAAGTATTATATCCTTGGCGACAATGCAGACATGATCCGTCTCGTCGCCAATGATCGCCAGCGGCAGGGCCTGATGCAGGTGTATCAGGATTTTTGCACGCAAAACAGTAATAATTGCCTGCGCTGTTCCTTCCCGGAAGTGATAAGGCAATTTTTGACCTGAGCGGTCGAAAAATTATGCAATCAGGCCCGATTGACGGGCTTTATTGACTTATTTCTTGATTCTAAAGGGCTGAGAAGCTAAAGTGAGACTAATCCCATTGTTTAGACCTGTTTAAGGAACCATCATGGATCATCTGGATCATCTGGAAAACCAAAGCATTTATATATTACGCGAGGCGTACAAGAATTTTAAGAACCTGGCTATGTTGTGGTCGATCGGCAAAGACTCGACCGTTCTCGTCTGGTTGGCACGCAAAGCGTTTTTTGGGCAATGTCCCATTCCCCTGGTGCATATCGACACCACCTATAAGATTCCCGCAATGATCGAATACCGCGATCGCGTTGCAAAAGAGTGGGGACTCAATCTGGTTGTCGGGAAGAATGAGAAAGCGCTGGCTGAAGGCATGGACCACACTCAGGGCCGAATGGTCTGTTGCGAAGCGCTGAAAACCATGGGCCTGCACTCCGTTATGGAGCAAAAGGGCTACACCGGTCTCATCCTCGGCATTCGCCGCGACGAAGAAGGCACCCGCGCCAAAGAGCGTTATTTTTCGCCGCGCAACAAGGATTTTGAGTGGGACTTCAAGGATCAGCCGCCGGAGTTGTGGGATCAGTACAAGACCTCTTTCGAAGAGGGAACCCATATCCGTATTCATCCCATTCTGCATTGGACTGAATTGAATGTATGGGAATATATTCAACGCGAAAAAATTCCCATCATTGATCTGTATTTTGCAAATGAAGAAGGCAAACGCTATCGATCCCTGGGATGTGCGCCCTGCACCAATCCCATTGAGTCGCAAGCAAAAACTATTGATGAAATCGTCGAGGAGTTGAAAACCATAGATACTGCTGAACGCTCGGGTCGTGCGCAGGATCAGGAGAACACCTACGCAATGCAAAAACTACGCGCCCGAGGATATATGTAATGAGCGATAACGGACACGTTGCAAATCTTTCCAATCAATTATTGCGCATGGTCATTGTCGGCCATGTCGATCACGGTAAATCCACCCTTGTCGGGCGCTTGTTGTCGGACACCGGCAGTCTGCCCGAGGGCAAGCTGGACTTCATCAAGGACATCTGCGAACGCCAGGGGAAAAGTTTTGAATACGCGTTTCTGCTCGACGCTCTTGAAGAAGAGCAGGAGCAGGGTATCACCATTGACACCTCGCAAATTTTCTTCAAAACGCAGAAGCGTCATTACGTCATCATCGACGCCCCAGGCCACAAAGAGTTCCTCAAGAACATGGTCACCGGCGCGGCGGATGCGGAAGCGGCGCTGTTGTTGATCGACGCGAACGAAGGCGTGCAGGAGCAAAGCCGACGACACGGTTATATCCTGAAACTGCTGGGTTTGACGCAGGTCGTGGTGGTGGTCAATAAAATGGATCTGGTGGGCTACGACCAGAAAGTATTTTCAAAAATTCGCGATGAATACAACGCCTTCCTCAATTCTCTGGAAGTGCAAACGCCGGAATACATTCCCGTGTCCGCCAAGCTGGGCGTGAACATCGCCGCTCATAACGGGGAAATGCCCTGGTATGAAGGCCCGTCGGTTTTGCAGATGCTGGACCGTTTTGAAAAAAAATTACGTCCCAATCATCTGCCCTTTCGCATGCCGGTGCAGGACGTTTACAAATTCGATCAGCGCCGTATCATTGCCGGGCGCGTGGAGTCCGGTCAATTGGCGGTGGGCGACCGTTTGATTTTTTCCCCTTCCAATAAAACCGGAGTGGTGAAAACCATCGAGGCCTGGAGCGTGCCGGAGGCGCCGAAAATGGCGCAGGCGTCGCAGTCGATCGGTTTCACTCTGGGAGAGCAGATTTTCGTTGAACGCGGCGAAGTCGCTTCGCGCGTGGATGAACTGCCGATTGTCTCGTCTACGTTCAACGTCAATATTTTCTGGATGGGAAAAAACAATCTCACCAAGGGCAAGCAATACAAAATCAAACTGAACACGCAGGAAGCCCCGTGCGAAGTCATCGCTTTCAACAAGGTCATCGAGGCGTCCACTCTCGAAACCCTCACGGATCAGGAATTCGTCGCAAAGAACGACGTTGCGGAAGTGACCTTGCGCACGCAACGACCGGTCGCCTTCGACTTGTTCGGTTCCATCGCAACGACGGGTCGCTTTGTTATAGTGGACGAGTACGACGTTTGCGGCGGCGGCATCGTGACCACTTACAGCCCATCCAACAAAGAAGACAAACTCCGCGACGAAGTTCGGCAGAGAGCGTTCAACTGGGTGAAGAGCGATATCCGCGCTGAAGAACGCGCTTACCGCAACGGACATCAGGCCTCCCTCATCCTCGTGACTGGCGAGTCCGGCGTGGGCAAGGGCAAGCTGGCGAAAAAACTCGAGCGCATGTTGTTCGACCAAAATTACCAAAGTTACCTGCTCGACGGCAAAAACGTTCGCCTCGGCGTGTCTGCGGACATCGACGCGCACCCGGAGCCGGATGGAGAAGCGGTGCGTCGTTTTGGCGAAGTCGCCAAATTGTTTCTCGACGCCGGGCATGTGGTGATCTCGACATCCAACGTGTTCAATCAGGAAGACCATTCCGACATTCGACTGCTCGCGGAACCTTCTCCTGTGATTGAAATTCAGGTCACGGGCGTGGAGGAACCGACAGGTTCTCCCGACCTGGTTTTATCCATTGCAGAGGCCAAGGATGAAGCGGCGGCGGGCGAGAAAATCTGTAAATTTTTGAAAGAAAAGAAAATCCTCACAGGTCACAATTACTCCATCTGAACCCGAACCGTAACCTGAGAAAAATGAATTGACATTTCCGCCGTCTGGTGCAGAATAAGCGTTTCAATCGCACCAAATGATTTTGCGGAGATAGGAGAATTGGTAAGAAATGCCTAAAATCAAAGTCAACAACGCTGAAACGGGCGAGACTCACGTCATCAAAATTGGTTATGGAGCCAATTTGAGAAAAGCCCTTGGATATACAGAGGCTGAAGTTTATAAAGGCGTGAACAAATTCCTCAATTGCCGAGGCTTGGGACTTTGCGCCAAGTGTATCGTCGAGGTGGAACCGTCGGATAACATCAGCCCGCGCACGATGTTTGAAGACATTCACAAGGTCGGCCCCGACCAGAGAATGTCCTGCCGAGTGAAAGTCTATGGCGACATCAGCGTGAAAACCGCAGTGCAGGATTGATTCCTTTTAAGTCTGAAGTCCAGATCCATCGCGCCGTTTGGCGCCCCGCCCCGGATCTCTTTTTTAAAATTGTAAAATAATCAACAGCGGCAGTAAGGTGAGTCCGACCATCGTTATAAATGCGTGGACCAGAGCATCGCAACGTTTGCTCAAGGGGATCGCTGTGATAAAGTAAAGGCCGACCAGATACTCCCAGATGGTATTCTCGCCGTGAGTCTGGTTCATGACTAGAAAAAAGATCAGGCAAAAAACCACCGAAGCATAGAGTAGAGCGTGCAGACGAATTCCGCTCTTCGTGCGTTTTTGAAAGGCCAGGACAAGGCCCAGCATCATGTTGACGATATGAAAGCCGATGGCCGGAAGCACCCAGATGAGGGAAGGGGACGCGGTGATTTTATCAAAAACGCCAAATGCCATAGTTGATCCGTTAAAAATTTCAGTTGATTCCAGAAAGGCGCGGGCAGTGTAACATGAACCTGAATTTAAAGAATCGAAAAGTAGTCATCACCGGCGTCGGCGACGGCATCGGCCGGGAAATGGCCTTGATGTTTGCCGCAGAAGGCGCGCAGGTGGCGGGTTGCTCGCGGACTCAGAAAAGTCTCGACGTTTTGGCCGATGAGATGCCGGGCGAGGGGCATTGTTTCAAGGCGGTCGATCTTGCATCGGCGCAGGCGACGGAAACCTTTCATCGCGACGTGACGCAAGCGTTCGGCGGCCTGGACATTCTGGTCAACAACGTCGGCTCCATTCAAAAACTGGCGACCTTTTCCGAATTGACGGATGCGGACTGGGAAGAGGCGTTTCAAATCAACCTGATGTCGGCGGTTCGCATGTGTCGACTCTTTCTGCCGCAATTGAAGGAGTCCGCTTCAGCGAGCATTCTGAATATATCATCCATTGCAGGTTCCCGACCGGACGTGATTTTCCCGCATTACGCGGCATTCAAGGCGGGCCTGTCCAATCTGACCGTGTCCCTGTCGCAGACTCTGGCGCCGGACCGGATTCGAGTGAACGCCATTTCACCGGGACCGGTGTGGTCGCGTTCCTGGGAGAACGAGGCGGCGGGCGCGGCGCAAAAACAGGGGAAGGAACTGGATGCGGTACGAGATGAAATTCGCGCCGCTTCGTCGGAAAGTACATTGTTGAAGCGAATGGGCGAGCCGGGCGACGTCGCCGGGCTGGCGGTGTTCCTTTCCTCCAACGCAGGCGGCTGGATCACTGGGACCAACTATACGGTCGATGGCGGCATCTTACGCAATCCTTATTGAGGCGGCGCGATAATGAAAAGTGTTTCGTTGGCAACGCGGTGGACGCTGTGCCTGATGGTTTGTCTGGCCCTGGGCGCGTGTTCGGTTGCGCGCCAGTCGCATGAGCTGACGACGCCGGTCGATCAGGATGCGGAGATTTTCGACAAGCGTTTTCGTCAAATGGAATTCAGTGAACTGAATCTGGAATCGTTCTGGACGCAGAAGGAGTTTGTCGAGCGAGACCCGGTTCCCCTGACCAATATGACGGTGGCGGACATTGTAGAAGGGGCGCGCGAAGGAGTCGTCAATATTTACACGCAACGGTTGATGGAGCGCAATACCTCCTTTGGAATTTCTCCGAACGACCTGATGCCGCTTCGCATTCCCTTTTTGACGGATTTGTTTGAGATCATACCCTTCAAGGTTCCGGTGCCCTTCAAGGAAAACGGATTCAGCCTTGGCTCCGGCTTCATCATCAACTCAAACGGTTTCATCCTCACCAACGCGCATGTGATACTGAATGCGACGGACATCGTCGTCGTGCTTTCGGAAGGCAAGGAAGAATACCCGGCGCGCATCATCGGAATCGATCTGGTGACGGACCTTGCTTTACTCAAAATCGAAGCCGATCGGGATTTAACGTCCTTGCCTCTGGGCGTGTCGGATGAACTGCGAACCGGGGAAACGGTGCTGGCGATGGGCAATCCGCTCGGTTTCAAACACACGGTCACCTCGGGTCTGGTGAGCGCGAAAGAGCGAGTGGGGCCTTTCTCCAAAGGCAACGTGGATTTCATTCAAACCGATTCGGCGATCAACCCCGGCAGTAGCGGCGGCCCTTTATTGAACATGTACGGCGAGGTGGTGGGCGTGAACACGGCGATCATCGAAAGCGCGCAATTGATCGGTTTCGCGATCTCCGCCGATATGGTGAAGGAAGTTCTGCCCATGCTTCTGCTTGGCAAAACGGAACGCGGCTGGTTTGGCGTTCAGGCCATCCCGTTACGCAAGGAAGATATGGCGGCGTTGAATCTGTATTCCATGCACGGCATCCGCGTCGTACAAGTGGCGCCGGGCGGCCCGGCAGAGCAAGCGGGATTGAAGGAAAACGACGTGATCGTATCGGTCAACGGAGCGAGCCTGGATAATTTTGTGATCTTTCGCAGGAAATTGCTCGGCATGAGTCCGGGCGCAAAAATTTCTCTGGATATCCTTCGCGCAGGCAAGCCTATGCTGATTGTGGGGACCTTGAGGGAAGCGCCGAAGGAATCGGATAGGTCCGAAGGTTCCGCAGAATGATCGAGTTTCAAATTTAGAGCGGTTATTATTAAATTTTATTAGAAGGGTTGGGATATGGCATTGGAGATCAATCCACAAATTTTTCGCGAATATGATATCCGCGGTCTGGTCGCAAGCGACTTGACGCCGCAGGCCGTGTTATTGATCGCGCGGGCGATCGGAACGATTGTGCGCCGGAATGGAGGAAAGACCGTGACCGTCGGACGCGATATGCGAGAGAGTTCGCCTGCGATTTTCAAGGCGGTTTGCGAAGGTCTCCTGTCCACAGGTTGCGATGTCTGGGACATCGGAAAGACGCCGACTCCGGTTTCCTATTTTTCGCTCTACCATCTCAACCCCGACGGCGGAATCATGATCACCGGCAGTCACAATCCGCCGGAATTCAACGGGCTGAAAATCAGCCTCGGCAAGCACAGCTTGTACGGACAGCGCATTCAGGAAATCCGCGAAATGATCCTTCGCGAAGATTTCGAAAGCGGAGAAGGTTCCGTCGAGGCTCACGACGTCAACGCGGCCTATATCGAAAAAATCAAATCCTCAATCCAGATACCGCGCAAGGTGAAGTTTGTCGCCGACGGCGGCAACGGTTGTTTTGGCCTGGTGGGTCTGGAAGTGTTTCAAGCCTGCGGACAAGACCCGATCCCTCTCTATTGCGAACCGGACGGAACCTTCCCCAATCATCACCCCGACCCGACGGTGGAAAAAAACTTGCTCGACCTGATGGCGCTGGTGAAGAAAGAAGGCGCGGAGCTTGGCTTTGGTTTCGACGGCGACGCCGACCGCATCGGCGTGGTGGACGAGAATGGAAACGTCATCTGGGGCGATCAATTGTTGATCCTGTTCGGTCGAGAAATTTTGAAAAATCATCCCGGCGCTTCCATTGTGGGAGAAGTGAAATGCTCGCAGAATTTCTTTCAGGATATGGAGAAGCGCGGCGGCAAAGCCATCATGTCGGCGGCGGGTCATTCCCTGATAAAAAACAAGATGCGCGAGACCAACGCCTTGTTAGCAGGCGAGATGAGCGGTCATGTGTGTTTTGCGGATCGTTATTATGGATTCGACGACGCAACTTATGCGGCCTGCCGGGTTCTGGAGATCGTCGCCAATACAGATCAACCGCTTTCCGAACTGCTGGCCGACCTTCCCAAAACTGTGAGCACTCCGGAGATAAGGATCGATTGCCCGGACGACAAAAAATTTGAAGTGGTGGCGGAGTTGACGGAATATTTTCGCACACAGTATGATGTGGTGGACATCGACGGCGTGCGCGTGGATTTTGGCGATGGCTGGGCGCTGATGCGCGCTTCCAACACGCAACCGGTGATGGTGCTACGCTTTGAAGCGAAAACTCAGGTACGGCTTCAGGAGCTCATCGCCATCGTGCGAGGCGCGCTGGAACCTTATCGTAAATTCATTCAATTACCCGAGACGCTATGATTAAAAAATATTTGCACACGCGCTTTCGCGTTGCCGACATGGATCGCTCCATTCATTTTTATAAGGAAGTGTTGGGGATGGAAGTGGTGGAACAAAAAACGTCGCCGCGAGGTTCCCGACTTGTGTTTCTGCAATTTCCCGGCATGGACGCCGAGTTGGAATTATGTTCTTTCCCTTCCAGCGGCGAGGTTTCGGTTCCGGAGGATCTGGTGCATCTGGCGTTTCAGGTCGACGACATCGAAGCCTGCATCCAGAAACTGGAGAGCGCGGGCGTCCCGGTCACCGAAGGTCCCATCACCAGCGACAACGGGACGCGATTCATTTTCACGGAAGACCCGGACAAGTACGAGATTGAATTGATGCAGTATTCCGAAGGGGAATGACGAGGCTAAACGTATTCGTAACGCATGTTGCGGCGTTGCGGGGTGCGTCCGGCGTCTTTGATGAGGCGACGGATGGCTTCTTCGTCGAGGCAATGAACCGTGCCCGCCGCGGCGACGACATTTTCTTCCAGCATGGTGCTTCCCATATCATTCGCGCCGTAACTCAGCGAAACCTGCCCGATCTTGGGGCCCTGCGTCACCCACGACGATTGTAAATTATCAAAATTATCCAGCACGATGCGGCTGATCGCCAGCGTCTTCAGGTAGTCCAGCCCGGTCACTGCAGAGGTGATCTTGTGGTCGAGACTCAACTCGGTGTTGCCCGGCTGATAGGTCCAGGGGATGAAGGCGGTGAAGCCGCCGGTCTCGTCCTGTTGCCGGCGCAGGCGAATGAGATGTTCGATGCGCTCCTCCAGCGTTTCAACGTGACCGAACATCATCGTCGCCGTCGTTGGAATTTCCATGCGATGCGCTTCCGCCATGACTTCCAGCCATTGATCGGAATTGCATTTATAAGGGCTTATCACCTGCCGCACCCGATCCACCAAAATCTCCGCCCCGCCTCCGGGGATGGAGTCCAGTCCGGCGTTTTTCAAACGTTGCAAAACTTCTTTCAGGCTCAGTTTGGAAACCCGGACGATATGGTGAATTTCTGAAGGCGACAGCGCATGCAGATGAATGTCGAAATTTTCCTTGATCTTGCGAAACAAGTCTTCGTAGTAATCGATTTTGAGGTGAATGTTATGACCGCCCTGCAACAGAATCTGGGCGCCGCCGAGCGCCACGGTTTCGCGGATTTTATCGGCGATGGTCTCGAAGGGCAGGACGTAAGCGTCCTTGTCTCCCTCTTTGCGATAGAAGGCGCAGAAGGAGCAATCGGTCACGCAGATATTGGTGTAATTGATATTGCGGTCGACGATGTAGGTGATGATTTCCGCGTCGCGTTTCTTGCGCGACAAACGCGAGGCGACGTTGCCCAAGAGCAAAACGTCCTTGGCGGAATACAGTTCCAGCGCTTCGTCGGCCTGAATGCGTTCGCCGTCCAGGGCTTTTTTCAAAATAGATTCTATAGCGTTCAATCGTCGTACCTGATTTCTAGATGGTTGAAGTCGGGGTCGTTAAAATACACGGAAACCCCGGCGCCGCGTTTGACGGGTCCGTCTTCGATAACGACGCCTTTGGCCTGTAATTCTTCAATGATGGAGTCGAACTGTTCCCGCGTGGTTTGAAAAGCGAAATGCATGTAGCCTTTTTCGCTCAATGTTTCCAGCGGCGGACGCGCATCCAGCTCGGGAGATTCAAACAAGGCGATGGAGACGTTCCCGGCGTCGAGCATGAGATGCCGAAGCCCTTTGGAAAATCGATCCGTCACCTTGAAGCCCATGACGTCGGTATAAAAACGCTCCGAACGGTCGAGGTCGCGAACGTTCAGAGCGATGTGGTGAATGCCTTGCAATTGCATGGGTTGTGCGGATTACAGAGTTCCCGGACCGGCTCCCATCGGGAGAGTGATGCCGTCCTTGCCCGTATCGCCCATGCGTTCTTCTTCCGTGATGAGGAAGACATGGTAGCCGAATTTGCTTTTGATCGGGCCGCCCAGTTCACCCAGGGGAGTTTCCATAGCGGCTCTTTCCAGCTCCGGCGCCGAAGTATTGTATTCAAGATAGCCAAGGTCGCCGCCCTTGTTGCGAGTGCCGCAGGCGCTGTATTTCTTCGCCAGGCGCTCGAATGTGCGGGCCAGCAGTTCCGGCGTGTCGCAGGACCGCAGGTTTTCCAGCATTAATTCTGCCAGTTCTTTGGTTGTCAAAACTATGTGGCTGACGCGAATGGATCGTATGCTCATATCACCTGTCCTGGACGATTGGTATTGTGTCGATGCAGCCATTATACCCGCAGGCCGCCGCCTCAAAAAGTCTTTTCTGCTCTATAGGAAAAAGTTGACCAGCCCCATGGCCCGGGGGATCAGCTTGGGGCGCGCCAGACGCGGATCGAAATCGCGCATTCTGCGTTTGTTTTCCGACATGCAGAGGGAAACAAATTCCTTTGGAGAGAGCGAAGAGTTTTCATGCTCCCTTGCCTGAATGGTGAACGAGGAGCCGCCCATATCTTTCAGGTCCATCAAACGCGATATCCCGGCGTCGACAAAGGCCCATAAAGTCCGCAGATGGTAGATGGGTTGCAACAGAAAGGGCTGGGAGAATCGCTGATACAACAACCAGTTCTGAATGAAGAGAATGTGCCGCGCCTCTTCCTGGACGATCGGTTCCATCACTTCGATCAACTCCAGCGGATAATCCTCGGTGCTTTTTGAAATCTGCAAAAATCCGAAGGCGAAAAACGAGTCGATGCACTCGCCCGCGCCGGTGCTCATGAAGCAGGCTTCGAGATCGTCGGGCAGAGGCTTGTCGGGAATTTCATTGAAAGGAATTTCATAGCGGTTGAGGAAATAGCGCAGGATGTCCGCGTGGCGTCCTTCCTCATAGGCTTGCAGGGCAAGCGCTTCCTTGATCAGCGGATCGGATATTTCTTTGGAATAAGCGTCGAGTTTGTTGAACACCTGGCGTTCGGTGTGAATGGCGTAATCCCAGATCGGGAAATCCGCCAGCTTTTTTACGACCGCTTCGTCGAGTTCCGGCCAGGGCAGTTCTTCCGGCGTGAAGGGTCGGTGCGATTCGATGAACGATTTGCAAAATAATTCCTTGTGCTCCTGAGATCCAAATTCCATTGCGTCCTCATGCAGTTATGGATTGATGTGATTGGGTGATTGATTGAGAGTCGTTTGAATCAACTCGCGTCTGGAGGTTTGGCGCTATTGAAAAAAGATTCTATCCCTTCCGCAAGGGCCTCGACGGTGTAATCCTTCGGCACCACCGAAGCTTCAAACCCGTATTGCTTCAAGGTGTCCGCGGTGATGGGGCCGATGCAGGCCAGCGCGACTTGCGACAATCGGGCGCGGTTCGCCGGTTCCACAAGTTCCATGAAATTGGTGACCGTGGACGACGAAGTGAAGGTGACGGCGTCGATTTCGCCGTTCTCCAGAGATTGATTCAGTTCGGTTTTGAAAAACGCGTCGGGCGCAATGGTCTGGTATGCGGGGACCACGTCGATTTCGCCTCCGGCGTCGCGGATTTGCTCAGGCAGTATCTCCCTGGCGACGGATGCGCGGGGCAATAGAAAACGTTTACCCTTGAGCGTTTCCTGGCTCATGCTCTGTATCAGCGATTCGGCGACAAACTGTTCGGGGCGAACGTCAACGCGCAGGCCGAGGTCGCGAATGGCTTGCTCGGTTTTGGGGCCGATGGCGTAAATCCGCACGCCTTTCAGATCGCGCAGATCGCGCCGGGTTTCCTTGAGCCTCTGCATGAAAAAATCAACGCCGTTGACGCTGGTAAAAATCAGACCCTGATATGTGGAGAGGCGTCCGAGCGCTGCGTCGAGAGGCGTCCAGTCCTCCGGCGCCACCGTCTGGATTACGGGGAAGTTGATCGCGTCGGCTCCCTTCTCCTGCAACAGATCGATCAATCCTGCGGCCTGATGCTCCGGCCGCGTGACCACGATGGTTTTGCCAAACAGGGGAAGGGTTTCGTACCAGTCCATTTCCGGTTTCATGCGCACCACTTCGCCGATGATGGTCAAAGCAGGCGGCGCGATCTGGTCGCGCATGGCGATTTCCACAATGGTGTCGAGCGTTCCGGTCCATGTTTTCTGTTTGCCGGTGGAGCCTTTGCGCACGATGGCGACGGGTGTTTTGGGGTTCTTGCCGAATTCGAGCAATTTTTCAACGATGACGGGAAGGCGGCGCGCGCCCATTAAAAATACAAGCGTGCCGGTTCGCCGGGCCATGTTTTCCCAGTCGATGAAAATATCGTCATGCGATTTTTCCGCGCTTCCGGTAATGATTGAAATCGACGAGGAAAGCGTGCGATGCGTGAGCGGGATGCCCGCATAAGCGGAGACGGCGATCACCGAGGACACTCCGGGCGCCACCGCAAAGGGGATGCCTTGCTGTTGCAGGGCCTGCGCTTCTTCGCCGCCGCGTCCAAAAATGAAGGGGTCGCCGCCTTTCAGGCGGGAAACGATCTTGCCTTCTTTCGCGCGGGAGATCAGCAGGGCGTTGATCTCGCTTTGCTCCAGCGTCGCGTGTCCGGCTTTTTTCCCTGCGTAAATCAATTCAGCGTTTCGCGGCGCATGGCGCAGTATAGCCTTGTTGACCAGGTGATCGTAAACGACCACTTGCGAACGGGACAAGTAGTCTCGTCCCTTCAAGGTCAACAGACCCGGATCGCCGGGACCGGCGCCAATCAGATACACTTTACCCGGTTCAGGACGGCTCATTATTTTGATGCTGGTGAATGTGGTTGGACAGGTCGGCGAAATCCTGAAGCGTCAGAGTTTCTGCGCGACGCGACAGGTCGATTCCCGCAAGTTGCAGGGAGCCTTGCTCGTTGCGAAATTGCCGGTCCCATATTTGTAAATTATTTTTCAGCATTTTGCGTTTGTGAAAAAATGCGGCTGAGACAATTTTGAAGAACAGTTTTTCATCGACGGTGTCGATTTTCGGTTTCGCTAGCGGGGTCAGACGGACCACCGACGATTCGATTTTTGGCGGCGGTGAGAACGCAAGCCGGCCCACTTCCAGCAGACGCTCGACGGTGCAGTGATATTGCAGAAACACGGTCAAGGAACCGTAGCACCGACTTCCGGGCTGTGCGGAAAAGCGGTCGACGACTTCCTTTTGCAACATCAAGGTCATGTCCTGAATGTTTTTTCGAAAAACGATCAAACGTTTCAGAATATGAGCGGCGGCGTAATAGGGTAAATTGGAAACCACTTTGTAAGGACCTTTGATCGAACCGAAGTCAAATTTCAGCGCATCTTCGTTGAGGAGCGTGAAGTTGGTCGCCTCGCTCATTTCATTTTTTAAGGGGCCGATGAGTTTGCCGTCGATTTCAATCGCGGTGACGCGGGCCGCCCGGTCGGTCAGCCGTCGGGTCAGGACGCCTTTTCCCGGCCCGATCTCGACGACATGGTCGTCCTCGTCGATTCGTGCGATCTCGACGATTTCGTCAGCGACGGATTCGTCAATCAGAAAGTTTTGTCCGAGCGGTCGTTTCTTCATTGCTTCGAAAGCGCCTGAGCGGAAGCGAGCTTGGACGCGCTCCGCATGACATGTTGCATGCTTTGCGCCGATGCGGTTCCCTTCCACGCGATGTCGAAGGCGGTTCCATGATCGACCGAGGTGCGGATGATGGGTAGCCCGAGGGTGATGTTGACGGCTTGACCCTGAGCTTCCATTTTGATTGGAACCATGCCTTGATCGTGATACATGGCGATGACGGCGTCGCATTCGGGATTGCGCGAGAAAAATGCGTCGGCGGGAAACGGTCCCTCCGAAGGGATTCCCATGCTTCGCGCCTGCTCCATCGCAGGGACGATGACGCGGGCTTCTTCGTCCCCGAAAATGCCGCCGTCTCCGCAATGCGGGTTGAGTCCCAAAACGGCAATGCGCGGCGTGTCGGTGACAAAACAGCTCAGCCAGTGGTGCGTCATGCGAAGCGTTTCGACGAGAGTTTCCTGTGTGAGAATTTGCGAGACCTGGCTCAGAGGCGCGTGCGTTGTTGCAAGTACGACGCGAAGCCGTCTTCCTGTGAGCATGAGCGCGGTGCGCGGCGTTCCCGTCAAATGCGCCAGCAGTTCGGTGTGTCCTGGATAAAAATGACCGGCGAGATGGATGCTTTCCTTGCTGATGGGCGCGGTGACGATAGCGTCGGCGCGGCGTTCCATCGCTTCCCGAACCGCGACCTGAATGTATTCAACCGATGCGCTTCCGCCTTCCCGGCTGGGGCCGGTCGGCAGACTGGAGACGTTATTCAGATCGATCAGATTCAGAGCGTCGGATTGGACTTCGTCCTGGGTGGAATCAACGCGATGAATGGTCAGTCGAGGCGCCCAGCGTTCCAGCGCCTGTTGCATGATGGATGCATCGCCGACGACGGTGGCGTGATAGGGGCGGATTTGCGGTTCGGCGAACGCTTTGGCGATGATTTCAGGACCCACGCCTGCAGGGTCCCCCATGGATATAACAATACGCGGCAAAGACTCCACAGCGTGGGCTCCCTGGAAATTCTTTGGCGGCCCCCGAAAGGACCGCCTCATTTTGTTTGGATTAGCTTCTCAGTTTATGAACCTTGCCTTTGCCCTTTGTAACAATGGCGGGGCGGGGGCTGGCGGCAAGCACTTCCTTGCTGACGCCTTTTTCATACTGCTTGAAGTTTTCGATGAACTGGTTCGCCAGATCGCGGGCCTGTTTGTCGTATTCGGCTTTCTTTTTCCAGGTGTCGCGCGGGTTGAGTAATTCCTGCGGTACATTGGGAACCGAAACCGGAACGTGTACGCCGAAGATGGGATCGGCCTGGGTTTCCGTTTTGCTGAGCGAACCGTCGAGAATGGCGTGAATCATGGCGCGGGTGTGTACGATTTCGATGCGCTTGCCGACGCCGTAAGGGCCGCCCGTCCAGCCGGTATTGACCAGCCAGCAGGAAACATCGTGCTTGGCGATTTTTTCGCCCAGCATGTTGGCGTAGACAGAGGGGTGCAAGGTCATGAACGGCGCGCCAAAGCAGGTGCTGAATATGGCGCTGGGTTCGCGACTCAGGCCTTTTTCCGTTCCCGCGACTTTCGCCGTGTAACCGGATATGAAATGGTACATCGCCTGCTCCGGCGTCAATTTGGAAACCGGAGGCATGACGCCGTAGGCGTCGCAAGTCAGCATGATGACGTTCTTGGGGTGCTTGCCCATGCCGGAAGGCACCGCGTTGGCAATGTGAGAAATCGGGTAACTGGCGCGCGTGTTCTCAGTCAAGCTGGTGTTGTCGAGGTCGAGACGTCGAGTGATCGGGTCCATGACCACGTTTTCCAGAATGGTTCCAAAGCGTCGGGTGCAGTCGTAAATTTCCGGCTCGGCTTCGGCGGAGAGACGAACGACTTTGGCGTAGCAACCGCCTTCAAAATTGAAAACGCCCTCGTCGCTCCAGCCATGTTCGTCGTCGCCGATCAAATCGCGTTCCGGGTCGGCGGACAAGGTGGTCTTGCCGGTACCAGATAAACCAAAGAACACGGCGGTTTCATTGTTCTTGCCGATATTGGCGGAACAATGCATCGCCAGCGTGTTGTGTTTCTGCGGCAACAAATAGGTCAGAATGCTGAAAATCGATTTTTTGATCTCGCCCGCGTAGCTGGTGCCGCCAATGAGAACCAGTTGTTTGGCGTAATCCACAACAACGAAGACCTCGGAATTGGTGCCGTCGATTTCCGGGACCGCTTTGAAATCGGGGACGTGGATGACCGTGAACGAAGGATCGTGCGATTCCAGTTTAGCCGGGTCTTTGATCTGGATGAACATGTTGCGCGCAAACAGACTGTGCCAGGCGTGCTGGGTGATGACGCGGATATGCAGTTGATGGTTGGGGTCGGCGCCGGCGCGGCAGTCCTGAACGTACAGTTCCTTGCCCTGAATGTAAGCCAGAATACGGGAATAGAGCGCTTCAAACTGTTCGACGGTGAAGGCGCGGTTGACTTTTCCCCACCATATATTTTCTTCGCTTGACGGTTCCTGAACGATGAATTTGTCGTTCGGGGCGCGTCCTGTATGTTGACCCGTGACCACGCAGACCGGACCCAGGTGGGCGATCATGCCTTCTTTGTTGGCGACGATGTGTTCATACAGTTGCGGCGTGGTTAAATTCCAATAGATGCTTTTAGCATTGCGGATGCCGTGGGTTCCTAATTCAACTTTGTGTTTTAAGCCTTCCTGGGGCATATGCGATCTCTCTCTGACGAGGGTCAAAATAGCTGATTTTTTAAAATAATCCGAAGTGATTCCATACTAACATATAAAGAGGAAGTTTCTAAAATAAAAATTTTTCAGGCTGAACAGTCAAACCTGTTATAATTCAATGGTTTGATTGAGTTTTTTCGAGATTTTGCGATGCAATGGTTCAAAAAAACTAAAAAAGCCGATGCGATGCGGATCATCGACAAATTCCGCAGTCGGTTCAACCATATTTTCGTGCTCCAGATGGGGCGCATCCGTGAAATCTGGTTCAAGGGAGTGGGTGAACGCGACTTTTACTTGCAGAGCCGGATCGATCTGGATCGCCCGCTGGAACTGGAGCTGGTGTACGCGCGGATGATGATGTCGGCGCTCTTGCTTCGCCCGCAACCGAAACGGATGTTGATGATTGGATTGGGCGCGGCGGCGGCGACGAATTTTCTGCACGAACGATTTCCAGAGGCCGAGATCGACGTTGTTGAAATCGACCGTTCGGTTCGCGACGCGGCGCGCAAATATTTCTATTTGCAAGAGGATGAGCGCTACCGCGTGCATGTGATGGACGGTCGGGTTTTCATCAAGGAGCGGCTTGGCAAGCCGAGCTACGATATTATTTTTCTTGACGCCTTCAAGAGCGGTTCGGTCCCTTTCCACCTCAAGACCGTGGAGTTCTATCGTGAACTCAAGTCTCTGTTGACGCCGGGCGGGGTGGTGGTTTCGAATTTGTACGGCAAGAGCAACGCGCTCAAGCCGAACGATTGCAAATCATTCCTGAAAGTCTTCCGGCATGTCTATTGTTTTGAGGACGACGATCAGGTGGCGACGGTTTCTCTGGCCTGCGATCACGATTACGAATGGGGGCTGTCGGATTTTCGAGTCGAAGCGATGCGGCAGGAGGCTTCCTTTCATTTTTCCATGGAGACGATCGCTGATTATTATCGGCCTGGAAAATTCAAGGAGGGTCGCGGAAGCCGCGAGTTCAAGGATGATTTTTCAGGCGGACAATTCCTGCAGGCGGTGGAGCATAATAACAGCAATGAAACGGCCCATCGTCCCTACCCGATCAAGAATACGGAGTGATGAAAAACGTTTCAACTTGAGAGAGGGAGCGCGAAGGCGTGGATTTTAGACTGGTCCATGTCGGCGATGTAGATGCTGTCATTCCAAATCTTCAAGCCGCTGATGCGACTCCATTCGCCGCCGCGTTTGCCGAAGGAATCGTAAACCTTGAGTGGTTCAAGGTCGGCGTTGAACTGGAAGAGCCGGGAACCCCACACGTCTGAAGCAAACAGGCCGTGCGCCTCGTTAAATGCGAGCAGGTACAATTCCCCGCAGTTCAAGGTATCGTTGGATACCTTTTTTGCCAGCGTTCCGTCGGCGTTGAATCGTTTGAGTCGGTCGTCGGATTTGTCGGCGACCACAAAGGAGCCGTCGGGCAGACAGCATACCGCCACCGGATTTTGAAAACGACCGTCGGCTTCTATCGCACGATCGAGCGTTCCGTCTTGATCCCATATCCATATACAATTGTTGACTTGGTCGGCGGCCCAGACTCGCCCTTGAGCGCCGAGCGACAAGCCGGTGATCGGGCCAAGAGGACGATTCTCTTGTTCTTCAAATTGTTTGATGAAATGACCGCTGGCGCTGAACTTCAAAACGCGACCTTGTTTGCAGTCGGTGACGACAAGAGCGCCCTCGGCGTCGACGATCAAATCAGCGGGATTTTGCAGGCCTCCCGGATGCGCGCCCCAAACGCCAAAGCCCGACGGTGCGCCGCCGCTGGGTAAGATACGGCGGATGCGAGCGTTTTCCATGTCGGCGCAAAATAGCGAACCGTCTTCCGCAAAATCCAGACCGAAGGGGATGAAGGAGCGATGCAAATCGCGCTCGCCCTGGGCGATGGAATACTGCCAGGAAGCGCCGCGGGCGCGCGTATTGGGTTTTTGCAGATTTGAACATTTATCGAGCAGATTTCTTTTGCGGGCGCATTGGTACAGTCGCATTTCCAGAAGCGGCGTTCGTATTTTCAATTCGGCGAGACGGGCCTGCCGGTCGAGCGTCGCTTGCGCCTGACCTTGCAATGGAGCGGAAGATTCGGCTTCCGCCTGGGCGCTCAGTCCCGCATCCTCCATGGCGCAGGCTTTGCGCTCGGTCAGCAAGTTTTGCAACCGGGTTTCCAGAAGATCGCGATGGGCTTGCATTTGCTGGAGCAGGTTCGAGTCGGGCGCGTCGCCGCCGCTGGTCAGTAATGAACAACCGAGGACGAGACGGAACAGATTGGCGACTTCGTTGATCTCAAGCGTGATCAGCATCCGCCGCACCAGTCCGACCTGAAAGCTCACCACTTCAATATTATTATGGATGCTGATCGGCGTTTTCTTGTCCTGCACGTTGACCTGCGCCAATTGATTCTGCAGGTCGCGGTCTTGTTGCGCCAGAGCTTCCAATTGTCCGAGCAATTCTTCGTTCTTCTCAAGGTAGGAGGGAAACAGATCGGCCATGCCCTGCAATCGTTTTTTGAAATCATCGGCATCGCCAATCAGATCGCGCGAATAGAAATCCATGCCGACGGTCAGACCTTCCGCTCCGACTTCAAAAGGGAGACTTTCTGATAGTTGAACGCGGGTGATGTCTTCGAGGCGCATGTCCTCCACATCGAAGGGCGTTGGCGAAAAATAATCGCGGTCGATAGCGCGCGGCGTTGCCGTCAGACCGGCGCGACGCTTGAAGTAGCCGTCGGTGAGATCGTTCATGCGTAGAGACAGGTTCGCCAGCGCCGCCCAGTCTTCCTGCAGACCCAGCATGATTTTTGGGACCATCTGCGATCCCGGCGGCTTGACGAATAAAGTCTCGATGGTGTTCAGCGCCGCATCCCCGTCGGGCGCGGTTCTGCCAATTTCCTTGAGAACGATCATCAAACATTGCAGTTCCCAGATCAAATGACTGCACAGGTTAAGGATTCTGCGACTGAAGTCCAGCTTGGAAACAAACGCGCTCCACTGATCCGGGCTTTCCTGCATGGCTGAGAAATCGTTGAGCATGGCCTCTTCGTTTTTTTCCTTGGCGTCGAGATAACTCCCGATCAATTGGCACAGGCTGTTGCCGTCGCTTTCCAGAGATTTCAGACAGTCATTTCGATCTTGATCCGTTAAGGGCAGGTCGAGCAGGCTTTGCAGGTACTCGGCGTATTGTTCGCAGTGGAGGCGGTAGGCGCTGGTGCGACTCCGCGATTCGCGAAACAACTTTCGCTCTTTTGCCTCGAGTTCATAGAAGGGTTTGTTGAAGCGGTAGTCTTCTTCCTGATCGGATAGCAGTCGGTTCTGCTCTTCCACGTTGGCCTTGATCCATTCGGGCAGGATTTTGTCCCAATCGGCAAACAGGCGCATCAATTCCTGGCGCGATCGATTCAAGTCTTCGCGACAGGATACGAGATGTTGTGCGAGCAGGGGACCGCATGTCTCCGGGGCTTGCGAGTTTGCAGTGCGGGCCATTCGGTTCAGTAGAGCGATTTTAAACGTTAGCGTTTGAGGCTCTGCTTTCCGATCGAAAGCGAGTTGCGCGGCCTGTTTGTAGCATTCGTAAGCGCGCGCGTCGTCGTTTGATTCTTCGTAGCGCTGTCCCTGCCAGTCGAGATGGCGAGGGTCTGCGGCCTTCTGCTCCAGCGAATTTTCATCGGGAAGCGGGTAGACGTACAGTTCGGGCTGGAAGGCCAGGCCGACCCATAATTGATTGCCGTGCGCCGCAATCACGACGGGGCCTTCCATCGTTTTGGATTTCCCAATATGTGTGATGGCGCCGAGAAAAACGCCGGTGGAAGAAAGCGCCTGAATGCGGTTGTTGTTCATGTCGGCGACGTAAAGCAGATCGCCGGGGCCGACGGCCACCCACATGGCGTATTGGAATCCGTTCTCTCCCCATTCGCCGAAGGCGTCGATGCGGTTCCATTGCGAATCAAATTTCTGAATGCGATGGTTGCCGCTGTCCGATATATAGAAATTGCCAACGCTGTCTTGCGCGATGGAGGTCGGAAATTCAAACAAGGGCGGCGGTAGCAAGCGGGGGTGCGTGTGATAAAGGTGGGCCAGTTTCTCTTCGACGACAGAACCGCGACTGCCCAGTATTCCCAGCGACTGACCCTCGACCGAAAAAAACTGGAGGCGATGGTTGCAACGTTCCACCACGACGAGACGTCCTTCGGAATCGAAGCTCAGGTGATAGGGTTCGTTCAACTCAGCCGGCCCGTCGCCGTAGTTTCCGAAATGCTGAAGGGAATTCCCGTCGGCGTCGAAAACCTGAATGCGATGATTCCAGCAGTCGGCGACGTAGATCCGATCCTCGGCATCGACCGCGATTCCCTTGGGGTATTTGAACTGGCCGGGCTCGGCGCCCTGACCGCCGAAGGTTTTTTTCAAAACGCCGTCGTTCCCATAAATCTGTATTTGATGATTGAAGTCGTCGGAGATCAGGCAATCGCCGTTGGAAAGAAATGCGATGCCCGATGGCGGCGAAGCGCCTTCGGCTCCTTGTTGCTGGGAGCGTAAAGTGAATTCAGGAAAGGTTGATGGGTCGAAAGTCATAGGGATGGCGGATGGGTTGTTCGTTGATTCTGCGCGGCGCGTGAGCGCAATCCGGTCTGCATTTCATCATAATCCCGTTAAATTTACAACGTCATAGAACGCAGGACAAGCGATTCTGTCATGATTCCGACGGCAGGTCGGTCGGCTCGATTGCATATGGGTTGAGCGCCATGATCCTGGCTTTCAAATCAATCGGTGATGATAAATTTTTTCAATTCTTCATCCGAGGCTTGTCGACCGGACTGAATGCGCCAGCGCCGAACCAGCATCCTGGGAAGCATGCGCAGGGCGTCGAACTTGCTTTTTAGTAAAACGAGACCCTGCCCGCGTTGCGTGAAGTAACCAATGTCGCGAAACTGATGACGCAGGATCGAAGCGAAATATTTCCAGTATAAATTCAGCGAGTAATTTTTAATCAGCACCAGCACGTCGTTGCGTTTGCACAGGTAAACGTAGCGGTCGCTGTACAAGCCGACGGTGGCGGTGCCGATATGGTAGACCTTGGCTTTGGGCAGGTACACGCAGGGCATGCGCTTGAGCTGGCTTCGCATATTGATGTCGACGTCTTCCGCAAAAATGAAAAAGTCCTCGTCGAAGAGGCCGACGTCCTCGAACAATTCGCGACGGTAAATGCCCGCTCCGGCGCAGGCTCCGAAGACCATTTCCTCTTCTTCGTATTGCCCCTGGTCTTTTTCCCCCTGTCCGCGTCCGCCGCCAGCGGACCATGCGTGGAACAGATCGCCGGTGTTGTAGAAGGATTCGCGGTCGTGCAGAAACATCATCTTGCTGGTGCCCATTCCGCAATCGGGCCTGCGCTCCATGCCCAGATACAGTTCTTCCAGCCAGTCGGGTTCCACTTCGATATCGTTGTTGAGCAGGATGATGTAGCGGCCCTTTGAAACTTTGATGCCTTCGTTGCAGGCGATGGCGAAGCCCATGTTCTCGGGCAATTTGACGAGTCGAACCCAGGGGTGATTCTCTTCAATCCATTCGCGCGAACCGTCTATCGATCCATTGTCGACGACGATGACTTCGTAATCGTCGAGCGTGGTTTGGGTCAGGGAGTCGAGACACATGCCGACAAATTTCATGCCGTTCCAGTTGGGAACAATGACGCTGGCTTTCACAGAGTTGCCTTTCCGGTTTCAGGTTGCAGGGTGTTTGTTGAAGACGCGGGTTGATTCATTTCGGCGAGCGCGTTTCGGGCGCCGCCGTGGTCGGGGTCGAGTTCAAGGCAATCGAGAAGAAGGCGTTTTTTTTGTTCGCCTTCGGCGAGTCGTCCCAGACGGAACAGAGACGCCGCTTGAATATTAACATAGCATTTCTCAGAGCGTGACAGTTCCTGGAAAATCACTTGCGATTCGGCAATTCGGCGTTCTCTTTCCAGCGCAGATGCCAGGGCGTAACGCAGTAGACAGTTTTCAGGATAACGTTCGAGGATGCGGCTCAAGGTAACGGAATCGGCGTCCGCTTCAATCGAGGCCAGACTTGACGCTATATGAGCGATCACCCATTCGCGATCCCGAACATTCACAATGCTCTTTGTCGTCTCCAACAGCTGATTGAGCGCCTCTGTGTTATTGGCACGCTGGTGAATCGCTATGATTCCCTCCCACGCGACCATACGTTCCGACGTCTGCGGAAGCGCGGTTACCAAATATCCCAAAGCGGCGTTGTCGTCTCCTCGTTTTAACGCGAGCAGGCCGCTTTGGAAATTCCACTCCATCCGGTCGGAGGCGGTCCACTTGTCCTGATAGAGCGCATGCTCTTCGTGAAGCAACGTTTCGGCGCGCTCCAGTCGATTGTTTTGAATTTCCGAAGCCGCTATCTGAGTGCGCAGATACCAGCGATTTGGCTCCCTCTGCAAAACCTTATCGTAAGCCTCAACGGCTTCATCGTGTTTTTGAAAATAATGACACAGCTCGCCAAAGTAGAGTTGCCCTTCGAGATCATCCGGGTTGAGTCTCAGTAATTTTTTGCATTCCTTGTAAGCGCTGCGCGCTTCGTTGGGTGTAAAGGGACTGCGAGCGATGCCGGGAATATGCTTGCCTGCAGACGTCAGGCGATCCATCCATTGCATTTTTTCTTGCCATGAAAGGTTGAGGGGGTTTTGTGAAACCGAACGGAAGGCGTTCAGACGGTATACCGGAAAACGACATAGGGAAATTTTCACCTGTTTGTATTGCAGGCCGGTGAGGCGCTCGAGCTCATGCAGATCAAGGTCGTGAAAGGCGCGGATCAGCAAGGGCGGTTTGTGACGGATCAGGCCGCCGATCAGGTTGTCGTAATAAATTTCGAGTGAGGGCGTGTTCCAGGGGCCGATGCAATAATGCAAGTAGGTGTCGGAGGAAGGACGCCCCGTCAAGGGATAGAGCTGAACAAAGGTGCCCCAGATGTAGATGCGCTCTTCATCCAGCTTGTGGATCCGATACCAGCGCCGAAGGATTTTTGCGAGATAAGGGATATACAAATACTGATCGAATTTTTCGTAGCGGGCGATGGTTTCAGCATCGTTGGGACGCGCGTAAAAGAACCACAAGCGGGACAGGCTCCATAGCGTCGAAGCGGTCAAGGCCACTGCAATCAAGCCGCCAAGCGTCTCGTTTGTCTCCCATGCGGCGTTCCATGCGACCGCCGCTCCTACTGAAAAGAGGGACAGCGGCGGCAGGAAATGATAGCGCGAAAAGGCGCGTTGCCCGATGATCATTCCAAGGGCTCCGAGGGTCAGGCCCGCCATCCACAGTCCGTCGCCAGAGATATTAAAGGCGAATACCAGTCCTGGCAGTCCGACGAGCCAGAGCGGTAGCGAGCGCGACGCCAGTTGCAAGATTTCAGCCCTCAGACTGAAATACATGGATTTGGTTTTCGTCGAGCGGATGGTGGTGGCGTAACGCGCCGCCAATTGCCTGCGCGATAGCGAGTCCATATACCCGGCGCGCCGTTCCGCGATTTGCGATATCAGCGCGGGAAGGATCATGCCAGATACAAAAACAAGGCCGCCGTTTATTCCGAACGAATACAATGCGACTGGCGCCAGAGCCGCGCCGTGCAAACCCGCCGTGGTCTTGGCGAATGTTGCAAAGCCGAAGCACAGGCCCGCGACAAAAGCCCATTGCGGCCCGACGAGGCACAGAGCCGTTCCGAACAGAACCAGCGGAATGTAAAATTGTTCATGGTTGAATGAACCTGCCGACAAATCCGGCGAGGTTCCGTAGAAAGCGTAGAGCGCGCCGCCGATGAGCGCGGCGGTGGCGTCCCCCGTCAACATCCAGGCCAGCGCGTAAACGCCCCAGGCGCCGAGGATATGCAAGGCCGTTTGCAAATGGCGAATACGATCCACGCCGACCGATGGGTCTTTGTAGAAGCGATCCAGAAGTTTCATCTTCCAGATGGGAATCCCGATCAGTTGCAGATCCTTTTTCCATTCAAAGCCTCTGCGCTTGAATCGCGCAATATAGGTGTGAACCGCAAAATCGTCGTCGATGGGGAAATTGCGAAAGGGCAGGCGGGAAGACGCCGCAATGATAGCTGTGATCGCTAGATAAGCGATATGAAAATCCATGAGTCCTTGACGGTTCCTTGCGTTGACGGATAAACGGAATCTGAATTATAAAGATCGGCGTTTTCGGGAATATTCTTTAGGTCCGATGCGCGCATCAGAAGGATCGCGGTTTCCATGAAGTCGATCTCAGGGGTCGTTCCTTCGAACCATTTCGCTCGCGCATATCATCAGCAATCGCATTTTAAGTCTTGCTGAATCGTCGGCGCCGGAACAGGGAATTCCGCGAATTCTGCGAAACGTCGATTTGACGACGGCAAGAGTGAAGACCGTTTTGTAGGCCAGGCGCAAAAGCAGATTCCAGAATAGCGAATAATACTTTTTAAAAAAACGCAGATCGCTCTGGTAGGCCTTGCAGATCACAAGCGCGCGGCTTTGCGGTCGGCTGGCGCTCTGGCTGTGTAAATGCCGGACGGAGGTCTCCGGGTAATAGAAAATTTTATGACCGCGCTTTCGCGCCCGGCGGCACAGGTCGTCTTCCTCATTATACAAAAAAAACTGTTCGTCCATCAGCCCGATGCTTGCGAACAGGTCCCGGCGCATCATCAGACAGGAGCCGCCGACGGCTTTCACCGTGCGCGTGAGAGGCGGCCCCATGCGTTTCGCTTCTTCGGCGACGGAATACCTGCCGATGATTTTAAGAATGGAATCGAAGGGCGTGATATCCCACAGGCGCATGGGAACGGGGCGGTCGTTGCCGTCGATGATCTGCGGCGACAGTATGAAACCGTCGGGATAGCCATCGAGAAACTCTTTCATTTTTTTGAAACTGTTTTCAATCAATTGCGCGTCGCTGTTGAACAGGACGACGTAGCGCCCCTTGCAAATACGGAAGCCTGCGTTGGCGGCGGCGGAGAATCCTTTGTTCGCGTCGTTGCGGATCAGAGTCGCTTGAGGAAATTCTCTGGCGATAGCGTCGGCGCTGTCGTCGGAAGAATTGTTGTCGATAACGATCAATTCATAACTCATACTTTGAGTGTGTTTGCAGATCGATGTCAGCGCCTCGAGGGTCAGCTGGCGCGTGTTGAAACTCACGACCACAACGCTCAGGTCGAGTTCTGGGGCTTCGTCGTAGGGATGGGGAGAGGTCATTGGGACGGCGTCTTTAGGAAGTAAGGATTGTAAAAAGCGCGCATCACCCCATGATGAATTTGCGGTCGCGCAAGTATTCGCCGCCGGGGTCGTAGTAATCTTTCAGGTTGTGCCAGCTGAGATGGATGTCGCAATTCTGGCAGAGAGGCACATCGAAGCGTTCGCGTCGCACCATTTTATTTCTATAGCCGGCCATGAGATCGCCCTGCCAGACCTGTTCGATGCTCTGGGTTTCGAGGTTGCCGACGGAACTTTTGGAAAACATGTCGGCGCAACACAGAACCACGTTGCCGTTCCAGTAGACGACGAGCCATTTCCATAATTGCGCGCAGGGCGCAACGTTGGTTTCGTTATAGCGTTTGTGGGTGTAGCGGCCGGGGCCGCGAAATTCGGGCAGGCGCTCTTTGAGGAAAGCCTGCTTGTCGAAGGTTCCCGCCCAGTTGGAAATGATGTTGTCGTCGATGGAGTTCAAAACGATCGAGCATTGCGAGTCGGCGAGTTGCTTGAAGAAATCATTCTCCAGCGTTTCCTCGACGGTGCGCAGGGTTTTGATACGGATGTTGACGGGAACCGGGCGCGCCGCTTTCTGATTGGCCTTGAGAAAGGCGAGGATATTGTCGCGCACCACGTCAAAGCTCATTTTCTTTACCGTCTCAAAAGTTTCCTTGTCCAACTCATCAAGACTGATATCGACGCCCGCGCCGTTGTCGATGAGAACGGGGGTGATGGTTTCATTTAGAAAAAATGCGTTGGTCAGGATTTCAATTTTGTGGATCTTTGGGAATTGCTGAATGAACTCCAGCCGCTCGCGCATGGACTTGTCCATGAGCGGTTCGCCAAAGGTTCCGAAAATGACGATGCCGCCGCGTTCGCCATAGTTTCGGATGATTTTTTTATAGAGATCCATGCTCATGGCGCCGAGGTTTTCCAGCTCCGGGTTCGGGCACCAAAGGCATTTGGCGTTGCACCGGTTGGTGATATCCAGCAGGAGCGCTCCGGGCCAGTCTTCCAGAACCGATGCGAGCGGTCGCGTGTTGAAATCAAACAGACGCGAGTCGAGCAGGCGCCGACGATAGAAATCAGCCTGCGGGAAAAAAGGAAGTGATTTGAGCCAGTTTTTGACGGATTGCATGCTGGATTGGCGCGTTTTCAAAAGAAACGAAATTCGAATCGCCTGAAAAATCGCATGGAAAAATGGACGCGCTCTCAAGTTTCAGGACTGCGGAGCGCCGATAGTCTCTCTAACGGATATTTTAAACGATTTAATGAGTCGGGGCGGATTAATTTAACAAAAATAGGCGTTTGCGCTGTGCGCGCCGCTTGCTTTCCAGCGCTTTATTGGAGACAATAGGCGGGTTATAAACGCTGTTCATGCAAGGAGATTTGTTGAATGTTGGAGGAAGATAAGAGGGAAAATGCTGATCTGGGGCGTCGAATTGAGCGCCTCCGGGGGTATCTTTGACGTCGATAGCAAAAGGAAAGAAGTTGAGCAACTGGATGAAAAAAGCGCCGCTCCGAATTTCTGGAACGACAACGAAGCCGCGCAGAAAATATTGCAGAATCGCGCAGCCTTACAACGTTCCATAAATATCTGGAGCGAATTGAGTTCCGCCTGGGACGATATCGGGGCGATGATTGAGTTGTCCGCCGAAGAGAAGGACGAATCGATGGCGGCGGAAATCAGCGGAGAGCTGAAGGCCCTGGCCGTCAAGGTCGAGCAGGCGGAAGTGAAGGCGATGCTTTCCGGCCCGAGCGATTTCAACGGCGCCTACCTGGCCATCAATGCGGGCGCGGGCGGCACGGAGTCGCAAGACTGGTCGGAAATCCTGATGCGGATGTATTTGCGCTGGGGCGACCGCAACGGCTACAAAACCGAAGCGCTGGACATTCAATACGGCGAGGAAGCGGGGATCAAAAGCGCGACCATCGTCTTTAAAGGCGACTACGCCTACGGCTACCTTAAAGCGGAAATAGGCGTGCATCGGCTGGTGCGGATTTCTCCGTTCGACTCGAACAAGCGTCGCCACACCTCCTTCGCGTCGGTGTTTGTGTACCCTGAAATTGAAGAGGAACTCAAAGTAGAAATCAAGGACGAGGAACTGAAGGTGGACGTGTACCGCGCATCCGGTCCCGGCGGACAGGGCGTCAACACCACCGATTCCGCCGTGCGCCTGACGCATATTCCATCGGGCATCGTGGTGCAGTGTCAGAACGAACGCTCGCAACACAAGAACAAGGCGTCGGCTCTGCGCGTGCTGAAATCGCGTTTGCACGAGATGGAAATGGAAAAGCTGGACGAGGAAAAGAAAGAAGCGGAAAAGCAAAAGAAGAAAATCGAATGGGGCAGTCAGATTCGCTCCTATGTTTTGCATCCCTATCAGTTGGTCAAGGATTTGCGTACTCAGGTCGAACGCGGCAATGTGGACGCGGTTCTCGACGGCGATATCGACGATTTCATGCAGGCGTTTTTATTGAGCAATCGCTGAACCTGGCGGCGAAACCAATCGCCGCGGGAATCGCCTGTTATTCTTTTTGAATCATGAAAAATCATCCCGAAGTTTTGCTCGCGGCAACGATGAGCGAATGTGTGTGATCCTATGACATCCATTTTTCAGCCCAGCTTGCTCAACGATCCCCTGGGGGATCCCGGATTGCTCGTGCAGTTGAGCGGGGAGAAGGGCGCGCTGCTGTTTGATCTGGGCGACCTGTCGCGCATTCCCAACAAGGTGCTGATGAAAACGACTCATGTTTTTATCAGTCACACGCACATCGATCATTTCATCGGTTTCGACCGTTTACTGCGCATCATCTTCGGTCGCGGCGAGGTGTTGAAGCTCTATGGGCCGGAGAACATCATCCGTAATGTGGAAGGAAAGCTGGCGGGTTTCACCTGGAATCTGGTGGACAAGTACGATGAAGCCATCAGCATCGAAGTCACCGAGGTTCACCCCGACGGATTGAAAAGAGCCGTGTTTCGCGCTAAAGACAAGTTCGAGCGTTGCGAGCTGGAAGACGCTCCCTTTGTCGAGGGACAAATCGTTGAAGAGTCGTCCTTCACGGTGAGCGTCGCTATTTTAGAACATCGCGTCCCCTGTCTTGGATTCGCCCTGTGCGAAAAACCTAAAGTAAAAATCAATAAGGAACGTTTGGACAGTCTCGGCGCGCGTCCCGGTTCCTGGTTGAACGATTTAAAAGAAGCGGCGCTGGCAGGCCGCGACGACGCTGTCGTCGACTTTCCCGGCAGGAGCGAGGAGCCGCCGGTGACGGTCGGGCAACTGCGCGATGATTTGTACTCGATTGTGGACGGGCAGAAAATCGTCTATGTGACCGATACGGTTTTCAGCGAAAGCAACAACCCGAACATCATTCAACTGGCGCAAGACGCGGATTTGTTTTTTTGCGAATCGCCTTTCACCGCCGAAGAAACCGACCGGGCGCTCGACCGTCGACACCTCACCGCGCAACAAGCGGGGACTCTGGCCCGGGCGGCTCAGGTCAAGCAGTTGCGTATCTTCCATTTTTCCCAGCGCCATGCCCGCGGCTTTGAAATTTTGTATCAGGAAGCGGCGGAGGCCTATGGCGCGCCGGTTCCCCTATCGCACGCTCCGGATTTTTAGAGGAGCCTTGGAGTCTGGATGTTCTTTTTGGACCTGCTGGTCATCGTCCTTTTGGGATACACGCTGGTTTCCCATTACAGGATTTTTCCCACTTACCTCGAACGAATCGCCATGGCGTGGATCACGGGCGCAGGCGTCAAAAGCCTCAGCCTGTTCGTCATGCTCAGTCTGGGCTTTCGCCCCCTGATCGAATTCCAACTGGTTCTCGACTGCGGTCTTTTGGTTCTCGCCGCGCTTTTCTGCAATACCCGTTTTTCCTGGATGCCGGAAGCGCTTCCTAAGGATTTCTGGGCCGATGGCTCGCCTGTTCTGAGGGTTGCGCCATTCATTATTTTACTTCTTGCGGCGTTGAGCTTTTATTTTGCGGCGGCCTACCCGGTGACGGAATCGGATGCGATCTGGTACGTCGTCAAAGGGAAAATCTTTTATCATGAGGCGAGTTTGTTTTCCCCGCTTGTGGTGGAGCAATTGCGCTTGTACCCGCCTTTCATTCCCTTGCTGTACTGTTACTGGTATTCCGGTGATGTGGAAAATATCCGGCTCCTTTTTCCCCTGTTCTATCTTTCCATGTTATCCATTTTTTATGGTCGGGTGACGGCTTACACCGGGCGGCGCGAGCTGGCGGCGGCGTTCACCATGATCCTTGCCTCGACGCCCTATCTCTGGTGGCACAGTTACATGGCGGGGCTGGATCTGACGGCGGGGATTTTGTTCGCGATGGGTCTGGTGTTTTGTTTGTTTCTGCTTCGTGAAGTGGAGGACTTCGACGCCGATCACGGAGACAAAAAAGCGGCGCTGGGCTGGGCGACTTTGGCCGGTGGACTTCTGGCCTTGTCGGCGTGGACGCGCTGGGAGTATATAATTTACGCCGCCGTCCCGGTTTCACTGCTGGCCTTGCAATTTGTTTATGAGAAGCGGCGATCGCCCATCGCTCAAGAGGCTTTGAGTCGTTTGCTCTGGATGCTGTTGAGCGTCCCCAGCCTCTGGTGCGTAACGGTTTTATTATCAAACGAGACGGTCGCGGGTCGCACCCTGCTGGTGTTCGCAACCTATGCCGGTCTGTGGGGATTCCTCTTGCTCTGGAATATGCTCGGCGATGCAAAATTAACTGCGCGGGGATTGCAGGGGATTGCTATGACCGGCGCCGCCCTGTTTGTAATTGTGTTTTCAATGAAGGGGTCGGGCGGTTTCTTTTTTTCCGGAGGCATGGCGGCGTTTCGCGTGATTGCAGGACAGTTTTTTTTCCTGTTCACTTCGGCGCTGATCGCCTTTGTGTTCCTGCAAAGCTATGGAGAGTTGAATCCCGAATCAAGGTTCTTGCTGAAGAGCGTCGGTCTATATTTGTTTTTTCACTGGGCCGTCTTCGCGTACGCCGATCCGAAATGGGCGACCTGGGGAGAATATTTTCGCGCTACTTTTTTGCATCCGGGGCATTCGATCAACCTGTCCGATATGCGCAGTTTGATCGCGGCCTATCCGGCGCTGGTTTTTCTGATCGCGGTCCTGCCCCAAGTCAGCAGGGCCTACGGGAGGCCGCGCTAGACGATGCGAATACGATTCATTGTTCATGCGCTGATTGCTTTGAACCTGTTGACTCTGATGGCGGTCTTTGCCTGGCCGCGCTGGAGTTTTTTGCAGGAAACGGAGTTGATGACCCCCGAAGCGCGCATGGAGACGTCGGGTTCTGCGGACATGCCCAATCAGTATTCCCTGTCCTATCAGGTGGCAAGTCGACTTGAAAAATTAACATCAGACGATGCGGTCCTGTTTTTTCCCCCGGGCGATAAAGCGGGTTCCTTGCGCGGGCCGCTCATTCAGCGCCTCTACCCGCGCCGTCTTGTTTTCGCAGACGATGCAGATCGCGACGCGCTCTTGAGCGCAGACTGGGGCGAGCGTCAATCCATCCTTGTGTTTCAAGGTTCGGAGTTGGAGCAGAATTGTCGCGGCAGGAAAACGCCGCTTCAAGGCGTTCCCGAGTTTTGGGTCTGCAAATTATAAAGGCGGCGGCCTATGAAAGAAATCCCGCAAGCAGAGCGACCTTTCATTTACTTTGTTCTGGCGATTGCCTTCGCCAGCGCCGGGCTGATTCTCTATTACGCCTGCCTGATACCGCCGCATGTCGACGAGGCGGGCTACTGGTTTAACTTCACTAGCCGGTCGTTTGAAAGTCGCTGGGCGCCGAATCATCAATACCCCAATCATGCCCTGGCGATTTATTTGCCGAAATTCATCCTTCCTGTTCTGGGCGAGACGAGCCTGAGTTTGCGTCTGGCTCCCATTCTGTTCGCCTTCATCAGCTGGGTCGTGTTCTGGAAATTTGTGCATCGCGTCTCTGGCGAGCGCGGGCTTGCCTTTCTGGCTCTGGCCTTGCTGTTGATCAATCCTTTTTATAACCAGTACGCTTCCGAGATGAGAGGCTACACTTCTTATTTTTTGTTTGCGGTCCTTGCTTACTGGATTCTGGCGAGGCTGTTGGACGGCCCGCTTCAATGGCGGCATTGGTCGGCGATCTTTTTGCTCTTTTTGGCCTGCTATGCGTCCACGCTGTCCGCGCCTCTATTTTTCAGCGCGCTCCTCGGCGCCTTGTGGATTCTCTACGCCGCGGCTCAATGGCGTTCCGACAGCGCTCTGCTCAGCGCTTTCAGGAATCGCTTGGAGGCGCTTCCTTTTTTTACCTTCAGCGCTGTTGCGACGCTGACGATCGGCGGGATCATTTTCTGGATCGATCGCGATTTCTTTTTCCGTTCTCTGCAGACGCATGCGGAGATACCGGTGAATTACTGGATCATTCCCGATCTGTTCTCCACCTTTCTCGGCTACCGTTATCTGGACGATCCGACTTATGAACTGGCGCGGCACTGGATCGGCGTCTGGATTTTGTTTCTCGCCGCCTTTGTTTTGGGGTGCGTCGATCTACTGCGGGCGCGCCATCCGATGGCCCTGTTATTCGTCGTCATTCTTGCGATCACGATTCTGTTTTTTGCGTTTGGTGGACGCCAGGCGCCCTTGCGTTCGGCGATTTTTTTGTTCCCGCTGATCGTATGGATGCAAGCCTGCGGCCTGATGAAACTGGCGCGCTGGTTCGAAGCGAAGGTTCCTTGGATTGGAGGCGAGTCGCGCGGCGGCTGGCGGACGTTGATCGCCCTGACGGCGTTCTGCTTTGTCTACTTGCACGCAAGCAAGCTTTCGCGCCTGGATATCGCATCGGGAAATCCTTACGAGCAGGCGCAGAGGTATTTAAAAGAAAATGTCGCGAATAACGATCTTGTGATCTCTACCCTGCCGGATGCGATGGGGGCGTTCTATTTTGGATCCTTGATAAGAGAGCAAACCAGAAAAATCTATGAGAATGGGCGTCTGGATCGCGTTTACTATCTTGCCCCTGAGGAAGATCTCAAGTCTATCGAGATGGAGCCGGCGTTAACGCCGGGGAAAAAAGAAGCGGTCGCATCTATGGATGGCTTCGAAGTCGTTGCTCGTTTCAGGAATAGCGGGGCGCGTCCATCTTCCGTAATCATCTATCGGCGAACGGTGGGGACGCCCCCGCTGGCGCGACTGGAAAGCGATCTTCTGGGAATTCCGGATTATTTTGGAAATAAGGGACGTGTGTGCGACAAGCAAACAACGGGAAAAGGATTTCGTTTGAACTGCGGAGATTCGGTGGTTGTGTGTGCGAATCAAATCTTTCAACTACCTGAGAAGAAAAATCAGAAAGGTCAGATTGTCATCTTTCATCACGTCAATGACAAGGGAATGCGGGTGGTCTCGTTGGGCGCTGTCAATCGAGCCAAGCTCCATTCGGGGAACTTGCAGTTGGGCGAGGAATTTTTCAGACCGGTTTATCGGCTCAACCCGTTGATCGCCAATCAGGAGGATCTGGATCGGCATCGGAGCAATATTCCTTTGTATGATTTGAGCTATCAACGGATAGGCGCGGGAGAGGAGGGTTTGCTCCTGTGTTTGTCCGGCGCCTTGTTTCAGGGGAATTCGGATTTGCGCGGCTTTGCGATTTTCCCGACGCCTTTCTAGGCGAAACTCGTTTTAAAGCGACAGTCCTTGAGAGGTTGCGGCTTCCTGATAGAGCTTCAGGTAATCCGCTCCGGCCTGCTCCCAGCTGTAACGGGACTCGATCAGGTTTCTTCCATTGCTTCGAAACTGCTCCACCAGATCGGGATTTTGGATGAGCGCCGCCGCTGCAGAGGCGATGGCCTCTGCGTTTTTTTGCGGGACGAGCAGACCGGTCTCGCGGTCGCGGATCACGTCGGCGATGCCGCCGACATTGGAAGCAATGACGGCGGTTTCCGACGCCAGCGCTTCGAGAAACACAATGCCCTGGCCTTCGGTGTCGCCGCTGTCGGCGACGATGGAAGGGCCGATGAAGATATCCGCCGTCGCGTACAAGGCGGCAAGGTCTTCGCCGGAACGGGGGCCGGGAAATTGCACGACGTCGTTCAGCTTGTTATCGGTGACGCGTTTTTTCAAAGCCGCCTCTTCCGGTCCGTAGCCCACCAAAAGCAGGCGCGCATCGGGATCGCTTTGTAATATCCCTGGCATGGCGTCGATCAAATACGCGAAGCCTTTCTTTTCGACAAAACGTCCCACCCCCAGTATCAGCGTTCCCTTGCATTGAAATCGCTCTTTGAGTGACGGGTCTTTTTTGTTTCCGTTGAAGAGCGCCGAGTCGATGCCGTTGGGGATTTGCGGAAATGAAGTTTTCGGCGAATGCGGTTCCAGAGCGCGGCGCACGGCCTGGCTGTTGACGGCGCAATGCAGGGCGCCCGACAAAGCGAAGCCTTTGAGTCGCCCGACGAAGGCGCTGTTCTTAAACGCGAATGCGTCGCCGCCATGCGCGGTCAGAATATAGGGAATCTTCAGAGCGCGACAGACGAGGGCGACAAAAATTCCCTGCGGGATCACCCAGTGGCAATGCACGAAATTGATCCGGCGTTTGCGAATCACCCGCCACAGATGCCACAGTTGCGAGAGAAGGAAGCCGGGCAATTGTCCCTTGGCTCCCGGTCGCGATTTCAGGTTGGGGAGAATGCCGCCGTCGTAGCACACCGCCTGTTGCGCGGTCGGATAGCTGTAGGGATATCGAATGATCGGGACGCCGCGCAGATTGTCCTGAAACTTTGCGCCGGGGGCGTGCGGCGCCAGAACCGTGAGCGATGCGGTTTTCGCAAGTTGTTCCGAAAGATCGAGAACGAAGGAAGGCTCGGTGTCCTTCTCCCAACGCGGGAAGGTGGTTGCCACCACCAGAGTGTTCAGTCGTTGGTCAGAGGCGTTTTCGTTCATTGAAGGGCCCTAGTCCTTGCGGTCCATATCGCTTTTCTTGAGGCGCAGTTGAACGTCTTCGAGCAATCGGCGGTTGATGGAAATCAGTTCGGCAACGATGCCCATCATGAGAATCTGGAAACCAACGATCAGAAGGATGGCGGATAGAATGAGCGATTGCACATGGCCTTCCGTCATGCCCTGGAAGAAAAAGAAAAGGTAGCGACAGCCGATGGCGAAGCCCAGAAAAAACACGATGCCGCCTGCGATGGTGAAGACCTTGAGCGGACGGTACATGGAATAAATTTTAATGACCGTGACCATCGTTTGCTTCAAATAAGAAGCGATGCTGGGAAAGAGTCGCGATTCACGCAGTTTTTCGTTCGTGCGGATGTCGACGTATTCCAGCGCGAGGTTGTTGTTGCCGGCGCTGATGAGGGTTTCGACCGTGTAAGTGAAATCGGACACGACGTTGATCTGCATCGCGCCTTCGCGGCTGTAGGCGCGAAAGCCGCAGGTAGCATCGGGCGCCTGCGTTCCTGAAATCTGCCGGACGAACCAACTGCCCAGTTTCTGCAGGAAAATTTTCCAGGGAGAAAAATGCCGGATGGTTTCGACGCGGCGATTGCCGACCACCATGTCGGCGCGGCCTTTCAAAATCGGTTCGATCAGTTTGGCGATGTCCGCGCCGACGTACTGGTTGTCGGCGTCGGTGTTGACGATGATGTCGGCGCCGAGTTCCAGCGATTTGTGAATCCCAAACAGGAAGGCTTTCGCCAGCCCCTTGTTCGAACCGAGGCGCAGGACATGGTCGACGCCGCAGTCTTTGGCGATCTGCGCGGTGCCGTCGCTACTGCCGTCGTCGATGACCAGCGTTTCGATGCAATCGACGCCGTCAATTTGACGCGGCAGGTCTTTCAGCGTCAAGGGGAGCGTGGTCGCTTCATTGAGACAGGGAATCTGGATGATGAGTTTCATGGTCTGCGCCAGGGCGATGACGGGTTCATGGGATGCGTTGGTAGATGCGTATCTTGTCGGCTCCGGTTGGCGAGAGCGTGCGTCGGAGTTGAATATCGTAAGAGTTGTTGATGCGTTTGACAGGCGCGTTCAAAACATATTTCCGATAGGAGCCTGATTGAATGATTCGTTCGGGCAAATGTATGTTGCGGTCGGATTCGCGGTCGGCGTTTTCAGGGAACCAATGGTCGCCGCGTAACACGATCCAGTCGGGTCGCGAATCGGGAGTCAGATCTTCGGGGCCGATCAGGTTCAATTCCGTGTGAAAGGCCAGCGACTCGGATTCGTTGTCAATATAACATGTTTCGCCGGGTTTTCCATGCAGGCGAAAAAAATCAATGACCTCGTCGAGCGGTCCCCGGTAAGGGTGCGCCAGTTCCTGCCAGTGGTGGTAATAGGCGGACCTCAATTGCGTTTCCCTCAAAAACGTATTGTAGGACGAGCGCTTGCGCAGTGTGTCGAATCGACTCTCAAGCGATTGCACGACAGGGCGCAGAGGCAGGAGCGGCGCGACGTGGAGCGCGTTGCTGGAGATCAGTATGAGAACGAGTCCCGATTGCAGGAGCGCCTTGTTGGGGAAGGCGTGGACGCAGACCAGAGCCAGGGCGATGCACAGGAAGGGCGTTCCGGCGGCGATGTACTGATAGAGCGGAATCGAATGCAACAGGCTGACGCCGATCAGACCCGCCATGCAAACTCCCAGGGTTTGAAGCAGGGGACGATGCGGGCGCAGTCCCTGCATCCACAAGCAGGGCAGTAGGAGCAAAGGAAAAATGGTATTATTGATCTGAAACAGATAGCCTGCGAACCGCATGGGTATCGCTCTGGGCGACGGGTCTACCAGAGCGCTGGCGTTTTGGTAAAATTGTGAAATATTGGAGAACACGGGAAGGATGACAATCAGCCAGGGGAGGGTGAGCAGGGCGATGATTCCTCCGGAGATCATGGCGCGTCGAAAATTTCCGGGTTGTAATTCGTTGCGGTGCAGGAACAGATGAAGCAACATTCCCGCGAGCAGTCCGGCGAACTCAACATACATGGTCTGAAAAAAAACGAAACAAACGATAATGAACGGAAGCGGACGCCAGCTTTTGTTTTCAAAAATTTTGAGATAAAAATACAGCATCAGAATGGATAGCAGGATCGGTAGCCCGACGTATCGCGCGGCGCGGAAGTACATGAGCGCAGGCGGCGATGAAGCGAGTAGCAGACCGGCAATCAACGCGGTGAGCCGGGAGCGAGTGTGTCGATAGGTCAGGGCGTAGAGCGCGAGGATCGATAAGAGACCGCAAAGCGCAAAGGGCAGTCGGGCCGCCAACTCGTTTTTTCCAAATAGCCAGAGCGACGCGGCTTGCAGGTAGTAGGGAAACCAGGTGCGATAGACGAACAGACCGTCGTACACATTGGCGTAGGGCATGGAGGTGAGGGAACCGTCCGAGTGAACCGGGACGCCATGTTCCAGAATCGTCGCGCTGACGAAAGTGTCGCCGCCCTCGTCGACCTGAAGCGCCGAATCGGATAGCCCCGGGAAAATCAGGAGCGAGGCGTAGAGTAGTAAAAGCAGTCGAGGAAAATGAAATTTGAGGGCAGATTTCAAAATGATTGAAATTCAGGGCTTTGTGAATAACAGGGAAAGTTTTTCCTCCCCGATGTCGTTAGGGAATAGTGAGCGCTGAATCTACGGGCGCAGGCGCGAATCCCATCGCGACTCATAATGGCATATCGGTAGAGTTGGCCGCAACATTAACCGATGGATCGGAATGAACGGTAAACAACCCAGATTATCGGTGGTGGTTCTCGCCTATCGCTCGGCAGATTCGATAGCGGCGTTTGTCGATGAACTGATCCCTGCGATTGAATCGGCGGAGCCTGACTGGGAAATGATCCTCGTCGGCAACTACCTCAAAGACAGCGCAGACCGAACGCCTGAGGTGGTGAGATGCATCGCGGAAAGCAACCCGCGCATTCGCTTTCTGGCCAAGGTCAAGCAAGGCATGATGGGCTGGGACATGCGGAGCGGGCTGGAAACGGCTTTGGGCGAGACCCTGGCGGTGATCGACGGCGATGGTCAGAACCCTGCGGAAGACATTGCGCGGGCCTATCGTATGCTGAAAGAAAGTTCGCTGGACATGGCGAAAACCTATCGGGTTCAACGCGACGACGGTTGGTATCGCCTCGTCATGTCGCGCGTTTACAATCTTGTATTCAGCGCCTTGTTTCCCGGAATGAATTGCCGGGATATCAATTCCAAACCCAAGCTGATGACGCGCGAGGCCTACGCCGCCCTGGATTTGCATTCGGACGGCTGGTTCGTCGATGCGGAGATCATGATTCAGGCGCGCCGACTGGGCATGTCGATTGGCGAATTGCCGACCGAGTTCAAGAGTCTGGAGTCGCGTCCTTCATTTGTAAAACCGATGACGACGCTCGCCTTCATCGCAAATTTGATCGGCTATCGATTGCTGGAATTTCGTTATTGCTTCAACAAGCCGGAAGCCTTTCGCTCAAAGCGCAAGCCATGAAGATTCTTTTGACCGGCGCCTCTGGCGGACTCGGCTCCGCCTTGTTGAGCCGCTTGCTGGAGGTCCCTGACCTGAAAGTGCGGGCCTTGATTCACAAGACTCCGGTCAACGATACGAGGGTAGAGACGGCGCATGGAGATATGGAGGACGAAGCCTCCTTGCGAGAGGCGACGCAGGGCATTGACACGGTCGTTCATCTCGCGGCGCTCACGCATTCGCCGAATCGCAGCGCTTATTTCAAAATCAACGAATACGGGACGGAACGCTTGATAGAAGCCTGCCGCGCATCCGGCGTGAGGCGTTTTATTTATATTAGCAGTCGGGCCGTCAATCCGAACGGCGGCGCGTATTCCGAAAGCAAGAGCAAGGCCGAGGCCTTGACGATGCGTTCCGGTCTGCGCTGGTTGATCCTGCGTCCGGGCGAAGTGTTTGGCGAAGGCGATGATCCGGTGCGCAAGCTGGCTCTGTGGGTCAAGCGGAGCTGTTGCGTTCCTGTGATCCGGCGCCCCTCGCCTCGATTGTCGCCGGTCTATATCGACGATGTGGTCGACGCGATGTTTGAGGCTGTCCTGCGCGACGATGTGGAGAATCTTTGTCTGACGCTGGCGGGTCGGGAAGCGATGGATTGGGAAAGCCTTGTGGATCGCTTGAGCGCGTTTTTCGGAAAGCGACCCGTCAAGGTTCCGGTCACGAAGACGATGTTGCGTTTCGCCGCCAGCCTGTTCACTCTGGCCGGTCGCCCCGGTCTGGTCCCGGATCAAATCCCCCGATTGTTCAGCGAGAAGGAAGAAGACGTTGCTCTCGCGCAGGAACATCTGAATTATAAGCCGCGTTCTCTGGAAGAAGGACTCCGCATCCTATTCCCCGCCTGAAGCCGTTCAGAGCCGCCCTGATTCGCGCGGGCATTTCCTTTTTCAATTCAAAATTTAATTCATAACGATTGGTAGAGCGTTCGGTATTGCTGGAGAATCGTTTCCCATGAGAAACCTGCGCGCACCGCGTCTTGAGCGGCGGCGCCCATTTCCTGTCGCGCCTTGCGGTCTGCGAGAGTTTCGATGCCGCGTTGCAAGGACTCCGGTTCGCCTTCGCAAAGAATCGCGCCGCTTTGTTCGGCGATGTCCGGGGCGATGCCGACGCGGGTGGCGACCAGCGGCAGTCCCGCGGCGGCGGCTTCGAGCAGGGGTTGAGAAAAATTTTCATAGAGGGAAGGGTAGAGGAACAGGTCGGCTGTCTTGTAATACTCTTTGAGTTCGGCTTTCGATTTGGGGCCGATGAAATGGACCTGATTCTCGATGCCCAGCGTGCGCGCCAGGCGTTTCAGTTCCTGAACATAGCCGCCCCGGGTGACGCTGGAGGTTTGCGCCTCTCCGCCGACGAGGGTCAATTCCCAGGGAATTGTGAGTTTGTGAACGGCGAGTAGAGCCAGTTCGAGTCTGCGCACGAGGGCGATGCGTCCGGCGAATAACAGTTTCAGGTGCGGCGATTCGGGGCGATGCGCCGTCGCGTCTGCGGCAACATCGATACCCATCGGGATGATGTGAATGTTTTGTTTTTCGATGCCAAACTCGACGGCGTCGTCGTATTCAAAGCGAGACGAAACGATCACGGCGTTTGCCTTGAGTGCGGCCCGTCTGGACGTGATGCGGTCGTAGAGTTGATAGGGGAATTGCTGAGCCGGAGAGCTCAGGTATTTCTTGTAGCCGAGCAGGGAGCCATGCGCGCTGAGGACGAAGGGGCGCTTATGTTTGCGGGCAAAAAAAAACCGGCGTCGGTCAGGAAGTTTCGGTAGTTGTGCGCGTGAAGAATATCAAAATCTTTCATGTCCCTAATGACGCCCGGGGCGAAGCTGTAGCGCATGAGCGGTAACAGGATGCGATGGCGCGAGACCTGAACGCGTTCCAGCGTTTCCGTCGAGGGCAGACGCGAGTCGACGTCGGCGTAGGTTGTGGATACGGGCGAGTGAACGCCTATGGCTTCAAGGCGGTTGGATATTTCAAATGCCTGATTCACGGGGCCGCAAACGAAAGGTAAAAAAGATTCGATCGTTCTTAAAATAGTCAAAGCGGTTCGATCCGGGGAGGCGGCGACTGGGCATTTTCTGCAGTCACTTGTTTTTCCAGATTTTCCTTTTCGTGGTACAGGATTCCAATGTGTTGGCTGAGGGTGCGCACCTGATTGGTCAGAACGGAGATGCGGATCGAAAAATGCAGACAGATGATGACAAGAAAGGTCAGCCCAAAGAAAAACAGCGTCGAGGTGAACAGCGTCGAGCCGACGGTTTTGGAAACCCACATCAGCAAGTCTTCGGAGACGGACAGCAGGAGCATCAGAGAACCGGTGACCAGCCAACCGATGGAATATTCTTCGTTCAGACGTTTTCTGCGCACCAGCTCAAAAACATAAGCGACGATGAAGATGCAGATCAGTATGGAAATGATTCGTATTCGAGGAGGCATGGGATTCTAGACCGATGGTTTCTGGCGCAATACCGTGACAAAAATCGATAAAAACATTTTCAAGACGTAGTACAGAGGCTTGTGTCCGTGGTGCATGGATTTGTTATTCGGCATCGGGTTCATACGAACCGGAATTTCTTTCATCTTGATTCCAGAACGATGGATCAGGATCAGAAAATCCGCGTCCGGGTAATCCGGCGGATAATAGCCGCTGGCCACCAGTCGGATGGCTTTTCCCTTCAAGGCCTGAAAACCGGAGGTCGGGTCGGTGACCTTTTGTCCGCAGAACAGGGACGCCAGCATCCTGAAAATCGTGATGCCAATTTTTCTGAAAAAAGGACTTTGATAGGTTCCGCCGTTTAAAAAACGCGAACCGATAATGACCTCTGCGTCTCCGGTTTGTAATTCATTATAGAGTTTCATGATCTCAGCCGGGTCGTGTTGACCGTCCGCGTCGATCTGGATGATCTGCGTGTAACCGTTTTGCAGGGCATAGATGAAACCGGTTTGCAGGGCGACGCCGTAGCCAAGATTGTAAGGCAGACTGACGACGAGAACTCCAAGTTCTTTTGCCACTTTATCCGTTCCATCGGAGGAACCGTCGTTGACGACTAGAATGGAAAACTGTGGCGCGTGTTGGCGAATGCCCTGGATGACTGGACCGATGTTATCTTTCTCGTTGAAGGCGGGAATGATTACGATTGTTTTCGGCTCGTCCGTCTTGGGCATGAATGGTTTGTCGTTGAAAGCGCAGGGTTCGGTAGAGGTTTCGACCGATTTTAAAGGGAGACCTTGCCGTTTCTTCTTTGGTTCCTGTTCTATCACGACAGGTGATTCCATAGCGGAATGATCTTTAAAGTGAAATAAAAGGAAACTATCGGCAGTTTTTTTTAGCTTCAAAAAAACACGCCGGATTCAATATGGAAGAATGTAAACTCTGCCATAGTTAAATTTACGGAAAGGCGAGCAATAAACTTAATTGCTAAATTTTATTCTACGTCAACGGAGCGGCGTTGTACATAGGAAGAAGGAGAATTGAGGATTGAAAATTCGGCTTTTCCAAAGAAAACAGGGCTTGAATAAAAACGAAAATATTTTGGAGGGTAGGCGTGGATGGAAGTCGTTTTGTTTAAAAACAAGGGGGCGAAGCGCCCCCTTTTTATATTTTATGCGGCGACCGTTTTCTGAATCGTATTCCGCAAACGGGTCGTAAGCACTTTAAGGAGAGGGATCAACGCTTGAGGATTGCGTTCGGCCAGTCCCTCAAAACTTTCCCGGCTCAGAACGCTGATGGCCCCGTCTTCCAATGCTTTGACGGTTGCAGACCGCGCTCCGCCATCAATCAGTCCCATTTCTCCAAAAATATCCCCGGTTTTCAAGACGCCGAGCACGGAGCTTGTACCATCCGGGTTCTTGCGCGAGACCTCAAAGCGTCCCCTTTCAATAATGAATGCGCAATCGCTGTAGGTTCCCTCATTAAAAATGATATCGTCTTTTTTTACCCTAAGGATAGACATTGCATTCTCCTACGGTTTTAGATGAATCTTGGATCGCGCCCCTTACTACTATAATTATATAAGCAAAAATGGTGCCAAAATTTAATATTGAGGGGTCGGGCTTACATTCCCTTGAAAAATAAGGGGAGGAGGAGTGCATATTGGGAGCTGGATTCCGGGGATCGGATAAAAATGGATAAATGTTTATCCTTTTTTGTCCGTCGGGCGCTCCAAAGAGCCGTTTTGAGATAAGAAAAGAATAATTAATTCAATTGGCTAGCCCTGGAGTTCCAACTTTGCGGCTTTTTTATACGAATTATGTCTTCAATTGAGTTGAACCTCTACTTTTCTGCGATCATTGCCCGGTAATTTGTATCCCGACTTTAACAAAGCCAGTGTTTCTCTGAGGCGATTGGACAATATTTTGATAATAGGTATCAGCGCTTCCGGGTTGATAGTTTTCAATTCATCGAAGGATTCCCTTGAAATCATGAAGATTTCGCTGTCCTCGATGGCGACGGCGGTGGCGGCTCGGGGCATGCTGTCAATGAGACCCATTTCCCCAAAAATGTCATTTTCTTCAAGAACTCCAAGGCTGACCTTGCAGTCTTCTGACACCTGCTCGAGAATTTCCACGCGACCGGAATGGATGATATAAGCGCAATCTGCATAGTTCCCTTGATTGAAAATGACAGCCCCCTTTTTGACAGCAATTTTTTTACTGGTCATAGCATTTTGCCTCCACAAGGATGAACTTCGATACATCGAACTATGCAATTCGAAGACCAAAAATAAGCGGTTTTTAGAGGGAGGCTGAAAACTCGCTAAAATTCAGGGCTATTGAAAGTATAAAAAATTTCAGGCTTTAGCAATCTTAGGATAATCAGGAAAGGAGCGTGTAGGAAATATCAAAATATCAGACGGGGTGTGAAATATAATGGGTCATTTCATTTTCGCGTTGATGTCCCATATCATCTCTACCAGACGCCCAAAACTTATTTTGTCGAAATGAAAAACAAGACGAAACAGCTCCGTGTCCTCGTCATTTTCGATTTCTTCAGGGAAGGGGTCGGCGGATGCAATGGAGCCTGAAGACAGCAAATCCGAATAAGTGTCGTTCAAATACTGGATCAGGTTCTGCGGCAGGGGGGCGGTGAATTTCAGCAGGGTCTGCTTATGAAGATAGCGCAGAGAATGATAGACATGGTAGAAATCGCAAATCATTTGCGCCGCTTCGTCGGCGGAATGGGTCACGCGGATCAATTTTGAATCGTTCGTGGAGATGAATCCCGTTGCGCTCAGGCTAAGTTCAATCGCGTTCAGCCAGTGGCTCCAGTAACTTCCGCCCTCGGGCTCGACGAGGATGATGGGGCGGGGCAGACATTTCCCCGTTTGCAGAAGAGTCAGGCTTTCGAAACCTTCGTCGAGAGTGCCGAAGCCTCCGGGAAAGACGACGGTTGCGCTGGACTCTTTGATGAAAAAAAGTTTTCGGGTGAAAAAATATTTGAAGTGGATGGATTTAACGTCGTCGCAAATGAATCGGTTGGCGCTTTGTTCAAATGGAAGTTTGATATTGATGCCGAAACTGCGCTCCCGGCCCGCGCCTTCATTGGCGGCGGCCATGATGCCAGGGCCTCCGCCGGAAACGACCATGTAGCCCTGGCTTGTGATTTTTTGCGCAAACGCTTTGGCGAGATGGTAAGCCGGATCGGTTTCTGGCGTTCGGCTGGAGCCGAAGACGGAGACTTTTCGCGTCTCGCGATAGGGAATGAAGATGCGGAAGGCGCGGCGCAGTTCTTTGACCGTCGTGTTCATTAATTTATAGTCGCCGCGATCATCATGCTCCGCTCCCATTTTGACCACGGTAGATATAATTTGTCGTAGCCATTCCTTGCATCGATGGTTGCCGACCAGCGCAACGAGTTCATCAATCAGTTGATTGGCTTTTTCCGGGTCGAATTTATCGTTAATTGGAGGCATGGAGTCGTTAAAATTATGTTTTCTGCATCAAACTATTGGTACAATCCCTGAATATTTTATCCCTCTCACTCAGATGATTGTATGAATGAAAAAATAATGATCTTTTCCATACTGGCCATTTTGGTAGTAGGTTTTGTTGGCGTCTTGTTCATGGCGATTCCGTGGTTGAACTATTACGATGGGGCAAGCTGGGATGTGATTCTCATCGATAATTTTCTGGTTCTTCTGGGCGCCTCCGTTATCGGTTTTGGGCTGTACATCTTCGTCAATCATCTGCAGTGATCCTTCTCAGGCAGGGCGCTTTGTTTTGTTTATTTTATAAAACAGGGTTCCCAGGATCGCCGCAGTCCAGCCCAGACCGCACAGACCCATGACCATTTCGCCGATATAAAACGTGACGGCCAGATTGAAGGCGAGAACGCAAAGATAAAGAGCCGGCCCCCACAGCGCCTGAAACGGGTATTCTTTGTCGGGAAGCGGCCAGCGTTCACTCAGGCGCCGATTGACTCGCGTGAAGCAAAACAGGATGGCGCTGCCGACGATGAACCAGCCGGCAAAATTGGTCAATGGAATATTGAAATACTCCCCCTCCTCCTGATAGGTATAGATCTTCCCGAGAAACCAGCGGTCTCCCTGAAACGCGACGGGGTCGATCACGACGTCCATCAGCATGAAAAACAGCGCGCCGAGAAAAACGGTGGGTAGGGAATTTTCAATGACCGGATCGCGCTTGATGCGCAGGTCCCATCCCTCGCCCTTCAGTTGTGATCGCATGAATAAAGCCATGCTGTAACCAATGAAAGCCAGGAACGAGTAGGATAGCGAGTCCATGAAGGGCACATTGGAAATCCATAATTCCTGATCGCGCGTCGTGTCGATATAGCTGTAAAAGCCATAGGGAAAGCCGTTGCGCGTGGAGGAATACTCAGATAAAAACGCGATGCAATATGCCATCACGGTGAACAGGAGCGAACGCCTCCAACCCATATGACAAACGGCGATGATCAGGTAGGTGGCGAGAAAGGCGAAGACATAGGGGCGTAGCAATACGGTGCCCCAGAGCAGGGAGAGGATTTCCATTTCAGTTTTTGCTGTAGTTGTTTTGGCGAAACCATTCGATGGCGCGCATCAGGGCCTGTTCCACCGGTTGTTGAGGCAAGCCGAGTTCGCGCACGGCTTTGGACGGATCAAAATACATATGGTATTTGGCCATTTTGACGCCCGCCAGCGGAACGGCTGGAGGCGCGTGTGTGAGGTAATTCGAAATCCATTCGCAGGCCATTCCCGTCGCATGAGCGACCCAGTAGGGCATTTTAACCGATGGCGCGGACAGTCCGGTCAGCGCTTCAAGAGCGAGCAGGATCTCCCGCAGGCTCATGTTGCGGTTGCCGAGGATATAACGTTCCCCTGGGGTTCCGCGCGTTTCTGCGAGGAGGTGGCCGCGCGCGCAATCGTCCACGTCGATCAGGTTCAGTCCTGTGTCGACATAAGCGGGCATTTTTCGATTGAGGAAATCCAGAATGATTTTACCCGTAGGGGTCGGTTTGAGATCGCGAGGGCCGACAGGGGCGCTGGGATTGACGATCACCACGGGTAGCGAGTCCGAATTGAACTCCAGAGCGATTTGCTCGGCCTGGTATTTTGAAATTTTATAATCGTTGCTCAGCGTCGCCGGATCAAAGGGAGCGTCTTCGTTCGCCGGGGTTTTGTCAGCATGCAGACCGATGCAACCCACCGTGCTGGTGTAGACCACTTTGCCGACTCCCGCCTGTCGCGCGGCTTCCAAAATATTGCGCGTTCCCTGAACGTTGATTTCGTAAATCAGGTCTTTGTTCTTGTCCCACAAGCTGTAATAAGCGGCGACATGATACAGCGTTTCGCATCCCGCAAGCGCGGACCGCAAGGATGCAGGGTCGCGCAAATCGCCCTCCACACGTTCCACTTCCAGACCCTGCAGATTGGCAAGGTCGGCGTCGCGGCGCGCCAACACGCGCACGTCCCGGCCCTCCTGCAACAAGGCGCGAGCAACGGCAGAACCGAGAAAGCCTGTGGCTCCGGTCACCAGCGTTTTCATGTGAGAGGAGCCGTCAATAGCTTGGGGAGTTGTGATGAATCAGTCGCATCAATCCAGATCAGGGGATGTTTCGAAGGCATTCAATCGTTTAAAGAAAGATTTTGATATCGGCGGACTTCCTCCACTCCGCGAGGTTGTCTTCGATCTGCTTCTGGGTTTCCATCTTGAGCAGGTGGTTGAGAATCGTGGACTCGACTTCCTTGAAAGGCACAGGGCGACTGGGGATTTTCTCGGTCAATTTGAAAATATGATAGCCGGATGGGGACAGTACCGGCGAGCTGACTTCATTCGGCTTCAACTTGGAGATCGCCATGGCGATCTCAGGCTGGACCTGATCGAGCGGCAGATTTCCCAAATCGCCTCCCTTGGAGCGACTGGCCTCGTCTTCTGAATAGGTCTTGGCCAGCTCTTCAAAATTCCCGCCGGCTTTCAGTTTTTTTTGAACGGTCTCAATGGTTTTCTTCGCTTCTGAGTTGACGCGGGCAATCATTCTCTTCGCTTTGCCCGCATCTTCAGGGCTATCGTATGCGTCCTTGGGCGCCTCGACGGTCGCGGTGAAAATATGGCTGACGCGATATTGCTCCGGTTCCATAAACGAGGCGGTGTTCTCGTTATAAAATTTCAAAGGCGCCGCATCGTCGAGCTTGACCTTGGGGACGATCACTTCGCGGATGTATTCCTCATTCGTCAATTGCCGGTCAATTTTCTGTTCCAGAGTATCCAGAGTGAGGCGCTGGACTCCGAGAGCGTGCATGAACAATTCTTCGCTGGGGAACTGGCTTTTAATATGCTCGATTTCCGTCTGAATTTTTTCCCTGGAAATCGAGATATTCATTTCTTTGCCTTTTTGGCGAAGCAATTCCTGATCAATGGCCTTCATTAAAACGCCGCGCAGAATCTCTTCCTCATCCGCATCGGGAATGTTGTGGCCCTGCTGAGAGGCAATCAGTTTGAATGCGGTCATTTCCCGTTCCAGCAACTGGGCGGAAAGGGGAGCGCCGTTCACGGAAGCGACAATGTCAGGAAGCGGTTTGCCTTTGATCAAATATGGCTCCGCGCCAAAGGCCTGGGCAGTGAATGAGAAGAGACAAAATATTGAAATTATAAACTTGCTCGATACGTTCATCATTTTCTTTCAGTCTGGAAAGCCCGCAGTCAGTTGGCGCTTTGTTCCCATGCAAGGGAAGCTACATTACGGGCAAATTGTGGAAAGGGTTGGTAATAGGCGCGAAAGGCCCCGGATTTTTCAGTTGCCGGGCGCTCGCTCCAGGTATTAGCAGTGAAAGATTCGAGGTCCTGAATTGAAACCAATCGATCGTCTTTCTTTACGATCACAAGGAGGCCTCTGTCCTTGGCGAAATTCCGGTCTCCATAAAGGGTGACCGTAGCGCCCTCAGGGCCGGTCAAGTCTGCTGTGTAATAGCCATCTAGAAAGTAATGTGAGAATTCGGTGAAATCAGGCGTGTCGAATGCGGGGCTGAACGTGATGAATTCAGAGCAATGCCCGCAAGAGCCGTAGTAGTGTTCGCTTTTTTTCCAGAGTTTCAGTTGGGCTTCTGGAGCGGCCCAGGCGGATCCATTAAAAAGGACCATGAGAGAGATCAAAAATCCCAAGCTTCTAATTGTAATATTCATCGGGGAAGCCTCCAAAGAGGTAAGCTGGACGACAATTATGCGGCAACATTGCCTGAGTTATTTTTTTATTATACTTAGTTTGAGAGAGGCAAACAAATTTTTGAAGGGGATTTGCGGGAGGGGAAGGCAAAAAAAAACCCGGCGGTTGCCCGCCGGGTTTTCGTAAAACTTAAGGCAATTAGAACTTTACATCCATCATTACGTAAGCCCAGCTGGCTTCGTCACGATCTTTGAAGTTCGCAGCCGTACCGCCGCCGAGGAGCTCGCCGCCGAGGTCATCTGCCCAGAAGTGGGAGTAACCGAGGGTGAATCGAGTGCTGGAGCTGTACTGATGAGCTACCGTGATATCAAGCTCTTCACCGATGTGGGATTCGCCGTTGTTAGCCGCTACAGCAGTTCCGCGGGTTGCATATGCATCTTCTGCCGTCCAGAACATATGGAGGTCAGCGTTAACAGTGAGGTCTTTCATCGGGCTAGCCGCCGCTTTAATTGCGAAGTCTTGCAGACCCAAGCCTTTAACAGCGTCCGCTTGAACAGAAGTTGCGCCGTTTCGAGACGTGGTACCAATGTTCAAGAAGCGATCCATGAAACCGTAGAACTTATGGCCGGTGTCAAACAGCGTGTCGAAAGAAGCAACGGTGTCTTCAGCAACGTCGGTTGCATCCGTACCAGAGAGGTAGTCATACCACAAGGTTACTTTTACCGGACCGAGGTCTCGGCCAACTCGCAGACCGAACATATAAGCCTGACGCTCAGCATCTCCGCCCATCAGGGTGCGGTTACCAGCGTTGGTGCCGTCGCCGAACTGATAGTAGAACTCACCGCGGTAGTCAAAGCCTGCGATGTTGCCAGCTTGACGCGCGCCGATCGTTTGCATGTAGCCGCCATCGTTTTGAACTGCGGTTGCAGAACCTTCGGTGATTACATAGTACAGGGAAAGAGCGCCGCCGCCGATGCCGCGGAAGTTACCCCACAAAATGTGAGCCGCTTGATCGTTGGCGTCGTTGTTTGCTTCCGTACCATCATCCTGAACTTGGCTGTAGATATAAGCCAGGGTGTGGTCGCCATGGGTGTGGGTCAGGCGAACTGCGTCATGCGATTGCGCGCCTGCGGTCCAACCCGTGTTGCCGAGCAGTCGATGACCGTCGAGAACAACTTCCTGACGACCGACTTGTACGTCAACCGGCATGTCGTAGAAATTTTTCAGCGTGAAATAAGCCTGATGCACACCAACATCCGAGAGGGTGTCGTTAGCAACGTTGGCATTACGAGAGCCGCCGTTAGCGTTGTCCTGTGCGCCAGCAGTTGCCGCCGCCGCCGTGTCGCCAAATCGACCGACGCTTTGGAGCTGGATGAATGCGCTGGTTTTGTCGTCAATGTTTGCTTTTGCATTCAAGCGAATTCGAGTGTTGATGCTCGAGTCAGCTTTGGTTGCATCATTGAAGTCTCGATCTTGATACTCATATCGAGGACGCAGTTGACCGCTAAACTCAACCCCTGCCGCCGCCGCGATTTCAGCGCCAACAAAGGTTCCGGCCAACATCATAGCCCCAACCATTAAAAAAGATTTTTTCATGCTTGTCTCCTCCAAGAAGATGTGTCTGCAAAGTTACTGCTGTTTATATTTAATGCCTTGATTTGTTTGGGCAAAAATAAACTCAATTTGGTTGAAAATTATACCGTTAGATGCAAGCAAAAGCAATATTTTTTTTGCATGCAATGGCATATTTTTGCCCTGCCGGTAGGATTGAGCTTTTCAATCATTCCAGCGGTACTTAAATAACGTACTGCGTTTTGTTTCTCCGGGAGCGGTTCCTGTTACAGTGGCCACTACCAAATGCTTCCCTGACTCGCCGTTATCAATCACTTGATAGCCAGCCAGGTACCCTTTTTGCTTTTTGGTTTCGTAAACTTTTTCGAAACCTTCTCTGGTGGCCTGTAACAGTACCAGACTGCTGTTATTGATAATCACCATGCGGGACAGCAACGCGCCTCCCAAACGGTGATTCTTCGGTAACAGCAGATACCGAGACCCTTTATGCCGGATCAACTCCAGCCTGCTACGGTATTGAACCGGCTCGCCTTCGCGGACTATGCCAGAAACATCTTCTCTGACGCCAACGCTGATCTGCCGTGGATCATGACCATAGTATTCGTCTGATTTTACAATTAATCTTCCGTCGGAGGAATATACCCTCAGGTGGAAATCATTGTCAAGAAATAATGTGTCCTTTTCCTTTTTGTTGGTCAGGTGCCCTTGCGTCAATCCATAGAGAATGAATTCGAATCCGTACTTTTCAGGTAGGCGCAACGCTCCTGCGGGAGCATAGCCGCTCCCGTTGAATTCTAAAATTTCTACGGGTCCGTTGAAGGGGTCGTGAAACCCTGAAGTCTGCGATACCAGTTGCGTGGGAGCGTCGAGGGGGCGGAGGACGCGATAATAGCGCTTCTCATCCTGCGCCAGCGCGCGGAAGCGGTTGCCGTCCACTTCGAGAATGAAGGAAGCGAGTTTGTTGTCGGCTTCGGCGCTGACAAAGATTTCGTCGCGTCCGTTCTTGTTGAAATCACCCACGTCCACGCTGATGAAATTCAGCGATGCGTCCGGGGCGTTGAACATCGCCAGCTTTTTAAACTTGTCTCCTGACGGGTCGAGAATGATCACGCGCTTGTCGGTGATGACAACGAGATCTTTTTTTCCGTCTCCATTCACGTCGCCGACATCCAAGTCGAGGATTTCAAGATTGAAGGATTGGCGCGTTTCGTATTCCAGCATTTCTTTGGGCGCGATTTGGCGCTGGGCGGCGACAGGCGGGGCCTGAACGCGTGGTCTATCGCCTTGCTCGGGCAGTTCGCGCGCAAGGATGCGGGCCTGTTTTTTCACGCTTCCGTCTCTGGCGGAATGCAACTGGTAGTTGAGCACGGTTTGTTCTTTAACCTGATTCACCTCGGGGACGAGGATGAAGTCGACATCCACTGAAGCTCTCAGCTTTTCCAGATTCCCGGCTTCCAGCAGACGGGGCAGATCGAGATTGTTTTCCAGCATCCAGAGACCCAGCTCGAAGGTGGAGGTCTCAAAGCGCGGACGTTGCGCAAGGCTTTGTTGCAGGTTGACTTGCAATTGTTGACTGTCGATTTTTTTCGAACTTCGGTTGCTCGGCGGGGCGATCAGCAGTTTGATTTGCTGGAAGGGCAGTCGGACGCCGTCGCCCGCCAGCGCCTTCGTCGCCGGGTCCAGCGTGTGGGCCGTGCTGAAGTCGGCGCGCACGTCGAGCAGAACCACTTCTCCGAGATCGGTTTCCTTGCGTCCAATTTTCTTTTTGGTGACGGGGTGGATGATGTCGTCGCCGTAGCGTATCAACTTCAATCGATCGCCGGGTTTGATGTCCTGCCCGAGTTTGAGATCGAGGATGAGTTGGTCGCCTTCGACGGAGACGACGTAGCCTTCGCGTTCCGGGAACAGGGCTTCGATCTGCGTCGCCAGTTTGTCCACCGCCGCCCGGTCCTGGGCATGGCTCAGCGCGGGCAACAAGATCGAGATGAGAATGAAGCAACGCGTTAAAATTTTCATGATCGCGGAGGGCGTCATCATCGTTCTGATAAATGGGGTCGGATTCATACGGCGTCGTTCAGGATTGTTCCAGCAGTTGAACGGACACGGTTTCTCCTGCTTCGATGCGGGTCGATTCCAATGGGAAGATCATCAGGCTGTTGGCTTGCGAGGCGGACTTCAGAATCCCCGATCCCTGCTCGCCCGCAGGCGTCACGGTGTAGCCGTCTTTTTCCCAAGTGGTGATCGAACTGAGAAAATGCTGGCGTCCGGCTTTTTTGCTGACGGCCTGGCTGAGGCGCGCTTGCACGACGGTTGCCTTCAGATTGGGGTTGCCTGCCATTTTCTTGATCGAGGGGCGCACGAATTGTTCGAAAGAAACAAATGAAGAGACCGGGTTGCCGGGCAGGCCGAAGACCGGGGTTTCTCCAATGCGTCCGAAGGCCAGCGGTTTGCCGGGCTTCATGGCGACTTTCCAGAACAACATTTCCTGCCCCATTTTTTTGAGACTGGCTTTCACGAGGTCGTAGTCGCCCACCGACACGCCGCCGGATGAAACGACGAGGTCGCATTGCAGAGCGGTTTGGAATTTTTCCATCAGATCGGCTTCGGTATCGCGGGCAATGCCGAGGTAATGCGGTACGCCGCCTGCGGATCGAATCTGCGCGGACAGCATGTAGCCGTTGCTGTTGTAGATGCAGGGGCCTTCGGGCTGATCGTCGAGGTCGAGAATTTCGTCTCCGGTGGATAGAATGGCGACGGTGGGTTTTCTGCCGACATAGATTTGCGAGCGTCCGACCGTCGCCATCATGCCGATGTGCGCGGGTTGGATGCGCGCGCCTTTGGGGATCACCACCTCTCCGGCCTTGACGTCTTCTCCTGCGTCGCGAATATTTTCATGAAGATCGGCGCGATCCTTCACCAGCAATTGATCTCCGTTGCGATCGGTGTCTTCCTGCATGATTACGGCGTCGGCCCCGGCGGGAATGGGCGCGCCGGTCATGATGCGCATGGCCTGCCCCGATTTTATGGCGTCGCCCTGCGCGGTGTAGCCGGCGGCGACTTCTCCAACGACAGTCAAGGGGACCGGGGCCTCCGGCGTCGCCGACTCGATATCGGCGGCGATGAGAGCGTATCCGTCCATCGCCGAATTGTCCATCGGCGGGTTGTCGCGTCGCGCAACGATATCTTCCATCAGCGTTCTGCCCAGCGCTTCGGTGATGGATATTTTTTCCAGGCCTTTGAATTCGATTCTTGAAAGGATGATTTCAAGCGCCTCTTCTACTTTGATCGTGCTCATTCTTTGGGGTTCTCCTGTTCCCGCCGGACGCGGGCGAATTCATACTCTTCGGGAGTATTGGCGTTCATGAACTGAGGCCGGGACTCCGGCGCGATTTTGACTTCTTTAAACGGAAACTGGTGAATGATGCGTTTGAGCGACAACTCGCGCCGCGACATGGCTCCATATAAAGGAGAAATGAATTTGGGTTCGTAGATGGCGCACATCGGTTCGTAACTCAGGTTGCCTTTCTGCACGAAGCAGGTGCCGTAGCGCAGGGGGTCGCGCGCGTTGACGATGCTGACGAAATTGTCTTCGGTCAGGAAAGGCATGTCGCAGGCCACCACCATCCAGGCTTTGCCGGGGTGACGTCCCATCAGGGTCGCCAGGCCGCCGACGGGGCCGAGGTCGATATGCTCGTCGTCGATACGCTCGATGTGATTGAGGTGCGAGAGCGTTTCGGTTTCCTGCGAGGCGCGCGATGAGAAATAAACTTTTTCGCAATGACGCGACAAGATGTCCGCCATGCGCTCCGCTTCTGATTTTCCATTATAAGTGAGAGAAAATTTGGGCCGTCCCATGCGCTTGCTCTGTCCGCCGATGAAGACGGCGCCATAAAGCGGCGCGGAGCGCGCTCTGAAATGATCGCGCACAAACTGGTAGATGCCGTCGATGTCGTCGCGGTGAAAATGCGGTCGGTTCGCCGCGTCTTTTTCGGGAGCGGTTCCCTGGTGGATCAACGCCTTGATGTTCGGGCTGTCGCTGGGGATCGGCATCTTGCCGTCGGCGTCGACAAAAACGATTTTATCGTAGGGCGATTTTTTATAGCCTTCGATCAGGATGCAGTCGCATTGCTCCAGCGCGTGCGTGACCGTTTGCTGTTTGAATTCGTCGTGCGCGACGACGGCGAAGTGGCGCGGATCGTTGATGGCGATGATCCCGGCGCCTGCGTGAAAGCAACGATGGGTGTCTTTGCCTTCCTTGTCCATGCTGAAGCGATGGGCGTCGTGCTTGTAATAGCCGACCCGCGTTTGATCCGCGTGGAAACGCTGAATCAGTTTTTCAAGCAGGGTGGTTTTTCCCACTCCTGAAAAACCGGCAAAGCAAAGAAAGGGAGTTTTGAATTGAACCCAGTAATGATCCATTAACAGACTCAGAAAGACGCGCCAAGAGGGGTCTTGTTAACTTCTTAAAAAATAAATGATTAGCTTATTATTTACGAAGCGGGGGCGCCTGTCAACCATTGGTTTCATTTTTAGGCGTTGAGCGGATTTTGGGTCTGGAGGAAAGGGGGTCGGGTGTTGCCCTGTTGTCTGAAACTGTTACATTGCTCCAGCTTGCAACGTTTATTTGATTCGGAGTTATTCTGATGTTCTGCGTTTGAGCCTTTAAGCTGGCGGGTTTTATGGCATTGGAGCGAATTGGTATGGCTTTTGCTTTATGTGAGGGCAGGCATCGTTTTTTTTGAATCATCTATTTTTATCTGGAGGTAAGTAATGAGAGGTTTGTTTAATAAAGTGACTTTGACCTTAGGCGCGTTTGCGGTTGCTTTTTCAGCTCCGGCTTTGACGCATGCTGGCGACGTGGCGAAATTGACTCATGCTCCGAATGTTCCGGCGCCGATCACGCGATCGGCTCCGACGACGGTGATCGCGCATCTGGAAGCGAAGGAAGTTGTGGGCGATTTGTCGGACAAGGTCAAATACAGCTTCTGGACTTTTGGCGGCACGGTTCCCGGCCCCATGTTACGCGCTCGAGTGGGTGACACGATTGAGTTTCACCTGCATAATCATAAAGACAACAGTCAGGATCATAATATCGACATTCATGCGGTCAACGGTCCGGGCGGCGGCGCGGCGGTGAATACCGTGAAGCCGGGCGGAGAGAGCGTGTTCACGTTCAAGGCCAAGGCGGCGGGTCTGTTCATCTATCATTGCGCGGCGGGTCAGATCGTCGATCATATCTCCAACGGCATGTACGGTCTGGTGCTGATCGAGCCGGAGGGCGGTCTGCCTCCTGCGGATAAAGAATATTATGTGTTTGAGAGCGAGTTCTACACGAACGGCGCGGAAGGCGTGCAAGGCTTCGATATCAACAAGGGTCTGGCCGAGCATCCTGATTTCGTGGTGTTCAACGGACGAGTGGGCGGTTTGATGGGCGACAATGTCCTGACCGCCAAGGTTGGCGAAAAGGTTCGATTGTATTTCGGAAACATTGGTCCGAACGGGATTTCTTCCTTCCACATCATCGGCGAGATTTTCGACACGGTTTATGTCGAAGGCGCGTTGGGCGGATTGAAGAATCACGGCGTTCAGACTACGCTCATTCCTTCCGCAGGGGCGACGATCGTCGAGTTTGTGGTGGATGCGCCGGGCGATTACACGCTGGTGGATCACAGCATTTTCCGCGTCGCTAAAGGAGCGATTGGAGTTCTGGAAGTGGAAGGCGAAGAAAATCCGGAAGTATTCCGAGCCGGTAAGTAAACGCCGTTGTCTGGTATTGAAGCGCGGGGGCCTTTGGCTCCCGCGTTTTTTTTTTGCGCGATGCGCGACGTCAGCAGAGGTCCATGCTTTTCATTTTTCGCCAGAGGGTGACGCGGTGCAATCCCAGTTCCTGCGCGGCGCGGGTCTGATTGTTGCGGTGTTTTTCCAGGGTCTGGCGGATCAGTTCGCCGGTCAGTTTGGGGCGCGCTGTGGCTTGCCGCGGATATTTCTCGGCGGCGGCGGGCAGGTGAAAATCCTCCGGTCCGAGGCGTTTGGCCTCGCTGACCACGCAGGCGCGTTCGACGGCGTTTTCCAGTTCGCGCACGTTGCCCGGCCAGTCGTGTTCCATGAGCCGTCGCAGGGCGGCGCTGGTGACGCCTTTGACGCTCTTCTGGCTGGAGCCTTTCCAGTGGCTGATAAAATGCTGAACGAGGTAGGGGATGTCTTCCTTGCGCGTTCGCAAAGGCGGTAGCTGGATCGGGATGACGTTGAGTCGGTAGAACAGGTCTTCCCGAAAACGTCCGTTGCGCACTTCTTCCATCAAATCCTTGTTGGTCGCGGCGATGATGCGAATGTCCACCTTGCGCGTGCGGTTGTCGCCGACGCGCTCGACCTCCCGTTCCTGCAAGACGCGAAGCAGGCTGACCTGCACCTGCGGACTCATGTCGCCGATCTCATCGAGAAATATGGTGCCGCCGTCGCCTTCCTCGAAGCGTCCCACGCGGTCGCGCAGGGCGCCGGTGAAAGCGCCTTTGACATGCCCGAACAATTCGCTCTCCAGCAGGTTTTCAGAGAAGGCGGAGCAGTTGACTTTGATGATGCGGTTCGCCGCTCGCGGGCTTTCAAAATGGATGGCGTTGGCGACCAGTTCTTTGCCGGTCCCGCTTTCCCCCTGCAGCAGAACGGTGGAATCGTAGGCGGCGATATTTTTAATGGCCTTGAACAATTCGACCATCATCGGGCTTTTGCCGATGATGCTTCGGAAGGAATGCGATTCCTTGAGATCTTCGCGCAATTGATTGACTTCGGTGGCGTCGGTCATGGCCACCAGCACTTCGCGCTGGTTCTTCGGGCCTTTGTTGATCAGTCCGACATGGAACTCGCCGTCTCTGGTGACGCCGTCCTTGCGCGTGAAGGGCGAGGAGAACTGGATGGTCTCTGCGGTGTCTCCCGTCTTGGCGGTCATGCAAAGGGCGCAATTGTTCTGGCAGATGCTGTCGCGAAACAGCGTGATGCATTTCTTGCCGAGCACGTCGTCGCGCTTGAACTGGGTGATCTCTTCTGCGCGTTTGTTGAAATAACGTATGGTCATGTCCTGATCGTAGACAAAAACGGCTTCGTTCAGAACTTCAAAAATATTATTGATGTAACGGTCTTGTTGGGCCATTTGATGCGATTCGGTCTGAAAGTGAGTGTTGCAATGACTGTTGCATTTAGTGTTGCGCTTAGTATTGCATCAATCCTTGCGATTGTTAAGACTTTTTTATATTTTTTTCAGCAGTTCGATCATTTCCCTTTTTTCTCGGGGGTTGGGAGTGAAGGGGCTGAAGCGGGCGCGTTCATAGAAAAGCGTGATCTGTTGAATGATGTCGAAAGTTTCTTGCGGCATGGCGCTCAAACGCAATCTCAATTCTCTCGCCGTTTCGCCGGGCCGCTTCTGGATGTTTTGCTGGCGCAATTTTTCAAGTAAATCCAGATAAATCTGCGTGGCGAATTCGGGGCTTTTCAAATGCGTCGAGCGAAGCATGCGTTTGCAGGCCCACACAAGGGCAACCAGCAGGAGGATCAGGGCGATTCCGTAGCTCCGCATCGCTGTGGCGGCTTTGGATAAAAATTCTTCGGTCCCTAGTTGTTTGAACTGGCTGGACAGGCTTTGCCCGCTGGTCTGAAAAAAGTTGAGAATCCGAATCTGGTCGCGGAAGGAATATTTGACGACATAGCGTTGCCAGTACAGGCGCATCAAATCCAGCGCGCGAAATGAAAACTCGGCGCCGGTCTGGTTGGCGAGAGCGGGATCGGGCGGCGTGGGATCGTAGAGAACCCAGCCTTCTCCGGGGATAAATGCCTCGACCCAGGAATGAGCGTGTTTTTCTTGCAGGATCAGATAGCCTCCCATGTCGTTCCACTCGCCGACGGCGAAGCCGTTGACGAGTCGGGCGGCGACTCCGGCCTGCCTCAATAGAAGCGTCATGGCGGAAGCGAAATATTCGCAATGGCCCTGCTTCCATTTGAAGAGAAATTCATCAATGGGCGAGACGCCGGACGCCGGTTCGTTCATGTTCAGGGTGTAGCCGAATCCGTCTCCCAGATGCGCGAGGATGGCCTTGGCTTTTGCAGACGGGTTCTGGAGTGTGTCGGTCAATTCATGGGACAGTCGTTTGAACGCGGGGCTGACCGGCGGCAATTGAAAATAACTGGAGAAACGTTTGATGGCGTCGGCGTTGGGCGCCTGCAATTGATAAGCGATGCCGGGGTAGCCGATCTCGGAATGCAGGGTGAAACGACGCGGCCCGCCGTGGGCTTCGGTTTTGAGAACGAAGTTGGAGTCCATGCGCAGTCGTCTGAAATTTCCGTTGATGCTTTTGGGGATGCCCTGCGTGAAGACGATATCCGTATCGAAGGATTCGCGGTAAATTTCCTGACGGACCAGTTCCTTTTGCGGTTCGACGCGGAACAGGCTGACGTCGCTTTCGCGCGGTCTGCCGATCTCCCATTCGTCGGGCAGGGTGGATATCCAGTTGCGACCGTCGTAATGATCGAGCACGATGCCGCGCCAGTAGACGGGTTGTTGCGGTCGGTAGCGCGCGTCGCCCTTGAAATACTCGACGCGCATGACGACCGACTCGTTGAGCTTGATCTTGCCGACGTCGCCGAGGGACACTTTGTCTGAAAACCCGCTGATCGGCGCGGCCTTGACGTTGAGCGACATGAAGCCCAGCCCAAAGCGCGGGAAGCTGACAAATATCAGCGCGGTGAGAGCCAGACTCATCACGGAGAAAAGGGCGGAACTTTTGAACAGGGCGGCGCGTATGATTTCACGTTCGCCGGCGTATTTAAAAATATGCGGCGGACTTCTGCTCCCGGATTTCTCGACGGTCAAATTGTAAAAGATAAGGCACCAGCTCAGCGTCAGATAGAAAGCCAGAAAAGCGACGCCGAAGCTCAGGTCCTGGGCGTACAGGGCGCCGACGAGCAGACAGACGATGGCGAGGAGGTAGCCGAACAGATAGTCGTTCAACTCCGATTTGAGCAGGAAGCGGGTGAACATGAGATAGGCGATGAACCAGACGACCAGATCGAGCAAAGGCAGATCAAAACTGAAATATAAAACCGGCAGGGCGAGCAGGTTCCATTTCGAGATCAGGTGCAGGGTCGGCGGCGCGATGGGGATGGCGTTTTTAATCTCCAGCCAGTACATCAGGGTGAGCAGGGTGAGCAGGGCGACTCCGGCGTTGAGGGATACCACCTGACTCAGGATCAGACAAAACAGTCCCAATCCGGATAGCAAATAGCTGAAGAAGACCAGTCCGCTACGCAAAGTCATGAGCTGTGTTCCCGGTTTGACATTCGATACGCCATCTCCTAAAATCCAATCCAAATGAAAAGCTACGCTTTATTGTATTATAAAGTGATGCGATTCATCCGGGACTGTTTTATTCTAAAGCTGACAGGTTTCCGGAATCAGAAGTTTTGAACCCGGTTTCAAAATTTATTTTACCAATCAAGCGGGTCTGTGAACGAGAAAGGCTCTGGAGGAACGATGAAACGATTGTTATATGTAGGGATTTCTTTTTTTCTCTTTGTGGCGGCGTCGGCAAATTCAGCGTTTGCGGCGGAGACGGCCGTGATCGAAACGACGATGGGAACGATTGAACTGGAATTTTTCCCGGACAAGGCGCCGGGGCATGTGAAGAATTTCAAGGATCTGGCGGCAAAAGGTTTTTATGATGGAACCACGTTCCACCGCGTTATTCCCGGATTCATGATCCAGGGCGGCGACCCGAATACGAAAGACGCCGATCGACGCAACGACGGCATGGGCGGCCCGGGTTATTCAATCAAGGCAGAGTTCAATTCCACGCCGCACGACCGGGGTATTCTTTCGATGGCGCGTTCCGCCAGCCCGGACAGCGGCGGATCGCAGTTTTTTATCGTCGTCAAGGACGCGCATTTTCTCGACGGCAAGTACACGGTCTTTGGAAAAGTCACCCAGGGCATGGACGTGGCGGACGCTATTGTCGCGACCCAGCGGGATGCGAACGATAATCCCCTGACGCCGGTCATTATGAAAAAGGTACGAGTCGTAGAAAAATAAATCAAAACGCTTCATCTTTAACTTTTAACTTACAACAAGAGCGACCGAAGGGTCGATCTGGGAGTCGCATATGTCTAACGATACAGCAATCATTGAAACCACACTCGGCTCCATCGAACTGGAATTTTTTTCAGACGAAGCGCCGGGTCATGTTGAAAATTTTACGAAACTGGCGCGCGACGGTTTTTATGATGGGACCGCGTTCCATCGCGTCATTCCGGGATTCATGATCCAGGGCGGCGACCCGAATTCCAAGAGCGACGACCGTTCCCGGCACGGGACTGGCGGGCCGGGTTATTCGATCAAAGCGGAATTCAACGACATTCCGCATGAGCGCGGCATTCTTTCAATGGCGCGCTCGCAGGATCCGGACAGCGCAGGTTCGCAATTTTTTATCGTGGTGAAGGATTCCAATTTTCTCGACGGCCAGTACACGGCTTTCGGTCGCGTGACCAAGGGCATGGACGTTGCGGATAAAATAGTGAACTCGCCTCGCGACAGTCGCGACAATCCAAATGAGCGGATTGAAATGAAAAGCGTTCGCATCGTGTCGAGCGAGGGATAACATCAGGCGCGCGTGCGCGACTGCAACCTCATTATTGAGTAGAGCTTATGGAAAGTGAATTCAAGATAGACATCTATAAAATCATGAACACCTCAACCCCGTCGGGTAGAATGTCGGAGGATGGAGAACCGGCTGGCGATACGATTCGTAATTTGATCTCTGAAAATTGGGACAAATACGAAAAGATCATCGTTTATTTCGAGGGCATTCTGCAAATGACGCGTCCTTTCGTGGATGAAGGGTTCGCCAAGTTGCTTGAAACGCATACGCTGGATGAATTCAATCAGAAGCTGTTTTTCCCGGATGCAAATGACCGTATCGTTAAGGAATTGAATTCGGCGCTCAAACTGCGTATGAAGATCATCAAGGCGGCGGAAGAAAGAGCGGCGGAGGGGCGGTAACTTTTTTTATTGCGGGGTAACGACTGCGTGAGCGGTCGTTACCCCTTTTTTTTTATTTGATCGGGTTTTTCAATACTCTCGATACCGTTTTTTATTTGATCGGGTTTTTCAAACAGCTATCGAATCAATTCAAGTATTTGATCGGGTTTTCAAACAGCTATCGAATCTGTTTTGCTATTTGAGCGGAGTTTTGAGAACTTCTTCTTCCACTGCGTCGACCAGCTCCCCTGCCTGCTCGGCGTTGGCGGCGGTGATGATGCGGTCGCTGTGTACGAAGGGGGAATCCGAAATATGAGCCTTGGTTCTTTCGATTTCTTTGCGGGTTTTTGGGGCGTCCTCGACGGCGAGTTCCACGTTGTCCGCGAGACCGGCATTACTGATTACCGGCACGGCGGAACCGATGGCTCCCAAAACAAATCCGGATCGATATCGGTCGTTGATGAGCAGGCGCAGGATATCGTCTTTCCATAAATAATTGCGCGCGCCGCTTCCGCCGATCAGAACCACTCCGTGAAAGATGCCTTTGATCTGGCGCACGCCGCGTCCCCCGGCGACGTAGCTGTCTCCGGTGATTCCTTCCATCGCGTCGACAATCAACACATCCGGCATCTGCCGCCCGGTTTTCATGCCAACGGCTTCCTTCCATTTTGACGATGCGATCACACAGTTGGCGCCGCGTTCCTTGAGAGGCAAGTAAGTGTTTTCAAACTGGGCTTCGTCGTAATAGTCTTTGGGGATAACGAAGAGGATATTCTTTTTTTCTTCGGCTAATCGGGACATGTCAAACTTCTCCTTGAAACAAAAATCACAAAGACTGTTCTGCGTTTCTGAAATCAGCGTTTACGCGTCGCCAAATGCCGGGCTTGTGTCGTTATCGCCGCGTCCAAGGCTTCGCCTTTTTCAGAAAAAAATCAGTTTAGCATAAAGCGATAGAGGTGGAATCGGTTTTTTTCCAACAGGGGAAGCGCTCTGGTCTTGAGAAAACGCTGGAAATTGATTTGCTCGTGTTCGGACAAGGCGGCTCCGGCGCCAAAGATATAACGCGAGTCAAACAGAATACCGTCGAGGTTCCTGCGTCGCATTTCTTGAGAGATCTCTTCGACGCTGGAATGGGTTTTGAGAATTTTTTGAAGGGTATAGGCTTCGAAAAAGCTGTCGCTCGTAAAAGGGATTTCCAGCAGGTAGCCGAGGTTGCGCATATAGGCCAGCATGATTTTATCCTCGGGGCCAAAGTTTGCGTTGGCGCTCTGGTAGGCGGGCCATTGCGGGATGTGACGGTTTAGAAACGCGCTCCGTTTTTCCTGTCCGGTCAGATAGGCGATGGTCTGCGTGTCCCTCCAGTTCTGGACATCGAGGCTCAGGTTATACAGCAGGCCGAGTGCGAGCGTCGTCGGGAGGAGAAGTCTCAGCGTTTTTTTCAATCCAGGGCGAAGGGATTCAATCGATTGGCTGATCGTTTGCAAGCCAAGGGCGGAAGCGACGGCGAAGAGCGCCAGCGCTGGCGCGAGAAAGCGCAGGAACTGGAAATTGTAAAACCAGAACAAGACCAGAACGCAGACGACGAAAATGAGCGGACGCTGTTTGCGAGGCAGGGCGAATAGCGCCGGTAACAGGAGCAGTATAAGAATGCCTGCGGAGCCGTCAAATTGTACGCTTGACGACTTGGCGTGGACGCTCAGGTTGTAGGGGAGCAGGAGCAGGTCGAGAATTCCGGTTCCCATGCCCATCATTGCGTAATACTCGCTTTTTAACATCGAGCGCGCGACATCCCAGTTCAAACCCGGCTCGCCGCCCAGCCATTCCATGAGAAAGGGAGCGAAGGGGTTGCCGGAGTAATAAAAATTTTTGGCCCACCAGGGACTCATGATGAACAGAACGGATAAAACGAGAAGCCCGATTCTCTGAAAAATTTTTCCGATGCTTTCCTTGTGCGCGGCGCTGTAAAGGAGGATTCCCAGAAAGGCCAGCGGAAGCGCCATGCCTGCAGTGAGCTTTGTCGCCGTGGCGGTGGACGCGAACAGGCAGAGAAGAAGCGCCCAGCCGTTTTGCCTGCGTTCTCTCCACAGCTCCCAGGCAAAGAAAGCGGCGAGGGCGTAAAGAGCGGAAGGCAAGTCCACATAGGTTGCGGAACTGTATTGGAAAAAGGTCGGCGTCGACAGGAATCCCGCCGCGGCGAACCCGGCCCAGGCTCCCGCGCCTTTGGCGCGGCAATAGACGTAAATCAAACAAACGAGTTGCAGGCTGGTTGCCCATGCGACCAGTTGCGCCAGAACCTCTCCGCCAAGCCCATAGGCGAGCAGGTAGAGCATTTCAAAATGCAGAGGGAAAAACGAGTAAACGTTATCCGGAAGATTCACAAAGCGCCCGGCTTCGAGATAGGTTTTGGGAATCGCCAGATGGTAGACGAGCGCGTCGGTATGAAAGGCCGGACCCAGAGCTTGGATCAGGGAAAGCAGAGCCAGTAGAGACAGGCAGGCGATGGATATTTTTTCCAGCGGCGATTTGAGGCGAAACGAGTTGGATTCGGTTGATGGCGGGCTGGCGATGCTTTTGTGGAGTCGGGGCAATCCCGTCGACAGCGCCAGAATCAGTAGCGTAGAAAAAGCGATGGGATGAAACAAACCGAGAAAGCCGAGCAGGCAGGTCGCCTGGCTCAACAAAAGCATGCCCAGAGGCGGGCAAAAGGCCAGCGATTCGCTACGGGATTCGAATCGGATGCCGACTCTGGACGCCGCAAAACGGCCGACAAGGTAAAAACTCAGGAAAAGAATGGGGAAGAGGATGGCGTTCATTCCCGGCAGGCGTCATTTAATGGAGGTTTCTTCATTCGCAATGGGGTTGCCGGGAGGGGGCCGGCATGTTTGTATTTGTTGGCTACCCGTTCACTTCTGATTTTCCGCAGTTGCGCCACATCTCAGGTCGAACTCTGCTGACGAGACCGGAGCATTGAAAGTCTGTCCAAATATATCAAATGCTTGCTCAATTGGAAGTGGATAAGGATTCCTGCCAGCGGTGGGGCGAAATGCGACGATATAATAAGGAAGGATTTCTCATAAAAGACATAAAATTGAAAAGCCCTGAGCGAGAGGGGCCAGCCCCAATTCGAGCGATTATCAGCGTTAGCTTTACTGCAATATTTCGTGGCAGGTCCTTTCTACTTTGCTGAAAGCTTGACGCAAGCCAGAGCTGATTAAATTATTGAAATTAAAGGGTGTTTTTGTGTTTCTCCTGCGCCGGTTGCATCAGCGCGCGCATTAATTTTTGGCTAAAATGGTCATTAGAAGTGAATATATTGGGCGCTTCCACCCCCCCGGTGTCAGTTTTAATTTTTTATTGACAGCAGGGCTTGATTGATTATAATGCGTTTTTCTTTTTTGCCGGATTATATAAATAGTCGATTCTGCAATACCTTTTGAGCGTCGAACGACTTACGGGGATGCATTTTTGAATTTATTGAGGCTGATGTGATTTCGGCTTCTCTACTCGGGAATTTAGTATTTTTTAGGTGAGAGGGTTTTACAACCATTTTCAATTAAGGAGAAACAACTGATGAAAAAAGTTCTGGTTGTGGTAATGATTACTTTGTTTACTTGGGTTATGGCCGGTAGCGCGTATGCGGCTACTAAATGCCCCCAACCGCGTAAGACGAAATCTGCGCCGGGCGGTGATGCTGGTAAAGATATGACGGCTAAAGCGAATAAGGCTAACGGCGAAAAGCTGTATCAGAAATCTGCTAAGCCGATGGCTTGTATGCAATGTCATGGTAAAAATGGCGACGGTAATGGCAAATTGGGCGCAGGCTTGAAGCCGAAACCTCGTAACTTTACCTGTGCGGAAACGATGAAAGATATTTCCCCTGGCCAAATGTACTGGATCATCAAAAACGGTTCTCCTGGAACCCCGATGATCAAGCAGATGCTGAAAGATAACGAAATCTGGGATGTTATTAAATACATTCAAGAAGATTTCATGAAATAAGAGTAGTAAGTTTTTTAAAAGGCGGGGCGCCGTAAGGCGTTCCGCCTTTTTTTTATGCTTTTTTCAGGTCGCAACGCTACAATGAACGGATTGTATACAAACAGCCTTTAAATACCTTTCCCCTGATTGTGTCATGAAGATTCGTCAGCAAATTTTGATGATCGCCCTGCTCGTCTGGACGGCAATTGCAGGCTGGGCGGATGGCCTTGGCGCCAAAGAAAGTCGCGGTTCGGCGGACAATCCCGTGCGCATGATGTTTGTGCCTTCCGGCGACAGTCAGGTGATTTTGAAAGGCGGCGAAGAAATAGCGCGTCTGCTTCATGCTTCGACGGGGCTTCATTTTAAAACCTCCGTCGCGACCAGTTACGCTGCGGTGGTGGAGGCGATGGGGGCGGGTCAGGTGGACATCGGCTGGCTGGCCAGCTTCAGTTATGTCATGGCCAGGGAAAAATTCGACGTGGACTTACTGCTCATTGTGATGCGCTTTGGCAGCCCCTTCTATCGCGGTCAGATCATGGTGCGTAGCGACCGGGGCATCCGCCAGCTATCCGACCTGAAAGGCAAGACCTTTGCCTATGGAGACCCAGCCTCGACCTCGGGGCATTTGTACCCCAAGGCTCTGCTCCGGTCAAAAGGTCTGGACCCGGACACCTTGTTTGGCAAAACCCTGTTTGCCGGATCGCACAACGCGGTGATCCTGTCTCTGCTCAAAGGTCAGGTCGATGCCGGGGCGGCTTACGATGATGCGCGCGCGGCGGTGGCAAAAAATTTCCCGGAAGTTTTCAAAGATATTCAAATATTAGCTTATACGAGCGATATTCCCAACGACACGGTTTCTGCGCGTAAAGGATTGGACCCCAAAATCAAGCAAAGCATCAAGGATGGCCTGATGCAATTATCGAAAACGCCTGAAGGCGGAAAAGTTTTGAAGCAGATCTATGGCATCAGTGGTCTGGCCGATCTGGATGCCTTGTTTGATCCGGTGCGCGACGCCAGAAAGTATATGGGCCTGGAGTTCGACGCGGCGGGGAATCCCTGAGAATCATGACGCTTCAAATCGAACATCTTTGCAAAACCTACCCCGGCGGCTCCACCGCTTTGAACGATGTTTCGTTAACTATTGAAAAAGGCCAGTTTGTCGTTATTCTGGGGAAAAGCGGAGCGGGAAAATCCACCTTGCTGAGATGCATCAATCGTCTGGTGGAGCCAAGTTCAGGAGAGGTGGTCCTGGGCGGCGAATCCATTACCTCGGCGCGACCGAAACAATTGCGTCGCTTGCGTCGCAAAATCGCGATGGTGTTTCAGAATTACAATCTCGTCAAGACCCGGTCGGTATTGGTCAACGCCCTTTCGGGCTGTTTGGGCGCGGCGCCCTGGCTCGCCAGCCTGTTCGGACGATTCCCTCAAGAGCGGGTGGACGAAGCGGTTGCCTTGTTGAACGATCTGGGGCTGGGCGACAAACTGGATCAGGCGGCGGGGACCTTGAGCGGCGGACAACAACAGCGCGTTGGCATTGCGCGCTCGCTCATGCAGAAGCCGGATATCATTTTGGCGGATGAACCGGTCGCCAGTCTGGACCCGGAGACTGCGCATTCGATCATGCGGCTTTTGAGCGAGATCAATCAGAAATATCAGGTGACGGTTTTATGTAATTTGCATCAGCCGGAACTGGCCCGATCTTATGGTCATCGAGCCTTGGCCCTGGCGAATGGAAGTCTTGTTTACGATGGTTTGCCAGCGGGTACGACCGGTCTGTGATATTGCATGGCTTCCGGTTCTGTGCGGCGATCAATCGCGCGGGAAATTTGCTATAATAAATAATGGAAACAACTCGCTTTATTCACCCATAATCTGACGTTAAAATCATGGAAAAAATCCACAAGGAAATTTTGGGCCTGATGGGCAAGATAGATATCAATTGCCGCGACGAGGGAGACGTCATCGTCATTGAATTGAGCGGGCAGTTGGATATCTATAATTCCGGTGATCTGAACCGTTTGATAGACGCTTACATACAACGCGGTTTTCAAAAATTTGTCGTCAATTTGGAAAAAGTATCTTATTGGGACAGTTCCACTTTAAGCGTTTTCATCAACTGCATGCGCAGTCTGGAAGAGTTGAACGGAAAATTCCTGCTGGCCGGTCTGCAAGGCTCGCCAAGAGAGGTTTTTGAAATGGCAAAACTCGATCAGGTATTTTCCGTGTTCCCGAATGTAGGGCAGGCTCTGGAAGCGGCTGGATGAGCCGGGCTGAAAAGTTTTTTTTGCGTTGGGTGCGTTATCATCTAAAATATATTGAAAAATCCTTAACAATCTCAGAGCGAGGTAAGGATATGATGAAGATGGGACGATATCTGGGTTTCTTCTTTCTGGCGCTGACATGGTCGGCGTTCAACGCGGTTCCCGCTTCGTCAGATGATATGAGCGGCGCCTCTCCCCAAACGCCGAACAGCGTTCTGGAAGCGATCCCCAAGGAACCGGGGTGGAAAGCGCCGTCCTATCGCGGCTGGGAACTGCTAAGCGTCCCCGGCCTCATCTCCACCTATTACGATCTGGATCAGGATGGAACGCTTGACTATATGGTGATACGAAAGATCATGCGCAAGGTTTTTACCAGCGACACCACGATGGAGGAAGCGATCGAGATGGCCCGGTATGATAAAATGGCTGTTTATTTTTCAAATCCCGCAATCTATTTCACCAATAAACATCCCTTGTTTTACTGTAAGGGCGTTGATTTTAGAAAGAACTGTCGCGATATCTGGGTTGATATTGCAGAGGATGGTTTGAACGGCAACGAAGAACTCTATACCCTGTCCACTCCCCGCGCCCATGTTCGTTAAAAAATTCATTACCTTTATGATGGCGGTCGGCATTGTCGCGGCCGCTGGTTCCTTTGAGGGCAAGGCCCAGGCGGAGACGTCCGTGAAAGAAAACGCTCTGGGGGCGACTGTCTACAAGCATATGTGCATTTATTGTCATGGCGAAGACGGCAACGGCGGCGGTAAGGTAACGTCCTACCTTTACCCCTGGCCGAGAGATTTTCGAAACGGCGTGTTCAAGCGTCGTTCCACGCCTTCCGGCTCGCTTCCTCTCGATGAGGATATTTACAAAACCATCGTTCGCGGTATCCCCGGCACGGGCATGCCGGCCTGGAAAGATTCTCTTTCCGAAGCCGAAGTCTGGGGGGTGATTGAATACATCAAGGGATTTTCAGACCGCTTCAAAACGGAAGAGATGAAAGAGCCGATTCCAGTCGGCAAGGCTCCCGCCCCAACGCCTGAGTCGCTTGCAACGGGCGCCGAATTATATAAAGAATTGCGTTGCGCGCGGTGTCATGGTTCGGACCTGAAAGGCTCCGGCGAATTGTCCTCGAATCTGTTCGATATCTGGGATCACCGGGTATTTATCTATGATTTAACGAATCCGAACACTTATAAATTTGGCTTCCAACCTGAAGATATTTACCTGACATTGACCGCGGGACTGGACGGCACGCCGATGAAGGCCTATTCGGATCTTAGCGATGAAGAGCGTTGGAGCCTGACTCATTTTGTCGACTCAAAAATCAATGGCGAACGCTATGAGCCAGCGGGATTTGAGGTCGATCTGGAAGTGAGCCTGACCGATCAGGAGATCGATCTGGACCCGAACCACGAACGATGGAATACAGTTCCCATTCAGGCCGTTCATATGTTACCGTTAAGCGCACGAAACAACCCAGTGAACCGGATCAAGGTGCAGACCCTGAAAAACGACGAAGCCATCGCGTTTCGTTTGCAGTGGGAAGACCCCAAGCCGGATAAGTCCTCGTCGCGGCATCAGGATTTTAAAGACGCCGTGGCTCTGGAATTTGCATTGGGAGATGCGGTCCTGCACAAACACGGGCACAATGAGCCGTTTTTCGGGATGGGCAATCGCGGCAAAGTCGTCAACATCTGGCAGTGGCGCGCCGATTGGCAAACGGAGATCGAAACTAAGAAAAAACTGGAGTACGCGACGGACGGTATCGACCTGGACGTGATGGTGTTTGGCGGGGAAGTGAATCCTGTGGATTCATTAAATCCCTTCCGCGATGTTCCCGTCGAAGAACTGAACGCCGAGGGCTTTGGGACCTTGACGCCTCAACCGCAGACCAAGCAGAATATTCTGGGGCAGGGCGAGTGGAAGGATGGGGTCTGGAGCGTGGTATTCTATCGCACTTTGGAAACCCTGAATAAATGGGATATATTTTTTCAGAATGAAAAACCGGTTCTCATGTCGTTCGCCATTTGGGACGGCGCGAACCACGACCGCAACGGTCGTAAGGTGATTTCAATGTGGCAAAAGTTGAATTTGCCAAAATAAGCAAGCTACATCTTGGGGACAGATAAGGATCAAGTAATCGTATCTTAATTCATATGGGGGAAACATGTCGGAAGATGAAGTAAAGGACGGCGAAGCTGAAAATGAGAATGAAGACAAGGATTTTTTACCGTCTCAGAAAATTGACGATCTGGACGAAGTCCTTGAAGAAGACGAACTGGATGAAATCGACGAAGTCGACGAGCAGGCCAAACCTGAACGAGGCGCCTACATGGTCCTTGGGCAGGGCGACTTTTCCGTCACCCAGGCCAATCGCGGCGCCGACGATCCAGGGGATAATACGCTTTGCGAACCCCAATACATTACCAAGTATGGCGAAATGCTCTTTGCATCGGATCGCGGCAACCATCGCGTCTTGATTTGGGATCAGTTCCCTGAGGAAGATGGCGAGCCTGCCAGCGTTGTTCTGGGGCAGGAAGATTTCGCCGACTGTCTGGAAAATCGAGGTATGACAACCACTCTGGATGAAATGACTTCGGGCCTCGGCGACGAAAGCCTCGACGGTTTCACCATCAGCAAGTGTGAAGAAGACACCTTGTCGCAACCCGCCGATCTGGCTGTTATCGACGGCAAGTTGTATGTGGTGGATAGCGGCAACCACCGCGTTCTCAGGTGGTCGGGTCTGCCCAGCGACGACGGCGAGCCGCCAAGCATGGTGCTGGGGCAGGACAATATGGATTGTAACGAAGCCAACCGCCGTAGCGTCATTGGTTCTGGATCGTTATTTTTTCCAATGGGCATCTGCTCTGGCGACGACCAGCATGTTTTCGTTGCGGATAAAGACAACCATCGCGTTTTGATGTGGAAGAAAATCCCTTTTGGCGACGGCTGGAACGCCGACATCTGTCTGGGGCAACTCGGCATGGACGAACGCGAACCCAACCGCGGCGATTTCGACAACGTCGAATCGGATACGATGAGCTTCCCGACAGGCGTTCATTATGACGCTGAAGAGGACAAGCTGTTCGTTGTCGATCAGGGCAACAACCGCGTTTTGATCTGGAACAAGTTGCCGCGTGAAAACGGTCAGCCTGCAGATCTGGTGCTGGGTCAGAAAGATTTTCAGAGCCGCGACGTGAATATGGGCGCCGGTTCCAACCGCGCTAACGCGGGCGGAATGTACTTCCCGACCGATGTCGTTTATGGACGCAACGGATTGTTCGTTTCCGATACCAGCAACAACCGGGTGCTTTACTGGAAAGAGTTGCCGACGGAAAATGGTCAGCCTGCGGACCGCGTGTTCGGGCAGACCAATTTTTACGATAACAAACCCAACCGTTTTGGCGAAGCCTCGTCTTCGACTCTGAACGACCCTTACGGCCTGCATCTCGAGGAAGGATTGAGTCGGGAAGAAGCCGGTCTGGCCGACCTGGATGATGAGCCGATTGCGGAGCTGGAAGGTTCGGATGATTTTGACGATGACGAAGTTCGATTGGAACGTCGGGATGACGACGAGGACGATGAGGATAATTGTTTTCGTCTGTATATCAGCGACCGGGGAAATTGCCGGATCGTCGTTTGGCGAGAACTTCCGCTCACTGGGCTGGAAGTGAAGGAGGAGGAAGCGGAAATGGTGATCGACGCTCCCGACACCCTCATTGGCGAAGACGACGAGGACGACGATTATTTTTCTGAAGAGTCGGAAGAAGAGGAAGTGCCGGCTGTTTAGTCCTGTGCTCGATTAATAATGAACCGGCGGACGCATTGCGTTCCGCCGGTTTTTTTCCCCGAAAGGCGGATGCGGTTATAATTATTTTGCTTTTCCAGATAGCGCCAGCTGACGCGATCAAAACTTGAGACATTTATGGATACCGCAGAAAAAGAATTTAAGGGCATGAGAATTGTGCTGGTGGATGACATGCCCCAGAACCTTGACGTGTTGATTGGGACCCTCAAGGAATTGGGTTGCAATCTCTTCGTCGCAAAATCCGGCGAGCAAGCGCTTGAGCTTTTGACGCGAGAAGTTCCAGATCTCATCCTCATGGATATCAAGATGCCGGGAATGAGCGGTCTGGAAGTGTGTAAAAAGATCAAAGCCGATCCAGAGCTTCAACAGGTTCCTGTTATTTTCATCACTGCCGTGTCCGGCGTTGAAGATACATTGGAAGCGTTTCGGATCGGCGGCGCGGATTATGTGACCAAGCCTTTCAACCGCGAGGAAGTGGTGGCGCGTGTCAGTAATTTGTTGCGTCTTCAAAAAGCTTTGGCCGAGAAAGAAGCGCTTCTTGAAAAATTTGCAGGAACGGCCAATCTCTACAAGACGATCGTAGAGAAGGCATCCGAGTTGATATTTGAACTGAACCCGGAGAGGCAGTTTATCTTTGCGAATTCATCGTTCAAGTTTTTGGGTTACGATCCGGTGGAACTGGTGGGGCGGTCGGTGAATATGTTGTTTCCAAAACCGCCCAGCGAGGATGAAATGGAACGGCTGGCGACAAAAGGAGTCGGGCCGTTGACTACGGTTGGTTTGGAGTTGACGGTGAAGGTTAACGAAGACTCGACTATCTCGGGGGAACTGAAAGAGATGCGGTTTTCTTTCGATACTTATGGTTTGTGGAGCGTTCCCGACGAGCTGGTTTTTAAAGATGACGTGAAGAAAAAGTTTTTAGGCACCTTGTGCATTGGCCGTCAAATCTGACGCCATCTCCGGCGAGGGCCAACGTTTCAGCAGAAGTTGGCGCGGATGAATGCGATCGGTAGCGGCGCCTGGGTGAATGCGCGATCCAGGTCTTTTTCCCGGTATCCCAGTTTACGTAATCGAGCAAACGCGCCCTGCGTTTCCTCCAGAGTGATGTATGCGACGGTGTCGGGCACGCCCCTAACGCTCAACGCCGCCGCCAGTTTGGCGATCAGTTTCTTCTGTTTTTTCGGCGTGCCGGGCATCGGCGGGTAACTCATTTTGTTTTTGTAGGGACTTTTGTAAGCGTGGTTGAGCGCATGCAAGGTTTCCAGCATGAGCAGGTCCCGATCCCAGGCTTCCATTTCCATGGCGCGCGGATGTTCCTGAACCAGATCGACAACGCTGATCAAGGCGTCGCCGACATTCCGAGCCACCCAGTCTTTTTGCAATTCTGTTCCGACCCTTGCAAACCCGACGGCCTTGCCCACCTCGGCGAGCAATTCAAAATTGACCATATTGGTGTACTGCCCGCCATAGAGATTGAAGTAGGGGCGACCTTCCAGATTGACTTCCTTCATGGACAACATGCCGTAATCCATGCCGGTATAGCCTTGCCCGTCGGGTTTGAGTGTGGCGCGCGCTTTTTCCAGCGCGGCGTAGGCTCCGATGTTGACGGGAACGGGGATCTCGTCGACGACCTTTTCAAAATGCGCTTCGATGATTTCTGCATAGGGCCAGTCTGAAATATCGACTCTCTGAAAACTGCGTTCCCAGTGAATCGCAGGCAATACCTCAGGTTGTTGCGCGAGGGACGCAAGATCCTTGTCGTTGAACTGGCGGCGGAGCGCTTCCCAGTCGTCTTGAGATCGGTTGGGGATCATCAGGGGCTGAAGGTATTCTTCGTAAAAGACGCCTTGATGTTTCAGAAGAACCTTGGCCGCGAGGTCGTCCCAGATTTCGTTTGAGATGATTTTGTCCGCGGATGCGGGTTTGAAATTGTCCGATTTTCCGGCGTCGATCTGGATCGTTGTGAAACGGTCTTTGTGTTCGAGCAGGAGGGGATGAGCGCGCGCGCCTTTGAGAATTTCCTCAGAGTAATCGCAGAGCAGATAATGCGTGCGCGCATAGACCTGCCCTTCGGCGTCCTGTTCTTTCAAGCGGGAGAGAAAACAGGCGGCGAGGTTGCCGTTGCCCACGCCCCATTCGTGTACATACCAGGGGGATTCCTGATCCGCTCGCGTCAGCGCCTTGGCGAGAAAATCGTCCGCCAAAGCATGCGCCAGTCGGTAGTCCCGACTGACGAAAGTTTGGAAGTGATCGTGGATCGCCGGACCCTGAATGCCGTAGAAGATCGCGTTGACATGCGTTTGCCAGTAGTCCGCGGGCTGAAAATCGCCCAAAGGTTCCAGCGGGTTTGAAGATTCCGTCATGTAATGGAAACCGGTCTAGTTCTCTGGCATGGCGCCTTCGGTGCCAGGCTGGGCCTGATCCAAAGTGCCGCCGCCGGCCAGTTGTCCGGTTTGCGAAACGCCGCCGGGGATGTTGTTGTGGTCCACCGTTCCGGCGTCTTCCGTGCTCTTTTTCATGATCTCTTCATAACGTCGATAGGCGTCGTTGGCGTCTTCGGCGCGGCCCACTTCCTTGTAGCAGTTGTAGAGGTTGAACCAGGCCAGACTGTCGTACTGGTTGAGCGACGCCGCCTGCTTGAATTCCTTGATCGCCGCTTCAACGCGCCCGATGGTCGCGTAGAGACTGCCCAGATTGGTGTGCGGCAGAGAATAATCCGGCGAAATGGCGATAGCTTTTTTGAAGGCGTCGACCGCTTCGTCGGTCATGTCCATGCTGGAGTAACAGCTTCCCAGGTTACAAAAGGCCTGCGGGTCCTTGTCGTCGAGTTCAATAACGCAGAGCGCGCTGTTGAGCGCCTCTTCATAGTTGCCGGTGTGGTAATAGGCCGTGGACAACGCCGATCGCAGTTCCTTGTCTTCGGGATTGAACATCAGCACTTTTTTGAGGACCTGAATTTCTTCGTCGTACATGCCCTGCATGTCGTAGGCCGCGGCGAGATTGGCGTAGCCCATCGCGTCCATGGGATCGAGTTCGACCACGCGTTTGAACGATTGCGTCGCATTTTGAAAATAATCCTTCAACATGTAAACGCCGCCGAGATTGAAATGGGTTTCCGGATCGTCCGGCGCCAGCTCCGTCGCCTTGTTCAAAGTGATGATGGCTTCGTCCTCATGCTGGTGCAGAGCGTAGGCGGTGCCCAGCAGTTTGTAGGCGTTGGCGTGTTTTTTATCCCGGCTGACGACGGTTTTGAGTTCCTTGATGGCGTCTTCGTAGTTGCCGCCGTCGATATAAAGGGAACCCAGCTCGGTGAGCAAATCCAGATCGTCGGGAGTCTTGTTGAGTTCTTTTTTTACCTGACGGAATCGCTTGGAAATGGCCATCTCCCGTTTGGTTTCTTCAGGATCTTTAACGCCGAGTTCTTCGAAGATCTCGGGGTGAATTTTCATTGTGACCCAGTCGGTGGGTTTGGTTGGCTTGTCCGACATATGGCGTAAAACTCCTTATCAGGTGATTTGAGAATGCTTGGGTTAAAAAAATTTTAGGTGATCGGGAGCATCCTGTCAAGATGGCGAACGCGCTTGCGTTCGCGTCTGTTCCCGGCTAATTCACCGTTTGTTGTTCGGCGGCTCCGTCCATCGCCATTTTTTGAATGCCTTCTTTTCCGTACCTGTCCAGGTAGAGAAGAAAATGTTCTCTCGATAAAAATTTCCAGACCCGGCGCGATTCGAAATTTTCTTCGATGGTTGCATCGAAGGATTCGTAAACGTCCATGACTTCGTCGCGGGCCATGCCTTCGTTGATCTCATAATCAAATATGATGGCGAGATCGCGATTGGGATCGTGAATGATGCGGTCGATCTTGAACTTGGCCGGGTTGTGATAAATGGCGGAATCTTTCTCCAGCGTGAAGATGGACTGCCCGACGGAATGAATGGTGCCCGCTCCCGACTCGCTGTTCTGCACAGTGAACTGGATGGTGTCCTCGGCTTCCTCCCGCGTTTCCGTCGGGAAGCCAAAGAACAGATACAGATGGTTCCAGATGCCCGCGTCGGAACTGTGTTTCAAGACCCGCTTTTCCGTCGCCTGATCGCAACCCTTGTCGATGATCGACAGGATGCGGTCGTTGGCGCTCTCCAGGCCGAAGAAGAGCATGATGAAACCGGCGTCGAACATCTCTTTGAACAGGCCCGGCGTTTCCACCTCTCCCGATTCGAACTTCAACATGCCGAGGGCGCGCATCGGCGTTTTCTGCGCCAAGAGGGCCTTGGACATGCGGCTGAAAGCGTTGGGAGAAATCGCCTCGTCCGAGAAAGTGAAGAAGCGCGTGTTGTATCGCTTGCCGAGATAGTCGATATCCTCTGCCACCTGCGTTTCGTTTTCCTTGCGGTAATGCGAATCGTAAATGAAGCTATGCGTGCAGAAAGTGCATTTCCCCCAGTAACAGCCCCGGCTCGCCATGTAGGGAAGCACCGGATACGGCATCAGGTATTTGTCGAGGGGAAGCGCGTCGAAGGTCGGGCGGGCCAGTCGCTCGTAGGGCAAAGCCTTCTCGCGGCTATTGTGCACCACCTTGTCGTCTTTCAGGTGAATCAGATTGGGCACCGTGTCGACGCTCTCTCCCGCTTCGAGACGTCGAATGAGGGTTTCCAGCGGCAGTTCGCCTTCGAACAGCACGACGCTGTCGAAAAATTCCTTGAACAGGACTTGCTTGTCCCCCAGCAAATCCTGATGCCGGGCGAACACGCTACCGCCGATCACGATATGCAGGTCCGGGCGCAGTCGCTTGAGCTGACGCGCCAGCGTGAGGCCGGGGATGACCTGTCCGGCGTGAATGATGGAAATGCCCGCAAGCCCGTAGTCGTCCCAGGAAACCTGCTTGAGCAGACGCTCTTCGTATAGTTTGATAAAAGGATTGCGCAGTCTGTCCTGCGTCGCCGTCATGATCCCGCTGAGATTCTCTTCCGGGTTGCCCTGCATGAAAAAGGAATCGAGATCGATACGGCTCGGATGATGCGCGAAGGAGATGAGCTTCATCGCGATCTTCAGCGTCGTGTAGGCGTCCTTGTATAAAGGAAACTGAAAGAACAAATCCTCCGAGCGCAAGACCTTCTTGGCGTCCTCCACTTCAGAGAACACCGACTCCAGATAAGCCTCGTCGCCCAGAATCTGCCGATACACCGGACGCACTTCCCGGTCTTCCTCAGACATCGCCGGGGCGGATAGCCGGGCGCGAATCTGCTCGACGCATTCCTCCAGATAAGGCCGACTCAGGAGGATGTCGTAGCTTTCAATATTGAAGTCAAATTGATCCGCTTCGAAGCCCTGCTTCTGCAAATACGCGGTCAGCGTCGGCAGAGACAGGTAAGGCTGGCTCGGGTACCATTGCGGCGGAAATATCAGGGCTGTTTTCATAAGACGCCTGCGCACATGAAACATTCTCCAGTCTCCATTGAGGAGACAAAAACTTCAATCGCTTGCAGATCTTGAATCTGGATCCATATCTATTCAGATGCGTTCAGAATATACTCTGCTCCGGCCACTGTCAACGCGGCAATCCACTTGAATTTACCGCGTTAAAGTTTGACGACGAAGGCGGCGCGGTCGTATCCAAAGAGAACCGCTTCCGGCTTGTCGCGAAAAAAGGCGTCCACCGCCACCCGCTCGCCATAAGCCGCGCCATAAGCGTAATTCTGAAACATCATGATCCCGCCGGACGCCATCAAAGGATAGAGCGATTCGCAGAGAAAACGCGTTGTCGCGTACTGGTCGCAGTCGATATGAGCCAGCGACAAACGCTTCAATCCCGCGCCCGCGAAAGTCTCGAAAATATCTCCCGGAACGATGTTGACGCCATCGAACTCGCTCATCAAAGCGCGCACCCCCTCCGACCCGCCGGATGCGAAGGAATTCGGCGTCGCCTGATCCAGCGGCGACTGCTCCTGAATCCCCGAAAAACTGTCGAACAAATGCAAACGCTTGTTCATCCCCAATTCCTTCATCACCGTCGCCATGAAATAGGCGCTGCCGCCCTGATAGACGCCAAACTCCGCCACGTCGCCCTCCAGCGAGGCCGTCTGTTGAAGGTACTGGTAACAACAACGCCAGTTCTCCGGCGAGGTGTACCAGAGAACGCCCTTGCGCGTCAGCGTTTGATGGCAAGCGTCCGACAAGCGCGCGAATTCCGTTTCTGTCACAGGGTCGGCGTCGCGATGCACGCACAAGATCGCCTTGCCGCTCAATTTCGATTCCGCGATCTGCTCCAGTATGGAATAAATGGATGCCGAATCGACCATGATAGCGATCAGGTCGATGGAATCGCTCAAATCCAGCGCCTGCTCGAAAGACACAATGGGCGCATCCGCAACCGGAGCCGAACCGCATTTGAAATTGTCGATGACGCAGACCGGCTTAAATTTGTCGCCCAGAATCTGATGAAACTCGACCAGCGTTTTGCAAGCCGGATACGTTTTGCCCCAGAAGGCGACGCGTGTCTCCGGCTTCATTTGCAGATGATCGAACAAACGACGAACCAACTCGTCCAGGCCGCCCACGCAATCTTTTAAAATGAGAGAGCCTTCTGAAATCATATCCGCCCGATACCTTTGTGCAATTAGGAACAACTCGATTTGCCGAAGGGGATTATAACCCGATCCGCGCCACAGCGCGCCGCTAATAATGTTCCACTGGCCGTGGAGGCCTAATGCCGGAATGTTTTGGTTGAGTTTTAGCAGTACAAGTCGAGTCTTGTGGGTCCAGCGTCACGCTGGGCGGGCAACGCCCGCAGGATAAGCACCGTAACGCTTCGATTGCGTTTGAACAGTTTGAATAGCAGTACAGGCTGAACTTTGAGAGTCGAGCGTCACGCTAGAATGGAGAAACATCCCCCAAAATACGTCTTTGCGAGGAGCGTTAGCGACGAAGCAATCCAGAGTCTTTTATGAAACGCTTAAAGGCTCTGGATCGCCGCGCTCCCTGACAGTCGCTCGCGATGACGTTTCTTCGGGACATCACTCGTCGTTGTGAGGAGCGTCAGCGACGAAGCAATCCAGGAAAATCCAAAACACTAAAGCCACCCTCACCTGTATCCTCTCCCTGAGGGAGAGGACGGGCTTTGCCCGCTGGGTAAGTCCATAAGGTTTCAGTTGCGTTCAGAGATATTGCTAGCAATACGAGTTGAGCGTTAGAAAACCCTCTCCCCTCGGGGAGAGGGCTGGGTGAGGGGGTGGACATCTTCCGCATCATCGATCCATGAAAATATCGTCACGCTTCAGAACTATTACTTCCCTGGGAGTTGGAACAGGAACTCTCACGGTTCGTGGATTATTACAACAACGACCGATACCACGAATCTTTAAACAACGTGACTCAAGTTGATGTTTACTTTGGTCGTCACCGAGAAATCCTAACAAAAAGGGATCAGATAAAAAGAAAAACCCTGGCACTGAGGAGAAAACAAAATCTCAAAACCAGGGTCGCTTAATTTGAACTTGATAAATATTTTTCGAAGGACTATAAACCAAATGCGCCTCTAGTTAAATACTACTCTTGGTACACATTCGTTTGAAGACCTACAGCAATATAAAAAGATGTGTCTCACTAGAGAGATTTAAAAAATAGTACTACTACGATTAATCCAAGCAATTTAATTCCCTGGAATGTGGTAAATGGCAAGTGAAATAGAAAACCTAGATTTAATTCGAAACTCAATGTTTGATTCAGGCAAAGAGGTAATTAAAAATAACCCCTCTATAGATAATAGGCGAGATATAAGAGTATTGACATTTTTTAAGATGAGCGAGGTAGTAACAACAGCTAGGTTAGGCTTAGTCTTCATTCAGACCTTCAAGAAAAACCCAGAACTTTTGAAAGACAACCCCGCCTTGCAAAATAGTTTTGACCAACACCCTATGCGATTTGAGGAGTTTGAACGTTTTATTAAAGCCACTTACATTCAGAATATATTTATTATCCTAGAAGCATCATTAAGAAACTTTTTAAGAGAATTGTCCCCCCATTCTTGTAGCAAAGGAACATCTTCATTCAAAAATATTTACGAAAAGCTTTTTAAAGAGCTCCAACTCAACAATCCTTTAAGGGAAAAGTTTTTTACCGTTCTGGATTTTTGGCGGGAAATAAGAAATTCAGTTCATAATAATTTTGTATATTTTTCGTCGAAAGAAGAAAGTATAACCATTTCTTACAAGGGGTTACCTTTTTTATTCGAAAATGGCAAACCAGTTTCCTTTTTAAAATGGGAACTTCTTTATTTGTTAACATGTGACCTAGAAGAAATTTTCATTGAAATTATAAATCAAGAAGCCATCAAGAAAATTCATCTGATGATTGATCCGGCCAACATCTACACGGCAAGTTAAGACATTATTTATTTAGTTCTCCTTCTTTTCCTCCCAAATTCTATTCATAAATATTACTTTTGCATGCATAAGAAAATATCAGCAAATAAAGGGGCAAATCTTGATTTAACATTTATGTGATAATTTCATGCCATGTCGTGACCTTTAAGAATAGAGTGTGCAGTGATAGCATTTGGCGAACAGTGCTCCCAGTTGGGTGTTTTTTAGAAAAACGCATCTGCTTTCGTTAGCCTGCAAATCTCCCCTCCCCTCCACCCCCTTTCGCAACAAGTCGGATTCTGTTCTCATCAGAATAATCTCCACACCTCTTACATCCCGACCGGGCTGTGCAACACCCGCAGGATAAGGCCCGTAAGTTTCGATTGCGTTTGAACAGTTCGATTAGCATTACAGGCGGGGCCTTGCGGGGCCTTGCGGGGCCAGCGTCACGCTGGCTCTCTCTGGGGAAGGGGAAGGGCTTTTTTCCGCTGGGTAAGCTCTGTGATGAAAAATAATTTCGCAAACTCAAAGATTCTGACGCGGACAGTTATTTGCGTATTTATTCGGCGTTATGCATTGGAAGGCGTCGCTTCTGGGAAACGCTTCACCTTGATGCTCGCAATCTTGTCCTGCATTTGCGACATATCATAGGCCATTTGCATTCGAAGCCAATGCTCCGGCGTACTCCCAAAAGCCTTGGATACGCGAATCGCCATCTCAGGCGACAGGGAAGTTTTGGCGTTTATCACCCGAGACAAGGTTTGCCGGGTCACTCCAAGTCCTTCCGCCGCTTCCGTGACGTTCAAGCCGGAAGATTCTACGCAATGTTTTATTAATTTCCCCGGATGATCCGGGTGTTTCATCGTCATGTTGCCACCTCTTAATGGTAATCCACCAGATCAATATCAAAAGCCTTTCCATCTTCAAATCTGAAGATGATTCTATGATTCCGCGAAACGGAGACGCTGTGAAAATCGCGCATATTGCCTTTGAGGGGATGAAAACCGAAGCCCGAAATTTTCAGTTCATCCAGCGTTTCTGCGGTGTCCAGAACCGATAGAAAAAGCTCTGCCTTTTCCGCCATATCCGACCGTAACTTGGATTTATCGCCCTTTTCATAAAGTCTTTTCAAGCCGCGGTGGCGGAAACTTTCAATCATAGCCCAGTGTAATGCGCAACATGACGCGCGTCAATATCTCAGGGCGAAGGCAGATCGTTAAACTCAGGCAAGTTCCATGTTATGTGGAGCGAGCTACTACATCCCGGGGGAGCCGCTTCCCCATCGAAGACCCGCTGGGCCTGGCGGGAGGACAAAAAATACTTATGATTCCCTTAGACTTTATGCCCTAAATGGCAGGTCATAGTGTCGAATGGTTTTAATTGCAGCTAATATGAAAAGATTAGATTCTGGAGGGAGTGGTAAGGGTGGAATAGGGGCTGGGGCATATTCCTTGACAGTCCGTTTGAAATTACCTTATACTCTGTTCTTTCCACGAGAATCGGTAAAAATATTGATTTGGCGTTAAAAATTTTTGTGCTAATTCAGTCTGGAGAGGAGAGTTCCCTTTGAGCGATCAGGAAACAGAACAAGAAAAGGATGGACAGGCGACGCCTGAAGAAGGTGCGGACGCGGCTAAAGAAGCGGATGTAGATTCCCTTTCGGATCTGGCGGAACTTGAGAAAATCAAGGCCGAGCTGCAAAAAGAAAAAGAAAAGGCCGCCAAGGAGTTGGAGGAAGGCGAAGAGGATGAGGAAGATTTACGCGAGGTCGATTATCTTCAAAAGCTCCTCGGTTTGTCTATCAAGTTTGAACACCATGTGGGCATGTGGTTGATGACGGCATATATTGACTGTGGAATCAAATACGACCATCGTTTGGCTGAAAGCTATATGACACAGTTGTCGACGATCCAGTCTTTTTTGAGACTGCTTGAAAAGGTCGACGGCGTGACGCGCGAACTGGTCACTAAAGACTGTGTGTTGAAGCTCCGCAACGTGGTTCAGATGATCTACAAAAACCAAGTGAAGCCGTTGTACAAAGAAGTGTCTTTAATGAAGAAAAAACCGAAGTCCGAGAGTCTGGAGCATTTCAAGGAGAATTGGAACGAACGCCTGGAAGACTTGCAGAAGGCTTGTGATTTTGAGTATCAGGTTTTGGACGTTAAAGGCTTCATCTTAAAATAGAATTGTTTGCGATTGAATGAGCAGGGCCTCCCTTTGGGGAGGCCGCGCCTATGCGGCGTCTGCCGGGTTTCATTTTTTCGCAAGTGATTGCGAAAAATTACAGGCCCCTCATTTGGGGCCTTTTTATTTTAGATTGGGGGATCATGTCGGATAAGGATGAAGAACTAGAGGCTACGGAAGTTGAGCCGGGCGCCGCGCTGGAAACGGCTTCCGGGGAGACTTTGCCGGAAGCGGCTCCTGAAGAGATCAAGGTCGACCACTCCAAACTTTACGTCTGGGTGACGGATACGGGCAACGACCGTATTCAGAAATTCGACGGCAACGGAAAATTCCTGATGCAGTTCGGTCGCTCCGGCGGCACGCGCGCTCCTTATAATGAGGGCGAATTCAAAACGCCTTCGGCGATCACGGTCGACTCGGAGGGCAATATCTGGGTTGCGGATACGGGCTGTCATCGTATTCAGAAATTCGATCCAGACGGCGATTTCATTCTTGAGTTTGGTTCCGAGGGCTGGGGGCAGGAAAAATTTTATTGGCCGGAGGGCATCATTGCCGAGGCGATGGGCACCATTCTGGTGGTAGACACGAACAATCATGTCATCAAACGATACGACGACGAGGGCGAGTTCCTGCTCGGTTTCGGTTGTGCCGGGAATTTCGACGGATTCATGAAGATGCCATATGGCGTCGCTCTCGACAAGGAAGGCAATATCTACGTTGCGGATCGGGAAAATCAGCGCATTCAGATTTTCAACGAGGATGGGCAGTTCCTGAGCAAGTTTGGCGAGTACGGTTTCGAGCCGGGACGTTTGAATTTTCCGACGGGCATTGCGGTGCGCAAGGACGGTTCCATTCTGGTATCCGAAAAGAGCCAGAATCGGCTACAATTGTTTGATCGCGACGGAAATTCTTTACTCACCGTGGGCGAGGCGGGAAAACGCGACGGTCAGTTCAATTGTCCGATGGGCATTGCCGAAGACCCTTATGGTTTTGTCTTCGTCATGGACACTTTGAACAACCGTGTGCAAAAATTTGATCCCGATCTGAATTTTGTTTCCAAATGGGGCGTGGTGGGCAAGGAGCCTGGCCAGTTCAAAAACGCCGCCGGCTTGTGCCTCTCCTGGGAGCCGGACTGGGCGCCACAGGACGATTAAGGACTTATGCAACTTGTGATAAAACCATCCAATACGATGCGGCGCTTCATTCTGATATCGGCGCTGATAGTCTGCGTCAGTCAGGCCGGGCAAGGATTTGCCGAGGAGCCGAAGAAGGGCGGAGATCCTTTGTTCGAAGGGCAGATACTTTCCCTGACCAAGCCGGTGCAAGAGCTTGCGCCATCCGGCGACACGCGTTTCACCGACAACAAGGACGGGACGGTGACGGACCAGAAAACCGGTTTGATCTGGAAGCAGACAGATTCGTATCAGGAGCACAAGAAGTGGATCAATTGGGAAATGGCTCAAGACTTTGTTAAGGACCTCAACGACGCCCGCTTTGCGGGACATAGCGATTGGCGTTTGCCGGATCGCAGTGAGTTGGAGTCCTTGTACGAGAAGGATAAGAATATTGCCTGGAATTATTATTGGACTGAGAACCAGATCCACATGGACCCTGTTTTCGGCAACACCAGTTGTTGTTTCTGGTCCAGTGAAACGCAGAAAGAAGACTATGCCTGGGGCTTCAACTACATTCGCGGCAAAGCCTATTTGAGTATGAAAAGCGGACCGGGGCTTTCCCTGTCGGTGATTCGTCCGGTACGCGGCGAAAAGGCGGTCAATTCCATGGCGGAGGCGAAAAAATGAGCGAAAAGGATAAAGAAGAATCCGAGGAGAGCGAACTTCACCCCGAGCCGGGAGACGAGTCTTCAGAATCAGAAGAGGAAACGTCTCTGGACGCGACCGAATCGGAGGAAGAGGAGGGAGACGGCGATGACGGCGATGAGGATGATGACGGCGAAGAAGGGGAAGAGGAAGATTTCGACCTGGAAGCGCAGATCATGGTCTTCCGTCATCAGATCGAAGAAGAGCCGGAAAACTGCGTTCACTACTACAACCTTGGCGAAGCCCTCATGGAGCTGGGCGACGCAGAAGGGGCGCAACAGGAATTCGAGCTGGCTCTGCAATTCGACGTCAATGATGAATTCGGTTCCATTATCCATTATGCTCTTGGTGAATTGTATTACAGCCAACTCATGTCCGGCATTCAGTCCAAGGTGGTCATCAGTTCCGTAGGTCTGCATTCCGCGCACAAGGCCGGAGCGACCATCACCGACGTCAACGACGCCGACTACGGCGGGCCGATATCCGAGTTTGAGAAAGCCGTCGAATTGCTCGATAAATTAAAGGCGGACGATGAAATTGTCGAATACGTATCTAAAAACGCTCCGGAAAAAATCGCCGATCTCTACTACAAGTGGGCGTCTGACCTGATCGATAAATCGCGCCAGATCGAACTGTATGGCGGCGAGGTCAAAGACGTGAAGCACGCGCTCAAGTTGTTAAAGAAAACGGTGGTGATCAGCCCCAACCATTCGCAGGCGCAATTGATGATAAAGTATGGTAAAAAAATGTTGCAGGAAGGTTGGCAGGCCTACGACGAATATGGTTTCCTGGCAAAAGAGATTCCCGGGAACGGATAACAGCCTTCAAACAAGAGATTATTCATGTCCAGAATTGACGAATTATTACGAGACCGTTTGAGCAAGGACGGCCAGGTGTTGAACCTCAAGGCCCAGTACATACGCGAAGTCGGCGCGCGTGAGTTGTCGCAGAGGGAAGAGTTGACCAAGCTCCGCGCCCTGGATTTGTCGCAGAACGATATTGGCGACGACGGTTTGAAAGCCATTGTCGACTCGCCGATCTTTTCCAACCTGCGGACCTTGAATCTGGCCGCCAACAAGATTGGCGATACAGGGGCGCGTTATCTGGCCGAATCGACGGAGCTGAAAAATTTGCGTAGTGTGCAGTTGGTCATCAACGAAATCTCCGAAGAAGGAGAAAAATTGTTGCGAAACTCGATGAATCTGATTAATTTGACCTCATTGAAATTTCGCGTGTAGTGGTTCCATCCGTGTCTTTGAATGTGCTTTTCGAGGCGCGGCGTGTTGATTGTGCCTTTGTAGAATAAGGCCTTGACGGCGCTTAGGGTACGCCGGATTTAGACCTTGACTTCTGTTGATAGATTTGATATTTTCAACGAAATTCCAGATAGCCCGTGCTGGGTCCGTTAAATTCTGGCTACAAAGCGAGTTCAACAGTTAGATTCAGTTCTAATTTTGATTTAGTAACCATCAGGAATTGAAGAGTACGATTGATTTGAACCTCTTATAGTTCCAAATTTTAACTTTCCGTCAAAGGGGGAGCAACACATGAAAAAGATGGTAAGCATTTTCACTGTATTTGCTGTGCTGGCGCTTGTTGCAGTTGCTAACGCAAACGTCAATGTTATTCAGCCTGGCGGCCAATCAGTATGCGAAAACGCATCCTGGAAGGTCGATAACCTGAGCGAAACTGAAGAAACCGTTATTACTTTTAACATTGGTCCGTATGGTTACGGCTGGGGTAAAGACGAAGAGCGCACTTTGGCTCCTGGTGATTTCCTGACGAACGCAATGGCTAAAGCGTCTGTTATCACGAACAAAGGTCCCGGTCCGGTTGCTGTGAACTGTCAACGACAACGTTTCGATCGCCATGACTGGAAGATCGATGCGGGTTCCTCCAAGACTTATCAGAGCGACTATCACATGGATCACGTAAAACCGCAATTGTACATTGAGCCTGGCATGGGTCAGCCTGAAGGTACGGAGCGTGGTTTGTTCTCGCAGGTGGCTGGTAGCGAGCGAGAAGCGAATCGTTAAGAATTGAATGTTTGAAAACCGGAAGGCCTTTTGGGCCTTCCGGTTTTTTTTTGCCCATTTTTTTTCCGACGGATTTATGGGATAATGGTCTATCAATCGGCGTCCCGGTTTTTTTGCGGAGGCCTTTTTTTAATTATGGATTCCTTGTGATCTGAACGTTATGGAGGTTTGAATGGCCGAGGAAAGATTCATTGATAATGGCGACGGAACCATAACGGATACGTTGACGACTCTGATGTGGATGAAGGAAGACTCCTTTCAGATGCTTAAGAAGTTTTCGAGCTATTATCATTGTGAAAAAGTACTGGCAAAACTCAATGGAGAGGCATTTGCCGGATATTCAGACTGGAGGTTTCCAGACAAACACGAAGCCTTTAGTTTGTTTGAAGAAGCCAAGGTAGTGAAAGACAAATACGATATGGATATTCATATCGATCCCATATTCCCGCCCGGTGGTGGATTCAGCACCTGGACCAGCCATAAGCGAGGTAAATTCACGGCGTATAACCTCTCATACAGTAGCGGCACCGGCGGGCATAAAGAGACCGATGAAAATATCAACGACTGCGTACGCTTTGTGCGAGGCGAACTCGATGCCAAGCGCTATAAGAAACGACCCATACCACAACCAAAAGACGTGGTCACTCGCGGCGGCGGCTGGCGTTAAGACAGGGGCGTCTGAACGGATGGAAATACAAGGTCTTTGGAAACCAAAGAGACGTTCGACGCATCTTATACAAACGAATGTGAATGAAATCAGGCAAGGCGTTTAAGAATTATCGACAGGTCGCGGCAGGGATGAGCAAGGGATTCTGTCGAGTGTTTTGTTTCGCTGGTTTAGGGCTTGAAAATGCTCTTCCATAGTGGTAGGTTTGCAGTACAATCCCTTATATTATCAGCGTCAACTAAGTTTTTCGCCTTTCCTTGGATATCCGTGAAGTCAGGCAAACGAATTATTAAACGATCAATTACAGAAAACCCGCAGGAACCCTACGGCGAGATTTCTGTTTTTTCAATTCGGAATGGGAAAGACATATGCCCGAAGTAATTTTTGAAGTTAACGAAGACGGCACCGTTACCGACTCTGAAAACGACGTGATTTGGAGTTTGAGAGATTCCCGGCAACTACTGGGAAAGTGGTTGAATTGGGACGAGGCGAACAGTTTTGTGGAAGCCTGTAACGAACAAAGTTATCTGGGTTTTACGGATTGGCGGCTCCCCACCAAAAGTGAATTGCGAGTTTTCTTTAAGTACAAGGACCAGTACTCACAGTATTTTTTGAACATCATGCCCGAGAAGAAAAAACGTTCGGTCTCCAATTATCAGTCCGGCGGCGAAACCAGCGTTTGGACTTCGGAGACCCGCTACGACTCTTATGCATGGAAATGTTATTTTCCGTCTGGGAAAGAAATTTGCGTTGATCAGTCCGTGTCTACGACCGGCACTTCGGCGCGTCTGGTCAGAGATGCTTGATTGACCGTAATTGCAAACAGGCGCGCGCCCTTTATTAGCCCAATAGCTGGCCGCAGGAGGTAGGAATGAGCGAAGAGATTGAAAACGAAGATACCACCGAAGAAATAGTAGACGACGCCGCAGAGCTGGAAGAAGGCGAAGAAGAATTTCTCGAAGAAGAGTTCATTGGCGGCGACGAGTGGGGCGAAGAGGAAGAGGACGAAGAAGGAAGCGCGCTCGCTGAAGAAGAGATTCCGAACTATATAGACAACGGCGACGGCACCATTGGCGATACGCGCAACAAGTTGATCTGGAAAAAAGACGACTCCTATCGCGAATTCGGTTACGGCATCACCTGGTACGAAGCGCACGATTATTGCGAAAAGATCAACGAGGATAAATTTGCCGGCTACGACGACTGGCGCCTGTGCGGGCCGGATGAGGCGAAGTCGCTATTTTCCTTCACCAAGTCAAATTATGACAAAGATGGCGCGGAGATTCACATCGATCCCAGCTTTGCGGAAGACGGCGGGCACAACACCTGGACCTATGACGAGAAACCGGAGTACCCGCAATATGCCATGAAGTTCAGCTATGTCACCGGCAACACGGTTTGGGAAAATAAAGATAACGAATACTCACATTGTCGCCTGGTGCGGGATGTGGTGAGCGACGAGTGGGAGCCGGAATGGCGTTCCGAAACCCGCAAATTCGAGCGCTGATCATTATCGCGCTGAGCAAACAACGAGGTCATTGACGAGTTATGGCAAATTACATGATATTTGGAAAAGACGATTGCCCGCACACGCAACAAGCAATTGCAGATTTCAAGAAGCAACACCGCGCATTCATGTACGTCAATGTCGCGAACAATCCCCACGGGATGGAGAGGCTCCTTGAATACACCGACGGCAAGTACATGGTGCCCGTCATCGTTAACGTAGATGAAGGCAACGTCGAAATCGGTTACACGGGCGACTAGCGCGCCAATTTCAAATAAGGATTGCGCATGACGGAAGAACAAAAGCTACCAGAAAAAAGAGAAGGTCAAGTTACAAAACCCGGAACGCCGGAGGCTCCCAAACGATGGATCGAGAAAGGCCCGCATGTCATTTTCGACACGGTGACCAAAATCTACTGGATGAAAAAAGATTCCTGGCAGGACAAGGGAAAGTTTTTCAATTGGCACGAAGCTCGCGATTATACCGACAATAAAAACATGAGAAAGATCGGCGGCTTCAACGACTGGCGCCTGCCCAATAGCGACGAGGCCGCAACGCTTTATGATGAAAGCTTGAAAAACGTGGCAAAAGGCGGCGGCGTGGTCCATATTGATGGAGTATTCCCTGAAGAATCTTTCCGTGTGCAATGGCTCACGGGAGACACCTCGACGCGGCGCCCGCGTTTCGATTACGCCGAAGGCAAAGTGTTGACGGCGGATGAATACAGTTTTGGTTCCGTGCGGATTTGCCGCAAGGATCCGGTCGGAAAGATCAACAGTCAAAATCAACGACGACGTTAATCAACGGGGTAATAATAGCTTATGCAAGATCCTGTAGTAGGTAAAGACGCCGATTTCATAGACAACGGGGATGGAACCATCTCAGATCCAGATAGCGGATTGATGTGGATGAAGCAAGACACCTGGCTGGAAAAGGGACGTCTCCTCACCTGGCACGAAAGTCAGGACTACGCCCGCGAAATAAACGAACAAAAGTTTGCCGGCTACAGCAATTGGAGAGTTCCGACTCGAACCGAAGCGAAAACTCTGTTCGATATCAACGCCAGCAATACCGATATTGAAGGATGCGAAATTCATCTCGATCCCCTGTTCCCTTCGGGATGCGGTTTCAGCACCTGGACCAGCGAGACCCGCGGCGCCAAAGCGGCGATGGGTTACGATCTGAGATCCGACTACGAATTCTGGCTGGCAAAAGAGAACAGCGGCTTTCCCAGCGCCGTGCGTCTGGTGCGTCGCATCTCAAAAACCACCGCCGAAGATCAGGAACAGCGCTTTGTGAACAACAAGGACGGCACCGTGACCGATAACGAACTCGGTCTCATGTGGAAAGCCGACGACTCGTATCTGGATCTGGATAAATGGGTGTCCTGGGAAGAGGGTAAAACCTGGGTCAAGGTGCTCAACCAGAACCTGTTCGCCAAGTACACCGACTGGCGCCTGCCGACGCGCAAAGAAGCGCAATCCATTTACGATCCGGACAGCCCGATCACCGATAAATACGGCGACGTGGTTTATCTGCCCAAGGCCTTTCCTCCCGGTTCCGGTCAAACCACCTGGACCAAGACCTTGCACCGCACCGACAGAACGCTGGCCATTCGCTTTCAGTTTTATAACGGCGATTTCAAATGGCATAAAATGGGATTGCGCAGTCATGGCGTGCGCGCCGTGCGAGACATCAAAAACTGATATGGTCAAAGGAACGCGGCAATGACGACAGACAACAAACGATTTGAAGAATTGGAAGACGGCGTCATTCTGGATCGACCCCAGAGCTTGATGTGGATGAAGCAAGACACCTGGCAGATGACGGGCAAATGGATGAATCATGTGCAAATTCGCACTTATGTGGAGCAGTTGAACAAAACTCGTCATGCGGGCTTTGGCAACTGGCGCATCCCTTCGCCTGCGGAAGCTAAAAGTCTTTACAATAAAGAAGAAAGCAACACGGATTTCCAGGGGAAAGACGTGAACGTGTACAACGTTTTCGAACCAGGCTTTGGTTTTCTTTGCTGGACCAGCGAGATACGAAACAAGTTGCAGGCCCTGCGCTTTGGCTACCGTAAAGGCCTGACGACCTACGACGATGTGTACCGCACATCTCGCGGCGCAAGTCGGCTGGTGCGCGATCTGGACGAAGACGTAAATTAGAACCGATTTTTACAGAGGATTCCCTTGGCAGAAAAAAGATTTGTCGACAACGGCGACGGCACCGTTACCGACAACGAAACTCAATTGATGTGGAAACAGACCGACTCATTTCAGGACACCAGCAACTGGTGCACTTGGTTTACGGCTCAAGATTACGCTAGAAGTCTCAACCTGAAGAAATTCGCCGGACACACGAACTGGCGCATTCCAACCTTGGAAGAGGCTGAAAGTTTGTACGACGAGGATCACAGCATCCGCGATATGGATCGCTTTGATATTTTTATTCCGAAAGAGTTTTCGCCGGGTGGAGGTTTCACGACCTGGACTTCAGATGAACGCCCCCAGGGCAGCGCCGTTGTTTTCTACTATCGCTACGGTCACGCCAATCTGAATTTCAAGGAACTGGACGTCACCAAAGACTCGGTGAGAGCGGTTCGCAATATAGAATAGATTCATAAAGATTAAACTCAATTAGACAAGGAGGTTCGTCATCGAAGCGTATCGGAAAATCAACCCTCAGGAAGCCGCTAAATCCCTGATGACCTTTCGCTTTGAAGAAGAGGATTACCGAACGACCTACGTTCTGGAAGATTTTTATTTCACCAATCCCTTCAGCGAAGAAGAATTTCTTGTGATCTCATTTCGGGATCAGGACGACGCCGAACGCAGGTTCTCGTTCATTCTCAATTTTGACAGAACCCAGCGTTCGCTTCCAAACACTCCCAAGTTGTCAAAGGTCGAAAGCGCCATCATTAAAAATTTCGTGAAGGACATGCCGGATGAGTTGCTGGTGCTGTTCAAGCAACGCGCCGCAGAAGCGAAGGCCTACGGCGAAAAGAACCCGATGTCCTATCTGGAGTTCACTCCGGATCGTTATGTGAATTATATTGAGATGCACCCCAGCAACAAGGAGACGATCAAATTCACTTACGCCGAGGATAAATATTTTGCGGAGGATTCTTATAACACCGATCCCCGCGAAAAGAACCGGGATTTGAAGCTGGCATTTTATCGAATGGATCTCAACGACAGCGGCGAGCCGCCCGTTTTCGAATACACTTATTATTTTGAAGAAAAGTTGCGCGCGGAAGAAGATGCAAGGCTGGACCCGGTGCACAATGACATGATAATGGCCATGAACGCGGCCTTGCCAGACTTGTATGATATTTTGAAAAAACGTTACCGCACCGCGAAAGATGTTGGAGAGAAGTTAATGCAGTCGTCCCCCTCCAAAATTGTTCACGTTGATGAGAAAGCGGAGTCGGGACAGGTATTGAATTGAAAGATATTTAACCAAACATGCAACCCATAGGATAATTATAATGGCCAAAGAAAGAAAGACAAAGAAAGTACAGGCCCGTCACATCCTTGTCAGCTCCAAGGAGCAAGCCGAAGAGTTGAAGAAAAAAATCGACGACGGCGAGGAATTTTCCAAATTGGCCGAGGAATTTAGCGAATGTCCCTCCAAGAAACGCGGAGGCGATTTAGGCTGGTTTGGCAAAGGCGCCATGGTTCGCCCGTTTGAAGTTGCGGCGTTCACGGCAGACGAGGGGCAAGTGGTCGGTCCGATCAAAACCGAGTTTGGCTGGCACCTCATCTACGTTTACGAAATTCAGGAAGACGTCTCGATGGACGCAGGCCCTCCAACGGGGGATGAAGATGCGAACGACGATACCTTGCGAACGGTGGCGGAGAATTACGCTCATGAGTTCATGATGCTGGGTTATTCGAGCAAAAAAGTTCTCAGTCTTTTCACCAGCGCGCATTTCAAATCCGCCAACGCGGTGTATCAGATTCTCGGGCACGATGAGATCAACAAAATCATCGCCAATGTGTTCGGGCAAGATATAGAAAGTTCGGATCCGGCGGAAAAAGAAGAAGCCAAGTGATTTAACGAAAACGAAACGCCCCATTATAGCGGGCGCAGGAAATAAAAAAAAGGCCAACCGTTCGCGAGAACGGTTGGCCTTTTCGTTTGGAACGCTTTACAGCTTGACGCTGTGTACGGATAGAATGCTTGGCGTCTCGCGCAGTTCGCGAACCGCTTCGCTGGTGGGGGCCGAGTCGATATTGATAACAGCCACCGCCTTGTCGGTTTCCTTGAGTCGCCCCAGGTGGAAACCTGCGATATTGATCTGATTCTTGCCCAGCACATTGCCCAGGTTGCCGATCACGCCCGGCACATCGTGGTTGGTCAGGACCAGCATGTATTTGGAGAGCAGGGCCTCAAAATAGTATTCGTCGATCTTGATGATTCGCGAATCGCCTTTTCCAAAGATGCTTCCCATCACGCTACGATCCCCGTTCTGGGTCGTCACCGTCACGGAAACGGAACTGGTGTAGTCCTGCTCCTCGTTGCTTTTAGATTCCTGAACTTCAATGCCGCGCTCTTTCGCGATGAAAGGAGCGTTGACCATGTTCAAACCTTCGATGGCGTTCGTCAAAGCGCCCTTGATCACGGAGGTGGTGATCGGGTCCACGTTCAAATTAGCGACGTCGCCTTTGTACTGAACGCAGATTTTCTTGACCGCTCCCTCGGCCAGTTGGGAAATGAACAGTCCCAATTCTTCGCCAAGAGCCAGATAGGGGCGGATGCGATTGAGAGTTTCCGCATCAATGGAAGGCATGTTGACCGCGTTGCGCACATTGCCGTATTTCAGAAAATCGATGAGCTGATCGCTGATCGCGACGGCGACTTTTTCCTGCGCTTCTTCGGTCGACGCTCCCAGATGCGGGGTCAGAATGATTTCGTCAACCCCGCGCAAAGGGCTGTCCTCCGCCAGCGGTTCTTTGTGGTACACGTCGAGAGCGGCTTGCGCTACGGTTTTGTTTTTGACGGCGTCCACCAGAGCCTGATCGTCGATCAAGGACCCGCGGGCGCAGTTGATGATGCGAATTCCCGGCTTGGCGATCTTGAATTCTTCGGGGCCCAGCAGGGCTTTGCCGCCTGCGGTGGAAGGCGCGTGCAGGGAAAGATAATCGGATCGAGCGAGCAGGTCGTGCAACTCGACGATTTCAACGCCCACTTTCGCGGCGTGGTCGGCGGAGATGAAGGGATCGTAAACGATGACTTTCATGTGGAACGCTTTCGCGCGATCCGCCACAACGGTGCCGATGCGGCCGAGGCCGACGATGCCCAGCGTTTTGTCGTGCAGTTCCACGCCCATGAATTTCTTGGGCGCCCATTCCTTGTTTTGAACCGATTGGTTCGCCTGAGGAATGTTGCGCGACATGGACATCATGAGCGCCAGCGCATGCTCTGCGGTGGTGATGACGTTGCCTTCCGGCGCGTTCATGACGATGATGCCCTTTTTCCCTGCGGCTTCCACGTCGATGTTATCCACGCCAATACCGGCGCGACCGATGACTTTGAGGTTGGTCGCCGCTTCGATGACGTCGGCGGTTACCTTGGTTGCGCTTCGCACGATCAAACCCTGATACTCAGGAATGACGGCGATGAGTTCTTCTTTAGACATTCCGGTTTTAACGTCTACCGTCAAGTCCTTCTCCTGCTTTAACAGATCAACGCCGACTGCGGCTAAATTGTCGGATACAAGAATTTTCATTCAATCGCTCCACATTGCTTTCGGGATCAAAGGGCTGGGTCCCGAGTGATTTTTAAGTAGTAAACCAAAACTGCGCCCGGCTCAGTAGGCTTCCATGAGGATTTCCTGGGCGGCGGCAATTCCTTTTCCAAATTCCACGTTGTGACCGAACTTGCGCAAAGCCATTTCGAGAGCGGCGATCGCGGTGACGGTGTCAAAGGTATCGACATAGCCGAGATGCGCGATGCGAACGACTTTGCCCTTCCATTGATCCTGTCCCCCCGCCATGGTCACTCCAAAATCGTCGCGCAGGCTCTTCACCAGTTTGGCGCCGTCCACTCCTTCAGGAACGAAGACGCCGGTCAGGCTGTCTGCCGGAGCGTCCGGGGCGATCATTTTCAAACCCATCGCAGTGACAGCCGCGCGCGTGGCGCGCGCCAGACGATTGTGGCGTTTGAAAACGTTGTCGATTCCTTCTTCTTTAAGATCCTTCAAAACTTGTCGCAGTCCGATGACCAGAGACACGGCGGGCGTGTAGGCGGAAGTTTTGTCGGCGAGATTCTTTCTCTCTTTCTTGAAGTCGAAGTAGAAATGCGGGCAAGTCGATTTGTCGGCAAATTTCCATGCTTTTTCGCTCAAGGCCACCAGCCCGAGGCCGGGGGGCAATTGCAGAGATTTTTGCGAGCCCGTCACCAGGGCGTCGATGCCCCATTTGTCCATCGGCAGGTCGAAAACGCCGACGCCGGTGATGCCGTCCACGATCAGCAAAATATCGTCCCGGTCGCGAGTCAGTTTCGACAGCTCTTCGATGGGATGCGCGACGCCGGTCGAGGTTTCCGAAGCCTGCACTAAAATTCCCTTGATGTCGGGTTCTTTTGCAAGGATGTCCTTGATCGCGGCGGGGTCTGCGGCCTGGCCCCATTCCACATCGTGCCAGACGACCGTCATGCCGTAGGCTTGGGAAATTTTACCCCAACGTTCGCCGAATTTACCGCCGTTGATTGCGAGGACCTTGTCGCCCGGAGAAAAGAGATTGGTGATGCAACCTTCCATGCCGCCGGTTCCGGTGGATGCCAGAATCAAAACGTCCTGTTTGGTTTGAAACAGCGCCTTGGCGTCTTCTGCGGCTTCTGCGAAGATCGCGCTGAATTGCGGGGTGCGGTGGTGCATCATGGGTTGAGCCATTTCCAGCGCGACATGTTCTGCAACTGGTGTGGGGCCTGGAGCGAGAAGGTATTTTTTCTTCATTGTTGTATCCGTAATAATTTTGGGGTTGATTAATTGCTCTGGTTAAGAGGCATATGATAAAACGGCATCCGTATCCAAACTCAAATGAACACTTGATTTTGCCTGAAGTCGGTCAAGGAGAGGCGCGATAGGGGTTGCCGATCGCAACCAGGATATGCGTATTGGTCATAGAACCTTCCTTTATAATGGAAAAAAGAATGAAAATCCAATTTTTTTGTGGTCAAAATCAGGAAATTTTGCGTTGGGGGGCGTTAGGGGAATAGCGGGAAGCAAAGGCTTGCGAAGAGCTTATTTTTCTTCAGAGTCGGAAGGGGAAGGCGGTCCGTTGTCGGGTTCCATTTCCAGGCCCAGATCTTCGATTTCTACCGTGTCGTTCTGATCCACCAGAGTTTGCAAGGGAGCGTCCTGATCTTCCTCCAACTCCAGATGAATTTCCAATTCTTCGGATTCGTCGCTTTGCGCAGACGATTCGGGTTCCTGAGCGTTTTGAGGGCTTGGAGCGTCGTCTTCGTCAAAACTCAATTCCAGCGTTTCTTCAGATTCGATGGCGATTTCAACATCATCCAGATCGATATCAAGCGCCTCAGGTTCTTCTTGTTGCGGGGAGAGAGTCAGGGTTTCCTCAATGGGTTCGGAGATTGTTAGCGACGGCTCCTGCTGTTCGTCGCTTTCCGCTTCTATATCGTCGAGGTTGATGAAGTCGGGTTCTTCCTGATGACTGAGGATGATTTCTTCTTCCTCTTCTTCGATGAGCAATAAAGGTTCGTCGTCTTGGTCCAGTCCGACGACAGAAACATCCGGTTCGTCCTGAGCATTGCCGCCAAGATCGAGCATGGGTTCCGAGACCGTATCGGTTTCCTCTGAGGCATCGCCTCCAACAAGCGATACGATATCCAGATCTTCTTCATCCGAGCTGTCGCTGGAAGGGGCGAGGGTTGTCTCGTTGGACATTTCGTCAAAACCGAGACCCTCCACCTCAAAATCTTCCAGTGAAATTTGTTGCTTGTCCGGGATCAGGCTTTCCAGAGATACGGCTGATTCCACCGCAGTTTGACTTTCAGGAGCATCGCTGGATTCGGCTTCAGATAAGTCCAGCGCAAAATTTCCCTCATCATCGATAAAATCACTCGCCGGGGGAGCGGGAGTCGTCGATTCTTCCGGGGGCGCGGACAGGCCTTGGGCGGTTGCCGTAGACGGATGCGATTCGGCGAAAACGCTTTCCCTAGCCTGCGCAATGGGTTCCGCCAACTCAAACAAGGTGAAACCTTCAACCGCGTCGGGTAAAAAAGCAGACGCGGAGTCTGAAAGTTTCCGCTGGCAAAGCGGGCATTTTTTGGCGATCTTGAAACTGATATAATCGCAATCGATACATTTCATAATAGAATAAAATAATATGAAATCGCAGATAAAGCAAGCAGTTATGACGGTAACTTTTAATATTCCAATGAGTTGACGATTTTGTTTTGGACGAGCTTTCGGCCTTTCCCGTTGTTTTGGCGTCGTATCGGGGATATTGTTTGACCCTTCAACGCCGATTGTTTAAAATGCCTCACACCTTCAATAAAACCTATGCTTGGCGACAGGCGCAGAGATTGTTTCAACTTCTCATTGGAATCGGATCATGGCCAAAAATTTTTCGGTCGGGTTTTTAATTTTTAAAATAAAATTGTATCGGATGTTTTTTTACTGGATGGAATCGATATTGGGAAATCGGGACAAACGAGACCCCTGGGTGGAGGTTTATTTCAATCAGGCTTTGCAAAATATACAGGCAGACAGAAGGCCGGTCGCCTTGTTGAACCTGAACATGACGCTTCACCTGAATCCCCTCCATTTCTGGGCTTTGATCATGCGCGCCCGCCTTCACACCAGCGAGAACAAAAAGCGTTTGGGGCTTCAGGATTATCTGCAAGCCTGTAAAACATTTCCATCACGCTTTTTTGCCAATGATTTACAGGCTGAATTGCTGGATTGCTATCAGGGCAATGACTTTGAGTCCCGACCGGTCGCGCTTTCCGATCAAATCCTGTGCGCCCGGAATTTAATCGATTCGACAGACATTGAAAGTCAGGATTTCCAGACGGCGGCTGGGGACTTGTTTGCAGAAAAGGTCGATCCTTTAGTTACAGACGAGTCCGACTGGGAGGGAAGCCTCGAACTGTCTGATGATGAAAAAGAAAAGTTCCGTCACATGGGACGGATCACTCAGGAAGAAATTGACGCGACCGACTGGAACCAGGTCGCGCAAAAATTACTGTTCTGACTTCGTTTTAACCGAGCACAGCCCGGGGATTTCCGCATTTGATAAAGCGTCGTGAATTGGAAGACATGGAGAACGCCGCGCTGGCGCCCTATGCGGTAAAGAGCGCGGCGAGTCGAGGCAGGCAGTTCCGCGAAAAAGAGCATCCTTACCGAACTCGTTTCCAACGCGACCGCGACCGTATCGTTCACTCCTCCGCCTTTCGGCGCCTGGAATACAAGACCCAGGTATTTGTCTATCACGAAGGCGACTATTACCGCACGCGCCTGACTCACTCGTTGGAAGTTTCGCAAATTGCCCGCTCCATCAGCAAGGCCCTGCGCCTCAATGAAGACCTGGCGGAAGCGGTGGCGCTGGCGCACGATCTGGGACATCCGCCCTTTGGTCACAACGGTCAGGACGTGTTGAACCGCCTGATGAAACCCTATGGCGGCTTCGAACACAATCGGCAGAGTTTGCGCATTGTGAAATGTCTGGAAAAACGCTACCCGGATTTTGACGGCCTGAACCTGACCTGGGAAGTGCTGGAAGGAATCTCCAAACGCTTACGCGATCCCGAAAACCCCTTAATCAAAATGCCGGGCTACCAGCGCCCGCCGCTGGAAGCGCAGGTGGTCGACTACTCCGATTCGATCGCTTACAACGCGCACGATCTGGACGACGGCGTGACCTCCAATTTGCTCGACATCAATTCTCTGGGGAGGCTGGCGCTGTGGCGGGACGCAGAGAAAATCATCAAAAAGCAATACGCGAATCTCGACGACAAGTTGAAAAAATATCAGGCGGTTCGCAATATCATCAATACTCTGGCGACCGATCTCATTAAAACGACCAGCTCCCGCTTGAAGAGAATGGGGATTCAGTCTGCGGATGAGGCGAGGAGTTGCAAAAAACAACTGGCGAGTTTCAGTTCGGAAGTTGAGGAAAAGAACAAGGAACTCAAAAAATTTCTGTACAACAACATGTATCGGCACCGCAGGGTCCAGCGAATGGAGTTCAAGGCGGATTTGCATCTCACCAAAATTTTCGAAGCCTATATGAAATCGCCAAAGCTATTGCCGGAACCGGCCTTGAAGGCGGAGCGGCACGGGCCGCTGGAAAGACGGATTTGCGATTATATTTCGGGGATGACGGATCGCTACGCAATTGAAGAATACAAGAAGCTTTATATGCCGGACGAAAAGGATTGATGGATTGCGCTGTTTATTTGCGAGAACTCAGGTAGCTGTTGATGTTCCTTAAAATGCGGGTCTCCTCGACGCCGATTCCTCCCTGCTGATCATAAAACCAGGTTTTCGCTTCTTCCAGAGCGGAGAGCGCCTCATCAGAACCATTGTTCATCAAAGCCTGCGCCGCATAGTTGCGAGTGAACACATAGGCCTTGCCGTTCAGCAGAGTTTCGCGAAGCGCAGGTATCGCTTCGTAGATATCCACTTGGCTTTCTGCGGCTTTCGCCAGATACTCTGCGGCGTCCCAGCGAATATGGGTGTCCACATCGTTCGCGCCGGGGGTCTCCGGCCAGCGCTGGAGCGCGTCGACGAGGTAGCTCACGCCGTCTTCACCAATTCCCATCAGCTCCCCCATCACCGCCCGCCGCAGATTGGGGTTTTCGTGTTTGACCTTTTTACCAAGAGAATCAAGCGCCGGGTAAGCGGCCGTTCCATAGAGCGCCAGAGCCTTGGCGTAGGTCAGATGCAGAGATTCCTTTTTCGGATTCTCGGGCCAGCGATTCCAGCGTTGTAATAATTCTTCTACCGTGTATTTGTCGGCCAGAGATTCGGCGTCGCCTTCGGGCGGAATCCATTTTTTACTGGCAGGGACGTCAGGTCGGGAGGGAGCGTTGCCTGGAGCATCCTTGCCGAAAAGCCAGAGCATGCCGCCTATCACCAGCGCGGCGGCGAGAAACCCTATGACCAGACTGTAGAATCGCATGGCTCTGGGATGTTCCTCAAGACTTTGTCTCTCGGTTCGTCAGAACTCCAGGGGGAAACGACGGCTCAGTAAAGCACGGAGTCTTTGTTAAAGAAAATCTCATCGTAGAAATCGTTTTTAACTGTTTCCTCGATCTCTTTCAATTTTTCATCGTTCAATTTCAGCACCCGCATCACCATGGGATCGTAGGGGGGAATATTGGGTTCTCCGCTGTCTCCCAGCTTCAGGGTGCGCGTCAATATGTCCGCGACATGAATGATGGAAGTTGTGATGGGGAATTCTTTGGATTTTGTGGGTTCGTGATGAAAGAGAGCGGGTTCCACAAATTTGAGAGGCAGTCCCCAGCGTCTCAGCAAGGCCCCTCCCACTTTTTCATGGCAGGTCCCGAAAACCTCCATTTCGACTTTGGAAAGCGAGAGTTTGCTTTCGCGACAACGCTCCAGGACTTGAGCAGACTTGTCCGGAAATTTTTGGAAGAGAATCAGACTGCCGAGATTGTGCAACATGCCGGCTACATAATAATAATCGTAGTCTTTAATTCCCTTTTGTTTTGCGAGCGCTTTCGCGGTGATCCCGGTGGCCATGCCGTGTCTCCAGAAGGAGACAGGATTGATCAGGCGTTTGGGAATTTTGTCGAACTGAGTGGCGACGCTACTGGCCAGCGACAGATCGCTCAATTGATCCGTTCCAACAATGTTGATGGCATGTTCGATGGTATCGACTTCTTCCTCGACGCTATACAGAGGGCTGTTGACAATTTTAAGGAGCTTGGCCATGAGGGCCGGATCTCTCTTGATGACTTTAGCGAAGTCGCCAAATGAAGCGCGCGGATCGTCCAGCAAGGTGCGTAGTTGGAAATACACCTTCGGTGGAGACGCGACCCAGTCTTTTATCAGCTCGTCGGTATCAACTTTTTGCATAGAGAGTTTTCCGGATAGGAGGCTTGGGACTTCTTATAGAGATCATACTCCTCTTGGATCGGATAATAATATAATTGATATTTTCAGGAAAGGCTTTATTCGGCAATTAGAATAATGTTTTGTATGTAGATTTTTTCTATTTAGATAAGCGGGGGAATTTCAACGCTTTGTCGCCGGCCCGTTGGTTCGCGGCTAATTGCCTGAAAATATTGATTTAAAATGTCATTGAGAGGCGTATACTCATAGCGGGGTTCAAACCCTTATCCGATACTAATGTGAGTGTAAAGATGAGACGATTCTTTATGCCTGAACGAACGATTTGTAAATCATCGCTTGTAAAGAACGGCGCTCTTTTTTGCGCGACGCTGGTCTGCGTTGCCTCACTTTCCTTAGCGCCTCGAACGGCGGTCGCGCTTCCCCAGGACGGCGAGGTGAAGTCAGGCTCCGTCCAGTTCGAGCGCCCCGGCTCCGACCGTTTGAACGTCATCCAAAGCTCGGATAAAGCCATCATCGACTGGCAGTCCTTTAGCATCGGCGCCAGCGAACACACTGACTTTCAAATGCCGTCGTCGAACTCTGTCAATTTGAGTCGAGTGATCGGCGACGACCCTTCCCATATATTTGGCAGGCTCACTTCGAATGGAAGGTTGATGCTGATCAACCGCAACGGCGTTCTGTTTGGCGTTGATTCGCAGGTGGACGTTAACGGCTTGATCGCGACCACGTCGGACATCAGAAACGAAGATTTTCTGTCGAGCAATTACCTTTTCAATATCGCCCCCGAGACCAACCACGCCATCATCAATCGAGGCGTGATCACTATCAAGGAAGGCGGGCTTCTTGCCTTTGTCGCTCCGGGCGTTGAAAATTCAGGAAGCATCAATGCGCAACTGGGGCAGGTCTCTCTCGGATCCGGGTCGACCTTCACGCTGGATTTTTACGGCGACCAGTTGATCTCTCTTGGCGTCGAAGAAATTTTATTGAAGGATGTGCTGGACCCCAACGGCGATCGTCTGAATGCATTGATCGACAATAATGGAACGATCAAAGCCGACGGCGGAGTCATTGTTATGGACGTCGGCTCTGCGAAGGCTTTGGTGGGTTACGCGATCAATCAGAGCGGTCTGGTGGAAGCCGACACCTTTTCTGAAAACAATGGCAAGATCGTACTTTCCGGCGGAAAAAGCGCCGTGAAAGTTTCCGGCCGCTTGAGCGCATCCGGCGACGCATCGGGCGAGCAGGGCGGCGAGATCGCCGTTTCTGGTTCGTCCATCCTGGTGGATCGCGGCGAGATTCTGGCAAACAGTCTGGATCGTAAGGGCGGCAAAATTTCAATCGTTGATGCGGATTGGATCAGCCTCGGCGGCACAATAGACGCCAGCGGCGATACGGGCGGTAGCGTTTCTGTTGAAACGGAAGGACTGTCCATCGGCGCCGATGTTCTGGCGAAAGGGCAAACGGGTTCTGGCGGAAGCATTGACCTGAGGGTTGACTCGCATTCCTGGGAGAACATGGACGCGTTGTTGGATGTGTCTGGCGCGACAGGCGGCGATATCACTCATATCGCTGGAAAGCAGATCACGACCTCGGCGACCTACAAGGCGCAGGGCACACAAGGGGAGGGCGGCGCCATTGATGTGACCTCCTATAAACTCGATTTACTTTCAGGCGACATTGACGCGAGCGGTCAGACCAAAGGCGGGAGCATTCGACTGGGCGGTGAATCGCAGGGCGGGCTCAATCTGGAAGCGGATGAGCTTCCCAATGCGCACACCTTGTTCATGACGGATTCAACACGGGTCAGAGCCGATGCGCTAAACGCCTCGGGTAATGGTGGAAGTATTATTGTGGCGGCGGATCAGAAAGTTACGGTGTTGGGCCAGATGTCGGCGTCGCCTGCCTCTGGATTGTCGGCAGAATTAAACGGCAAGGTAGAGGTTTATTCTGGCGACGTTCTCGAATATGGGGGAGATGTCAATATAGGAGGCCTTGTTCTCAATGCGGAGCAGGCGACGATGCTAGACGCCAATACTTTAAGCGCGGCACAGTTTCAGGGAATTTTGGACAGCGGTTCCACGCACGCCAATGTCGATCAAAAACTGGATACCTACGACAATTTTGGTCAATCGATTTCACTGGACGGCACGCGCCTCGCGGTAGGCGCCGTGCATGACCGAGGCGTTGATGATGATTCCTTCGGATCGGGCGCCGTGTATTTATACACATTTGCCGACGAGAATTTTTCAGGAGGCGCCTTGCAGGGAATCATCGGACGGGGCTACACCGGCGGAAAGAATATAGATATTGGTACGCAATCGATAACTTTTGGCACAGCCGTGTCCCTGGATGCTAAGGGTTTGGCTGTGGGCGCGAGCGCTGATCGCGATGTGACGGGTTCCATCATGCACACGGGGTCTGTCTATTTATTCTCATTTTCGGATTTGAGTTTTTCCGACGGGGCTTTGCAGGCAAGGCTGGGGAAGGGGTACACGGGAGGAAAGAATATTGATGTCGATTTGAATCGTGGCGATCAATTTGGGAGAAGCGTTTCTCTGGACGGTTCTCGCCTTGCGGTTGGAGCTTCGGGCGCGAAGAGGATTGGCGGCCCGAATCCTGATGGAACGGGTCCAGACATTATTGGATCTGTGTACTTGTATACCTTTTCAGATGAAACTTTCAGCGATGGCGCTCTGCAGGCGGTCATTAGCGATGGTCCGGCGGGCGGTAAGAATATTGTTCAGGCGCTGAATGCTTATGATGAGTTTGGTTCTTCCGTTTCTCTGGATGGCAATCGTTTGGCGGTTGGCGCTAAAGGGGCGCAGGGCTTTAGTAGCGCTGCGCAAGTTGGCGCGGTTTATCTATATAGTTTTGCAGACGAAGATTTCAATGGCGGCAGTCTGCAGGCGATGATCGGCGACGTTGCCGCAACGGGAAGCAATGTTGTTCAACAGGATTTGAGAGAATGGGGCCTGTTTGGTTCTTCGGTTTCTCTGGACGGCAATCGACTGGCGGTGGGCGCGCCGGGAATCGATCCGAAATTCTATCAAACGAATGAACAGGCGAACGTTTATCTTTACACGTTTGCGGATGAGAATTTCAGCGGAGGCCAGTTGCAGGGAATCATTGGCAACGGATACAGCGGCGGCAAAAATATCAATCACGACATCGTGAATGATCGCTTCGGTCAATCGGTTTCGTTAGATGGCAATCGGCTTGCGGTGGGCGTGGCGGATGATGACAGTTTTGGTAATTCAGTGTCTGGCGCGGGCTCCGTCTACCTTTACTCCTTTGCCGACGGCGAATTCACAGGAGGCGCCTTGCAGGGAATTGTCGGCCACGGACATCTGGCCAAGGCGAATGCCTTGGGGGCGATAACGATCCCCGAAGTTGAAGTGAATCCCGGGACGACGCCCGGTGTAGATAATTCCAATAACGATTCCACTATTGATGATGCGTCTACAGATAGTGGAACCGAACCGGTAGTGGCGGTTTCAAATTTGATAGGGATTGTCCCGGAAGCGACGAACCGGGTGGCAAATACAATAACCCTCGTTGGTAATAATTTTGGTTTGGGAATCCTGCCTGTCTCTAGCGGCGGCGGAGCCTTGCCTTCGCTCATTCTGGGCAACCCGGACTCCGGCCCAAGAGTTTCAACGGAAAGCCCGGTCGGGTTTGAAGCGCTTGGCGATGCTTTCGGTTTCCCCGATAACTCTTTGATCTCTGATAGCGGTTCTGACGCCAGCGGTTCCGAAGAAGATCAATAGAACTTCTACATCTCTCCTGAAAAGCGCCTGTTTTCAGAATACGTGTGAAAAATTTCTGCCCGTAAGCTGAATAGCGCGATATCCGTTCTGAAATTTCTACAGGAAGAGGTTGGCGATACTGCCTTTGCCGATTTCGGGGGGAATGCTTGCGGTGGTGGCTGCCGCGCTGTTGATTTCCTTGCCGCCGACGGAGATCAATTGCAGGGGACTGCGCAGGCCGCCCAGTTCTTTTGTGGTTTTGGTCTCAAGCGAAAGCGCCTGAAAGGGGTCGTCCGGTAGTTGTGTGGCCTGGGTGATCAGCTTGGAGCGATTGGCTCCCTGTTGACTCCCGAAAGATTGTATCTCGCCTGGTTCCATGACCTTACCCTCTTATATTGCCTAGTTAGAGAAATATGTCTGCGATGCTTCCCTTCCCAATTTCAGGAGGGGGATTGATAAAGGTCGAACGCGCGGAATTGACTTCGACGCCGCCGAGATCAACCGTATTCTCAGGGCTTCGATCCGCGCCAAATTCCTGCGGTGCGTTGTTGTTCTGCGCGATGGCTTGCAGAGCGCTGCGCGGCAGGGTGCTGACACTGTTGATAATAGTGGTTCGATTGGCTCCTTGAGCGCTCCCCGCCAATGGGTTTTCTGTGATGTCTACCATAGAATCCTCCGATTCCTTTATCTCCTGATGGTAAGGTGATCAGGAAAATGGAACCAGAAGCTGATCGAAGTCAGCTTCTGGCCCTTATTCTTAGGGAAAACGGCTTATTCGGACTCTGGCGGCGAAGAAAGATATTGCTGCCATCGGACGCCCTCAACCAGATTACCCGTTTCCCTGTTATTATAATAAACCGATTCGATCTTCCAATCGACGCGATCTGCCGTTTGAACGCATTCTTTCAAGGTGCCTTCGCATCGCGTGTAGCAACCCAGCCAATAGTCGCATTGAACGTACATCCAATAGACGGATTTGGTTTTGGCGTCTGCGACATCGGAGAAAAATCTCGGCGAAACGTCATAATTTTCCTGATTTCCTTTGCTCTGCGCCATCGCTGATGATGCGGTCATTGCGCAAAAAACCGTTAACAACAAGAATGTAAAAAAAACTTTGCTGATTCGATTCATACAAGACTCTCCTGGGGAAAAAAACTTTGTGTACCTATAATATAAGCCATTTTGATAAAAAAACTAACTAAATTGTGAGTTTTTTGGCAGTATGGGCCGGGTCGAAAGCCCGCTCCAAATGGGAGCGGGCTTGGAATTTATTGATTGGAGGCAAGCGTTGCCAGAACAGAAATTGAACAAAGCAGTTATGAAAACAATCTGCGTTTTTTGCGCTTCCAGCGACCAGGCCGCGCCTGCTTTCAAGCAGGCGGCGCGCGATATGGGAGCAGAGATCGGGCGGCGTGAATGGACCATGGTGTATGGCGGCGCTTCGATCGGTCTCATGGGCGAAGCGGCGAGAGCCGTCCATTCTTCAGGAGGCAAAGTGGTGGGAGTCATCCCGCAGTTTTTGATGGAAAAGGAAATCGGTTTTCTGGATGCGGATGAGATGATCGTCACCCCCGATATGCGCAAGCGAAAAACCATCATGGAAGAGCGCTCCGACGCCTTCATCGCCCTGCCGGGCGGGATTGGCACGCTTGAAGAGATCATGGAAATTTTGACCCTCATTCACCTGCAGGTCACGTCCAAGCCGATGGTTCTGGTCAATATCGACGGCTATTACGACGCCTTGATTCGTCTCTTTCAAAATACGGTCGATCACAATCTGACGGCTCCCAAATTCATGAAATCCTTCACCGAAGTTCGCGATGTGGACAGCGCCATCCACCTTTTAACGCAACGGTGGGGTCTTTGAGAGCTTTCTCCAGAATACGATTCGAGCCGCAGGCGATTTGCGTTGTAAGATTTTGCTTCGATACGCGACCTAATTGCAGTCTTGTTGTTGTGAGATAAAATAATCGTATGCGATCTGAATCGAGAGGGGAACGGGATGGCTAAATTTGACTACAACGTGGTTGTCATTGGCGGCGGATCGGCGGGTCTGGTGTCGTCTTATATTTGCGCCGCCGTCAAGGCGAAGGTGGCCTTGATCGAGAAAAACAAGATGGGCGGCGATTGCCTGAACACCGGTTGCGTGCCGAGCAAGGCGCTGATCCGGACTTCAAAAATCCTGTCTTATATTCGAAATCATGAACGCTACGGCATTCGTTCGGCAAGCGCCGAATTTGAATTTTCCGATGTCATGGATCGGGTTCGTCAGGTCATTGGCAGGATAGAACCGCATGACAGTGTTGAACGTTACCAGAAGCTGGGCGTGGATTGTTATCAGAACGCCGCAAAAATTCTTTCTCCCAACGAGGTGCGGGTCGGCGACCGCGTGTTGACGACTAAAAATATCATTGTCGCCACGGGAGCGGGGCCTGCGATTCCCAACATACCCGGTCTGGATCAAGTGGATTTTTTGACCACCGACACGATATGGAATTTGCGCGAATTGCCCAAACGCCTGGTCATCGCGGGCGGCGGTCCGATAGGGAGCGAGTTGACGCAATGCTTTGCGCGCCTGGGCAGCCAGGTCACGCAAGTGGAAATGATGCCTGAGCTTTTGAATCGGGAAGACCCGGATGTGGGCGCCCGTATACATCAGCAATTCGTGAGCGAAGGCGTGGATGTTCGCGTCAACACCCGGTGTAAGGAAATCAAGGTGGAGAACGGTCAAGCCGTCATGCTCGTCGAGAAAGACGGCGTCGAAGATCGCATTCCCTTTGATAAAGTTTTGGTGGCGGTGGGGCGCTCGGCAAATTCCAAAGGATTCGGTCTTGAGGAATTGGGAGTTCGCCTGACGGCGCGCGGCACGATTGAAGTGGACGACTATCTGCGCACCACGACTCATACCAATATTTACGCCTGCGGCGATGTGGCCGGGCCTTTTCAGTTCACTCACACCGCCGCTCATCAGGCCTGGTATTGCGCCGTCAACGCATTGTTCAGTCCCTTGAAAAAATTCAAGGTGGACTACAGCGTCATCCCCTGGTGCACCTTCACCGACCCCGAAGCGGCGCGCGTCGGCTTGAACGAGACCGAAGCGAAAGCGCAGGGCATTCCCTATGAAACAACAGTTTATCCGATAGATGATCTCGATCGAGCCATCGCCGACAGCGAAGATCATGGCTGGGTGAAAGTGTTGACCACGCCGGGAAAAGATCGAATTCTGGGGGTGACCATCGTCGGCTATCACGCGGGCGATTTGATCGCCGAATACGTGGCGGCAATGAAAGGCGGCTACGGCTTGAACCGCATTCTGTCCACCATCCATATATATCCCACCATGGCTGAAGCGAATAAATTCGCGGCAGGGGTCTGGAAGAAGGCTCACGCGCCGGAGAACTTGTTGAAATGGGTGGCCAGATTCCATCAATGGAGAAGGGGTTGAGAGGCCCGTTAGGCGGGTAAAATCAAACGGATTTCTTTTCCCTATCAAACTGGAGATTTATGATATAATCCGTCCATCACTACAGAGAATATGTCGTGGATTTGATTTCGTTCTTCACGACTTAAAGCTAAAGATTTTTTCGGCAACCTTTTTTGAAAGGGAAGAAACTATGGGATTACGATTAGGAGATGAAGCTCCAAATTTTACGGCTGAATCGAGCGAAGGAACGATTGATTTACATACCTATTTGAGCGGCGGATGGGGTGTTTTGTTTTCTCACCCGAAGGACTACACGCCGGTGTGCACGACCGAGTTGGGTCGTGTTGCCAATTTGAAGCCGGAATTTGAAAAACGCGGCGTCAAGGTTCTGGCCTTGAGCGTGGACCCGGTCGATTCGCATCGCGGCTGGATCAACGACATCAATGAAACGCAAAACTGCTCGGTCAACTATCCGATCATTGCCGATCCGGATAGAAAAGTCGCTGAGATGTACGACATGATTCATCCAAACGCTCTGGATAATCTTACGGTTCGCACGGTGTTCATTATTGGCCCGGACAAGAAAATCAAATTGATGCTGACCTATCCGGCGTCTACCGGTCGCAATTTTGATGAAATCCTGCGCGTGATTGATTCCTTGCAGTTGACCGCAAACCACAGCGTGGCGACCCCGGTGGATTGGAAATACGGCGAGGATTGCGTTGTGGTCCCGGCGATTAAAACGGAAGATATTCCGGCTAAATTTCCGAAGGGATTCAAGGAAGTCAAACCTTATCTGCGCATGACCCCGCAACCAGACATTTAAACACAGCCCCGCGTAGGGCGGCGCGTCGCAAGTCGCGTTATTCAGGAAAGAGGACGGGGCGAGCGATCGCCCCGTTTTTTTTATCTCAAATGGAAAATGAAATTACAGACAAACGCATGAACTCTCTGCTTCGTTTGCTGGACGATCGCGACGCCTCGGTGCGCGGGAAAATCCGCGACGAGCTGGTTGCCAGCGGAGAAGACGCGACGCCCTTTCTTGAAATCGCCGCGCTTTCGGAAAATCCCGTGTTGAGGAAGGAGGCGCTGAGCATTTTGGAAGCCTTGTTGCCGATAAAAACGGAAACCCGACTGCGCGAACTGGGGGCCTCCGCCGAAAAAGAAACAGACCTGGAAAGAGGCGTCTGCATTATCATGCAGTTCGGCTATCCCATGGCGAAAGATTCGATCGTGAGCGACGCTCTGGACAGCCTTGCCAGCGAGTTCAGCTCCCAGTTGCCGGAGCAAGCGTCTCAAAAAGAAATGGCGCAACGCCTGCTGAATTTTCTGTTCGTCGAGAAAGGCTTCAAGGGCAATGATGCGGATTATATGAACCCGGACAATAGTTTTATAAACAAGGTGCTCGAGGATAAACTGGGTATCCCCATCAGCCTGTCGGTGTTGTGTGTTCTGGTCGGTCAACGTTTGAAGCTTCCCATCGTGGGCGTGGGCTTGCCGGGTCACTATATTGTCAAATACGCGTCTTTGACAGAGCCGTTGTACTTTGATCCCTTTCACGATGGGAGACAGCTCACGGTCGATGAGTGTCGCGGCATTGTCGAGCGCATGGGCTACAAATTTGAGGAGTACCATTTGGGGCAGGCCACGCACAGAGAAACTCTTATGCGGATGTTGAACAATTTGATCCACACCTACTTCAATCGTCAAATGGAAGACAAGGCGCATCAGGTTGAAAATCTGTTGAAGGCGTTGGTGGGAGCCAAAGACTAACCGTCGGAATGAATTATGGAATCTAAAACGATCGTTGTGACAGGGGCTGGATCAGGCATTGGTCGGGCCATTTCCGCCTTGCTGGCAAAGCAGGGGCATACTTTGATCTTGCTGGGACGACGCGAGATGGCGTTGCTGGACACCCTCTCAGGTTGCGAGAACAGGGAACGGCATAAAAGTTTTTCCTGCGATATTCGAAAGCCGGAGGAAATTCGGACAGCGCTGAAAGAAAGCGGGGTTTCTTCGCTTTATGGCGTGGTGGTCAATGCCGGTGTTGGCGGCGAAAATCATTACGGCGCCGAAGACGCCTGGCAGGAAATCATTGATATCAATCTGACGGGAAGTTACAACACCGTTTCTGAATGCCTGCCCTTGCTGAAAAAAGAGCCGGACGCTTACAAGCGAATCGTTTTCATGTCTTCGATTCTGGCGCGTTTAGGCGTTCCCGGTTATTCGGCCTACTGCGCGTCCAAGGCGGGTCTGTTGGGTTTGATGCGTTCGCTCGCGGCGGAATTAGCCAACGATAAAATTCTCGTGAACGCGATCTGTCCGGGCTGGGTCGATACGGCGATGTCGCAGGAAGGATTGCAGGGATTTGCCGACGCCCTGCAAATCACCTTGCCGGAAGCGCGCGAAAAAGCGATGAGCGTGGTGCCTCTCGGGAAAATGTCCACGCCTGAAGAAATTGCGGCGATGACCGCATTCCTCATGTCAGAGCAACAAAGCTCGATCACCGGTCAAACGCTGGACGTCAACAACGGCGCGTTGATGCCTACCTGAAGAATAATAATTTCGTAAAATAATAAAATGAAGGCGGGAGTCGACCGTTTCTTTGCCCATCAGGGTGGTTGCGGGCAAAGAAAACGATGTCAGTCGTAGACGCTAGACTGCGACGGATTCCGGAGGAACCGAAGTGGTATCGGGAGTGTCGGGAAACTCTTCCTTCACTGTGCTCAAAGGTTCAAGCACCGCTCCGAATTGTTTGCGTATGAACGCCAACAAATCGCCGAGCGAACGAAGGATCGATTCCGTAGCTGCCGATTGGGCCGCCTGGTTGCGGAATTGGGCGTCTGCAACAGCGCTGGCGAGAGACTGAAGGTCGCGGACCTGAGATAAATCAGGGCCGCCGTCAACTTCAGAACCTTCCAGCACATCCAGATCGCTCGCCGTTTCTGGGTAAGAAGCGCTCTGCACCGTAGCGGTTCGAGTCACTGTTTTTTCCAGAACGAGAGTCAATTCATTCACGACGCCAAGAGATTTTGCAAGATCCGTTGCGATGGCTTCCTCATCCAGTTCCGCATTGTTGAAAAACTGTTCAACGATGGGCGCGACTTTACTGGACAATTCCTGAATGGCGGCCAATTCCTCATCGTTCAAGTCACCCTGGATTTCCAGCGCATACTGGGCGGCCGCGGCGGCTTCTACTGAAATTGCAGAGACCGTTGAATCGGAATCGCCGGTTCCCTGTGTTTGGGTTTCGCCAAAGTATTCAGCATTCTGAAACGATAAAGTCACAACGTCGCCTTCTTGCGTTTTCAACTCCAGCTCCGACGAAAAAAATGTTTCGATGGAGTGGCTTACCTGCTTTGAATCCGTGTTTGGGTTGTATGCTGTGATTTCTGCTAACATGTTTTTTTACCCTCTCGGGTCCTCTTTTTTTCTTGATAGTTTATTTATCGGGAAATCAAAAAAAAAACATTAGTAAAAAAAAGGGTTGCTTAAAAATATATAACTATTTATAAATAAACGAATAAGTCGATCTAGCTGAAAAACCGAAGAATTTTTTTTAAAAAAACGATAGCCGCAAATATGCCAAAGGATACAGAAACAGCCAAACCCGCCGATGAACTGGATAGCTTGCGCCAGGCCTTGTTGCGAAAGATTGTGAAATACGCTCGCGATAACATCGACCTGAACAACGATACGCTGGTGGAGGAGTTGGAAAAAGAAACGCGATCTCAATTCGAGAAGATCATCAGCGTTTGCAAAGAAGCGGCGGCGGGAGCGCCTGCTAAAAAGCGCATCAAGAGAAAAGATAGGATGTTGCGCAAGGACCACATCAGCCGTTTTTTTCTGCGATACATCGAGAATCAACTGCGAAAGACCGGAGTCCATCACAGTTTGATTGCGGTCTTCGCCAATTCAGTTCACTACCTGGCGGATGAGACGCAGATCTTGCAATGGACGGAAAAGATCAATCGACTGATGGAGTTTGGCGGTAAAAAAGGCGCCGACTACGACACCATCCTCGATAGCAAACCGGGCAAGATGATCACTGAAGAAATCATGGCGGTGTATAAAAAAGAGATGAGCAAGTCTTCCGGTTTCGAGAAGAAATTGAAAAACAATCTGGATGAAGCCTTGGTGAAAAACTTCAATCCCGATGTGGATGGCGAAATGAATATAGAAGATGAAGTGAACCGATCCTTCAAGGAATTTGTCAAACTCCTGCAAGCCAAACGCTGAGAGCGCACCCCCCCTCCTTCTTTACCTTTTACAAATCTTTCAACAGCGGAAATTCCAGATCCTTTTCAGACAGGACCGGGTTTTCAATCGGCCAGTCAATCCCGATCTCCGGGTCGTTCCACACAATCCCGCCCTCGCCGCCTGGGGAATAGTAATCCGAGCATTTGTATAAAAATTCGGCTTCCTCGCTGAGCACGCAGAATCCATGCGCGAAATCTTTGGGGATGTACATTTGCAGTTGATTCTCAGCAGAAATTCGGGCGCCGAACCATTTGCCAAAGTTGGGCGAATCTTTTCGAATATCCACCGCAACGTCGAACACTTCGCCGCGCACAACGCGCACCAGCTTGGCCTGCGGTTTGTCGATCTGGAAGTGCAGGCCGCGCAAGACGTTTTTGCGTGAGTAAGAATGATTGTCCTGAACGAAATCATCCATGATTCCCAGCGCCTCGTATTTGCGTTTCGAAAAACTTTCGTAGAGGTGGCCTCGGCTGTCTTTGAAGATGCGAGGTTCGATGAGCAAGACTCCGTCCAGAGTGGTGGCGATTTGTTTCATGTTTGGATGCAAGGGTTAGAAATTTATGAATGCCTAAAGTAGCTTGAAAAATATATACCGAATTGTACAGAGGGTCAAAAGATTCGCCGGGAGCGGTTGACGGCGATATTTTGAGGCGAAGAAATGAATTTTGGTCCTGAGGCTTGATTTTGGTATGATCCGCTATCTGGAATCCACTTTCGAGGAGATAATGAAGATCATTCCCGCAGTTGATATTAAAGGAGGCCGATGCGTGCGCCTTGTGCAGGGGAAGGCCGACCGGGAAACCGTGTACTCGGACGATCCCGTCGCGATGGCGGAACGTTGGGATGAAGAAGGCGCGAGCCTGATCCATGTGGTCGATCTGGACGGCGCGTTCGACGGAGAACCGGCGAACGCGGAATCCATTAAAAATATTGTGTATCACAGCTCGGCAGATATTCAGGTGGGCGGCGGCATTCGAACTCTCGCCGCCATCGAATCCTATCTCAAGGCCGGAGTGTATCAGGTGATTTTGGGAACCATCGCGCAAAAAGACCCGGCCTTTGTGGAACAGGCCTGTAAAGAATTTCCGGGACGCATCACTGTGGGCATCGACGCCAAAAATGGCATGGTTGCTGTGAAGGGATGGGTGGAGGTGTCGGAACGTTCGGCGGCGGACCTGGCGACCGAACTCAAGGCCAAGGGCGTGGACCGTTTCATATTCACCGACATCAGCCGCGACGGCATGCTCGAAGGCCCTAATCTGGAAAGCATCCGCGCCTTCGCGGGCGCCGTAAAAGCTCCGGTGATCGCCTCCGGCGGCGTAGGCTCGCTCAAGGATATCGAAGATTTGCTCAAGCTGGAAGGCGAGGGCGTGATCGGCGTGATCGTTGGCAAGGCGCTGTACGACAATACTCTCACCTATCAGGACGCCAATCGCCTGGCCAATCAGGAGCAGGGATGAGGTCGCCGTGTACGAACTTCGGGAGAAATAAAAATCATGCTGGCTAAACGCATCATCCCCTGTCTCGATGTCAAGGACGGGCGCGTCGTCAAGGGCGTCAACTTTGTGAATCTGGTGGACGCCGGGGACCCCGTCGCCATCGCCGAGGCTTACGAGCGCGAGGGCGCCGACGAGTTGGTGTTTCTGGACATCACCGCGTCGCACGAGAAACGCGGCATTATTCTGGATGTGGTGAAAAAAACGGCGGAGAAAGTTTTCATGCCGCTGACCGTTGGCGGCGGCGTGCGCACTCTCGACGACATTCGCAATTTGTTGAACTCCGGAGCGGACAAGGTCGCGATCAACACCGCCGCCGTGCACGATCCGGATTTTGTTCAACAAGCGGCGTTGCGCTTTGGCAGTCAATGCATCGTCGTCGCCGTCGATGCGCGACAGGTCAAGGAGAACGAAGCTCCCCCGGAAGAGCCTATCGACTGGAAAGAGCGCTATCCGGATTTATTGTTGACGGGAAGCGAGCCGGAACCGGCCTGGCAGGTGTTCACGCACGGCGGAAGAAAACCTACCGGCATCGACGCCGTCAAATGGACCAAACAAATGCAGACCTTCGGAGCGGGCGAAATCCTGCTGACCAGCATGGATCGCGACGGCACCAAGTCGGGATACGATCTGCCTCTCAATCGCGCCGTTTCCGAATTGCTGGAGATTCCCGTCATCGCCTCAGGTGGCGCCGGAACGTTGGAACATTTGTATGAAGGTTTTCAGGAAGGAAAAGCCGACGCGATGCTGGCGGCTTCGATTTTTCACTTCAAGGAATTCACCATCGCCGAAACCAAGAACTACCTTTTCTCTAAAGGCATTCTGGTTCGCCCCGCCTGAACGCTGTTCAAATCGCTAATGAAGAAATCAGGAAACGCCGCAGGACTCGATGTCGAGAGTCCGCTTTGTCGCGTCCAGCGTTGCTCGTACGCCAAAGGGAACGGTCCACATTTCATCGCCGTGTCCGATCGGCGCGTTGTATAGAACGGGGATGGAATATTCTGCGAAGGCTTCTCTGAAAATATCTTCAAGCGGTCCGTCGCCTTTATAAGAGGGTTTGCAACGGATCATCTCGCCGAGAACGACGCCTTTAATTTTTTTGAATTTTCCCGCCTGCTTGAGTTGGCAGAGCATGGCGTCCAGTTTGTAGTAAGGCTCGCCGACGTCTTCAATGAACAGAATTTTATTTTGCGTCTGGATTTCGTAGGGCGTTCTTAGAGAACGTATGAGCAGGGACAAACAGCCTCCGGCGAGTTCCCCTTCCGCTTGTCCGGGAACCAGGGTTTGAGTTTGTCGCGATGCCAGCTTCAATGCCTTGCGATCGCCCATGAGCATTTGCGCGAATTGTTTTTTGGATTTTTTCATGGCGTCTCTGCCAAAACTGCCCGCCGCCATGGGACCGTGAAAACTGACCAGCGAGCATTTCTGATTCAGAAAAATATGCAGGGCGGTGATGTCGCTGGAACCGACAAACACTTTCGGGTTTTCCCGGATCACTCGCGAGGTGAGCAGGGGCAGGATTCGATTGGAACCGTAACCGCCGCGCGCACAGACGATGCCCTTGATCTCCGGGTTGGAGAACATGGTCATGAGGTCGAAAGCGCGTTCATGATCTTCTCCAGCCATGGTGCGTTTGCGTTTGCTCAGATGTTCGCCCAGCGCCAGTTTGAAACCCATCCGCTTCAAGACCGCCAGTCCCTTGGTCAATTCCTCTTCTTTAGTGACGCCCGCGGGCGCGATGACGCCGATGCAATCGCCTTTTTTCAATTTTTTGGGTTGGATTAATGGTAAGGTTTTAGCCATTGAAAGTCAGCGTTGAGTGAATTCGTGAATAAAGAAAACAATAAAATCGGCGCCGTTATCCAGGCAAGAATGGGGTCGACAAGGCGACCGGGGAAATCGTTGTATCCCTTTGCCGGGCGACCCATGATAGAACATATCGTTCGAAGGATTCAACTGATTCCCGGTCTGGACCTCGTCGCGCTGGCGATTCCCGATTTGCAATCGGAGCAAGCTCTGGTGGATGCGGTGAGCGCTACCGGCGTGCGCATCATTCAGGGGCCGGAAGACGACGTGCTGGAACGCTATGTGATGGCGGGCGATGCGCTGAGTCTTACCCATATTGCGCGCATTTGCGGCGATTGTCCCTGGGTGGATCTTGAATTGGCGGAGCGCTTGATTGAAAGTCATCTGGCGACGGGCGCCGACTTCAGCGCGTCAGCCGATCCGGTTCCTTTGGGAAGCGGATTGGAAATCATCAAGCTGGACGCTCTGAAAGCCGCCGCCCGCGAAAGTTTCGAACCCTACCATAAAGAACATGTCGCCCCCTTCATCATAGAGCGGCCTGAGCGCTTTCATTTGAACTGGATGCCGGCGCCGCAATACCTCGCTCATAAAGAATGCCGTTTGACCGTCGACACCGAAGAAGATTTGCAGTTTCAGGATCGATTGTGCGCCGAATTGACCACAAGCCCCCTGTATGCGCAGAGCGTTGAATCGATCCTTTCCCTTCTCGAATCTCGCCCCGACCTGTTGCAGATCAATGCAACGATCCCACAAAAAGACTGGCGAAAAGAAAAGTAAGAATTTTTTTTATTTCGCTCAAGTTTAAAGATTTTCCTCCGTTACTGTCAATTAAGGGGGGTTGCACCCCCGCAAGATTGAACTTTTAAAAACGATTTGCAACAGGATAGAAAATGGCCTGAACAGCTATAAGCCAGGCGCAAGAACTGGCAAGCGGAGTTGTCGGAAGCCGCTAAAAGCAAAACCGACAGGGGCGCAGTAACGAATTAAAAGTAAATAATAGTTTCTAACTCTTTGGTGGAGGATTAGGAGATGCCTGTACGTATTTTTAACAACATACCCTCGCTTAACGCCCAGCGTCTGCTGGGTATCAACAACGATCGTTTATCCCAGTCGGTAGAACGCATCTCATCCGGTATCCGCATCAACCGCGGCGCCGACGATGCGGCGGGCCTTGCAATTTCGGAAGGACTGCGATCCGACATCCGCGCGCTGAGGCAAGCGGTGCGAAACGCGAACGACGGAATCTCGCTCATCAACGTAACGGAAGGCGCGCTCAACGAGCAGGGCAGTATCCTGATTCGTCTTCGCGAGCTGGCCTCCCAGGCGTCGACCGGTACCGTAGGATCGACGGAGCGCGCGACCATTCAACTTGAGTTCAACCAGCTCCGCAATGAATTGGATCGTATTGCGGTAACGACAGAGTTCAACGGACAGGGTCTGGTCGACGGCTCGCTTGCGTCCACGGTCAGCTCTGCAAACCACATTCTGATTCAGGTGGGTCTGGACAACAGCGCGAACAGCCGCATCAATCTGAATCAACAGATCGATCTGGCCGCGGTCTCGCAAACCAGTCTCAGCATCGATACGCTTGCAGTATCAACTGCCGCCGCGGCTCTGACGGCATTGAATTCGATCAACACCGCGATCACCACAGTCACGCAGAACCGAGGTAAGGTGGGCGCCGTGCAGAACCGTTTGTCTCGATCCATTGCCAGTCTGGGCGTTACCATTGAAAACCTCACGGCGGCGGAATCTTCAATTCGAGACGCAGACATCGCTGAAGAGGTGGCCTTGTTGACTCGAAACCAGATTCTGGTGCAAGCGTCGACAGCGATGGTGGGACAGGCCAATCTGATCCCGCAATCGGTATTGCAACTGCTCGCATAATAATGCCAGGCGCCTGACAGCGTCGTTCAAGAAACGAGGGGAATATGCCAGTTCGAGTCTTTACAAATATTTCATCGATCAATGCCCAGAGAAATCTGGGCTTGAATGAATCGCGCACCGCGAAGTCAATTCGAGCCATTTCACAAGGCTCTCGGATAGAAAGCGCGGCGGACGATATTGGCGGCGTGGTTCTTTCAGATCGACTGCGTTCGGACATTGGCGCCTTGAGGCAAGCGGGAAGAAACACCGAAGACGGTATCTCCATGATAAGAACCGCAGAAGCCGCTCTTGCGGTTCAGGGAACTATCTTGATACGTCTGCGTGAACTGGCGGCGCAAGCCGCCAATGGCGCGATCGGTTCTGCGGAACGTCGCACTCTTGAAATCGAGTTTTCCCAGCAACGCAATGAAATTGACCGCATTGCCGGGGCGGCTCAATTTAACGGGATATCCCTGTTGAACGGTAATTTGTCGGCGTCTTCCGGTTTGAATATTTCGATCCAGGTGGGAATTGGCGCAACGGACGATAACCGGATCAACCTGAACACGGAACTTGATTTAGAAAATAACGATAGCGCTAATCTTGGCATTTCGACCGTTTCTGTTGCGAACGCCGAATCTGCGTTGACGGCGCTGGCGGCGGTGGAATCAGCGCTTCAATCCATCTCGCAAACGCGCGGACAGGTTGGGGCGCTCCAAAACCGTCTGGGTCGCACCTTATCCAACCTGCATGTGTCTGTGGAAAATATTTCGGCGGCGGAGTCGACCATACGCGACGCCGACATCGCGGAAGAGATTGCCTTGTTGACGCGCAATCAAATGCTGACCCAGGCGGCAACGGCCATGGTCAGTCAAAGCAATTTGTCGACTCAAAATATTTTATCTATCTTTTAATTCCCCCTTCTTAATCTTCCTGTAATAAGCGATAAGCGCTTTGTTTGAAAGCGCGTTCAGCAATATTCCTTCCTCATTGACTTCAATAGCGTCTCCCCCTGCGAAAACTTTTTTCAAGTTTGTCGCTAAAGAAAATTGATCCGCTTCCGATACGCCTCATTAAGCACGATTGTCTTTTAATTTTATTTAAAAAACAGCACAGGAGGGCCAATCGCAGTAATCAGTCTAACAGCGAAGAAATGGATTCTTCGCTGAAGGGTTAAAAGCTTGGAGGCTTTGGTTCTGGCTTGGAGGCCGGAACAATAACCCGAACCCATCAAATCATGGAGGATTTAAAATGCCAGTTCGTATCTTCAATAATATTGCTTCGCTCAACGCCCAGAGATTTTTGGGCATCAACAACGACCGTTTGGCGGCATCTGTAGAACGTATCTCATCCGGTATCCGCATCAACCGCGGCGCCGACGATGCGGCAGGCCTTGCGATTTCGGAAGGATTACGATCCGACATCCGCGCTCTTCGACAGGCTGTCCGAAACGCCAACGACGGTATTTCCCTCATCAATACAACGGAAGGCGCGCTCAACGAGCAGGCGGGTATTCTCATCCGTCTTCGTGAATTGGCGTCGCAAGCCGCAACCGGTACGGTTGGTTCCACGGAACGACAGACGATTCAATTGGAGTTCAACGCGCTCCGAAACGAAATCGATCGTATCGCGAATACCACTGAGTTTAACGGTCAGAAGCTGGTGGATGGGGCTCTTGCATCAACAGTTACGGCCAACAGTCAGATTTTTATTCAGATCGGTCTGGACAGCAACTCGAACAGTCGAATCAATCTCAATCAACAGATTGATTTGCAGTCGATCACTCAAACGGGCCTGAGCATTGATTCGTTGGTGGTGAGTACTGCGGCAGGGGCGCTGACCGCTCTGGACACCATCAACACGGCATTGACCACGGTCACGCAGGGCCGCGGTAAAGTGGGTGCGGTGCAAAACCGATTGGTGCGTTCCATCGCCAACCTGGGCGTAACGGTAGAGAACTTGTCCTCTGCAGAATCTTCGATTCGAGACGCTGACATCGCGGAAGAAATCGCCTTGTTGACGCGAAACCAGATTCTGGTGCAGGCATCTACTGCAATGGTGGGTCAAGCGAACTTGATTCCACAATCCGTACTGCAGTTGCTCGGCTAATCGTCTGATTCTGGTTCCGGGTCTTGAGAATCAGGCCCGGAACCGGATCGACATTAGTTGAATGATGCAGGCATCTTTTTAAAGGGGCTTATCATGTCTATCGACATACATTTGGATCCGGCAAAAGTAAGGCCCAAAGCCAGGTTGAACGTCGCGCCTTCGAAGGAGATCAGTAAAAACGAGGCGGTCGACGTCGTGAAAAAGAATCGCTTGGAGACCGAAGAAGCGCCGCCCAAAGCGGTGGACTCCGCTTCGAAGGTGTCGAGCCATTCCTTGGATTACCTGGTGTCGGAAGAAACTCGTCAGGTGGTGGTTAAAGTGGTGGATGAGGACTCGGGAGAAACGATCAAGCAAATTCCCGATGAAGACCATTTGCAATTAGCCAAGCGAATTGCAGATTTTAGAGAACGCCATTTTGATATCGAGGCCTGACAGAATTTTCATTTGGGTCTTTCAGTAAATCAAACGGTTTAAGAAAAAGCGCCTCGCGAGGGGCGCTTTTTTTATTTGTCCCAACCTTTTCAACGCTCTCCGCATAATTCAAGCCCATTCCTTCTCATCTGCCTGAAGAATTCTTTATGTTTTTTTGTTAATTTGCAAAAAAAGAGTAAAGGAATTTTTTTGATTTCCCGATACGACATTCAACCGAAGGATTTTGAGGATAAGAATCCCGGTCGCATGGCGCAGGCCATGAATGCAGTTCCAACGGAGGTCGTTTTCTAAGATTACAGACAGTTAGTTGTATGAACGCGTTCAGCAAGGATGCTGAACAGGGCTCACAGTCAATTCCATTTATCAAGGAGGATAAGGAAAAATGCCCATTAGAATTTTTAACAACATACCCTCGTTGAATGCTCAGAGAATTTTGGGCATCAACAACGACCGTTTGTCTCAATCGGTCGAAAGAATTTCCTCAGGTATCCGGATCAATCGGGGCGCCGACGACGCGGCAGGTTTGGCTATTTCAGAAGCGTTGCGGTCCGACATTCGAGCGTTGCGTCAGGCGGTACGAAACGCCAACGACGGTATTTCCCTCATCAACGTGACAGAGGGCGCCTTGAATGAACAATCCGGAATTCTCATCCGGCTCAGGGAGCTTGCATCCCAGGCGGCCACAGGAACGGTCGGTTCCACGGAGCGTCAAACGATTCAGTTGGAGTTCAACGCGCTCCGAAGCGAAATCGACCGTATCGCCAACACCACTGAATTCAACGGTCAGAAACTGGTTGACGGTTCGCTTGCATCCGGCGTGGGTTCGAGCAGTCAGATTCTCATTCAGGTGGGCATCGACGCGACGGTCAACAGCCGAATCAATTTGAATACGGAGGTGAACCTGACGTCCATCACGCAAACGGGTCTGGGCATCGACGCCTTGTCGGTCACGACGGCGGCGGCGGCTTTGACGGCGTTGGATACCATGAACACGGCGATCTCTCTGGTAACGCAGGGTCGCGGTAAAGTGGGCGCGGTGCAAAACCGCTTGGTGAGAACGATCGGCAACTTGTCGATCACCGTGGAAAATCTCTCAGCCGCAGAATCGGCGATCCGCGATGCGGACATCGCTGAAGAAGTGGCTTTGTTAACTCGAAACCAAATCCTGGTGCAAGCGGCGACCGCCATGGTGGGTCAGGCTAATCTGATTCCCCAGTCGGTACTCCAGCTTCTCCAGTAATCCCACATGAAAAGATTCGTGATTGATTTCATGCAAATTGATTGCAACCGAACATTGGCAGGGAAGCTAATGGTTGATCGATTGAAAATTCGGTTAATTACTTTTCAGGGAGGAAAAGAGAATGGCTCTTAGAATATTTACAAATTTATCTTCATTGAATGCTCAAAAATCATTAGAGAGCAGTCGTCTCAAGCTGGGTGGGTCGATATCCCGTATTGCTTCGGGACAGCGCATCACCAACAGTTCGGATGATGGGGCAGGTTTGTCCATCTCAGAGAGATTGAACTCTGATGTTAGAACTTTAAAACAAGGCGCCCGGAATGTGAACGATGGTCTGGCGTTGGTCAACGCGGCAGAAGGCGCGCTTGGCGAACAGTCTTCCATTCTCATTCGATTGCGGGAGCTGGCGTCTCAGGCGGCCACGGGAACGATCGGTCAAACGGAACGCGAAACATTGAATCTGGAGTTTCGGGCCTTGCGATCCGAGCTGGATCGAATCGCCAATACGACGGAATTCAATGGCCGTAAGCTGGTTGATGGTTCGCTGGCGGCGGGTAATCCGAGCGAATTGATTTTGCAGGTCGGCCTGGATTCCAACGATGCAAGCCGATTCAATTTGAATCAGGAAATTGATCTCACTGCGGTGACTGCGGCGTCTCTGGGAATCGACGATGACTCGATATCTTCCGGCGCGGCGGCGTTGACGGCGCTTGGCGCGTTGAGCAATGCGATCGACAGCTTGATTGAAGTACGCGGACGCGTGGGCGCGGTGACGAATCGCTTGTCGCACTCTCTCAATAATCTGAATTCTTCCATTGAGAATTTGACGTCGGCAGTTTCCACGATTCGCGATGCGGATCTGGCGGATGAGGTGGCTCAATTGACAAGGAATCAGATTCTCGTGCAAGCGGGATCGGCGATGATTGGACAGGCCAATTTGATTCCGCAGTCGGTGCTGACCTTACTGCAATAACTTTTAAATAAAGGCGCGAGAATAGAAGTCTCCCGCCAATACCATATATAAGGAGAAGACCATGTTAACGATTTTCCCAAAAGCTTTTTCACTGGGTTTTGCGGCCAAAGGCGCTCATGTCGAGTCGGACTTCAGCTCTCTGGATCCTCATTGGGCGGGAGGATGGACGGAGCAAGGCATGTCTTTCGTTGATGAAACGGATACGAGCGTTGTTCTACAGACACAGGATGGCCCGCTGGCAGATGGAAGAACCGCTTCCTGACTGCACCCAAAAAAAGCGAGGAACTGAGAAACTGACCGATATGCTGGAAAGTCAACGCGACTGGAGGTCGCAAACTTTCCTCTACTGGCGCGGAGGCGATACAAGCCGGTAGGATCTTCATTAACGGGGACTCGTTCGAGTCCCCGATTTTCGCGTTTCGGCAGATTGAAATTATTCGATGGGCAGGGTGATGCTGAAGGTAGAACCTTTATCCTTTTCACTGGTCACCTGAATATCGCCGCCCATCAGTTCGAGAAAGCGCTTGACGATCGCAAGGCCGATCCCCACTCCTGGAATCGCAACGTTGTTTTCTGGCAGTCTGTAGAAAGGGTGGAAGATCGTTTCAATCTTATCCTGGGGAATTCCGGGGCCGCAATCTGTGACGGTGATAGTTGCCCTCCCGTCATCGGTCGCTTCATAATCAAAAATCAGATCGCCGCCATCCTTGTTGTATTTCACTCCATTGGTCGCCAGGTTGATGAGAATTTGAATCAAACGGTTTCTGTCGCATTTCACCCAGCAGGCGCCTTCCATCTTCTCCAGTCTGTTTTCAATACGTAGCTTCTTTTTTTCAGCGGAAGGAAGGATCATTGGAATGATGCTTTCATTGATAGTTTCCTTCACATCTATTTTTTGAATGACCATTGGAATCTGTCCAGATTCCATTTTGCCAAAATCCAGAACATCGTCGATCAGTTTTAATAAATGATCCGCCGCATCATGAATGTGTTGGACGGTCACTTGTTGCGATTCCGATAGCGTCTCCGACTCCATTTCCAAAACCTGGGTGAAGCCGAGGACCGCGTTCATGGGGGTTCTCAATTCATGACTCATTTTCGCCAGGAATTCAGACTTGGTCTGGCTGGCTCTGTTTGCGGTTTCAATCGCCTGCTCCAGGTGCTGGGTGCGTTCTGACACAAGCCCTTCGAGTTCGGCTTTCGACTTTTCCAACTGTCTGTTCCATTCGTCCATTTGTTTGTGAAGTTTACGAATGACGAGATGGGAGTGAACTCTGGACAGCACTTCCTTATCATGAAATGGTTTTGCAATGTAATCAACGCAACCCAGCGAAAAACCGCGCGCGATATATTCGGGTGAATTGAGCGCTGAAATAAAAATAACCGGAATGTTTTGAGTCTCGGGTCGTTGTTTCAGCCATTCGCAAAATTCGAAACCGTTGAGACCCGGCATCATGATATCGAGCAGTATCAGATCCGGTAGCGTGCGTTCCACCAGCTTTTGGGCGATGGTTGCGCTGGGCGCGGCGAGGATGTCGACTTTCTCCTGTCTCAGTATTTCCTTGACGATATCGATGTTGGTCGCGATATCGTCAACGATCAGCACTTTCGCTTTGGAAAGATCGGTTTTAATTTCGGAATAGAGAAGGCGAACGCGAGAGATATTGTCTCTCAGGCTGAGGTGAGTTCGGACCCGATTGCGTACTTCCACAGAACTGAAGGGCTTCGAAATGTACTCATCACAGCCCATTGAAAAACCCTTTTTTATATTTTCAGGGTCATTCAGGCTGGTGGTGAATATAATAGGGATGTCGTTGGAATCGGGGCTGGTTTTCAGAGTTTTACAGACCTCGTATCCATCCATTTGCGGTAATATGACATCCAGAAGAATCAGGTTGGGTTTTGTTTTTTTTACGAGTTCGAGCGCTTTCTCGCCATCTGTCGCGGCAATGACGGTGTAGTCGTCTTCCTTGAGCGTTCTTACAAGAAGGTCTATATTTGCAGGTTCATCGTCGACGACGAGAATTTTTTTTTGGTCATTTTTCATAGTGGTATCACTTAAATTTCCTGAGTGATTATCAAAGACCACGCTTCTGTATTACTTTTTTTATGCGTCAATTATATCTGATTTCCTAATAAATTGTAAGAGAAACATAGAGCGGTATTAAATGTTAAACTATTGATGCAACTTTTTAGGTTAGAAATATCATGCTTTTGTAAGTCATTTGCCTTATTTGGCGCTTTGTCAAGCGCGCGAAAATAAATATCGGAAATACAGGGGTTTTATGGGATTGCTCAAAATTGGTTTGATGGGCTGTGGAAGGATTGGAAGTTTGCTCGAAGAGGACCCGCTTCGCGGCAAACCCTGTACGCATGCAGGCGCTTTTGCTTCGTTGCGACAGGTCAAAATTCAGGCGGGAACGGATATCGACGCGGACCGCTTGCGTCGTTTCGGCCAGCGCTGGGGCGTCGACAATCTGTACCGGAGTTATGAAGAAATGTTAGCGCAGGAGCGACTGGACATCGTGTGCATCGCCTCCTGGACGCGTTTGCACGCGCCGATGGTGATGGCGGCGGCTCGCGCGGGAGTGGCCGGGATTTTCTGCGAGAAACCGATCGCACTGGACCCGAAAGAGGGCGCGCGAATGGTGGCGCTTTGCGCACGGAAGAAAATCCCTTTGGTTATCAACCACGAAAGACGCTGGGATCCGCATTACCTGCAGGCGCGAAAATTGATTCAAAAAGGAAAAATCGGAGAAGTGAAAACCATTACGGGCAATGCCTTGAGTTGGCGACCTCCCAAAGCGCCCATAAAAGATCATGGCGGCGGTCCGTTGTTTCACGACGGCACGCATTTGATCGATCTGCTTCTTTACCTCGGCGGTCCGGTGGACTGGGCGTCGGGGGTCGAACGGCGTTCGCATGGAAAGCGTTTTATTGAAGAGACGGCGGCGGGAATGCTGGGCTTCAAAAGCGGAGCGATCGGCTTTGTCGAAGGCGGCGGCGAGAGAAAGTATTTTAATTTTGAACTGGACATCCAGGGAACGGAAGGTCGTTTGCTGATCGGCAACGCGGGTCGGCAATTGTTTGTGACGAAGCGCAGTCGGCGCTTCACGGGCTTTCACGAACTGGAAGCGGTTCCTTTTCCCGAGCCGGCGCGTTATCAAAGCCCTTTCGTGGGCGCGGCAAAGGATATGATACAATGCGTCCGTAACGGCAAACCCAGCCTGTCCAGCGGGAAAGACGCTTTGCAAGCTCTCAAAATCATCTTCACTATCTATCGTTCCGCCCAATTGAAGGGTCGACGTTTGAATATTGAATGAAACCCTCACGCCTGATTGTCGTCGTCTTTTTTTCAATTATAGTAATTTTTATTTCGCTCACGGGCAAAGTGTTCGTCAATGCCGATGCGGAGTTGAGCGCGGCGGAATCGTTCCTTGCCAAGGGCGACACGGAATCGGCGTTATCGCATTTTGATCGCGCCCTGCGCTGGCGCTTGCCGGGTTCTGGTTTTCAAGAGCGATCGGCTCAGGGCATCTGGGATATTGCGACCTTGTATGAAGCGGAGCAGAAGATGGATCGGGCGCTGGCGGCTTATCGCATCTTACGCGCCGGATTTTATTCCACGCGCAGTCTGGGAACACATGGCGAAGACTGGATCGAACGCTGTAATCTGAAAATCGCTTCTCTCATGTTTCCCTCGACAAACGAAACGTCTGCTCTCGATAAAGAAGAAATTTTAAAGCGCCTGCGGCAGGAGAAGCCGCCTTCCAGCATCGGCTCATTTGCGGTTGAACTGGGCTTCTGGGGCTGGGTGAGTAGCGTCTTTGTTTTTCTATTCAGGTCCGTCAGTCGTGAAGGAAAGATAGTCGCGCGCGGCCTGGCTAGTTACGCGGCCTTGTTCCTTGCATTTTATGGAACCTGGTTGTGGGGATTGTTCAACGTGTGAGATTTTTCGCGAAATGAATTAAAAAAAATTAATTGAAACAAAACTTTTTTTTATTGTAACCTTGCCACAAATAGAACATCGTTTTATTTCATCTCCAATGTTTATTTCTTCGTTGCCGTCTGTTGTCATCACAAACCCTTCGTTTTCTGCGATACATTTTTCGACATGATTGAGATTGAAAATCTCACTAAATATTATGGGCCGCGACGCGCGATCAACAATCTGAGTTTTCGGGTTGAACGCGACGAGGTGGTGGGTTTTCTCGGGCCGAACGGCGCGGGCAAGTCCACGACCATGAATATACTGACCGGAATTTTCCCGGCAAGTTCTGGAAGCGCGCGAATTTGCGGACACGACATTGTGGAAGAATCGATGGCGGTGCGCAAGCTCATCGGTTACCTTCCGGAAAATCCGCCGCTCTATCAGGACATGACGGTGACTCGTTATCTGGAGTTCGCCGCGCGCTTGCGTCAGGTTCCCGGTAAAAACATTCGCGCCTCGGTGGAGCGCGCGTTGAGCAAATGTTCTTTGAATTCCGTATCAGGCCGCATCATCGGCCGCTTGTCGAAGGGCTTTCAACAGCGCGTGGGGCTGGCACAGGCCCTGATCCACGATCCTGATATCCTGATCCTTGACGAGCCGACCATCGGGCTGGATCCGATTCAGATCATCGAGATTCGCAAACTGATTCAGGAACTCGCGGCGTCGCACACCATCATTCTCAGCTCGCACATACTCCCGGAGATCACGCAGATTTGCAAACGAGTGATCATTCTGAACGAAGGAGAAATCGCCGCCGTCGATTCGCTGGAAGGTCTGACCTCGTCCCTGCGAAAAAGCGAACGTTTGTTTCTCAAGGTGCGCAAGCATTTCACGGAAGAGATGATCGAATCCCTGAAACGCCTGCCTGGCGCTCTGGCGCTGTTGCAGGACGGCTCTAATGAATTGCGTCTGGATTGCGAATTGAATTCCGATCTGCAAGACGCCATCGCGCGTTTTTGCCTCGATCATTCGCTGGGCATCGTTGAGTTGCGAGCCGAGTCCATGTCGCTTGAGGATATTTTTCTCAAGCTCACTCTGGAAGAAAAGGAGGCGGCGCAATGAAAGCGGCCTGGAGCATTGCAAGGCGCGATGCGGCTTCGTTCTTCACCTCGCCCATTTTTTATGTGGCGACCGCGGTGTTTCTGTTCTTGTACGGTTTTATATTCTTCAATATTCTCAGTTTCTTCAGTTTTCAGAGCGTTCAGGTCATGCAAATGCGCGGGCCGGGCGCGACTCTCAATCTCAACGAGATGGTCGTGGAACCGTCGTTCCACAACATGGCAGTCATTCTTCTGTTGATGATACCCGTCATCACCATGCGCAGTTTCGCGGAAGAGAGGAAGAACAAGACCCTGGCCCTGTTGCTGTCTTCTCCCGTGAGCTTGACGGAAATCGTGCTTGGAAAATTCCTCGCCTGCATGGGAATCGTCGCCATGATGATTCTTCTCTCTTCATTCTCGACTGGATTTTTATTTATTGTTGGCAAGCCGGAGATCGGGCCGATCCTGACGGGCTATTGCGGCGTGCTTCTGATGTCGGCCTGTTATGTGGCGATGGGTCTCTTCGCTTCGTCCCTCACCGACAACCAGATCATCGCCGCGATCATCAGTTTTGGTCTGGCGCTGTTCATGTGGATCATCGGTTGGGCGGCTCAGGCGGTTGGGAGCGGGGCGGGCGAGGTGTTGAACTATTTGTCCATCGTCAATCATATGGATTCGATGGTGAAGGGAATTCTGGACACCAGTGATCTGGTGTATTTTGCGTCGTTCATTTTTTTCGGTTTGTTCATGACCTACCGATTGCTGGAGTCGAACCGATGGAGATAATGCGATGTCGCTGATTTCAATCATCGCCGCATGGAGCGCGCTCTTCATGGGATTGAGCGCTTCCTTCCTGAACTGGATCGCGCCGGATAAAGTCGTGTGGATTTATTCGCTGTTGGGCGGATGCGCTGTGGCGGCCTTGTATTTCCTCATCGCCGAGAGGCGCATTGTTTTGGGCGCGCTCAAATCGCGCTCGGCGACGCATGGCATGAACTCCTTCGCTCTGGTCGCGATCGTTGTGGGAATCCTGGTGTTTGTCAATCTGATCTCGTTGCGTCATAAGAGCCGCATTGATTTGACCGAGGGCGGGTTTTTCACGCTCTCAGAGCAGACGGAAAAGGTGGCGTCGAGTTTGCCGCGCGACGTCAAAATGACGGCATTTTTTCAAACGGAATCGCCTGAGAAAAATCAGTTCAAAAGTCTCGGCGACGGCTATCTGGAACTGAGCGAGAAACTCAGTCTGGACTATGTGGACCCGGACAAAAACCCCGGCGCCACCAAACGCTATGGCGTGACCTCTTATGGCACGATTGTGCTGGAGAGCGGCGGAAAAGAAGCGCGGGTGCAGAATCCTACGGAAGAGAATCTGACCAACGCTCTGATCAAGGTGACCAGCGATCAGCAGAAAACGCTTTATTTTCTTTCCGGTCACGACGAGAAAAGGCTGGACGATCCGGGGCCTGAAGGATACTCCACGATCAAGGCCAGTTTGGAAAAGGATGGATACCAGGTCAAAGAGTTTTCCTTCATGACTGCGCCCTCGGCGCCGGACGATGCAAATTTAATCGTTATTCCGGGGCCAAAACGACCCTTTCAGGAAGCGGAGATCAAGGCCCTCGACGCCTACCTCGAAGGCGGCGGCGCGGTTTTTGTTTTGCTGGACCCGCAACTGCCGACGGGGCTGGAGGATTTTCTTCTGCGTTGGGGCGTGAAAGTGCAAAACGATCTCGTCGTCGATCCCATTTCCAATTTGTTCGGCGGCGATTCGGCGGCTCCGGTAGTCAACACTTACGTGCCGCACGACATCACGAAAAATTTCAGCTTGCCGACAATTTTCCCCTTACTGCGCTCCGTGACGGCGGTGGAACAAGAAGGCTTGCGCTCTGAGGAAATTTTACTGACCGGCGCGAACAGTTGGGCGGAGACGGACGTGCGCGCGGGCAAGGCGCGTTACGACGCGGATGCGGATATCAAAGGCCCGGTGCCGGTGATGGTCGCCGTGACGAAAGACCTCGCGCCAGCGACGGAGGATGCGACGGACGCATCATCTGCAAGTGCGGAGTCTGAGAATATTCCTCAGGCGCGTCTTGCGGTTGTGGGCGATTCTGATTTCGCCGGGAACAATTATTTTAACTTTTCCGGCAATGGAGATTTTTTTCTCAACGCGGCTTCCTATCTGGCGGAAGAACAACGTCTGATATCGATTCGACCGCGTGAACGTAAAAACAATCCGCTTCAATTGACCCGCTCCGAAGGCAATGTCCTGTTTGTTTTTGGAGTGATTCTTTTCCCCGGTTGCGTCGTTGCCGCAGGGATTGCGTCCTGGTGGAAACGACGCCGCTTGTGAGGTCGGATGAAATTTAAATCGACTCTCATACTGGCCTGTGGTCTGGCGGCTCTTGCGGGATATTATTTTTTCATGGAATTGCCTGCGGAGACGAAACGTTTCGAGGCGATGGAGCAGGCTTCGAAAGTCCTTCCCTTCGACCCCGCCAAAATTCAAGGCATTCGCCTCAAACATAAAGATCAGACGCTTGAGGTGTCCCGCCAGAAAGATGACTGGACGATGGACGCGCCTGTAAAGACTCTGGCGGATTCCGATGCGATACGCGGTTTTCTGTCGCGTTTGGACGCGATAAAATATTCCCGCATTGTCGAAGAGGCGGCAGACGATCTTTCCGCATTCGGTCTCGATGCGCCTTCGCTCACCATTGAATTGGAGCGGAGCGATGCAGACGCTCTGGTTTTACGAGTTGGCGACGACGCGCCGATGAATAACGGCCTGTATCTGTCAACCGGGACGCCGCAGGTTTATCTCGCGCGTGTGGGAAGAGAGGAGCTGGCCAAAACAGCGTTTGATTTGCGCGACAAGACGCCGCTGAGATTTGAAGTGGATTCCATCACCGCCGTGACCCTCGAACGCGAAGGCGAGGTCGTCAATCTCGTCAAACAGGGCGAAGACTGGTTGCTGAAACAGGAAGCGACCCTGAAGGCGGATCCCGGAGAAGTTCAAAATTATTTGAACCATGTCCGCTTCCTGAAGATCAAGTCCTTTGTCGAGGAAGCTCCGAGCGATTTACAAGCTTACGGATTGAAGACTCCCTATTTGCGTTTGGCCTTGCGGGCCGGAAAAGACGGAACGCCCTTGTATTTTGACCTCGGCAAAGAAGACGGCGCGAGCGGACGCCACGCAAGAACCAGCGATGCGGATCGCGTGTTTAGGATCTCGCAGGCCGACGCAGGGCGGATGACGCGCCACGCCGCCAGCTTTCTGGATAAAACATTGTTTCGCGGCAAAATCGAAACCACTTCGCGCATTGAGATTCAGAGCGGAGACGACGCCATTCTTTTATCCAGAGACGCAGAGAACAAATCGCCCTGGCGCATTGAATCCCCGATTCAATCCGGCGCTGATCCCACCACGCTCAACAGCTTGCTCGCCGATTTGCGAGAAGCGCGGGTTCATGAATTTTTGCAAACGCTGGAAAACGATCCCGCCTTGTACGGGTTGAACGCTCCAGAGAAACGTTTGAAAGTCCAAATAGAAAATAAAGAATGGTCGCTGGCGTTGGGGAGGGCCGATGGGCAGGGCGCTTTCTATGCTCAACGCGAAGGCGAAGACGCCGTCTTCACGCTTTCGAAGGACTGGGTGGAAAAATTATTTCGATCGCTATACAGCCTGCGCGATAAGAAAATCGTACATTTTGAAACCGATAAGGTGAGTCGCATTCAGATCGAATATCCCGACAGCGCGTTTGAAATGGAGAGAAGCGGAGATGAATGGAACTTGAAACAACCCGAAGTCCTTTCGAATATCAAAGCCTTCCTTGGCAACGAAGTGTTGTGGACGCTCAAAACCATGGAGTTTGAATCAGTATCGGAGACAAAGGCAGAGGATGCCCTGTTTGAAAAGCCAGCGGCGCGTATCGCCCTCTGGGGCGCCAATGGAGAAATGGTGGAGACGCTTCTATTGGCAAAGTCGGACTTGCCCGAGCGAATGCTTGCGAAAGTCGAGTCCGAACCAGGCCTGCGTTTTGAGCTGAAGAAAATGTATTTTGACGAATTACCCCGCGATGGAAAGAAATTCCGAAATCAGTAAAATTGTTCTATTAATCGGAATATTAATGCTTTAGGGAGGAGTCCTGTTCCTGGCTCGGAAAAACACTGAGAACTACTTCATATAGATTCTTTGTCAAGCGCAGAATACAGCATGTTGTGGGGCGCCATTCCCGTACATTTAATTGGGTTTGTAAAATATTGAAAATATGCGTTTTATTTAAAAAGCACAGACGCTGTACTTTTAATTGTTGACAGCTACTATATGTAGTGGTATTTTCACATCCATTATACAAGATAAAGGAATTAGTGTATTCTTACCACTGAGCATAAAAATACGGAATAAGGAGAACAATTCCTCTTCTTCAAAAAATTCGAAAAGTCAAACTCTCCAATGGCGGGTTACTATAAAGAGGGTTTTCGTGGGTGGTTAGATGGTGTGTCCTAAAGCTTACGGTTTGGAATCGAACGGCCTGTGGGATGCATTAGGTTTTACCCCTTCCAAATCCCCCACATGCACTGAGCGCCGGCCGAATCCTCGTAGTTCCTAAATATCGGCTGTAGAGTTCCTTCCAAGCGGCGTCCCACGAAAGCTCTTACGCTGCAGAACCTGGTTCTTGCAGGGTAGTAACCCGCTTCCTCTTTCCGAAGCAGATCCGCGCCCCCATTATTGTTTCTTTTCCATCAAAATAAACCCCGAGACGGCTTGCGCCTCGACAGGGCTTCATTTAGTATAGAACATTCAGTTTTGTTTTCTCTTGTCCTTTTGGAGTGAGCTATGGATGCTACGACGAAACTGGTGTGCCCGGTGGAAGGCGAACGCCTTCCCGCTTATTCGCACCCTGGAGACGCTGGAGCCGATTTGCGCGCTGACAACGCTGGCGTGGTGCCCGCGAGAGGGCAAACGCTGGTTTCGACTGGGATTCGTCTCGCCTTACCCGATGGATGCGTGGGGCTGGTCTGGCCGCGAAGCGGGCTGGCCGTCAATCGATCGATCGATTGTGGGGCGGGCGTGATCGATTCGGGCTACCGCGGTGAGATCAGAGTCTTGCTTTTCAATCATTCCGATGCGGATTTCGAATATGAAGCGGGAGACCGCATCGCCCAGTTGCTGGTCGTGAAGTTCGAATCCCTGCTGTTCCGGCAGGTTGACAGTCTGGACGCTACGGGACGGGGAGAAGGCGGTTTTGGATCAACCGACGGTTGATGGGCAGGGTCGATTCACTCCTACATTGAAATTTCGTGAAAACGCGCGTTACTTGTATCGAATAGATGAATCAAAGCGCGCCGTTTTCTATCTAATAGTAAGGGCCATAGGCTCGTTCAGGAATTAAAACAATCTATAGCGATTGCTTCAGGAGAAAGTTATGGGTATCTTTGGCGATTTAATCAAGAAAATTACCGGAGCAGGCAACGGTTCCGCCGGGAATGAAGCGGCTCCGACTGAAACGGTTACGGGTACTGCGAAGCCAGTTTATAAAGTATTGCGCGTGCAACCGACTCCCAATCCGGAGGCGTTTCAGTTCACCCTGGATCAGCGCGCAATTGAAGAAGGCAAGACGAAGACCTTTGACTCTGCGGATGACGCGAAAGGCAATGCCTTCGGCGAGAAAATTTTTCAGATTTTTGGCGTTCAGAATGTTTTTGTGAAGGACGATTTTGTCACCGTCACCAAATCCCCGACTGTGGGATGGTCGACGATCATGGAAAAAATCAACAACGTTCTGGAAGAAAGTTTTGAGTTCCAGACGGTCGCCGATGAGCCGCGCGTTCAAGAAGAAGATTCGATTCTGGATTCATTCGACAAGGAAAACTTCATCAACCTGCCGACGGAAGAAAAGAGCAGAATCATCGAAGCCTTGTTGGACAAGGGCGTTCGCCCGGCCCTGGCTAACGATGGCGGCGGTCTGGAAGTGTTGGCCATCGACGGATCGGTTGTGAAGATTCATTACCAGGGAGCCTGTGGCAGTTGTCCCAGCTCCACGATGGGGACCTTGCAATATATTGAAAGTTTTCTGCGCGACGCCGCGCATCCGGATTTGAGCGTAGAGGCTGGATGATTTTCCGGAAGTGAGCGTTTATCTGGAGAGCCGCTCGCGCGGAGCGGTTATTCAGGACGACTCCAGTGACTTTAAGAACTCTTTGTATTTGGCGTTTTCAGGATTCGCCTCCAGAGCTTTGGCGATCACTGTTTTGGCGGAAGCGATGTCGTTGTTCGCTTTGAGTACAGTGGCGATTTGATAATACGATTCGATGTTGCCCGGATTGATTGCCAGCGATTGGTTGAATGCTTCAATCGCTTCCAGCGCTTTGTTTTGATCTTTGTACACCAGCCCCAGATTGTAAAAAGCCATCATTCCATTGGCGTTCAGGGACAGGGAAGTTTTTAACAAGTCCTCAGCTTTCGCAAACTCCCCTTTTTGCCGATAAGCGTCCGCCAGGTTGTCGATGAGCAGGGTGTTCTGCGGCGATTGATCGATGGCTTTCTGATAGTGAGCGATGGCCTCGTCGAGCTTACCTTGTACCTTGAGTAAATTTCCCAAATTGTTCAGCGCTTTGGAATCGTCGTCGTTGTCGTGAAGGGCGACGGCTTTTTCCCATTGAGCTTGTGCAAGCTCGGCTTCCTTCTGAGTATAATGAACCATCCCCAGGTTGATATAGGCTTGAACTTCATTCGGGTCCAGTTCGATCGATTTTTTAAAAAAATCTCCGGCGGCTTTTAACTCGCCCATTGCAAAATGAATCAAACCTTTTTTGCGGTGATATTTGGCGTTGGTAGGATCAAAGCGGATCGCCAGTTCGAGTTCCTCTAATGAATTTTTAAATAACGAATGTTGGGCAAACTCGATTCCAAGGCGGTAATGTTCCTGCGCCTGTTTGGGATCGCTTTGAACTTTGGCCTGGCCGCAGGCTTGCAAGCCTGTGAGAATAGCCAATGCAAATAGCAATGCAAGTTTCATAAAAGATTTTTTGAGGTATGGATAAAAAAAGAGGCCGGCTGTGTAGCCGGCCTCTCTCTGAAACTTAAACCATTCGCAAGGTCAACTTACGGTTGAGACGTTTGCAGACCTCGTGTTGAATCGTGCAGGTCGCCGATAAACTCCATGGCAAAACCATTGTTACCACCAGTTTCCTGGAGAACGATGGCGCCCCAGAATGACAACTGAGTGGGCGAACGATTGCCGTTGCCGTTGTTGGCTGAGGTAATTGTGCCAGGCGCAGTCGCGATCGGCGTAAAAGTGATCGAGCCTGCTCCAGCGGCGGCATTAATGATCTGGTTCGCAGAAACGGCGGAAATGCTATGACCGGTCTGGAACACGAAAATACGAGTGGTGTTACCAGCGGAAACAGTGAAGCTCGTTGTGCCGTAGGTCGTGCCCGTCAGAGACTTTGCAGTGGCGAGAACGCCAATGTTGGAAGCCATGTTGGACAAAGACGGATGGGACACCGCGATAAAAGTGTAGTTGGTGGTTCCCGATGTCTGGAAATAAGGCGTGACGATATTGTGGTCTTCCGCCGCGTAAGCCTGAGAAGCGCTTAAGCCGAAAAGAGCAATCATCGCCAGGAGGAGACTTCCTCGGGATGCAAGCTTGGTTAACATTGAATTTTCTCCTAATCTATATATCAAGTGAATTGATTTCGAAATTTATGGAACGTACTTAAAACTTAAATACGCGGTTCAGCAAAGTTTGATTTTCCGATCCCACCCCCTTCCGATAAATTAGTTATAAAAACGATATCTATAATAAATATTTTTTATTTTAAAGTCAATTACTCATATAATGAAAATATGTGTAAAAATAAGATTAAGATTATGAAATTCAATGAGTTGCATTTGTCGGCGCGGCGCCCGTTCGAAAAGTGCAGAGGAAAAAACCCTAAAATTTCAATGGTTTTAATTCTGACATCGATTGTTGACGCTTAAAGACGATAATAGCTCTCACGTTACTTGACGGATTAAAAGCGCGTAAACTTTAATTCTTTTTTATGTTCTGTATAACGATTTGAAATAAAAGGTATTTTTCATTTATTGAGAATTTTACTGCAGTTTGCTATATTTTCTAGTCAACGGATTCCAAAGAGCAGGAGAGCCTTCGCCAATGTTTGGTATGTTGAAAGAAAACACAGTGAATCAATTGAAATTATTAGCGCTGGCTGGTTGTCTGGGGCTGTGGGGTTGCGCTTCTATGGATACTCCGAACACTTCGTCCGCCCAGATTCCTAAGGAAGAAGCCAGCTTTGAAGATAAGAGCAAGGCGCGGGACAAGTTCAAGGACGGTTTGCAATTCCTTTCACTCAATATGCTCAAGGAAGCCATAGGTAGCATCCAGGATGCGGCCCGGCTAGATCCTCACAATAGCGCGTACCCACTCTATATAGGAGCGATCCATTATTCGGAGGGAAATCTGGACGCCGCAGAGAGCGTATTTCTGGAAGTGTTGGAGATGGATTCGGACAATAAAGACGCTTACAGAAAACTAGGGCGCCTCTATTTGGAGCAAGGTCGCTGGTCGCAGGCGGCGCATTATCTTGAAGAAGACCTGAAGAGACCTGGAACGCCAATGCCGCACACGGTCTATAATTGGCTGGCCTTGTCCTATTACAATCTCAAACGCTTTGACGAGGCGGAGAGACAATGGCTCCTGGCTCTGGACATCGCCGAAAACGCCGATATACGCTACAATCTGGGACTGGCGTTCAAGTTCAACGAAAAATTTGATAAGGCGCTGGAGTCGTTTGAATTGGCGGCGCGTATGAAGCCTGAGTTCGCGCCTGCTCATTTTGAATCGGCCTTGCTGTATTTGAAGAAACAGAATTTTACTCAGGCGCGCAGGCATTTCGAGTCCGTGGTGCGATTGGAGGCCACTGGCGAACGCTCCGATATGTCTCGTGAATATTTAAACTTGATCTCCTCTCAATGACGGAAACGATGAACGAAGATTTTGGTTCTTATTTAAAAAAAGAGAGGGAGTTGCGCGGAGTGCCCTTAGAGGAGATTGCCGGCGCGACGAAAGTGCATATTCAATTTCTTCGTGCGATTGAAGACAATAAATTGGATCAGTTGCCGGGAGAGGTTTTCATCAAGGGCTATATTCGCTCTTACGCCAAAGCGATCGGTTCTGATGTGGACGAAGTGTTGAACGTCTATGATGAAGCGATTGGAAAACTCCGCAAGAAAAAAATTAACGATCTGGAAATCGAGCAGGCGAATATCAACGCAAAATCCGGCAATTCGGTTTTCAAAGGACTCCTGATGCTGGTCGGAGTGGCGGCGTTCGTCGGAGGAGTTTATTTCCTGATTTCAAATTTACCCAAAAGCGCCAAACCTGAAAAGGCGACAATCAAGACGACGCCTGCCGCGCCGTCAATTGTCGAACCCGCGACTGAAGTTTCAGAGCCTGCTCCAGCTCCTGTAATGGATACGGCGATTGCGACTTCGGATGAGAACGCTGGCAATCCCGTTTCGAACGATGCTCTTGAAACTCCTTCAACGCCTGCGGCGATAGAGCCTGCGCCGCAAACGCCTGCCGCGCTTGCTCCTGAAGACGCACCCGAATCTTCCGAAATTTCAGAAGCGTTGAAAGAAAATCAAAAAAATGAAGTTAAACGGTATAAACTGACCATCGTCGCTGAGGAGAATTCGTGGTTTAAATTATTGATCGACGGCGAGCGCGACGAGGATTTTATACTCCCGGCGGGGACGCGTAAAGAGTATCAAGGCGACAAGAATTTTATAATCACGATCGGCAATAAGAACGGCGTTCAATTGACCTTGAATGGAGAGCCTTTGCAAATGCCTCCCAGCGAGGACAATGTCATTCGTGATTTCAATATCAACCCGAATAACGAAGGGTGACCCGTGGCAAAAATTGATGCGTTTTTTAAATTAATGAACGATCAAGGGGCCTCCGATCTTCACCTGGTTGCTGGTTCCCAACCTGTTCTCCGCGTACACGGTGATATGGAGCGGGTTAAATTCAAAGTTCTGGAGAACGATGAACTGAAGGCCATGCTTTATGAAATCGCTCCCGAAAACAAGATCAAGGTTTTTGAAGAAACGGGAGATGTGGATTTCGCTTATGAGATTCCCAATCTGGCGCGTTACCGCGCCAATTTTTTTCAGCAGAAATGGGGCGTGGGCGCCGTCTTCCGCGAAATTCCCAGCACGATTCTGACTTCGGAGCAGTTGGGTCTCCCTTCCGTCATCACCAAGCTCTCCATGTTGCATAAGGGAATGGTTCTGGTGACGGGGCCGACGGGTAGCGGTAAATCCACAACGCTTGCGGCGATGATGGATTATGTGAACCGCAATAAGAAAAGTCATATCATCACCGTTGAGGACCCGGTCGAGTTTGTTCATAAGAACCAGGGTTGCGTGGTCAACCATCGCGAGGTGGGCGTCCACACCAAGAGTTTCAAAGCCGCGCTCAAGGGAGCCTTGCGCGAAGATCCCGACATCATTCTGGTCGGCGAAATGCGCGATCTGGAAACCATCGAATTGGCGCTGGAAGCCGCTTCCACAGGACATCTTGTTTTTGGAACCCTGCACACGCAGAGCGCGGCCAAGACTGTGGATCGTGTGATCGACGTTTTTCCCGCCCATCAACAAGCGCAGATTCGCACCACCCTGTCCGAGTCCCTGAAAGGGGTTGTTGCGCAGAATTTGTTCAAGCGCATCGACAAGAAGGGGCGCATGGCGGTGCTGGAAGTTCTGGTGGTGACTCCCGCCGTATCCAACCTGATTCGCGAAGGCAAAACCTTCCAGATTCCGTCGGCCATTCAAACAGGTAAAAAGTTTGGCATGCAGTCTCTCGACGACGCGATTCTCATCGCATTGGAAGAGGGTAAAATTTCCGCCGAAGACGCTTACGACAAATCCATTGTTAAAGAACGGTTCGTTCAATTTTTGAAGAAACCGCCGGAATTTATTTAAAGAGGGATTATGAAAAAAGCTGAAATCGATCATGTACTGACCACCATGCTGGAGGCCTTCGGCAATATTTCCGACCTCAACGTCACCGTCGGCAAACCCTTTCAGGTGGAGTCGTCCGGTCAGTTAACGGGAGTGCCCATTGATCCGGAGATGCCCAAGATCACCCCGTTTCAGGCTGAGATTTTCGCATTGAACCTGATCAATTCCGACCGCAGGCTCACGGAAATACTGATTCGTGAAGGCTCCTGCGACTGTTCTTATTTCCTTGTCGGTAAGGCGCGATTCCGCGTCAATATTTTTTCCCAGCGCGGCAATTATTCCATCGTTCTGCGAAAGCTCGAGACTCGCATTCCCTCCATCGAAGAATTGAAGTTGCCACCGCAGTTCGCCAAGGCGGCGGAAGAAAAAAACGGCCTCATCCTTGTGACCGGCGCGACGGGAAGCGGTAAGTCGACGACGCTGGCGGCGCTCCTCAATAAAATGAACGAGGAGAAGTCGGTGCATATCATCACCCTTGAGGACCCGGTGGAATTTGTGCATCCTCATAAGAAAGCGACATTCAACCAGCGCGAACTGGGAAGCGACTACGACGCCTTCTCCAGCGGTCTGCGCGCGGCTCTGCGCCAGGCTCCCAAAGTGATTCTGGTGGGCGAAATGCGCGACCGCGAAACGGTGGAGATCGGTCTGAGCGCGGCGGAAACGGGGCATCTGGTGATGAGCACCCTGCACACCGTAGACGCGGGACAAACCATCAACCGCATCGTCGGTATGTTTGCGCAGGAAGAAGAACAGCAGATTCGACTGCGACTCGCGGACACCGTTCGCTACATCATCTGCCAACGGCTCTTGCCGAAGGTGGGCGGAGGGCGCGTGGCTCTGCTGGAAATCATGACCTCCAACATGCGCGTTAAAGACGCGATTGTGAATGGCGAGGACGAGGGCAAGTCTTATTACGACATCATCACCAACGGCGACGCCTACGGCATGTGGACTTTCGACCAGCATATTTTGAAATTGTTGGGCGAAGGCAAAATCACCGAAGAGACGGCCCTGGCCTATGCGTCGAGAAAAGCCATCGTGGGTCGCGGCATCGACCAGATCAAGGCGTCGCGCGGCGAGAAGACGACAGATATTGAAGGCTTGGGAATGGACGACGAATACGGCGACAAGTAAACCGCGGAACGCGATGTTGGCGGCGTCCGCAGTGTCCAATCAATTTTAAAGGCGACGATATGCAGATCACATGTAACGAATGTCAAAAAAATATAAACATTCCTGATGAAAAATTGCCCAAGGGGCAGGCGTTCAATATCACCTGTCCGGGATGCAAGGCGAAAGTCCGCGTGGATCAGCATTTGAAGGCGAAGGCAGAACCGGCGGAAGAGCCGGTCAGCGCGGCAAAAATGGCGGTGCTCGACGATTTCGCAGATGAAGAGGAACTGGTCATCTACGATGAGGGCGATGAGCTGGCTCTGATAATGGACGATAAGAACAAAGACGTCTGGACCCAGACCCTGCAGGAGAAAGATTACAAGCTCCAGTATGCCAAGTCGCCGGAACAGGGCGTGTACAAGATGAAGTTTACAAAATTTCATCTGGTTGCCCTGCATGAGAAATTTGGCGGCGTCTCTCTCGATGAGAGCGCTATCTATCAAAGCATCATTGAGCTACCCATGGAGTTGAGGAGGAATATTTTCGTGGCGCTGGTGGGGAAAGATTTCAAAACCCTGAGCGATATGCAGGCTTATCAGTACAGCGTCAATGTAGTGGTCAATGAAAAAGATCTGGGGAAGCTGGGCGACATTCTTAAAAAGTCCATTGGCGAATTTGAAATGATGTACAAAGTTTACAAGGAAACGCTCAAGTCGCTTGGTAAAGTTTGAAGCCGAGCTCTGAATCTGACTAACACTGGCGAAACGGATCCATTACACCGAAACCAGTTTCTTTCAAGGATAGCGAGATCAACTCATGAATATGAAAGACACTCCCATACACCAGCGTTTTGCAAAGGGAGACGTTATTGTTTCCGAGGGTATTAAAAGCAACAACGCCTACGTTGTCATATCGGGCAAGGTTCACGTGACCAAGCGCGTGGATAAAAAAACCATCGTCATCGGCACTCTGGGCGAAGGGGAGGTTTTTGGCGAGATGGGTTTGATTTCTGAAAAGGTTCGTAGCGCGAACGTTGTGGCGATGGGGGACGTTGTCGTCGGCGTGATCGATAAGGACAAATTCGACGAGCATTTGAAAAACCTTCCAGAAGATTTTTCCGCCGTTATCACGGCGCTTGTGGAGCGCTTGCGCATGACCACCGACATGCTGGCGCGTATAGGGATCGAATTGAACAACACCCAGCAAAAGTTGAATTCTTTCACGCTTCACGATAACTGAGACCGCGAGCGCCGATGGCCACCTACCTCTACAAAACCAAGGTTCGGGGAAAAGTTCAGTCGGGTTCGATTGAAGCTGAAACCGAAAAGGAGGCTTCGGCAAAACTCAAACAGCAGAAAATTCGCCCCACCTCTCTCAAGAAGAAATCTGAAAGCGATTTTTTTGGTCCTGCCAAACAGGCGATCACAGGACGCGATATTGTTCTGTTCACCCGGCAGTTCAGCACCATGGTGGACGCCGGACTTCCGATAGTTCAATGTCTGGACATTCTGGGCAACGGCGCCGAAAACAAAACCCTGGGCGACATCATCATCCAGATCAAAGGCGGTATTGAAGCCGGTAACAATTTGTCCGATTCAATGCGCAAGCATCCCAAAGTTTTCGACGACCTGTTCACCAACCTGATTGAAGCCGGCGAGGTGGGCGGTATCCTCGACGTTATCCTGCGCCGTCTTTCCGAGTACATTGAAAAATCTGAATCGCTGAAGAAGAAAGTGAAAAGCGCTCTGGTGTACCCTTCCATGATCGTGACGGTTGCGGTCGGCGTTGTTTCCTTTCTCATGATCTTTGTTATCCCGGCGTTTGCGGAAATGTTTGGCCAGGGCGGGCAGGAGTTGCCCGGGCCGACGCAGATCGTTATGGATGTCAGCGATCTGTTTCGGACGAAATGGTATTACATGCTGGCCACGGTAGGCATCATCGTGTTCAGCATCAAGCAGATATACGCCACCAAAAACGGTCGCATCGCCATTGATCGGCTGTTGCTGAAATTGCCGGTGGTGGGTAATCTGGTGCAGAAAGTTTCCGTCGCAAAATTCACGCGAACTCTGGGAACCCTGATCGCCAGCGGCGTGCCTTTGATTGAAGGACTGGACATTTGCGCGCGGACTTCCGGTAATAAAGTGGTCGAGATCGCCGTGTTCAATACGATCGAAGCGATCAAGGAAGGCGAAAGCATCGCCACGCCGCTTTCCAGAGAGGCGGTTTTCCCTCTCATGGTGATCCAGATGATCGACGTTGGCGAAAATGCAGGTTCGCTGGACAAGATGCTCTCTAAAATCGCCGATTTTTATGATGAGGAAGTGGATACCGCCGTTGAAGCGCTGACCTCTCTTCTGGAACCGATGCTCATGGTGTTTCTGGGCGTGATCGTTGGTTTCATTGTTGTCGCCATGTATCTGCCGATTTTCAAAATGGGTGAAGGCATCTAGCTCCTGCGACTCTCCGGCTAAAGAAGGATCGCGCCATGCAGGAAATAAAAGCAGATTTCGATCGTGAACTCTTCCTGAGAATCAGAACCATCATGATTCTCAGGGTGGTTATGTTGACGGGTTTTGTCGGTCTGGCGCTCACCCTGCAACAACGAGGCGGTTTCATCGGGCCGGTTGTCCCGCTCAGCGTGGTTCTGGGCGCCGCGTATTTCCTGACCCTCGTCTACGTTCTTTTCTACAAATACTGTCGGCGCCTCTACTGGGTCGCTTCGGTGCAGTCAGTGGGCGATTTGCTGATCGTCAGCGGATTGCTCTACGCTACCGGCGGCATCGACAGTCCGCTCTCCTTTCTTTATTTATTTGTCATCATAGCGACCAGCGCCTTGCTACCGCGCGCCGCATCCTTCCTGGTCGCTTCCGGCGCCAGCATCATTTACGGATTGCTGGTGGATTTGCAGTATTTTGACCTGATCGAACCGGTGTCCCTGTTCGCCGAGGCGCACGTCAGTTTTGAAAGCGGATTTGGTTTTTACATCATAGCCCTCAATATCGCCTCCTTTTACGCCGTCGCCTATCTCGCGAGTATTTTGTCGCATCGCCTGCGCCTGATTAAAGAAGAGCTGGCTCTGAAAGACATCGATCTGCAGGAGCTTCAGGAGTTCAATCAGAAAATCATTCAAAACATGGGCAATGGTTTGCTGGCCACCGATCAGGAAGGGCGCGTCACCTCTATCAATCGGGCGGGAGAGGAGACGCTGGGTTGCCGCAGTGTCGATGTTATGGCAATGCACTGTTATGAAGTGTTGCCCTTACCCGGGCTGGAAGATTTGATCCGAAGTTCTAGATCAGTATCTTTCCCCCTGGAGTTGCTCGGAAAATTCATGCGCCGCGACGGTCAGGAAATTTTTGTGCGCGCCAAAGTCAGTCGTCTGGAAGAACACGAAGACCCGGAATCCGGCAAGGGTTTTATCGTGGTGTTCGAAGATCAGACGGCCATGTCGGAAATGCAGGAAAAGATTTCACAGGCAGAACAGATGGCGGCGGTGGGGCGCATGTCGGCGGGTCTTGCGCATGAAATACGAAATCCTCTGGCGTCGCTCAGCGGATCGATCCAGGTTTTGAATGAAGGTTTGAAGCTCGATGCGGTCTATCAGAAATTGATGGGAATTGTCATTACGGAGACGGAACGCTTGAATTCCATTGTCTCGGATTTTTTGAATTATTCCCAGCCGCCTAAAAATAGAAAATCCAGAATCAATATCAACACGCTGGTTCAGGATGTTATCATCCTGATGAAAAACAGCGTTGATTACAGACCAGCGATTCAAATCACATGGGATCGGTTGGAGTCGGGCTCTTTTGTGATGGCCGACGGATTGCAGATTCGGCAGATACTCTGGAACTTGTGCATCAATGCGCTTCACGCCATGAAGGACGAAGGCGAGTTGAGAATTTCCCTGCAATGGACAAAGAATTTTAAAGTGTATAAGCAATCGACGATAAAAGAGGGATTGTTGTTGTCCATCAAAGATACTGGATGCGGAATCCCAAAAGAACAACTCAAGTCGATCTACGATCCATTTTATACCACCAAGGATGATGGCGTCGGCCTGGGATTAGCCACGGTATATCAGATCGTTCAGCAGGCTGGAGGGACGATCGAGGTTGAAAGCGAGCCGGGCGAGGGGACGCTTTTCAGGGTTTTCCTGCCAATGTCCCGCGCGGCGAATAAAGCCGGGGGCGATAAAAACGTCCAAAGCCTTGCCTCGACGAGCGAAACGCATTAGATTAGAACTGTATTGAGATGGAATTGATATTGCGGTTCCTGGCGTCCGCAAAATTCAGGAGAACCGGCTCATGGCGGAAAATTTAGGCCCGGAAGAAATCACGGGGGAAGATGAAATTCTTATCTGCACCTGTATGCAGTCTCAGCACTGGCCCTATTGCGACGCCTCGCATCATACGTTGGGCGGCGGAGAACCTGAATTGGTTCAACTCGACAAAAACAAAAGCTATCTGATCTGCCGATGTTTCAAAACCAAAAACCGACCCTTCTGCGACGGTTCCCACCTTCCGAAGAAAAAAGTCTGATCTCTTAAATGAATCGCCGCCTTCCCCGAATTTTTCAAGTACTCAGCCTTGTTTTTCTATTCGCGGCGTGCGCTACGACCCGTGTCGATAAAGACGATTCCATGGTATTGATACCCGAAGGCGAGTTTGCGATGGGTTTCGTTATCGACAACGAACGCGCCTGGGGCGACGAAGACGAACAACCCGTGCATTCCGTTTATGTGAGTTCCTTTTATATAGACCGCTACGAAACGACGGCGGCAGAGTTCGCCAGTTTCCTGAACGACAATCTGGGCGAGGCAGAACGCTTTATTGAAATGGGAAAGTCCGTGACCGTCGAAAAAAAAGGAGATGTCTTTCAAGCGCGTTCCGGTTTGGAGCGACACCCGGTCAATCGCGTGTCCTGGTATGGCGCGGACGCCTATTGCCGCTGGAAAGGCAAGCGCTTGCCGACGGAAGCGGAGTGGGAAAAGGCCGCGCGCGGAACCGATCAACGCATCTTCCCCTGGGGCAATGAGTTTCCCACAGACGAGCGGGTGACTTTCAGACGAAAATTTTCAAAACGGGGATTTGCCGTCATGGAGCCTGTGGACGGCATGGAGAAAGGTCGTTCGCCTTACGGGATTCATCAGATGGCGGGCAATGTGTGGGAGTGGGTCGCCGATTGGTACGATGCCGAATATTACGATATCTCTCCGACAAAAGACCCAAAAGGCCCGGCAACAGGAAGCTCTCGCGTTCTGCGCGGCGGCAACTGGTACTACAAGCCTTATTATATGAGAACGACCTACCGATTCAACGAAGAGCCGGACAAGTTCAAAGTCTGGCAGGGCGTGCGTTGCGCCCGCGATACGGACTGACCTTCCTTCAAACGCACCTTTTTATTTGAGCGCTTTTTTTAGCGTCCAGGCCACGTTGATTGTTTTGCGACAGTATTGATTCAGCGCCTCGCGCAGAGGCATCACCGTGCAGTGTTCCATCAGAATTCCCGATTCACTACAGTTCAGAATGCGCGTCGGCTGTTTGCGATTCCAGTTAGAAAACGCCCAGTAGAACCATTCTTTTGATACCGACATGCATTTGAGCGTCGGACGGGTCCGCCCAAAAAGGTCGGTTTCGTTCACGATATTATCTTTTTGTCGGTGAAGCGTTTCGGTGAAATCGTTGTCCTCCATCTCGCTGTTACGCGAATGCGTTTTGGGAGTGGTCCAGGACAAATCCTGCCCGACAAAAATGATGGGGTTTGATCCGCTTTGAAACGCCAGATCGTAAGCGACGGACAAGACCGTGCCGCCCGGAGTGAGAACGCCGATATTCGGAATCAGTCGTTGAATCTCCGTCAACACGGGGATATCCGGCGCGTGCTTGTTGTAAAAAACGACCGATCCTTCCCAGCAATCCAGAGCGCGCGGGTGAACGATGGAAGGCGCGACGAGAAGCATATTGCGCGAGGGCGTTCCCTTGAAAAACTTTGAAATCTCTTCCTGCGGATCGAGGCAAACGACGACCGAAGGTTTCACGCCGCGCCGTAACAGAGGTTTCAGAGCCGCATCGCTGGATATGATGAGGGCTTTGTCTGCGGAGCGTTGCAACAAAGCGATATTTTTATCAAGCGAAGGGCCTGCGCCAACGACGATGCTGGGCGTCCCTTTGAAGCGGTCGCGCAATGCGGCGACGCCCTGGTTCCTTAAAATTGCGTTTTTATTGGAATTGAAATTACGCTTCCAGAGTTCGCTGAAACGTAAGGAGGTGGCTTGCTTGACTTCGTGAATGTGACGATCGCGAATCATGGATCGTAATGTAGCAGAAGCGTTGAGGCCAAGCCAACTGCAAAATGACGGCAGGATGGAAGCGGGGAAAAGAGAAAAAAGCGGTCCGGGCCTGAGAACAGTCCGGACCGCCTTTAGCTTGGGAGAACAGCGTCCTTATCGGACGAGGTTGACGGTTTCAGTCAGCAGATCATCAGTGGTGGAGATGATCCTTGCGCTCGCCTGGAACGCTTGCTGGGTCTGAATCATCGTTACAAATTCAGCCGCAAGATCGACGTTGGAAAGTTCAAGCGTGTTGCCGATCACCGAGCCGATGCCGCCCGTTTGAGCGAGACCGAGCGTGGGTTGCCCCGATTCCGCCGATTCAGAAAACAGATTGCTTCCGCGTCGGGTCAGTCCCGAGGGCGCAAGAAAGTCTGCAAGCGTGACGGCGAACAGGTTTTCCGTTTGACCGTTGTTGAACAGACCGCTGATGACGCCGGCGTTATCCACCGACAAACCGGTCAGGGTGCCTGTTGTGAACCCGTTTTGCACCAGGGAATTGTTATTCGACGCCGCGGCGTAACCGGTCAGCTTGCCATTGGAGGCGGTTCCCGTTGCAATGTCCCAGGTCACGTTCAAGTCCTGCGCCGTGGGATTGGTTGAAGCGAAACTGATCACAATGGGAATATCAGCGAGAGAAGCCAAAGCCGTCCCGTTGACAGAGACTGAAGACAGGGCGCCGGAAGTGTCAAAGGTGACAGACCCCGAAGTCGCCGAAGCTCCGTTGAGAGTCGACACCGTGCCCTGATTGGATGAAATTGAAAAGCCCCAGGTATTCGCAGGCGATGCGGACTTGACCCAGCTGTAGGAGAGAATGACCGTGTCGCCCACCGAGTTGAACAGCGTGATCGGCGTGGTGAAGGTCGTTCCCGCCGAAGCGGAGGTGTCCAGATTGGCGCCCAGGGTGAACTGGGTCGACGCTTGCGGAGCCGATTGCACGCCTGCAAGGTCAATGTCTTCGACCGTCGCCGAGGTGACGCCGTTGGTGATGCGTTGCCCCTGCAATATTTCGCCGGTGATCGCTTGCACCAGTCCGTCGTCGTTCAGTCGGAACTGACCCGCGCGCGTGTAAAAGTTCCCCGTTCCATCGCTGGTGACAAAGAAGCCGCTCCCGTCGATGGCGAGATCGAGCGCATTGGACGAAGTTTCAAAGGAACCTTGTCCGAACGCCTGAATGACGCCCTGCAATTGCGAACCTCGACCCAGCTGACTGGTGACTGAGCCATTGGTAAGAATGGTGCTGAAGATATCGCTGAAAACGGCTTTACTGCTTTTAAAACCGACGGTGTTGACGTTGGATATATTGTCGCCGATGATGTTCATCGCCTTTGAATTACCCAGCAGTCCCGTAACCCCTGTAAATAATGAACTGACTAATGACATGCGGTGTCTCCTCTTTATCTAATTAGTTTTCGCTGACTTTTGTGATTTCATCGACCAGGAGCTTTTCGCCGTTAACCACGGCGAAGGACTGCTTGCCCTCAAAAATAACGTCGGTGACTTTTCCGGAAGTGAACAATTCGGCGGAAACAAAATTGCCTCCCAGGTCTTCAGCGGAAATGTTAAAGGTGTAGGTCCCGTTGGGAAGCGGTTGTCCTTCGCTGTCTGTTCCATCCCAGCCGACGCTTTGGAGACCCGCGTTTTGATTATTCAGAGTGATAGAGTCTACTTTCAGGCCCGTGTGATCGAAGATATCGATCTTGACCGTATCGGCGCTGGAGCCGAGGCTGTAGCTCAGGTTTTCAGGCGCGCCCGCGGTATGATCAAACGAATTGCCCGGCGCGTTGACGCTCTTGCCAATCAGATTGAACAGGGATGAGTTGTACAAGGCGACGTTGAAATCCTGAATTTCTTCGAGGTTCTTGTTGACGTTGGACATCTGCTCCAGCGAACTGAACTGGGCGAGTTGAGCCGTGAACTCCTGACCTTCCAGCGGATTCAGTGGATCCTGAGCGGAAAGCTGAGCGATCAGCAATTGTAGAAAATCTGTTTTTCCCATTTCCTTGCTCTCTGCGCCGGTGAGTTGCGACGCCGAGTTGTTTGCCGGAATTGGATTCAGTCCTGCGATCATTGTTATGTCCTCCCAAAAGGATCAAAGGTTGTTCTTCAAGCCACCACGCTTAAAGAACGAGTGTTTGCATCAAAAACGTTGTTGATACCCGGATTCGGTTGATAGAACGTTTCCGACTTTACGGGTTGTTGCTCCATGAAATCGCTGAACGCCTGCTCAGGAACTTCCTGCTTGGCGGGAGTTTCCTGATGGAATGAATTTCCCGGATCGCCGCCGACAAGCACGTTGATCTCGTCGATATTCAATCCCTGGGCGCTCATGGATTCTTTCAGCTGTGCGAGATTATTTTCGATCGCCTGCTTCACCGCGTGATTCTCAGCGACGATGGTCGTTCTCACCGAATCGCCCACTGTGGAAATGCTCATGCGGACGGAACCCATCGACGGCGGATCGAGGCGAATTTTCACCTCGTTCTGATTTCCCGTCGTCCGTATGGAAAATTTTTCGATGATCTGATTGACGATTTTGGTTTCTCCAGCGCCGCGACCGGCGAAGGATTCAGGCAATACGGGTTTGGCCGCTTCCTGTGTTTTGGAGCTAGAATCGGCAGAAGTCGGCGCGCCTGGAGCTTGAACTTCCAATGTGGCCTTCATGCCATCGGGTCCTTTCATTGCCGCCAGAGTGTCCGTGGTTTGACGAGGCGCTACCGGTGCGCCGCCCTGAATTTTGACATCAATCTGAGCTTCGCCTTCCTGTCGCTTTTGACCGGCGGCTTTATCGCCCGTGTCCGGGGTCACAATACGCGGCCCTTTGGTTTCTTTTGGCGCGTCAGCATTTTTCAAAGCAGATTCTCCGCTCTTGGGGTCTTCTACTTTGTGCGATTTCAATCCCAGTTGCGTGAAGAAATCCGGCTTGTCTTCGGTCTCTGCATTCTCCAGCAGGTTGTCTTTATTTTGTGAGGCTAGTTTAGCTTTTTCAGCGTTTGCTTGTGATGCGGCGATATGAGCGTCTTGTCGGGCCTGCATTTTATTGATCAGGTCTTTCGCCTGTTCCTTGCTGACCCCGGACTGCGCCAGCAGGTCGATGGCCTGATTGCGCTGTCTTTGCATTTCTTCGGTCATCTCTGTCGGGTCGGTCAGGTTCGTTTCGCTATCCGAAACAGCGCTCTGCATTTGTTGCGGGTTGTTGTTCAGAAAGGATTGCAGGAACGCGGTCGCTTCTCCGGCATCGCCGGATTGAAGAATGCGAAGCAAGGCGTCGATTTGTTCCTTGGAGGCGCCCATGGCTTCGAGGTCTTCGATCAGCGCCTGGGTTTCTTCCTTGGACAGTTTCGCCTGCTTGTCTACCTGTTGAGAACCGTCGGTCGCAGCGCTTTGTTTGTTTTGTTGAGCGGCCTCGTTTCCTTTGACCGAATCGCGCGCCTGCTTGTTGTCCTGATTCAGACGTTTCGTTTCAGCCGCGTCGGATCGAAGGTTTTTGTCTTCTTTCGTTGAGGAAGCGTTCGATTCTTTTGATGGATTGGATTTGATAGCGTCGTCGAGAAAATCTTTGAAGTTGTCATCGCTTTCATAAGCTTTGTCTTTAGGAGCGGTTGGCTCGACCGGAGCTTTTGGAGTGAAAACGGCCAGAATGCTGGTTGGATTAGACAAGATAATTTCCCAATGTTAGTTTGTAAAAAAATGACTTGCCCTGTTTAAAGCAAAGGGTGTGCCAAACAAAAACTAAAGTGGGAGCCCCTTTAAACCAAAGGGTTTATGGGATTCGCGCTGGCGGGAGAGGGTGAAATTTATAGGGAAAGTTTTTCCTGCAGAGGGGAAATTATATCCCTTTCATTCCGCTTCAGGTTGGAGCGAAATGAAGTGGGCGTCGACTTGCTTGAAGGCTTCCAGCGACCAGCGGTGGCAGGTCATGATGATGACCTGGCGGGTCTCGGCAAAGCGTTTGAACTCCTGAATGACCTGCTGGGCGCGGTCGTCGTCGAAGTTGACGAACACGTCGTCCATGATGACGGGAAGCGGCTCGGAGCGGCTTTCGTATTCTTCGATCAGACCGAGACGCATGGAAAGATACAATTGCTCGCGCGTGCCGCGGCTCATTTCCATGAATCGTTTTCTGCGTCCGTCGGGGTCTTCGATCAACAGGTCGTCTTCGTCTATGGGTTTGATGATGTGAGAATAGCGTCCCTGGGTGATTTTGGAGAAAAGGTTTGCGGATGATTTGATGACGCCCGGTTGCCGCGTTTCCTCATAAGTTCTTTTAGCTTTTTGCAGAATGTGTCGCGACAAGGTCAGAGTCGCCCAGCGTCGGGAGGCTTCATTGAGTTGCTGTTTTTTCTGCTCGCAAAGATTCTGCGCTTCGGCGAGGTCGTCGTTGGATGCGATTTGATCGCTTTCTTTTTTATTCTCGCCGATCATTTCCATGATCTGGTCCTTGCGCCCTTGCAACTCTCTCAAGCGTTCGTCGACGTTTTGTTTTTCGGATTCCGTGTCCGCCGGGGTGGAAGACATCGCCGAGGCGATGAAGGCGTCAAAGGATTTGCCGAGACCCGCTTGCGCTTCGATCAATCGTTTGTTCTGTTCGATGGTCTGTTTGAGTTCAAGCCCATGATTGACAGCTTCCTGGCGTAGTTGAAAATCCTCTTCATTGCCGGCCCCGGTGTTGGCGATGAACTGAGTCATTTTCTGGTTCACTTCGTCGGCCTTCAGCGTCAAGCCTTCGATGCGTTTTTCCTGATCGAAGGCTCGCGTTTCCAGCAGGGTCTTCTTTGCGTGAGTTTTTTTCGTGTCTTCAAAGAGAGCGGAGATCAGTTCGATGGTCGCAGACACGTCGCTGTTGCTGGAAAGGTTCGGCGCGATCTGCGCGATTCTTTGCGACAGCTGTCTGGCTTCGTCCAGCGTCGCCTTCATGCTTTGAATGCGCTGATCGTGCCGGGTTCGGTCGGCGATCATACGACGAATCTCATCGACGTTTTCGCCGATTTTCTCGGTGTTCAGCGGCGGCAGTCTGGGGTCGAGTCCCTTGTCGGTCAGCCATTTCGCCCAGGCGTCGCGTTTTTCATCCAGAAGTTGCTGATCGCTTTGGAGCTGGTTTTGCAGATTTTTCTCCAGTAAATCCTCTTTCTGGAAGTCGCCGTGCTGGTTGCGCGTTTTGATGTGAAGGATCACTCCCATCGCCAGCATCACCAGCGAAAAGGCGATCAGGAGGTAGTTCAGCAACCAGGCGCCGAGCAGGGCGCAGATCAGCCCAATGCCGCCGAGTCCCTTGGAAAAATACGACAGCCAGATGGGAATCTCGTTGCCCTGAGACAGTTCGGAGGCCTTGCGCTCCTTGTGCAGTTCGAGCTTCCCTTTGGATTGATTGACCGCCTGGCGCAAGGTATCGAGGTCCTGATAGAATTCGTGGGCCTGGCTGATTTCCGCTTCGCTGATTTCGAAACTGGCGATCCGTTCTTCGTTCCAAGAGGGGTCGATTTTTGAAATTTTGAACTGAATTTTTTCGTGCAGATTGTCGCGGTCGTTTTCAACGACGGGCAAGTCCTGCAGAGCGGAGCGAACTTTTTCGGTGGATTGTTGAAGGTAGTGTATGTCGCTCTCGCATTCCAGTAATTCGGGTTGATAGCGGACCGCTTCCAAATCCCTCTGTATAGATGCGAGCACGGCGCGTTCTTCCTGCAGGCGTTTTTGGATCGCGTCTCGTTCCCGTTGCAACTGGCTCAGCGTCTGGAGTCCATTTTCAGGAAAAAAAGGATACTGCGGAGTTTCCTTCAACTCATTCTCCGCCGCGAGCATTGCGGCGATGGCCGGATAAAGATCCCGGCGCATTTCCAGGTGCCGCGCCGACCGTTCCAATTGTTCAATATTTTTTCCGATGCTTTCGCGCTGGCTTTCAAGATCGCGAATCGTTTCCTTCAGCTGATCAAATTTCTCGACGCCTTGCTGGATGGCGCGTATCTCCCGCTCGCATTCCTTGATCTCGTTGTGCAAGGCGTTCAGCGCCTGGGTGGAGCCCCTGGGGCGAAACAGGGAGAGAGACTGGTCGTTGATCCATTTTTCGACATCGCCCAAAGAAACGGAACCCAGGCCCAGACCGGCGCCATAGATTCGGTTTTTGATTTCGTCGCCGTGCAGGGAATTGACGCTTTGCAATTCATCGAGGGTGAAGGCGTAGATGTTCTGGTAAATTTCTTTCCCGGACAAGTTGAGCAGTTTGTTCAAGCTGTCCTGGCCGCTCAGCGATTGCGTCGGCGTTTCAACGATAACATCGCCTACTTGAGTTCCCTGTTGAACGCGCTTGATTTCGATGGACGAGCCGTCCTTCAACTGACAGCTCAGCGAACCGCCGCACAGGCCGCCGTTGCGCGGCTGGTAGAAATTAATTTTCTTTTCATTGCGTTTGGGAAAGCCAAATAAAGTGCGGCGGATGAATTCCAATAGCGAGGTTTTACCAATCTCGTTTGGACCGTAGACGACGTTGATGCCGGGACGAAAATCCACAAGACGCTTGTCGTTGAATATGCCGAAGCCGTCAATTTTGATTTCGCGAATTTGCATAAGGGTCAGTCTTGGGGAATGAGTTGGTTGAGCGTCAGGTCGCGGGCCTGCAAGAGCAGTTCCCGCAATTCGTCTTCTGATATTTCATCCAGAGAATTTCTGCCCGGCCAGTCTTCGAACAAGGGTTTCAGCAGGGCCATGAGTTCTTCCCGATCCGGTTCCGACAAGGTTTGATCGTATAAAGCCAGAACGTCGGAAATGAAGCTGGAACCGTTGCGATAGGTTTCGATATCGTAGACCCCGGCGGTTTCAATCTGGATGTCGACCCAGATCGGAGGGCTTTGAGAATCCAGAAAGGACTGAATCTCGCCTTGCAGATCTTCGCGGCCCTGGGGCTTTCTCAAGTCGCCGTCGATTTCGGCGCGCCCGACAAGGTGGAGTCGAATCACGCTTTCGCGTCCTTCGGATTGCAGGGCGAGGTCCATACAGCGCCGTTGAGCCTGTTGCACTGCGTCGTTGAGGGTGGTCGCTCCGCTCAGGTCGAGCGTGTCTTCCATGAAGCGGATGGCGTCGATAGGAACAAATGCGATCTGCGGCGAACTGTGTCGCGTCAGGTTGACGATACAACAACCTCTGGGACCGGCTTCGCGAAATTGACGGGCCTGCACGTTGCCGGGATAAACCACGGCGGGATGTTCCTGGCGTAAAATTTTGTGAGCGTGAACGTGTCCGAGCGCCCAGTAGTCGAAAGGTTTGGAGACGAGGTCCTGCAAGGTGCAGGGCGCATAATTTTCATGTTGGGAATCGGCTCCGACGTTGGCGTGCAGTACGGCGATGGAAATGACCTCGGCGTTCTTCACGTTGAACTGGAGCGACAGGTTGTCGCGGATGTCGCGCCGCGGAAAACTGACGCCGTGAACATGCGCAAGTTCCCTGCCGTTGCGAATGACCGGCATGCACTGCGGTTCGCGTCCTGAAAAGATGTGAACGTTTGCGGGTCTTTCGAGCGAGGCGGACCAGCTGTCGAGCGGGTCGTGGTTGCCGTGCGCGACAAAAGTCGGAATCCCGGCGTCGGACAGTTGTTGCAGACCGCGATGAAATTTGAATTGCGCTTGCAGGCTTTTGTCGGCGCTGTCATAGATGTCGCCGGCGATGACCACGGCGTCGACTTCCTCGCTGATGGCGAGGGCGACGATATTTTGAAAGGCCTGATAGCCCGCCTCGCGGAGTCGTCGCGCCAGTTCAGGGCGCACCCGGGCCAGACCCTTGAAGGGGCTGTCAATATGCAGGTCGGAGCAATGCAGGAAGCGGAAAGAACTCATGCGCTGGATTCCCGGCGAGGACTCTCGCCGATTTCAGGATTCATGGCTTTGAATCTGTTGAATCAGTTTACCGCTGTTTTCGTACCATGGAAAACGGCGTTTGGCCAAATACACCAGCCGATCTCCACTCTCTAAATTTAAACTATTTAAAGGATTTAATAAAAGGTTTTCTTCATTCTCGCGTTTGAGTCCCATGACCTCGACCGGGTAATTCATCTGGATCGCCGCGATTTTGAGTTGTCCGAATGTGATCGTTTGAGTCGCGTTCCAGGCGCTGACGGGCGTCCGGCTGATGTAAATCTGGTTGCCGTTGCTGTTCGACGACAACTGGCTGTAGACTTCAAACACTCCGGGGTCTTCCAGTTCCTGAACCATGAGCCCCATCTGCAGATTGACCGCGCTGACGCCGCCGTCGATGTTGAAGTCTTTCAGGTTGCGCAGGGTTTCGGCGCGTCCGCAGGCCATCACCGTCACCACCTGCGGCCAGCGTTTTTCGATGAGTCCGGCGGTCAGCGCGTTGGTGTCGTCCATCATCGGATTGGACGGAGAGGACATGAGCAGACAGCCTCTGGAGGTTTTGACGTTCGCGCGTTCGAGGGTTTCCAGCATCGAAGGCAGTCCGTTGATATAGCCGTCGATCTTGTTGGCGATGAAATCCGGGAGTTCCTTGTCGCCTCCTGGCAATGCGGCGGTGATGAGGACGCGAGGTGTTTCTCTGAAATCGGGACTCAAATCCAGCTCTTTTAACAGATCGCGAATTTCCTCGTAGGAAGGAACGTTGATGATGGTCAGATGGCCGGAACCCTTGTAGCTTCCTTCACCTTTCATTTTGCGTGTTCTCCTTTGGATGGCTTTTTCAAGAATCATTCCGGTGAGGACGCCGAAGCACCCGATGCCGATCATCGACGCGACGACGGTGACAATGCGGCCTTCGAGGGTCTTTGCCGAAAAGTCGCCGTAGCCGATCGTTGTTAAGGTGACGTAGGCGGTCCACAGACCATCGCTGAAACTGACCCCTTCCTCATACTGGGAAAAAATGATCGCAAAGATGAGGAGGATGAGAAGGAGGACGACGGAAAGAACCACAAGGTTTCGCGCATCGGGACGACGCATCACCTGAACGAGGCGTCGGAATATGGGTAGTTGAATCATCGCTCTCCGGTGGTCGGCGTTGCATGACTGCTGGCTGTCATTATAGCGGCTAAGCGTGTAAAATGAAATCAGACCTTGCCGATTATTTGTGATTGCAGTTTGCCGTTGATTGGCGGGATGCCTTTGTTGACAGAGCGATGGAACTTGTTTAGGCTGGTGTCTGTTTTGATCTTTTTATGAGTCATTGAACTGAGATATGAAAATTCGAAGTTTGTTTTTAATGGTTATTGCGATTCTGTGTCTGACGACTCTGGGCGGCTGTTCGGGAAGTTCCGACCCGGTGGTGAATTTGCAGGAGAAGCTGGCGGATAAGCCGGAGTACGCGATCATTCTTAATGATATGCGCGCTGAGGGCAATTTTGTGCCGAGCTATTATCATCAGTACCGCGTCGACGTCGGCGAAAAGAAAGACGAACTGCCGTTTCAGGAAGTGGACGAAGAGGTCTATAAAAAGTATGAGCCCTATCTGGGCATGGTGATCGCCTCTAAAGGCGCCGACGGCGCTGTGAGCAACACTCCTTTTCCCAACGGCTATCAACACGTGGGCAACCCACAGTATGGGCAATGGCGCACCGATTCGAGCGGCGGTAGTTTCTGGGAGTTTTACGGCAAGTACATGTTGCTGTCTCAGGTGATGGACTGGGCGGGCTATGGACTGAGCCGAAGGAATTACGATCAGTACGCTTCGACCCGGCAATCAGGCAAACCTTATTTCGGTTCCCAGCGCCAGTTTGGCACCGCGGGAAGCGTCACCCAGAAGAAGAAACCGGAATTTTACAAGCGTCGCTCCATGCGCAAGGCGTCGTCGGAGAAACGTTTTCAGGATAAGGTCAATCGCAGGATCGGCCGCAGTAAAAACACCTTCCGAAGCCGCGGCTTCAGCTTCGGGAAATAAGAGCTATGGATCTCGATCATTTACTGACATCTCTGGTTTATCTGAGCGCCTGCATGGCGGTGTTCATCCTCGGTCATGCTTCTTTTTTGCTCCTGCGCAGGGACTACAATATTCAGTATGAACTGGTGGAGCAGGATAATCCCGCGCTGGCCCTGACCATCAGCGGATTTTATCTCGGCCTGGTGGTCGCCGTCGGCGGGGTTGTGACGGGGCCTTCCCTGGGACTGGGAGAGGATCTGATTGATTTTTGCATCTACGGTCCGCTGGCGATTCTGCTTCTGCATGTTTCTGCATGGGTCAACGATACTTTTATTCTCACCCGCTTTAAAATCCGCGAGGAAATTCTGGAGGACCAGAATTGCGGCACCGGCGCGGTGGAGTTTGCGGTGTATGTGGCTTCGGGCATGAATATTTACGGCGCGGTGTACGGTATCGGCGGTTCCATTTTCACGACGCTGGGTTTTTGGGCTTTGGGTCAGATGACCCTGGTGGGCTTCGGTTTGTTTTATCCGCGCATGGTGGGTTACGACGTTCACGATCAAATCGAAAAGGATAATGTGGCGGTCGGCGTGGCGTTTGCCGGCGCTATTATCGCCGTGGGCAATCTTCTGCGCGCGGCTTCGGCGGAGGATTTCCATTCCTGGGGCGAAAACACTGCTCTGTTCGCCGGTTACGTTGTCGTGGGCCTGTTACTTCTCCCTGCCGCTCGCAAGCTGACGGATCGCGTCTTGCTTCCCGGTCAGGATTTGTCCGAAGAACTGGTCGGTCAGGAGCGGCCGAATCTTGGCGCGGCTTTCCTCGAAGCGGGATCGTACATTGGTTCTTCCTTTCTTGTGACCTCGTGTCTGTAGTCTGAGCGTCTTCGCTCGCCGTTATGCAGAATCCTCAATTACCCGGCGGTTTGTCTCCCTCCCGACTTTCATTTTTTCTCAAGCTCTGCATGTTCGCCACCGGCGCGGCGGCGATGGCTACGGAATACACGCTGGCGACGCTTGCCAGTTACCTGCAGGGCAACGCCATCTTGCAATGGACGGTGGTGATCTCCCTGATGCTGTTTGCGATGGGCGTGGGAAGCCGATTCAGCCGTTCGCTGGAAGACCGACTGCTTGACGTGTATGCGGCGACGGAGCTGGCGCTTTCTCTGCTGTGCGCGGTCTCGGCCCTGTTTTGTTTCTGGGCGTCTTCCTTCATTCAACCGTCGGGCTGGGCGGTGTACCTCATGGCCTTCGGTATTGGTTTTCTGATCGGTCTTGAAATCCCGCTGGTGGCGCGCATCAACGACCGCTTTGAATCCTTGCGGATGAATATCTCCTCGGTGATGGAATACGATTATTACGGCGCCCTGGTGGGCGGCGCCTTGTTCGCCTTTGTGTTTTTACCGGTACTGGGTTTGACCTACACGCCGATGATTCTGGGCGCGGCGAACTGGCTGGCGGCAGGGCTGATCCTGTTCCCTTTCGCGGATTTATTGAAACGTTCCGCTTTATTGAAAGGCTGTTTTGTCCTGTCGGGACTATTGATTGCGCTGGCGGCGGCCTTTGCGAAGCCGATCATTTTGTACGGCGAACAGCACAAGTACAAAGATAAAATTGTTTACGAGGAACAGACGCAGTACCAGAAGATCATCGTGACGCAATGGAAGGACGACTTCTGGTTGTTCCTCAACGGCGGCGTGCAGTTCAGCACTTTCGATGAGGAGCGTTACCACGAGCCCTTGGTTCACCCGGCGCTGGCCCTGCTGAAAGAGCGGGACCATATTTTATTGCTGGGCGGCGGCGACGGTCTGGCGGCGCGCGAAATTCTGAAGTATGCGGATGTGAAAACCCTGACGCTGGTCGATCTCGACCCGGCGATGACGAAGCTTGCGAGCGATAATCCTATCTTCACCCGCGTCAACAAGGATGCGCTGAAAGACCCGCGAGTGACGGTGGTCAACGAAGACGCCTATCAGTTCATTCAGAACACCCAACGAATGTATAACGCGATCATCGTCGATCTGCCCGATCCGAAAACGGTTTCGCTCTCTTTATTATATACCCAGGGTTTTTACACAGTGGCGAAGCGGCAACTGGCGCCCTTTGGCGTTTTGATAACGCAAAGCTCCAGTCCCTTGTACTCGCGCGAGGCCTTCCTGTGCATCAAAAAGACGATGGAGGCGGCGGGTTTTTCAGTGGTCCCTTATCAGAATTCCATCCCGACGATGGGGCGCTGGGGATGGAACCTCGGAGTTTCTTCCGGCTGGCTGGATGCCGGTGCGCTGAAGACGCGATTGAACGAGCAGAATTTCAATACGGCTCCCACGCGATTCCTGAATCGCGATGCCATGATTTCCATGACGCATTTTGGCAAGGGCGTGTTCGACGATGAGGCCGACATTGAGGTCAACACGCGTTTCAATCATGTGCTGATGAAGTACTACCGCCGTGGAGACTGGGAAGTGTATTGATTTTTTTCGTCCACCCTTCCGGAAAAAAATTAAAAATTTTTAAGAAACTTGCCATCCTTAATTTTCGTTTTATATATTTCAGGAACTAACGAAGTGGACGCTTGGACGATCCGCTTTATTCAATTTAAAATCATTATCTAAAGGGAGGTTTGTCATGAGAAAACTGATGTCATTGTTGATCGCGATTTCCTTTTTCTTAATGAGCGTGGGAAGCGCGCTGGCTTCGGAGCCAATCAATGAGCCGTGGGATCGTCACGCAGTCTGGACGAAGAATTATGATCAACAGGACATTCGCGATGGTACCGACTGGAGTCCGGGCGCTATGGACGAAGCCCGGGGAGAATCTTCATCGGGAGATTCGGAGTCCATGGAAATGAAATCAGGGGATTCAGGTTTTGATTTCGTTCAGGAAACCAAGTTCTATGATTTTAGCAAAGACCAGAATGATTCAGCCTGACCTCGATTGTTCGAGTGGAAATCGTCAACGGCCTCTCCAACTGGAGAGGCCGTTTTTCTTTGCGAAGATTATTGTTAGAAAGGTTCGCCGGGGAGGATATTGGAGAACTGGTATTCTTCGACGGAAAAACCGAGAGTGAGATCGAATTTGCTTTCGCCCCATTGTTCGATGGTGAGAAATTTCTGCTCCGTCTCGTCCTCGTAGTCCCATGAGACAAAATGCATCGGTTCTTTGGAATCGCCGCGAAAAAACTCGCCGATATCGTCTTCCTCGAAATGGAACTGCGTACCCTTCAAGGTTACGGTTTCAGGCGGGTCTTCATGTTCTTGAATATGAGCGGCGATATCGCCTTCGAGTTCTGAGATGGAAAATTTCTGGCACAGCGACCACTCGACATAACCGTCTTCTTCAATGCGTTCCAGATAGAATACCTGGTCGCCGAGCTTCAACTCCCATTCGTCGGTGACTCCGCCTTCCTCCCATTTGTAGCAGTTCCTGGCGGCCACCTGGTAGGTGTTCATGTCGTAGTCCACGAGATAGCCGGGGCGTAGCTTGGAAAGGACGAGGTCCTCCAGTTGAGGCGCTTCCTGTTTTTTATCGTCTTTATTTTTTTTGAAAAAACCGAATACCATGAACGCTCCTTCAGGAAATTCCCATTTTTGCTTTTAACTCAGCGAGGCTGTCCGATGCTCCGGGAACGGCGCCGCCAGAGCTCAGGGCTTTGTTGATCTGGTCGTCGATGCTGGTGTTGGAGTCGGCCATTTCGCCGTAAGCTTTGGACAGCGATTCGTCTTCCTCCACCTTGGCGCGCATTTTTTCCAGCATGGCGATGGTGCCTCCCGCGTCCACCTGCGCGATCTGGGCGTTGAGTTTCTTGGTCGCCGCCGCCGTCTTGGCGCGCGCGCGCAGGGTCACGAGGTCGTTCTCATAACGTTGAATGGTGGAACGGAGTTTGTCCACATTTTTCTGCAACTGATTGGACATGTCCTCTTGCGCAATGAGTTCTTTTTGCAGACGCAGGGCCTCTTGTCCGCTGGTCTCCTTGCGCGAAAGCGACTCCGTGGCCAATCGTTCGGCTTCCGTAGGTTCGATAGCGCCGCCCTGGCCTTGTTGCAAAAGGGCCATGGCTTTTTTCTCGTAGTCTCCGGCAAGGCGTTTGTGCTTTTCAACGTCGTTGCGCATGCGAATGACGATGCCCTTGACCTGCGCCAGACTCTGCATGGCGGTGGTCAGATCTTTTTTCAGATCGCGTATGCCCTGCTCGGTCATTTTGATGGGGTCTTCGATCTGGTCGACGACGGAATGCGCTTCCGACTTGCTCCAATTGATGATTCTTGAAAATAATCCTGACATGAGCGGCCTCTTCGTTTGATGGGTTGAATACGTAAGTTATTGGGATTTTGCAAACTCAAGCAGTTCGGAGCCGTGTTCCGCCATGGCCAGGCTGAGGGCGTCGATGCTTCCTTCCAGTTCATTGCGGTCGAGATTCTCCAGTTGCAGAGTGTCGCGGAAAATGAGAATTTTCCCGTCTTCGTCGAGCGCGTAGGCGCCATGCACCAGGGAACGATTGAGTTGCAGGAGTCGTTTGTGGAATTTGGGATCGTCCTTGTTTATTTTCAGGATGACCTGTTCGAGGATCAGAATGGGGTCTTCGCAATCGACCACCAGATTGTTGATGCCGCGTTCTTCGTCGTTGATGACGCACAATTCTTCCGCTTCGTTTTCCGAATCGATGCTGAAACCCATTTCCAGCAGGTGGTTCTTTACGGTGTTGAAATAGTCCATTGATGGCTCCAGTTGCTGATAGGAAAATTTTTCAAATCACATTTATAAATTGTCGGCGTTGTTCCGGCGCAACGCCGGGCCAATGCTTTGTTCTTTATTTAGACAGTTCCTTGTTCAGCGTATGATACGCTTCGGTCAGGCGCTGGGTCAACTCTTCCGCAACCTGTTTCTTCTGCGGGTCTTGCGAATGCAAATCGGGATGATATTGCTTCATCAATCGCCGCCATGCTTTCTTGACCTCGTCTTTAGTCGCGCCCGGTTGCAATTCCAGATTGGCGTAGAATCCGGCGAGACGGTCGCTTTGCGCATTCCTCGGCGGAGGCGACTCGGGCTGGAAATAATCCTGTTCTGTAAAATTTTGTCGCGAAGGGTCCGCAGAAGCGTCCTGCCGTTCGCGCCAGTCGCCCCAGTTCGCTTTTGCGATGTCGAACAATCGTTTGATCATGAGATCAGGCTCGCCGACTCTGCCATATGCGCCGGATTCCGGCTCGAAATTCGAGTTTCGCTGAGAATTGAAAAACCGTTCTCAGGATAGGTGTGTATGGTGAAAAACCGGTTGTCGCGAACGTCGATAGCGATGCCGGTGAAGGGCGCGTCCTGTGAATTTTGCGACGGATTCTCGAAGCCATGCGAGATGCATTGCAGGGCGGCGTCCGTCGGAAGCGCGGCGCGATAGGCGTCCATGTCGATATAAAGCTGGTTGACCACTTCAATGCGATAATGGTATTTGAAACCGGCGCTCGTGAATTCGTTTTCGTGCGTCGCTCCGGGCTGGAGAGGGGTCTGGTCGATGGAATCTCCGACCAGTTGCTCGGGACCGCAGGCGATGAATTCTGTGAGAACTTCCCTTCCGGACTGACTGATGATACGGTGACTTTGCCCGATGATGGCGACGTCCAGTCGGGAACCGTTGGCCAAAGCCCAGGCCCCGCGTTTGAATATCGAAACCGGGGCGTCGTGAAAGCCGCGGAACAAGCTGAATGAAATCTGATTGTCCAAGTGTTGTTTCGCTACAATTAAAAGAAGTCGTACTCATTTTTTAACACGATTGAGGATGTGAAATCAATTGCCGAACTCCGCCGCATCGGTTGCGTGAAGCGGCGGCGCTGATGAACAGAACTATGGAATACCGACGTTTTGGAAGAACCAACGAGAGCATTTCCGTCATCACCCTGGGCGGAATGCGATTCAAAAATGTGTGGACGCCGCCGCGCGACCGATTGCCGAAGGAATCGATCGCGCATTGCATCGACATCACCCGGCGCGCGCTCGACCACGGTATCAATCATATTGAAACGGCCTACGGTTACGTCAAAAGCGAGCATCTATACGGTCTGGCGCTTCAGGAACTGAAAACGCCGCGCGAGCAGTTCAAAATGATGACCAAGGGCGCGCCGAAGACGGCGGATGAAACCCGGGAACTGGTCGAGCGGCAATTGGATGCGCTGAAACTGGACTACGTCGATTTCTACGGCTGGCACGGAATCAATAACGATGAATTGCTGGCGACTGCCGTGAAGACGGGAGGCCCGGTGGAGACGCTCCTGCGAATGAAGGAAGAGGGACTCATTCGCCATGTGGGTTTCTCGACGCACGGGCCGCTGGACGTCATCATGAAGGCTCTGCAAACCGATTTATTCAGTTTTGTGAACCTGCATTATTATTATTTTTTTCAGCGAAATTATCCAGCGGTCGAACTGGCGCGCGAAAAGGATATCGGAGTGTTTATCATATCCCCGAATGAGAAGGGAGGGATGCTCTGGAATCCATCGGACAAGGTTCGGGATTTATGCAAACCGCTCACGCCGATTCAGTTCAACGGGCGATTTTGTCTGAGTCATCCGCAAGTCACGACGCTCAGCTATGGCATCCACGAGCCGGAGCATTTCGAGCAAAACCTCGCCATCTTGACGGGCGGCTCCTACCGCGAGGAAGAGGAGGTGCGGGTTCGCCAGCGTATGGACGCTCCATTAGAGATGTTGCCCCGGCAATGCACTTATTGTAGCGAGTGTTTGCCTTGCCCGGAGAATATCAATATCCCCGAAATCCTGCGGTTTCGGAACCTGTTGAAAGCCTATGATATGGAGACCTACGGGCGCTTTCGCTACAATATGCTGGAGGAGCACGGTCACTGGTTTCCCGGAAGTTTTGCTTTTGCCTGCACGCAGTGCGGGGACTGCCTGCCAAAATGCCCTGAAAAACTGGACATCCCGGTCTTGTTGGATGAAACGCATAAAGCGCTGTTCGATCGTAAGTCCTATCTCAAAACCCAGGTCAAAAATAAGATCAAATCCCTTCTGAATTTCTTTAAAAGCTGATTTAATTTGTCTCTCTCCTGAATTACTTATGTATTTTCAATGGCTTTTCAATTAACTCCCGTTGGCCTGGCTCCAGCCTTCCTTGCCTTAGGGTGTGTCCCCTCAACTACCGCAATTTGAATAGCATTCCGAACCCCAATTTATAAAATCTGATCGGGTCGAAATTTTGTTGACCTGCTATTGGACTGGGGATAATATGTGGCCACACAGAAAGTCTAGGTAAATTAAAATATTGGGAGAAAATTATGGAATCTCCAGATATCAAACTGGCAAAAATTCTCATTGTTGACGATGAGTCTGGCAACGTACGTATCTTGAACCGGATATTGAGGAATGAGGGCTATGAAAATGTCCATGCGATCACGGACCCACGCCAGGCTAAAGAAACATGCGGCACGTTTGAACCCGACCTGGTCATTCTGGATCTCAAAATGCCGTATCTGAGCGGTTTTGAAGTGATGGATTTGTTGAAATCGGAAAATGGGAGATTGGAACGCTCCGTTCTAATTCTATCGGCTCAAATGGACCGGGAGACTCGCGTGAAGGCCTTGGAGTCTGGGGCGAGGGATTATATCAACAAGCCGTTGGACCGTAGCGAGGCTTTGTGTCGTATCCATAATATGTTGGAGACGCAAATGCTGCACCGGCAAGTTCAGGAGCAAAATTTTGCTTTGGAAAAACGGGTCAAGATGCGCACGCAACAGCTGGAGGAAACACGCCTGGAGGTCATTCATCGACTGGCGCGCGCGGCCGAGTATCGAGATAATGAGACGGGAGAGCATGTCATTCGTATGAGTATGATGTGCGCGCGGCTGGGAAAAGAAATTGGAATGAACGAGCAAGAGTGCCAGATTTTGCAGGATTCCAGTCCCTTGCACGACGTTGGCAAGATTGGAATCCCCGACAACATCCTTCTTAAGCCCGGAAAATTGTCGGAAGAGGACTGGCATATCATGAAACTGCACCCGACCATTGGCGCGCAAATTTTATCCGGCAGTAGCTCCCGCACCATGCAAATGGCGGAGGTGATTGCCTTGACGCATCAGGAGCGTTGGGACGGTTCGGGATATCCGGCGGGATTGAAGGGCAAGGAAATACCCATTGAAGGGAGAATTTCCGCGATCTGCGACGTGTTCGACGCATTGACCAGCGAACGACCTTATAAAAAAGCGTTCTCAGTAGAACAGTCGGTGGCTTTGATTAAGGAAAATCGCGGCATCATGTTCGATCCTGAACTGACCGACGCCTTCATATCGATTTTGCCGGATATGGTGAAGATCATTCAAGAGCATCATGACGATGATGAGCCGTCGCCGGAAGACCTTAAAGTCTATCGCCTGGCGGCCGTTCAAGGCGCGACGGCTAAGATAAACTGAAGGGCGTCTCTGGCGCTTGAACGGAATCGATGCAGTCGTCGTACAGACGTTGGGCCTGCGGGTAGGTATCGTCGGCTTTCAATACCTTTTTTAATCTGGGCACGGCCTGATCGCAACGCATGAGTTTGGCGTAAATCTCGCCGAGGATGAATTGCAGATGTATGTCCTCGGAATCCAGCATTTCAAAGCGTTCGCCGTACATGATGACCTCGTTGGCGATCCCGAGCGAACGATAGCTGAACACGATGCTCTGCAACACCTTTACATTATTCGGATCCAGTTCCAGAGCTTTCAAAGAATATTTCAGCGCATTATAATAATCTTTCTTCATATTGAAAAACTGCGCGGCCGAAATGAGCAGGCCGACGTTGTCGGGTGTTTCATCCAGTTTGTCGAGCAAGTCTGCGAGCGCCGTTTCCTGCATGACAACGCTGAAATTCTGCGGGTCTTTTTTTGCGGCGTGTTTGAAGTAGGATCTCGATTCTTCGCGACGGCCCGCTTCCGCAAGATTGAAGCCCATGTATAAATTCGCATGCGGCTGATCCGGATCTATCGCCAGCGCCGACTTCAGGGCGGCCATGCTTTTATCGTATGCGCCCATTTGGAAATAGGCGTGTCCGAGGTTCAGATAATTGAAAATTTGATCGGGCTCTTCCCGCGTCAATTCGACCAGCTGTTGGATTTGTTTTTCATCCGCCTGCAAGTGATAACGGAGTAAAGCCGGGTTATCCCCAATCGCCGCGGCTTCCATCAACTGACTGCGGTTGGCGTACATCACGCCTCTCTGGTAGAGGTCCATGCGATGGTAATATTTTTCAAAAATTTTACGATCCTCGGCGGAGAGATTCTGAATGCGTTCGGAAATGTCGTCGAATGAAGAGCGGTTGAAGACGTATTTCTCCTGAGCGGACAGGTCCACCACGCGACCGAGGTCGAGGTAGAACTCGATATACGGCCGATTGTCTGTAATAACGGGAGCGCGCTGGCCCAGTTCTTCAATCTTGTCTTCCAGATACCAAAGGTTGCTGAGGAAATCATACACGTTGGCGATTTCGATCTGCTCGAGCAAGGCTCGCGTCTCTTCGTGATTTTCGATGCGGCGTTTGAGGGTTTCGAAATCGAGGGTGATCGGCTGGTCGGAACCGATGATAAGAATCTCATTGGCGACGGACATCCAGGCCAGCGAATGCGGAAAGACTTCGTGGAAGGTCTTGAAATGCATGTCCACTTCTTTTTCGCCCTGCGAATGCATGGGAATCCATTGCGCGACAATGCCGCCGGGCTTCAGACGGTTTTTAGCGGCTTCGTAATACTCTTTGGTGTACAGGTTGACGGTGCCCGCAGTGCGCGGCGGCGGCGGTTCGGCGGTGATGACGTCGTAACGCTTGTCGGTGGAGAGCAGATGGTTGCGCCCGTCTTCGATGATGAAGCGGACCTTGGGATTGCCCAGCACGTTGTGGTTTTCTTTCGCAAACACAGCGCCTGAGTGAATGACTTCAGGCGACAGGTCGACGGCGTCCACGGCTCTCGTTAGAGGATGAATAGCGGCGGCTCCGGTGGTCTGTCCCGTGCCAAAGCACACCACCAGCACGTCGTCCGGGTTGGGAGACAGCAGGATCGGGACGTAGGCGAACAGCTTCATGTAGCGCGTGGCGATCAGGTTCGACGCCGACATGGAGATGCCGTTGGTGATCAGCCGTTTGGCGTCCGGGTCGAGAATGCCGTAATTGTCCTTGAACACGGCGACGGTGTCGGTCAGCCCTTCCTTGAAATAAAGCAGTTGCTTGACGTTGCGTTTGCCTGCGCTGTCGCGCATGAAAAAAGACTGGAGCAGGTTTTCCGGGATCATCACATTAACGAACAGGATGAGTCCGGCAAACACCACGGTCAGCCCCTTGCGGACGGGCAGGGTCAGATAAGGTCCGGTGCGAAACAGCAGGGTCGCGGCAAGCAGATTCAATGCGGCGATCGCCGTCAGACTTTGCTGAACGCCAAGACGCGGCAGTAAGAAGAAACCGGCGGCCAAAGAGCCGGTGATCGCTCCCAGCGTGTTGAAGGCATAAATCCAGCCGGTGCCTCGACCCACTTGTTCTTTGTCCGGGGAGATGATGCGGATGAGGATGGGAAAGCTCATGCCAATCATCGCCGTCGGCAAGAGCATCAAAAATGTGGAATCCGCAAAATACTGCCGGAAGGCCTTGAAGGGTTGTTCCAGGTTGTAGCTGTTCCAGGGCGCGGATAAAATCAGTTCCATATTGTATATGGAGATGATGACGTAGAGGCCGACTCCCAATTGCAGGAAGGCAAGCCATTTTCTCAGGTCAATCGACCGGGTCAGCAGGGGCGCGGCGACCAGGCTTCCAAGCACGATGCCGAGCAGGAAGACGGCGAGCATCATGCTGAATGAATAGACCGTGCTGGAAATGCTGAAGACGAGCAGACGCGTCCAGAGAATTTCGTATGCCAGAGCGGTGAAACCGCACAGAAAGCTGATGCCGATCCACAGATTATTATCTTTATTCCAGACCAGTTCGGGGCGTTTGAAAGCGGGCCACTGAATCTTCGGGGCGTCGTCGCCGCGTTCCTCCTGATAAATGCGAATCGCGCCGATACCGATGACAAGGTTCAGGAAAGCGGCGAACAGAACGGTTTGCAAGACGCCGAAAACGCTGATGAGGAAAAAGCCCGTCGCCAAAGCGCCCACCGCCGCGCCGAGGGTGTTCAATCCGTATAAAAGTCCTATTTGGGCGCCCAGTTTAGCGCTGTTTGTGACGGCATATTTGCTGATGATGGGCAGGGTTGCGCCCATCAGAGTGGTCGGAACGATCATGAAAACGATCGCTAAAACGGCTTTTGCCAGATTGTTCGCCGCCGTCGAGTCGGGCAAAATCAGATGCACCCATGAATAGATCAGGTCAAAATTGGCGAACAGTAACGACAGCCCGGCCCCCGTCAAGGCGATTAGAATTTCAATCCAGCCGTATACCAGAAGAGGGGCGGGGGAATCCGGCGGGCTTGCCGGGTCCTGATTTCCATTGGCGCGCGCAGGGACGACGCCGACAGGTCCCCTGGGGCGACAAAGCGCGTCGACCCAGGCGCCGAAATAAAACGCTCCCAATCCCAGCCCGGCCATGAATGCGCACAAGACGACGGAAACCGAATACACGGTGTGCCCAAAAGTGAGCGTGAGCATGCGCGTCCAGATGATCTGATAAATCAGAGCGGAGACGCCGGATGTGAAAAACAGCAAATAAACGATTGGGGAACGTTTCATGAAAATATTATAATCCATTATGGAAGCAGGGAGTCTTTAAAGCCTTCCAAAATAATTGACATTGCCCTGCGCATCAAGTAATTATTTAATATCAATCCTTTTATTGAATTCAGGCCCAGGAGAATCCCATCAAATGAGCGAGCAAGCAAATCCTGCTGAGGTGATTGATCATCCTTACGCAAAGGAAAACGGGGTGGAGTGGTCGTTGGACGCCTGGGAGCGGGTCAAACACGCTCCTGAATTTGTCCGACCCGGTATCCGCAAATTAATGGTTCAGCGCGCCATGCGCCGCGGTTATAAGTTGATCACATCCGATTTTTTGACCGACATTCGCAATGAATCGATGATGCTGGTCTCCAAACGAGTCAAACAGTTCGGTTTTGAAGAATTGTCGATGGGCGCGTTTGAGGAAGCCAAGGAAAAGATGAAGGAAAGCCCTCGCAAGGTCGAGGTCATTGAAGAGATCACGGATTTTCTCGATCAGCGCACGCAGAAAAAAGACGATATCATCGAGAAATTCAAAAATTATATGGACGTCGCCCCGACTTCGGGAATGCCCTGGACCAAAGAAGCGATGGCCAAAATGGAAAAAGTTCCGCCCTTTGTACTGGGCATGGCCAAGCAGACCATTGAGGCGCGGGCCCGAGAACGCGGCGATAAAATGGTGATGCCCGATATCATCGAAGAAGTGTTCGACAATATCATGCCCGCATCCGCGAAAAAAGCGATGGGCATGGAAGTGACGGAAGAGGACGAGGCGCGCGACGAGGAATACGCCAATAAAGCGGACGAGCCGGTGGTGACCGCGTTGAAATGGACCGATGATGCGGTTGAAAAAGTCAAACGCATTCCGATTCCCTTCATCCGCAATATGGCGATCAAACGCATTGAGCAGGAAGTGTCTAAAGAAGGAAAAGACGAAGTGACCCTGGAGTTATTTGATAAATACCGATTCACCTTCTAAGGAGTTATATTGTATGTCTCTCACTGCTGAATGGTTCGCGCCAATGGGCGTGGTTTTGATCGTCGCGACGGCGATCCTGATGGGTATGCGTAGCGCGATGACGGCGGTTCGTATCAAAAATAACAATGACGCAAGGCGTCGAAAATAGCTTTTAAAGATTGTTTTCTTGAATCTGTGAGTCCGCAACCTGCGCGGGCGATTGAGTTTTGTTTATGATTGACGACGACGGGGAAGGGTCCGAGCCGACGGAGAACGAAACTCCTACAGGCGGAATGGCGGAGACCGACCTTTTCATGGAAATGCTGGATGCGGTCGAAGACGATATCGCCGATTTTGAATCGCGCAATATGGACCTCGGCGCCAATGAATGCGTGTTCCTCATGTTCGCGTATCTGAAAGGCTATTGCAAGGAAGTCGGCGTTAATTTCAACGAAGTGTTCCAGAGTTTTGAGCGGCTGGACAAAAACTGGTCGCTGGAACACAGGCGACCGCAAGCGCCGGATCATCTGGTATTGAGTCTCAGTCAGAAAGAGCGGCGTTTGATGATCGATCAGGAGCTGGCTCCGGATTATCTGATCGACCGCATTAAAATCGCGCCTCTGGAAGGCAATGGGGATTCGAACTTCAAATATTCCGTTGGCGAGTTGGAAGAGCTGGAAGATTACCTTGCGGCGGAAGTGGACGACTCTGAAGACGATCAACTGGGCGAAGAATTGGGCGTCATTCGCCTGAAAATTTTTGAGACCCTTGAAGAACATTCCTCAAAATAATCCGTATTTCCCCTCAATAAGACGTCAGGCGCAACGCGCGCCTGAAGCGAAGCGGGTCTGATGTTTCGATTCATTCTTAGAAGCGTTGGCCAGCGAATCATCCTTCTGGTTTTCATTTCCATCATCTCGCACGCCATCATTCATCTGGCGCCGGGCGAGCCGAGTCTGGTCGATCCCTCCAATCCCAGAATGAAGCCGGAGGACATTCAGAAAATCCGCGCCGCGTTCCATCTCGACGAACCCCTGCATATCCAGTACGTCTACTGGCTCCGCGATCTGTTCAAAGGGGACTTGAAGTCCTTCAAAGACAATCAGCCTGCGCTGGAAAAAATAGGCGAGCGTTTTTTGAATTCCCTGCCGCTGTTCATCGTCGCCACCCTGCTGACCTGGACGCTGGCGTTCCCGCTCGGCATCCATTCCGCTCTGCGTAAAGGCTCGACCTTTGACAAATCGACCACTTTTCTATCCTATGCGTTGATCTCCATTCCCGGATTTTTTCTTTCTTATATCTGCATCATCGTCATGGTCAAACAGTTTCACATTCCCGTCATCGGCATGGAGACCTTTGGTCTTGAAGAAGCCGACGCCTGGTCGCGGACGATGGACCGACTCGCGCATATCGCCATTCCCGCCCTGATGTCGGCGGTCGCGGGTATCGCGATACTGTCGCGTTATGTGCGTTCGCAAATGCTGGAAGTGATCGGTCAGGACTACATTCGCACCGCGCGCGCCAAGGGCCTGTCCGAAGACGTGGTGGTGTATCGACACGGATTGAGGAATGCGCTTCTCCCCTTCATCACCATGTTCGGACTGATGATACCGGGATTGATTGGCGGTTCCGTCATCATAGAAACGATTTTCGCCTGGCCGGGCATGGGGCGTTTGGGTTACGAAGCGATTCTGGCGCGGGATTTTCCGGTCGTGTTGACGCTGAATTTCATCGCCGCCATTCTCGCCCTGGTGGGAACGTTATTATCGGATATTTTGTACGCCGTGGTCGATCCGAGGATCAAATTATGAAAAGTCCGGAGACTGCGACATTGGATGCGCCTCAGTCCGCCAGCCTGTTTCACGAGAGCTGGGGCTTTTTCAAAAAAGACAAGATGGCTTACTCCAGCTTTCTGTTTCTGGTCGGCCTCGGTATTTTTGCCGTTCTTGGAAAAGCGGCGACGGCATGGATCGCCGCGTTCGATCCCTCTGCGGTGCGCCTTGCCGATAAATTCATGGCTCCGTTTTCGGCCTACCAAGGCGCTCCGGGAGACACGCCGCCGTTGTTTGGAATCTACTGGATGGGAACGGACGAATTGGGACGCGACGTTTTGTCGCGCATGCTGGAGGGAACCTCGGTGTCGCTCACCGTCGGTTTCATCGCCGTGGGAATCGCGATGGCGGTTGGTATTTTCATGGGCGGCATCGCCGGATTTTACGGCGCGAAGAAAATCGGATTCGTCACCGTGGACACGCTCATCATGCGCTTCGTCGACATCATGCTGTGCTTTCCCGCGTTCTTTCTGATTCTCACCGTGGTCGCATTGTTGCCGCCGAGCATTTACAACATCATGATCGTGATCGGCCTGACCAGCTGGATGGGCGCGGCGCGATTCGTGAGAGCGGAGTTTCTGGCGATGCGCGAACAGGATTTTGTGGTGGCGGCGAAAAGTCAGGCGATACCCGAATGGCGCATCATCTTCATACACATGGCGCCCAATGCGCTGGCTCCGGTTCTTGTCTCCGCCGTGATCGGCGTGGCGATGGCCATCCTGACGGAGTCGGGCCTGAGTTTTCTCGGCTTTGGCGTGCAACCGCCCGACGCCACCTGGGGCAATATTCTGGCGGACGGCAAGCAGTTCATTTTTGATGCGCCCTGGCTCACCTTCATTCCCGGTTGCGCCATCCTTGTGGTGGTGCTGGCCTTCAATCTTTGCGGCGAAGGTTTGCGTGAAGCCTTCAATCCCAAACTGCGCGAACGCCGCTAGAAAGGCCGAACGAACCGCTCATGATTTACCTGCGAGATCTTTCAAAACGTTTCGGCTCCAAACTGCTGTTTGAAGGCCTCAACCTGCACCTGCGCCCGCGCGAGAAAGTCGGGCTGGTGGGAGAGAACGGCGCGGGCAAATCGACCCTCTTCAAGATCATTGCCGGACAGGAACTGCCGGATGCAGGGCAGGTGGACTGGAAAAAGGGCGTGCGCTCCGCCATGCTCACCCAGGAACTGGAGCAGGAAAATGTCAGCGCGCTGGAACGCGCGCTTTCAGGACTGGAACCTTATTATCAGGTGCGGCGCGACAAGGAACGTTGCGAAGCCGACGAAGCCCTGCATCGGGAACGACCCGACGAGTGGGGCCGCCGTCTGGCGGAACTGGAAAACGAGTTCCAGCATTTGGGCGGAAGCGAACTGGAAGCCCGCGCCAAGAAAATTCTGCAGGGCCTGGGTTTCAAGCCGGGAGAAGACGCGCGCCCGCTGGAGGAATTTTCCGGCGGCTGGCGCATGCGCGTGGAACTGGCGCGGCTGTTGTTGCAGGCTCCCGACTTGTTATTACTGGATGAACCGACCAACCATCTCGACCTTCGGTCGGTCGTCTGGCTGGAATCCTTTTTACGATCTTATGAAGGCGCGCTCCTGCTCATCTCGCATGATCGCAGGTTTCTCAACGCCCTGGTCGGGCGCATCGCCGAACTGGATCGCGGCGTGTTGACCGTCTATACGGGGAATTACGACCGCTACGAAACAGAGAAGGCCGCCAAGGAAGAACGTCTGGCGGCGGAAGCGCTCAATCAGGGCAAGCGCATCGCCGAGATTGAGCGTTTTGTCGAACGCTTCAGGGCCAAGAACACCAAGGCCAAGCAGGTTCAGAGCCGTGTCAAAATGTTGGATAAAATGGAGCGGGTGCAGGTCGCGCAACAATCCAAATCCGTTCATTTTCGATTTCCACAGCCCCCGCGCACCGGGCGCATGGTGGTGCGTTTGACCGATATTGGAAAATCCTATGGCGCGGTGGAAGTGTACCGGGATTTTTCCATCGAGCTGGAACGCGGTTGGCGCATCGCGCTGGTGGGCGAGAACGGCGCCGGAAAGTCCACTTTGCTCAAGCTCATGGCGGGCGTTCTCGACGCCGATTCGGGACAGATCGAACTGGGTTCGAATGTGAGCCGCGCTTATTACTCACAGCACCATTCCGACGCGCTGAATCCGAACCACACGGTGATGGAATCCATGGAGGAAGTCGCCGGGCATTTGACGCGGACAGAGAAACAGAATCTGCTAGGCGCTTTTTTGTTTTCAGGCGATGATGTGCAGAAGAAGGTATCGGTGCTTTCCGGCGGAGAACGCTCCCGGCTGGCGTTGGCGCGTCTTCTGGCCCATCCGTCTCCGCTGATGTTTCTGGACGAGCCGACCAACCATCTGGATATGAAAACCTGCGAGATTCTGGCGGCGGCTCTGGCGGATTTCGACGGCACGCTTTGCGTGATCTCGCATGATCGTTTTTTTCTCGACGCGATCATCGACCGGGTCTGGGAAGTGGACGGCGGCGGCGTGAAGGAATACTCGGGAAACTATTCCGAGTTTGAAGCGGCCAAGGCCATTGAAGCGGAACGCGCAATGGCCCTGAAGACGGATAAAGACAATCAAAACGCATCGCCGGGCGGCGATAAAGAGCGCAAGCGGCGAGAGGCCGAAGCGAGAAACCAGAGGTACCGAACGCTCAAACCTCTCGAGAGTCAGTTGAGCAAGACTGAAACCGAACTCGAACGGGTGATGGACGCCAAAAGCGAAATGGAGCAGGAACTCGCCGGTCCCGATGTGTATGAAGATTCGCAAAAAGAACGCTTACGAAGCTTGTTGCAACGATGCGCCGAACTGGATAAGGAAGAGACGGCATTGCAGAACGAATGGACGCGACTTACAGAACAGATCGAACAGCTGGAACAAGAGTTGATGGAAGAAGCGTGATTTTTCGAAAGGGTGGGTATGGGAAAAGAAAAGGTTCTCGTTGTTGAGGACGAGGAAGATATTCAGGAACTGCTGGCCTATAATTTAACTAAAGAAGGCTACGAGGTCTATCGCGCCGACACCGGCGAGATGGGGCTGGAACAATTCCGAAGTAAAAACCCCGACCTGGTTTTACTGGACCTGATGTTGCCGGGTTTGAGCGGACTCGAGGTGTGTCGCAAGATTCGGGAGGATTCCAAACATGCCAATGTGCCTATAGTTATGTTGACAGCCAAGGGCGAAGAGTCGGATGTGGTGAAGGGGCTGGAGTTGGGCGCGGACGATTACGTTACCAAACCCTTCAGTTTGAAGGTGCTCATCACGCGCATTCGCGCGGTATTGCGTCGCAGTCCACAGAAAACGGATGAATCGGGGCAGACGATGCATTTTCCCGACCTGGAGATCAACCTGGACAAGCATGAGGTTCGCGTGAAGGAAAAGAACGTGACGCTGACCCTGTCTGAGTTCAGCATTCTGCATGCGCTGGCGCAACGCCCTGGCTGGGTGTTCACGCGCTCCCAGATCGTCAACTGGATTCGCGGCGACGACTATGCGGTGACAGACCGGTCGATCGATTTCCAGATCGTGGGATTGCGGAAAAAACTGGGCGCGGTGGCGCATTATGTCGAGACGGTTCGCGGCGTGGGTTATCGCTTCAAGGATTTCAACGAAGAGTGATTTTTCTGATAGATTAAGAGACGAACGTTTTCAAAAGCGAAGAAATATCAAATGCCCAAGCAAAGAAAATTCAAACGCAACTACCCGGCCTATTTTCTGATGCCATTTTTGATCGTGGCTGGAGCGTCCTGGTTTTTGCTGATCGCAATCAAGGAGCGTCTGATTGAAAACGCCTATCAGAATTTAGAGCATGAGGCGCTTCTGGTTGCCGGGCAATCAGCGGGATTATTTTCGGAAGGAAAGAAGCAGTTCGTTCAGGAGATCGTCCGTAAATGGGAAACGGACACCGGTCAACGCTACACCCTGGTCGACCCGACGGGTAAGGCGCTGGCGGACTCAAGAGAAGTTCCGGATCGAATGGAAAATCACGCCGGTCGGCCGGAGTTTCAAGAAGCGATGGCGCGAAAAACCGCGCGATCCGTTTATGAGGAACCGCATGGCGACACGCAGTGGTTTGTCGTCGCCTCGCCGATATTGTCTGGAGAAAAATTGAAAGGGGCGATCATCGTCTCTTCCCTGCAGAGCAAGGCGACGGATGAGTGGAAGGACTGGGTTGTCTGGTCGCTGGTCAGTTTTGGCGTCGCCGGTTCTTTGCTGGTCTGGGCGATCGGTTTCACCTCCCGGCAAATCTGGCAGAATTTTTTGAAGATAGAAAAAGTTGCGGGTCGTTTTTCTTCAGGAGAGGTCGCCGCCGAGTTGTCCACCCGTGAAAGGGATGAATTTGACGGCGTGTCCATGGCGCTCAATCAAATGTCGCAGTCCATGAACGAACGCATTCAGGAACTGACTTCCCAGCGCAACGAGGTCGAAGCGATCTTGTCGAGTATGGTGGAGGGCGTGCTGGCAGTCGACCCGCAGGAAAAAATACTTCGCGTCAACGACGCGGCAAGCCGTTTGTTCGGCGTCAATGCGGCGGATGTTTGCGGTCGTCGATTCCAGGAAGCATTTCGCAACACCGAGTTGAGAAATTTTATCAAGCAGGCTTTGGAGAGTTCGCAACCCATCGACGCGGAGTTCCTGGTGCAGAGCGACGGGGAGAAGATCGTTCATGCCAGAGGCACGTCTCTCAAGGGCGCCCACAACAACAGCATTGGCATGTTGGCGGTTTTGAACGACGTGACGGAATTGCGGCGCCTGGAAAATATCAGAAAAGATTTTGTCGCCAATGTCTCGCATGAACTCAAGACCCCGGTGACGGCGATCAAGGGATGCGTTGAAACTCTGTTGCAGGAGGCTTCACCCGACCCTGATATGTCTCAGAGATTTCTGAATATTGTCCTCAAGCAGGCGGACCGTCTCAACGCCATCATTGACGATCTTCTCAGTCTTTCCCGCATTGAAAAAGATTCCGAGGATCAAGAGATTGCGCTTGAAGACGCCTCGGTCTTGAGCGTGTTGAAGTCCGCGGTTCAGGCAAGTTCGATCATGGCGGAAAATCATGGTATTGAAATTGAACTGGACTGCGATTCGAATTTATCGGCGCGTATGAATCCACAACTGATCGAGGAAGCGATCGTGAACTTGTTGCAAAACGCCATTCGCTACAGCGGAGACGGCAAGCGCGTTCGGGTCAGCGTCCACGAGAAAAACGAAAACCTGATGATCTGCGTGCAGGATTGGGGCATTGGCATCGAACCCAGACATCATGCGCGCATCTTTGAACGATTTTATCGCGTCGACAGGGCGCGCAGTCGCAAGCTGGGCGGCACCGGACTTGGCTTGTCGATCGTCAAACACATCTCCCTTGCCCATCAAGGGAGCGTTTCTTTGGAAAGTTCTCCCGGCCGGGGAAGCCGATTCTGCATCCATATTCCCATTTAGTTCCCTCCATTTTTCCCTCTTCAATCTAACAAAAAACTAATACTTGCCTCATCAAAGGCAAATGTTTGTTTTCTATTCTGCTCTCGTTGGAACACAAAAGCGCATTCAGGCGCGTTGACCCTTGCGGTCCAATGCGCATTGATATTGTTGAAGCACGCTATAAATCTAAGGAGAGAAAATGGAAAAAACGAAGAACAAGTTGTTAAAACCTCTGGCCTGTTTGACCTTGGCGGCGGCCTGTCTGATTCCCGCAACCTCGTCTGCATTGACAAGCGAGGAGTTGCGGGTCATGGCGATGGAAGAACGAATCGGCGCTAATTCTGAAAAGTTGAGTATTCTGGATCGATTTTCTTTCAACGGCGATTTCCGCATGAGAATGGAAAATATCAATGCGGATCTTCAGAATGCAAATACCACCGGTGATCGAACGCGATTGCGAATCCGCTTTCGTATTGGCGGAGATTTTCATCTCGCCGAGAATCTGGATGTGGGTTTTAGACTCGCGGGAGGCGGTATCAATAATCCAACTTCCACGAACATCACGCTGGACAACACGGCGGGCACCAAGGATTTTGATCTCGACCGCGCATTCGCAAAATGGACTCCGGGGCAATTTGAATTGATCGCGGGTAAGTTCGGCGTTCCCTACCTCAAGTCTGAAATGATCTTCGACAGCGACCTTAGCCTCGAAGGATTCTCTGAGAAATACACTCACAAAGCAGGCGACACCACAATGAGCATGGCTCTCGGACAGTATGTCGTGGAAGAAACAGGCGATTCTCTGGATAGCGATGTTTTCATGATCGCGTATCAGGGGCAATTGGAGCATAAGGTTTCTGCCGGCAAATTGGTTCTGGCGCTGAGCTACTACGACTTCGCTAACCTGCAAGGCTCTGCAGTGACCAACAACGCGGGCGCAGGTCGAAGAAATACCATCGCTGGCGGCGTTTACTCCTTTGACTTCAATATTTTTGAAGTTGCGGCGCAATTCAAGACCGATGTGATGGGCAAACCGACGACCTTTATCTACGGCAATGCCACCAACACCGCAGATGGCGTTAACAACGATCAGGCATGGGAAGCGGGCGTGAAAATTGGCAAAGCCAGGGATTTTGGCGATTGGGAGGCCAAGGCCCTCTATCGAGTGACCGAAGCCGATGCCGTGTTCTCAGCCTGGAACGATTCTGATTTTCATGGCGGCGGCGTGAACTCAGAAGGCGTGGAACTGGGAGTTAAAGTGGGTTTGTACAAAGGCGTTGTTCTTTCTGTCAGCCAGTTCTTTACGGATGAAGAATCCGGAGCGGCTGAGAAACACGAATTGACCCATGTTGATCTGGTCTTGAAATTCTAAGGTCATTGAAAACATTGGTTTTTATAGGTTTGATGGCGATGTTTTTTGGGCTGAAGGGGTTAAGCGCTCTCCTCCAAGAGTCCCTCGTGCAAGGCTTTAGTCCTTGCGTCGAGGGGGCCCCAACCCTTCATCTCAGTTAAATAATTATCATGTCCTAATCAAATCCTAACAAACGAAGGTTATCTTTTTAATCAACAGGAGAAATAAATCAATGAAAGCAAAATTTAAAGTATTCAGCGTGGTGGCGGTTTCGATGTGGATGGCGACGAGCTTTCCTGCAAGCTCCAACGCGATTGAAGTGGACCCCAAATTGCCAAGCTACGCGAAGGTTCAGGGAGTCAGCGGCAACTTGAACAGCGTGGGTTCGGACACCTTGAACAATCTGATGACCTTCTGGAGCGAGAAATTTGGCGAGTTTTATCCCAACGTCAATATCCAGGTCGAAGGCAAAGGCTCCTCCACGGCTCCCCCAGCGTTGATTTCTGCGGTATCTCAATTAGGACCGATGTCCCGAAGAATGAAAAATACGGAAGTGGATGAATTCGAAGCGCGTTTCGGTTACAAGCCGATGGAAATTCGCGTTGCGGTTGATGCGCTTGCCGTCTTCGTTAATAAAGATAACCCGATCAAAGGCTTGAACATGGCGCAGGTGGATTCGGCGTTTTCCAGCACCCGTCGTCAAGGTTATAAAGAAGTGACGACCTGGGGCGATCTGGGCATGACCGGCGACTGGGCGGGACGCAAGGTGAGTCTGTTTGGTCGCAACTCGGCTTCGGGAACCTACGGTTACTTCAAGAAATACGTATTGAAAAAAGGCGATTACAAGAATGAAGTGAAAGAGCAACCCGGTTCTGCTTCTGTTGTGCAAGGCGTGAGCGTGGATCGATATGCGCTGGGTTACAGCGGAATCGGTTATCAAACGTCCAATGTGCGCGCGCTCCCTCTCGCAGAATCCGGTACGGATTATGTCGAAGCGACGCCTGAAAATTCTCTGACGGGCGATTATCCTCTGGCGCGTTTTCTTTATGTGTACGTCAACAAAGCGCCCGGCAAACCCCTCAACCCGCTGACGCTTGAGTTCTTTAAAATGGTTTTGTCTAAAGAAGGGCAAAAGGTTGTGGCAAAAGGCGGTTATTACCCAATCCCGGCGAATGTAGCCGCCGAAGATCTGGCGCTATTGTCAGGGTCGGCTCCCGTTAACTAGGATGTCCAAAACACCTTCATCAGATAGTTCGGCCGAGGCGACCGCGCAAGCGAGTCGTCCGGCCTCTTCCATTTTTGATACCACTCTTTCCAAGGCGAAGCTGAAACGACGCCTTGCCGACAAGATCGCATCGGGAGTGGTCACGCTTGGCGGGACGATCATCATCTTTTCGATCCTTGCCATCCTGCTGGTCATCGTCATCGAAGCGCTTCCTTTGTTTCAAGACCCCACGGTAGAGCTCAAAGAGAAGAAAGCGGGCGCGGTGCAAGAGCCGACCTATGGACTCGGAGTGGATGAATATCAGAAAGTCGCTTACGTTATTGGAAGCGAAGGCATTCAGTTTTTCAATCTCCCCGACTGGCATCCGGCCGACGCGATTCCATTAAATCAATTGCAGGGAGCGACAATCACTGGAGCCGCGCACTCGCCCAATGGCGCGGCGGCGCTGGGTCTGTCCAATGGAAGCGTTCTACCCGTGACAATGGCATTTGATGTGGTCTATGGGGAGGATCAGAAAACGGTTCAGCCGCGCCTGGATGAAGGGGACGCTCTGGTGATGAGCGAGACGGGACAGCCGATCACCGTCGTTGGATTTTCCAAACGGGAGGCTCAAACGACGATCGCCGCCGGCACGGGCGGTAACGAGATTTCCACGGCGCAGATTAAAGTGAAACGTTCTTTGATGGGTGGCGTGAAAAGAAAAGTCAAGCAAGCCCATTGGAATCTTCCTGTACAAGGCGAGATAACGGCTCTGGCGGTGGACGTATCCGGTAACAGCGTGTTGGTTGGAACCTCTTCCGGTCAAATTCTGAAAGTCAACATCAACAGCGAAGACCCGAAAAATGCAATCTTTGTCGTCGGCGCGACGGCGAATTCCGGCGTGGGCGTTTCCTTCCTGAATTTTTTAAACGGCGGCTACACCTTGATCGTAGGCGACACCGAAGGGCGAATCAAATCCTACCATCTCGATAAAGACCATCCCGCCGGAAAATTGAAGCATATCTACGAATTCGATAAAAATCAGTCGCCCCCGCGCGCCATGACAATCTCCCTGCGCGACAAGGGATTTTTCACAGCTTCCGAAGATGGGAGTATTGAATACCGTTACGGCACAACGGGAGAAACCCAGTTTTCCATCGACGGCTCAAAAGGCGTCTATTTCACCCAGCTTGCATTGTCGCCCAAGAACAACGCCTTGCTGGCGTTGGATACGAAAGGCGATTTTTATCACTGGGACGTCGACAACCCGCACCCTTCCATTTCTTTGAAAGGCCTGTTTGGCAAGATCTGGTACGAAGGGCACGACGAACCCAAGTACATTTGGCAGTCGACCGGCGGGAGCGATGATTTCGAATCCAAATACAGTTTGATGCCCCTGATTTTTGGCACGATGAAAGGAACTTTTTACGCGATGGTTTTTGCTCTGCCTTTGGCATTGCTTGCGGCGTTCTATTCATCCCAGTTCATGCATCCGCGTTTGAACGAGATCACCAAACCGGCTGTTGAATTGATGGCGACCCTTCCGACGGTTGCATTGGGCTTTGTCGGGGCGTTGATCGTCGCGCCGCTTCTCGAAAAATATTTTGTTGGTTTTGTTCTGTTCCCATTATTGGCGATGTTGTTTGCATTTTTGGGATGGTGGAGCGAACGGCGCTGGAAACTGGGTCAGCGTTGCGGTCTCAAGCCGGGAATGGAAATGATACTCCTTTTTCCTCTGGTGCTCCTCGGAGCCGTTGGTTCGATTTATATCGGCGGGCAAATGGAGCAGGGACTCATGGATGGTGATTTCAGATACTGGTTGCTTGAATTGTTTCAAATCAATTACGACCAGAGAAATGCGCTTGTCGTCGGCATTGCGATGGGTTTTGCCATTGTGCCCTTGATCTTCACGATCGCCGAGGATTCATTGTCCAATGTACCGTTTCATCTGAGGGCCGGTTCGCTGGCGCTGGGCGCGACGCCCTGGCAGACAGCGGTGAAAGTCATTTTACCCGTCGCCCTGCCCGGAATATTCTCCGCCGTGATGATTGGGTTTGGAAGAGCCGTTGGCGAGACCATGATCGTGCTGATGGCGACCGGCAACACGCCTATCATGGACTGGAGCGTGTTCAATGGATTTCGCGCAATGTCCGCCAATATCGCCGTGGAATTACCCGAGGCGCCTGAAGGGGGGTCGCTCTACCGAGTCCTCTTCCTGATGGCGTTTCTCTTGTTCATCATTACCTTTGCGACGAATACCGTAGCCGAACTGGTTCGACTGAAACTGAGACAAAAATTCAAAGCCTTATGAAAAAAAGTATCTGGAAAACAGGCGATCTCTTTATCTGGCTCACAGGCGTGTGTCTGGCCTTTGCCTTGTTTCTTGTCGTCGCTCTTTTGTTGAATTTATTGGTGAACGGGGTCTCGGCATTCTGGCCGTCGCCTTTGCACAGTTTTGCGCTTGAAGGCGGACGAGCCGAACTGGGTTCCGTCACCATGAAGGAAATCATTCCCAACCATTCAAAGACCGACGCAGACCGCTTTCGTACGCAGATCAAACGAGGCAACCGCGATCTGGACAACTCGGACTATATCTGGATGGACGACGATAAAATCAAGTCAACCACGCTGGAGCTCAATGCCGTTGCTCTTGAGCGCAGGGAATGGGGCGATCTCTATGGTTTTCTGGAAGCCTATAAAGAAGACGGAAAGGTGATCGCCGAAGGATTTGAAAATACCTTGTCAGCCATTAAAAGCCGTTTGCCGGGGATGAACGATTTGGTGGCGGAATTGGATAAGGTATCTAAAGACGACGTCGGAAAGATCAATTACTATCTCGAAAAAAACCGCATTCGCTTGAACCGTCTCAAAAGAGACAACGCGGACGCGGGCGAGATCGCCGAAGTGGAGCAGGCGATTGCGGAACTGAACAGCGAGTACAAAGGGCTGGAGAAACAACTCGCGGAGTTGCGATCCAGAATGAAGGGGGATGTGATCGTTAAAACGGCCTCAGGGGCCACAACCTCCGTCGCGCTTGAAAAAATAATCAAGATTCATCTTCCAAATACCTTTGGATTTTTTGACAAGCTTGGATTTTTCATCGACAAGTTCGCTCGATTTCTTTACGAAGACCCGCGCGAGTCGAATACGGAAGGCGGCGTGTTCCCTGCCATTTTCGGCACGGTCATGATGGTTTTGCTAATGAGTCTGATCGCCGCGCCGCTTGGCGTTCTTGCTGGATTTTATTTGAGAGAATACGCCAAGCCGGGGCTGTTTGTGAGCATGATACGGATCGCCGTGAACAATCTGGCGGGTGTTCCTTCCATTGTATTTGGCGTGTTTGGAGTGGGTTTTTTCATCTACTTCGTTGGCGGCGGTATCGACCGGTTTTTCTATGAGGACGCCTTGCCCGCTCCCACTTTTGGCACCGGCGGCATTCTCTGGGCTTCGTTGACGATGGCTTTGCTGACGGTTCCTGTGGTGATCGTTTCAACGGAAGAAGGGCTGGCTTCGGTTTCTCGCGGGGTGCGCGAAGCGTCTCTGGCCCTGGGCGCGACGAAATGGGAGACGTCCTGGCGCGTGGTTTTACCTGCAGTGATGCCTTCAATTTTGACCGGTTTGATTTTGGCGATGGCCCGCGCCGCAGGCGAAGTCGCTCCCTTAATGATAACCGGGGTCGTTAAATTGGCTCCCTCCCTGCCCGTCGACGGATTCTGGCCGTTCTTGCATCTTGACAGAAAGTTCATGCACCTTGGCTTTCATATTTTTGACGTTGGTTTTCAGTCGCCAAACGTGGATGCCGCACGACCCATGGTGTTCGCCACCACATTGCTGTTGATCATGATCATATTGTGTCTGAACCTCTCCGCCATCTGGTTGCGCAAACGTTTGAGAAGAAAATTGGAGATAAGTGCGGTATGATAACCATTGAAAATAAAATCATGAAAAATCAAATGAGCTTTTCGACCAAAGATAAACAAGAAGAAAAGAAGGCCCAGTCTTTAAAGCAGGAAGTCGCGGTGCACATCAATCGCGTTTCGTTTTATTACGGTTCCAAGCAGGCCCTCAACGAAATCGAGATGATCATCCCCAAGAATAAAGTGACGGCCTTCATCGGTCCTTCCGGTTGCGGAAAGTCGACTTTGCTTCGCTGTTTGAATCGCATGAACGATTTGGTGGACAACACCCGGCTGGAGGGCGAAATCAATATCGGCGGCTTGAATGTGTATTCGCCGAGTATGGACGTCAGCGATTTGCGCAAGAGCGTTGGAATGGTGTTTCAGAAATTCAATCCTTTCCCCAAGTCGATTTTTGAAAACGTTGCTTACGGCCCGCGCATTCACGGTTTGAGCAATAAGAATGAACTGGAGGAAATTGTCGAAAACAGTCTCAAGCGCGTGGCGCTTTGGGATGAGGTGAAGGATCGCGTACATGAAAGCGCCTTGCAATTGTCTGGCGGTCAGCAACAGCGCTTGTGCATCGCCCGGGCGATCGCGGTGGAACCTGAAGTGTTGTTGATGGACGAACCCTGTTCCGCTCTTGACCCGATCGCTACGGCGCGAATTGAAGAGTTGATCGTTGAGTTGAAATCTCAGTACACCATCATCATCGTGACGCACAACATGCAACAGGCGGCCCGGATTGCAGATTACACAGGCTTCCTGTTCATGGGAGAATTGATCGAGTTTGACGACACAGAGCTTATTTTTAGAAAACCCAAAGAGAAGAAAACAGAAGATTATATCACCGGTCGGTTTGGATAAGGATTGAATCCATGGCTAGGCACCCGTTGCATCTCGAAAGAGAAATCACTCGTTTAAAAGATCTGATCCTGTCTCTCGGCACCAAGGTTGAAGAGAACGTCCAGAACTCCGTCAAGTCTCTCGTGGAGCGGCAGACGGAACTGGCGATGAAGGTCATTGAATCGGATACGGAAATCGACCAGATGGAAGTTGAGGTGGAAGAGGAATGTCTGAAAATTCTCGCCTTGTATCAACCCGTCGCCAATGATTTGAGATTCATCGTTTCCATATTAAAGATCAATCAGGATCTGGAGAGAGTCGGAGACCTGTCTTCCAACGTCGCGGAACGCGCCGTTTTTCTGGCCTCGAAGGAAGACCTGCCCATCCCTCAGGAAATTCACTTGATGGCGGACAAGGTGAAAGAAATGTTGAAGGAAAGTTTGAACGCTTTCGTCAACGCCGACGCGCTGATGGCGCGTAACGTTTGCGCCAAGGACGACGAGGTGGATGATTTGAATCGGGAAATGTACGTGCAGATGGAAGAGGCGATGCGCCGGAACCCTGAACGCATCAGCGGTTACATTCATATTTTGTCCGCGTCGCGCTATCTGGAGCGCATTGCCGACCATGCCACGAACGTGGCGGAAGACGTGATTTATCTGGCGGAGGGAGAGATCATTCGCCACCGTACCAATATGCGCGGGGAATGATTTCTAGTCATTAGCATCTCTTACGCCGCGCACGCCGCCGTTCTGGCAAAAGGAAAAGCGGCGAATGTGCGACATGCCGTTCACGAAATACAAGGTCCTGCCGCAACAATCGCTCATCTTCGTGTTTTTGAAATTGGCCGACCAGTACCAGTAAGCCGCCCCGTCGGCGAAGCGGTTGTCCAGGGCTAAAGGATTTTCCTCGCTGTGATCGAGGCTGATGGCATTTTCCTGGGTGTTGTCGTAGATCGAAGCCAGTTCCTGCAGGGTGGGCAGTCGCCAGTCGTCATAGCCCGCCACTTCCAGATTCTCAATATAATCCACGGATTGATGAAAGTTCAGACAACGCTTGAGGTCGGCGTAGCTGTCTTCCTGCGCCCACATGAGGCCGGTGTCCAAATCCGTCAGAGTCCCGTCGCCGTTGTCTCGATAATGTTTGGGTGATTCTGGTTTGGGAGGAGCGACCCATGCCGGGGCCTGGTATTCGGGCCTGGGGCCGATATCGTCAATGCCTGCCGCGCGCGCCGGGGAAGTCTGCGTTGCGCAGAGCAGTAGCGCGGCTAATGTGAAAAACCTTACTGAAGAAGATAAGAACCCTGTCATCCAGATTCCTCCCGCGAGGGTCAGTATTATCCTCTATATACTCCGAAATTCTATCCATGCCAAGCGATATTATAAGCCCGTTCAAGTCGCTTCGCGCAGGGTTTTGCCGGGCTTTCCGTTGAGCGAGTCGAGACTGCTCACGATGCCGGTCACAGCGGCGGCTACGGCGGTCAGGAAAATCGCCGAGAAGGTGACGGAAGGATAAAAATGCCAGGGGGCTTTGACCAGATATTCCATGACGCCCCAGGAGAGCAAGGCGGACAGCCCGGCTCCGATCATTCCCGCGAGTAATCCGAGGAGAGCGTATTCCACTCCAAGAATTCGCGCGACCGCAAAACGTCGGGCGCCCAGAATTTTCAGGATCGCAGATTCCTGCATGCGTCGGTATTTGGTCGACGCGATGGAGCCGGAGAGAATGATCAAACCGGAAAGGATGCTGAACCCCGACATGAAATCGACCAGAGCAGACAGTTTTTCAGTGATGTTCTGCACCGTTTTAACGATATCGCGCGAGCTCAGGGCGGTCACGTTGGGCAAGCTGTTCACGACGGCGCGTTGCACTTCCATCTCCTTGTCTTCAGGAACGTGGGCGGTGGCGACGAAGGTGAGCGGCGCTCCTTCAAGCGCGGAGGGCGAATAGATCATGTAAAAATTAGTGCGCATGTTGCGCCAGTTGACCTTGCGAATATTGGTCACAGGAGCTTCAATCTGCACGCCCTGAATCTCCATCGTTAAAGTCGCGCCGACGTCGATATTCAATCGTCTCGCGGCGTCTTCTTCCAATGAGACCTGCGGCGTCGAGGCGCCTTCCTTGCCCCACCATTTCCCCTTGATGATTTCATTGTCCGGCGGCGGTGCGTCGGACATATGAGTCAGCACGAACTCGCGGTTGATGAACCATTCCTCTGCCGCAGGGTTGTCGAACTTCCAATCCTGCGCCTTCACTCCGTTGGCTGAGTAGAATTTGGATCGAACTAGCGGCGTCAAACTACGTTCCGCCTCCGGAGCGACGGAATCAAGCGCCTGGGTGAACTGCTCGGTCTGGTCGGACTGGATGTCGATGAAGAAATAATTGGGCGGCGAATTTTCCGTGTTGGAGGAAAGCATCGCCATCATGTCCATTTGCGTCAAACGCACCGTCAGCAGGAGCATGACGCCCATTCCCAGACAGGCGACGATCGGCAGAGTCTGATTGTTGGGGCGGTGCAGATTGGCCAGCCCGTATTGACCGCTGACGGTTCCCGTCCATGAATATTTTTTGAGCAGACGGACGACGAGGAAGGCGGAACCCATCGACAGCAAAATAGCGACCAGGATTGCGGCGAGAAAAACCGCCGCATTTTTTACGGAGCCCGCTTGCCAGATAGACAAAGCAATCAAGCCCGCGGTGAAAGCGAAGCCTGCGGCGATGCGTTCCCTGCGCCCAATGTTGGGTTGATGTTCGTCGTCGAATCCGCGTCGGAACAAGCGGAGCGGTTTCACGCGCGAGGCGCACAGCAGGGGCCAGGCGCAGAAGAGCAGAGTCGTTCCCAGTCCAAGGATGATGGCGCGGAAAGTCGGTTCCCAATAAAATTCGGGTTTCACTTCAATAGCGAGCAGTCCGGCGAGTTTGGCGGGAAGCAGGAATTGAAAGCCGTAACCCGCCGCAGCGCCCAGGATCGAGCCGAGCAGGCCAAGGCCGAGCGCCTGCAATAAATAAATATTCCAGATGGTTCGAGAGCGCGCCCCCAGACATTTCATGATCGCCGCCGAATCGAGTTTCTGGGCCATGAAGACGCGAACGATCATCGCCACGCCAATGCCGCCCATCAGCAATGCGACCACGGCGATGGAGCCGAGATAACGACCGATGCGGTCGATGGATTGGGCGAGATTGGATTTGCGATCTTTGTAGGTTCGCGTTGAAGCGGCCTTGTCAGATAATTTGTGTTCGATATTGAATGCGACGATTTCCGGATCGCTGGAGTCGGCCAGACGAACAAGGGTTTTGTGGCGGACGCGACTGCCCGGCTGGATCAATTCCGAGGCATCCAGGGTTTTCAGGGAAACGAACAGGCGCGGCCCGATACTGAAGGCCCGCGACAGGCGGTCGGGTTCGGAGATTACGATGCCGCGAATGGTCACGCGGGATTTGCCAAGGTCGAAGGTGTCGCCGGCTTTCAGGTGGGTGCGGGCCAAAAAGGAAGTTTCGACCACAGCGCCGGAATCTTCAAGCAGGACTTCGAGCGCTTTTCCGGGTTTTGCTTCAAACTCTCCATAAAGCGGGTAATAGGGCGCTTCGGTTGGAACCGCTTTCAGTTCGGTGAGAATGGAACCGTTCTCCCCAGGTTTCGCGGGATCGGGAAAGCGCGCCATGGCGTGCAATTCCTTGATCGAGAGAAATTCCGCTTCCGGCCCAAGTTCTTTGCGAAGAATTTGCTCGTCTTTCGCGCTCATCGCCCAACTGCTTTTGATCTCGATGTCGGCGGCGAGCAAACCCTTCGATTCGTTTTGGATAGAGTTTTGAAGCGTCAGGGTGAAGGAGTTTATCACGGTAACGGCGCCCACGCCGATGGCGATGCACAGAATGAAAAACGACAGACGCGCTGAGGCGCCGCGACATTCCGCCAAAGCCAGGCGGAACAACTGCCTGAGGGGTAAGGTTCCGTATGTCATGAGGCGGCGTTGCGTTGCGGGTCCGTCAGGACGTCTTCGATGATTTGCCCATCAGCCATCTTGAGGATGCGTTGCGTGCGTTCGGCGACATGCGCCTCATGGGTGACGATGAGAATGGTGGCTTGCCGGGTTTGATGCAATTCCTGAATCAATTCGAGAATATGCTGGCCGTTTTTTGAATCGAGATTCCCCGTCGGCTCGTCCGCCAACACAATATCCGGCTCGTTGATGAAGGCGCGCGCCAGAGACAGGCGTTGCTGTTCGCCGCCAGACAACTGCGCCGGGTAGTGCAGGATGCGGTGCCCAAGGCCCACGGTTTCGAGAAGTTCTTTCGCCGATCCGTTTGTGTGCGCATTCCCGCCGAGTTCTGCGGCGAGAGAAACGTTTTCCAATGCGGTGAGCGTGGGGATCAGATTGAAATTCTGGAAAATGAATCCGAAACGCTGACCGCGCAGGACGGCGAGTTCATCTTCATTTAATTTCGTGATATCCTGCCCGTCGATGAGAATCTCGCCGGATGAGGGAAGGTCGAGTCCGGCGATCAGACCGAGTAAGGTGGTTTTGCCGCTTCCGGACGCTCCGGTGATGGCGGTGAATTGACCTTTTGGCACGTGCAGGTTGATGGATTTGAGAATGTTGACCTGGGTCCCTCCCGCCATGAGGGATTTGGATAAGTTATTTATTTTAATCAATGATTGATCTCGTTAAGTTTCGGATTGAATGAATCGTTATGAATAGGATTGTATATGGTATCTATTGTCGCAAAATCTGGATTAAATTTCCGGTGTTTTTTTTCCTCGCTTTTTTTATGCAGAGCGCCTCGGTTTGGGCGACGCCGATGGAGGAGCGCCCGGTGATTCTTGCATTCGGAGACAGTTTGACGGCGGGCTATGGCACGCCGCCGGAAGAAAATTATCCGGCCCGGCTACAGGTCATGCTGGACGCGGCGGGTTATGAATACCGCGTCGTCAACGGCGGCGTCAGCGGAGACACCACGGCGGGCGGATTGCGTCGCATCAACTGGTCGCTGCGTCTGAAGCCGAGCATCGTGATTCTGGAACTGGGAGCGAACGATGGCTTGCGCGGACTTCCGCTGGACGCCATGCGCTCCAATCTTGATGGAATCATTCAACGTTGCAACGAAGCCAATGCGCAAGTTCTGCTGGCGGCCATGAAGATTCCTCCGAATTATGGCGAAGAGTACACGACTGGATTTGAACAAACCTTTCATCGACTCGCTAAAAAACACGAATTGCCGCTCATTCCGTTTTTTCTGGAAAACGTCGCGGCGCGCCGGGAGTTGACGCAAGACGACGGCATTCATCCCACCGGAGAGGGTTACAAGATCGTCGCTGAAACGGTGATGGCGCATTTGAAGCCTCTACTCAAAACGACGACCTCGCCCTGATCATTCGTTTTTGAGAAATTGCAGATAGCCTTGTAGCGATTCAAAGACGCCACCGTCTTTCAGTCGGTCCATGCAGGCATCGTATGCCTTCTGGTAGTCGTCGAATTGATTGAACAAGACGGATAAGGCCGCCGCCTGGCAGGCGATCAGCGGAGCGGCTGGTCCCGATCCGGATTCCAGCGCTTCCTCTCCGAATTGAACAATCGCGGGTGCGGTCGCGGGCAGATTTTTAATTTCGGCGCAAGCAGAGGCGATCTTTTTTGCAGTTTCCGGGGCAAAGGTTTTTCCCGCATCAAAAAGAATTTCTTCCGCCGGATTCTGCCCCACAGCGCGAAACAAACGCGCCGGTTTGTGCACTCCATAGAGAGAGGTGCCTTCCATCCCATTGCCGATGACGGTTGTGTCGAAGCCGGCGAGCGCCGCGATGGCGGTCATCGGAACTTCATATCCCTTGTGGAAATAGGTGGAGGCGAGGAAATTCTCTTCCGCCTTCAGCGGGATCAACAGTTTTTCCAGCGTCGAAAGCGTTGTGCGTTTGACGATTTCCGAGCGAAGCGAGGCCATACGGTCCAACAGAGGGTGGGTGTGTCGTAAGGAGAGATAGCTGAACTGGAACTGTTCGAGAGCCGCCAGGCGGCGGTCGCGTGCGGCCTCTACAGGAGATGCGGGAATCTGATAATGTCCGATCAGCAATTCTTCAAAGGTCACGCCGAATTTGGGCGCGGCGGGCGCGGAGGAATGACCGTAGACCGGAAGTCCGAGCGCGGCGATGAGCGGGATCGCGTAAAAACCGAAATAGGGCCAGCGCGTGACGCCGTCAAAAGGATCGGCGATTTGCAGTAAACGCGGCAAGGGAACGGAAACGTTTTCGCAGGTCGCGTGCAAAGCGCGCCAGTAGCCGATATTTTCTTCGAGCGTTTCCAGCTTCATGCGCGCGGCGATCAGGAAAACGGCGGCGCGCGTTTCAGAGACGGATTGATTCAGGATCAGGCTCAAAGCGTCCTCGGCTTCCTGTTCCGTCAGGTTCTTGCTCATTTTCGGGCCAGCGGCGATTCTTTCAATATAAGACTTCATGCGCGCTGTGGGGTCGTTATTAATATTTGACGTCATATGGGGGCAATCAGTGGTTTGAAACTGCGTTTTAGAGTATCATATGGAATTCGATTCCATCGCCGGGCGACCGGTTTGAAAAATACTATTCCCATTATAAAGGTTTTATGTTGAAGGTTCTCCTGGTTTATCCCAATACGTCCGACGTTGCTTTGGACAATCTGGGATTTCAGCGCGTCTATGCGTTGTTGAATTCTATTGAAGATGTTGAATGCGATCGTTACAGCCTGCCCTTGGGTTGGGTTCCTGAAACGCAATCTCTGAATAAAGACGCTTTGGTTTCGCACGAACTGGGCCGCCCGGTTTCGGATTTCGACGTGCTTGCGTTTTCCGTTTCGTTTGAACCGGATTACCTGCATGTTGCGACGATTCTGAAATACTTCGGCCTGCCCTTGCGGCGCGAAGAGCGGGGGGCGGACGCTCCACTGGTCATTGCCGGCGGCTCTGCAATCTTCATCAACCCGGAACCTTTGGCGGAGTGTATGGACGCCTTTCTGGTCGGCGAGGCGGAGAATCTTGCCGAGACTTTTTTTGCGGAACTGAAGGCGGCGCAGGGAATTTCCCTGAAAGAGATTTTACCCAAGACCGCGTCGATTCCCGGCGTGTATATCCCGGCTTTATATCGTCCGATTTATAACGACTTTGAGTTTTCCGGTTTTGAGGTCGATGACGGAGCGCCCAAACGGGTGGCGCGTTACTGGACGCCGAAGCAGGAAGATTTGTGTTCCCACTCGGTCGTTCACGACGGAGCGTCGACCTTCAATGGAATGGCCTTGCTGGAAGCCACGCGAGGGTGTATCTGGGCCTGTCGCTTTTGTACGGCAGGATTCATTTATCGTCCGCCGCGAGAGCCGGATTTGCAACGCACTTACGACAGTCTGGAAGCCTCGCTGGCGAAGTCGGGCGTGGAAACCCAGACAGTGGGTCTGATCGGCCCTTCGGTGACGGATCACCCGGATTTGATGGGGCTGGCGAAACGCATCACCGATGCGGGCAAAACGCTTTCGTTTTCCTCCTTGCGCATGGAGACGCTGACCGATGAGTTGGTCGACCTGATATTACAGAGCGGACAAAAAACGCTCACCGTCGCGGTCGACGGCCCGTCCGAGCGAATGCGCGACGTGATCAACAAGGCGGCAACGGATGACTTCATCGTTGAGAAATGCCGCTTCCTCACGCAAAAGGGCTTACTGCATCTAAAAATCTATTCCATCATTGGATTGCCTGGCGAAACCGACGAAGACCTCGATCAGTTCATTGCGCTGGTTGAGCGCATCATGGCGGCTTATGTTGATGAAGCGCGGAAAAAGAAAAAGATCGGTCAGGTGACGGTGAGCTTGAGTCCGCTGGTTCCCAAGCCGGGCACGCCCTTTCAGTGGCATCCGATGGAACACGCGGCGAGCCTTAAGAAAAAATTCATGCGCTTGCGCAAAGTATTCTCGCGTCTGCCGCATTTGAAGCTGAGTTTTGGATCGCCTAACGAAGCCTATCTGCAAACGAGTCTGTCTCGCGGTGATCGCCGACTCACCGATTTCTTTTTGGAATACCTCGATAATGGGCACAATGAGAAAGAGGCGTTGAAACGTTATCGCCCTCTGGCGGATCATTTCGCCTATCGGCAATTCGAGGCGAACGACGCCTTGTGTTGGGACATTGTCGATCATGGTTATCGCAACTCCTTTCTCTGGGAGGATTACCAGAGAGGTTTGAAGGCCGCAAGAACCCCTGTCTGCGATACCGCTGTCTGCAAAATCTGCGGGATTTGCTGAGTTCCTGAGCGGTTGTCGACCTTCCGCAAAGAAGCAGGCGTTGGCATCCGTCGCGCTTCCATTCGGTCCGGCATTCCTTATTGAATCGGTTACAATAAATTGAACTGCGCAATACGCCTGTCAGGCGTTTGCGTCGCGCGCCAGCGTGTTTTAGTTTTTTCAGGCCCCTTTAGGACGCCGAGGGTGAAAGTGAATCAAGCGCCGTTTGATCCCAACTCAATGAACAAGTTACCGCCGGAGGATCGCTTCTTCGACGTCAACGACCTCTGGTATTTCTGGAATGTCTGGGTGGTGCGTATTCTCTACCGCGCGCCGGTCACGGCGAATCAGATCACCGGTCTCACTCTGGTCCTGGGCCTGGCGTCTGCGGCCTGTTTCCTTTGGGACGATCCGAACGCTTTGTTATGGGCTGGGGCCCTGCTCTACGGAAAAATTTTTTTTGACAATGTCGACGGCAACCTCGCCCGCGCTCGCAAAGAGGAAACGCGGCTCGGAAGGTTTTTCGACTCCCTGACCGATTTTCTGTCTTCTGTACTGGTATATCTGGCCGCCGCCTGGCGACTTTATGACTCGACCGGACAATGGGAATGGCTGGCGCTGGGCGCATTCGCTCTTGTGTCCTGTCTTCTACAATGTTCCTACTTCGTTTTTTATCTGGTGCAGTACACCTCGATCTCCGGTTCGTACCGCAAGAATCGCGTGGATGAAAGCGTGACAAAAGCGGATATTCGTGCAGTTGAAGCGGGAGCGTCTCCGTTCATTCTTTTTTTGCAACGCATGCATGTCTTTTTTTACGGCTGGCAGGACAAATCGATCTTGTGGCTGGATCGTGTTGTGAGAAGCCGCGTCGGCGCTCAGGAAGGCGACCCGGACTGGTATCAGGACAAACGCTTCATGACCCTGGTAAGCCCGCTCTGCGTATGCACCTGCAACATGGTTCTGGTGGTGTTCGCGTTGGCGGACCGCCTGGATTTGTTGTTCCTTGTCTATGCTCCTCTCAGCATTGTCTATTGGTTTGGATTGATTGTCTGGCAATGCCGCCGTTATACAACGCAACGTATCGCCCGGACTGAATGCCCATGACAGATTCTCAGCAAATCATGCAGTCGGCGATGGAAGTTCTGCAAAGCGGCGACGTGAAATCTGCGATTGAATTGTTCGAACAGGCGTTGGCGATGACGCCTGCGGATTTCGATGCGCTTCACATTCTGGGCGTCCTCGAACATCGACAGGGCCATTGTGAGCGAGCGGAATCTTTGATCCGACAGGCGCTTGAAGTGAATCCGCAGTTCCCGGAAGCGCATTACAATCTGGGGCGGGTTCTGGATGATCTGAATCGAGGCGATGAGGCGATCGCGTCTTATCGTATCGCTCTGTCTCTGAATTCGAATATGGACGCGGCCTGGTTCAATCTGGGGCTGGCGCATGAGCGAAGGCAGAATCTGAATGAGGCCGCCGAGGCTTACCGGAATGCGATTCGGGTCAACGCCGAGGATGCGGATTATCATTTCAATCTCGGCAATATTTATTTCGTTCAAAAAGATCCTGTGCTCGCCATTGAGAGTTATGATGCGGCGTTGAATCTAAATCCTTCCTATTACATGGCCTTGAACAATCGCGGCATCGCCTATCGGGAATTGGGGAATCTGGAGCGCGCGATCGATTCCTATCAGAAGGCGATCGGCTTGCGTCCGGATTTTGGGGATGCGTATTTCAATCTTGGCAACGCCTACGAGGCGGCGGGCAACCTGCAATGGGCGGGCGAGGCGTACGAGACGGCGATTGACTATCGCCCGGATATGACCAAGGCGCACAATAATCTTGGCAATGTTTATTATTCGCTGGGTCAATGGGACAAGGCCTTGTCGGAGTATGAAACCGCTGTAACCCTCGATCCCGACAGCGAGTCCGCACAGCATATGTTGCATTCGCTCAAAGGAGAAAATGCGAACAAGGCTCCAGACCGTTACGTCGCGACCTTGTTCGACAAGGCGGCGACGGATTTTGAAGACCGGCTGGTCAACGATTTGAAATACGATTCTCCGAGAGAATTGCGGGAAGAGCTTTCCAAATTAGTGTCGGCAGACAAACGCTTTGCCAACGCGCTCGATCTGGGTTGCGGCACAGGCCTGTCCGGCGCAGCGTTTCGATCGATTGCGGATCGTCTGACCGGCGTCGATCTTTCATCGCGCATGGTGGCGCTGGCAAAGGCGAAGGGGATTTATCAGGAACTTGCAGTGGGAGAGATTCTGGACTATCTGCAAGGAACGGAAGAGAGCTTCGATTTGTTTCTGGCGGCGGATGTTCTGGCGTATTTGGGCGACCTCTCCGCTTTGTTCGAAGCGGTGCGACGGCGCGCCCTGCCGTCGGCCTATTTTCTGTTCACGCTGGAAGGCGTTGAAGGCCAGGATTATGTGTTGCGCAAGACCGGGCGGTTTGCGCATTCACGTCCGTACATCGAGAGGCTGGCGATGCAATTGCAGTTTCACATCGAAGTTTGCGCGGAGACGGTGATCCGAACGGAGAATGACAAGCCGATCACCGGCATGAACCTGATATTGAAATGTTTGTGATTTTCAGATCAGCGGTTTTTAAATTAAAGATGAACGCTTCGACTCAGTTCATGCGCGGGTCGACTTTCTTTTTCGACAAGGCGTGCGATAGAGAGATCAGGTCGGTTTTGAGTTTGATTTCTTCGAGGAGCGTGTCGGCGCGTTTCATCACGTCCTGTTCTTCAAGATAACCTTGTTTTTGTTCCGGGGTCAGGTCGAGAGACATGATCATGCGGTCGACAAAGACGCTCAGCCGGTCGCATTGCGGGATGTCTGCGATTTTCGGTTCTCTTGCGATCTGCGTCAACTTTTCGCAGTAAGCTGTCAGCCGCGCCGCCAGTTCTTGTGCGATGGGGTCGTTATGCCCTTCGAGCGCGCGGTCGTTGATTTCTTTTAAAAGAAGCACTTCCGCTTGACGGTAGGGCGCATCGCCGATTTCGCGGACGATTTTATAGCGACTGAAACCTTTGAGCGCGAAGTTGTATTTGCCGTCGGGCAATTGGTGGCAGTCTTGAATATGTCCGACGCAACCGAAGCTGTGAATGGCGGGGCGATCGAAATATTCCGCTTCGAATCCGGGCTTCAGCAGAACCATGCCGATCTGCCTGTCTTTGCCGAGCGCGTCGGCCGTCATTTGGCGGTATCGCGGCTCAAAAATATGCAGGGGGAGCATGATGTCTGGATAAAAAACTGTGTTGGGCAGGGGGAATATGGAAATGACGCCGCCCGGCGTGGCGTCCTTGAAATCTTCTGTCATAAGTCGAATAGTTTCCGTTAAATTTTGTGGTATTCTAACCGCTTTTCCGCTGACCCGCGAGAATAATCTGGAACCTTGGGGTGGTTTGAGGCCTGTCTTCAATGCCCTTGCGTTTTTAATCGTTTGAACTACAAAAAATAAATGAACATCCCTACAGCAAAGAATTGTACCGAAATTCAGGAGGCTCTGGTTTCGGCGGGCCTGTATTCGCTCCCGGGCGAGTCGGAGACCGACCCTGAGGCGGCGAATCATTGGAGAATCTCTCCGGAGCCTTATTATTTGACGCAAGAGGAGCTGCGTTTTTTTAATGATCTGGGTGGACACCTTCTCAAATTCTATCAGGTTCTCGGGAAATTGTACGCCGACAGCGCCAATGGCAAAATGCCGGGCTGGGTGGCGGGCTATCTGGACCAGGGCAAGCCGCAGGACCTGCTGAAATTTTCGCAGATGAAGCGTTTTCGAAACGATCTGCCGGGCATCATCCGTCCTGACGTCATTCCCACGGAAAAGGGGTATGCGGTCACGGAGCTGGATTCGGTGCCGGGCGGTTTCGGAGTCACTTCGCACTTATCGGATTTATATGCGGAAGCGGGCGCGCGCATTGTTGGCGCGGAGGCTGGCGGCATTATGGGCTTGTTTTACGAGATGCTGGAATCGTCGGCGAAGAAAAAAGGTTGCACCGTTGCGGTTGTGGTTTCCGACGAGGCGGCGGATTATCGGCCTGAGATGGATGATCTGGGCAGACGTTTGCGGGCCAGAGGATTGCCGGTATATGTGACGCATCCGAAGGATTTGAAGTACACTGAGGAGAATCTCTGGATTGTGGACGAAGATCAGGAGATCGCGGTGGATGTGGTCTACCGTTTCTACGAATTGTTTGACCTCGCCAATATCCCGAAGTCGGAACTCATTCAATACAGTCTCAAAAAGGGCCGGGTCCGGGTGACGCCTCCCTACAGGCCGTTCATGGAGGAAAAGCTGGCCTTTGCCTTGTTTTCGCATCCTATTCTGGAATCGTATTGGGAAAAAGGCCTCGGAAGCGAAACTTTTAGCGTTCTATCCCATCTAATTCCAAAAACCTGGATACTCGATAATTGCGAGTTGCCCCCACAAGCGGTCATTCCAGGATTGAATTTCAAGGGATCGGCGGTTCAGGATTGGAAAACGCTGGAAACTTTGACGCAGAAAGAGCGCGAGCTGGTGGTCAAGCCCTCCGGGTTTTCTCCCGATGCATGGGGAAGCCGTGGTGTGGTGATTGGACACGACGTGTCTGGCGAGGAGTGGAGCCGGGCCTTGCGCGAGGCTCAGGATCGTTTTGAGTCGCGTCCCTCGATCCTTCAGGAATTTCACAAGGGTCGTCAGGTGAACTGCAGGTTTTGGGACTGGCGGACAGAAACGATGAAGGAAATGGCCGGGCGGGTTCGATTGACGCCCTATTATTTTGTTGTAGAGGGAGAAGCGCGATTGGGCGGCATTCTGGCGACGGTTTGCCCCAGGGATAAAAAGAAAATTCACGGCATGACCGACGCCGTGATGGTTCCCTGCGCTGTACATTAACCGCGCGATCCGCTTTCGTATTGAAAGGAATTGAATGATTCTCAGACTTTATAATATTGACGGTTGCGGCTATTGCGCCATGGTTCGAGAAACGCTCAGCCAGCTGGATCTGGAGTACGAAAAAATCGACGTTCCCTGGCCTCACAATCAAAGGAAAGAAGTCTTTGACGTGTCGGGACAGACGACGGTTCCAGTTTTAGTGGATGGAGATGTGATTCTTGATGATGAGTATGCAATAATCGATCATTTGAAGCGAAATTACTCCAAGCAGTCTCCCTCTGCCTGAACGGGCAGGATGTTTCCTTGCGAGTTGTTTTTAAATTAAACCCAAACAAGGTTTTTTTATGGAAGAATGGCAAAAACTTTTGAGCCGTAGCGTGGTAAAAGTCGAAGATTTACCCTTCATTCCCGAATCGGAAGAATACCGGGAGAAACTGGAAGAAGTGTCGAAGGTTTTCCCCATTCGCATCAATTCCTATTTTCTCGATCAAATAAAAAGCGCCGACGATCCTTTGTGGAAACAAGTGGTTCCCACGATCGAAGAGTTGGACGATATGCTGGACGATGAAGAGCTGTTGATTTCGGACCCGCTCAACGAAGAGGGCGACATGCCGGCTCCGGAACTGGTGCATCGCTACCCGGACCGCGTGTTGTTGATGATCAATAACCATTGCCCGATCATTTGCCGTTTCTGCACGCGCAAGCGCAAGATTGGCTTTCCGGGAATCGTCACGCGCGAGACTCTGCGTCAGGGCATTGAATATATTCGGGAGCATACGGAAATTCGCGACGTCATCATGTCCGGCGGCGATCCTCTGCTGGTCCCCGATAAAGAGCTGGATCGCATACTCGCCGAGTTGCGTTCCATCCCGCATCTGGAGATCATTCGCATCGGAACGCGCGTTCCCGGCACTCTGCCCCAGCGCGTCACCCCGGAACTTTGCGAGATTCTAAAAAAATATCATCCTCTTTATTTCAATATTCATTTCAATCACCCTGCGGAGATCACGCCGGAAGTCGAAAAGGCTTGTGGCATGCTCGCCGATGCGGGGATTCCACTGGGCAGTCAGACGGTTTTGCTGAAAGACGTGAACGATAATTCGGAGACCATGCGCGAGCTGGTCAAGAAGCTTTTGCGAATTCGCGTGAAACCTTATTATCTGTTTCAGGCGGACATGACTCTGGGCACGAACCACTTTCGCACGATGGTGGAAAAGGGGCTGGATATCATCCGCGACTTGCAGGGGCATACCTCCGGCATGGCGGTTCCGGCTTTTGTTATCGACACGCCCGGCGGCGGCGGCAAGGTGCGCCTGCTCCCGGATTCGGTCATCGAATTCAACGATGATGAAGTCATCCTGAAAAATTACGACGGCAAAACCTATCGTTACCCGCAAGCCAACGGCAAGGACAAGGCCGCCGCGCAAAACGATAATGGAGATGCGTCGTCTTCCTCAGAAGTTTGCAGTATGACCGCGTGAATTTGTTTTGATTTTGAATCGCGGCGATTGAAGTGAAATAACGCTATTAATTTCGCGTCTGCCGATTGAGAGCTTGACGCGCATTTGCGCCTATAATATGGTTACTTGATGGGGTTCTTCTCATCCAGTTTGCGTCGTGAATGCGCGTTATTGTTTTTGATCGGCGCTTGCCTGAGCGTCGCCCAATTCATCATGATCCGCGATTTTGTCGCCATTCTTTATGGCGAAGAAGTCGTGATCGTTTTGGTGACGGCGGCATTTTTTACAGGTCTGTCTTTCGGATACCTGCTCTCCCTGCGTCTGTCCCGCTCCGTTTTTGAAGCGCTGTTTCTGGCGTCCATCTTCATCCATCTCACCTTTCCTTTTTCTTATCGCTACTGCGCGGTCTGGCTCAGCTCTTCCGACAATAACGGCGTCGCCTTCATGGCCTTCATGTTCGCCTACGCTTTGATTTTCAGTTCCGCCTTTGCGGCCTTCCTGCCGCAGTTGATTCATGGCGAGGGTTCTGGTGAAAATACATTGCAACGATTGAAGTTGTTTTATTCCTTCGAATTGGTCGGTTTCGTTGTCGGCTTCGCGCTTGTGGGCTGGAGCTGGAATCGTTCGCTGGATCAACTGCTGATGGTGTATTGGGGATTGTTGAGCGTGGTTCTGTATCTCGCCTTGAAGGATAAATTGTTCACGGCCTTGTTTGTGGGCCTGGCGATCTGGTCTTCGTTTCAATTGCCGGCGCGCGATCTGCAAAGCTCGCAAATGCTGTATGAGGTCAAGCATGGCAAAGACGATTCGCGTATGTTGATGTCCATCAACTCGCCTTATCAAAAGGTGGAAGTGCTGGAGCGACCGGGCGGCAACAAATATCTCTATCTGGACGGCTTGTTGAATCTCAACTCCAGCGATCTTGAGACCCTGAATTATTATATCGCCACCGTTCCCGCCAGTTTGATAAAACCCGACAAGGCGCTCATCATCGGCAACGGAACGTTGTCTTCAGTGACGAAGGTTTACCCGCACGCGAAAGAACTGAAATCGGTGGAACTGGATTCGGGCGTACTGCTCGCCGGACAACGCTATTTCACGCCGCCTGAATCTTTGGAAGGGCTGGAGCGCTGGAGTTTGCAGATCGACGACGGCAAACATTTCCTCAAGACCAGCGAAACGATTTACGATCTCATCATCATGGACATTCCCTCTCCATTGACGGTTCAGGAAGCGGTTTTGCACACGGCGGAATTTTACCAGTTGGCGCGTAGCCGCTTGAGCGAAAGCGGAGTCATCGCCGTGCAACTGAGCGGTCCGCTCCAGCAGAACAATCGGACTCCGGCGCGGGTGACGGCGGCGCTTGCGAAAGCCTTCAAGGAAATCATGGTGGTCGACAGCGAAGAGGGCGACCGCAGTTTTGCCTACGCCTCAGATCGATTGCCGTTCAGCTTGAAGCAGGTGCGGGCGTTTACGGAAGATTTTGAGGACGAAGACTCTCTGACGCTGATCGGCCCCGAGGAGGTCCCCGCATATTTGACCGAAGCGACGCCTTTGCAAATTGATAATCTGGATCTCGTTTTACGGCGTGGCTGGGAACGCTTCGTGGGGAGGTATTTCGACGATGATTAAAAACGCGCTCTCGGCCTTCCTCACCGGATGGCTGTTTTCAAATCTGCAATTCAGCTTCCTCATGCTATTGCAAATCAATGTCTCATCGGCCTACCGCACCTATATGCTCATCACCCTGGCCTGGATGGCGGGAACCGTCGCCGGATTATGGATACCGCGCCTGACCATGCGTGTGGGTATCGCGTTGGGTTTAGCGGGTTATTATGTCTCAGCCTTCCTGCTGTCGAAATTCCCCTTTTCTCCCGCAACGCTTCCCATTGCGGCGGTGTGCGTCGCGCTCGCCGGTCTGTGGGCGGGTCGATTTTTTGTCGTGATGTTTCACCGCTTCAAAAGCGCCGACCGGATTTTCTTTCACGAGAACAACGGATTCATCCTTGGCGGAATCACGCTGTTCATCGGCTTCACACTCTGGGGCCGCCCCTTCCTGATGGCGATGCCCCTCGTTCTCTCCTTGGCATTGCTCATGATTCACAGAACCGAAAATAAGCCGGATTACTCGTAAGACGGGTTATTGTTCACGCGGGTTTGTAGCGACCTCAAGTTCATTTTGCCTTCGCTTATTTTCCTGAGCGACACGCGAATGTCAGATCGCGGGTAACTGCAGTGATATATATTGATAATAATTATCAAAGTTTTCTATATTTATATCCTGTTTAACCTTCTGAATATCTATTGTTCATTCTCCCTCTCCCTGCCTGGTAAGAAATAAATATTCGTTTTGAGTTAATTTTTATTTAAATAAATAACTGATTTTAAATTGGTTTAACGTTTTCATTCGAGTTATTTGGGGGGACTTTCGCTGATTAATTTCGTGAAAGAGGTTGAATTAATCCTCTGTTTTTGCGATAGTTCGGATTTTATATTTATGATAATCATTTTCAATATTAGTATTTAAAGGTTTTTTGTGCGTATTGAAACTTCATCCGCAGAGAGGGGAAAAATCAATGTTTATATCAAAATCACTGAAATGGAATCTTGCGCGTTTGGCAACGATTCTTTTCGCTAGCGCGCTATCCGTATCCGTGGTCTGCGCTGAAGAGGAGGCCGATCCCGCGGAAATTGCGATCGGGGAACGCTTGTTTCTGGAAACCCGGTTCGCCCAGTTTTTCTTCGCCAATTCGGGGGGAGACGCCAATCACGAACTGCTAGCGGGGGATCCCGTTATGGATACGACTGCGACTGTCAATGGATCCCTGCCGGGGCCTTTCGCCGGGCAGTCGATGAATTGTTCGGCCTGTCATCTGGTCGATGCTCAGTTGGAAGAGCTTGGCGGGGGAATGCGGTCCTATGGCGATTTTGCGCCGCGCAGTCCAATCCCCGATCGCCCGGTTTCTGAAGGCGGCGACGGTCAGTTGTTTGCGGTGCGTAATTCTCCGCCTCTGGTGAACGCTTCCCTGCCGCGGCGCGGCGGTTTCTTTTTTCACTTCGATGCCGAGTTTGCGACGATGGAAGATTTGGTCAAGGGTACTTTGTCGGGCCGCAACTACGGCTGGTTAGCGACGGAAAGCGAGCAGGCGATAGCGCATACGGCGTCGATCATTCGCGACGACAACGGTCTTGGAGAACTGGCGCAGGAATTTGGCGGGGCCTATAAAGAAGTTCTGCGCGGCAATCCGCGGGATGGTGGCGGAGCCCTGATCGAAGACCTGGTCCTGCCGGAAGAATTCCAGGTCGACGTGGACGATCCGGCGACGACCGACGATATGATTTTCTCGGCGGTCGCCAAAATCATTTCCGCTTACGTCACCGACCTGGCCTTCAGTCGGGATGAGGCGACGGATGAATTTAATCTCTCGCCTTATGATGTGTTTCTTGAAAAGAATAGTCTGGATCGTAAACCGGCGAATGGCGAAAGAGAGCTGGAATACAGCCAGCGTCTGTTGAGAGAAATCAAGAACCTGTCGAGTCCGGTTTATGTGCGGGACGGCGTGGACGGGAGCTTTCAGTTTCACGATCAGGATTTTGAATTCGGTCGGGAGGAATTAAAGGGGTTGGAAATTTTTCTGACGCAATCCAGCAACAAGCATCGACGCGGGCCGAAAAAGAAGAGCGGCGTTGGAAATTGCGTGGCCTGCCATGCGGCGCCGAATTTCACCGACTTCAATTTTCATAATACCGGGGCGACGCAAAAAGAATACGACGCAATCCATCGCAGGGGGGCATTCAAACGGATCAAAATACCGGGACTGTTCAAACGGCTGGCGCATCACGACCGCTACCTTCCGGCGACTCCGGCGCATCCCAACGCTTCCGGAATGTTTCGAAGCGTGCCTGAAGCAGATAGTACCAAAACCGATCTGGGCTTGTGGAATGTCTATGCCAACCCGGATTTCCCGAGTTCTCAACAACGGCTGTGGAAACTTCTTTGCGAAAAGGAAATTGGCCAGCAATTTGAGATGGAGACGCTTTACCAAAACCGTCGCCTGATTAAGAAAGTCTTCGGCAAGTGCTGGAACCACAAACTGCTGGACGGCTCCGTGGCTTTATTCAAGACGCCGGGATTGCGCGATCTGGGACATTCCGCTCCGTACATGCACAACGGACAGGAGAATCGCATTGAAGATGTCGTTGAGTTTTACAGGGAGTCTTCGGATCTGGCGCGCAAGAAAAAGTTGCGCAATGCAGCGCCTGAACTGAAAGATATTTTTATTAAGCAGAGGGATGTTCAACCTCTGACTCGTTTCCTGAAATCCTTGAATGAGGATTACGAGTAGGAAATATTTCCCAAGGGGTCAGGCGGTTTGACGGGTATCCATGAGACCGCCTGATCCTGCAGGGAATCTGCGTAGTGAAATGATTTTGTAGATGAGGCTAATATTATTATTGCCGTTCCTTGAAAAACGAAATGTGTATCCAGACGAGCAGGCTGGAGCCCGCGAGTTCGGACATTTCCTCGATATTGGAAAGGGTTTTGTATCGGCTCAAGCTCTGCGCGTCGATCGCGCTTCCAAACAGTTTGGCCTGAACGGTTTCGAGTACGGCGGCGAAAACGAACAGGGCGGTCATGACGACGGCCCATTTGAACAGATGCGGCGTGGATCGAAATTGCAGGTAGTAAAAAATGCACAAGGCGCCGCCGATCCCCAGAAGAAGGGGCGATAGCAGGACGACCCACAACAAGGCGCCGCCCGCTTCGGACACGCCAAAATAATCCCGCAGATTTTGTCCCCCTTCGCTTTGCATGATCCATCGCGTCGCGGTTTCATGAACCTGTCCGGTTTCGTCGGCCGACATGGCGAGCATCAGGACTGCGACTGCAAACCATCCATAAACGCTGAAATTATTTTCACGCGGGGAGCGTTGCGCGCTGTCGTAGCCGCAGGCGAGGGCGGCGATAGCGGCCAGGGTGAATTTGAAACTGGAATACCAGGTCGGCAGGTTGCCTTCGCCGCCGAGATCGATGAGCGTTCCGATTTGCGAATGGTCTGCGTAGGCGCTGTGCAGTAACAGGAATAGCAAATCGCAGGCAAGCAGGACGCAGAGAATGGTTTTCGTCGGCAAAGTTTTCATGGCGTTTCCTTTGGCAGATAGCCGCCTGCAATCAGCGCGGCGCGCATGGCGTCGCTGATTTCTTTATTGTCCTGAACTGAGGGCTTGGAAGTATGATCGCGCCTCCATTGATCGAGGAGCGCGACGTACTCGCTGACTTTTTCGGGATGTTGTTCAGACACTTCATTTTCTATTCCTGCGTTGCGCAGATCAAACAGGAGGCGACGCTCGTCGCCAAAGTCATCAGTTTCACGGACCAATTTCCAGTCCTTGGAGCGAATCATTTCATATTCGGTTTCATAGGGAGTTTCCTGCGCGAACACATAGGGCGTGTGCGTATCGTTCAGGAGCGAATGACCGGCTAGCCCGGCGACGGACGGGAAGCCGAGCAGGTCAAGAGCGGTCGGCGCAACGTCGATGCTTGAGACCATGCGTTTCACCCGGTGCGGTTGCATCGCTTTTGCTTTTGGCGGTTTGATGATTAGCGGAATGCGGATGGCCGGGTCGTAATATCGGGCGGTGTGCCCCGGTCCCTTTTTAAAAACGCCTCCCTCTGGATACTCGAACAGAAGTTCTCCGTGATCGGCGACCAGCAAGAGGGCGGTGTTGTCGTAAAGGCCTTTTCGTTTCAGCAGGTCGATCAACTCGCCGAGTTGATCGTCGACCAGACGGATTTCGCCATCGTACAAAGCCTGAACAGGTCCTTTGAATTCGTCCGGCAACAGGCCTTGTCGCCATGCCGTCGCCAGATCGTTGGAGCAACGGATGTTGAAGAGACCGTCGAACCCTTCCAGCGTTTGAGGCGGCGGAATGTCGGCGTACATGGAATCGTAGGGCGGCGGCGGGTCGTAACTTTCATGAATATTTTGAACATGCAGCCAGACGAAGAAATTTTCTCTTTGACTGACCTCATTTGACGGCTCTTTTGTGAGATTGCTCCAGTTTTCGAGCCAGTTGCGAAACGCCGTGAATACGGCGATGTCTTTTTCCAGAGATTTATCGTCGTGGTCGTGGCTTTCTATTTTATGATATTCAAAGGTGTCGAAGCCGCGGTTGAGACCCGATTCCTCGGCGAGCGCATAATAACCGACAAAGGCGGCGGTTTCGTAACCCTTGCCTTTTAAAAAATCTGATAGAATCGGCGCGTGATCGGGTAGAGCTTGCCCGTTGTCGACCAGCCCATGCTGGAAGGGGTACAGTCCTGTCAGCAGGCTGGCGTGCGAAGGCGCGGAATTGGTGGCGATGCTGAAGGCGTTTTCAAACAGCAAACCTTCATTGGCGAGCGCTTGCATGACGGGGCTGGTGTCGCGCGAGTAACCATAGGCGTTGAGATGATCGGGGCGCAAGGTGTCGAGGGTGACGATGATGAGATTCGCTCGCGTGGGAGAGGCTTCGCCGCTAAAGATTTGGACGAGTCGGATTCCCTGCCATGAAGCCGCGCCTAGCAGAGTGAACGCAAAAACGATGAGGAACGCCCGTTTTTTTATTGAGAGATGTTGAGTGATGGTCATTGCAAAAAATAATTCTGGGAATCCATGAATGCTTGAAAGATCAAGTCGTGCTGGCGATTGATTATTTGAAAACGACGGTTGAACGATATCCCGACAAGACGGCGATTGTCGACTCCGGCGCAAGCGTTTCGTTTTTACAAGTCTGGAATCGCGCCCTGCATCTGGCTCGCTGGATCAGCGTTCGATTTCCTGATCGCGGTTTGCCTGTGGCGATCGACCTGCCCAAATCCATCGACGCCATTATAGCTCTGGTCGCGGTTCAATTGAGCGGTAATATTTACGCGCCGCTCGACCCGGAAAGTCCGCCGGGGAGAAAACGAGAGATTTTTAAATCGCTGGGCGAGTTCCTCTGGCTCAGAGAAGAGGCTGGGCGGATCACATTGAACGACGAGGTCTACGACGAAGCGCCCGTTCAATCAGAGAATCTGGCGGGATTGGAGCAAGCCTTGCTCGAACGATTGGCGCACGGAGCCGACGCTTGTCCCCTGTACATCATGCACACTTCGGGCACGACGGGCAGACCGAAAGGCGTCGCCATTTCCAACGCTTCGGTGATCGATTATATTGAATGGGCGATTGAAACCTACGCGGTCAGCGAGGCCGAGACGATCGGCAGTCAGGCGCCGCTTTGTTTTGATAACTCGACTCTGGACCTTTACCTTTGTTTTTTCACGGGAGCGACTCTGCACTTGATCCCGCGGGACACGCTGGCCTTTCCCCCCTTGCTGGGAGAATACCTGGAATCGATCCGGATCAATTTCATTTTCTGGACGCCTTCCTTGATTTCCAATATGCTTGCGTTGAAAATCTGGCGCAGTGGAGAGGTTCCCGGTCTGAAAAAAATTCTGTTCGCCGGTGAGGCGATGCCCTTGAGCGTGTTGCGTCAGTTGCGGGAACTATTTCCCGACGCCTTGTTGTCCAACTTGTACGGACCGACGGAAGCGACGGTCGATACGACCTACTGGATTTTCGGCGATGAACTGGAATCGCTCGAAGCGACGCCAATCGGCAAACCCTGCCGCAATCACCGTATCCTTCTGCTCGACGATGCGGGGCATTTGATCGAACGCGCGGATACGCCTGGGGAAATTTGCATCGCCGGAGCGGGGGTCGCGCTGGGCTATTGGAACGAGCCGGAGTTGACGCGACAGGCGTTCATCGCAAACCCGGAGCCGGGGCGCTGTGATGAGATCATTTATAAAACCGGCGATATGGGATACGTATCGGGCAAGGATGCCTTGATTTATCTGACGGGACGCAACGACGGTCAGTTCAAGCATCAGGGGCATCGCATCGAGTCCGGGGAAATCGAAAACGCCTTGAACGCGCTGGAGGGAATCGCGCAGTCCTGCGTGTTTTACGACGCGGACAGCAAGGCGATCATCGCCTGCTATATGGCGGTGAAGGGCTACGAAGGGCCGCCGCAACGCGCGGACTTCAAAGACCGTTTACCGACCTATATGTTTCCACGACGCTTTATCAAGGTGGAGACCTTTCCGCAGACGGTTAACGGCAAGCTGGATCGAAAGGCTCTCCGCGAACAATACAATCAAGGGCGTTATGAGTAAGACAGAAATCGAATCTCAACTCCGCGACTTCATCGAAGCGGAATTTCCCAATCCCGGCGTTGTTCTGGAGGCGACCACGAATCTGCTGGAGGACTGGTTTGTGGACTCCTTCGCAATCGTAAACACCATCCTTTTTATCGAAACGCAATTCGGCGTTGAAGTGGCGCGCGCCGATGTGAACCCCTCTCATTTTCAAAGTATTCAAACCCTGGCGTCTTTCGTCGAAGAGCGCCTTCAGTCAAACGCAGGCTGATGGCCGGATTACTGGGAGCCGCCCCGGTCAGCCGCGAAACCCAATTGGCGAATGATCGTCATTCGCCCGCTTTGGTCGTCCTCGTTCTCGCTTTTCTGTGCGTCTATATTTATTTGTTCACCCAGGCGGCGGACGAGATTGGCGCGCCGCTTCCGAAAGCGGTCGCCGATGCGGTGGGATGGCACCCGGAAAAAGTTTTTGACGACGATAACGTCAGCAGTGAACTGTACGTTCCCATGACCTGGCTATACGATAACGACGATGAACGGTTTGTTTTGTTCGTCGGCGTCGCCATCGCTTTCCTGCTGGTTTATTTTCTTCCTCTCGATTTAAAACGTCCGTCCCTTGTAATCTCATTTTGCGTGATTGTGTCTATCCTTTACGGGCTAAGGGGGATCGCCGGTCTGGCCGCATCGCACGCTATTGTGTATCTGGTTCTGCACCCGGCGCGCGGTCTGCGCGTCTGGCTCGCGGGATGGCCCGGTTTTCTCGGCTATCTCGCGCTGGGAACTTATGAAGCGCTTTCTGTTTGGGCGATTTTGATTGCTGTGACTTGCGGCGTCGCTTCAGCAGTCCTGTATCGTTACCTTTTGATCCGCGCGCTGGACGCTCCGCGTCTGGCGCCCTGTCTGCGCGTGGTCGCAACGCAGTCCGCCATGATTGTGGCTCTGGGAGGCGCGGTCTGGGAAGGTCTTTCCGGGCAAACTTTTGAGCTTGCGCTCGGCGTTTTACTATTCTTCTGGCATTGGGAGCGCCTGCTTCTTTATTACGTCGACTATAAGGATGGGCAGATTCCGGCGGATATCAGCTTCTGGTCCTATCTCTCCGTTTTCATGGCGCCGGGGCAGATAGGCAACTGGAACTGGGGCGTGACGATCGGGCAGGGCTACGCCTATTGCCAGAATAATTTTTATTGCGAAGACAAGAATCGACTGATTGTCGACGGCTTGCGATTGTGGGCGCTTTCAATCACCTATCTGGTTCTGGCGCAATGGGGCGTTTATCTTTTGCTTGCTGTATTGCAGGATTTGGGGTTTGTCGTTTTTTCAAGGAATAGACAGATGACCTGCCATTTTATTTTTGACGGGCAGGTAACTACGTCTACCGTTCTGTTGACCAGCTTGATGGATTTATTGAGGTGGACCGCCATATGGGGCGGCGTCGTGCATTTCAAGGTGGGCTTGTGGAGAATTTGCGGTTATCGCATTGATCCTTATTTCAATTACCCCTGGCTTTCGACCAATATGGTCGCGCTGTGGTCGCGATTTACTTTTCATTATCGCGAATTCCTCGTTAAGGTTTTTTACTATCCGGTCTTTTTTCGTTGTTTCCGTACTCGACCCTATTTGCGGATCGCCTGCGCCACCTTTGCGGCGGCGGGCGTCGGTAATATGGTGTGGGGGCATCTTAGTGAAGCGGTTTTTTATAAGGGCGTGGCCTGGGGAAATATTGCCGGAGCCTTGCGCCAATGGCCTTATTTTGTTTTGTTGAGTCTGGGGATCACGGTTGCGCAGTTCTGGTTGATGCGCAAAAAAAGGGATTCGCGCAAGCCCTGGACTTTTGATCGCCGAATCGTGCTGGACGCATTTGCCGCATACGTTACGCTACAGTTTTACGCTTTGATCCATGTATTTTATCACTATTGCCAAGAGGGAACGACAGCGCAACACTTCAAATTGTTTTTGATTGGTTTTGGAATCGGGGGGAACTGATTTTTTTAATACGGGCAACCACGGTTTCTGAATGAACTGAAGAACACGTAGTTTTTACTTTCTCCCTGAAGCAGGAAGCGACAGCTGGGGCAGTTGCTGAACTTGTTGACGGTTTTTGAGTCGACAGAAATGAATTGATTGTTGAATTTGGAATCCCTCGGAAACAGAAAGTTCACCGCGTTGCCGCCTTCCTCGTCTCCGGCATCTTCTGCATCGGTCGAGTCTGCGATATCATCTAGCGCGACGGTCTGATTGACCGTCAAAACCTTGTTGCCGCCGATCGAATCGGGCTTCACGCAATATTGAACCCGAATATTTCCTTCAATCGTATCAAATTTTCCATGACCGATCAGGCCTTTGCCTGACAAGTCGCCTGTTGTGGACTGCAAGGTGACATTCTTTGAGGTTACGTCTGCGAGAATACTTCCAGAGCTGGAATAAGCGTCCATTTTCGCTTTCATCCCTTCGATCTTGACGACGCCTCTGGCGGCGCAAATACCTCGCTCTAAAATGGAGCAAGCATAGTTAGCGTCCGCATCGGTATCCTTATCCTTGTCTTTGTCTTTGTCCTTATCTTTATCTTTGTCTTTGTCTTTGTCCTTATCTTTATCTTTGTCTTTGTCTTTGTCTTTATCTTTGTCCTTATCCTTATCGCTATTATGGAAGAAGGCCAAAGCGCTTTGAGGAGACAGAGGCTGTAAGGTTCCTTCAAGGACAAACTGCTTCCAGTCCGCCGAAAGAACGGCGAAGGCAATGAACGCTGACACTATGTATTTTTTATAGTTCGTCATCTGTTTCAGGGACCGGAGGGTTTTTAGGGAAAATTTTAGTTTCTCTGGGGATGATTGCGGAAATCGTCATCTCGCAATTACTGGCCGAATTGATCGCATCGGTCTGGACGCGCAAAATATTTTTCGTTTTGCTCCAGTAGAAACCGCAATCTTCGCCGCCGCTGATTTTAGTAATGGTCAGCGTGCAGGTGGCTTCGTCTGTTCCCTGGACCAATATATTGGGGCCGCCCGCGTCGTCGGTGGCGGCAAAGTCTTCATCGTATTCAATCTGGATTTTGTTGATCTCGCATTCGGTCCAGGTGTGGTTAAAGCTGGACTGATCGTAAGTATAGGTTACGCCCTCGTCCTCTGCCGCTTCCGTATCGACGTCCTTATCTTTGTCTTTATCTTTATCTTTGTCTTTGTCCTTATCCTTATCTTTGTCCTTGTCTTTATCAGACGAAATGACGGGATTCAGGAGAGGGTTCAGTAAAGGAGTAACTGCAAAGGACGATTTCGGAGACAGGTCTGCCACGACAATCGCGGAAGCGATCAGAGCGATTCCCAATTTGATTTTCGAGTCGGTTTTCATGTCGCGGCAAATCTTCTTTTAGTATTTTTGATTACACTTAAAGTATAAGAACAGGAGGTATGGGACTCAAGCGAAATTTTTGAATCTGTTGGCGGCGCTGGAAGACAGGGCGATTTTTCAGTCTATTTCATTGAAAAAAAAATTGTTGCGGTTTTTCTTGTTTTGACTCTTTTCCCGCCCACTCCTATAATAAAATGGATAGGAGACGAGAAAAAAATATGCTTCATTTTCAAAAAAACGAAGGTTTCCGCAAGGGAGATTCCGGGTTCACTCTGATAGAAGTCATCAGCGTGATCCTTATTTTAGGGATTCTCGCCGCAGTGGTCCTGCCCTTAATAAACACCGGCAACATTGGCGTGACCACGGCGGCTTCTACCGTGCGCACGGATATTCGTTTTGTTCAGGAACTGGCAATGTCGCGCAACCCTTCGACGACGGGTGAAATCGGGATCACTTTCACTACAGGGCAGACGAGTTACAGCATCACGGACCCCAAGAATATGTTTAGCGTCACTCGTCAACTGCCTGAAGGCGTCTTTATATCTTCAGGAGCCACGGTTTCATTCAACAAACATGGCGAACCGGAAAACGGCGGACTCGATACAACGGTACAGATCAGCGATGGAAACGAAAGCGTGACGATCACCGTGAAGGCCTACTCGGGGCGGGTGACTTATGCTTGATTCTAAAATTAGAACCGCGTGCCCGGGGCCGCGACTTCAATTCATGAGGCGCCTTGCCAACGATGATTCGGGCATGACCTTGATAGAAATCATCATTGCCATCGTGCTGATTGGCATTGCGATTCCCAGCATCATGATTCCGTTTTCCGGTTTGGGCGATTCGCAGAGACCGGAGATCGCCGTGCAGGCCACTTATCTTGCGCAGAGGCAGATGGAGGCCTTTGCCGAACTGGGCTATGACGATCTGGCCGCGTCGACGGATTCGCATTCAACCTGCGCCAATTTTGTCGCCAATGGAACCGGGCTGGGGAATATCTCCTGCTCGGTAGCGGATTTTACGGATTACACTTATACATGGTCTATAGAAGACGTCACCGCCGGAACGCCCAGCACGCAGAGCGGCGGCGCAACGTTTGGTAAGAAAGTCACCTTGACGATCACGCATTCGTCGGGCGACTCCTACGAATTCTATGAATTTTTTGGAATGTGATGATGACGCGACGGGTACGTACAGATAATCGGCGCGGAGGCGAAGCGGGCTTCACTTTGATCGAACTCATCATCGGCATGGTGTTGATTGGTATTCTGGGTGGGTTCTCGGTCCAGTTCCTGTCGCGCACGATGCAAATGGGGCAGTTGGTGTCCGGGCAGAAAAGTCTGGTGGATGAAGCAAAAATTGCGCTCGACCGTATGGCGCGCGAGGTTCGATTCGCCAATAGCATCGCCAGTTTCACGTCGACCTCGATCACGATAACCACTTCCGGTTATGCGCAGGACACGTCGACAAATGTCAGCTATTCGTATTCCGGCGGAGTTTTGACCAGAACGGGCGACGTTTCCGGAGCGCACACGATTGCTGAGAATATTTCCAGTTTCTCGATCACGCAATCGGGAAGCAGTTTTTATGAATTCAAAATGACTCTGACCGATACGGATGGACAGAATTTTAAATTAATGACGGCGGTATTTCCAAGGTCCAAAGTGGGCGTATGATGAAACCTTCTCTAAAGAATTTGCCGGGTCGTTTGCGCAGGCAGGAAGACGGCGTTTCCATGTTGATCGCTGTCGTTGTGGCGATTGCGATTATCGGAGCGATCAGTCTGAATTTTCTCGCCGAAACGTCTCAGAAACAATCTGGCGCATCGGTGGCTTACACCTCTCTCAACGCCTTCCTCGTTGCCGATGCGGGAGTGCGTTATGTGGAAAAATGTTTGCGCGACCACGACGCCAATTGCCCCATCGCCAGCAGTACGGACTGGAAAACGGATTTCATTACTACGCCGGGGACCAAGATCAGTAAGAATTTTCCCAGCAATACAGGGGAAGAGTTTTTTACCGTTGAGTTCTCCCAGCACTCGATCAACGACGCCGACAATATCCGCGTGACCTCGACCGGCACCTTTCGCGGGGCGGAGCGGGTGATCTCTTCGACGGTCTCGCGAAGTTCGACCTGCGTGCTCGGCGAACAGGCGATTTCCTATTGCACGGGGGTGAATATTCTCAACAGCGCCAGTTCCAGCGATCCCAACGGCCCGGAGTCAGTTTGTCCGGTGACATCGGTCACCAGTATTTTCCCGAGTGGGTTTCCTGGCGATCCCAGCGGTTGTACGGATTACCCTGTCTATTCGAACGGCTCTCCGTCCTTTGCCTCTCCTTATCAATATTGTAGCTTCACGTTGGACGGAACTAATTCCGATGAGATCGGCGCGCAGAGTTATTTTACCGCTCAGGCAACAGCGGGGACGTCTACAATTTCTGTGAGCGACGCTTCAGATTTCGTCGTGGGTATGAAGGTGCGTTTGACGCCGGGCGCCCAAATTGGATCGTCTGGAGCATCGGGAACATCGGTGGATCTTGACACGAATTCTCCCGCGCTGGGTTCATCGCCGCTTGTCAAGATTGTCAATAGCGTTACGGGTTCGAGTCCCTACGACGATGCGGAAGAGGAAACGGTGGATTCCGGGGGAGGGACTTCGACCTTGACGCTTTCCGATTCGCTCATTGACACCTACGGCACATCCGCAGCCGCTGATTTTACCGATTCGTCGACGGGCGTCACGAGCGAAGAGAAAACGATCTCCAGTATCAGCGTCAATGATATTACCTTCACGACTCCGTTAGGGAACGCTTATGAAACAGGAAGCAACGCGGAATCGATGATTACGATGTATGTGGCGAATGATTTTAAAATGAGTAATACCTCCAGTTTGGATGTCAAAGGCATCCTGACGATCAACATCGGCGGCGAGATGGAGTTGAAAAATTCCTCAGAGATTCTGGTCTATGGGGCGCTCGACGTTTTAGTCGAAACGGATTTCCTCCTGTCCAATTCCGCGCGCATCAACGATGTGATGTCCTTCGCAGGCGATTTACTGGTTCAGGCGGTGGACGATGTTTCGATCAAAAACTCGACCACTTTCAAAGGCGCCATTCTGGCGAACGATACGGTGATTATTAAAAACAACGCCGACGTGACGGGGTCGATATCCGGCGATTCGGTGACCTTGTCGAACAACGCCACCTTGACCTATGACGATGGCGCGGGGTCGGATTCAGAGGGCATTGGCAATTGCGCCCCGACGACATTCAATCCTCCCGACCAGAGCGGCGGTTGATCCTAAAAACCGTTCAAACGAGAGCTGATCCAATTAGTTCAATTTTTTCAATGGCTTTTGCGATTAAAGTCGTAGCCGACGCCAGAAGAATATGCGATAATGAAAGCGGTCTCTATGGTTTTTCGAGACAGGGGCGCACTTGGGTCAACGCATTGGATGTGTAGATGAAACTTCAACTTCCCTCAAAAATAAATAAAATCAATCAACCAAGCATCGGCCTGGATATCGGCTTCAATTCCATCAAGGTGGTGGAAATTATAAGCCGTGAAAAGGGTTTTGAAATTGTCCGGTTTGGTTTGACGGAGATTCCCGCCGAGATCGCGCAGGAGAAAAAACGCGCGCCAGCCCTGGGCGCTTTGATCCGCAGAATGTTTTCGGAAAATAACATTAAAGGGAAAAAAGTTTATATTTCTGTCAGCGGACACAACGTCGTTATCCGAACTGCCGTTCTTCCCAAGATGCCGCTGGATGAGTTGAAAGACGCGATCAAGTGGAATGCAAGAGAGGAAGTTCTGTTCGATCTGGAAAAAGCGGACATTGCTTATCATATCGTCAAGGAAACTGAAATAGACGGCTCCATTTTCTACGAAGTCCTCACAGTGTTTGTGCGCGAAGATGTGATCCCGTTCATGGTGGACATCGTCCGCCAGGCGGGTTTGCAACCCCTCGGCGTGACCGTCGTCCCCATGGCTTTGTGGGACTACGATTTGGCTGTCAACACGGTCAAGCCTCACCAGGTGACCAGCTATATCGACATGGGGTCCGAACGCACCCGCGTCTATTTTGTCAGCGAATCGCAATTGCTGTTCTCGCGCGAAATCCCCAATGGCGGAAAAAATATCACCGCCTCTCTGGTCGGCGATTATGAAATCGAGAACCGGGACACGGTGACGGTGGACGAAGTCCGCGCAGAGACCATCAAAAAAACATTCGGCCTGCCTGCCGAAGACGCCGCGGGAAAAACCGAGGAGGGTATACCTCTGACGGTCATCCGCGAACGCATTCTTCCCGTCGTCACCAAACAAGTTGAAGAGTTCAACCGTTCCATCGAATATTTCAAGAACAAGTACAAGACGGACAAGGTGCATCGTCTGATCATATCCGGCGGCGGAGTGGGGTTGAAAGGAATGTACCAGTTGCTCGATCAAAGTCTGGATATGGAGATCGATCGTTGCAACACCTTGTTTCAGGCTAAAACCGGTTCCCTGGAATTGACAAAGGAACAGGCGAAAATGATCGGTCCCAGCCTCACTGCGGCGGCAGGCCTGGCGGTGGGGCAGTGTTCGAAAATCGACTTGTTGCCGGAACGGTTCAAATTCTCCGTTAAAAAATTATTGATCAAACTCGCTCCGTTTGCTTTTATTCCTTTTTTGCTTGCGGGAATGGCTTCATACAGCATGCAATTGCGAGAAGAGATTAAAGTGGATGAGAAAAAGCTTGAGGAGAATAAAGCCCTTCTTGCCAGCCTGCAAAACAAATTGGGGGAGATGCAGGGACCCAAAAAAGAGATCGATGGGCTGGAAAACAAGATTCAGAATCTGAAGCGCGAGAAACGCAGTTTTCCCGGAAGTTCTTCCGCGCCTGTGGATTTCTGGGAAATCCTTGAAGAGATCGCTATGGCGACTGGAAGCAATGTGTCTTTGTCGCAACTGCATTATACGGACGCCAGTTTTGGTAAAGAGGATGATGAGGAGGAGGGTTTGGCGCCGCAACTCAACCGTTTGATGATTCGTCTGCAGGGCAATATTTTTGGCGAGGATCTCGGCGCGCAGGTTTCCCTGAGGAATTTTCTGGAGGATTTACGCAAGTCTCCAGCATTTAAAGAAATTCATATTATCAAGACGGAGCCTGTCAAGGATGGACGTTTTACAAGCCCTGGATTGACGTTTGAACTCAACCTGATTCCGCATGAGAGAAATACAGCGTGATGCTGGCAAGGCGATATTATGGCGGTTAAAGTCGAAAAAGTAGATCTTAAGAATATTTCCAAGCGGGATCAGCTCTTTTTATTGATCACCGTGGTTTCCGCGATTGGGTACCTGTTCTATGAGTTTGATTTTAAAATATTGGAACAAAAACATAAACAGGTCAAAACTCAAATGGTAAAGGTCGTCGAACCGCTGGGAGCAATTCAGCTATCCATGCAACAAATGGCGGTCAGCAACCCTGAGAAACGAATAGAAAAATTGAAGGAAGACGTTGACGCGCTGGATAAGGAAATCGCTGAAATGCGGGCGCTGCTGGAGGGCAAGGCGCTGGGTATCATGAACGCTCTGCAGACCGAGGCGAGTTATAACGGCATCATCATTAAAAATATCAGGACGAGGGAGAAGCAGATCAAACGCGGTTCGCTCGAATTGAAAGAATTTTCTTTGATCCTGGTCATGAACAGCGATTATGAAAGCGTCAAATATTTCATGGATTCGTTGACGCGCATGCCCGCGGTGATTGGGATCAAGAGTTTTGAGATTTTGCGGAATGAGGATATTTTGCCTCTCATTGAAACCCGATTGTTTTTGAAAATGTACGTTTTATGAACTCAAACGCTCTGGCTTCCAATCGCCCTGACTGGAAACGCGCGGCTTGTCTCGCCCTGTTTCTGGCGCTCCCTTGCTTGCTGGGCGCTTCGGGCGTAGATGACGTTTCGTCTTCGGAAACGCCTGCGCAGGTGAATGATGAGCGCGAGGAGATTTTTGTGATTCGGGACAATCCGTTCACCTTCCCTGCAGGCGTTTATCCCAAGGACAAAGTCCCGGAGGAGCCTCTGCAAACCTTGTTTCTTGAAGCGGTGATTCAGTCGGATGGCAAGAGACAGGCCGTAATCAACGGCTTCAACTTTTTTGAAGGGGACATGGTGTTCGGTCGGCAGTTGATAGAGATCATGGACACTCAGGTCAGCTTGCAGGATGGAACGGCGCGCAAGATACTAACCCTGCAAACGCCGGTGATCGATCCGATGCGTTTTTCATTGCAGGTGCGAAAACAGAGATCCCCTTGAGCGCGACCCCCTGTCTTTGAAATTTTCTGGACAGTCCCCCTCCCTCGAAACAATGCCCTGGAAGTTCCTTGAAAGGCATTAAGTTTAATTAATACAATAATTTAATGGACTTTTAGCGCGGCTTGCGTTATTTTGTCTGTGTATAAATTTATATAAATTTAAAGTAATTGTATGTTTTCTACTTTCAAACGATATCGTTCGTTAGCGCTCTTGTTTTTAATGAGCAGTCAAGGCCTGTCCTGCGCGACCGCGCAACTCGGGCCGGATAGCGATGCGTCTCCGGTCAAACCCTTGGAAAATCTGGTGCAATTGCAACCGGCGGCGACAGCGCACTCGGAGCCTGTCGCGACTGAACGAAAAGGTTTGCCTGATGAGATCACCCTGCTTCAGTCCGATCTGACGACTCACTCCGCTTCGACCAGCCCGACCTTTACGCTTTCGGCGCGGGATGTGGATGTGAAAACGGTTTTGTTCGCCTTGTCCAATGAAATCCCTCAGAATCTGGTGATCGACCCTTCGATCGACCAGCGCGTAACGGTTGATTTGAAGGACGTTCCATTGGAACAGGCGCTGGAAAATATATTGAGCCCTCTGCGTATTCGTTATGAGCTGGACGAATCCACCCTTCGGGTGACGCCGGAGAAACTTGAGACGCGGATTTTTCATTTGAATTACATCATGTCGCGCCGCGTGGGCAACAGCAATCTGTCCTCATCCAGCGGCGGCGGCAGGAGCGGCGACACGAGCGCGCAGTCTGGAGCCAGTTCGGGAAACAGCGGTTCGGGACGTTCCACCAGTTCCATTGAGTCCCAGGAAGTTGCCGATGTGTGGACGGAGATCATTGAAAGTCTTGGACAAATCGTGTCGGCGTCGGCAAGAAGCCCATCTTCCTCCGGCGTGGCGCCGGATGCAGACCTGGGTTCGGCCGACATAGGCAGCGCTACGGGAGATTCTTTGAGCGGTTCTTCAAGCGCGTCCAGTTCATCCAGCTCGTCATCCAGCGCTTCAAGCGCTGTCGCAGGCGACCCTGAGCGGCCCTATTTCACGGTCAATCGGCAGGCGGGAATGGTCATCGTTAAAGATTACCCTGACATTTTGATGAAAGTTGCGGAAGTCCTGGAAATGGTCGAAGGCTCGGTGCATCGCCAGGTGTTCATTCAGGCGAAGATCATCGAGGTGACCTTGAACGATGAATACAAGCTCGGCATCGACTGGAGCCAGGTCAGCCCGATCACGCTCGCATCTTCCGATACAGGGGCGGGCACAATTTTAGGCGGATTGGAGAATGCAACGATCACCGGAGCGGCTAATTTCACTTATGGAATCGCCAACGCGAATTTCAGCGTGGTGGTGGACGCCTTGTCCAAACAGGGCAATGTGAACGTTTTGTCCAATCCAAAAATCGCGACCCTGAACAATCAACGGGCAGTGATCAAGGTGGGCACGGAAGATATTTTCTTCGTTCCTGAAACGACCCCGGCGACGACGACGACGGCGGCGACGACGACCTTCACCCCGGAAGCGGTGACCATCGGTATTGTCATGGACGTGGTGCCGCAGATCAATTCCAACGGAAATATCATGATGAGCATCAACACCAGCATCACCGAGAAAAATGGAGAGCGCACATCGCCGGACGGGATCAACATCGTTCCTATTCTGGACGTGCGAGAATCGAACAACGTGGTGTTGTCCGGCAACGGGCAAACGATCGTGATCGGCGGTTTGATGAAAACCCGTAAGGAGGATAAGGATAATTCCGTTCCTCTGTTGGGCGATCTGCCCATCCTGGGGCGTCTGTTCCAGCATGTCGAACGCACCGTTGAAAAAACGGAATTGGTGATCATGCTCACGCCGCAAATCATGGCGGGGCAGGAAATTGATGAACGAAAAGCTCGTGAAATGGCAAGCCTGGGCAATATGGGTTTCGCCTATCCAAATGAGTCCCCTTGGGGCAACCCTGTTCAGAGGTAGGAGATATGTACGAGGATTTTTATCGTTTCAAAGAGAAGCCCTTCAGCCTGACGCCCGACCCGGAATTTTTGTACCTGAGCAAACAGCATCAGGGCGCGCTGGATCACATGATGTACGGCATCCGGCAGAGGGAAGGATTCATGGCGGTGGTGGGCGACGTGGGAACCGGCAAGACGACCCTGTCGCGTTGTCTTCTGGAACAACTGGATCCCGGCATCGCGGTGGCTTTGATCCTCAATCCGATGCTGTCGGATATGGATTTGCTGAAAACCTGTATTCATGACCTGGGCGCTCCGCCCGTGCCTTCGCGCCGAAGCATGGCGGCCTCGGGAGCGAGTCTGGGCGATCCCGGCTTCGCTCTTGAAATGGATGACAGCGGGACGGATGAAGACTGGGTGAACAGCGCTTCGAAAAAAGAACTGCTGGACGCTTTGAATCATTTTCTGATCGAGCAGTCTCAAAAAGGCGGGTCCACTGTGATCATCATTGATGAAGCGCAAAACCTGCCGCTTCAGGTGATGGAGCAATTGCGCATTCTGTCGAATCTGGAAACGGAAAAAGAAAAATTATTGCAGATCATTTTTGTCGGGCAGTTGGAATTGAACGACAAGCTGTTTCTTCCAGAACTCAAACAATTGAATCAGCGGATTTCGATACGTTATGAAATCACGCCCTTGTCAAAGGAAGAAACCCGAAATTATATCAACCATCGCTTGCTCGTCGCAGGGGTTGGCTCTCGCGTCGCCTTCGCCGCTCCTGCGGTGAACTTGATTTATAATTTTTCAAAAGGCTACCCGCGTTTGATCAATCTGGCCTGTGACCGCACCTTGCTTGCGGGCTATAACAGTCAGGCCGATGTCCTGCAATTGGAGCATGCCCGACAAGGGATACGGAGTTTGCAGGGGAAAGACGACCGCGAATCACGAACGCCTTTGCGCGCGTTTTCCTTGAAGAAAACGCTGGCGCTTGCAGCCGCTCTGGCGGTCGCAGGATTTTTGATCTGGAATGAAACGGCGGACGCGCCCAATGCTGAAAATTCAGTCGCTGTGCAGGCGGCGCAACCCACGCCGGTATCCGCGCCAGCGCCGCGTGTCGCGCCGGAGCCGACTCCGCAAACGATAGCAGAGCCTGTTCCCGCAGAAGCGCCTCAAAGCGAAGCGGTAGCGGTTCCAGTCGTGGAGCCGGAACCGAACGTCGCCGCGCCGGAAGAGGCGGGATATCGAATTCATGTCGATTCCACCAATTCAAAAAAAGAGGCGGATAACGAGGTAGCCCGGTTACAGCAAGCGGGCTTTGACGCTTTTTCGAAACAAGTTCAGGGTCCCGGCGGGGCATGGTACATGATCTATGTCGGCCCGTTTGAGGATGCGGCAAACGCTCGCGTTCATATGAAAGCCTTAAAATTTGCGGGTAAAAAGCCAATTCTTTTATCCATTATCAATAATGGTTGAAAAGGGCGGGAACATTGAGCCTGATTGCGGACAGTCTTAAAAAAGCGTTAAAGGATAAAACCTCTGGTAAAAAACCTGCGCCCGAAATCAACCTGATTTCTGACAAGAAACCTCGGGGCGGGGCCGGTTCGAACTCTCAGGCGATGAAAGTCGCCGTGCTGATCGGCATTCCGGGAATTATCCTTTCGTACCTGATTTATGCAGGCGCCTTCGATTCGAGACGCACCAAGATCACCGACCTTCCGATTTGGACGACGCTGGGTTTCAAGGCGCCGCCTCCAAAAGTCACACTGAGAAAAACGATTCCGCCTCCACCGGCTCCCGCTCCCGCTCCCGTCGCGCCGCCAGTGCAAGCGCCGGCGCCCGTTCCGGTAGCGCCCGCTCCCCAGCAACAAGCAGGGCTTGCTCCTGCAGTTGAAGAGCCGGTCCCTACAGCGGTCGTTCCGCCACCGCCTCCTGCGCCCCCTGTGGAGGTCGCGCAAGTCATGCCGAAGCCTAAGAAGAAAACGCCGCCGCCGAAAAAGAAAATTAAAATCCCGGCGGCCAAAGCGAAGACGCCGCTACCGGTTCGCAATGAAGATCCGGAAAAACTGGACAACGCGGCGGTCGCCCTGGGCGATATGGAGACGCCGCAAGAGATTGCCGCCCGAAAGGCGATGGAGCGTGAACGAAATGTTGAGTCGACGCCGGCTGTCATTGATGAGATGACGGCGGCAACTGAGAGAGGTCACAATCAGGCGGGTCAAGCGCCTCCCGAACAAGAAAAAATTGCGGCGTCTGCAGATGCAAAAGAAGACAAGGTGATGGAGGATGGACAGATCACCGTCAACAAGAGCGTCGATGCCAAAGCGCTGGGTTCAAGAGATCAGGAGCAAAAGAAAGCGGAGCCTGTATATCAGGAGACGCCGGTGCCTCCCGCGTTCAGAAACAGCGGATTTTATTTCAACCGCGCCGTCTTTTTTCAGCAATCGGGGGAATGGCAGAAGGCCCTGGAAAATTACCGTCAAGCGGCGGAGATGGCGCCGGGAAACGCCAATATCTACAATAATATGGGCGTGATCTATAAAGAGCTGGGGCAATACGATCAGGCGATCGATGAGTTTTTACGCGCCCTTTACCTCGATCCGAAGTATGGGAAGGTGTATAACAACATTGGAGTGGTATACTACCTCAAGGAAAATTATGCCGGGGCGGCGACCAACTACCAGAAAGCCATCCAGATCGATTCCGAGAATCTGGATGCGCTGAACAACCTTGCTGTGGTATATAAGGCGCAGGGTCAATATGCAAATGCGCGCGCGGCGCTCAATCGGGCCTTGGCGATCAATCCCAAGCACCCGAGTACGAACTATAATCTGGCTGTTTTATATGAAGCGGAAAAAAATATTGAACCTGCAAGGCATTATTACTGGCGCTTTGTCGAATTGGGCGAAGCGGCTCACCCCTCCCTTGTTTTTGAAGTCCGGCGTCATCTCGACACCCTCCGCTAAGCGTTTCCTCTCTGTAAAGTTTGCGCCAGTAAGGGGCGACGCAATTTCATGAAATCAATCAAGAGCGCCATCAAGAAAAACATGATCGCGGGTTTGCTCATCACGGTTCCCGCCGCGTTGACTTATATCATCCTGCGTTTCATTGTGAACAATGTGGATCAGGCGATGGCGCCTGTCATCGACAAATTCATTGGGCTGTCCAACTGGAGTTATCTGGAAGAAAATTCCATTCCAGGGACGGGGCTGTTAATCATCTTTCTGTTTATTTTGCTGGTGGGTTTGCTGGTCACCAATTTTCTGGGCCGCAAGCTGGTGGAGATTGGCGAGAATCTGCTGAATAAAATTCCATTCGTCAGGGCCATTTACACCAGCATCAAGAAAGTCATTCACACGATCTCGCAAACGGAGACGCCTTCATTTGAGCGGATGGTGTTGTTGACCTATCCGCGAGTACCCTTGAAAACTCTGGGCATCGTGTGTTGCGATGCGCGCGGGGAGATTGTTCAGAACACGCGCGACAAGATGGTGAACGTGTTTGTGCCGACCTCTCCCAATCCCACCACAGGATACTTGTTGATCGTTCCCATCGAGGATGTGGATATGTTGACGATGACGGTGGAAGACGGTCTTAAAATGATCATCTCGTTTGGAATGGTGACTATCGCAGAAGGCGCGCCGGGCGCTGTGACGGTCGATAGAAAAGAATTTCAGGAAATGGCGGAGCAGGCGCAAGTTGCGAACAAGGATGCGTCGGATGGGGATCGTTCCGCTTAAGGCGCCGTTTTGTCCTTCACCTCTCCCTTGCCGACCATGCGCTCGCTGATCGCTTTGGCTATTTTCACGTTGAGCTGGCTGAGCACCTGCCCCGCGATCTGAGCTTTCATTCCCGTGATGATCTGAATGGCGAGTTCTTCGTCGACGGCTTCCAGAATGTTGGCCGCTTCCTCAGGCTTCATGCTGGAATAAACCTTGATCAAAGATTCGATGTTCTGAGCAACCTGCTCGTTTTTGATTCCGATCTGACGTTCGCTCTTGGCAAGGGCCAGATTGATTTCGCGCAGTTCCTGCCGCACTTTTTGTTCGAGCGCTTGCAGTTGTTGTTCTTTGACCTTCAATTCTTCTTCTTTTTTCTTAAGCTCTCGATTTTTTTTCTCGATCATTTCGATCATGCGAAAGGTTTCGGGACTGATGACGGCTTTGTGTTCTGGCAGTTTGACCTCGATCTCTTCCTCCTTATCAAAGTCTCCGCGGCGTTGACGCAATGCGTGTTCCAGTCCTGAAGTTTTGCCTTTCGGCGATTCGGCTTCTTCCGCCTTCTCCTGAGCCTGCGCGCTCGATCCTTGAATGAACGAGGCGGTGAAAGTCAGATCGGCGGCGATCCAGCATAAAATCGCAAGAGAGAAGAGCGTCGTGAATTTTAGTTTCGATTTAGAATTCGTCATGTCTGCGCCATAGGTTGGTGGCCATTTCGTCCATTTCCTTGATCTCGCGTTTTTGCTGTTTCGCTCGAAATTTTTTTAATTGGGCGCTCTTGAGTATCTCCAGAGTCTTGCGTTTCCTCATGGCCTCGACCAGACGTTCCCGCGTTTTTTCCATACGCTCTGAAACTTCGGAAATGATTTGAGTCTGCCGGGCGTTCTGGATTTTTACGCCCTGAAAAAAATTATCATAAATCGCCAGGGTATTGGCGGTTACTGTTCCTGAAATTTTTTGGTTGCGCGATTCTCCGCGTTCTTTGGCGACGGTGGTCATGAAGTTTTGTCGCTGTTTCTGGTTCTGCAGATGATGATTGATCTTGCCCATCTCGCGCAGGACCAAGTCTTCCTTATTCTTATTCAGTTTTAACAAGGCTTCAAGTTTGAATTTCATTTCACATCCGCGATGATGGCGTTGAGTTGATTGACGCTGTCTTCAAAGGAACAGGTCTCCATGATGCCTTGCCGCAAGTATTGATTGATAGCGTCCATTTTGGAAATGGCGACGTCGATTTTTGGATTGGCGCCTTTGGTGTATGCTCCGATATTGATCAAATCTTCCGCCTCTTTGTAGGTGGCGACAAGGTCTTTCAACTTCATCGACCGTTCATGGTGTTCTTTGGTAACAACTTCGATCATCAAACGGCTGACGCTTTGCAAAACGTCGATCGCCGGGAAATGGTTGTGCGCCGCTAAATCCCTGCTCAGCGCAATGTGGCCGTCGAGAATGGCGCGCACTGCGTCGGAAATCGGTTCGTTCAGATCGTCGCCTTCCACCAGCACTGTATACAGTCCGGTGATGGAGCCCTCGGCGGCGCTGGTGCCGGCTCGTTCGAGCAAACGCGAAAGGGTCGAAAATACAGACGGGGTGTAGCCGCGCGTCGCCGGCGGTTCGCCGATGGACAGACCGATCTCGCGTTGCGCCTGAGCGAAGCGAGTGACGGAATCCATCATCAGCATGACATTGTTGCCCTGGTCTCGAAAAAATTCTGCGACCGTGGTGGCCGTCAAGGCGCCCCGCAATCTCGACAGAGGCGATTCGTCCGAGGTAGCGACGATCACGACGGATCGTTTCAATCCTTCTTCCCCCAGATTTTCGTCGATGAATTCCCGAACCTCTCGACCACGCTCTCCAACCAGCGCGATGACGTTGACGTCGGCGTTGGTGTTGCGGGCGATCATTCCCAGTAAAACCGATTTGCCGACGCCGGTCCCGGCCATGATGCCGACGCGTTGACCGCGCGCGCAACTGAGCAGACCATTGATGGAGCGCACGCCCAGGTCGAGCGGTTCGCGGACGCGCCGCCGTTCCATCGGGTTGATCGGTTGTCCCATGAGCGGGTAATAGGTTCCCATCGGAATGGGGCCTTTGCCGTCCAGCGGCTGGCCTTGTGAATTGATGATGCGACCGATCAAAGCCTCGGTGACGTTCAGGGAAGGGTAGTTGTCTTTGGATTCGATAACGCTTCCCGGTTCGATGCCGAACATGTCGCCAAGCGGCATCAACAAGGTTCGGTTGTCGCGGAAACCGACGACTTGCGCTTCTACCGAAGGGCGTCCGCCGCCGGGTTTCACGGTGCAGAGACTTCCCACGGGAGCGGCGGGGCCGTTGCCTTCCATAACGAGGCCGATGATGCGATTGACGCGACCGCTCTTGTTGATGAAGTCCGAACGTTCAATATAGGACCGGTATTTTTTCAGATTGATGGTTTTTTCCATGGTCGCGTTACTTGCTTTCAGGGTCGTCGAAGGATTCATCTTCAGGAAGCTCTTCAAGGTCTTCCAGATCATCCAGCGCGTCGTTCTCGGTTGTAGCTTGTTCAGGAAGTTCTTCAAGGTCTTCCAGGTCATCCAGCCGGTTGTCTTCAGCCGTAGCTTCTTCAGGAGAGGCTGGGGTCGCTGTTTCTTCGGCAGGCGCATCTTCCGCGCTGTCCTCGTTATTCACTTCGGCGTGTGAGATCTCGTCGGCCTTTGTAGCGGCGGAGGTATCTTCTTCAGGAATGTCCGGCAAGCTTTCTGTCGTTCCTTCCGTGAATTCTGCCGGAGTCAGGTTGAGGATGCGATTGATCTGGTCGTCGAGTTTGTTCAACTGCGCGTCGATCACGCCAAAATTGCTTTGTATCACGCATCCACCGCGTTGCACGCCGGGGTGCGCTTCGATAGCGATATTTTTAATATCGTTAAACATAGAGTGAAGCTCGGGGCGAAAACTTTCAGCGTATCCCTTGTCTTCAGGATGAATTTTGATCGTTAGATTTTCCCGGTCGAGAACCGACTGAATAGCCAGTTCGATCATCGACTGCACGCTGTCCTCGCGCGTCGCCAGTTCAAAGCGGATGATGCGTTTGACGAGTTCGATCACCATTTCCATCATCTCGCGTTCCAGCTTGTCATACATCTTTGAGCGGAAAACGCTGAGTTGAGCGATGCTGTCTTGCAGGGAAACCAGGAAAGGATCAAAATCCTGTTTGGCGGCGACTTCGGCTTGCTTGAGTCCGTCGAGAAATCCTTCGTCGAAGCCTTCTTTATAGGCCTTTGATTTGATATCACCAACTTGGGACTTGGCCTTGTTGATGGCGTCTTCGATCAGTTCCTTGACGCCGACCTTGGCGCGCTTGATGTTGGAGTCGTCGAAGTTTCTCGCCGTTTCCGATTCGTAGGCGAACTCGCGGTTGCGGCGTTTGCCTTCTGCGACCAGATCGGTGAACTTGAAGGTCCGGTCCTCGACAGGCTCCATATCAACGGGGATGTCGCCGCTTTCGATGTCCTCCCGTGTGAGAGAACTTTTAATGAACTGGCTTCGATTAGACAAGAGCGTCTGCGCCTCCGCCGATCACGATTTTGCCTTCCTCTTCGAGCTTTTTACAAATCGCGATGACTTTTTGCTGGGCCTTTTCAACGTCGCTGATTTTTGTCGGCCCGAGGGATTCAAGATCTTCTTTCAGCATCAAGGCGGCGCGTTCGGACATGTTTGAGAATAATTTTTCCTTCAAGTCGTCGCTGGCGGTTTTCAGAGAAATGAGCAGGTCTTCCTGATTCACTTCTTTCATGACCAGCTGAACGCCCTGGTCGTCGATTTTGAGAATGTCTTCGTAAGTGAAGCGCAGGTTGCGAATTTCGTTTGCGAGATCGGGGTCGACTTCATCCATGGAAGTGAGGATCGAGGTTTCCGTGGTGCGGTCGAGCGAACCCATGACATGCGCGGCGGCTTCAATGCCTCCCAGTTTGCTGCCGGAAACGGCGCCGGAGGCGCGGAATTCGTTTTGCAGGGCTTCGTCGAGTTCGCGGATCACGCCGGGAGCAACGCGTTCGAGCGTCGCCATGCGTCGGATGATTTCCATGCGTTCTTCTTCAGCCAGTTCGCGGATCACCAGACTGGCGACGGGCGCGTCCAGATGCGCCATGATGATCGCCGCGGTTTGCGGATGTTCGTTGGCCAGAAATGCGGCGATGACTCTCGGTTCGAGCATGCGTACGGTTTCCAGTCCGCCGCCCATTTCTTCGCCAGGGGATGTGATGTTGTTCAGAATTTCGGTGGCCTTGTTGGGGTCCATGGCTTTCATGAGGGTGCTTTTCAGAAAGTCCATGCCCGGAATGCCCAGCCCGCCGGTGCCCGCTTCCACCATATCGTGAAATTCGCGGGTGACGAGATCCATCGTGGTGGTGTCGATATCGCCCAGCGCAGAGATGTAGTTTCCCAGCGTCTGGATTTCCCGGTCGTCGAGCGCCGAAAGCACGATGGCGGCGTTTTCTTCTCCAAGAGACATTAATAGGGCGGCGGCTTTTTCTGGCCCTGTCAGCTTTCTGGCCATTAGTTCCTCTCCTGTTTCGAGTGATGGTTGCGTGGTTTCATTAGATTGATCATGCCTTTTCCTTCATCCATTTACGAATGATGCCTGCGGTGAATTTTGGATCGGCGGCGACGAATTCTCCCACGGTTTCTCTCAGGCGGGCGGTTTCGTTTGCCAGTTGGCCGATGCGTTTTTTCTCTTCATCCAGGGCGACCATTTCGTGATCGGTCAATTCTTGTTGCTCGGGAACCACCTCGACCGTCGTCGTTAACCAGTCCACCAGAGGGCGGACAATTCGCGTGAAGAACAATATTATAAATATAGCGCCAAGGAGATATTTTGCAACTTGCAGACCGAGGTCGATCTGGCCTTCGCGCTCCAGTCGCTGTTGCTCATCCTGAAGCAGACTGCGGTCGAACTGGATGTTTTCCACCTTGATCTGATCGCCTCGGTCGGGGTTGTAACCGACTGCGGATTGGACGATTTCGAGGTATTTGCTCATTTCTTCCTGAGGGCGAGGCTGATATTCCAGCGGGTCGCCTGCCATCACGCCGTCGATGAGGACCGCGACGGAGAGACTGTCAATTTCGCCGGTGGGCTTGGTGACGTGGCGAACAACTTTGTTGATTTCAAAATTCTGCGTGAGATTGGATTTGTCGCGTTTGGCGGCCTGTCCTGCGGCGCCATCTCCGCCTTCGCCTCCGGGCACCAGAGTCTGCACTCCGGGAATGCCCCCTGGAGGTACGGCGCCGAGGGTCGCTTCGGTGACGGTTTGTTGACTGCGGACGACCTGAGAATCGGGATCGTAGATTTCTTCGGTGCGAACCACTTTCTCAAAATCCAGCGTCGCGGCGACGCGGGCGATGACTTTGCCTTTGCCAAGCGCTTCTTCGAGCATGTTCAGGATCTTTTTCTCCATCTCCTTTTCGACGCGCTGTTTGTGCTGGTAGTTGGAAGCGGTCATCATGGCCCCTTCGGTGGCTTCGCTGTCGCCTGAAAGGAGATTTCCCTTGAGGTCGACGACCACAACGTCGGCGGCGTTGATGCCTTCAACGCTGGCGGAAACGAGGTGGACGATGCCTTGTATCTGGCCTTTGCTCAGATTCTGACCGGGTTTGATTTTCAGTGTGACGGAGGCCTTGCCTTTTGGCTTGTCGCGGATGAACAAGGTTTCTTTGGGAATCACGAGGTGAACCCGGGCCTGTTCTACGGCGTCCAGCGTTCGAATGGTTCGAGCCAGTTCGCCTTGCAGGGCGCGCTGGTAATTCAATTTCTGAATGAACTCCGTCATCCCGAGAGCGGATTTGTCGAAGACTTCGAGTCCGACGTCGGTTCCTTCCGGCAAGCCTTCGCTGGCCATTTGCAGGCGAAGCTCATAAACCGCATCGCTGGGAACGCGAATGGTTTTTCCCTGATTGGCAAGCTCGTAAGGCGTTTGGGACGTTTTCAATTTGTCGACGATGGCGGCGGCGTCGTTCTCGGACAAATTGGCGTAAAGCAGTTGCATGTCCGGAGTGCGCGCCCAGAAAGACATGACGACCAGCGAGCCGATGGCGGCGGCGACCAGCGTCAGGGCCATGACCTTTTTGCCTTGCGACAGTTCGTTGAAGCGTTCCGAAAGGTTGGTGAAAAATTCGTTCAGGGAGTCCATATCGTCTCTTTTCAGGTGACGGGTTTAAGTTAAATTATCTTCCAAGATCGATGGCGCGTATCGCCATGGATTTCGCCGCATTGATCGCGGTGACATTGGCTTCAAAGGAGCGCGTGGCGCTGATCATGTCCACCATTTCAGTCATCAGATCAACGTTGGGCATCGCGACGTAGCCCGATTCGTTGGCGTCGGGATGGTCGGGATCAAAAACCAGTTTGGGTTCGGATTGATCTTCGACGATGTCGGTGACGAGGGCCTGCCGTACGTTTTCACCCATCTCGTTTTTCAAGGTCAAGCCGAATTCATCTTCGATGGGCATGGCGGTGATGGCGACGTCTTTTCGGCGGTAAGGCCCGCCTTCGGCGGTTCGGGTCGTTTCAATATTGGCCAGATTGCTTGAAATGGTTTCCATGCGCTTGCGTTGGGCGCTCAAGCCGGAGGAGCTGATTCGCATTGAGTTTAAAAAATCCATCGTTTGAAGCCTCTGTTGAGTTAACAAATGCGTTTTTTTTGACGCAATTCAATATTACAGGAATAAAAGCAAATACTATGCCAAACAGAGGGAGTTCTGGCGTTGGGGGGAGATTTTGAAAGAAAATTTGGAGGAACGCGCCTGACGCTCAGCTATTCTGGTATTCGGTCAGTTTATTACGCAGGGTGCGTATGCTGATGCCCAGACGCTCGGCGGCCTGGGTTTTGTTGCCGTTGGTTTCTTCAAGCGTTTTTAAAATAAGGGCTTTCTCCATCTCGTGGATGGTGCCCTGAAAGCCGGATTCGGCGAATGTGGCGCTTCCGTTGGCGTCTTCATCCTCGTCAAAAAACAGGTGGCCGGGGAGCAGTGTTTCGCCCTGACACATGAGCGCGGCGCGTTCGATGATGTTGCCAAATTCGCGAACATTGCCCGGCCAAGTGTAATTTTTGAGCAGGGCCAGGGTGTCGGGGTGAATGGAAGCGATTTTTTTGCTGATCTCCTTGCAGTGGCTGTCGAGAAAGTGCTGGGCCAGCGTCGGGATGTCTTCCTTGCGTTCGCGCAGGGGCGGCAGTTTGATGGGGATGACGTTGAGCCGGTAATACAAATCTTCGCGAAACTCGTTTTTCTTGATGCGCGATTTCACGTCGGCGTTGGTGGTCGCGATCACGCGCACATCGACGGGGATCGGGCGTTTGCCGCCGACCTTGTCGACTTCATGTTCCTGAAGCACGCGCAAGAGTTTGGCTTGCAGGGGCAGGCTCATTTCGGTCACTTCATCGAGGAGCAGAGTGCCGTTGTGCGCGAGTTCAAACTTGCCTTCCTTGCGTTGCGACGCGCCGGTGAAGGCGCCTTTCTCGTGTCCGAACAGTTCGGTTTCGAGCAGGTTTTCAGGCAGAGCGGCGCAGTTGATAGCGAGAAAGGGTTGAGATGCGCGCGGACTGCGCTGATGGATGAAACGGGAAAATAATTCCTTGCCGGTACCGGTTTCTCCGCTGATGAGAACGGTTGATTTGCTGTAGGCGATATGTTCGGCGAAGGTCAGCAGTTCCTGCATTTTTTTATTCTGGGTGATGATGGCCCGTTCGCCCGATCCGGCGATGCGCGGATTGTCGACAGAGGGCGTCGTGACGCCGGATGTTTTCAAAGCCCGGTGTACGGCGGAGACCAGCACGTCGGCCTGAAAGGGTTTGATGAGAAAATCGAAGGCTCCGGCTTTCATGGCGTCGACGGCGTTGTCGATGATTTCGAAGGCGGTCATCATGACGACCTGAGTCTGCGGCCATTGGGTCTTGATGGAGCGCAGGAGTTCGAGTCCGCTCATGCCCGGCATTTTGACGTCGGTGACGACCAGATCGTAGGCGTCGCTTTCCAGTCGCTCCAGCGCTTCGGCGCCGTTTTTCGCCGATTGGGTCTGATAGTTTTCGCGTTTGAGCGTGGTTTCGAGGGCGATGCGCATGTCCTCTTCGTCGTCCACCACGAGAATTTTTTTGTCGTTGTTATTGGTCATCGAGTTCCGCGTCCCAGCAGGGGATTTTTACGATGAAGGTGGAGCCTGGTCCTTCCGTCGCTTCCAGATCGATCGCGCCCTGGTGAGCTTTCACGATATTGTGGCAGATGGAAAGCCCCAGTCCGGTGCCCTTGTCTTTGGTGGTGAAAAATGGATTGAATATATTGTCGCGTTTTTCCGCAGGGATGCCCATACCGTCGTCGGCGATGCTGATCCTGACGAAGCGTCGCCCGGAGGGGTCGGCTTGCGCGTCGGAGCTTGCCGGGGCGTCGATGCAGGTTTCAACGCTCAGCGTTCCGCCGTCGGGCATGGCCTGAATCGCGTTGCGCAAGAGGTTGACGAAGACTTGTTTGAGCAGGGCGTCGTCGCCATTGGCGAGGATTTTTGCCGTCGCGAGTTTTTTGTGGACGCTTATGTTTTCGGGGATCATCAGTTCGCTGGAGTTTTCCAGCAGGCCATCGATCAATTCATCGACATCGCATTTTTGTCTCGACGGTTGCGCCGATTGCGCGAATAGGAGAACGCTGGAGATGATGCGGTCCATGTTCTTGACGCCTGATGAGATGCGTTCCGCCAGCGCGCGTTTTTCGTCGTCTTCCTTGAGATCCTGCTTGAGCAGGGAGGCGAACAATTCGATGCTGGCCAGCGGGTTGCGGATTTCATGCGCGATGCCCGCCGCCATTTCGCCGGTGGCGCGTAAACGCTGGTTGCGCTGGGCTTCTTCTTCGAGGCGGCGCAAGTGCGTGATGTCTTGCAGGATCAATACGGTGCCGATGGATTCTTCATTGGGCGTTTTGACGGGGGAGGCGGAAATCCTGAGCCAGCAGGCCTTGCGTTTTCCGATCTCGATTTCCCTGTCGATAGAGAGCGATGCGCCGGGCATCTGCGCCGAACGGGAGATGATATTTTCAAACAGATCGGTGTCGAAGGCGGCCTTGAGGCTTTTGCCCATGCAATGCTCTGCGCTGAGGGAGAAAATTGTCTCCGCCGTGCGGTTGAATGTGGTGATGATTCCGTTTGCGTCGACAACGACGACTCCGGTGGTCAGACTCTCCAGAATATTGTGCAGGTAATTCTTGACCTCTTCCTTCTCCTGAAGGTTCTGTTCCAGCTCTTCATTTTTCCGGGCGAGTTCGAGGTCGAGGACCTTGATCCGCGCTTCCAGATTGTCGTAAGAACTCTGCAGTTGCTGGGTGGCTTCGTTAAACGCGGCGAAAGCCCGGTTGAGCACTTCGACTTCTTTTTTGTCAAATTCTTTCAGTGGAGAGTCTTCCATAACGGGTTCGCAATTCATTCCGGTTCATTGTACGGGATTAGAGCTGGTCTTTGATCTTTTTTTCCCAGTCGAGCACTTGCATGCGCGTTTTTGCGGCCTGTTTCATCAGGTCATCGAAACCCTCTCCCGTCGCCAGGGAAGCCAGTTGCGAGAGGGCTTTTTCGCCGTCGTTGGTTTCTTTGTAAATCTCGGCGCGTAACATTTCAGCCCATTCTCTCAAAGGATGTTTGGGGTAGAGTTGTATTGCGGTTTCCAGAGTTTTGAGCGCCTGGGGGTAATCGCGTTGCTGGTAATTCAGGATTCCAAGTTTGTAGTAAGACTCCTGAATGTATTCCGGGATCGCGTTGACCATGGTTTTGTCGAAATTGGCGATGGCGTTGCCGTACTCTTGAATGGAAGAGGGGAAATCCTTCTGGATTTCGTGGATTTGCGCCATGCGGTAGAAGGTGCGGGAAATATCCGCGCCGTCTTTGCCGAGCAGGGTTTTGTAGTTGCCCAGCGCTTCATCGTATTTATTCTGTTTCTGATTGGCCTCTGCGAGCAGTTCGATCGCCGCTGGAACGCGCACGCTTCTCGGGTATTTGGTTAAAAAGCCCTGAGCGACCATTTCCGCTTCGTCAAAATTATCGTTGGTCAGGTGAATCCGTCCCAGATTGAGAAAGATACGGTCGGCAAAGGTTTCGCGCGAGTCCATGCGCTTGACCTGTTCGTAGAATTTCAAGGCTTCCTGAAACATGCCGATGTTCTGATAGGCCTCGCCAATTTGTATGAGGGTCCGTAAATTCTGGAGCTTGCCGAGAGACAGACCGGTGAAATCGCTGTATGCGTACAAGATGGGCAGGTATCCCTTTTCGCGTGTGTACACGTCGACCAGTTGAATCAAGGTCTGACGGATGTATTTTTTAGCTTCCTGATAATATTTTGAACTGGCGCCCAGGGGTAACAGTTTCTTGAAGGTTTCGATGGCGTTGAGGAAATTTTGTTCGCGCAGGTAAGCGATGCCTTTGCTCAATGTGACTTCCGCCAGAATGTCGACGCTCTTTGCGTTTTTTTCAATTTGCTCATAGGTTTTGAAGGGATTGAAATAAGGGTCGACCTTGAAAACAATATCCTGCACGGGCAGACCGGGGTTTTTCACGCCGATGTCCGCCATGCGAATGGTTCCGTATTGAGAGTCCGGTTTCCCCGGATTGCGCTTGGAGGATTCGTCGAACACGGACAAGGCGTCCATCTCTTTGCCTTCGAGAAGATAGGAGTCGCCAATCCGGTTGATGGCCTGATGCGCTATCGGGAGCGTGGGATTGAGATTGACCAGATCGAAATAATGCTTGCGCGCCGCGGGGAACTCTCTGCGCGCATAATAAATTTCGGCCATGTTGTAATCGATCTCCGGGCGTTCCGCCAAAACATCGGGCCAACGTTTGGTGGCTTCTTCGTAGACCTTGATGGCCTGATCGTAATCCTTGATTTGATAAAAATGATCGGCGATATCAAACAGGGCGACTTTGGCGTTGGGGTCTTTGGGCGCTTTTTTCAGCAGTTTCTGAAAGGCTTCGTAAGCCTCCTTGTATTGACCGACCTTCATCAACATGGAGGCGAGGCCGCCTTCTCTGGCTTCGTTGTAAAGGCTCCTTGAATTTCTCTTGATGCCTTCGTTGTAAAGCGTCCGCGCTTCCAGCACATAGTTCATGCGGTCGTAAATGAAAGCCAGTTTGTGCAGAGCGTGATCGAAGAAGCGCGACTTTGGAAAACGCCTGACGGCTTGTTTGTAGGCTTCCAAAGCGTGTTCGTAGATCGGGTTTTCTTCGGTCGTGAAGACGGCGTTGAATTCAGCCTCGGCATTGAGATAGTAAATATGATCGAGGTATTTGCTTTCGGGATGATCCTTGATGAATTGAGTGAACAGCTTGCCCGAGCCTTTGTAGTCCCTCAGTTGAAACAGGGTCAGAGCTTTCTGATAGTCTTCCCAGCCGTCTTTGTCTTTGCTGGTTTCGTGTTGTTCGACGATATTTTTGATTTGTTGCTGATTGATGCCTGGAATGAAGGGGGCGTCTTTTTTCTCTGGTTCTGGCGTTGTCTGTGTTTTGGTTTGGGCTTCTTTTGGAGCTTGTTTTGCTTTAGAGCTTTTACGAGTCGATATTTTACCCAGTTCGGTTGTGCGACCTTCCAGATCGAGCACGACCTGAGGCGGGTCCATATTCAGATGGTGAAAAAAACGGGTGTTTGCGTTTTGTAATTTTAAAGAAAGACGAACGACATCTCCTAAGTTCTCGACTGATATTTGTTCGAGATTTTTATCCACGAAACGGCGAGAATGGAGGTCCGGTCCGGCGGCGACGTTGGGGAATTCCAGGACAATCAGCTTCTTCAGGAAATCAGCTTTTACCTGATAAGTCGTCGGTTTGCTGAGATCTACCAGAATTCGGGTGTATTCGGGGTGCGGCCCGATGCGCAGTCGCTTGATGGTGGAATCGGGCGCGAAAAGTCCGCCAATCTCCTGCGCGTTGACAGAAGAGGCCGAGAGGCCGAGGGCCAGGATCAGGGCGATTCGAACAAATGTTTGTAGTTTTGTATTCAGCATCGGAATTTTGTCGCAATTAGTCTTGCCAAAGTACAAAGCAAAATATATGCCGCGGCTCATAGCCTTGTCATTTCGGGCTTACTTTTATAGGGTTATTGCCTTATTATAAAGGAATGAGGGGCCAGAGCGCTGATATTTCTTTAATGTCTATCTTATTCTTGTCAAAATTTTGACCGCCCAGATTCCTGGGATTTGAGTTTAGAGTTCTTATGAATCCAAACGATAAAGAGCATCTCAAGCACAGTGAGTTGATCATGGTGCGATCTCTGCTCAAGCGCCAAAACTCGATGCTGGGCAAATCCATGGAGCATTTGGATCGTCTGATCTATCTGCAAAAAAGCATGAGTTTGTTGAGCTGCGATGAAATCAACCGGGTTTTGATCTCCAAACTGCCCTACATTCTATCCGTCAACTATTTCAGCCTTTTTCTATACGACAAGAGCAGACGGTATTTGCAAACCGAATGCCACAACCATCCGGGCATGGACAAGATGGTGCAAATTCACTATAGCGAGTCGGAAATCATGCGAGACGCGATCACGAGCGGCTCTTATGTTCTGGAGCATGATTTCTTAAAATGTAAGTATTTTACGGGCAAGACCAATCCACTTTTTAAAAGCCCGTTTTTTGTTTCGATTCCTTTAATGATCGAAAATGAAATCATTGGCGCCCTGAACCTGAACGATAGCGAGAATGATTTTTTTAATGTGAACGATCTGGATTTTGCCCTGAACATCTCCGAGTTTATCGCCCTGTCTCTGAGCAACGCCAAGCTCTATGAGAAAACGCAAATCGATGCGGTGACGGACGGTTTGACGGGTTTGACCAACCGGCAACAAATGGCGGTACTTCTGGACAAGGAAATGGAGCGTTGTTTGCGTTACAGTTCCACCCTGTCCGTCATCATGCTCGATGTGGACTATTTCAAGAAGGTGAATGACACTTACGGGCATCAGGTGGGGGACGATGTGTTGATGGTCTTGTCGGACATGTTGAAGCGGGTGTGCCGCTCCAACGACGTCGCCGCTCGCTACGGCGGCGAAGAGTTCCTGATGGCTTTGCCGGAGACGCCAGAAAAGGGCGCCCTGCAGATCGCAGAGCGGATTCGAAGCGAGATGGAGCGTTATGAGTTTCAGGCGGGGGAATTGAAGTTCCAGGTCACGATCAGTTGCGGCGTGGCCAGTTTTGACTCTAAGGATTTGAACAGCGTTGACGCTCTGATCAAAGTTGCCGACTCGGCTCTGTATCGGGCGAAGGAAAGCGGTAGAAACCGGATCGTTTTGGGAAATGCGGGAGAAGACCTTGGCTCTGCTTGAACAATTCAAATCGCAGGATTCCCTGCCGTCTCTGCCCACGCAGATCATCCGAATTCTCGAAGAGACGAGTCGTAGTTCGTCGATGGATTACAACATCATTGAGTTGATCCAATACGATCCATCGATGGCGATGCGCGTATTGAAACTTGCGAATTCCCCTCTCTATGGCTATTCGGGAGAGATCGGTTCACTGCAACAGGCGGCGGGTCTTCTTGGCCCGGACGCCTTGAAAAATATTATTTTGACGACTCCCATTCTGGAGCGTTACTACGATGCGGAGCGAGCGGCGCTGGACCTCGATTTTCCCGTTTTTTGGTTGCACATGCAATTGAAGGCGGCGATTGCTGGACGGATCGCGCGATTGCGGGGACAAATGGAAGTCGACGTTTGCTTCACGGCGGGGCTGATTCACGAAACCGGCAAGCTGGCGCTGGCGATTCGCGCTCCGGCTCTGATGAAAAAAATCATGACTCACGCGAAGGATCACAATTTGTTTCTGACGCAGGCTGGAGTGAGCGTTGCGGAATTTTCACATCTGGATATCGCGGTTCATCTCGCTGAAGCAGGGCGCTTGCCCAAACGTTTGTCGCAGTCGCTGGCGGTTTGCGATTATGACGCGAACGCGGATTTTGCCAGCGCGATCGGCGCGGTGGTGAGGCTGGCGAATTACTATGCGTGGCGTCTGGGGTACCCGGATGGCATCGAAGTCAAGGGGCCGGACAAGCCTTTGACAGCTATTGCAGCGTTGGAAATTTCAGAGCAAAACTTCGATTCCTGGGAGGAGCCGTTGCGGGTGTTAGCCGCTGAAACGGTCGAGTTTCTGGACTACTGAGCTTACAGGTCGGGTCCCATGTGTTTGATAAACAGATGCATGAGTTTGGGGTCGAAATCTCCCGCCATTTGTTTGGTCATGAGAGCGAGGGTGTCAAACGGCCTCATGGCTTTCTTGTAGGATCGCCGCGTCGTCAGGGCGTCGTAAACGTCCATGATCTTGCAGATGCGCGCGTAGAGGGAAATCTCATCGCCTTTCATCCCTTGTGGATAACCGCCGCCGACGAATTTTTCGTGATGCTGTCCGGCCATTCTCACGACTTTCCCGCTGTAGCAATCCATTTCCTTTAAAATTTCCATCCCCAACGGTGCATGGACTTTCATCGCTTCGAATTCTTCGTCGCTGAGTTTGCCGTTTTTATTGATGATGTTGGTGTCGATTTTGGTTTTGCCAACGTCGTGCAACATCCCTCCAAGGCCCAGGGCGCGAATTTCGTCGCGCGGCATCTTGGTTTTTACCGCGAAGGTCATGCAGTACAGGCCAACGTTGACGCTGTGCGTGTGGGTGTAATAATCCTTGCTGGTGATGGCGGCGATTCCCTTGAATCCAAACCCGGCGGTGGACATGCATTCCTCCATCATGCCCATGACCTCTCCCGATGACTCAAGGATTTTATCCGAGGCGTGGAATTCAAAAAATTCCTGCATGACGTTCTTTGAAACTTCGTAAATCTTTTCCGTTTTCTTGTTGAGGGGAACGCCGGGATTGCTGACCAGAGTTTTGAGAGATTGTGTTGCGTGCTGGTAATATTTGAACAGGTCTTCTTCCTGAATATAAAGCTCCATGTCGGAGTCGCCTTGCTCCAGCATGCGCTTGACCTTGTCTTGATGTTGCGGGGCGCTGGAGGCGAAGAGCATGAATTTCTCTTTGCCGAATTCACTAGTGCGATAAAAAATATCAAAAGGTTCGCTTCCGCCGTCTACCAGAAACTCAATGTTGATTTCTCTATATCGACTGTCTTTTTTGGCTTCTGAACTCACAGCTACTCTTTAGCAAAGCGGGTGGAAATTAATATTAACTCTGAAATGCCATCTAATGGATAACAGTATCAGTTGCGCTTTTTTTGCGCAACCAATTCATACAGGATTTTCAGAATTTTTTCAGTTGGTGCATGAAATACACGATGGAGCGCGCGCAACCCAGAAGGTCAACCATGGACATGCTTTCATTGGGTTCGTGCATGCGCGACTCCGGGTCGTAAGCGCCCAAACATAAAGGCGGAGCGTCGCCCAGGGCGTCCATGAGCTTGGGCACGAAGGGAATGCTCCCGCCGCATCCATAAAGGCAGGCGGCTTGTCCAAATCCGCGTTCCAGAGAATCCATCATCATGCCGAATATGGGGTGAGCGATTCCTGTTCTCCAGGGAGAAGCTCCCTTGTCTTCCTCGATTTTTAAATGAAATCCGGGAAGGGTTTGCGTTGTCAAAAATTCCTTGAGCTGTGCCTGGGCGGTGGCGGATTCGTTTCCCGGAGCCAGCCGGATTTCCACGATGGCTTTAGCTTCCGGTTTTGAAAACAGGCTCGCGGAGCCTTCCAATGAAACGTTGAGGGATTGCGTCGTTAAAGAAATTTGTTTGGCGTCGTCGCCAATCGCGTTGACAAACTCGGCGCTTGGAGCGCCGTCGTCCTGGATCATCGCGTCAATCCATCGCGCGACTTGAAGTTCTGCGATGGGAAACGGCCCGCCGGTGACGCCGGAATGCGGGTCTTTGTCGGCGGCGACGGCTTGCAGGTCAAAAACGATGCGGTCGGGTTCCGACGCTGTTTCATTGAGAATGATTTCGAGATTATAGCGATTGCGCGCGGTGAGAAAGGCGAGCAGTTTCTCGCGAAACCCGCTTGAATTGACAGGCCCCGAAAAGGTCAGTCGCGCTCCGGCTCTGCCAAAAATAACGCTTCCCGAAACGCGGTGGCCCGGGCGCGCATTGACGAAAGAGGTTCTGAGCTGGGCTTTCAAAATGGACTGGATCGTGCTCTCGACCGTTAATGCCGCCTGGGGGATGAGCCCGGCGGCTCCGCGCAAGTCTTCCACTGTGGTGGGAATGCGGCCCAGGCCATCCATCTCTTCGTCGGTGACGGGGGCGTCGGCCCTGGCGATGGCTTCCACTGCGAGCGAATGATCCTCGCGAATCAGGCGGGCGAGGAGTTTGTACAGCGCCGTTTGAGCGTCCAATCCCGAGTTGGAGTTTGTTTGAGTCATTTCAACATTCATCTGGATGATGCCGCGTAGCGACGCGGTCAGGCCGGGGACTCCGGTGGCGGGATTCACGACGTCGGTGATGATGACGCAATCGATATCCTTGAAAAAATCCCGGTTCTGTTCGATCTGAGCGGCCAGGGAGTGCGAGCCGCATTCCTCTTCGGTTTCGTAGATCACCTTGATATTACAGGGGAGCGCGTCCCAGGCCGCGTCCATCGGCGGGCGAAGTTGGTGCGCGCGCAAGGCGGCGTCCACGCTGAGGCCGATACAGACCACGCCGCTCAAGTCATCCGCCGCGCCGCGCCCATAAGCGCGGGTTTTATCTTCGTTCCAGCGCAGCGTGGTGGGCGCAACGCCCTCCCATCGTTTGAAGGCGCCGTCGTCCATATAGGGTTGCTTGTCCAGATGCGCGTAAAACAGGATTGTGGGTTTTTCCGGCGACACAGGGATCTCCGCCATCAACAAGGGGTTGGGGAGCGTTTGACCCGGTTCCGGCTGGTTGACGCGGACCTGCGGAAAGCCGATTTCTTTGAGATATGAGGAGGCGCATTGCAGAATTTCTTTCATGTCGCTGGGCGTTTCGCGATCGCCGGGAAATTCATTCACGCCGAAACTTCGGCTGTCGATGCCGACCATTGTTTCGAGATAGCGCAGGTGGCGTTCCACCAGATCGGTTCCCGGTTGAATTTCAGAGCAAGGGTCGGGATGGTTTGTTTCGGTCGCGTTCAATGCAATCTCCGTCGCTGAGAATGGAAAATTCCAGCGCTATGCTGGCTTTACTTGTCCCAAGGGTTGATATAGTATAAACAGGTTTTAAAACAATAATGAAATCGTTTTTTATATTTATTTTACGGTTCTCAACTTCCGCGGGCGTTCATGTTCACCAGGGTTCTCAATGGCATTCGGTTGCTTCAAATATTCAGGGAACGGGCCAATTGGAAGTTGATCCGCCGATCGCGCAAACACCTTCGCGACTTTATCCTGTTTCGTAGCGGGGTACGCCGAGCGAGTTTGCTCAGCGCGCTATGGCACTGGTTTTACATGCTGAAAGGGCTGGAGGTTTTAGTCTGGCGGCTGGAGACTTTTGGCATTCTGTTTCTTCCCGGCGCGACGCCCCAGGACAAAGAACGGCTCAATCAGAACCTCTGAATTTAATCTTCCCCTCCATTATGGAAGTTTCTCCTTATTTATCGGTCGTCATTCCTGCGTATAACGAAGCCGTTCGTCTTCGCAAAACACTGCCCTTGGTTAGAGAATTCTTTCAGGCTCAGGAATTTACATGGGAGCTGGTGTTGGTTGATGACGGTAGCGTCGATGGCACGGCTGATATCCTTGGCGAATTTTTTGAACCGCATGAGGCGCGGGCCGTTTCCCTTCCCGCCAATCGGGGCAAGGGTTATGCCGTGAGAACGGGAGTCTTGGAGTCGAAAGGGAAACTTGTGTTGATCTCCGATGCGGACCTTTCAACGCCCTTGAAGGAATTTGCCACCTTGCAATCCTGTCTTGAAGAGGGCTTCGACGTGGCTATCGGTTCGCGCTCTCTGGCCAATTCGAATATTGTAGTGAGGCAGGCTTGGTATCGCGAAGGAATGGGCCGGTTCTTTAATTTTCTGGTGCAGACAATCGCTCTCAAAGGTTTCATTGATACGCAGTGCGGTTTCAAATGTTTTGAACGTGAAAAATTACTATCCGTTATTCAGTCCATGCGAATAGACGGTTTCAGCTTCGATGTGGAGTTATTGTATATCGCTATGAAAAAAGGGTTCTCGGTGAAAGAGGTTGCGGTGGAGTGGCGCCATATGGAAGCTTCCAGAGTGCGGATCTGGATCGATCCGGCGCGGATGATTCTGGATCTGTTTAAAATTCGTTGCAACGACTTGCTGGGCCGATACGGCTCGCGGCAACGGCGGGAGACCTCTACGTTATGATGGCTTTGTTGAACGACCGTAAGTTTCAGCTTATTTTTCTCGTTTATTCGATGATCCTGTTGTTCTGGGGGCGCCAGCTGGATGGGGGGCTGACCAATTTCGACGACGCGTTTTACGCGCAAAAAGCCACGGAAATTTTTAGCTCAAAAAGTCTGTGGCTGGTGACCTATCATGGCAACCCTTCTTTTGAAAACCCTCCTCTGATTTTCTGGATGATGGCGCTGGGCTATAAGATGTTTGGCGTGTCGACCTACGCGGCTATATTTTTTCCAGCATTGTTGGGATTGGGAACGGTTTTAACGACTTATGCGTTCGCGCGCAACTTATATGGCGACTGGGTGGCGTTTTTCTCGGCAATCGTTCTTATTTTCCCGGGGATGTTTCTTGATGGCGCGCGCCGGGCTATGTTGGACGTCCCGCTTGCTTTTTTTGTCACGGCGGCCTTGTTCGCCTTCTGGAAGGCGCGTTCGAATCCAAAGTATTTTTTATTGTATGGCTTGTTCACCGCCTTCGGCGTGTGGACCAAAAGTGTACTTGGGTTTTTCCCCCTGGTCATCGGTTTTGTTTATTTGTTATGTGGTGGAGGCTGGCGCGGACTACTCAATAAAGGTTTTTGGGCGGGCGCAGTGGTCGGCGTTTCTGCCGGATCGATCTGGTATATCGTCAATTGGTTGGAGTATGGCGACTATTTTTATCAGAGCCATTTTGGTCGTCCGCATATGACCTTGTTTGGAGCCAGTTTTGGAACCGGAGGCGATATTCTATTTTTTCTTGGATACATCAGGGATTTCTGGAAAACCCATTGGCCCTGGTTTCCTTTAGCGGTGGCGGGACTTTATGTATTTGGACGGAAGGCGTGGAAGGAAAAGGATGAAAAGGCTCTGCTGTTGTTTTTATGGCCGGTCGTTGTGTTCGCGATCATGAGCTTGAGCGCGAATCAGACCTTGCGTTATCTATTCATGATTTTTCCGCCTCTTGCGATTGTGACGGCTAAGTTTATTGGAGACTGGGCGACTCCTGTGTGGCGGGATCGTCTGGTTTGCATCGGGATGGGTTCTGTGATGGCGGGAGCTATTGTCATCAATTCGACTCCCGCAGAAATCAAGGTGACCTTGAAACCCAGTAGCGTTGAGGTACGGCTTTTATCCCGAATCATCAATCTGAACGTTGACCCGGGCGGTATGCTGTATTCCTACAAATTATCGAAGTGGAATCCCCGTCATGCGGTTGTGTTTTATACGGATCGTTATTTTGAATACCCTATCAGCGATCCTGAAGAATTATTTGAGACCATTAAAAAGAATCCCCGGTCGACCTGGTTGACGGCGACCTTTCGCTGGAAAGAACTGGATGCGGCCTATCCGGGGAAGTTTTATTTGATTCAGGCGGAGAAAACATACGCTTATTTCACGTCGATGGAAAATCGTAAGAACGTGATTTATGATTTTTCTGCCAGGGAAGTCACCGCGGTGCGTTGACCACATCTCAGCTATTTGAGGCCGAGCAGGAAATAGGTTTCAAGCAAATTGTCTTTCTGGGAAAGAATTCCCTCTTGCCAGATGGCTTTGATCAAAGGCCCCTTTTTTCCTCCTTTTTTCCAGCCGGTATCTCGCGCGATGATTTTCAAGGGGAGCGATTGGAAATGCGTGTTCCAGTCTTCTTCCCGAAGGACAACGAAGCCAGGTTGTGGGGATGCGGCGACGTTTACAATTTCTTGAACGTCTTCAACGTTGATTGCCATCTGCCCGGTCATGATTCCGAGACGAGCGCGGTGGCTCCCCAGTTGATAAGCGGTGATTTTTTCATCGCCATTTCCCTGTGCGCGGATGATCTCTGAAAAATGTTTCATGGGATAACGGTCGAGGAAGGGGTGCGCGGCGCCGTTGAGCAGGCCCAGGAAAATGATTTGCAGGAAGGCGAGCGAAAGAACCAGCCGAAAACGTTCTCCTTTACGGTGCATGCGCCACAGGACGAGCGAGCCAAGTCCGAGGCAGAGCGGCATGAATATCACGGATAGAGGGACTTCAAAAAGAGGCTGGATCGTCCAAAGCGCGACGCCGCCGGCAAACGCCAGGATCATGTAAATCCCGAGCGTCGCAACGAAGGGGTATTTGAAGTAAGCGTTGGATATTTGTTTGCTGTCGGCAAGTTGGCAGAGAAAATAGCCGGTGATCATCGCCAGCGCAGGAGACAGAGGCAGGAGATAGCGGCTGTGTTCAATGCGAAACAGAGTGAAGATCAGCGTCGGCGCGACAACCCATGCCAGGCAAAACAACAGGGATTTGTTGGAGTCTTCCAGCAAGCCGCCCGCCCGGTTTTTGATCCGCAGAAATAAAGAATCTTTCAGCGTTGATGGGTCGGTCTCCGTTTGCGGCGTGAACCAGAAGATCAGCGCGGCGAGCGTGAACAGAGACCAGGGAAGGTGGTAGCGAAACAGCACGCCAAAATAATAAAAGCTGAAGGGCAGGTCGTGCATGACCCGATCCCTGATTTCAGCGCCGAGAATATGGTCGCTGAATTCGTCGCCGTGAAGCAGAAACATCGTGGTAAACCAGGGTAGATTCATGGCGATGACCAGCGTCAGGCCCTGAAAGATGCGCAAGGGTTTCAGTAAAGAGGCGTCCCGTCGCAAAGCAAAAAAAGTCGCCAGCGTGGCGGCGGGAATCAGCAATGCGGGCGGCCCTTTCGTCATGAAGCCGAGGCCGATAAAAATATAGAAGCCGTAAATCCATCCCGCATGTATTTTTTCCGTATCGACGGCTCTGATGAAACAGTACAGAGAGGTCAGGATGAACAAGGCTACCGTCATGTCGGTGATGGCCCAACGCGAAATCTGGGCGTGCAGGTACAGACCGGGTAATATGGATGCGCTGATGAAGGCAGTGCGGCTGTCAAATAATCGCCTTGCCAGCAAAAATGTCACGAAGACACAGAGCGCGCCGGACAAGGCGGAAACCAGACGCGCCGAGGCGTGATCGGCGCCAAACAATTTATAACTTGCGGCGACCAGCCAGTAGTAAAGGATGGGTTTGGCGAAACGTTTTTTCTCGTGGTAAACCGGCGTGATATAATCGCCGCTTGCCGTCATGTTTTTCACCGACTCGACGTAAAAATTTTCGTCGGTATGGTAAGGAGGAACCGCGTCGATGCTATAACTGAAGGCGAATAACGAGATAAGCGCAAGAGTCGCCGCCAGCAAGAGTTCTGATGTTCTGGATGCGGGTGAGCTGTGTTGCATTGTCACGATGTGGAGATGAACAGGGCGCCTGCCGTTTCAGGAAAGAGTACCTGAACGCATTATACACGGATCAATTGCAAGCTATACTAAATCCTTATAAGCTCTGGCGGAGATATTTCAGATCTCCCCTTCCAGCCAAAAATAATGAATAAATTGTGGAATCAAAAACCAGCTTTCTTCTTTTTAACCGCGATCATTCTCTGGATGTTCCTTGGAAATATTGTCTGGGCCTTGCTGGATCGTATGCCGCCCCCCTGGGATGCGAGCGCTCACATGCACATTGCCTTCAAGTATTGGGAGGCCTTGCGTTCAGACTCGGCGAGCTGGTTTTACGACATTTTGAGCGTGGAGCCGTTTTACCCGCCGCTGTATCACCTGAGTCTGGTTCCGTTCATATGGGCGATGGATTTCAATACAGACGGAGCGGTCCTGCTAAATTCCCTGTGTTTGATGGCGACGATCCTTTCGGTATATGGCATTGGTAAAGAATTGTTCGATTGGCGGGCCGGACTTTGGTCGGCTCTCATCGTAGCGTGCTATCCCTTTCTTATGTTTGCCGCGCGATTGGCTTTGATCGAATCAATGCTGGTTGCGGCGGTCTCGGTTTCCTATTATTGCTTCATTCGATCTGAATATTTTGAAGATCGACGCTGGACCTTTGTGTTCAGTTTGTCGATTGCCCTAGGAATGATGGTTAAATGGACCTTCATGTTCTTTCTTTTTCCTGCAATGGTTTTCGGGTTATTTGGTGGTAAATCGTTCTCCTTCAAGCATTTGACCGCGCAGGCTTTGTTTTATCTTGGAATGTTAATAGGGGTCTTGGTTCTTCCTTTTCTTATTTATATATTGGAAACGGGTCGTTGGATAGCTCTGACAGTTGAATTGTTTTTGATCATTGCCCTGATTGCAGGGCTCTCTCGCGTCTCCATTTCGGTCGACAAAGCATTCAATTTGCTCGTGATGGTCGGCTCTGGATTGATGATTTGTTTTCCCTGGTACGCGCATACGCTATTCAGCTTATCGAAAGGGTCTATCAAATCCAATTTGTCTGGGTTAAAGGAAGGCGATCCGACAACGGGGCTGGATCAGTGGCTTTATTATCTGAAGATATTCAAAATTGAGCTGGGCATTCCGTTGATGGTTCTGTTTTTTGTCGCTCTCGCCGTAATGCTGTGGCGGCGTAAAGTTCCGTGGATTCTTCTGGTATGGATGGCGGTTCCTTATGTGATTTTGTCCATGTTGACGAATAAAGATCCGCGTTACATCATGCCGATCTTGCCTGGAATGGCTTTAGTAACAGGGGTGTTTTTAACAAGTTTGCGAGGGCTGAAATTTTATCGCCCAATCCGCGCCGGTGTACTCTCTGTTTGTCTGGTAATTTTTTTCGCATGCAGTTTTATACCCTGGAATGAATGGACCTTGTCTCGACCCTGGGTGAATTCCACGATCATGTTTTTGGGGTATTGGTATCCTCCGTCGGATCAAGACTGGCGTATTAAACAAACGTTGGAAGATATTCTAAGGGAGAGCAATCCTGCTCCAGGCGATGCCCTGATCGTTCGGACCCTGACCAATCATCGATCCTATCAAAGAGGCATCTTCCGCAATTACAGCGAAGCGAACGATCTTCCAATTCAGATGAAGAGCGTCAAACGCAACCTGGGTGAATTCACAGACTTTTTCATTACGAAGGAACTCAACGTTGGGCCGTCTTTCTCGAATGAAGATATCAATCCCAAGCGGGTAAGATTGACCAGCGATCCGGCCCTCGTCAATACCTTCGAGATATTTCGAGAATACCCACTGCCGGATAAGTCAAACGGATTAGTCTTGAAGAAGAATGTGAAACCGGCGACAACGCTCGATGGCGCTCTGGATATGGAAAGAGTGGCAGAGAAACTGAAGAAGGCGTTGGTGGATTATCCGCTCTATGGATTCAAAAAAGCCCGCAACCTGCAAATCGAAATTGTTCCGACGAATGATCCTGCGGACGCGGCTTTGGGTCGCTACGCGTCGATCACCGCCCGCGCCGATTTTCTGGAAATCAACAAGGTTCCGGTTCGAGAATTTGAGGTTGTCTTGTCTCAAGTTCAGATCAATCTGTATGATTTATTGCTGAATAATAATTTGATATTTTTTGAACTCAAGCGCATCAGGCCGCGTATGACGATCGAGTTCAAAGACCTCAATGCGCTGGCGGATAAGGCGATGAAGGGCAAGGGGAAAGCGACTCTTCAAGGGAAAGACGGCAAATTGGTATTGAATGCGTCTTACCCGGCGGGCGGCATGCAATTGAACGCTGAGGCGATCATCAGTCTTGCTCTTGATCCGATGTCGCGCCTGACCCCCAGACTGGATCGTTTGGCCGTGGGGCCTGCGGTGATTCCAAGGGCGTTTTACCGCCGCGATACCGATCAGGAAGTCGCGCTGACGCCGACGGGCGGTTGGCCGATTTACACGGATATAGCAACCTTGCAGGTCCATTCTGACCGTTTGGAAATCAATGGGAAACAATTCAATTGAAAATTTCATTTTTGTGTTTTGATCTTTCAGACAACTCTTTGGGCCGCGCGGCTCTGCTTGCGAAGGCGGCATCGAAGGATCACGAAGTTGAATTGATCGGGCCGATCAAGGCGTCCGGTTTGTGGGAGCCCATGAAGGATCTGGACCTGCCAATCAAATCTTTTCCCTGGGGCCGCTTTCCTTCTTTTGCAGGAACCATGAAAAAAATGGCCGCCGCCGTTGAAGGCGATGTGATGGTCGCCTGTAAATTGCGCATGGCCAGTTATGGCGTTGGCTTGATGGCGCGCAAAATAAATGGAAAACCTTTGCTGGTGGATATCGACGACTGGGAACTGGGTTTTTTTCTGCGCGCCAATTTTTGGGGACGGCTGGGGAGAATGCTGAACTGGTCCAATCCCAACGGCATGCCCAGCGCATGGCTGATGGAGCGCTGGGTTGCGCGCGCCGACGGCGTGTTTGTGAGCAATCGCTTTTTGCAGAAGCGCTTCGGCGGGGATATGATTTATCATTGTCGCGACACGGAAATTTTGGATCCGGATCGGTTTGATTCCAATGCGATCAAGAGGCGATTGGGCCTGGAAGGATTCAAGACCATCATGTTCCTGGGAACTCCGCGCGCGCACAAGGGCGTCGAGGATTTGATTCAATGCATGCGTTTTGTGGAGGACCCGAAGGCGCGTCTGGTGATCGTCGGCGCGGGTTCCGAACTGGAAGAAATTCTGGAGCGTTACCCTGAAGTGAAAGATCGTGTCAAGGTGTTTCCGCGCATCCCATTCTCCGAGTTGCCGGACTATCTGTCGGCGGGAGATATCGCGGCGATTCCCCAGCGCCATACCAGCGATACGGTCGGGCAAATGCCCGCAAAAATTTTTGATGCGATGGCGATGGCGAAGCCCATCGTCTCGACGCGCGTTTCCGATATCCCCGACGTCCTGGGCGGCTTTGGGTATTTAGTCGAGCCGGGCAATGTGAGGGGCCTTGCCGAGGCCTTGAATTATATAATCAGTCACCCTGAAGAAGCGCGGCAAATGGGAGCCAATGCGCGTCGTCGGTGCCAGGAGAATTTTGATATTCGTATTCTCAGGGAACAGTTGATGGAATGTGTGGGCAAGGCAGGGGGGAAGATAAGATGACGCAACTTTTGAAAGATCGTATTCCCAAAAATGCGAAAATACTTCTCATTAAATTACGCTCGATTGGCGACGTGGTCTACAACACCTCCGTCTACGGTCCGCTCAAGCAATGTTTCCCGGACTCTGAATTGACGGTGCTGGTGGAACCGGCTTCCTACGATCTGGTGCGCTCGCACCCGGCGGTGGACGTCGCCCTGTGTTTTCGCAAGGGATCTTTTCTCGAACAGGCGCGATTCTATTTCAATTTATTCGCCCATCGCTACGACGTGGCCATCGACATGCACGAAGGCACGCGCGGCGCGGTGATGTGCTTCGTCAGCCAGGCGCGCTATCGTGTGGGACATCGTTTCGCCAAACGCTCGTTTCTCTATAATGAAACATTACAATTTGAAGATTTGGCGCCGCGTTTTCCGATTGAGTATCAGGCGGCGCTGGTCAATAAAATGGGTGTGGCGATCGACGCGCCCCGACCGGAAATTCATCTCGATGATTCGGTCGAATCAGCGGCGAGGGAGCGTCTACGCGCCCTGGGCATCGCTGATGACGAAGACTTTTGCATCGTGCATTGCGGCACACGGAAGGTTTACGACCAGTGGCAGTACAAAAAATTCGCCGAATTATGTCAGGAATTTCATTCACAGTTGGGCGTGAAGGCAGTGTTGACTTGCGGGCCGGGTGAAGAAGCGCAGGCCCGTCAGGTCCTCGATCATGCGCAAGGGACGCCGTTTTTTGTCGCGGGATTGCAGGAGCTGGGCTGGATCAGCCGGCGCGCCCGGTTTGCCGTTTGCCATAACGGCGGTTACATGCATTTCGCCTCGGCATTGGGAACTCCGGTCATCGCCTTGTTCGGCGTGGTCAATCCCCGGATTTGGAAACCGCTTGGGGAACGCGATATCGTCTTGTACAAGGAAATCGAATGCAGTCCCTGCAATTCAAAGACGCGCAAGCCGGAATGTTACGACGGCGACGCCGAATGCAAACGCAATATTGAAACTGAAGACGTGTTGAACGCGGCGCGTCGCATCTTGTCTCCCGCCTGAACGTATTCCTTGAGTTATCCGAGTCGAAACAATTTTTGAAGTTCTTCCCACACGACCTCGACGCTGATCGGATCGAAATAATTGAAATCGACATTTTGACTGCGGTCGCTCAGAGGGGTTCCCTGTGAACTCGCGCGGATGACGGAGCAGAGCGATGGGTCGATCTGGTAGGGGCCGGATTCTTCCGGACGGGTGGGGCCGAACAGGGCCAGCGTCGGGGTTTTCAACGCCAGCCCCAAATGCATTGGACCGGTGTCTGTCGTCACCAGCCCGATTGCGCGCTCAATCAGCGCGGCGTTGGCGCGAATGGGGCGGTCGCAGACTCCCGCCACTTTATCGCCTTTGAACTGTCTCAGCGCCTGATCGATCATGGGTTTTTCTTCCGGGCCGCCGCCAAGGAGAACCGAGCAGGGCGTGTGCCGAAGTATTTTTCCTGTGAGTTGCAGGCAACGTTCGACCGGCCAGCGTTTGTGCGGGAGCGATGCGCCAAGGTTCAGGTAAATACTGCGATCCCGATCCAGACCGTTCCTGGTCAGAAACAACCGGGCTTCTTCTTTTTCCTCTTCGCTGAGGACCAGTTCCATTTGCGAACCGTCGGGTTCCGCGCCGATCTGTTTGATCAATTCCAGACGGCGCTGAATGCCGTGCACTCGCGCGTCAAACCGCAAAATGGAGATGCTGGGGAGCCAGTCGAATTCCTGATGTGCCAGAAAGGATGAACATCTGAGTAAGGGGAGCATGCGCCGGAAATCTTTATTGACGTGGAACAGGAGCGCGTGATCGTAAGCGCGGCCCGACAGCCGAGCCGCCGTCACAAGTTGCCGACCCCATTGCGGATGATAACTCAGAACCGAGGCGAGGTGCGGGTTGTGATCGAACAGCGAGGTCCACTGCGGAAGGGCCAGCAGATCGATAGAGGTTTCCGGGAAACTTTTTTTAAGAGCGCGTAGGGCGGGACTGCCCCAGAGCGAGTCGCCCATGCCGGTGGAACTGACGACGAGAATTCGTTTCATACGAGGATTCGTTGAAGGATCGGAACGATCTCAGGGAGTGTAATATCCGTTTTCCTTGCAGGTGTGGCAAATGGTTTTCATGTCATTGGGTTGATCCAGCAGTTCCTTGCGGGCCGCAATGTATTTGGGGCCGTTCCAGATATCTTCAAACTCCTGTTCGAACACATTGCCCATGCTGTATTGCTTTTCGGTCATCACGCAACCGCAGGGGAAGACGTCGCCGTTCCAGTTGACAAAGGTTTCCATCCAGGGGCGTTTGCAGAAGGTGATGGGATTTTTCCGTTCTTTCTTCTCAAGGTCGTAGGGGTTGTAGTCCGGCGATTGCGGAATCCACTCTTTGTCTTTTTCGACGTTGTCTTCGACCTTGCCGAGAATATCGTCTTTGAGATTCGTGCGCATGATGCTGAAGGTCAGTTCGACGCCGATCTCTGCGGCGATTTGCCGGGCCATATCCATTTCGTGTTCGTTCTGCTTCATGACCAGAAAGTTCCAGACGATCTTGATCGACGAATTATTTTTCCGTTTTGCGGCGACCAGTTTGCGCATATTGCCGAAGACCGCGTCGATCTGTCCTCCGACCCGGTACTTCTCATAAACTTCCTGAGTCGCGCCATCGACGGAGACGATGATCTTGTCCAGTCCTGATACGGACAATTTTTCGATTTGCTCGTCGCTGATATTGTTGAAATGAGAGCTGGTGATGGTGCGGATTTTGTTCTCGTTCGCCGTGTAGCTGACCATGTCCACGACGGACTTGTTGAGGAACGGCTCGCCCCAGCTATAGAGGTTGACGGATTGCAACCACTTGCCGAGTTTGTCGACGACCTTTTTATATTCTTCCAGCTTCATGGTTCCGCGGTCGACAGACTCGTCGCCCAACCCGGTCGGGCAAAGAGGACATTTTAAATTGCAATGATTGGTTGGGTCGAGATTGAGCATCTTGGGCATGGACGACAATCGGGAAATCCCAAGACGGTACGAAAGTTTTATTTTGAGCCGGTTGAACCGGCGGCGTAAGTCAATCATGAGTCTATCAGTTGTTGAACTTTGTTAAATACTTCTTCGACGGTAATTGACTCGGGCGGACTGAACGGTTCGTGAGCAACCACCACCGCGCGGGGCGATAGCGGCCCGCTGCACTCAACGGGGAATCCAATGTGTATCGAGAGCATTTTAATGTCAAAGCAGGACGCAATGTGGGTCAACCCATTATCCAGACCGATAAACAAACTGGATCGCCGGATGATCGCGGCGCTCGGCCGCAAGGGAAAACCTTTAGCGGATATTGTACCATTGAATGGGTGTGGATTCTCTTCTGAAACGAAATTCAGGAATTTTACCTTCTTGTGTGCATGAATTTTTTCGATGAGCTGGTCGAAACGCTCCGGCGGCCACTCCTTCATCTCTTTCTTGGATCGGGTTTCCGGAGAAAGGACGATCAGGTAATCGTCGTCTTCAATTCCTTTGGATTGTAGAAATTCTCGCGCTCTTTCCTCATCGCGCCTGTTCAAATACATTTCGGGTTGTCTGCGCTCGAGTTGAACGCCGCATTTCTCCTGATAGATATCCACAAGGTGTTTGCCTTCTTTCCACCATTCGCGCGATGCATTGTCCAGCAGTAACACCCAGTCGTGTTTTTCGTATTGCTCGCGCTCCATATTGCGACGCTCGCGCGATTTCCAGACATTGTAGAAGAAGGGGCTTTCGTAAGAGTCGATGCCGGGATGCCCCAGGATGACGTCTTTAAAGAAACTGTTGCCGACGCCAAAGCGGATGGTCGCGTCGGGAAACTTTTTTTTCAGAGCCGTGACGGAAGGCGCCGCACAGACCAGATCGCCAACGCCGCCGATCAGGCCGATGAAGATGGACTTAGGGTTTTCTGGCGGCTTGCGACTGCCGAACAGGGATTTGAAAAAGTTGAGCATGTAGCGGAATGGGATTCGAAGGGCTGACGTTGAACATCCTGGCGGCTTGAAGCGCGGCGCATCGTTACGACTGCGCTATTCTAACATGGTCCTGCATTTATGGAACACTTCTTCGGCGGTAAAATCCATGCAAATGCGGTCGTCGCAGGTCGTCAAACCGCATTCCCGGCAATCGACGTCCTTGTAAAAAACAAAGTGACGGTCGGCGGCTTCATCGTAGGGGCGAAAAATTTCGCGGATGGCCTGACTGAACAGGACAACGGCGGGTATGTCAAAGGCCGCGGCAACATGGCTGGGCGAAGAATCGTTGTCGACGACGAGGGCGGCGCAGTGAATGGCCGCCATCATCTGGCGAATGCTGGTCTGGTGCAGAATTTTCAAATGCGGCGAATACGCCAGAAGCGGATCGAGTCGAGGCCGTTCGGTCGGCGAACAAATGGCCAGGACCTGCGCGTCTTCCAGCGCGTCCAGACGCTGGATCAATTGCCCGAAACGATCCATGCCCCATTCGCGAATGGCGACGGCGGCGGTCGGGTGAACGACGATCAATTTTTTCTGCGGGTCCAATCCCATCGCCTGTAATTCGTTGCGAGCCCAGGCGATCTCTTCATCGCTCAAGTGAATTTCAGGTTTGATGCGCGTCGGTTCAACGCCCATCACGCGCAGGCAGTCGAGATCGCGTTGAGTCGATGAACGATAATGATCGGAAATCGGCGTCAGAGCGGTATAGTATTTGTTGCGGCCGATGTAGTGATTGTTGATCTTGTGCTCGACATCCAGCCCGTTCAGAATGTCCGAAGAAACGCGCCCGCCATGGGTGTTGACGACAAGGTCAAAGCCTTCCGCATTCAACTGCTCGATCATTTTCCTGATCTCTTCCTGAGAGGCGGTCTTTGAAATCCCATAGATGCGTTCGATGTCCGGGTGATTTTCGAAGACGGGGCTGGAGTAATCGTAAGTCAGCACAGACTGGGAAAGCTGGGGAAACGCCGCTTTGAGATTACCGAACAGCGGGCTCAGTAAAATATTGTCGCCAATATCGCGGAGTTTGATGATCAGTATCTTCTTCGCGTTCGGCAAGGAACGGCGCAGGCTTTCGCCGCCGCGAATATACTGTTCATGATATCGCAGAAAGCCCAGAGCCGTTCGCAAGGCTTCTGTCAGGGTCCAGACGGCTCCTTCAAACCCTTCCTTGTAAGATTTTTGCGTGAGCAGGGAGTTTCCGAGCGAGCGCAGGGTCGCGGAAACGCCTTCGCAGACGAGGTTTTTCGAGGTTTGTTTAGAATTTGATGAATGCCATTCATCGGCAAAGCTCTGCGCGCGGTTCAGCGTGTTATGAATCGCCGTCTCCAGCGTCGCGTCGCCATAATGAATCAATTCGCCTTCAAAAGCATGCTCTTCGATGTCGGGGAATAGCGCATTTTCTCCGGCGGGTTGAAAACATAAGGTCGAAGGCGGCTCCGATGGAGACTGCAAGGGGCGCTTGAGACGTTTTTGCAAATACACGCTTGTGTGCGGGAGACGATAGCGGGCCGAGCGGGATGGCTTGCTTGTCATCGCCTGCAGAATGCTTTTGCGTAATTGTCCGGTGACGATTTCATTGGAACGGATCAACAGCGTCCACGATGTAGCCGAAGCTTCCAGGCCTGCCTGCCAGAGTCGGCTGGCTGAAGGCGACGCGGATGTCTGGTAACGCGCTCCCTGACTCTCCGCGCATTTCTGTAAGCCGGCATCCTCTGTGGGAGAAACGACGGTGATCGAGTCGATCCATCGCAGGCTATCGAGGCATTGTTGCAGGCGCTGGCCTGTATCGACGACGGCGATGATCGCCGATAATTCTGTATGCTGGGAGGTCATGATTCCAGCGACCTTGTTTTGCGCGCTATCATCAACAGATTGAATCCGTAACCGGCCCAGTCGAGAATCGGATCGAGATAGGTCAGCGGATTGAAGAAATTTTTCAGGTCACGTTTCATGGCGAAGCCGATACGGCCCGGCAGGTCGGCGGGCTTTTCAATTTTTTCAAAGCTGAGCGATTCCTGGGGAATGAGAAGTCCCTTTTTGGTCTTGTTGGTTTTTGCGTAAACGACTTTAAATCCGGCTTGATTCAACAGGCGTTCTAGCGTTGCGCGCGAGAAGAAATGAATGTGTTGCGTTGGGCCATAACCGGTCCAGCGTGATTTTAGATACACGCTGTTCTTCACGTTCGGCGTCCACAAAACAACCAGCCCCTGCATTTTCAAAAGCGCGTTGACCTGGCGAAGGTAATCGAGCGGGTGCGGGATATGTTCGATCAGGTCCCAGAGCGTTACGACGTCGAAAGAAGCCGGGGGCAGGTTGGCGTCTTCCAGAAAGGCGCATCGCACCCGGTCGAAGTTCAGGCGTTCTTTCGCGAGTTGTTCGTATTCCGGGAGAATGTCGAGGCCCTGCGTTTCCCAACCGCTTTGTTGCGCATGGCGGATAAAAAATCCGGCGCCACAACCCAGGTCGAGCAAGGAGCCTTTTTTGCCCAGCGTTCTTTCTATCAGGTCGAGACGCGACCGGTAAATTTTTTCGTAGGAAGCGGCGCGGCGCTGGCGCTCTTCAAAATATTCCAGATAATAGGGGGAGTTCGTTCCGGCGCCGTCCATTTCCGAGCGATGAATCGTTTTTAAATCCGATGCGTCGGGTAGGGGATTGACGGACTCCAGGGCGCAATTCTGGCATTGCCAGATATTGGCGTCGCTTCTTTCGCAGACCAGATTGAACTGGAGCGATCCGCAACACTCGCAGGGTTTCAGATTGTGGACCAGCGTTTCCGACATGAATTTTGGATGCGTTGGATGAGACGGCGTTGGGAGGGTTTTCGGCTGAAAACCCGAATATCGACACGATACTCCGGATATGCTAGATTAATTTTCGACTTCGATCAACCATCATTCCGCTATCATTAAGGTTTCCAGGTTTGAACTTTCCTCATATTTTGCATTCAGAAGCCGCCGTGGGCTGGGGCGGTCAGGAAATCCGGGTGTTTCAGGAAACGCAGTTGCTGTTGGAAAAAGGCTGTCGCGTGGACATCGTGTGCCGCAAGAATTCGCCGCTGGCAAAGCGTTGCGAATCCCTGTCCGATCCCGGATTTCATTATTTCTCTCGGGCTATGGATAAAGCCTTCAACCCTTCGGCTTTGGCGGGCGTTTACCGTCTGCTGAAAAAGTTGAAGCCCGATATCGTGCACACGCACAGCTCGATTGATAGCTGGCAGTTTTCCATCGCGGCGCGTTTGCTGGGCATCCCTGTCGTCAGGAGTCGGCATGTCTCGCTCCCGATTCGCGATTTTTTTCCTAATAACTGGCTTTACTCCAAGGCGCCGGATCATATCATCACCAGCGGCGAGGCGATTTCGGATTTGGTCCGCCGCGTCAAGGGCGTTCGTCCGGAAAACGTGTCTTCGGTTTCCGCAGGGGTGGATTTGAAGCGCTTTGATTTTCATTTGTCGGGCGGTTGTGTTCGACAGGAATTGGGCTTGCAGGCGGGGCAACCGCTCATCGGCAAGGTCGGCGTCATTCGCGGCTGGAAGGGGCACGATCATTTTCTGGAAGCGATCCCTTTGATCCAAAAACAGATTCCCAATGCGCGTTTCGTCATGGCGGGCGACGGGCCGGGCTTCGATGAGATCAAGCGAAAAACCGAGTCACGCGGGCTGGGCGCGGTCGCAACAATGTTGGGGCATCGCGAAGACGTTCCTGAAATCATGGCGGCCTGCGAAGTTCTGGTTCTGGCCTCCACTTCGGGAGAAGGCACGCCGCAGGTGATCCCGCAGGCCTTCGCCATGAAAACTCCGATGGTGGCTTCGCGGATTGGTTCGACGGAGTCGCTGCTGGGCGATGGCGAACGCGGTATTCTGGTCGCTCCGGGCAAGGCGGACGAAATCGCCGAAGGCGTCTGCCGCTTGATCGCTCAACCCGGTCTGGCTGAAGAATTGGCGGCGAAGGCCTATCAATATTGCCTGCGCGAATTGACTGCGGAAAAAATGATTCTCGATACCTTGCAGGTTTATAACAAAGTTCTCGACTCCCGGTCGGCGTTGCCTTAACGCGCATCCGCAAACCCGCGGAACCGTTTGAGTCGTTGCTACTCTTCTTTCCAGTGAAGCGTTCATGAAAATTGCGGTGATTCGGCAAAAATTTGTCAACTATGGCGGGGCGGAGAGCTTTGTCGCACAGTACGCGGACGTGATGGCCAATCAGGGTCATGAGATTCACATCTTCGCCAATCAATGGACCGAATCGAAACACCCCCAAATCCATATCCATCCGGTTCCTGCTCTGAAAATCAATTCATTCATTCGCTCGCTGTCTTTCGCCTGGTTTGCCGGACGCGAGGTGGCGAAGGGGTCATACGACATTGTGCAGAGTCACGAACGTATTTTTCATCAGGATATTTATCGCGCCGGGGACGGGTGTCATCGCCAGTGGCTGGAAATACGCAAAAAAAACCTGTCGCCCTGGAAACGCTGGAGCCTGCGCTTCAATTTGTTTCACCGTTTCATTTTAAGTCGCGAGCGGGCGATTTTCGAAACGGAGGCCTGCAAGAAAGTCATCGCGATTTCGCAAATGGTCAAGCGCGATATCGAAAGTTTTTACAAGGTTCCTGAGAATAAAATTGAAGTGATCTATAACGGCGTCGATCTGGAACGTTTCCATCCGCAGAATCGCTGGGGGGCTGGGAAAGCGGTTCGCCAAAAGCTGGGTTTGCGCGAGGACGAGGTCGCGATCCTGCACGTGGGTTCGGGATTCGAGCGCAAGGGAACCGGGGCCATTTTACAGGCGACCGAGGCTTTAAATGAATTCCCGTGGCGATTGGTTTTGTTAGGCAAGGCGGACTGGCCGCGTCGTTTAGCTGGATTGCCGGCGTCGATTCGAGATCGAATCATCGCTTTGGACCCGGTCGACGATGTTGAAAATTATTACGCCGCGGCCGATATATTCATCCTTCCTTCGCTTTATGAACCCTTTGGCAACGCCAATCTGGAAGCGCTGGCGACGGGCCTGCCGACGGTGGTCGGTAAAAATTGCGGCGCGGCTGAGGTTATTGATCATCGAATCAATGGTTTACGGCTGGAGCAGGTTGATGATTCCGATGAAATCGCCTGCGCGTTGAACTATTTGTCTGATAAATCGATTCGACGAGAAATGGGTCAAAAGGCCCGGGTTTTGGCTGAAACCTTCACCGGGCGGCGCAATGCGGATGAGATGATACGGGTTTATGAAGGTTTATTGAGTAAAAAATAAAACAAGCGAGGTTATTCCAGATGCCGGGGGCGCTTTTCAGGCAAAAAAAATGGCGCCAGACAAACAAGGAATCGCGGTTCCCTGTTTGACCGGCGCCGTTCGCGCCCGATCCTAGGAGGAGTAGGAGAGCGTGCTGTCCATATGCGTCGGGTATTCCAGGTCCAGTTTCTGCTTCATCCATCGAGGGATTTGCGGTCGTCCGTTGCTCACGAGGGAAATGCCGTTTTCGGATTTCTGGAAACTTTCCCAATATTGCTCGCTGAGGCTCTTGCTGGGGATGATTTGTTTGGTTTTACCGTTGGCTTTGAGAATTTTTACAGGATGAAACATGGTCCACCTCCGAATGTTTATTTAATTTTTAGTTTGGCCGCCAACTCGCTGTGCTTTGTTCATCGTCAGCAATTTTTGTTAGCGTTGAACCCCTTGCTCTATGTTTACAATTATAGGAATTCAATGTTTCGGATCGGTGAAGAAAAAGTAACAGTTGTGTTACAAAAATGACCAGATATTCTCAGGCAAACAAAGCGATAAATTATTATAACTATATGAAATATAGCGCTTTATTTTGATTTTGACGCGTGCGGGAGTTTGTTGCAGGACTTGGGGAAAGCGGATTTTAAGGGCTTGAGATCAAGAATACGGTCATTGAAATTTTTTTTTCAATGACCGTAATCATGTATTTTAAGGCGATCAGGCTTTAGAATGGGTACCGTCGCAAAGCGGCGAGTTGGCGGTTTTCCCACAGTCGCAAATGACCAGGCGTTTGGCTTCGGTCACTTCGTATGCGGCTGGAGATTTGCCCGTGTTCATGCGCGAATGCGCGCCGTCACAGTAGGGTTTATTTGCAGACTCGCCGCAGGTACAATAACGTTTGGTTCCGGGCGTTTCCTGAACAATATGGGGGCCATTTTCATAAGGCATGAAAGAATCCTTTCGTATCTGGGTTGTTAAACATTAGTTAAGTTACGGATATTTTCCGCAATATCAATGCTTAATCTCTTTACTAAAGGAAATACTTCGCTCCATTCGGAAGAATGGGCCGATCTGTATGGGCTAAGGCTATGAATCTATTACTGACAGGGGCGACCGGTCTCATCGGTTCGCTTCTTGTTCAAAAATTACTTGAACGAGGCGAGCGAGTTACCGTATTAACGCGCGATGCGTCCAGGGCGGGCGCAACTTTGCCAGCGAAATGCCGGGTGATGGAATGGGATCCCCTGGCGGGACCAGCTACGCTCGATCTGGACGAAGAGTACGACGCCGTGGTACATCTGGCTGGCGAGTCCGTCGCTGGCGGACGCTGGTCGGCTTCTTTCAAAAACAAAATATATCAATCGCGAATTTTGTCCACTCGCTTACTCGTTGAAGCGTTGAAACGCGCGGAGCGTAAACCTTCCGTATTTGTTTGCGCTTCCGCCGTTGGTATTTATGGAAATCGTGGAGATGAAACGCTTGCGGAATCGTCTTCCCTGGGGAGCGGTTTTTTAGCCGAGGTCTGCCGGGAATGGGAGTATGAAGCGGCGGCGGTGGAAGCGTTGGACATTCGGCGGGTGTCCTTGCGCGTCGGTCTGGTTCTGGATTTTGAGGCGCCCGCGTTCGAAAAAATGTCCTTGCCCTTCAAGTGGGCATTGGGAGGAAGCATCGGTGGCGGACAGCAATGGATGAGCTGGATTAATTTACAAGATGTCGTGAAGTTGATCCTGCATTCGATCGATCATACGGAATTGCAGGGCGCCGTCAACGCGACTTCGCCCAACCCGGTTCGCAATGAAGAGTTTTCCCAGATGCTGGGAATCAGTTGCAAACGCCCGGTCTTTCTTGAAATCCCCGGCATCGCCTTGCGCGTTCTCATGGGACAAAGCGCCGATCTGGTCCTGACCAGTCAGCGCGCATCGGCGGAGAAAGCGCTGGCCTCGGGTTTCGAGTTCGACTATCCCGACATTCGGTCTGCATTGAAGGAGGTTTGTTCGCGGCGTCGGCACGGCTTCGTCCGGGAACAACGGGTGAATCGACCGATTGAAGAAGTGTTTGATTTTTTCTCGCGCGCAGAAAATCTTGAACGGATCACGCCTAAGGAACTCAATTTTAAAATCCTGCGCACCTCAACGCCCGGTATCGAAAAAGGCACGATTCTGGATTATCGACTGAGTCTGCACGGGATTCCATTTCACTGGAGTTCGCACATCGATCAGTTCAACCCGCCCAGCGGATTTTCAGACGAACAGATGCGCGGCCCTTACGCCTATTGGCGTCATGAACATGAGTTTGAGGTCGACGGCGATAGCACGATCGTTCGGGATAAGGTGCAATATGAAATGCCGCTGGGTCTGCTGGGAGAAACGTTCGGATTGTATTTCGTCCGCAAGGATCTTGATCGCATCTTCGCTTACCGGCGCAGTCAAATCGAAGCCTTGCTGAACGCCCCGTCATGACGGCTCGCATGGCATTGCGCGCGTACCCGATTGATTAACTCACCGACTTATTGAAATGTCGTTTGCCTCCTACCCATTCCTCCTTTGCTTGCTTCCTCTGACCTGGGCCGGATTTTATTTGTTGAGGAAACGCGCTTCTGGCCGTCTTTCGATTTCCCTGCTGATTCTGGCGTCTCTCATATTTTACGGATTGGACCGTCCCTGGGGACTGGCCGCGCTTGTGTTCTCGCTACTGGTGAATTACGCGTTCGCTTCCCGGCTGGCGCGGGAGGACGACGCTTCAGCTTCCCGCCCTCTCCTTCTGACAGGAGCTTTGGTGAATGTCTTCCTGCTGGTCGTGCTGAAATGGGGAGCGCAGGTTGATGCGATACCGCTGGACGGTTGGGAGTTTCTGGAAAACTTCGGTTTGCCTCTGGCCTTTTCATTTTTTGTATTCCAGCAGATTGCCTTCTTGACGGAAGTGGCGCGCAAGGAATCTTCGCTTCCGGATTTTTTGAACTATTGCCTTTATATGTTGTTTCTTCCGCAATTGCTGGCGGGACCGGTGACGCGTCCGAAAGAAATGATGTGGCAGTACGAATCCCAAGAGTTTTTTCGTGTTCGCTGGGATCATGTGTCCGCAGGGCTGGCGCTGTTTTCATTGGGATTTTTTAAAAAGACGGTTCTGGCGGATCCCGTGGGTCGCTTCGCCGATTCCGCCTTCAATGCCGCGGCCAGCGGCGCGACGCTCAACCTTGCGGAGGCCTGGAGCGGCGCGCTCGCTTTCAGTTTTCAGATTTATTTCGACCTCTCCGGTTACGCCGATATGGCGATGGGAGTCGCGTTGCTGTTTGGCATTGTTTTGCCCTGGAATTTTGACTCTCCCTACAAGGCGGGCAGTCTCATTGAATTCTGGCGTCGATGGCATATGACCCTGGCGCGCTGGTCGCGAGATCATCTCTATCTTCCCTTGAAAGGTGCTTCCAGAGATCTCATGCGCCAGGGTGTCTGCCTGTTCGTCGTGATGATTTTGACGGGGCTTTGGCATGGCGCCGGACTACATTTTGTTTTATGGGGAGGTTTGCACGGCCTGCTCCTTTGGGGTAACCACGCCTGGCGGCGCTTCGCGGGTCGCTCGGCGCAGAGAGTGGGCTGGGCGCGGAGACTGCTCAACACAGCCCTAACGTTCATAACGGTGACCTTTCTCTGGGTTTTGTTCCGCGCCGGAGACCTTCCCACGGCGATTTCGATGTACAAGTCGATGCTGGGCTTGCAGACGGAACTCTGGCAAGGCGCCAATCATGTGAAAATCAGCGAGGATCGTTTGTGGTTCCTGTTCTTCATCGTCTGGTTCCTGCCCAGTTCGCGGCAATGGATGCAACGCTTCGAAGCGCTTTCGAGCGGCGAGTTCGATACAAGGCAGGCGCATACTGAGAAAAGCCCTGGCTGGCTGGCGAAATTACAGAGCCGTATGGAATGGAAAGCGGATGAATGGTGGGCGGCGGCGGTGGCCCTGATTTTTCTCGTCGCTTTCCTGCAAATTTCGACGGGACGCCCCTTTATCTATTTTCAATTTTGAGCGGAATGAAAACTTCGATTAAATTCGTCATCGTTTTTTTCCTTTGCGTGGCGCAATCCTTCGCGGTCGTGGCTCTGGCGACCTGGTGGGTCAATCCCTATTCGCTCTATCGGGAGGTTGAAAGCGATCCGCAGGCTGCGGTCTGGTTGTCGAAACAATTGCGACTCGCCAAAGGATTTTATGCGCGCGCCCTGAAGCCGCAGGGAATCGCTCTGGGCGCGTCGACCTCGCAGTTGGCGATTGATGTGGACCATCCCGGATGGAACGCGGATGCCCAGCCGCGCTACAATCTTTCTTTTCCCGGCGCCTACATGTATGAGAATTTGCGTTATTACCAGCACGCCCGGGCATTGGCTCCGGTCAAACAAATTCTTCTGGGCCTGGATTTTGTCGCCTTCAATATATTCGCTCCCTTGAGCGATGATTATCGCGATGCGATGATCGCCGCTGATGCGAATGGAGCGCCGCGAAAAGACGATTTCCATGTCAACGCCGTCGCGCTGGTATCGCTCGACGCGGTGACGGCGAGTCAGAAAAAAGCTCTGGCGGGTAAGCGCGGAACGCATTATTCAAACGGCAGAGAAATTCCCGAAGAGACGGAAGAACGTCGCTGGCGCAGCGCCATGCTGGGCTCGGCGACGGGCTTCATCACCCGACTGCTCCTGCCGCCTCCAGCGCATCGTTTTTGTCTGGAAGATGCAAACGGCGACAACCCGAATTTCGAATATTTGGAAACTCTCTTGAAAACCGCGCAGGCGGACGGAGCGGACCTGCGTCTCTACATTCAACCTGCGCACGCGACCTTATTGGAAGCGCTCGCCGAGCTTGGCTATCTTGAGACCTACATGGATTGGGAGCGTAAACTGACCGCGCTCGTCGAGCGAGTGAACGCCAGCGCGTCTGATTCCACACCGATCCCCTTATGGGATTTCAGCGCTTACAGCGCTTTCACTGCGGAAACCTTGCCGCAGGACGAGGCGACCCCGATGCAGTGGTATTGGGACGTGGGTCATTACAAGAAAGAACTGGGCGACCGGGTGCAGGATCGCGTGTTTGGCTATGTGTCGCCAGAACGTCCGGGTCTGGAATCGTTTGGCGCGAGGTTGACCGGAGCGACGATTGAGTCGCATTTGGCGTCATTGCTTGATAAGCAAAAGCGTTATCGGAAGGCCAACGCAACCGATCTGGAGGAGTTGAAAGCGCGAATTAAAGATATCGAGCAAAACCTTCCCGCCTTCGACTGCAAGGCCTTGAACGCGAAAAATCAGCCCAGATAATTGAAGCTGGATTCAGGGTTGAGAGCGCCGAGAACGAGAACGAGGATCGTCAGAACCACGATCATGATGAGCGGAATGAGTAGAACTTTTTTATATTCTTTTACAAAACCTGCGATTTTATCCATGTCGACGGTGTTGGTTACTTTAGGTTGCCGGTAGAACAAAGCGAACAAGGTTGCGACCCTGCGAGCGCTCCATTCGCGTGAATTTTCAATTGAGAATATCTGAAAGCGCCTGTTGTCGCAACTGGAAAGGATCGACGGGCGGGTCTTGCAGGGCGGCAACGCTTTGCGCCAGCGCCTTGGCGACTTTTTCCTGTCCGGTATCCGTGAGGTGCGCCTTGTCGAAAAAATTGATGTTCGCTCCGCTTTCATTTTCGAACAAAGTGGACAGGTCGAGAAACTCGGCGTCATTCTTTTGAGCGACGCTTTGGAACAGCTTGCGGATTTTAGGATAATAGCCGTAAATTTTTTCAATCTCCTCTTTTTCGACGGCGCTGTCGTTGGCGAATCCGCTGAGCGGTTGCAGGGCCAGAATGACCCTGCGATCCGGCGGCGCGGCGAGTTTGCAGATCGCTTCCAGATTGTGATACTGGAAGTCGAAAGCGAAGCGTTCCTCCGCCTCCTCTTCTTTTCCGCTCCACAATCCCCATGCCAGTTGGCCGCCCTTGGATTCGTAGGCGAGGTGGTAGCTGTCGGCGTATCCTTCCAGAAGAATGACGATGTCCGGCTCCAGGTGCCAGGCGATGGAACTCAAACTGAACAGGTCCATGAAACTGGTGAAGCCGCCTTGCGCCAGGTTGAAGACTTCGTAGCGTTCTGAATCCAGATGTTGATTCAGCACAGCGGCGATGGATTGTTCGTCGCCTGTGGCGCCGTAGCCGAAAGCCACCGAACCGCCAAGCAGGATGATATTTTTAATGCCATTGGATTTGTTGGCGCGGGCCTTTTCAGCCATCGCGCGCAGGCTCAGCTTCGAACGCATGCCGAAATCGTTGGTGGAGACGAACTGCCCCTTCACATTGGGCGTGAAGGATTTGTAGGCGACCCAGCCGCCGAGGTCGCGTTTGTGATTCATGGTGATGATGCGTTCCATCTCCTTGACGAAGCGTTCCTGATCGAGATTTTTGAAATGCGGATCGCGTTCGACTTTTGCTATCAGCTTCTGATGATGCTCCGCCATGATATTTTTTGAGTTGAACCATTGCGCCAGTCCCAGCGAGCCGGGAGAGGATTCCATGAAATGCTGGATGACGGCGTAGGCGAAGACGACGCAGAGGACGATGACGATGTTGACTGCCTTGTTTCCCTTGTTTGGCTTAGAATCCGGCATAGATGAATTCCCCTGCGGATTGCGAGATCATGGCGGCAACGAGGATCAGCTTGACGAGGATCCAGCACAACAGACCCGTCGTTTGCCAGAGCGAGAGCGGCGGTTTGACTTTGAAGAAGAAAAAACGAAACTCGTTCATGATGTGAAGACCTCCTCGCCGACGAAGTAGGCGCTTACCGCGAGCGCAAAGAATACATAGATTGGGCCGATGCATTGCAAAGCCAGAGAGAGGCCGGGAGAACGGTTCCAGCCGCGCCGAAACGCCAGGGACTGAATCTGTTTTTCAATCGCCATCAAAATGCCCATGCCCGCTCCCCATAAAAACCAGGCTGGACTGAGGCGGTGCCATAAGCCGACAAATCCGAAGGACAGGATTAAGGTGAAGACGCTGACCGCGCCTGCGCGTTTCACGCCCGCCCAGCGCACCAGATTCAACTGCATGGGGGTGAACAGATTGCGGCGCACGAATTGTCCCATGGACATATGCCAGCGCGTCCAGAATTCGGTGACGGTCGGAGAGAGAAAGGGCGCGGAAAAATTTTCCGGCGTCGGCACATTGTACAACAACCCCAGCCCGCGAGCGATTCTGGAGTAACCGGCGAAATCAAAGAAAACGTAAACGACGAGAAAGGAGGCGTCGCTCCAACTGGAGACAGTGAAAGCTCCGTCCATTCCAAAATAATAGATGCGCATTCCCTCGGCGATCACAAATTTATAAAACAGGCCGGTGGTGATGGCGTTGAGGATCAACAGCACGGAATCTTCCGTCGGCGTTTCCGGTTGCGGGTCTGCGTCCATTGCCTGATGCTCTTCGTAGCTGTTGACGGGGCCGGACAAGAGCATGTGAAAGGGAATCAGGTAGCCGGTCAACGAGATCGGGTCCATCAAGGCTTGTTTCTTCCAGCACACGCAATGGATGGCGTCCAGACAACGAACGAATACGTAGGAAAATGACAGCGTAGCGAGAAAGGGCAGGAGCAGGTCGGGCCGCGCCCAGGGCGCGCTTTCATTCAATTGACCCAGGAAACCGGAGTTTTCCAGATTCAATTTATGCAGAATGAAGAAAAAAGTCAGCAGGCCGATGATCGAGAATCCGCACAGAGTCCGCGTTCGACCTTCCGTCGGGGACAGGGAGGAGAAGGCGCGCAGTAAGCCCCAGAACAAGGTGATGATAGCCATCGCGCCGAGGGCCGGGAGCCAGCCCAGAAGAGCGCCGAGCGCCAGCAGGTTGACGACGCCGAAACGCAGGGTCGGGCGGATTTTAACGTTGATAGAAAGCGCGAGATAAACGGCGACGGCGACGATCCAGAACGTAGGGTTGATGAAAATTGCCACGGTTGTTTGTGCGGGAACGCCGCTTGGCCCAGAGGCGGGGAATGGATTAGCCCGATAATTTGGAGGCCAGCAGGGCTTTCAGATTTCCGACGTTTTGCAAACCGCCGACTTCGTCGTTGGAGAATCGGATATTGAATTCTTCTTCAATATTAATGATCAGGTTCACATGGTTGAACGAGTCCCAGCCGGGGACGTCTTTTGCGGTCAGGTCGTCGCTCAGATTCAGATCGGGGGAGTTGAAGAGAACGCGAAAAATCCCCGTCAGTTTTTCAAGTTGGTCGTTTGCTAGTTCGTTTTGGCTCATAATTCCTTGATGGTAGTGAAATGTTTGGGCGGCGTCGCATCCGCCGCTTGCGGATCGTATAACCAGATTTCCGTTTCGCTGTCGTCGCCGCCTGTTTTTGAAAATCCCAGGCTGGAATAGAGCGACTTGACCAGCCCGTTTTTCTCGGTGGGTCTGAACTCGCCCCGGACTCGCCTTCCTTCAGCCTTTCCTAATATAAACGAAAAAATCGCCTGTTCAACCGTTCGATTCAATACCCGGCAACTCATCAGCCAGCTTTCGATGGTCATGAGGCATTCATCCGAAATCAAATTGACGACGGCGATGATTCCCTGAGAACCGAAAGAATCTTCATAAGAGACGGCGTACATCGCGGCGCCGTCATCCATCATGCGCTTCAGATCATTTTCCCGGTGACGCCGGGTGGTCAGATTGAACTGATTGGTTTTCTGAAATAATTGTCCGACCCGATCCATGATGCCGTCGTTGACGGGAACGAAAGTCAGGGTCACTTGAATGGCGCTTAAAAATTCTTCGATGTTGGCAAAGGACGCTTTGAATTCGCGTTGTTCCTTGAGGCGGACCGCGCGTTCGCCGCGTTGCAAGTCTTCATCCGACAGGGAGATGGCGTTGAACAAGCGGGATTGAGAGAGCCGCTCCAGCGTTCCCTGCGCGTCGGGACCGGCCCAAAGCACGTCAATATAAGGGTGCATGGACATCACCTGAGCGATTTCGTACAGGCTGTCGTCCATAAATACCATGAATTCTGGCCCGAAACCAAGCTCTTTTGAAATTTGCGAAATGCCGTCGCTCTTCGGGTTCCAGCCCAATTGGGTGGAGGCGAAATCGTTGAGGACGAGCGGCAGGTCCTTGTTGTCGTCGAAGATGCTTTTTACGGCGGGATCGTTCCGGCTCATGCCTGCGAGCAGAACGCCCAGGGCTGGCAAGGCCTTGAGGTATTCCTGGATCATGTAATAACCGAGCGCGTCGGGAGAGTCTTGACCGCAGACCACGCCAAAGCTTCCCAATTCCGCGACCTCTCCTCCCCACAAGGTGTTGTCCCAGTCGCTCACCAGGGCGCGATGCGTTTTGCCGCAAACATGGGCGATGCCGGAAGCCAGCTCGCGCGCGGCGGCGAGAGCGCCCTGCATTTCGTAAGCCATGCGCGCGCGCAAATAATTGGAGCGCCCCATGCTCTGGCGTCCGCCTGAACTGAACATTGCGCCTGCGAGATCGACGACGCGAACGCGGCGGGAACTGAGGCGCGTCAGCCCTTCGTTGAAACGCGAGACCGCCAGGTTCCAGCCCATCAATTCGTCGCGCGCCACCATGCCGCCGGGCAGGGCGTAGGCGGGGCCGGGAAGATTGCCGATCAGGATGTCGGCGTCGCTATGCGTTTCCAAAGCCTGAACGAGACTGGACAAGGCGTTTTGGGCCTGCTCCAGATCGCTTTGATGCGATAGAGAAGAAGAGCCGGTGTAGCGTTTGAGCCAGCGCTCTGAAAAAAACAGCAGGGCGATGTCGGGCTTGTTTTCGTAGAGCGGCGACTTCGGGTCGAGAACGCTTTGCTCGATGGAATCGAAACCGGGAAGATAAGTTTCGACTTGAACGCCTTGAGCCGCGGCGAAGAGCGAGATCATCGGGCCGAAATGGTCGGCGGTGAAATCCGTAATGAGCGCCGCTTTCTTGCGAACGGCGTTGGGTTTGAGTTCAGGTTTGCCCCAGCCGGACCAGATATTGAACAGGCGCTGATAGCTCATGAAAGTGTGGCCCGGTTGCAAAATCGCCAGTCGCAACATGGCGGCGGATGCGGGGCTGACCGGTTCTTTCGCCGCTTGTTCAAGAATTTGCAGGGCCTGGCTCAGCTTGCCGGTGAACAGTTCGCGTAAAAAATCATTGAGCATGAATTTGTCTACCAGATGTCGTTGTGTTTTTTTTGCAGAACGACCGCCATCGAGCGCGGCAGAAACTGTTGCGAGCGCGGGTGCGTGTCGGGAGCGGCGGAATGCATGGCGACGGCGCGGAACCCGGCGCGTTCCACCATTTGCAAAATTTCGGATTCTTTTTTGAACTCGGCGATATGGTCCGCTTCGGCGGCGGTCAGGGCGGCGGTCACGAATGCCCAGGCTCCGGGTTTCAGGTTGCGGGCGAGATTGTCGAACAGGCGTTGCGGTCCTTCGAGGTGTTCGAGAAGGAAGCAGGACACGCCGGCGTCGTACAAGCTCTCATCCTGGTGCTCCAGGGCGTCGGCGACGGAAAACCTGACCTGGCTTGAGGCTTTCGCGGTTTCCGCCATGGCGGAAGCGATGCCCACCGAATGGCGGCTGATGTCAATGCCCTGCGAGATCCAGCCTTTTTTATCCTGCAAGGTCAATAAACTCCAGACGCCGGAGCCGGAACCGAGATCGAGCAGTCTCCCTTCCTTTCCCTGTAGTTTGGGGAGAAAGGCGCTCCTGAAAAATTCATAGATTTCGAGGTGGTGTTCCCAGGCGAAGGTGGTGACAAAAACGCCCCAGTGGTAGCGGTCCATGAACTCGGGATTGTCGTAGACCGTCTTGTAGACTTCGTCGTAGCTTTTATTCGGGTAATGTCCGCGCCGTTCGTATTCCATCTGCGAGCGGTTGACGTCCATCAAAAAATGCATGTAGCCTGCCGATAGCGTTTCTTCCCAGCCATCGCCCAGTTTTTGCGAGGCCCAGCCCAGCAATGTTTCTCCCAAAGCGTCGAAGGTGTCGGGGTGTCTGCGACGGGCTTTTTCGATCGCGGGGTAATAGACCTGGCAACGGTCGGAGAAATGTTCTAAAAAACGGTCGATCAGTTTCAAAATTCTATCCTGAATTATTGTAGCGGGTATCGGCGAAACATCGGCGCGGGAACGGGGCGACGGGTCGAGCGTTGCGGTTTGTCGCCGCCCTCAAAATTGCGAAAGCATTTTAGTATAAATTTGCAGGCAAGTCACATAAATGATGCCTTGGAGAACTTAGAGGTAACGGCGAATCCATAGCCAGTAGGCCTTCAGCAGGGGATTGAGAAAAAAATCAAGCGCCAGACTTTGCACGCCGCTGATTTGCAGATCGCTGGAAAACAGTCGGGCGATTTCCCGGTCGGCGACGGCGCGGCGGGATTGCAGGCGTCGCCGCTTCACAAGGATGCGGGGGAGCAGATCGAGCAGGTCGCCGTAGCTTTTGAGTTTGAGAAAAAACCATCCGTGCATTAGCGAGTGCGCCCATTGAGCCAACTCGACGAGCAGGAGGGGCGGCGCGAGGAGGACCAGAGACTTCAATTCCAGATATTTCAGGAGCAGGTGCAGGCGGTTTTTCTCCGAATGATAGTATTTCATCTTGCCCTTGTTGAAATGGTAGCGATGATGAAAGACCGCGCGCGGGTTTGTCAGCAGGCGCCATCCTGCAAGACGGATGCGCCAGGACAGGTCGTGGTCCTCGTGGTAGAGGAAGAGGTCTTCGTCGAAGCCGCCCAGCTCTTCATATACTTCCCGCCTCATCATGAAAATACCGCCGCAGGCCACCTCTTCAGGCGCAAGGTCGTCGCAATCCGGTTCGTCGAGCATACGCGGGTAGGCGATGCCGGTGCAGTGGATGTTAACGCCGAGCGAGTTGATGGCGTTTTGTTTTTGCGAATACAGGATTTTGGGGATCACCGCTCCGATGCCGGGAACGCTTTCCAGCGCGTCGACGAGGATGGCGAAACTGTCCGGCGCGAATTCCAGATCGTTGTTGAGGAAAATCAGGTAATCGCCGCTGGCTCGTTCAAAACCGCGATTGACGGCGGTCCCGAATCCGAGATTGTCCGGGTTTTCGATCAGGAAGGTTTCGTGAAACTGTTCCTTCACCATCGCTTGTGAGCCGTCGCTGGAAGCGTTGTCGCTGACGATGATTTCGATGTCGCCATGCGTTTGTTGTTGCAGGGAGCGGATGCACCGGGCCAGCGTCTCTTTATCGTTCCAGTTGACGATGACGGCTGAAATGCGTTTCATCGTTCGATTCGCTCAGCGCTTGTTTTTGAACAGTTCGAGAAGCTCATTGCAATTGGTATCCCAGTTCATGGACAGGATTTTTTTTTGTCCCCTTTCGGCGAGCGCGAATAGAAGCTGTTCGTCGCGCAGGAGGGATAAAAGATTTTGCGACAAGGCGGAGGCGTCTTTGGGCGGCGAGACCAGAGCGGTTTCGCCGTCGATGGCGTAATCCCGGCATCCCCCGGTGTCGGTGGTGACGAGCGCGGAACCGCAGGCCATCGCTTCCATCGGCGGCATGCCCAGTCCCTCGTGCCAGCTTGGGCAAAGGTAAATGTCGGAAGAGGCGTAGATGTCGCGTAGTTTTTCCTTGGTGGGGCGGTAATGGTATTCGAAATCGAATCCGGCCTTGCGGAATAGCGGAGCGGGGTCTGCCAGTTTTTCGCCGAACACGACAAGGTTTACCGTTTCGCCCGCCGCGCGTGTTTGCTGTATTGCGGCGATGCCGTCGTCGAAGCCTTTCCAGTCGTAATCATGATGGAGCATGCAGACGCGACGTGGCGAGTTCCATATTTTTTCAGCAGGATAAAACACTTCGCTGTTGACGGGGGTGACGAGAACATGGGCGGACTGCCCGTATTGGTCGCGCAGAAGGTCGCCCAGCCAGGTCGAGATGACAATCTTCTGGAAGGGCAATTGATAAGTCTGCTCCGCCGTTTTCTGGTCGCGCATCCACAGGCTTTCATGATGCTGAATGAAATAGAATTTTCGCCCGGCCTTTTCCGGTAAGGTCGCGGCAAATTCCGCCGTTTGCCATGCGGTTGCGACAAAGACGTCGGCGTCGGGAATGAGCGCGGCGTCCTTGCGCGGCAAAATTTCGATGGGTAAAGAATTTTCCATCCAGTCGACGCTGGAGGCGGGTTTGATCGTCCCGTCGTCAAAATAGGTTTTGATTTTTTTGAGAGGTCGGCTCCATTTGACGCGCGGCGGCATGACGAACCAGCGCACCTCGCAGCCCTTGCGCTGGAGTCGATTGGCGTATTCGAACAAGGCGCGGTTGCCGCCGCTGATGCGCGCGTATTGGTTGACCAGAAAGGTGATTTTCATTACGTTACCAAAAGAGATTTGTATTCGCCCTGTCGGCGAAAGGGAAAGACAAGGTCAACCGCCCAGTTTTTTAGACCACTTTCGGAAAAATTTTTGAACCTTGATTTGAACGGGACTTTCCGCCTGCTCGCCGGGTCGTTCGCGAAACAGGGTCGAATGCCGGTTCTCATCCGGCGCTTGTTCGAGTCCGTTGCTGTAATAATACAGCGCCAGCGACTTGCGGCTCCGGTCCTCCGGGCATTGCAAGGGGTCCGGGTGACCGTGATAAGAGCTTTCGGTGGTCGAAAATAAAACGGCGCGATTGAAGACAGGCAGATAGCGTTTTTCACAACGCGCCATGTCGGGACTCCACAATTCGATGTGGCCGCCGTATTCTTCCTTCCAGTCCTTGTTGAGATAGAGCAGGAGGTTGAGTCGGCGGTCCAGTCCAAAGCGTTCGTGCTTGTTGAAATCGACATGCACGCCAAGTTTGCCGCCGCGATAGATATTGTGTTGTCCGCCGCCGCGCAGGCTTGGGTCGGCGATCAGATTCTGGATTCCGGTCAGTTGTTCGAGGAAGCTTAGAAAGGTGGCGGAATTCAGGGTGTAGAGCACGTGGCGCGTTAAGGCGCTCATGTGGTTTTCGTTTTCGTTGGCTTGTTTTTTCTGCCTGGAATCATAATACTCTTTCCACGGGATTGCGTTCTCGCCGGGGAATTCGCTCAATAATTGTTCAGCAATGTCTTCATCCAGAAAATCGTCGATAGCGATGTGCGGGAAAGGAGTCGCCTGCGCGTAGGTTTGGGCGGCTTGCGGAAGCAGGCCCAACAGTTTTTCCATCGGGACCAGCGCTTTGTCGAGTTTGAACGGGGAATTCATAGGGGCTTGCGTTCTGTATGCGTTTTCAACAGATGTATTAATAACTTAAAGAAAGCCCGGAAGCAAAATAAATGCCCGCGCGGTGTCAGAGCATGGGTTGAATCGTTGCGCGTTGGGTTTACTTTAAAATTTCCTGATAGAAGGTGTCGGGGTCTTCCGGGTCAAAGACTTCGTTGGAATACACGATCAGGGCCATGTCGGTGTCCCCCGTGTTTTTGATCGCATGCACCACGCCGGGCAGTATCTTCACGGTTTTGAGGTGGTCCGCGCCCATGACGACGCGCTCCTCTTCTCCCGTTTCCAGATCGTGCAGGAGCAGTTCGCCGACTCCGGTCGGCACGCAGAACCATTCGACCTTTCGGGTGTGATAGTGATTGCCGCGCACTTTTCCCGGATAGGCGACGGACACGTGAATCTGCCCGAAGGACGCGGGCGCTTCCAGATCGTCCGCGCCGAGCGCCTCGATCAACCAGCCGCGATGATCGGATTTTTTATCGAGATCACTGATTTTATATTTTTTCATTTCTTTTGCCGTTCGGAAAACCAGTCCAGAGTTTGGCGGATGCCCTCATTCAACGCGACCTTCGGCTTCCATTGGAAGCGTTTGCTGAATCGGGTGACGTCGCACCCGTAAGACAGTCCGCCAGACTTTTTCGTGTCGCGTTCGACACTCAGTCCGGGAACCTGCCGTTTGATTTGCGCCGCAATCTGATTCAGGGAAATCATCGTTCCGCTACCGACATTATAAATCCTTGCGCCGCGTTTTGCAGGAACTTTTCCGGCTTGAATCAGGGCGCGAATCGCATCGTCGATATAAAGGAAGTTTCTCGATTGCTCGCCGTCGCCATGAATACAGACCGCTTCGCCGCGAATTGCGCGGTCGCAGAAGGTGGCGATGGTCGAGTTGTAATCGGGGCGACAGCCGGGACCGTAGATGTTTGTGAAACGAAGGATCGTGTGATCCAACCCGGAGGCATGGAGAATGTCTTCTGCGGCTTTCTTGCAGACGCCGTAGAGCGTTTCGGGCCGCGTCGCCTGGGATTCGCGGATTTTGAAATTGTCGCCAGTGATTGCGTAGACCAGCGCCGAGGACATGAAAATGACGCGCGGTCGCGGCTCGGGTAGAGACTGGAGCGCTTCGACCAGATGGCTCATGTAGAGGACGTTGCCCTCGATGATTTCTTTCGAGCTTGCGCGATTGACGCCGCCCAGATGGTAAATCAAATCAAGATTCGTCGCGAATTTGCGCAGAACGGCGACTCCGGGAACGGATTTTCCATTTGCTCTGTTGAGGGGTGAAATCTCCCCAGATCGGCTCGCCCGTAGCGCGTTCGTTAAATGAGAGCCAATGAAGCCGGAGGCGCCGGTGACGCCAATGGCGGGAGTTGATTTTTGATCTGGGGTTTTGCGCATTATCACCAGGAGCTAGGAGGCTTTTCTCTAGGACTATTAATACGGACAGGGACTGAATTTGCAACGGATTTTTTTGTGCGTTCGGGCGGCAGAGCTTGCATCTTTCTTTCTCGTCCTTCCTTTGCTAGTCTTTGTCGAGTTTGAGATCAATCGCTCCGGAATTTTTTTAAAGGTCTTCATTGTTATGAAATTTATTTTATCCCTTGTCGCGAGCTTGTTCTGCGTTGCTGTCGCCACGGCTCAGGAGGCGACCCCGTTTCAGGAGGCGCGTCCGGGCTACGAGTATCAGTTTCCAAGAGATTTCGGATCGCACGACGCCTTTCGCGTTGAGTGGTGGTACTACACGGGTAATCTGAAGGCTGTGGAAGACGGCAGGGACTTTGGTTATCAACTGACTTTTTTTCGCGTTGGACTCGACCCGGAAGAAAAGATTCCCAATCCATCACGCTGGACGCCGCGGCAGATTTATTTTTCGCATTTTACCGTGACCGACGTTGCCGGAGAAAAATTCTATTTTTTTGAAAAAATCAATCGGGCGGGATTGGGCACGGCGGGAGCGGAGGCAGGGCGCATGCAGGTCTGGAACGACGACTGGACGCTGGAGGGCGACGCAAGCGAGCATCATTTCAAGGCCCGTCAGAACGGGGTCGGGCTGGAATTGAAACTGAAGCCTTCCAAACCCCTTGTGTTTCATGGCGCCGAAGGGATCAGCCGCAAGGGTGAGGAAGAAGGCAACGCCTCGCATTATTTTTCTTACACGCGCATGGCTAGCGAGGGCGTGTTGGAGTTGAACGGAAAGACTTATCGGGTTGAGGGCACGAGCTGGATGGACCGCGAATTTTCCAGCAATCAGTTGAACGACGCCCTCGAAGGCTGGGACTGGTTTTCGCTCAAACTGAATAACGATTACGAAGTCATGTTGTATCAGTTGCGCAAGAAAGGCGGCGGGGTCGACGCCTTTTCAAGCGGCACTTTGATTGCTCCCGACGGCTCATGGGAACATCTGCGACTCGAGCAGTTCACGGTCAAAGCGCGCGACCAATGGACCAGTCCGGAAACCGGAGCGGCGTATCCCTCTGGCTGGGAGATTGCGATTCCCGATCACAAGATTCAGTTGCGCGTTGAGCCGGACCTGCGGAAGCAGGAATTGTATCGTTTGCGTTCGATCGATTCTTCTTATTGGGAAGGAAGCGTTTCCGTACAAGGGCGGCAAGGCGGCGAGTCTGTCGACGGCAAGGGCTATGTGGAGCTGGTGGGCTACGAAAAACCGCTCAAACAGGAATTGCCTGAGTGATTTTTTCAATCCGGGACGATGATCGAAAGGCAGGTCAGGCCGCCGTCGGCCTTTTCAAATTCGCTCATCTCCAGTTCGACGATGCGTTGAAACAATCCGCTTTCACGAAGCAGGGCGTGTGTTTCAGGGAAGCCTGAGGGCATGAGGTAGGCGTCGCCAAGAGCAATTCCGTTCGCCGCGTAGGATTCCTCTTCGCACACTTCGAGCATTTTATAATCTTTAAATTGTTCTGTGTCCACACCTAGCGGGTCGACTAAGAGCGTGTTGTCCGCCAGGTAGGACGCGGCGCTTTTCAGGTGCAGTCCGCGCAAGACATCGACGCCGACGACAGTTTTATTTGTCAGGGCTTGCAGGGCGGGAATCGCTTCGGCGTTGCTTCGTTTCGATTGCCCAACGAAGATATGCCGATCGGTTGCCAGCGCATCGCCGCCATCCAGCCAGACCGTTTCGGGAGGAAACTTTACAGCGAGCAAGTCTTCCAATTGATTCAGCAAAGAAGGCGCTTCCGGTTGTCGGGTTGGCTCGCGCATCGGACAGGCCAGCGCAACGCCTTTGCAGACCACCGCGACATCCTCGACGAAGGGCTGATCCGGGCAGTCCTCGATATTGGGCGCCTGAACGATGCGTCCTCCTGCGTTCCGCAAGGCCTCGACATAAGCCTGATGCTGGCTCAGGGCCTTGGGAAAATCGATGGAATCTTTTTTCGCATGGCTGGAGATCGCGCGGGTGAATGCAGGCGTCGGTTGTCGGACGAACGCGGTGAACGTGCGCATGGCCTTCCCCTCTCAGAGCCTCGTCAGTCGATGGTTCTGGTTCCCATCAATCGGGAAAAATAAAGCATGCTCATGGTCTTCCGCGCTCCCCTCAGAATTTTCATTGTCGCCTTGTCGGGTTTCAAGCCCGCCTTGACCCGTTCGGGCTGGGCGAAATACACGATGCCGTTGACGGTGATGAAATCGTGCCGGTTGATGCGCATCACTTTGCGCGTGTATTCCTTTGGATATTCATAATACTCGTCCAGCTTGGGCACGTATTTTTCATCCATCTCGTATAAAATGCCCTCCATCATTCCGGCATTCGTGGGAGTCGGCTCGATGTTCACCACGCCCAGGCCTTCCGGCGCATTGGGGTCGGATGGAAGTTTGTTGAACACCACCCGATAGGCGGACAGGGTCACGTTTGTTTTGGAGTTGTATTCGAATCCCTGTTCTTTGAAATAGGTCTCGTTTACCATCTCTCCGTAAGCAAAAAAATTGATAAAATCGGGCATTTAATTCTCCAGTCAAGCCGTTGTTTTCGTCAGACTATCACTATGATTTCAGACGTAAACTAAAAGAGTTGTGGTCAGTAATCGGTTATGATAGCATGAAACGACCTTCCAATAACAGCGGCCTTCTGTTGATGCAATATTTTGAACTTGGTTGAGATATCCGGCATCTAATACAAACTGTTATTTTCTTCTGATGACTCCCCTTTCTGGCGAAACTGCCAATAAAGGGCCGTTTAATAATTAATTTTTAAGGAGTGGATTTATGGCAGCCGAGAATGTTGTCCCTGTAACTGACAGTGATTTTGGATCTTCCGTTTTGAACGGTGATAAACCCGCGATGGTCGATTTCTGGGCCGATTGGTGTCAGCCTTGCAAAATGCTGGCTCCCACGGTTGAGGAGCTTGCAGGCGAGTACGAAGGTAGCGTGATGGTGGGAAAAGTCAACGTTGACGACAACCCTTCAACGGCGACGACCTATGGCATTCGAGGGATTCCGACCTTGCTGTTTTTCAAGGGCGGTCAAGTGGTCCATCAACTGGTGGGCGTTAAATCCAAAGCGGAAATCAAAAAGGTGATCGACGAATACCTGGTTTGATCCGGATTGTGTTATCGGGCCGCCCAGCCAATTGTGGGGGCGGCCGGTTACGCCCGGAGGCCCGGTCGTTTTATTCCGCGGCTGTCGTCGTTTCGAAAACCGGGCGCAGTCCCAGCGCTTCGATCATTTCAATATCACGTTTCGGGTCCTGGCCTTTGGTGGTCAGGTAATTGCCTCCGAGAATTCCGTTGGCCCCGGCGCTGAACAAGCGTTCCTGTCCTTCCGTAAAAATTTCTTCCCGACCGCCGCAGACAAACAAATCAATTTGAGGAAGCGTCAGACGCAGTAACGCGATGGTGCGAAGCGCTTCGATCGCGGGCATGAGTCCCTGATTTTCCAGATCCGTTCCCTCAATGGGTTTGAGGAAATTGACGGGGAGCGATTGCGTTTCCAGAGCTTTGATATCAAAAGCCAGCTCGACGCGCTGAGCGAAACTTTCCCCCATTCCAAAGATGCCGCCGACGCAGACATGCAGGCCCGCTTCCTTGGCGTTTTTCACGGCGCTGACTTCGTCTTCATAGCTGTGCGTGGTGACGATGTTTTCGAAATGACTGGCGGCGGTTTCGAGATTGTGGTGGCATCGGTCAAGACCGGCGGCTTTCAAATCCTTCATATCCTCCAGGCTCATCAGGCCGAGCGAGCAACAGACTTCAAGCCGGGTTTCGGCTTTGATGCGCTTGATGGCTTCTTTCACACGATCCAGTTCTTCGCGGTTATCGAGAGAGGTCCCGGCGGTGACGATTGAAAATTCGTTGGAGCCGAAGGCTTCCGCTTCTTTAGCGGCGGCGACGATGGCGTCGACGTCGAGCAGTCCGTATTCAGGACTTTCCGTTTCGAAACGGCTCGACTGGGCGCAGAAGGAGCAATCTTCCTGACAGCGTCCTGATTTGGCGTTGACGATAGAGCAGATTTTGACTTCGTCGCCCTTGAACTTGTCGCGGATTTTGTCCACGCCGACAAACAGGTATTCCAGTTCTTCGTGAGAAAAGGATTCCAGCGCCAGCGCCTGATCGCGGCTGATGCCTTGGCCTTGCAAACCGTTTTCAACCAGTGAATCTATATATTCTTTTCGCATAGTGAAAATGCTCTTGATGTAATGGGTTATTAGAATGCAACATCCTACCATGAAGGCCTTTGCGGTCAAACCACAAGCTGTAAAAAAACGTCAGGCCATTTTGGACGGGTTTTTTAATAAATCCAGTTCTATTCATAGCTCAGTTGAGAGCGCAATTCCTCAATCGTGTGCGTCGGGGCCAGGCAGGCGCCCTGACGACAAACGTAGAAGGTCGCTTTTCCGCCCACCAGTTGTTTGCCTGCCAGAAGAGGGATCGATTTTGCGATTTGAGCGACTTCGTCTTCGTAGGCAAAAGCGAACACGGCGTTGGGGAAAAACTCCTGACGAATGCAGGACCGCAATTTCTCCGTTTCCGGGTCCTTGCGTTTTCCTATCAACACGACTTCCTTGAGGCCGCCGAGGTAGAGGTGCATGGCCTGGAGCATGAACGAGGAGTTGAGTCCGTATTCCATCAAGTCTTCGTGAAAGGAACAGAAGATTTTTTCCGCGCGCGCTGAAAATTCGGGATCGCCGAGATAGGCGGATAATTTCAAGCAGGCCAGCGCGGCGTTGCTGTTGCCCGAAGGCTCGACGCCGTCGTAACCTGAAACCTGCCGGACGATGAGTTTTTCCGCGTCGCTGGCGGTTTCGTAATAAGCTCCGTCGGATTTGAATTTTTCTTCCACCGTATCCATCAGTTGTTTGGCGCGCAGGATCAGGCTGGGATCGTACTGCGCTTCGTAAAGGTCCAGACAGGCGGAGGCGATGGAGGTGTAATCAAACAGGTATCCGTCGTACAGGGCCTGGCCATCGCGATAGCGGCGGAGCAGTTTGCCTTCCGGCGTCAGAAGATGTTCGAAGATGAAATCGAGCGCCTTGCGGGCTTTGTTGACGCGATCGTCGTCGCCGAGAATTCGCCCGGCTCGGGCCATGGCGCTGATCATCATGCCGTTCCATGAGGTCAGAACCTTGTCGTCGAGGAGCGGGCGAATGCGCTTGCTACGCGCCTCCATCAAAATCGTTCGCGTGCGCTCCAGTTCCTGGATCACCGTTTCTTCTGGGTAAGACAACTTCTTCGCCAGTTCGGGGACGCTACGCAGGACGTGAAGATTGTTTTTGCCCTCGAAATTTCCCTTTGCGGTGATGTTGTAATAAGGAATCGCGACCGATGCGGTTTGCCGTCCCAGCAATTGTTCGATTTCCTCCAGCGTCCAGACGTAAAACTTGCCTTCCACGCCTTCGCTGTCGGCGTCTTCAGCGCTGTAAAACGCGCCGTCCGGCGAGGTCATGTCGCGATCAATGTAATGGAAGAGGTCGTTGGCGTAGTCGGCGAAATCCTTGTCGCCCGTCTTCTGGTAAGTTTCAATGAGAGCAGTGGCGAACAATGCGTTGTCGTAGAGCATTTTTTCGAAATGCGGGATCATCCAGTGGTAATCGGTACTGTAGCGCGACATTCCGCCGCCGATCTGGTCGTAGATGCCGCCGTTTTTCATGGCGCGCAGGGTGTTGACCGTCATCTTCAGGCTGGCTTCATGACCGGTTCGATGGTAATGCCGGAGCAGGAGAGACAGCCCCATCGAAGCCGGGAATTTGTTTTGTTGCTGAAATTTGAAGCCGTGGTTCAGCGTGTCGTAGTGACGTTCATAAAGTTCAGCGGCCTTGTCCTCTCCTTCAAAGGAAAGCGAATCGAGGGGGCCGCTTCGGGTTTCGTCTTTGGATGAGTTTTTAATGTAGTCGATCAGGGCCTGTCCCTGCTTGTCCACCTTCTCGTGTTCGTTGTTCCAGATATTGCTGAGGAATTTCAGGACGTCGCTGAAAGAGGGCAGGTTGAATTTTTTGACGGGCGGGAAATAGGTTCCGCCGTAAAAGGGAATGCCTTCCGGCGTTACAAACACGTTGAGCGGCCAGCCGCCCTGTTGTCCCATCGCCTGCACGGCTTTCATGTATACGCCGTCAACGTCCGGGCGTTCCTCTCTGTCGACTTTAACGGCGATGTAATTCGCGTTTAGTTGTTTAGCCAGTTCCGGGTTCTCGAAGGATTCGCGCTCCATCACATGGCACCAGTGGCAGGTCGCGTAACCGATGCTGACGAGCAGGGGCAGGTTCTTTTCTTTAGCCTCGCGAAAGGCTTCTTCGCCCCAGGGGCGCCAGTTGACGGGGTTGTGCGCGTGTTGCAACAGGTACGGGCTTTTTTCGTGTATCAGAGCATTCGTGTATTCAGGATTCGTCATAGAGTTCGTTGAAGCGCTCAAAAAAATCCGGGAAGGATTTTTCAACGCATTGAGGATTGATGATTTTGACGCCCGGGATGGCAAGTCCGGCGAGAGCAAAGCTCATGGCCATTCGGTGATCGTCGTAAGTTTCGATTGCCGCGCCCCTGTAGTTTCCGGGAATGATGTTGAGAAAGTCGTCGCCGGCTTCGACCGAGGCGCCGAGGCGGCTCAGCTCCTGCGACAGGGCGGCGATGCGATCCGTTTCCTTGATGCGCAGATTGCCGATGCCGGTGATGCGCGTGACCCCCTTCGCGAACAAGGCGACCACGGCAAGCGTTTGGGCGACGTCGGGCATATTATTCATGTTGATGTCGATCCCGCGCAAGGGCTTCCCTATCACGGTGATTTTGTTTTCCCCCGTTTGTATCTCGCAACCCATTTGCTGAAGGGCGTTGAGGAATTCCTTGTCGCCCTGCACGCTGTCGGGATTGAGTCGTTCGACCGTCGCCTTGCCTCCAGTGATGGCGGCGGCGGCGAAGAAATAAGACGCGCTCGAAAAATCGCCTTCGACCAGATAATCCCGCGCTTTGTAGCGTTGTCCGGCGGCGACGCGGAATGTCTGGAAGCTCTCATTTTCTACAGTCACCCCGAAGGCCTTCATGATATCGAGGGTGATCAGCGCGTAGGATTTCGAGGTGAGGTCTCCGTTGATATGGATCACCGCGCCGGTTTCAAAGCAGGGCGACGATAGCAGAAGCGAGGTGAGGTACTGACTGCTCTTGTCCCCGGCGATATGAATTTCTCCTCCGGGCACGCCGCCTCCGGCAATTTGCAGGGGAGGGCAACCGTTGTCGTTGACGGAAACGGCTTTGACGCCCATGGCGTTCAGCGCATCCAGCAAATCCCGAATCGGGCGCTCGCGCATGCGTTCGCTACCATCCAGACAGGAGGGGCCGGGAGCCAGCGCGGCGAATGTGGTCAGAAAGCGCATGGCGGTTCCTGCATTGCCGACGCTGATCGTCTCTTGCGGCGCGTTCAGGCGTCCGCCATTGCCCGCAACGCGGAATGCGGAAGTGTGCTTCTCGACCGTTACGCCGAACTGATTCAGAGCCGTACTCATATAGTGTGTGTCGTCGCTGAACAGCGGGTGACTCAGGAGACTGACCCCTTCCGCCAGCGCGGCGATCAGCAATGCCCGGTTGGTGTAACTTTTAGAGCCCGGACAGGCAATGACGGCGTTAATGTTTTGCGCAGGTTTTATTTCGATCACTTTAGATTCCGGTAAAAAAACAAAGCACTATAGCACACTGAGCCGTCAGGAATCGAACCGTAAGGCGGTTAAAAGAATTCCCGTCAATTGGTGAAAAACAGGGGGAGGAACGCTGACAAGGTTTTATCCTAATCAATTTGTTCTGACATCGAAATACAATGCTATTCCACTCACAAGCCTTGTCGGGATTGGTTCGTAAGGACGGATGCGATAATATTTCGAAGTGGTGAAAAAAATAAGGACTAATGCTGATAGGATTTATTCCTACAAAAAGAAAATTTTTTTTAAAGCGTATTCTTGTTTCGGGATTTTCTTTTTGCTATGATGACGTCGTTATACCTTTTAAATAGGAGGCGAAGGCGGCAAGGACTGCGCCCAGTTATGACGACTTCAGATAAAACACCTCAAGGGCAGGAACGTAAAAAGGAATCACTTTACCAACGATTATGGCTCAGCAAGTCGGAAGATGAAAGGAAGCGAATCAAGTCCTTTGGCCCCCTGTTTTTGTATAGTTTTGGGGTTATCTATGGCGTGATTTATCTTTCCATACTGAACACGGTCAATCGCGACCGGGTGGGCACCACTGTAAAAACCTGGTTTGGCGGAGATAAGCCGGAAGTGGTTGCGGCAAGACAGAAAGAAAAAGAGGACTTGAAAGCCAGCTTCAAGGAATTGCGCAAGAGGGTTTCCGGCGGCAGGTGATTTACACCTCGTTTTCCCTTGAATATTGAAGCGGGCGAAATTTATGCGAAGATTGCTTTATACCTTTAATTTATTTTATCTGTTTGGGCTTTCTTTGTGGCTCGCTGGAATGTTCCTATTGGGAATTCTGGTCGAGATCATGGTTCGCATCAACCTGAAAGACGATCCGTCCAAGGGTAGCGTGATCATGAATCAGATCATGGACGTTTTTAATGTTCATGTGATCTATACCTGTATCGGGCTCATGGTTGCGGCTGAGATATTCAAGCTTGTGATGGCGAAAACGGGAAGCGCCGGATACCAGGAGAACATCGTCACCAAGAGACGTTGGACGCGGGAAGTCATTCTGGGCATCATGATCGTTTTGGCTATTTATATGGGAAGCGTTTTAAGACCGGAAATGCACGAGGTCGACCGACTCAAAAAGGCAAATCCCGAGGATAAAAAAATACAGATTCAATTTGACCGTTTTCATGGTAAATTTGTAAACATTTATACGGTCAATATGATTTTAGGATTGGCTCTTCTGTATATCCATGGGAAGGAAATGACCCGCTTTCGGGAGGATGTCCATGATGGCGGCTCTAAAGTAGCTACCCCTCCTCCACGCTAGGCTTGGTTTTGAATCGATTGAATGTTGAAACGTTTTCTAGCCAGTTTTTTTATTTGTTGTTTGGGCATTGTTGTATCGCAGACTTCTCTTGTTCTCGCGGACGATACTGTTGAAGTTGAAGACCCTTACGCCGCTTCTGCCGAAGCGGAGACGTCGTCGTCTGATGACGAAGAAGACCCCTCCTCACCTGATCCCAATCTCTCACTGATCCCTTCCGTTGACGACTATCAACGAATGGTAATGGTCCCAGCGGGCGGTTTTAAAATGGGATCGACTTTCTCAGAAATCAAAGATTATCTGGCCGCTTGCAGGAAGGTGGATAAAAACTGCGCCTTATGGTGGTTTGATGATGAATTGCCGAAGCACGACGTCTATCTGTATAGTTTCTGGATCGACATCTTCGAAGTGACTAATAAAGAATACCTGGAATTTGTGCTTGCCACCGACCGCCGACCCGCGCTGGACGAAACCTGCGAGACAGAGCGATGCTGGGCGGGTAATATCTGGAAGGGAAAATCCTTTCCTGAGAAAGCCGCCAACCAGCCGGTGACTCAGGTCAGCTGGGAAGACGCTTATGAATATTGCGCCTGGCGAGGCAAACGTCTACCTACCGAGGCTGAATGGGAAAAAGCCGCGCGCGGTCCCGGCGGTGGCATCTACCCCTGGGGAGACAGCTCTCCCAAAGGTCGAGCCACTTATAAACGAAAATGGCGGGGCGTTTTGACGATGACCAACGTTGGCAGTTATTCGCGAGGAGTGTCGCCTTATGGCGTTCATGACATGGCGGGGAACGTTTGGGAATGGGTGAACGACTGGTACGGAAGAAATTATTATAAGAACAGCGCCAAGCGAAATCCCAAGGGTCCCAAAGAAGGATATTTCAGAGTGTCGCGCGGCGGATCGTGGGTGAATTATGAGGACAGCCTGAGAAGCGCCCTGCGGCGCTGGAGCCGGGCGGATGTACGTTTCAACGACACCGGATTCCGTTGCGCCAAAGACCATGTTCGCAAGGGTCCTTCATAACCGTGGACGACGGTATAACCAGCCCTCACAGGATTGCGCTATGACTAAACCGAAACGCACCGATGATTTGACGGATGCAGAACGCGAAATCCTGCGCCCCTATCTTTCCGATGTGGACTCCAGCGTTTTTGTGTTGAAGAATCTCAACCCTGAAGTGATCGGGGCGGCTCTGGCGCGATACAGCCGGGCGCCGACAGGGTTCAAGGAAACGGTGGCGCGCGAATTCCTCAACGCAGACGGCACGCCCAATGAGGTCAAAGGCACCCAACTGATCGACCGGGTGGTTAATAAATTTGGCGACGAGTCGGTTTCCGAACTGGCGGTCGCTCCCCTGTGCATCGAAGACGTATCCAATCTCGCCACAAAAATCATTGAAGATTGCCGCATTGGCGGCTCCCCTATTGAAGAATCCACGCGCTATGTGTTGTACGACCAGGTTCGCGACGGTCGCTGGCGCTATGTCGTCCCGCCGGGGATCGCGGATTCTGGACTGGAGGGGAAATACGTCCAGACCATGGATTTTATATTTGAAAGCTACGCCAGTCTGGTGGACCCGGTTCAGGATTTGTTCCGCAAGAAACTTCCCGAAAATAAATTCCAGATCGATGTGGACCGCAATGGAAAGCATGAAAAAGTAGCGGGAGACGCTCTGGAAAACGACGCGGAGCGCAAAGCCTTTCGACTGGCTTACGGTTTCACCATACGCAGCGCCGCATGCGATGTGGTGCGATGCATTCTTCCCGCAAGCGCCAAGGCCAATCTGGGCGTGGTGGGCAACGGTCGCTATTTCACGGGACTCATCAGCAAGCTGATGACGCATGAATTGAAAGAGGCTCGGGTTCTGGCGGAAAAAATCCAGGAAGCGCTGCAGACCTATATCCCCACGTTCATCAAGAGAGCGCGAGTCAACGATTACGCCATGCAGAATGAACGCGCCATGCGCGCTCTGTGTCATGAGTTGTTTGATGCGGTTCCCATCGAAACGAATCGGGAAGTGGATTTGCTCGAAAATGAAACGGTCGATTTCAAAACAAACCTCATCGCGTCCATGTTGTTTCCTTATCTATCTCATTCGACGCGGCAGATTCGCGAAGTGGTGAAGAAACTCCCGGATGCGCGCCGCGATCAGATTTTTACCGCCTATGTGGGCGACCGGCAAAGCAAGCGCGACCGTCCCGGGAGGGCGTTGGAATACGGTTATCCCGTGAATTTTGACATCGTCGCCGGTTTTGCCGAATACCGCGACCTGCAACGGCATCGCATGCTGACCCAGCAGAGGCAGGACCTTGGGATCGCACTGGGTTATTCCATTCCTGAAGAAATTCGCGAAGTGGGCGGGGAACCCGTCGTGCGCGAGTGTTTCGAGAGAGCGGAATCCCTGTATCGGGATTTTGTCCGGGCGGGGATGGAACGCGAGGCGCAGTATGCCGCTCTGTTCAATCACTACATCCGATGGAATATGGGAATGAACCTGCGAGAGTTTGAACACCTGACCGAATTACGATCGCAAAAAGCCGGACACCCCAAATACCGCCGCACCGTACAACTGATGGCGCGTTTGTATTTGAAAGAGCATCCTGAAATGGAAGCGATCCTGAAATTTGTCGATTACAACGATTATGACGGCGGCGTGACCCGCGCCGAGCAAGAAGCCCGCACGGCTTTCAAAAGTCTTGCCTCCGGGGTATTTGACGATATGGATTGAGCGTCCATTGTTAATCGTCATTTCGGCGCTTGATTCAACGCCTCTGGGTGAATTTTCCAGGTGTGTATTCCCAGATGATAGCGCTGAATGATGTTATTGAGCCGGATCCAGTATTTCCCATCCTCTTCCGTTTCCAGTATCAGAACAATACCCGCTTCCTTTCCAGTGGCCATTGAATAGTGCAAGGCCTGGCCAATCGCTTCGGCCCATTTCGAGCCGAAATCGAATTCGATCGCGTGCTGGGTTGTGAGGCAGTCGACGCGGGTGCGGTCGATCAGGCGGACCTCTGTTTGACCCTGGGCTTGCTGGCACCAATAAGCCTGATAGGCCTTTTCAGGAAAGAGACGGGACGCGGAGACCTCTCCTTTGAAAACAAAGAAAATAATAAAAATTGTCAAAAATACGCTTTGCATTGAGGAGCCTTCAGGCGAAGTTTGAGGAACAAGACGTTCGTTCTTTAAAAATCCCAATTCGGAACTAAGGATTGTGGTGAGCGGAGATGTCGCCGGTACACAGTCCTCTTGATTAATTATACGGTATTTTAAATTCCTTATTGGGAAATAAAGCGATTTGCTTCATATATAATGAAAAAAATTCTATGTCCACTGGAGTGGAGGGACGGGATTTTTCACGTTAACCGGCGGGGTTTTATTTGATTCAACGGCACAGCGTTTTTGAGAGTAAATCCAGCGCTGGTTTTGAAATTAGAGTCAGAAAAAGGGAGATTTTAGTTGAACTTCGTTGGGATTTAGTTATTATCACCCTTTATATTTTCATACTTAACTAACAGTCAAGGGCGCAAAAATGAAGATTGGTGTTCCCAAAGAGGTTCATGCTGGCGAAAGGCGGGTGGCCACTACCCCTGAGGTTGTCAGTCAACTCAAAAAGCTAGGTTTTGAAGTTTCGGTGCAGGCAGGCGCCGGAGCGCTGGCTCATTTTGCGGATGCCGCATATGTAGAAGCCGGTGCGACGGTTGTGGAAAGCGCCAAAACATTGTGGCAAGAGAGCGACATAATATTGAAAGTTCGCGCGCCGGAAATGAATCCGGACTTGAAGACCGACGAAGTCGATCTTCTACACGAAAATCAGATACTCATCACCTTTCTCTGGCCGGCTCAGAATCCTGAGTTGTTAAAACGCCTGGCGGAGAAACAAGTAACCGCGCTGGCGATGGACAGCGTGCCTCGTATTTCGCGAGCGCAGAAGATGGACGCGCTCAGTTCAATGGCGAATATTGCGGGTTATCGCGCAGTGGTGGAAGCGGCTCAGCATTTCGGTCGTTTTTTCACCGGTCAAATCACCGCCGCAGGAAAGATTCCTCCTGCAAAGGTCATGGTGATCGGCGCGGGCGTGGCGGGTCTTTCGGCGATTGGCGCGGCGAAAAGCATGGGCGCGATCGTGAGAGCGTTCGACACGCGACCGGAAGTGAAAGAACAGGTCGAGAGTATGGATGCGGAGTTTCTGGAACTCGATTTTGAAGAAGAAGGTTCGGGATCGGGCGGTTACGCGAAGGTCATGAGCGAAGAGTTCATTAAAGCTGAAATGGAATTGTTCGCCGAGCAGGCCAAGGAAGTGGATATCATTATCACCACGGCTTTGATTCCCGGAAAACCCGCTCCAGAGCTGATTACGGAAGCGATGGTCTCCTCCATGAAAGACGGTAGCGTTATTGTCGATCTGGCGGCAGAGCAGGGCGGTAACTGTAAATTGTCAAAAGCAGGCGAAGTGGTGAGCGCGCACGGCGTGTCCATCATCGGCTACACCGATTTGCCAAGCCGTTTGTCGGCGCAGTCGAGTCAGTTGTATGGCACCAATCTGCGCCATCTGCTGACAGACATGTGTCCTGAAAAGGACGGCAATTTAAAAGTCGATATGGAAGATGAAGTGGTGCGCGGCGCGACGGTGGTCAAGGATGGCGAGATCACATGGCCGCCTCCGGCTCCCAAACTTTCAGCCGCTCCGGCCAAACCGGCGGAAGCGTCCAAGCCCGCTCCAAAACCCGAAGCCAAAGAACAGCCCGCTTGGATGGGGCCGCTGATAACCTTCGGCGTCGGCGGACTCGCTCTGTTTGGATTAGGTTCGGTCGCTCCCGCTTCATTCATGGCTCATTTTACGGTATTCGTGCTGGCCTGTTTTGTCGGCTACATGGTCATCTGGAACGTTTCGGCGGCTTTGCACACTCCGCTCATGAGCGTGACCAACGCGATCAGCAGTATCATTATTATTGGCGCCATCTTACAGATCAGCTCGGGAGAACCGATCATCGTTCTTCTTGCAGGACTGGCTGTTCTGATTACGGCTATCAACATAGCAGGCGGTTTCGCGGTGACGCGCCGAATGCTGGAAATGTTTCGCAAATAGGAGGCGATAAAAGATGAGTGAAGGTATCGTAACCGCCTCTTATGTTGGGGCGACAATTCTTTTTATTCTGGCGCTGGGCGGACTGAGCAATCAGGAAACCGCGCGACGCGGTAATCTGTACGGCATGATCGGCATGACGCTGGCTCTGGTTGCGACCATTTCAAGCGTCACCGACCATATGGTATTGCTTATCCTCGGTCTGTTGGTTGGCGGTTCGGTCGGTATTGTGCTGGCGAAGCGCGTTCAAATGACGGAAATGCCGGAGCTGGTGGCCATTCTGCACAGTCTGGTAGGTCTGGCGGCGGTGCTGGTTGGATATGCAAATTTCATGGATTCAACGATTCATTTTGAGGGCGTTGAAAAATCAATTCATGACATTGAAACCTATCTGGGTATTCTTATCGGAGCGATCACGTTTTCCGGTTCCATCATTGCATTTGGTAAATTGAGCGGGAAAATCGGCGGCAATCCCATGTTACTGCCCGGACGCCACTGGATGAACCTGGGTTTGTTGATCCTGACCATCTGGTTGTGCGACGCATTTGTCGATCAATCGGCGCAGGGCGCTGGCACATTTCCTTTGATCATCATGACCTTGATCGCGCTGGCGTTTGGCGTTCATATGGTCATGGCCATTGGCGGCGCAGACATGCCGGTGGTGGTTTCGATGCTCAACAGTTATTCCGGCTGGGCCGCATCGGCGACGGGCTTCATGCTCAGCAATGACTTGTTGATCGTGACCGGCGCGCTGGTAGGAAGTAGCGGCGCGATTCTGAGCTACATCATGTGTCGCGCGATGAACCGCAAGTTTTTGTCGGTTATCGCTGGCGGATTTGGGACTACAGCGAGCGGCAGTCCTGCCGCGGCTGGAGAACAGGGTGAAGTGGTTGCGATCGATGCGGTTGAGGCGGCGACTCTTCTCAAGGAAGCCAAAGAAGTGATGATCATTCCGGGCTATGGAATGGCGGTGGCTCAAGCTCAGCACATTGTCTGCGAGATCACCAAAACCCTGCGTAGCAAGAAGGTCAACGTGCGCTTCGGAATTCATCCCGTTGCCGGACGTATGCCGGGCCACATGAACGTACTGCTGGCCGAAGCGAAGGTGCCTTACGACATCGTTTATGAAATGGATGAGATCAACGATGACTTCCCGAAAATCGACGTTTCGGTTGTTATCGGCGCGAACGACATCGTGAATCCTTCCGCTCAGGACGAACCCAACAGCCCGATTGCCGGTATGCCGGTCATGGAGTGTTGGAAAGGCGAAACGACCATCGTGCTGAAACGCGGTATGGCGACCGGTTATGCGGGCGTGGACAATCCTTTGTTCTTCAAGGAGAATACCCGCATGTTGTTTGGCGACGCCAAAAAGAGCCTGGACGAGGTCTTCAAAAATCTCTAAGGCTTTGCGTTGAAGACGCGATGCGTCTGATTACAAGTTCAAAACCTGTCGATTTGTGATGGGTTGAAAATAGGAAAGGGCCTGTTTCCTCAATAGAGGAGACAGGCTCTTTTTTTATTTCAGTGAAGCGGAATGGTGAAGGCGCCGTTGCCGTTGAACGATGGAACCAGAACCTGATTATTCCGAAAATCATAAGAAATGTCAGCGGGAGTCACCAGATTTTCCCTGAGGATTTCCATGTTTGAAAAATCACTTATCAGGTAAATTTTCCCAGTGGAGAAACTGGACACGATCAAGCGTCCCGAACGATCAAAATCCATCCCGTCGGGTCGTTTCATCTTTCCCGGAACAGCGGGCCGAATGCTTCCGTCATTGGCGACGCTCAATATTTCTCCACTCCCATAGGCGGCGGCGAGCAGACGCTTGCGAGCCGCATCGTAGACCAGGCCATTCGGATTCCTCAACCGGGAACCCTTCGCCAGAATGGACGCGGCGTAACTCTGACCGCGGCTCAGTTTGAAAATGATGTTGGCGTGCGTGTCTGAAATATAGAGGTTGCCCTCGGGGTCGGCGGCAATGTCGTTAAGAAAACGCGCTCCCATGATAGAAAGCCCGATAGAGCCGAGAAATTTTCCAGAAGCCTTGTCGAAAAAACAAACCCGGTCGATGTCCGTCACATAAAGTCGCTCGCCGACGATGGCGAGACCTTTCGGGGCATGCAGTGTCGTCCCCAGCCTGCCAGACTGGATGAAATTCAAGTTTTCAATCGAACCGTCGGGAAAGAGTTTTGTGATGAATCCGTTGTTGTTTTTTTGTCGCGCTCCGCCGTTGACGTTGGAAATATAATAGGAACCGGTGGCGGGGTCGATGATAAAACTTTCAGGTTTTTTTAATCCGCTGACGTTAAACGCAGACGCAGAGGGAGGCGCCGTGAGGAAGGTCAGGATCGTGATGAAAAGCGCATATCGTTTCATGATTCACCGGAAAAATGCCAGGGGAAACCGGGATGTGCTAAAGTGATTTTTCCTGAGGCGAAGGCCCTGTACTCTAAAGAAGGCTATCAAATGAAGGTTTCGAATAAAAGGCAAAATATTTTCAGCGGAATAGCGCTGATGGGAGCGACCGGTTTGCTGATAGGCCTGACCGTAGACAGCGTTGTTCTCATGGTCGTCGCCTGCTCTTTGGGATGCGTCGTCGGCGGCTTTGTCGGCTGGCTCGGCGGGACTCGCTTTATGTTGATTATCTGCGTCGGCGGTTTGTTGGGAACGGCGGTCGGTTACTCCACAGGGGATCGCGATATTCTGATCGTTTCAGCGGGGAGCGGCGCGGCGATCTTCGGTTTCATCGGAGCGCAGTTGGAACTGTTTTTAGGAAAACCTTGAGTTACAACGAAGTTAGAAATCGCACTGGAATTGAAAATAAAAAGCCTTGAGAACGGACAACCGCTCCCAAGGCTTCTTTATTTTTTAGGGAAAATTCCAGGGGGTTCTACTGAGGCCCGGTTTCCTTAACGCCAATTCGTTTGTAGTCTTCATCGGTCAGCATTTTAACAGTACCCGAGTCCGAAGAACTTCCCTGATGGTTGGCGGCGCAAGCCCAACAAAATGCCAGAGATACGATTAACAGCGCTTGTGCGAAAAGTTTCATTCTCTCCTCCAAAAGTTGAAATTTCCATTACTATAAAATAGTTTGGCTTAAAATTGAACGAAAAAATGGCCTCCCGCAAACTGAAATGATGCAAGGGTGAAAGGGTGGAGAAAGCGGCTTTTTAAATTTAAAGAAATGCCTGCGGGGCGCGCCAATGGTTGACTTCAGATGGAGGGCGGAGTTTCTACAATTTCTTTGGCGATGGTGAATTGGATGGAGTTGAACGCCCGGTCGATGGTTTCCTGAACGTAGTCGATGGGGATCACTACCGCCAGCCCTGAATTTTCTTCAAATACAATGCGGGGTTGTCCGGTTTGCTGGCTCAGAGCGGTTTCGGTGTAGGTCAGGTAACTGGCGATGATGCCAATCAAGCCCGGTTTCGATACGGCGGGCGCGCCGATGCTGATGATTTCCGGCTTGTAGATCACCGGGCCGCCGCTATTGCCGGGGAAGACCATGGCGTCGATCAGAAAGTCGGCGCTGTGACGATTGATCGCATCCTGAACCCGGGCGATGATGCCGGATCGCGCGATGACGTAATGACGTTCCGGGGCGGCGATGCCCATGGGAAAACCGAGAACGTAGACGAAGTCTCCTTCGGAAATCTGCTTTTGAGCCATTTCCTTCAGCGGCGTGAAATGGTAGTCGGATTTGAAAAAATCATACTGGATTTCATGAGCGGATAAAAAATTCGCGTCGATTCCGATTGCGGCGAGATCGATATCCGGGTTCTTGTGACCGGTCCACAAAGACGCGCCTGTTTTGTTGTATAATGGAATGATATAGTTGCGCGAAGGCTCAGGCCCTGAAGGATTGAAGCGAACCACAAGGTCGGTTCTGTCCTGCAAAACATGGCGGTTGGTCACAATAAAGAGATGATATTCTTGCTGATCGCTTGATATGGAATGATGCAGGCGCCCCACGAGGGTTCCGGTGCCGGTCCATGTGATATCATCCGCGGCTTCCCGATTACCGAGAGTGACGACGCAATTGAAATAGGATGGAGGTATCAATGCCATACCTGTTTTTCGGAATAATTTGAAGAAAAGTTAAGCCTGCCGATGCATTTGAACTGGTTTTTTTGAATTCAGACGCGGTTTTCGCTCAATGCCATGATAGTTTTGGGCCTTTGTAGCGACACATTGAAGATGGCGGTATGGATTTTTTCAAAGACTCAGGGAGCTGAACATTTGAATTTGAGACAGTTTTTTTCAACCGCCCTGGCATGTTTACCGATGGTCTTCATTCTGAACATCGCGCAGGCGCAAGAGACCATCACTATTTCCGGCTCCACGACGGTCGCGCCCATTGCATCTCGCGCGGCGGAGGCATTTTTAGTCAATCGACCGGAAATTAGAATTCTTGTCAATGGCGGCGGTTCCGGCGTTGGAATCAATGCGGTTGGAAGCGGTCTGGCGCAAATTGGCATGGCCTCTCGCATGATTACGCCGCGAGAGTTGTCCCGATTTGAGCGGAGTCAATTGAAGGCGCACGCGGTCGGAAGGGATGGCGTGGCCTGCGCAATTTCTGCATCGATATATAACGCGGGTGTGCGGGCCTTGACGCGCGAACAAATCGCAGGGATTTATCTCGGGAAGATAAAAAACTGGAGCGCCCTGGGCGGACCGGATAGCGCGATAGTCGTTATTGATAAGGAGCGTCACCGAGGGACGCGCCACGTTTTTATGAATTATGTGTTTGGCGACGCTAACGCGCGCACTCCCGGCGCCCGTTTGGTCACCGGTTCCAATAATGAAGAACGCGCTAAAATTGCGCAGAGTGATGCGGCCATCGGTATGTTGTCTCTTGCCTGGCTGAACGATGCGGTCAAAGGCGTTGCGATCCAGGAAGGCGACGCGCGAATCGAGCCTAGCGTTGCCAATGTGCGTTCCGGAGCCTACCCCATCACGCGAGACCTGTTGTTTGTAACCGCAGGCGAACCGGTCGGAGCGGTCAAGGAATTCATGGAATTTATATACGGTCCCAAAGGAAAAGAGATTGTCGTTGACAGCGGATACATTCCCATTGAACGTCCTTGAGAAAAGGCCGACCGACCCACTGTTCTGGTTCTCGGCCTTGTCGGCCGGGTTGACCCTGCTGATCGGTCTGGGTTTTTATGTCTACCTGTTCTGGGCGAGCTGGCCGCTGTGGCGCGACCATTCTTTGAGTTTCTTCACCAGTACGGACTGGTTTCCCGGGGAATCCTACGGCGCTCTTGCGATGATTTACGGTTCCGTGATGGTTTCGACCCTGGCTTTGGTCACAGCCCTTCCCTTTGCCCTTGCGGGCGCGGTGACGGCGTCCGAATTTTTGTCGCCTCGATTGCGTTTGGTTTTCAAGGCGGCGATGGAGCTCATGGCGGGCGTCCCTGGAATTGTTTACGGTTTGTTGGGCGCCGCTCTGCTTGCGCTTTGGGTGAAGGACTGGTTTGGATTGATCGACGGCAACACTCTGTTCACCGCGGGGATTTTGTTGGGCGTGATGATCCTGCCGACGATCATGACTCTGGCGGAAGACGCGATTCATTCGGTGCCGCGCGAGTTTCGCGAAACGGCGGCGAGTCTGGGCCTTCCGCCCTTACAGGCTTTTTTCCGCGTCGTGTTTCCGCAGGCTCTGCCGGGCATCGTAGGCGCTGTTCTGCTTGGGCTGGGTCGGGCATTGGGCGAGACGATTGCCGTGATGCTGGTGATCGGAGGACTCGACATGATCCCGTCTCCCTGGTTCGACTGGTTTGCGCCGGGACAGAGCATCCCTTCGAAACTGGGGAGGGAAGCGGCGGAAGCGATCGGTTCGGGGATGCACTGGAACGCATTGCTGGGGCTTGGATGCGCGCTGTTTTCCGGTTCCATGTTGTTGACGGGATTTGGCTCTTATCTATTGAGGAGGCGGCAACGGTGAGGCAAACATTGGATCGCATGCTGATCGCAATAATCTTTATGTTAGCCGCAACGGGGTTGCTGGTTTTGCTGATTATTTTATCGACCGTGTTCGGCAAAGGAATGCCGGCGCTTTCTCTCGGATTTCTGACCGAGCCGTCGAGTGATTTTGGCGCCGAGGGCGGCGTGTTTTATCAAATCATTGGAACGCTGATTTTGACCGTCGGGGCATTGGCGATCGCGCTTCCCCTTGCGGTGGGGACGACCTTGTTTCAGACCGAATGTCTGCGTTCGCATCGTCTGAAAGCCGCCTTTCGCGCGGTGATTTATTCGTTGAACGCCATGCCGACCATCCTGTTCGGTCTGGCGGGTTATGTTTTGTTTGGGGTTTATTTAGGAGCCGGAGTGTCCTGGTTGACGGGCGCTCTGATATTGGGAATCATGATTCTTCCAACCATACAGGCAAGCATTCAGGAAGCCGTTGAAGGGCTTCCCGAAAAGTACCGGGAAACGGGAACCTCGTTGGGCATGACGCCCTGGGCGCTGGCGCAGAACGTGGTCCTGCCGCTATGCTGGCATGGCGCGGTGACCGGCGGATTGCTGGGGCTGGCGCGCGCGGCCGGGGAGACGGCGGCCATCATGTTCACCGCCGCCGCGTTTTCAGGCGCCACCTTCCCGCAGTCGTTTAAAGATCCGGTTCCCACTTTACAGACGCATATTCTGGTGCTGGCTCAGGACGCTTCGCAGGCGAGTTCTCTGACCAACGCCTGGGGCGCGGCATCTGTTTTATTGCTGATGGTGTTTCTATTGATCCTGTTCTCGCTTTGGGTGCGCAATCAGTTTTCCATGGAGGCCCAGCGGTGAAAGATAAAATGGTGAATCTGGAACTGAAGAACACCGAGATTACCTATAACGGAAAACCCATTTTGAAAAATCTTTGTTATGGATTTCCCGAAAACTCGATCACTTGTATTCTGGGCGCTTCCGGTTCAGGCAAGACGACCTTGTTACGCTCCCTGAGTCGCCTGAACGACCGGATACCCGGTTTCAAGGTTCGCGGGGAAGTTTGGGTCGCCGGCACGGAAATCTATTTAAACGGCGTTAACGTCTATGACTTGCGGCGCAAGGTCGGTATGATTTTTCAGTCCCCCTGCGTGTTCCCGAAAAGCATTTATGAAAATGTTATTTTTGGCTACAAATACCATCACCCTAAAAGGAAATCGGAATTCCCCGAGATCGCAGAACGCTATTTGAAAGAAACGCATCTGTGGGACGAGGTCAAGGATCGCCTGAAAAAACCCGCATCCATACTGTCTCAAGGGCAAAAGCAGAGACTGTCCATCGCCAGAACGCTGGCCCTTGAACCGGAAATCTTGCTCATGGACGAGCCGACCTCGTCGCTGGACCCGGTCTCCGTCGAGGCCTTTGAACAATTGATCTTGTCTCTCAAGGAAAAACACACCATACTGATGGCGACGCATAACATCGCGCAAACCCGAAGAATTGCAGATGAAGTGGTGTTTTTGCATGAGGGGCAAATCTGGGATCAGGGACCCTCTGCGACGTTCTTTGAAGCTACATTGAGCGCCGAGGCTCAACGGTTTCTCGAAGGGGACCGCCCCCGTATCTAGTCACCCCGTTTCCCAAACATTCCCATGTCGCCCGATTCTAAAAACAAGCCATCCTCCGGGGAAAAGATGGAGTCCCTGTCCACGCTGGGCGACGCGCTTCGTCAACAAAACCCAAACCTTGCCAGAGCGTTCGAAATTTTTCAGGATCGGGCGGAACCGGCCAATCGACTGGTTGAAGTGTTTCACGACATTCTTCCCTACGATTGGGAGGACCCTTTGCTGTTTGAGAAGGGCGTCGAGCTGACTTCCGAAGGTCGCTTCGGCGAATCCGTCGCCGTGTTCCAGCAGGTCTTGCAGAAACAGCCGGAGGCCTATCCGGCCTATCATATGCTGGGGCATGTGTTTGGATGCCAGGGCCAATTCAAAACCGAAGTTGAATATTATCGCAAGGCGTTACGCATCCGCCCGGACTATCCGCAAGCCTGGATCAACCTCGGCTCGGCTTATCAGGCCTTGGGCAAAGAGAAAAAGGCGGTCGAAGCCTTCTGTCAGGCGGCGCGCCACACGCCTGATTTTGCGCTTGCGGATTATTGGTTGACCTACACCATCGATCGCTTGCGCCGATTTCCCAAAGACCCTAGTCACCCGAAAAAAGAAACCGGTCGGAAACGTTATTTTGCCGACGCCTGTTATTTTCTGGGGCTGGCCTATGTGGAATACGCAAGCCATAACTCTGCGCGTCAGGCCTTCAAAAAAGCGGTGCGTATCGATCCTGCTTTTGCCGACGCCTTTGGTCAGTTGGGGCATCTGCATATCAAGAAAATGCGCAATCCCAAACGCGCGGAAAAATATCTTGCGAGCGCGAACCAACTGTATCTGAAACAGAATGACTTGCATCATGCGGCCTTGATCCAGGCCCTGAGAGAGAAAAAAGAGAGCGGCGCGGCGACTCCTGAAGACTGGCTTAAGGAAGGGTTGCGTTTACAGCAGAACGGACAGAATCAGGGAGCCATCGACGCCTATCGGGTTGCGGTCAATTTACAAAAGGGTTATGTCGATGCGCATTACAATCTGGGAATCGCTTTTGGCAGTCAGGTGGATATGGGTTTTCCCGTTCATCATAAGGCAATTTGGGAATTCAACCACGTCATTGAATTGAAGCGGGATTTCATCCACGCTTATACCGCGTTGGCGGCGATTTATATCAAGAAGGGCGAGCCTGAAGAAGCGATCACAGTCATTGAAAAGGGATTGGAGATCGATTCCCGGGAAGTGAACCTTTACTATTATATGGGAATCGCCCGGCAATTTTTAAGAGAGTACGATGAGGCGGCGGAAGCGCTGAAGCAGGCGGCGATCCTCAAACCGCAATCGATTCCCATCCGGTTTTACCTGGGGATGGCTCATATGGAACGGGGGCGTTATGCGGAAGCGAGCGAGGCGTTTCAGGAAACGGTGCGTCTCAAGCCGGATTTCGCCGACGGACACCATATGCTGGGCGCGATTTATCACGACAAAATTCCCGACCCGGAGAAAGCCGCGTTTCATTTGAAAAAGGCGGACCAGCTCTATGTGAAACTGGAGGAGTATTCGCGTTCCGCCCAGGTGCGTTTGTTGATCGAACAAATTACCTGATCGCCCTGCAAACTAAAGGCTCGTCAATGCCAAGCCGGATTCTGAAATTCATTGCGCTGGTTTTTTTGTCGCTTCTTCTTGAAGCTCCGTATTTTGCCCGGGCGCTTCCAACGCAGTTGTCGGCTCCTCCCGAAAATAATATCAGCGCCTCCGTCGCGGCTCAACGCGCTCTGGTTGATTCCCTCTATTATGAATTTGATCGCTGGTTCGAGATTTTCGACGAGCGCATTGCCTTTCTGGAGGCGCAACCCGAATCCAGAGATAATACAATGGAGCGGATGCGCTTTTATTTCGCGTATGCGGGCTTGCTGGGGGAAGTGTCGCACACCCTCGCCTTCACCAGTCAATACAAGATCGATTCCGTGGCCAAACCATTTTCCTATTACAGCGAGATGGCCAAGAAAACCGCGCGCGAGATCATCGATCGAGACGATGCGAGCCCGTCTGAAAAGGCGGAAGCCTATATGTACCTTGGCGGAGCGGAAGGTTATATTGCAATTTTTGAATACGGACAAGGCGATCTGGTGTCGGCGCTGATCAACGGATTGCAGGCGGATGGGCATTTGGAGAAGGCGCTGGACCTGGATTCGCGCTTTGTTGATTCCAATTTTGGACTGGGAATGTACCGTTACGGCAACAGCCGTCTGGGCGGTTTCGGCAATTTCATTCTGCAGGGCGGATCGGATTTGCGCAAAGAGGGTCTGGCTCATATTGAAACCGCGTTGAGGGAGGACGCTTCATCGCGTCCCCTGGTCTACAAGACGCTGATCTGGTTCAATATTTCCGAACAGATCAATCCGGCGAACGCGAATCTTCCTAAGGATCATGTCCTGGCGCCCCACAATCGACGCGCTCGAGTTCTGGAACTGCTGGCAGAATTCAAGTCCGCCTATTTTTCGGATCCAGCGCGCAAGGATTTCATAGGCAATAAAGAATATTTTATGATGGACGCGCTACAGGCGATGCTCGATGGAAGGTACCGCGACGGCAAGGCTGGGTTCGAAAAGGCGCTTGAAATCTGCGACTACCTCATCAAGGTAAAGAAAATGCCGATCAACCCGCAGTTGATTCGTTCCGTCAAGGCGGGAATTGAGTTTTGCGAGTTGATGCTGATGAAGCCGGATGAATCGGGCGACGCGCCTCTTTGTCTGAAGGTCTCCCAGCATCTTGATTTCCTGAAAAACGGCGGCGCCATGTTGGAATACGATTCAAAAAAAATTCAGCGCGAACTTCAGGATGTGTTTACAGAAGCCTTGAAAAAGTTTTCAAACAAGAATCATTGCTGATCTGAATGCGAATGTAAGGCCTGGGCGAGGCGCGCGACCAAAGATGCAGAGCAGGTTGCTATTATCTTTAAATTTCTGGACATGGTTCACGGACGGCTTTTTTCAGACACTCAGGTTTATCCGTTTAGAGGATTCGATGAATAAAAAAATCATACTACTGACATGCCTGACTGTTGGGGCAGGGTTGTTTTTCTACTTTGACCTGAACCAGTATTTATCACTGGACGGTCTCAAGGCGAACCGGGATCGATTGCTTGACTATTATGAACACAATGCCGTTCCGATGATTCTCGGGTTCATTGCGTTATACATTGTCGTTGTGGCGGTGTCTCTGCCAGGCGCGACGATTCTGACTTTAGGGGGAGGCGCTATATTCGGATCGGTGATGGGGACCGCAGTCGTCAACGTTGGCGCGACGATCGGAGCGACTCTGGCGTTTCTTGCGGCCCGATTTTTGTTGAGGGATTGGGTCGAAGGAAAATTCGGCGAGCGCCTGCAACCCTTCAATGCGGGATTTTCGCAAAACGCGCTCAACTATATTCTGTTTCTTCGCTTGGTTCCTTTGTTCCCTTTTTTCCTGGTCAATTTGTTGTCCGGGCTCACCCAGGTTCCGTTACGCATTTATTTTTTTGGAACGATGTTTGGCACGCTTCCCGGAACTTTTGTCTATGCGAATGCGGGATCGAGTCTGGCGTCGATCAATTCCCTGAGAGATATCGCATCGCCCGAAGTGTTGCTGTCTTTCGCTCTTCTTGGTTTGTTTGCGGTTGTTCCCGCCTTGTACCAACGTTTCAAAAAGAAGAGTCCAGCGGCTTCGTAACTCTGTCGCGCGGGCGATTTATGTTCCTTGCTTGATGCGAAATTGCCTGTACAATGAGGCTTCAGACCCTCTAGTAAGGAACGCATTTCAACCATGTCGGAAGAAGACGCCGAGCGTAGACGCATCGAAGGCAATAAAAAATATTTAAGCGATTCGAATCTCAGAGACACCTATCTGGCCGGGGCCAACCTGAGCGGCGGCCTGATACGCGGCGCCGATTTGGAGCGTTGTGATCTGAGCGACTCAAATCTGGAAGGCGCGGACCTGAGCCGCGCCAATTTGTTTCAGGCGAATCTTCAGGGCGCGAATCTGAAAAAAGCGAATTTGAGCAAAGCCAATCTGGGCGCGGCCAATTTATCCGGCGCCGATTTGACCGGAGCCATTTTGGGGAAGACCGACCTTTCGGGAGCGATCCTCAACAAAACCGTTTGCGACGAAGCGGATTTTCGTCAAGCGATCATGACGGAAGCGGAGTTCGATGAAGCCAGTTTTTGCGGCGCCAATCTGCGTAAGGTTGATTTTTCAAACACCAGCCTGAAAGGCGCGCGCATGAAAGGTTCCGATCTGAGGCGCGCCCGTTTTGCGAACGCGAAATTATTTAAAATCGATTTGAGTAAATCCGACCTGACCTCGGCGAGTTTCCTCAACGCTGATATGACGGAAGCCTATTTGAGCGGGGCGAATTTGAGCAAAGCGGATTTTTCCGGCGCCAATCTGAAGGGAACCGTCTTTCGCTACGCCATGAATATGGATAAAGAACAAATGAAATCTGCCCTCCTGGACGACCGCACCCGCCTGCCGCATTACCTGAAGTGATCTCGAAATACTATCAGAGAATTTCCACCCGGATGCGATGCACGCCGTCGACGCCGGAAGGAAAGGGGTCTCTGCTTCCATTCTCCTGCCGACCGCTGTATTGATCGGCGGCTCTCACCGAAATATCAAATTCACCGCGACTGTGGGGCGTCCAGCGATAGCTCCAGAACACCCAACTGTATGGCGACAGCGGTTTCTCGATTTCGGCGAGGAACCAGGTTCGCTCGCCGTCGGTAGACACTTGCACATACTGTATGCCGCGATCCCCGGCAAATGCGATGCCCTTGATTTCTGTGGAACGCAAAGGCAGGGCGTCTTCGTTTTGCGGGAAGTCGATTCTGGAAAAAATATGAACTCGGGCTTGTTGCGTCCAACCTTTTTTCTGCCAATAACCCTGATAGGAGCCGCGCGAAATTTCGATCTCGCGCAACCACTTCACCTGCTTGATGCCGTACAGACCGGGGATGAGCAGTCGCACGGGCATTCCGTGGTCCGGCGTTAAAGGCTGATCGTTCATGCTGTAGGCGATCATCGCTCCGGGGTGAAATCCTTTTTTCAATGGCACGCTTTCGTGATAACCGTCGTCGGCTCGCAGGATCAGACGATTGGAGAAAAAGTCGGGGTCGGCCTTTCGTAGTAATGTGGAGAGGGGAACGCCCTGCCAGTAGGCGTTGCCGAGGGCGCGGCCGCCAACAGGATTTCCGATGCAGGAAAGGGTGATCGCCTGACGCACCGAGGGCATGGCGCGAATCTCATCGAGACTCAGAGATAAGGGCTGGGACAGTCTGCCGTGGATTTTGAGACGCCAGTCGGGAGAGCGCATGACTTCGGCTTTGGGCGGACCTGAAATATCTTCGACATAAAATTCGGGAACGGGAGTGACGGGAAGCGTTTCGCGCCGCGTTTGCAAAATACGCGGTTTCATATTCGCCAGAGCTTTGAGAGGCGCGAGGGCCAGCAAGGCGAAGTCGGCCAGCAGACTTTTTAAAAATTGTTTGCGCGTCAACTGCATGGGAGCCGAGACCGCGCCTGTCCGGCGAGGTCGTAACGATTAAAATATCATCCGGCAAGGGACCGCCCTTTTGAAGGGGGCGCCTTGCCGGACGTTTTCAATTACAACAGGAATCCCCGTCCGAGGGCGCTTCGGTCTCGGGATCGGTGATCGTGAAATGGCCTGCGTAGGGAGCGTCGCCAAGAATTTTGACGGTCGCCTCATCGACCTCGACGTCTTCGCCGACGCGAAACTCCTGACCGTTGCAGACGATGCTTTCAAATGGGCCGTTGTAGGCCGCCATCAGCGAACTGCAACAGGACGATTCGCCGGGATCGGGCGCATAAGCTGTCAGCGTGTAGGAGTAAAATTTAATGCCCTCGATGATTTTCCACAAATAATCTTTTTTGAGGGAGATGCCGTGAAAGCCGATGGCGCGGGTCATGTCGATGAATTCTTTCAGGGTCATCGCGCCGGACGCGCATTCTCCCCAGAGTTCCCGGTTGTCCCGCATATGCTGAGGCGCGGCGCGATCTGAAATGATGTCCGCAATGACAAAGCGTCCGCCGGGTTTTAAAATTCGTTTGATTTCCTTGAAGACCTCGGCTTTGCTGACTGAAAGATTGAGTACGCAATTGGAGGTCACGAGGTTCGCCGCGTCGTCTTCGACGGGAATTTTCTCCAGGAAACCCTGCTTGAATTCGACGTTGCCATAGCCCAGGTTCTTCGCGACCTTTTCGGCGTTGAGACTCGCTTTTTTCAGCATCGCTTCGGTCATGTCCACGCCAATGACGCGACCGGAAGCTCCGACCAGTTTGGATGCGATGAAGCAGTCGATGCCGCCGCCAGACCCAAGATCGACCATGGTTTCTCCCTGACGCAGACCGGCGCGGTCGACGGGACTTCCGCATCCGTAAGAGATCGCACGGACTTCTTCCGGGATATGGGACAGATTACTTTCATCGTATTCAGCGGGGCAACACAAGCTGTCCTGCGCTTCGAGCGCGGCTTTCGAATAAAAATCTCGCACGTCTTCGCGTGTGACCTTGGAGTCTTCCTGCTCGTCGCAACAGCTGGATTCGGACATGACGGTATTCCTTTCAGACATAATTGTTAGGGATGATTTTTTAATTCCAGTTTGATTCGGGTCTTGGCTTCATCGGTCAGGCGACGGTCTTCGCCTGCGGGATCGTCTTCCCTGCCGATGCGATGCGCCAGGTTCCGGATGATGAGCATTTGATTGACATAAAACCGGCAAAATTTACACATCGCCAGATGAATTTTAACGCGCAGGCGCTTGCCCAGGGGAAGCGGATGGTCGAGCGATTCCGACAGCAACGGAGAGGTGTCCTCACAGGTCATTTTAAACAATTTCATCATGGCGTTCATCATAATGGGTCGCCCCGGTTTTCGAACCATTTCGCTTCAAGACAGAGTTTGAGCTGGTTGCGGGCGCGATGGAGAATGACCCACAGATTGGTCGGCTTGATATCGAATTCATTACAGATTTCAGAGGAATTCATCTGCTCCAGCTCTTTAAGTATGAATATCTTGCGAAATTTTTCGGGCAAGCCCTCCATGCAGGTTTTAAGCGCTATGGCCAGTTGAGCGTTTTCAGTCGCTTTCTCCGGGTCCAGTCCCCAGTCTTTTGGGAAAATTTTCCAGTGACCGGAGGCGTCGTATTCGATCGGGTCGGAAGCATCTTCCGCCGACAGGTCGAATCCTTGCAGGCGTTTGGACTGCCGGAAATGATCCATGATCTTGTGTTTCATGATACCAAAGAGCCAGCTCTTTTCCGTCGATTTACCGGCGAAATTATCCTGCGCCTGCAAAGCCGCGAGCAGAGTCGTCTGGACAATTTCTTCCGCCGTGTCCGGATTTTTAACGCGGACGAGGGCGTAGCGATACATCATGTCGCCGTAACGGTCGACCCAGTGTTCGCTATCTAGTTGCGGCATCGCATCGCATGGAATCTTTAGATGGCGTCAGCGCTGGAGTGGATAGGTCAAGACGCATTATGCCGGTCCGCTTTTTGCCCATCGTTCTTTGAACGCCAATTCGACAAACTGTTTGAAACAGGATTTTGCCAGGCGGAGCGGATTGAAGGATATATCGAGGGGACGATCGGCCAGTTTGAAATCTTCAGCGCGTAAAAGTTGCAGGTCGGTTTCTCCGACGAGTTGAATCTGAGCCATGTCTGCCTGGCCGAACTTGAGTTGTTCGGCGGCCGTCAAAACATACATGCGTTCCAGGGGAACCGGTAAAATTTCCGTCATGACTCGATCTACCGCAGTCTGGTCGCGGCCCGCGCAGACGACGCCGAGCGGGAAAGGCGTTCCGTTCATCGGGCCGTTGCCCTGCATGGCCTGAACGCCGTCGACCACGGTCAGGGTCGGGTTCACCTTTTGCGCGATTTCAACCAGCATGCGCCCGAATTTGACCTTGTCGTTTTGAACGAGGCAATGCAGTACGGGTTTGCGTTTGCCAATCACCAGACCGAACAGATTTTTTATGGAGAGCGTCACCGTCATCTGCCGGTGCGATTTTACTTTGGGCAGATTCACGACATGATCGTAGTCGTCGAGGCAACCGGCGATTTTAAGGTGCGGAATTTTTTCGAGCGATTCAAAATCAGTCGGGCGCGATAGCGGAGTGATTTGGGCGCCATAAGTTTTGACCAGCGGTTCATATCCGGCCTGGCGGGCCACAAAATTCAGGCTTCCCATTGCCGGACTGTCTGAAATGGTGATACTGCGGACGCCAAAATCTTTCAGGACCCGGCACATGGCTTCGAGAATGACCGGGTGGGTGGTCACGCATTGTTCCGGCGTTGCCGAGCGCAGTAAATTGGGCTTCAACAAGACCCGGTCCCCGGGTTTGAAGGGAGAAGCGTCGGGGAACAGTCGGTCCACGCTATCTCGAATGAAGCATTCAATTGCGTTCAGATCGTAATCGGCCTGTTTTTTTAATACGACTTTAGATTTCATGAGCGTCTCTTGGGAAAAGTAAATTATACGACTTTCAGGCTAAAAAAACAAAAGAACATCCCCCCGATCCGGCGTGGCTCAGCGGCCGTAGAGATTTTCATAGATCCAGTAGTTGCGCAGGACTTTTTTTACATAACCCCGGGTTTCAGGATAAGGAATGGACTCGATAAAAACGTCGGGGTCTTCGATATGCTTGAAGCGTTTCAGCCATTTTTTCAGGGCCGAGGGTCCGGCGTTGTAAGAAATGAGCAAGTGCGCCCGGTTGTCGCCAATGGTGTCTTGTAGTTTGCGTAGATAAGCGATGCCGAGGGAAATATTGATCCCCGGTTCGAACAGGTCTTCCTCGCTCTCAAAAGTTACCGAAACATTTTTATAGGTTTTGATCCTGCGCCCGGTTGCGGGCATGATCTGCATCAAGCCGCGAGCGCCGGCGCTGGAAAGCGCGTCGGCTTCAAAAAGACTTTCCTGTTTTATCAGGCCCTGTACAAAAAACGGATCGACTTTCAATTGTGTCGCCTGAGTCTGGATGATTCTATCGAAGGCGGAAGGGTAATAGGTGGTCCAGAAAATACGAGGCAATTCCTTTTCATCTTCTTTGCCCTTGAAGTTGCGATACAGTTGAAGCAGTCGCACCGCAGAGGAGTAGGAGCCAGCCTGATTGTATAGCTGTGATAACCAAAGAACGCCGGAATAGTTTTTACGAATGGACCCGTCAATTTGCTTCAATTCTCTTTCGGCGAATGGGTAGAGGCCGAGTCCGATCATCTCTCGGGCGCGGTCGAGATGATATTGGGAGTTCTTGGAGATGGAAGGCGATGTTGCGTCCAGCGGACCCTTCGATTCCCGGGGCTTCAATTTTGCGGCGTTCGGGTCGATGGATGTCAACAGTTCCTTGCCGCGCAAGCCGTAATAGGTGTAGGGGTAGTTTTCAAAAGCGCTTTGAAAACGTTTTCGAGCTTGCTCTTTATCGCCCAGCTTATATGCGGCCTTGGCGCTCCAGAACAGATTGTCTTCAGAAGCGATGTCGGATGGAAAGCGCCGCGCATTTTCAGCGAATTGTTCATAGGCGCTTTTGTAGTCGCCGTTGAGGTAGTGAATCCAGCCCATGCGCCAGGCGCAGACCTGGCCTTCTGTTTTGCTGGGGTAATTTTCCGCGACATAGCGGAATTGTTCGAGCGCTGATTTGAAATCTTTTCGTTCCTCATACATTCGTCCCTTGATGTAACGCGCCTGAACCGCCCAGTCGTCTCTGGGATGTTCTTTAATGACCGAGTCGAAATATGCCATCGCTTTGTTGTTCTTGCCCAGATTCCAAAGATGGCGTCCGGTTTGATACTTCGCTTCGGGGACTCTCTTGTGCTCAGGATAGCGTTTCAAGAAAGACTCAAGCGTGGCGACGGCTTGCGTGCGGTCCCTCAACCCGGCGTGCGCGGTCGCCAGATAGAAATAAAATTTTCCAGGAAGCGGACCCTGGTCTTTCATGAGCCGATTGAGTTCGCCGATGACCTGGGCGTAGCGTACTTCTTTAAGGAGACCTTTGGTGCGCGTGGCCCATTCCTCTTCGCTGAGGATTTTCTTTATGATCTTGCCTTCCAGCTCGTAGCGCGCTTTCTGCGTTTCGGCTTCTGCAGAGAGGGGGGTTGCTGGATGGTGAATGAAAAAATAGGAATAAGTTTCGTAGGCGAGTTGATGCTTGCCGCTTGCCTGCAAGAGTCGGGCTTTTTGAAAGATCGACTCCTCCAGCAGTTCGCGATCCGAGTCGGTGGATGCTTTTTGCTCCAGAGACTGGATGAGTTTTTCCAGATGTTCGACGGCGGTTATCGTTTGACCGGATCGTTCAAGCGCATGGGCTTGTAAACTTTGGGACTCGTGATAGAGAACGCTTTGAGGAAACCGGTTCGCGATCTGCTGGGTTTGCAAAATCGCCTCTTTGAATTGCTTGCGCGTCAGAAGCAGCTGGGCCATATCCATGCGAATATAGTCTTCAATTTCAGGATAGACCTCGATCAATTGGTTCAGTTCGGCTTCCAGCGCGTCGAGAGACTTTTCGGAAGCGCCGTTTAGCGTTGCGGATTGAATGCGAGCCTGCAAATAACGCGTTTGCTTGTCCTGCTGGCCTTGCAGGTTCTTGAGGAGTTTCGAAGCCTGATCCCATTGCTGATGGTTGATTTTTCTCCCGATTTGTTGCAGAGCCGTTTCTTCCGCCTCGACGGGCGCCGGGGCAAACACGCACAGGAACGCGGCGACCAGAAATGACGCCAGCGCGGCGTTCAAATGTCGTGAAATTTTATCGCGCAAGGATTCGGCGTTATCGTCGGGCGTGGCGGGTATCGGGATCGCTCCGGGGATTTTTTTGAACCAGGTGGTCTGGCGTTTGGCGTAGCGTCGGGTTTCCTGCTTGATCTTGTCGACGGCGTCGGAGAGGGAACATTGCCCCTCAAGATGTTCCGCCAATTGCGCGTAACCGATGCTCTTGAAGGGTTTCAAATGCGCGCCCCATCCCTTGCGTTTCAAGGATTTCACTTCTTCCAGAAGACCGGCGTCCATCATTGTATCGACTCTCTTGTTGATGTTGGCGTAGAGGAGGGTTCGCTCCCATTGCAGGAGGAAGGTGTGGATCGGAAAATCATGTCTCGACGGAGTTTCTTCCTGCTGATGAAATTCGGAAAGAGGTCGCTGGCTTTGGTAATAGACGCAGAGCGCTCGTTCGATGCGTTGCGGGTCCGTGGGTTTGATTTTTTCCGCAGACACCGGATCGACCTTCTTCAACTCAAGGTGCAGTTCCGGCGCGCCGCGTTCGACGATTTGGTTTTTGATTCGTTGTTTGAGTTCCGGGTCGATCTGAACTCCGCAGTCGAAGTCTTCCGTCAGGGTCTTGATATAAAGTCCGGCGCCTCCCGAGAGGATTGGCGTACAGCCGCGTTGATGCAAGTTTTCAATGATGCGCATGGCTTCGATTTTAAAATCGAACGCGGAGAATTCTTCATCCGGTTCGAGAATGTCGATGAGATGGTGCGGAACCCGCGCCCTCAGTGAAGCGGCGGGCTTGGCGGTGCCGATGTCAAAATATTTGTAGATCTGAAGCGAATCTGCGTTGACGACCTCGCTCTGCAACATCTCTGCAAGGGCGACGGCGGTTTCAGTCTTCCCGGACCCGGTCGGGCCGGCCAGTATGATTAAAGGAGGCATAAATGCGTTCCATGGACAAGGTGTATTGGTTTGCTGATTCATAAACATAAAGCGGAGGTTCCACCACGCACTCTGTCTTTTTACCCAGCACGGCCTGGGCTAGAAAAATTTTAGCGGGCGCCGAAGAGTTGCCATGGATGAACCACAGTCGTTTGGGGTGAAGCTCGCGCGCCGTCATTGCATTCAAGGTTTCCGTGAGCCGACTTGGCGGGTAGGCGACGGTCAGCGTTCCGCCCTTTTTCAGTAGCGTTTCAGACAGAGCGCATAGCGTCTCCAGGTTGAGTTTCAACTCGTGCCGGGCAAGGGCTTTCTCGGAGTTGGGATTGAGCCGCCCGGTGTTGACTTTCCGATAGGGTGGATTGGAAACGATGTGTTCAAACTTGGCGCTCCCAGCGCTTTCAGCAAAGTCAGCAATGTCTTGATTGATGATCGTAACGCGATCTCGCAAGCCGCTTCGTTCAATATTATCAGACGCCAGCGTTGCCAGCGAGGTCTGCAATTCCACTCCGGTGACGCGCGCCTGCGGATGTCGGGAGGCGATGAGTAGTGGAATGATTCCGCAACCCGTGCCGATGTCGAGCGTTCGGTCCTCTGGTTCCAGAGCGAGGAAGTGAGCGAGCAGAAAGGGTTCGATGGAATATCGATACCCTTCGGAGCTTTGCTGGATCTGAAATGGGCGAGCGGGGAAAAGCGAAAGGGTCATGCAAGGTTCCTTGGCAAGCATATTGTTCTTATGAATTTTACATGAAGCCCGTTGCGACGGCAAGGCGCGCCGTCGTTCTGTCGATGGCTTGATCGGAGCTTAATGTGAAAAGGGCCAAAAACGAAGTTTGGGCGGCGATAACAGGACGGCGATTTTATCCCCCTCGTACACGAGCGGCAATTTGCGCAAGGACACTAAAAGGCCATCGCCTGGAGCGACGATGCTTTCCAGCGTCTCCCCGGTGTAGGGGTGACGAACGTTTCCGAGGACCTGGTCTTTTTCAAGTCGCGCCCCGGGTTGGACGGTGGGAATGAACAGTCCGGGCTGTTTGCTGGAGACGATGGTTTCGCATTGTTTTGGAAATATCAGGGTTTCGCGTTTGTTGCTCGCGTGGGTCGAGTGGGTCACAATTTCCAGAGCCATGAGCAGATCAATGAGAGCCTGAAAGGCGAGGTCGCAATAGCGGGTCGATATGCGCCCGCGTTCTCCGCCGCAAAAGATGAGCGCGGGCGTTTGCCGTTCCGTCCAGTGATGAAAAAAACGCGCCTTGAAGGAGGTCGGCGTTTTGATCTTACGCAGGAGGGGGAAAGACGTGGCGCGGGCCATTTTCTTTTCAATGCGGCGTAACGACATGCATTGCAGGTGCGGGTGCGATTCGAAATGCCGCGCCTCAGAACCGAGCAGAACTCCATAAGTGGAATGGAAGGTGGCCTCGTACACGGCGCGGGCGTAGCGTTCTTCCGGTTCCCCGGCGTCGTTGCCGGGGAAGGACATGTCGGCGTCCAGTCCGTCCGAAGGCCAGACCGGGCTTCCGGTTTCGAAGGCGTTGGGGTTGACGGTGGGGAATAGCTGGATTTTTTCCCGTATCTGGTAGGGCGATTCCGGGTTGCTTTCGATCTGGTCGAGAAAGGCAATCAAGCGCGATGAAATTTCTATGGCGTTGAAATCATCGCCATGCAGTCCGCCGACGATGGACAGGGTTTCTTCGGCGTCCGTACCGGTCCATTCGAATTGGTAGAAATCCGTATCCGGCCCCAGGGGCGATGGAATGGAAAGGAGTTTGCGTTTCATTCGGATTTCCTGGCGATGCGCGCGAGCGGCGCGCCGAGGCGCGTCAAGGGATGTTCGCGCAAAGTGAAAACGCGACCGGACTCCGGGGCGATGACGGACTCGCAGATCCCCAGCGCGGGGTCTCTCAATTCTCCTATGCGATCGCCTTTTCGGATCGGGTCGCCGAGTTTTATGCCTGCGACGAACAGGCCGGGTCGTTCCGCCTGAACGAGAGCGACGTCGCGCGGTCTGAGCGTTTGCGGCGTTTTAACGGTCGGCGGGGAGGGCAGATTCAAGGCTCCCGTTGTGTGAAGGAAATTGAGCAGTCCATCCAGAGCCTGCTGACAAAAATCAGGATGGATGCGCAGTCCAATTCCGGTTTCAATCACCAGCGTGGGAATTTGCAGTCGGTTCAGATTGAAGCCCAGAGTCGATTCATAAACCGGACCGAGCGGGTGAATCCACACGACGTCCATATTGCAATGCAGGGCCAGAGGGAGCAGGGTCTTTTCCTGTCCGTGGATGATGCGTATCTGCGGAAGCTCGGACAAATGCAGGTTGCTGGCGTGTATGTCAAAAGCGAAATCGGAGTGACGCCCGATGTCTTCCAGGAGCGCGCCCGCAATCCGGGCCGGAATCGAGTCGCGCGATTCGGAATCGAATTGACGATTCAGGTCGATCGCAGAATAGGGATCGACGCGCTCTCCGCATTCGATGGCCTGTGGGTTGACTGCGGGGTATATATGAATAGAACCGGTGAATGCCTCGGGTCGGGACTGCCACAGCTCGCGCAGGTGATGGATCAGCAGATCGCAGATGTAGACGCCGTCGTATTCATTGCCGTGCAGTCCTGCGACGATGGAAACCCCGGGGCCTTTGGATTTGCTTTGGGGCTTGAAACTGATGCGCTGGATATCGTGCTGAAGGCCCAGAGGCGAGCGAAATGAAAAGAGAGTGTTGGTTTGCATGCACTACTTGTCCTGCTGGGTTTTTCGTGATCGCGCCTCCAGATCAAGGGCGTCGATTTTCTTTTTCAGCGTGTTGCGATTGATGCCGAGCGCTTTGGCGGCGGCGATCTGTTTTCCGGAAAACTCTGAAAGGAGAATTTTGAAGAGCTGTTTTTCCGTGAGCTGTATCAGGTCTTCGTGGAGACGACCGTCGTGACGCCTTCGATTGACAACGAGATAATCTTTCACAAGGGCGTGTAATTTATCTTCCCAGACCAGATCAAAACTGGATTCGGCGGAGCCGGTCTCCGTGAGCGATTGCGGCAAATGTTCTTTCAGAATGGGGCCGCTGGAGGCGAGCACCATCGCGCTTTTGCAAACGTTCTCCAGTTCGCGAATGTTTCCCGGCCAGATATGGTTCTGGATCAATTGCTCGGCTTCCGGCGAAAGGTAGACCGGGCCGCGAGTCAGTTCCGGCGCGAAGCTGTCGATGAAATGCTGGGCAAGCAGAAGAATATCCTCGCGCCTTTCGCGCAGGGGCGGCAGGTGAATGTTGACGACGTTCAAGCGATGGTAGAGGTCTTCGCGGAAGCGTTTTTGCGCGATCATCTCCAGCAGGTTCTGGTTGGTTGCGGCGAGAATACGGACATTGGCGCGCAGGGGGGTTTTGCCGCCGACGCGATAATATTCCTTGTCCTGCAAAACCCGCAGAATTTTTGCCTGAAGCGCGGGTTCCATGTCGCCGATTTCATCGAGAAAGAGCGAACCGCCCTCCGCCAGTTCGAATTTGCCTTCCTTGGTTTCGGAGGCCCCGGTGAACGATCCCTTTTCGTGACCGAACAATTCCGATTCGAGCAGTTCGCGCGAGATGGCGGCGCAGTTGATGCCGATGAAAGGTTGTTCTGTGCGCTGGGAGAATTGATGCAGGGCGTGCGCGACCAGTTCCTTGCCCGAGCCGCTCTCTCCGGTAATGAGCGCGGGTAGCCCGGACTCTGCAGATTTGCCGATGATCTTGAAAATCTCCTGCATTTTTTTGCTCTTGCCGACGATCGCGCCGCCCATGTTTTTAGGCGTCGACTCCTGCTCTCCCTGCGGTCGTTCGATCTGGCGGGTTTCCGCAATTCGTTGCACGAGGCTGTAAATTTCATTCAGGTCGAAAGGCTTGCTGATGTAGTCGTAAGCGCCCAGGCGCATGGCTTCGATGGTGTTGTTCATCGTGTCCTGCGCCGTCATCATGACGATGGGGATTTCCGGGCGAGTCTCTTTGGCATTGTTGAGGAATTCGAGTCCGCTCATGCCCTCCATGAAGATGTCTGAGAAAATCAGCAGGTAAGGCGTTTCGGACAGCGCGGTCAGCGCGTCTTCGCCGCTGGAGGCGGTGTGAACCTCGTAGCCCTTTTTTTCAAGGGCGACTTTGAGCACGCGGCGGATGGAATCTTCGTCGTCTACGATCAGGATGGTCTCGTTCATGCGCCTATCCTAGCATTTCTGATGGATGGGAAGGAACACCTGAAAAGAGGTTCCCTCGTTTTTATTGGATGCGACTTTGATCTTGCCGTTGTGTTTCTCAATGATTTTTAAAGACAGCGCCAGCCCGAGTCCGCTTCCCTTGCTCTTGGTGGTGAAAAAGGGAGTGAACAGATTGTCGAGTTGACGGCTTTCCATGCCGCAGCCGGAGTCTGTGATTTCGATGACGATGAATTGTTGCGAGGCTTTTTGCTCGGGATCCGTCGCGGCGTAGCTGGAGACGTAGCGCGTGCCCAGTTTGAGCTTCCCTCCTTCGGGCATCGCTTCCCTGGAATTTTTTATCAGATTGAGAAACACCTGCTTGAGCTGATCGGGGTCGGCGTCAATGCTGGGCAGGCTGGGGTCGTATTCCTGGGCGAGATGGATGGACTGCTTCGAAAGCAATTCTTTTTCGAGAGTCAGGATTTCGTCGAGAACCCGGTGGATATTGGTCGTTACAACGCTTAGATGGCGATCCTGTGAGAAGTCCATCATGCGTTTGATGATGCGGTCCATGCGGTCGACTTCGGACACGATCACTTCAAAGAGCTGGCTTTGCTGGCTGTTCTGGAATTCCGATAGCAGGAGTTGCGCGGAGACTTTGATGCTTCCCAGCGGATTGCGTATCTCGTGCGCCATGCCGAGCGTGAGCGCTTCGGCGGTGGACAATTTGTCGAAGGGTTTGCGGCTGGTTTCGATATCTTTTTGAAAGCTCAGATCCTTGATGAGGGCGACGGCGCCGATGCCGCTTCCCGCGTCGTCGAACAAGGGGGACAGGGTGATCCCCGCTGGGAAAGGCGATGCGTCATGGTTGCGGTAGCCGACGCTTTCCAGATCCTGATAGGTGGCGCCGGATTCCAGAGTCGCGCGCATTTTTTTGGAAAGGTCTTCGTCGTCCGGGAACAGATCGGAGAAGGGGCGGCCTTTCAAACTCTCGCCAGAGCGGTAGAACATTTCTTCAAGCGCGAGATTGCTCTCGATGATATTGAAGCGAGGATCGATGAGGAGAACGCCGTGAATGAGAGACGCAAACAGATTTTTGAATAAGTCTGCGTTTCCCATAGGCGACCGATCTATTTGGAAGCCTTCGCTTTTTTAGTCTTGCCGCCGGAATAGGGGTTTTTAGCCGCAGGTTTCTTGGGAGCGGGCTTGGGCTTTGTGGCGGCGGGGGCAGGCGCCGATTCCGTTTTGCCGCCGTTCGTGTCGCCGGACGTGGCCGCCGGGGCCGGAGCGGTCTCCGTCGCGCCGCCGTTGGATTCGTTATCCCAGCCTTTTTTCCTGTTTTCGGAAGGATAGTCGGTGGCGTACCAGCCGCTTCCCTTGAGGATGAAGCCTGTGGCGGAAACCAGACGCTCGACTTTGCCGCCGCATTTGGGGTCTTCGCATTTCTTTATGGGCTTGGCGGAAATGGACTGCATGACTTCAAACGCGCCGCCGCATTTTTCGCATTGGTATTCATAGATGGGCATGGACTGCACACTCCTTTAATTATTTAACAGGGCCAAAACTGGGTCTTCAATAAACCCTAAATAATATCTGGATACCAGAATGGCAAGTTTTCGGGGAAAAATGTTTGCAGGATCAGATCGTTGTTGGCTAAACCGTGGCGAGCCATTTCTCGAAACCGGGAACCTGGCCTTTGACAATTTCAAAAAAGGATTTCTGAATCTTATCCGTCATGGGGCCTTTTTTACCCGAACCGATCAGGCGCCCATCGACTTCTCTAACGGGTGTGATCTCGGCGGCGGTTCCTGTCAGGAAAATTTCATCGGCGATGTACAGCTCGTCGCGCGTCACCGGTTCTTCCGTCAGCTCGTAACCGTGCAGTTTGCAAATTTCCGTTACCGCGTCGCGGGTGATGCCCGCCAGATTGGAACAGGACAGCGGCGGCGTTTTGATTTTGCCTTTTCGGACGAGAAACACGTTCTCGCCGGAACCCTCGGAAACCAGTCCGCCGGGTTCGAGCAGAATCGCCTCGTCGTAGCCGTCGCGCACCGCCTCCGCCTTCGCCAGAATCGAATTGATGTAATAACCGCAAGCCTTGGCGCGCGTCATGGTGATGTTGACATGATGCCGCGTGAAGGAAGACACGCGAACGCGAATGCCCTTGTTCAACCCGTCGTCGCCCAGATAAGCGCCCCAGGGCCAGGCGGCAATGGCGACGCGAACGTCCACGCCCTCGGGATTGAGGCCCATTTTGTTGCTCCCCAGGAAGATGATGGGGCGGATGTAACATTCCTCTAGCTGATTCTCGCGAACCACGGAAAGCGTAGCGTCCGTCAAGTCTTTGGGGCTGTATGGGACCTCCATACCGAGGATTTTAGCCGAGGCAAAGAGTCGTTCTATATGTTCGTCGAGACGAAAGATGGCAGACGTCCCGTTTTGCGTTCGATAACAGCGGATGCCTTCAAAAACGCCCATTCCGTAATGAAGCGTGTGCGTGAGAACATGCACATTCGCCTCATGCCAGGGGACGAGTTTGCCGTCCATCCAGATCCATTCAGATTTTTCCACGTGGTGAAACCTTTGAAATTGAGAGATAGGAATGCTGTTTCGATTTTATGGAGCAATTAAGATAAAATCAAGTCAATAAATGAATTGACAAGCCTTTTTGAGTTTGATAGCTTAGCTCTCTTTTGCGGGCCGCTAGCTCAGTTGGTAGAGCAACGCCCTTTTAAGGCGTGGGTCGAAGGTTCGAGTCCTTCGCGGCTCACTTTTCCTGCCTTTTGGAAATTCCGTAAAAGAATTTTTGAATTGATAAAAATTGATGTCCCCATCGTCTAGCCTGGCCCAGGACACCGGCCTTTCACGCCGGCGACGCGGGTTCGAATCCCGCTGGGGACGCCAATTTATCAATCCCGGCCAAGTCCTTGAGATATCAAAGAATTTTGTCGGTTCGAAACCTGTCCCCTATAAGACACCATTTTAATTCACTCTCTTACCAATTGGCTAAAAGCTAGGCGGTGTGTGGGATTCCAGCGGTTCAAAAAATTTCGGTTAGAAGGAAATAGCAGACGTGGCCCGGATCAATCGATCTGACAGCTAGGGTTATGCAATAATGCTTATTGGGTGAAGCAGACGTTCCAATTTCTTGGTCGACTTTCTCCATCCGACCCAAAGCGGACATTGAAACCACCTGTATAATTCGATTACCAATTCTTCTGTTTTCCTGCAACAACTCCTCCGCCACCCGCATGAAAACGGAACTTCTGTAAAATAATTTTGGCGATATTTTTTTCTTAAATTACTGTGAGAATGATTATGCAGAAATTAACTTACAGTCAATAGTCTCGTGATATTTTTCATTAGTCCTTATGCCCCGTAGGGGTATGATCCCTTTATTTGGGAGGGAATCGAGGTGATGGGGGTTAATATGTTTTGGCCCAGACACAGTTAGGTTCATACAATTGGTGGTCTAGGGCTTCTTCCAAGAAGTTTTGATCTAAGTGCTACATATATAGCCTCAGCATCTTTATATTCTTTCTCATTTAATATGGACCAGGGACGATCTCGGACATGGCGGCCAGGGTGGACAAAATTACGCATAGAGCGCAAAACATTTGCCAAAACATCCGGTTTGAATTGCATTCCAATAGGTGAAGTTAATTTAGGTAGCCAGTTAGCGTTAAGGCAGGTTTCTATAAGCGTTTCAAAGTTCCATTTGGTGGGGTCGTCTGCAATTTTAGAACTAGGCTGTTTTCGTTTTGGAAGAGTGCTTGCAATGAGGACTGCTTTCTTTTTGGAACGAAGACAGCGAATAATAAAGAGACCTTCTAGGCCTGCCCCTAGTATTGTTATTGCTGCAGTGTAAGCTTTAGCCGAAGCTGCTCTGTGGGCTTCTTCTTCGTACTGGAAAACAATGTCTTTTAAAGCGAGGCCAGTTTGGTCCTTATGAAACATCGAACGTCGGCCTCTCTCACGTAATTCCTCAAATTCACTGGGGTTCTGCTCCTTTAAATCAGCAAGATCATTTAAGCCACACTTTCGCATCATCTCTAAAAAGTGGTTATCCAAAAAAGTGTCATATTGCTGACTCAATTTTTGATAAGGCAGCGGAGCCTGGTCAATTGGCCAATATTCATCGGATTTGAGGCCGTGTTCTTTTTCAATCTTTCTCATTGCAGTTGAAATTTTTTCTAAATCCTTCTGATATTTTCCATCTAGACAACAACTTTCATGGAGGCGTTCAATGGGAAATGTTCCAAAAAATACGAATTGTTGGTAGGTCAATAAACCTGAAGCATAAAGTGCTTTGGCTAGATTGACAGATTCTTCTACTGCTTCCGGATTTTTCCAATCAGGTTTTTTGGGGTTATTTTTATTTTCGAATATTTTTTTAGCCAGTTCCGAACGGTGAATATCATTTAGAACACGATTTTCCAGTCGCTCTAGTGCATTGATAAATGCCTTTGGTGTGGCAATATATTTTCGCTTTTTTTTAAGTGGTTTTAATAATATGCGCTTGATTTCTTCATCTGTGGTCATCGTAGAAACCCCAAACCAATAGAATTAATTTAAAACTTAGTCTTCCGATTCAAGTCTATATAGTGGCCTTTACTCTGTCAACGAAATCCAAGTTTATAAGTCATTGCTAGAAGCCGACGGCGACTGAAGGGATCAAATCGCTGTTTGTTTGAAACAAAGTGGTCACCCAATTCGATCAAGGTTTGGGGGAATATACAGAGCTTAAATGTACGTCCGCTATCGGTCGAAAGCTGAATTCTGGATTAGCTACTGAGTGTCCGCTATGTATGTCATATTCATTTAATCTCGAAAAGCTGTTTCCCATTCTTCCAAAGCTCAAAGAACTGGTTCGAAGTTTCTGACATTGAGGGTGCCAATTTATCAATCCCTCCCTTCTTTCAAAATCCCGCATAGAAAATCCATTTTCCTGTTCGAAATCTCTCCCATTAACATTCCCCCTCGCAAAAATGTTCTACCAATTCGAATGAAAGCTTGGTGTGTTGTGCAATTTCCGAAGTTCTGAAAATTTTCTTTTAGAAAGTTAAGGGTGCAAACGCAGGTCTTTAGATTTCGGGTGGATTGTCGGCTTCCGATGCAAATTATTCTTTATCAAAATACTTATTAAGTAATCAGGATAATATTTTTGAGGGGGCGAATTTTTTTCAAGTTGCTCTGACGAGTGGCGCTTATATTGGAAAACATTGCAAAACCGTTGAATAGTCTGGTTAATGAAAGCCCTTCCCCTAAAAGATTGAATTCAAAAAAATATTATAATAGTGTTACTTGAATATTTTTTCTGAGTTAAAAGTTGCATTCAACTTTTAAATTTCAAGATTGTCGTTCTAAAATATCTTCTGCGAATCCAATTCTAAATGAGGCAAGGATTATGATACGCCTACCAGCGCTTGCATCTCTTTTTACAATTCTGTTTTTCATTTTTAGTTTAACGGGCAATCTGATTACTGCTGATCCCGTTTTAACAAACGTTGCGTTTGCGCAGGACAAGACGGATGGCAAGAACAAAAACAGCCAGAAGAAACAGAGGAAAAAGAAAAGGGACGACGACAAAGATAAAGATACTGACAGCAACGGCATCCCTGGACAAATCAGAAATCTTCAAAACCAGATCAATGCATTGCAAATTGAACTCGATAATATTCAGATAAGCGCCGGTCCGCAGGGCGATCCCGGACCGCAGGGCCCGGCAGGTCCCCCAGGCTCGGCAGGGCCACAAGGTCCAGCAGGCGCCGACGGTCAGGATGGTGCAGAGGGTCCACAGGGCCCCATTGGTTTGCAAGGTCCGCAAGGGGAAATGGGCCCCCCGGGTCCTCCGGGTCCTTCAGGTTCCGGAGGCACAGGTCTTACTTATGTGTCCGAGAAACCCAATCTTATATTTATTCCGCCTGCAAACACCGGGGTTTTTGTAGACGTTCCCCAGCGAGCGTTGGATTACAGCAAGCATTCCAGCTCTTCCATATTGCGAATCAGCTATCACGATTTTTTCTTTTTGCGAGGTTTTCAGTCGACCACCATATTAAACATGCGGTTTATTCTGAAAGATCTTGCTAGTGGGGCGGAGATCGTTCTCCCTAACGAACCTTTATTTATCCAACGTATGGTTCAACATTTGAGCGGCTCTTCTTTTACCACGGAAACAGGGGCCACGAACCTTCCATTTTATTTTGGATCCACAGCTGTTAGGCATTAACGCGTCGTATCTTGCAACGGGGAATTACAGCCTTCGGATTCAAAGTCATGAAGATAATTTTAACGGCAACTTCCAAAGCGCCAGCATCGGGAATTCCGAGGTGCCATTCCTGATTCAGGTGGAGGAGATCGAGCCTTAGTCTGTTCAGATTAATCAGCGGTCACAAGCCAGCCCATCATTCCCGTTAAGGGGGTGATGGGCTTTTTGTTTGTGGGGCAGAATTGTCGCGCTCGTTACGGGTCGAGAGCGGTCTCCAGGTCAGTGTATAAAGATTTTCTGTTTTATGGAGTTATCCTCATAGAGACGTTCCAGGTTTCCGATAGCGAGGCCGTCAATTTGTCTATATCATTCAGTTTAAATAAAGCATTTTAGAAAAATCCACTTTCCCAAATTCTAGAGCAACCGTCCCCATTCTACCCAAAGCGTCCATTTGTAGATTATAGTTTTAAATAGTCTATCAACCTGAAAAGGAGAAATGCCATGAGCAACTATCCAAGAACATTTTCGCATATTGGAATTTCCGTTCCCAATGTAGAGAAGGCCGTTGAGTTTTATAGCAAGGTTATGGGTTGGTACCTAATTATGAAACCTACTGTTATCAACGAGGAGTCCGACACGCCCATAGGGCAAATGTGCGTTGATGTATTTGGAACAGGTTGGGGTTCATTCAAAATCGCTCATATGTCTACAGGCGATAAAATTGGCATAGAAATGTTCGAGTTTAAAAACAATGAAAAGCCTGAAGATTTCGAATACTGGAAGACAAGTACATTTCATTTTTGTGTTCAAGACCCTGACATCGAGGGACTGGTAGAAAAAATAGTGGCTAATGGCGGTAAGCAGAGAATGCCAATTCGAGAGTATTACCCGGGTAAGAAGCCATACAAGATGGTTTATGTTGAAGACCCCTTTGGTCTCATTTTCGAAGTCTACTCACATAGCTATGAGCTTACTTATTCGCAGGGAGCCTATTGAAAGGGCGCAAAGCGATTTACCATTTATCAAGAATTCCAAAGCTGTTCCACATTGCTGGGAAGGTGGGGAAATATTCAAAATGAAAATTCAGAGTAGAAGCGCTTCGCTCAAATGGGGATTTGGTCGGCTTTTTCTTTGGTCAGCTCGACCGGGGTGAGCCTGTCCTGAACGGGCGCTCCTGATCCGAGAATCACGCAGGCGGCTAAATCGCCGGTGACGTTGACGACCGTTCGGCTCATGTCCAGAACTCGATCCACTCCCATGATCAGCACCAGTCCTTCGGATGAAATGCCGAAGTCTCCGGCGATATTCCCCAGGATCACCAGCCCCACTCCCGGCGTGCCCGGCGCGCCTATGGAGGATGCGACCAGAGTCACTACGATCAAGACAATCTCCGGCAGGGAGAGTTCTCGTCCTGACATTTGAGTGAGGAAAATGATGGCGACGGCCTGGTAGAGCGCGGTGCCCGCCATGTTAACGGTGGCGGCCAGGGGAATGATCAGGCCCGCAATGTTCTCAGGCACTTTCAGTTTTTCTACGGCGGTTTTGATGGAAATCGGCATGACAGCCGCGGTGCTGGAGGTGGAAAATGCCAGTAATTGCGCGCCTGCAATATTTTTTGCGAATGCGATGGGGTTCATCTTGCCGAGAACTGCGACAAGCAGGAGATACATTGCCAGCAGGCAGAGCAGTCCCGCCAGTACGGTGAGGATATACACTCCCATGCCCAGTATTGTGGCCAGTCCTATTTTGGAAATCAATTGAGCCATCAGACCGAATACCGCCCAGGGAGCCAGAAACATGGCCCATTTGACAACCGTCATGGAAACTTCCATGAGCGCTTCCATCAAACTGAGGAATGAAGAAATTTTTTCACGCGGAACGGTGGTGCAGGCGATTCCTATCAGCATGGCAAATACTACGATTCCCAGCATTTCACCCTGGGCCAGGGAGGCGAGCGGTTTTTGCGGAATCAAATCCGCAATGATCTGCGGGGCGCTTCTTCGGGAAGATTCATCTTCGGGAAGGGGAACCTTCTGTTCGCCCGATTCAACGTCTGAAGTATGAAGATTGATATAAGCTCCGGGCTTGATTGCCAATGCCAAAGAAATTCCCAGCGCGGCGGCTAATGTTGTGGTGATGACCACAAAGATTGCGAATTTAAATCCGACGCTTTTTAACTGGTTGCCACCCACCGAATTGTTCAGGCCGATAATGATTGAAGCCAATACTAAAATACTGACAACCATTCCGATCAGGCCGAGAAACAGTTTTCCGGGAAGGGCCAGCCAGTCGCCTGCAATGATTGCTTTTTCTGGAGAAACCAGACCCATATCGGGACCTAAAAGCGCTCCAACGATAATCCCCATCATCAAGCCGATGATGACCTGGAGCCACAACCGGTTTCTGACAAGGGAATCCAGACGACCGGAGAGGTCGCTTAAAAAATCCGATGCCGAATCAACCAGCAATACGGCGCTTCCTTTTGAAGACTTCAGTGGGGAAAAATTAAACATTCAATTTGTGCGTGAAATGAATGGAGTCAAAACAATCATTCAACAAAAGTCGCTGGCATTGAATAATGCAGTTGCGAGATCTTCCACTCGCTGTCCAGGCGCTGAAAAACGGCGGTGAGCCGGGCAAAAACCTTGATCGTTCCATCGGGCGCGGAGATTTTAATGTTGATATCCGCCGAAATCCAGGCGATAGACTCGGCTCCCGACACCATCAAATTTTCATAGTTAAATTCTGAAATATTCTCGGTTAAATCAAAAATCTGTTTGAAACGGGATTTGATGTTTTCAAGTCCAATGTACTTGGAATCAGTTTTCGTGCCGATGATAGTGACGTCGGGTTCGTCAGAAAAAATATCCAACAAGGCATCAGGATCTGCTTTTACATACAAAGCGAGCAGTCTGTCCAAAATCACTTTAATTTCTTTTTCAATCGTCGGATCAACTCTCATTTATAACTCCAGAGGGGAAAATGCGTCCGTTTGTTTTAGAGCCCTGTTCTTCATGGGCCAACGGGGTTTTGAATGCTCGTTATGCGCTCCTTTGCTTCAGAAAAACATGTTCCTTATCTATAAGGTAGTTCCAGCTGGAAAAAATTCCACTCCAATTTCATTTTTCTTAGATATCGTGCCGGGACCAACTCACTCCATATTTTTTGGTTTCTCGTTTTGAGCCCCTTTGGGAATCAGTTGGCTCGGCTGTCTGACGCCTTACTTTTAACTAGCGTATAATGGGCGAGAGAGATCGAATCAAAAATGAGTCCAGTTTCAGGGAGTGATTGCAAAGTGAAAAAATATTTACGGGGAATCGTTGCATGTATCGCATGCGCTGGCCTGTCAGTCGCAAGCCACAGCCTTGCCGGCGAAGCGGCGGTCGGGTCGGGTTCCTCGATAGTCTTGATGTCCGAGGTAGAGTGGGGGCCGCTCAATCCTGCTCGCGGCGACAAGGGGCCAAGGGCGGGCGCTCTTTGGGGCGATCGCAATGCTCCCGGCCCGTCGGGCTTTCTGGTCAGGTTTGTGGACGGTTTTTCGTCGCCCTCGCATATTCACAATGTCTCCTATCGCGGCGTGGTCGTCAGCGGACTCGTTCATAACGATGATCCTGAGGCCGCTGATATGTGGATGTCGAGGGCTTCGTATTGGACGCAACCTGCGGGCGAGGCGCATATCACTGCGGCGAAGGGGAGCGTCAACCTGGCTTATATAGAGATTGAGGAAGGTCCCTACCTTGTTCTGCCCACAGAAAAAGCTTTTGATAACGGCGAAAGGCCGGTCAACCTGGAGGCGAAGAATATCGTGTGGTTGAACGCATCGAACCTTAACTGGATCGATGCGCCGGGAACCTCAGACTCTGCCAATGGACCGAAGCTGGCATTTCTATGGGGCAAGCCGCAAGCCGATGAATTGAATGGATCCTTCATCAAACTTCCAGCAGGATTTACTGGAAGGATGAGTAGCCAGGCTTCGAGTTTCCATGCGGTTGTGATTCAGGGTCAGGCCCGACGCGAGGGGCTGGGCGATGCTGAAACGAGGACGCTGGAGCCGGGCAGTTATTTCGGTTCCAAGGGAACGTCGGAGCATCGCCTGTCGTGCGTAGCGGAAGAGGCTTGCATTATTTATGTGCGGGTGAGCGGCAAGTATGCAGTCATTCCAGCGCTTCAATGATAAAGCGTCACGCTTGAAGCGCTTGCTTGCAAACCTGCATCCGGCTCGAATTTGCTTCTTGCAGGCGTTTAGGAATGAGAGAGGACGCGACGATTCGAGTCGCAGGAGATTCGATCAGGCCCCTCGCTTTCTGGCGCTCGCCTGCGGGATTGCATGTTGATTCCCCCACTTTTCCAGAGCCAGTAAGATCGGGCGGAGGGACTTTCCTTTTTGGGTCAGGCTGTATTCCACCTTCGGCGGAACCTCGGCGTACACCTTGCGCGAAACCAGCCCGTCACTTTCTAATTCCCTGAGTTGTTTGGTCAGCATCCTTTGCGTCACGTTTCCCATGTTGCGTTTGAGCTCGTTGAAACGTTTGACGCCGTCCAGCAGATGATACAAGGCCATGCCTTTCCACTTCCCACCGAACAATTCGAGAGACGCTTCGACGGGGCATGCCCCAGAGCAATCATAGCTTTTAAATCTCATGTTGGGCCCCTATAGTATACTTTATGTGCCTATATCACTTTAATGTGCGTACTTGTCATAATAGTCAGTATATCGTAGTTTGAGTGTATGATCAAACTTTGGCGGCTCAGGCAGGCAACGCCGGGCGTCATTAAACATATTTCTAAAGAGGCAAGTTATGAAAGCAATTGGTTATCAACTTGATGGTGGGGCGAAAAGCGGCGCCTTCGTTGAATTCGAACAGCAGACGCCTCAAGCGAAGGGGCATGATCTGCTGGTGAGGATCGAGGCGGTATCTGTCAACCCCGTTGACTACAAGGTGCGTCAGGGACTCAAAGAAGCGCAGACTCCTCCTGTAATTCTCGGCTGGGACGCCGCCGGAGTGGTTGAGTCCGTCGGCGATAAGGTGAGCCGTTTTAAAATTGGCGACCGCGTTTATTATGCAGGGGATATCACCCGGAGCGGTAGCAACGCTTCCCACCAATTGGTGGAAGAGCATATCGTCGGTCGCATGCCGAAATCGCTGGATTTTGCAGAAGCCGCCGCCTTGCCCCTCACCGGCATCACGGCATGGGAGGCGCTCTTTGATCGTCTTAAAATCGATCCCGATGCGGACAGGGACAAGCAAATTCTAATCATTGGCGGCGCCGGAGGAGTCGGCTCGATTGCGATTCAACTGGCTAAAAAGGTCGCCCATTTGAAAGTCATTGCCACCGCTTCGCGCGAAGAGAGTCGTCAGTGGTGTTTGTCGCTGGGGGCGGATGTTGTGGTCAATCACCGCGAGAACATGCCCGAGCAGTTCAAGCAACAAGGGCTCGCGCAACCTGATTATGTTCTTTGCTTGAATGACACCGACGGTCATTTCAAGGCGATGTCGGAACTGGTGGCTCCGCAGGGAATGATTTGCAGTATCGTCGAAACCGCTCAAGATCACAGTCTGGATGAATTGAAATCAAAGAGCGCGGGATTTGTCTGGGAGTTCATGTTCACGCGGTCCATGTATGCAACTGCCGACAGAGGCAAACAGCATGATTTGTTGAACTCGATCGCCGAGCTTGTTGATGCGGGGGAAATCAAATCAACTCTGAATGAAATTTTTGGAGAACTCTCGGCGGAAAATATTTCGAAGGCTCATCAACAAGTCGAGGCCGGGGCAAGCATCGGTAAAATCGTGTTGACTCAAGGCTGGGAAAAGAAGTGATATTTTTTCAACTTACCGCGTTTCTTGACGTCATGATAGATGAGACGAACGGCGCCGACTCTGGAGCATTTCTATAGCGCTTTCTTGAAGCGAATGGGGATTTGCGGAAACAATAAACTCTGTATCGCTCATGGCCTCATTTCTGACTGCGGTCGATCTTTTTGAAGCCAACGGGAATTTGCGGTGGTTTGGGAAGCCCGACCGTGAGGAGGTATTGCTCGAAGTCGGGATGGTTATAAATGTCGTGAGGGATGGGGTAGATTCGTTTCGGTTGATCGTCCTTGTCTGAATCCTTTATCCCGTACTTTTTTTTCAGTTCCAGCGGGAAGTCTACATTATTCTTGAGCAGGTAATCGAGGATGGCGGGTTCCAGTAAAATATGGGTTGGCAGTAGGGCCAAAGGATGCCCCGTCTCGGTTTTGGCTTGCTCGGTTTGATTCTTTTCTTCTCTGACCGGCGTTGCGTGTTGGGGGCGCTCGTCTTGCGTTGATTGCGGGGGAGTCGCCTGTTTTGTTCTGGCTTGTTTTTGGGGAACGGGGCTGGGAGCATCGCCTCCGTTACCCATGATTTTGACATAACTCTTGCCCGCTTCGTTGGACCAGACTTCAATTTTGTTGAAGTCGCGCAACAGCGTTGATACCAGCTCCCGCCAGTTTGCTTTTTTCATATTCAGGGAGAGCCGGGGAAAAACCATGCCTTTGGGGATGTCAAAGCGAATTCCGCTTTGGCGCTGAATCTCTCCCAGAATATCGAGCATGGGAACCTGTTGCGCCTCAAGACGAACGCCGTCTTTTTCTTCTATCAGGGAGAGAGAAGGCGCTTGAGCTTTCGCCGGAGAAACGAGGCAGAGTATCAGGAGTAGAGAAACAAAGAGTCGCATGCTGGATATCTAGAGACCATGAGTGAAACGCTTTCGTTCGAGTTTGCTCCCTGAGAGGGGGATGCGTCAAGTCAATTGAGTCAGAGAAACAAGCGGGTCGGGAAACTCCCAACCCGCTTGTGCGTTTGAATCCATGTCTGCAAATCAATTTGGCGAAGAAAAACTGCCTCCCACCCAGTTTCTTATTCCTGTGGCTGATCTGCCTGAGCCACCGCTGACGCTGGAGTAGTGGCCGACAGCATAATTATTTACGCCACCGCTGACGCTGGAGTAATTGCCGGAGGCCAAATTGCTCACGCCACCGCTGATGCTGGAGTAGTCTCCAGGGAGAGAGTTCCCTGATCCACCGCTGGCGCTGGAGTATGAGCCGTCGGCTTGATTAGAATTGCCGCCACTGACGCTGGAGTAGTCTCCAGCGGCGCTATTGTAAGAGCCGCCACTGACGATGGCATAGAGGCCGGAAGCTTGATTTCGTTGGCCGCCGCTGATGCTGGAGTAATTGCCGTAAGCAAAATTGCTCGCGCCACCGCTGACGATGGAGTAATCGCCGGGGGCAAGATTTCTCTCGCCGCCGCTGACGTTGGAGGCGTAGCCGGAGGCTTCGTTGTATCGTCCGGCAGTGACGCTGGCGTAGCCTTGACTGGCCGAATTTTCAGTTCCGGCGACGATGCCTCCAAAGCTGGAGTAATTGTTGCCTGTGCCTACGATCAGGTAATGCGATCCTGTTTTATTGGAAGAGAAAGATAAGCTGTCTTCGTTGTAACCGATGAAGAGGTTTCCAGTTCCATTGACGGTTCCGCCTGTCTGCCCGGAACCGCTGACCACTTGCAGGTTCATGCCGGTGAAGAGCAGACGGTCAAATCCCCTGGCATCCGTATCCCGCGTTACGCCGGAAAAACGGTTCCGCAATTCGCTGATGTCGGCCGTGATCTGAGTGGTGTCTGCATTGCCCGGAGGACCTTGAGGTCCAACGGGACCTTGCGCGCCATCGAGACCCGCCAGTCCTTGCAGACCGGTATCGCCTTTCGGTCCTTGCGGTCCGGTCAGACCTATCGGTCCCTGTGGCCCGGCGGGACCTTGCGCGCCATCGAGACCCGCCAGTCCTTGCAGACCGGTATCGCCTTTCGGTCCTTGCGGTCCGGTCAGACCTATCGGTCCCTGTGGCCCGGCGGGACCTTGCGCGCCATCGAGACCCGCCAGTCCTTGCAGACCGGTATCGCCTTTCGGTCCTTGCGGTCCGGTCAGACCTATCGGTCCCTGTGGCCCGGCGGGACCTTGCGCGCCATCGAGACCCGCCAGTCCCTGCAGACCGGTATCGCCCTTCGGTCCTTGCGGACCGGTCAGACCCATCGGGCCTTGCGGTCCGGCGGGACCTTGTGCGCCATCGAGACCCGCCAGTCCCTGCAGACCGGTATCGCCTTTCGGGCCTTGAGGGCCGGGAGTCAATTGAATGTTAGTGATTTGCGATTGCAAGGAGGCAATCTGCTGTTCCATATTTTGTATGATAGTCCACAGGCGACGTTTTGAAATTTTGTCATCGTCGTCATCGTCTTTATTCTTTTTTTTGCTGATCTTGTTTTTACCTTTTTTATCAGAATCATCGTCGTCCGCTAATGCGGCAGAAGCGCATGTCAGGGACAGTAAAAAAATGACCGCAACTAAAAGACCTGTGCAGGTTCGATTCAGGTTCATGCAGTTTCTCCTTGATGAAGGGATCGTTTCATATGAATTTATAAATGATCCGATGGACCATTCCTTATGGATTAATGTTGTAATTGCAGAGAGATAATATAATCACGTTCCATCTGCTCAATCGGTGAGAATATTACTGACAATCCGGGGAAAGTCAAAGCATAATATGGTGTTCCTTTTTTCAGGAAAACATCAATTTAATATCAATGATTTAACCGGGTAGTTGGTGCGAAATATTTTGTTTGGATGAGGGGATTTGTTTTGCGAATCGCTGGCGTTTGAGCAAGGATTTTAGGGGAGCGCGGCTGTGAATGGCCCCAATTCTCGTCAGGGAGAGGGGTCTGCTGATAAGCTGTTGCTATGGAATAGAAAAGTGAAACCTTGCCGAATACGACTCGCCATTCCTGCCGACTTTGAAACCTGCGCGCTGATTTTCACCCGGGCCTGGAACTGCTCGCTACCCGAAAAACCGAAACAAGTGACGGTGGATGACATCATCTTGTTGACTGAAGGCGAACTGGTTCACGTGGCTGAACGCGGTGGAAAGGTGGCGGGCTTTATTTCAGTCTGGGAACCGGAAAGCTTCATTCACCATTTGTATGTTGATCCCGAATTTTGGGGAATGGGGATCGGGACGGAGTTGGTCGATTTTATGGCTTCGTTGACCAGGGGACGTCCTTTGGGCTTGAAGTGCAAAGTCGGAAATAAGTTGGCGATGGCTTTTTACCGGGCGCGGGGTTTTGTAGAAACAGACGAGCGAGGCGAAGACGAATACGGCCCCTGGGCGCGCTTGCTTCGAGTATCGAACCCTGAGCGACAACCGATGCGTTCACTTAAGCCATACGATTAAAATATTGTTAGAATTTCCCATGTCATGATATTACTTAGGGCGAATCGAATTCCTAAACAGGAGTGAACTCAATGAATACGGTTGCAAGAAAAGTATTACTGTTTGGAGGCGGGGGAGTTCTGTTTTTTACGCTGGCCCTGTTTGGAATGTTTTCCGTTCAATCGCCGCAAAAATTGTCGTTACCGCCTTTTTCAGAGTGGACGGTGTATTCCGGCGTTACGGTTAAAGCGAATGGGGATTGGGAAATTGTCGTTGATGGCACGGACGCTCCGTATTTATATCAAATTCAAAGCCCCCCTATCGATGTCGAATTCTTCCAAAATGTCTATCAGTTTTCGCTTCCCATAGAGGTGATGCAAGGAAAGGTGGCTGTGGGCGTACTCAATGAGGGCAAAGAGACTTGGTTGAACGCTCCAAAATTACTGAGCCATTATTCCGTTAAAACGATGTTCAACCGTCAGGTGAGCGTTGTGGTGGCAAATGATGACCCGGGCCCAAGCAATCCCAGTCGTTTCACGGTTAGAATCCCCAGATAAGTCCAGGATAAGACGAGTTCAGATATTGAGTCAGCGAAACTCAGCGGCGAGTTTTCCTGTGATTCTCGGTTTTTCAATCATGGGATAATAATCTCTCAATAAGAAGGAAGCGGGCGTATCTCCCGCCTTGATCCTGACTGCCAGCTTTCCCCATCCTTCTGTGTTCGAGCAATTCAGGATGCGATATTTATAAAGATCATCGCGTTTCATCTCGATACCGCTGTTTTTGCAAGTGGAGCCGTCGGGAAAGACCACTTCAGTTTTAAGCTCTCCCCTGCCAAGATCTGCAAAAATTCCTATTTTTAATTCTGGAGCATAGTAGGTGTAGGAAGGGTTCAACTCTATGGTTTCGCCGGGGTTCAATTTTATGAGCAGTCCGAAATCGCTATGGCTTACATCTGTCGGCGGTTTGTCAAAACCTGGTATTTTTCTGAAGCCCGGGCGCATGTTCTCGGTTTTACGGAACAACCTCCTGTAACCCTCTTCCATTTGTCTGGCCCACTTTTTGACATGACCCGGACTGAATTGGTCGTGAGAGGTAGCGTGAATCAGCATATGAGCCATATTTGCGGCGAAGGGGTGGTCCGGAAATTTATCGAGCGCCTTATCGAACACGATTGGCCATTCCGGGTCGCCCAGAGTGTACGCGTATGCCGGGTAATAGGGATTGTCTGGAGCTTTTTTTATGGCGTGGCGAAAGTATGCAACTTTTAACGCGTCGGCTTTCTTTCGGTATTCATCAAATGTTTCATTTGGAATGCCGCGCGGTCTCCAGTGTTCTGGCAGGCTGGTGTCGTATCTCCAAATCGACCATAGATGCAAGCTCCACGCGCCAAAGAGTTCAACCGATCCAGGCTCATTATTTCCCAGCGTTCTTATGGTCTCTATCTGCGATCGTAGCCATTCCGGATTGGCTATGTCAGGGGTCGTTTTATGTGTATGGAGCAAGTAATACCAGATACGAAATACAGGATCTTCTTTTTTGGATTCCTTGATGAAATAGGGAGTGGATACCAACAAGGAGACAATGATCGCGCTTGCGGCGACAAAACCCGTACGGGAAAATTCCGGAGCTCGAAAGCACGCCAGCTTGTTTCGATTGCGCAGGAGAAATCCAAGCAAGCCGGGTATCAGCAGAATCAAAAAAAGCATTCCCGGAATATAATACCGCCCATGCTGATGGATCATAAACAGAGAGGAACTGATTCCAAAATATTCATAAAAGGCAATCGCCATAGGCGGCATGCAGACCACCCAACTGAATGGAAAGGCAAGTAGGTATAGCGAGAGGGAAAGCACCAGAGCGAGCCCAAAGTAGAACAAGGGGAGGTAAGGGTTCAGGCCGCCTTTGGGAAGGTCCGACATTTCGTTGTTCAATTGATCCTGGAAACGCACCAAGGCGTACATTCGCTTCCACAGACCTTCAAAATAATCTCCCGGTCTGTTTTGGGCGATATCAACCATAGAGTCCTTGCCGAACTGGCTGATCGTTTGATGATTGATCAGACTCCATGCATGCGTTTTCAGGTATTGATCGTATTCGTACGAACGATAATGTCCGAAATCGCTATGGATCATTCCATAATGGTTGTAGCGTTCGCCGATGCCTGAAAACAATCCAATATAGGCAAGCCCCGTATTTTTAACGGCGTTCACTGCGCTGATGGGTTTGTATAGGTTTTCTCCATAGGCAGTGAATGAGTGTGTGGCGATGCTCAAACAAAGCCCTGCGAACAGGGCTCTGACGACCAGGAGTTTGTTTAATTTAAAAATGCCGATTAATAACAGTAAAGCCAGAACCAGCGTTGCGTTCATTTTATGGTGAACGGGTAGAATAAACAGGTAGGCCAGGGTGTGGATTCCAAAGAGTATTCCTAAAGAAGCCTCTATCATCACCCGCTTGTATTTCTTGAGAGAATTGAACCACGAATTGGGGTTGAATAAAATCTGCCCCAATAACATGGTGAGCGCCCCGTACAGGGTGATATGGAATAGCTGAGTTTTGTACAGGAATGCGAACGAAACCAGACCTAGTAATGTAGAGGCTGATAAATTGCGAACGACCAGAAAAACAAAGACAGGGCTTATGAAAAGTATGACAAGTAAAATCAAGCCGATGTGAACGTGACTGAAATTTGTTTCTGAAAGAATCCATGCGACCGGGATGACTTGCGAAGCCCATCTGATAACGTAAGTCGTGTTCGTTGTGAATTCCCATTCGCCATCGCACTGCGTGGTAAAATAAAAATTTCTGATTTCTTCGTTGGCGGATGCGACATAATTGAAAATGGCTGACCAGCCATACATTTGTTCGCCGAACTGCGCTTTTATTTGTTCCTTTTTCTGATTCAGCGACTGGTTGAGTTTGGTCTTCAGTCCAGGAATTGAAGAGCAGGATTCGACTCCCCGATTGTGAATATAGCTGTAGATCCAATCGCTATCGCCACTATGTCCATAATTTAAAATGGGAGATGTGAGTTGGTAGAGCTTGTCCAGATTGGGTTTTATGGAGTCTGTTTGTAGATTGAATAGAATAAAAACCGAAGCCAGTAGCGCTGTAATCCAATGCCGGTCTATCGCCAGAAGCCATCGGATGAGTGTTTTGGTGGGTGAAGAAACGTGCTTTGTTGGCGGGTTTGTCGGTTCGTTTTCAGCGGGTCCGTCTGGGTCTTGTGTCAAGGAAGTCATTCTAATTATCGTGAGAAGAGCGGACGCGAGAACAGGGAATAAAGGCTTGCATTATAATCGATTAACAGGGGCTTAACTAGTAATTTTTAATTTTCAGGACGGTTGCGGTGGCCTGGATTTTCGGCATTTCGGGGCCCTTCCCTTTAGCTGGGGTGAATTTGTTTTGCACATTCGGGCATAGAAAGAATTACTTTTTTAATTCCATCGCAGTCTCTTTAAAAAAGTGGTTTGAAGTCCGAGGATGTTGTAAAATGCCTCAAGGTTGATCGGGCTGACCGATTGAGGACTGTCCATCAGGTTGGCTGAATCGGCCCTTGAAACATTTCAATGATTGCGCGCATCCCGGTTCATCTTGTAATCCCTGTGAATTATTTCCTCAATTAAATGCATCGAAACGCCGATTATATAACAAGGGTCGGGTTGTGTGCCGGGCCGGTTACGTTAAAAATTCAATTTTCACCGAACAAAGGACCCGTGGCGACTCAATGATTGTCAGCATGACCCCCTTCAGAATATCGTTTTTTGGCGGAGGAACCGACTACCCCACCTGGTACAAACTCAATGGGGGATCAGTCATCTCTACCACAATCAACAAGTATTGCTATATCACCTGCCGTTATCTGCCTCCATTTTTTAACCACCGTCATCGCGTGGTTTATTCCAGAATTGAAAATGTGATGGACGCGTCGGAAATTCAGCACCCGTCTGTGCGAGCGGTTATGAAATGGTTGAATTGGCAAAAAGGGATCGAGATTCATCATGACGGCGACCTGCCGGCTCGCTCCGGTCTGGGGTCGAGTTCTTCGTTTACGGTGGGACTGTTCAACGCCCTGTCTGCCCTTGAAGGCCGATTGATTTCGAATCGTGAACTGGCGGCGCAGGCGATTCATATTGAACAGGAAGTTATTCGGGAGAATGTGGGGTCTCAAGACCAGATTGCGGCGGCGTTTGGCGGCTTCAACAAGATTGATTTCAAGAGGGATGGTTCGTTTGATGTGACTCCCATCATTTTGCCTCAAGATAAAAAAGTGGCTTTGGAAAATAATTTGATGTTGTTTTTTACAGGCCTGTCGCGCAATGCGTCGGATATTGCAAAGTCGAAAATTGCGAATATGGAAAATCGGTTTGAAGAGCTGGATCGGATCCGGCGCATGGTCGATCAGGCCGCCGATATTTTGCAAAACTCCAGCGACATGGCAACCGATTTTGGTCGCCTTCTGGATGAAGGGTGGCAATACAAGAAACAGCTTTCAGATCAGGTTTCGACGCCTGAGATTGACGAGATTTATGAGGCCGCAAAGAGCGCGGGAGCCGTTGGCGGTAAGCTGATGGGCGCGGGCGGAGGCGGCTTCATGGTTTTTGTCGTTAAGCCGGAATTTCAGGAAAGGGTTCGCGAGCGTTTGAAACATTTGATTTATGTTCCTTTTCAATTTGAAAGCTCTGGCAGTAAAATAGTGCTGTATCAGCCCAACGGTCTGGGCTGATGACCACTGAGTGTCCACCGTTCGGCAATATTGCATTTGACGGTTCGCTTTGAAAATTCCCTCTCCAGTATACGTTGCCGGACATAAGGGTCTGATAGGCTCCGCCTTTTTGAGAAGGTTGCGGCGGGAATCCAGCGTTGATGTGCTCACCGCAGATCACTCGGAACTCGAACTCACGGATGCTTCAGCGGTTCGTGAATTTTTTGAACGCCACCGACCCCAAACGGTTATTTTAGCCGCAGGTCGAGTGGGAGGGATTATCGCAAACCGAGACTCCCCGGCGGATTTCATTACCGACAACTTGTCCATTCAATTGAATGTGTTGCGTTCGGCCCACCGGGTTGGCGTTCAAAAATTAATTCTGCTGGGTTCTTCTTGCATGTATCCCCGGGAATGCCCGCAACCGATGCATGAAGGGCAATTGTTAACGGGTCATCCCGAACCGACGAGCCTGCCCTATGCCATCGCAAAACTGGGCGGCGTGTACATGTGCATGGCCTACAATCAGCAGTTTGGCGGGCGTCGTTTCATTCCGGTGATTCCTAACAACGCGTACGGGCCGAATGATAATTTTGATCCCGATACGTCGCATGTTCTTTCCGCCTTGATTCGAAAATTTTTTGATGCCAAAATGCGCGGGGATAAGGTGGTCAGTCTTTGGGGCACCGGCAGTCCGCGCCGGGAATTTATTCATGTTGATGATATTGCCGATGCCTGCCTGTTTTTGCTGGAAAACGACGACCCTGACCTTGAAGTTCCCGTAAATATTGGATCGGGCAAAGATATTTCGATCAGCGAGTTGGCCCAGTTGATTGCTGAAATTGTTGAGTACGAAGGTCGTGTGGAGTGGGATGATTCAAAACCCGACGGCGCTCCAAGAAAATTACTGGACAGTTCAAGGATCAAATCCCTTGGCTGGAACCCCGCCGTTCCCTTTCGAGAAGGTGTGCGATCTACCTATGAATGGTTCCGAAATAATTCCCACCAGGAATGAGTTATGATCAAATTTAAATATGAAGGCAAAGGTTTTCAGGGGAGACCTTCTGAAAATTTGCCGTATTCGCAAGATCAGGTTCTGAGTATGCTTCGCTCGATGTTGCGTGTTCGTTTGCTTGAAGAGAAAATCGAGACGATTTATCACCTGGATGAGATGAAAACGCCGGTTCATCTGGTCATCGGACAGGAAGCGATTTCCACGGGTTGCTGTGAGGCTTTGCGCCCTGAAGATCATGTGTATGGAACCTATCGAACGCACGGCAACTACATCGCAAAAGGCGGGGATCTGAAGAAGATGCTGTCGGAGTTGTATTGTCGCGCAGACGGTTGCGTGGGGTCTAAAGGAGGCTCCATGCATTTGCTGGACAAGGATGCGGGCTTCATGGGCTGTTCCGCAATTGTCAGCGGTATTCTTCCCATTGCGACCGGCGCGGCCCTTTCGGCCAAAATGTTAAAACAGGATCGCGTTACCGTGGTTTTTTTCGGAGAGGCGGGAACAGAAGAAGGCGTTTTGTGGGAAAGTTTCAATTTCGCGGCGCTTAAAAAACTCCCAATCATTTATATATGCGAAAACAATTTTTATGCGGTTTGCTCGCCTTTGGAAAACAGACAACCTCCAGGCGTTGATATCTATAAAAAAGCGGAGAGCTTTGGGATCAAGAGTCGTTTGGTGGATGGAACCAACGTGCTGGATGTGTACGACGCGGTTCGAGACGCCTCCGATCACGTTCGCAACGGAGAGGGGCCGTACTTTATTGAAGCGCGAGCCTACCGCTGGCGCGGTCACGGCGGCGTAGGGGATGACAGCGCTTCAGGGTATCGCGATCCCAAGGAAGTCGAGGCCTGGAAAAAATATTGTCCTATTGAAACTTTTTACAATTATCTGGGGAAATGCGGTATGGTTGACTCCCAGTTGCGCAAAGAGATGACGCGACAACTGACAGAAGAGATTGAAGCCGCCTTCGAGCATGGTTTGAAAAGTCCCAATCCCGTTAAGGAAGATCTGGCGACGTTTGTATACTGTGATTAAGTAAATGGTTCGACCCTGCGCAACGAGCAGGTCTGCATTTCCCTCAATACAATCAAAATACAATAAAAAGGGTACCTGGATAATGCCTTGGGCAGAAAAACTGATTTCATCCAAAGCCGTTTCTCAGAATTTTAATGGGGAAGGGCGGGCGCTGACTTACACCGAAGCGCTCAACGAAGCGTTGCGTACGGCCATGGAAATAGATCCCAAGGTTTTTGTGATGGGGCAAGGCGTCGACGACCCCAAGGGTATGTTCGGGGTAACCACCGGATTGAATCAGGAATTTGGCGGGGAGCGGGTGTTCGATACGCCTTTGGCGGAAGAATCCATGATGGGCATTGGTCTGGGCGCCGCCATGAACGGGATGAGACCTGTGTATATGCACAATCGTCCCGATTTTTTATTGCTCGCGTTCAACCAGCTCGTCAACCATGCGTCCAAGACCCATTACATGGATAATGGCCTGACGCGAGCGCCGATGGTGATATGGGCCGCCGTGGCCCGTGGTTGGGGTTCTGGATCTCAGCATTCGCAAGCGATACAAGGCATGTTGTTAAGCGTTCCCGGATTGAAAATCGTGATGCCCAGCACGCCATACGACGCCAAGGGCTTGATGCTCGCTTCCATCGCAGACAATAATCCGGTATTGATTTTTGAACATCGCTGGCTGATGAAGCAACAAGGCGCTGTGCCGGAAGAATTTTATACGGTCCCGCTTGGCAAAGGCGTGTATCGGACACGCGGCGAGCATTTGACCATTGTCGGCACCTCGCATACTCTGATTCAATCCATGGAAGCCATGGAACTTTTGAAGAAAGAAGGGGTCAGCGCCGATGTGATTGATCTGAGAACGATCAAGCCGCTGGATGAGGAAATTATTTTGGAGTCGGTGAAGAAAACCGGTCGCCTGTTGGTCGTGGATACCGGATGGGCCATGGGAGGGGTTTGCGCTGAAATAGGTTGTCTCGTGGCGGAGAAGGGATTTAAAGATTTGAAAGCTCCCGTGCGTCGCATTGGTTTGCCGGACATTCCCCACCCTGCTGGATACACTCTCGAACAATTTTACTATCCCAACACAGAAACGATTGCGCAGACCATTCGCGAACTGGTCGCATTTCAATGATCGAAACGAATCAACGTATGAAGTATGAACTGGCGGAAAGCAGTTGGGGGCCGGAAGAGATTCAGGCGATCCAAAGGGTGATCGATAGCGACCGTTATACGATGGGCGACAATGTCGCGCGTTTTGAAAAAGCCTTTGCTGAAAAATTCGGGATGCGCTACGGCCTGATGGTCAGTTCGGGGTCTACGGCGAATCTTGTGGGCGTGGCGTCGCTGTTTTACAAAAAGAATCGTCCCCTGCAACGCGGCGACGAAGTCATCGTGCCCTCTATATCCTGGGCGACAACCTTTTACCCGTTAATGCAATACGGCTTGAAACTCAGGTTTCTGGACGTCGAGCTGGACACGCTCAATATGGATGTGTCGAAGCTGGAAGAAGCTCTCACTCCTCGAACCCGGATGGTTGTGGCGGTGAGTATCCTGGGCAATCCCTGCGCCTTGGATACGATGCGCGCGTTTTGCGATAAACACGATTTGATTTTGTTCGAGGACAATTGCGAATCGATGGGGGCGGAGCTGAACGGCAAGGCCTGCGGGACTTTTGGCGAGGTCTGTACCTTCAGCACCTTTTTCTCTCACCACATCTCGACGATGGAGGGCGGAGTGATCCTGACGGACGATGAGGAAATTTATCATCTGGCCCGATCTCTCAGAGCGCATGGCTGGACTCGCGATCTGCCTCCAGACTCCCAGATATTTGACCGTACTGAAGACGATTTTTTTGAGGCCTACCGTTTTATATTGCCCGGATACAATGCCCGACCGCTTGAATTGAGCGGAGCCGTTGGCTTGGAACAACTGCCCAAGCTGGATGCAATGGTCGATGCGCGACGTCGCAATGGAGATCATTTCGTTCGACTGTTTGGAAAAGACGATCGATTCATTATCCAGAAGGAAAATGGACTCAGTTCATGGTTTGCTTTTACCTTGATCCTGAACCCTGAATTGTCCATACAGCGCAAAGACATCACCGCGGGTTTGAGGGATGCGGACATTGGTTTCAGAATCATTACCGGCGGCAATTTTCTCCGCCACGATGTCATAAAATATTTTGATTATGATTGTGTCGGCGAGATAAAAAATGCGGACATCGCCCACGACAGAGGTTTCTTTGTGGGTAACTTCCCCAGAGATATATCTTCAGAACTCAATTATTTTCATAGGGTGATCAACCAACTTCTTTCCTAGCGAGTTCAGATGGAAGCTGTGATTCTTGCGGGAGGACTGGGAACCCGACTTCGCGCAACCGTAAAGGATGTGCCAAAACCCATGGCCCCTGTCAGAGATCGTCCTTTTCTTGAAATTCTTCTTGATTATTGGTTGGCGCAGGGAGTCTCCCGCTTTATTCTCTCGGTAGGCTATAAAAAAGAGGTGATACAGGAGCATTTTGGCTCCAGTTACCGAAATATTCCGGTGGATTATGCGGTGGAATCGACGCCGCTCGGTACCGGCGGCGGGCTTCTTCTCGCTCTGGATCAATTGAAGAGTCGGGAAACTTTTCTTGCCTTGAACGGCGATACGTTTTTTGGAGTGAATCTGGACGCCTTTGCAAACTTTCATCGCGAGAGTCAAGCGCAGGTTTCGCTGGCTTTGTTCAAGGCCCCTCCCGCTGGTCGGTATAACGGCGTTGGATTGGGTGACGACCGTTCCATCCGGTCATTTGGCAACCGATCCGAAGGACAGGCGGGTGGTCACATTAATGGCGGAGTTTATCTGATCCATCCGCAGGCCTTTGCAACTGTCAGGAAGCGAGCGGGCGAAAAAATTTCTCTTGAAGACGAAGTCTTTCCCGCATTGGTCGATAGCGGAGTCGATTTCAGAGGCTATGTCGCAGACGCCCGGTTTATTGACATTGGCATGCCGGAAGATTATAAACTTGCGCAGAATTTTTTTTAATCAAACAGGTCTAAGGAGTCGTTTTGGGTTTTAAAATTTTAATTACCGGAGGGGCTGGGTACCTTGGCTCAACGTTGACGCCGTCGTTGTTGGAGGCGGGGCATGACGTCACCGTTTTGGATAATTTCCTTTACGGTCAGGCCAGCTTGAATCACGTATGCCATCACCCTGCATTTCATGTGGTGAAAGGAGATGTGCGGGTCGAAAGCACAATCAGCCCTCTATTGAAACAGGCCGACGTGGTGATACCCCTTGCCGCGCTGGTGGGCGCGCCCATTTGCTCCGCCGACCCTGTTGGCGCGCAAACGGTGAATCACGACGCCATAACGCTGATGTTGAAGCATATGAGTCCGGCGCAACGTCTGTTGATGCCCACCACGAACAGCGCTTACGGAACGGGCGACGAGGATAATTTTTGCGACGAGAATTCTCCCTTGCGTCCTATTTCCAAATACGCAAAGGACAAGGTGGAGATTGAAAAAATCATCATGGATCGAGAGAACTCCATCAGCTTTCGCCTGGCGACGGTGTTTGGCATGTCGCCAAGAATGAGAATCGATCTTTTGGTGAACGATTTTACATATCGCGCCGTTCATGATCGATTTGTGATATTATTCGAAAGCTCTTTTAAGAGGAATTTCATTCACGTGAAAGATATTACGCGGGTGTTTCATCATGGAATCAATAATTTTGAAACCATGCGCGGTGAAATTTTCAACGTGGGTCTTTCAGATGCGAATTTGTCCAAGGAAGAGTTGTGCAAGGCCATAAAAAGCCGCATTCCTGAATTCCTCTATATGGAAGCGCCTCTGGGTAAGGACCCCGACCAGAGAAATTATATTGTATCCAACGCAAAAATTGAAAAGACAGGGTTTCACCCTGCACACTCTTTGGACGACGGCATCGTGGAGCTGATTAAAGGTTATACGATGTTAAAAAATACCAGATACGGAAACGTGTAAACGAAAAGTGCGAATTTGCAAGGTCGGACTCGTTTGACCACGCCCACCCCCCCACATAAATTTTTGAGGAAGCTATGGGAGACAAGCTAACCACCACCCTTTTTGTGCCGGCTTTAAATGAGGTGGATGGTCTGAAAGCCATCATGCCCAAAATTGATCCCAGCTGGTTCGATCAGATCATTATTGCAGATGGCAATTCACAGGACGGGTCGGTGGAGTATGCTGAATCTCAGGGCTATGAGGTCATGGTGCAATCTCAAAAAGGGATACGCCATGCTTACATCGAAGGATTTCCCATGATTCGGGGAGATATTGTGGTGACCTTCAGTCCAGATGGCAATTGCATTCCCGAGCACATTCCGGCTCTTATCGAAAAGATCAAAGAGGGATATGACATGGTTGTCGCTTCAAGATACAAGGACGAAGCAAAAAGCGACGACGATGATATTGTGACGGGTTTCGGCAATTACATGTTCAATTTCATTATCAAATTATTGCATGGCTATCCTTATACCGACTGTATGGGGATTTTTAGAGCATACAGGACCAATGTGTTTTATGAGTTGGGATTGGATAAAGAGGAGTCTTACTGGCAGGAACAACTGTATGCCACGAAAATCGGCATTGAGCCGCTCTTGTCAATTCGCGCCGCAAAAATGAAAATGAAGATCGGAGAGATTCCTGCGGACGAGCCGCCCAGGATATTTGGCGAACGTAAACTCCAGATTTTTCGCTGGGGAGCGTCCTACCTCACTCAGATGATAACTGAGTTCTTTTCCCGTAAATATCGTCGTAAATGATCGATTTGTGTCCTCCCCCCTTTTTAAGGTCCCGGGGCGTTGTCTGGTCCGTGAAGGATGTTAAAAGTTCACTGATTTGTTGTTCCCGGGAAGAAAAGCCTCATAACTTGAGCAAACTTTTAAAGTTTGCCCCTCAGCGTTCCGAAAAGAAATAAGAGTAGGGCTTGGCGGCTTTGCGTGTGTATTTTTTCAGATCGGGATCTTTGTGTTTTTCAGGCAGATGAATAATATGAATCCGCTTGACATATAGAGAGGCAAAGATAAAATAAATAAGGGATTTTTCCTTTGATTCTCTTTTGGAACCATCTTCCAGCTTTATTTTCTTCACAATCCCACTAGGTAGTACGGGAGATAGCCGCCATTCTTGAAAACAGTATACATTTATAAAAATTATTCATCCCTGTCATGATGTGGTTGCGGATGATTTGTTGACCTAAAGGATATCATTTAATGTCCAACACGAAAAAACCAAACATTCTTTTGCTTTACCCAAAAACGGGTTTTGATTTTGGTTCGACGGTTGCCCCTCCGCATGCCTTGCTGACAATAGCCGCTCCGGCTCTTGAGGCAGGATACGAAGTTACAATTCTGGATCAGAGAACCCGGTCTATTAGCGAAAGCGTCTTGGAAGATCTGATATCCGACGATCTGATATGCATTGGTATATCGACGATGACGGGCACTCAGATTCGTCATGCACTGCACCTTGCTGGGATGTGCCGCAAAATAACGAACGGCAAGGTTCCTTTGGTTTGGGGCGGTTGTCATCCAGCGGTCATGCCAGAGCAAACCGCCGTGCATGAGATGGTTGATATCGTTGTGAGAGGAGAAGGCGACGAAACATTTCTAGAGCTTGTCAAAGCTCTGGATAGTAAAGAAGATATTCGTCAAATCAAGGGACTGACGTATCAGGATGGCGGTGAGATGATCAACACGCCCGAACGCCCTTTGATGGATGTTGAAGACTTGCTCCCGACTCCGTGGCATTTGGTCAATGTAGAAGATTACATCCACCGGGATATGTATGTGAAGAATCGATATCGGGTTTTGGACTTGGGGCAGACCAGCCGTGGATGCCCGTTCGATTGCGGTTTCTGTAGCAGCGCTGAAATTCGGGAAAGAAAATGGCGGGCGATTTCTGCCGACAAAAGCGTGGATATGATCACCGAATCGGTTCGCAAATTCAATCTGGATGGGTTTTGGTTGCGAGACGATGAGTTCTATATCAACAGAAAACGCGCCTCAAGAATATTCGAAGGCATGGTTCGCAATGAATTGGACGTTTCGTTTTATACATCTGGCGCTCGCGCGGATGTATTTATGAAATCTACTGATGAGGATGTCCGACTTCTCAAGCGGGCAGGCGCGCACACCTTGAAATTTGGCGCTGAATCGGGTTCCCAGCGTATTCTGGACCTGATGCAAAAAGGTATTTCCGTTGAGCAGACAATCGAAGCGAATGAGCGTTGCAAAAAATTTGATATCAGCCCGGCTTTCGGGCTGATGGTTGGATACCCGACTGAGACCTTTGAGGATATCAACAAGACGATTGACCTTGGTTTTCTGTTGAAACGAAATAACCCCACGGCAGAACTGGAAACGATGGCGACTTACACAGCCCTCCCCGGAACTCCAGATTGGCACCTTGCTAAAGAGCATGGCTTGAAAGAGCCGGGTAGTCTCGAAGAATGGTCGGATTGGGTTTTTGACGATTATGATCTGAAAGGAGAAATCATTCCCTGGTTCAATCGTGAAGAAAGAATCTATGTGGGTAATATTTCTTACATGAGCATTCTTGCAAATGCGTTAGAGAATGTCATGGGGAGCCTTGGCAACAGACAAATGAGATACGTTGCGCAAAAAGCGGCTAAGATGGTTAGTTTTTACTACTCCAACAAGCTGGAAAATAAGATGTACCGTTTCGCTCCGGAATTGTCGCTGGTTCGAAAATTGCGTCATGAATTATTTTATAACAGTGATTTCACTCTATCTTGATAAGCTAACCTATCCCTGGTTCAAAAATCATGCAGAAGTTCTTCAATAAGCTGTGGCTTACACTGGGTTCTTTGTTGGTCATCCTCTCAGCGGGAACGCTTATTATTGTCGTTTATATCGCCAAATTTTTAAACAAAGCCTTGCCTAACAAGTTTAAGGATAAATTGTTTTTGAATTCGAAAGCCCATCCTTTGCCTCCGGCTATGGAAAAGAACTGAGCGGTTTTTAACTTCCGTTGAGTTCTGAAAATCCAGCTGATTTTAAGGAGACCTCCCTCCTGAAAGTCTTGGGATGAAAAAACAAAAATCTGAACTCCCTCCTGATTTCATTATTCATCAGCGCAGGACCGTCTGCGAAAACAGCAAATTCAACGTCTATTTTGATCATGTCGAAAGCGGATCTGTATTTGAGATACGCGATTTCCTGGTCGTATCCCCCAAGGTAAAACTGGACAATCTTGTGACGGGTTGCGCCGTCTTGCCGGTTGTTGGCGATCAATTTGCTCTATTAAAGATTTTCAGACATCCGGTCCGAGAGTATTCATGGGAGATTCCGCGTGGATTTGTTGAATCGGTGGAGTCGATGAATGCATCCGCGTTGCGGGAACTCAAGGAAGAAACCGGGCTGGTTTGCGATGAAAAAAAACTCATCCCTATGGGGCAAATAACGCCAGAGGCGGGAATCCTTGAAGCCAGGATTCAATTGTTTGCGGCGCTGGATTGTTACGAGGATCGCCCTTTTCAGCCAAACGAAATGGGACATCGTGAAATGAAGCTGTTTTCAAAAACCGAGATCGAGGAGATGGCGCAAAATTCGATCATTCAAGACCCCGCGACTCTCATCACCTATTATCGCTATTTGCAGAATAAGTAAAGCAAGGCCTTGTTCTGCCAAGTTTTTATACGAAATTGATTCCTTCCGGCATTTTGGTCTGGTTGTCGCCCAGTCCAAAGCTGTCTACCTGTTCCTGAGTCAGCGCAGTCGCTTCCGACCAATCCGCCCCCTGGATCATGATGTCGCTTAAATTCGCCGATTCAAAATTCGAATTCTTGCAAACGCTCTTTTGCATATACGCTCCATCCAGATTGGCATGTGAAAAATTAGCGTTTTCAAGGTCGCATTTTTGAAGGTCGGCGTCTTCCAGATTGGTTGCCGAGAAATTTGCATCCTTGAAGTTGGATTCTTTCAAAACGGCGCCCTGCAGATTGGAGCCCTGAAAATCGATGCCCGCCAGGTTTTTGCCCCGAAGATTTGCCTTGATCAGTTTGGAGTTGGATAATTGGGCGGGTTGACCCTTTTGCTGACCCGACGTCACCCATTGTTCATGTTGTTCGATGATAGCGTTCAATTCATCTTCTGAGACTTCTCTCAAGTCTGCATTCTCTCCCATGTATCAATACCCCTGAATATAGTAATTAATTTAGTTTTGTTTTCCACCCGCGGTTGGGTTTGTGTGAATGCGGATTCATTTGAGTTGCTGTAATCCGTACAAACCGTACAGAGTGCGAACCACTATAACATCACTCTGTATTAGGGGAGTGTCTATTATAAAAGTTCCCAGATTAATTTCCCATAGTTTCTTTCCAGTTTTGGCGTCGATTTTCATGAGCCAGGTTCCGGATCCTGTATACAACGCCCCATCCTTGAAGAGGGGGCGCGCCTTCATTGCTCCGCGCCCCTGGAGTCGCCATAGCAGTTTTCCTGTATTGAGATCTGCGGCAGAAATGATTTCATCCCATGAGACGGCATAAAGCACGCCTCCGGCTATTGCGATTCCCTCAAAGATTTCCATTTGAGTATCTATGGTTTGAATGAGTTTTCCATCATTCAAGTCGAGTTGATAGATAACGCCTTTTTTGTCAGCGTAAACGACAGTGTTTTCGTAGATCACCGGAGTGGCGTGAGCATTGGAGCGGCCTTTGAATTTCCACTTTAGGTTCCATGTGTTTTTATCAAACGCCAGAAAAAGGCCATCGTGCATAGTTGGTACGAATACAGAATCTACTGTTTGGGCAATTCCGCCTAATGATGATTGCTTGTTGTTGTATAACAAGACCGGTTGATCCGCCGCCGTATCATCCATCAAATCCTTGGGGATTTGCTGGGCTGTAAATTGATAGTCGGTTCTCCAGACATGCGTCGAGTGGTAAATGTTTTGATCGTCCACAATGAAGGGGGAGTAAATGTGATACTTCAAAGGCCCTTCGTTAATTGTTTCCAGAGTGTCTGCATTGATTGTGCGAACCCTCTGGTGACCCTTGGGGTCCAGCTCGGCGATAACTAATTTATCCTTCTTGAGTTGGAAATAGCCTGCGATGCATCCGGGTCCTTTTCGGTAAGGTATATTCTTTTCGATCACGCCCGTGTCGGGGTTGACCACGGCCAGATCAAGATAACGATTGAACAAGATGTTTGCGCCGAAGGGAACGAGGTGGCCATCCGAATAAGGTTGGGTTCCAGCGGGAATGTGCATTCGCCATTTGATCTGAATGGAATCGTTATAGTCGTTTCCTGTGAAAATTCTTTTCAAACGATCTTGTTGATTCAGAAGCTGAGGATTTTTACTCCCATAGCTGTAGGGGTCATACCCTTTTATTCCGAGGAGCAACACGATGCAAACCAGCACGCTCGTAGTCAGGGTCAAGATTTGGATGGATTTAGAATGAGGGCTTTCAAGAGGCTTCCTCTGGTTTGCGTGTCCTTCGCTCTTGAATAACAGCTTGCTGTAAAAGGACCGGAGGATTTTAAATAAAGACGACAGGCCGAGCGTGATAACAATGGTGAATGACAGGTAAATGTAGATAAAGTACCCAACACCGCTACCCGCCGCTCCTATCAATACCAATGCATAGATGACAGGAGCGAGAACAAATATCATCAACCGTCTATCGCCAAGAACTGCAAATGGCAGGAATAGTAAGCTGAAACTCATTAAGGCCCATAAATACTGGATGTGGTCGGGTTTGATAAAATCCAGAACGCGTTCCTGAATTTTTTGACAACTACCGGGGCGTACCTGACTGGGAAGAGAGAATGCGTTCAGGGGCAGTCTGTTCTTCCAGGCGGTGAAAAATTCTATGGGGTGCGTCGCCACATAACCCGCAAGAAACTTTTGCATTTCAGGATAGTTTGATTGCGCTTGCGGGCGAGCAGAATCATTCAGGAAATACCCGAGCCGGGAGACATGGCAGTCGTCGAACATGATGCCCAGTGAATTATCAGGATTTCCTGCGCCAAAGTTGGTGATGGGAACGATAGACATTTGGCTCCCGTCGTATAGAGCAAATTTCTGATGCTGGTGATAATTGTTGCTCATGATCAGAACGGGTATGAAATAGGTGATTGCAAAGGCGATGAGGGTCTTCTTTAAAGACCGTTTGTTGATGCCCATGCATAGAAATACGAGGGTCAGAAATAGAATCGGGACGAGTTTAAGGTCGTTTCGCCACAGAAGGGCGCAGGTTCCGAGCAGACCGAACAGCATTAAGGTTTTCCATCCCTGGTCCTCGAATGCGAGACGATAGGATAGAATGAAAAAACCTATGAAAATTGGAAAGAATAAAGAGGTGTGCACGTTCCCGGATAGATATGTGAATACCAATTCGGGATCCAGAGATAAAAATGCAAATGCGATGAGCGGAAAAAAATGGACTCCGGGAAGCTGGTTCTTTATGAAAATATGTATGAGGAAAAAGTAAAGGGCGATGTTCGCGCCGGTGACGATAACAAACTGGACAATTCGGTATGCCACTTCCGTATAAAAGGGGTCTTCAAGGGAATATCCGAAGATTCTCAGAAATCGAAAAATGAGAGAGTAAAAGACCGGTCGGCCCGGCGCGTAATTGTAAAATGGTATCAGAGGGTTTTCTGCGGGTTCGGCGCGGGGCATGTCAAATATGGTCCATGCATTATTGCAGTATGAAAAGCCGGGGCGATAAACGTGCGAGACGACCCAGTAGGCTTCATAGAAGCTGAGAGCCAGGATCGTATAAAAACAGAAACGATAAAACCGGGGATGGTTTTTTTCCTCTATCAAGTCTTCTCGACGGTCTGGCATCATGGCGGCAAACAGGCAGATTGGCCCCAAAAGCAACGTTAGCAGTGCAAAGCAAAGAAGGCATAACCAAGCGAGTTTTGTCCAGCCGTTCAATTCCCACTGTTTGCCCGACGATTGCATGTCCGAGAGTTTGTCGCCGCCTGTAACTGAAACCGCAATTTCTCTTAAATCATTTGCGTTTCTACCTTCTATGACGAGATGAAATTCATCGTAAAACCACGCAAATGTTTCAAGTTTGAAATTCTCCCGCCCTTTTTTACTGTCTGGGTTCCACACAAAATGCGAAGCCAATAGGGGGCCGTCTGGCGATCCGCCACGCACTTGGACATCAACAGGCTGGGATTGGAAATTTGGAAGTAATATGTTTGTTTGAAAATAAAGGAAACGGAGACTCGCACCTTTGTGGATGGGCAATAGCGCGGATTTTGCGAGCGGGGAATGTTGCCTCAAGTCGAGAGAGTTTTGTTGCTGAGTTTGTATTGGCTGGGACTTAAAGCCAATCAGATACAGAAGAAACGAGCAAATACCGATGAGTAAAAGGGCGAAAGAAAAACCTTTGAAAGAAAAATTTTTAAAGGTGATTTCGTTTGCCGAAGGGCTCATGTTTTATAAACGCTGAAATTGATGTGTGATCAATGTAAATCAAGCATCACGGTTCTGGACAGCAAGCGGATGGTTGTTTTCATTACATTGTCCGCGGTGTGTCAATTGCGTGTTCTTCCAGTCCATAGACCGCGTAGAGAGAACGAACGATGATCATATTATTATGAAATAAGGGAGTGTCCATAACATATGTACCCAGGTCGATTTTCCAAACAACCTCGCCCGTAGCCGCATTGATTTTCAGTAGCCAGGTTCCAGAGCCAACATAGAGGTGACCATTTTTGTAGGCCGGTTTAGATTTCATCCCGCCATACCCTTTAATTTTCCAGAGCATTTTTCCGGTTTTCAGGTCCGATGCGGTGATGAATTCATCCCATGAGACGCTATAAACGACGTCGCCCACCACTTCAATTCCGTTGAGAATATTGGTGTTGGTTTCAATTTTTTGAACCAAGCTCCCATCATTGATATGCAACTGATAGATAGTACCGTCGATATCGCCGTAGATGACGGTTTTATTATGAATGACAGGGGTGGAATGAGAATGGGTCTTTCCTTGATAGGACCAGATGGATTGTCCTGTACTCTTGTCGACAGCATAGAATTTCCCCTGCCCTACAGTTCCAAGATACAAGGCATGTTCGGACTGTGCAATTCCGCTTACAGAGGGCGCTTCGTTGAATGACCACATGGCTGGAGCCTTTCCGCTCCATTCCTCCTTCTCGCGCTCAAAAAAATCAAAGTGATACTCCTGTCCCGCCAGGTGGTAACTTCCGTTATTGGGAGCGATGTGGTAAAAACGTTTTTCATCTATCAAAAATTTCGATTGAACATAAAATCCGACGGGAGAAAATCCCAATGTGTCCAACGTGTCCAGATTAATGAATCGAATTCGTTTGCGAACATCGTTCGGGGTGTGCTCAACGAGGAATAATAGATTGTCTCTAAGTGAAAAATATCCTGTGAAGTTCGGGTTTCCGTGGGAGTGTTCTAATTGTTTGCCCTCCCCGGTTTTAGCGTTTAACACCATTAAGACTTCATACGTCGTGAAGACGACATTGTTTTTGTAGCGCAAAAGGTGGCCTTGTTCGCGAGGCATGGTGCCGCTGGGAACCTTGCGCATCCATTTGATATTGATGGAGGGCAGGTGCTGATTGTTTTCGAAGATGCGTTTTCCCCGGTCCACGCTGTTCAATTCGCTGGATCTAATGAAGTTTTCATGTGTTGGGTTGTATCCCTTGCAGGCGATCCAAAACGCAACCATGAGCAAAGCGCCGAATAATACTGTCGAAACCTGGATCCAAAGTGGGTAAGGTTGCGCCCATTCTTGCAATTCCTTCTGAGGCGCGTTCAGCGACCAACGGTAAAAACGCAGGCAATATTTATAGATTTGAGACAGTCCTAATCCGCAGGAAAGCAGAATTGTTAAGTAGGCATATGGCGTGTAGCCAATTCCGCTTCCACCCATTCCCACCGCATAAATAGCGAATAAGGATGGGATTAAAAAATAAAGCGCAAATCTTATGTTTGCAAAAATTGCGAAAGGAAGCAAAATCAGGCCCGCGGTCGTGACAAGAAAAAAATAATTTGTGTAATGCTGAGGGATAACGCTGATGAGGCGAGGATGAACGTTTTCACAAGTTCCCGGCAATGCATTTCTTACGAAGTTGAATACATTATTAGGGGTGCGATTTTGCCATGCTTTTAATATTTCATCGGGATGGTCGGACGCATATTTAAAAAAGAAATCTCGGGAGTATTTTGCGTTAGATTCATTATTGGGGGCTTCGTAGAATTCGTTAGGGTAGAAATCTTTGGTTAGAAAGTAACTTTGTTTGACGACAGACATATCGTCGTACATAAACCCCATTGCATTATCTCTGTAGTCATTGCCAACATGAGTGGAAATGGAAACTGAGAAAAGAGAGGCTTGGTGCATTTCAAACTTTCCAAAACGATATTGATTGAGCGACATGTACAAGAGCGGCAAGCTCAAGGTGCTTATCAGCAATATCGAGATGGTTTTGAACGTACATTTTTTCAACCCCCACCCGCAAAAGATCAATGTCAAATATATGAATGGAACCAGTTTTAATTCATTTCTCCATAAAATGAATAGCCCTCCCAGCAATCCCCATAGAATTAAATCGCTTGTATTTTGCCGGTGAAATGCAAGGCGGTAAGACAGGATCATCAGAGCGACAAAAAACGCAATGAGCAATCCCCCCTGATTCTGCGCTGTCATATAAGTGAAAATCAAGTCTGGGTGGAGCGCTAGAAACGATACAGGAAGGAGCGGAAAAATCCATTGGCCCGGCAGGTCCGACTCTTTAAAAAGTTTAACCAGGAAAAAATAGAGCGAGATATTCCCAATGAATGCAATTGAGATCATTACGAATCGATAACTCAGCTCTCTATAGACCACCCCGTCTTCGGGAAAGCCCATGAATTTTGTGACTTCAAAAATTATTTTGAAAAAGGTGGGGATCCCGGGCGCGTAATTATAAAAAGGAAAAAAAAGAGGGTAGGTTTCCTCTCCCATCTTAAGATCCCAGCTTGTCCATTGATCGTTGCAGTACGAAAAACCCGGCAGGTAAATGGTTTTTAAAATAATCCAGGATTTGTAGAGGCCAAACAACAGGATGATGGCAAGCGCGATCAACGCAATATTTTTTTGCTGGAGTCTGTGGATAAAACCAGGAGGCTTTAATTCAAACTTTGCGTGCAAAAGGCAGAGGGGACCGACGACGATAAATGTTAGAACGCTTGAAAGAAATAAGAGACGGTACAAGCGCGACCAGCCATTATGATCCCATCCATCCTTTGAGTTAAAGGTGTCGGTTAAATGACTGCCGATGGAAAGATCCACTTTAATTTGATTAAGATCTTGCGGATTTTTTGCCGTGATAGTCAGATAGAATGAATCATGAGACCATGAAAAAAAATCGAAATTGCCGCTTTGGGTGACTGATGTTTTTTGAGGGTTCCAGATCTCAATTGAATCGAGGGTTGGACCATAAAGACTTCCTCCTTTGATTTCCATGCGCAAAGGCAAGGTCTGAAATTGGGGAAGTCTGATCTGAACCTGACTGTATAGAAAACGGAAGGATGCGTTTGACGAGAGCGGCAATTTTGCCACAAACTTGTTTTTGGCGGCTGTGAATAAATGTAGATCGTTGATGTTCTGTTGAGGAAAGGGCGAAATTAAAGGGCGATAATAGTAAAATATAAATAAAAACGAAATGATTGCAAATACGAATATGAGTGCAGGGAATTGTAAGGATCTATGCCATCTTGTACCGTTTCTGAGAAACGACATCCCTTGAAACATTATGCGTCGCCTACTTGTATGCTGACAAATTGATAGGTGGGCATCATGAAATAATGGTAAGTTTTTTAAGTTAGAAAAGGATATTGATGGAAAAACGGATAGTTGAACGCCATCTGGGCAGAGGTAAATGCGGTAGCTATCGCCAGTTTGGCTAAGCACATTTTAATAAGAAATGTGAGTTTGTCCATAATTATCTTACGGACTGTTTTCCATCGGGGCTTACTGCTGAGCTGATAATGAAATCGAAAGAATGATCTGACCGTTTTTCAAAGACCCCGTTAAACAATTATTGAGGGATACGCTATTTTTTCTCTAAAACAAATTGTACGGTAGACGAATTAGAGACAATAGATTGAAACATGCTGATGGGTATGAAAAACAAGAGGAGTAGAGAGAAATAAGCGCTTCTGCCGTTGTTCAAGCGGGCCTTGAACAGGTTGTGTTGAATATAGTGCTGGATCGAAAGCGCCCAGTGAACAGGTTGTAACGTGTTTTTAATCTGACGTATTTTGAATCCAGATTTTTCTGCCAGTTGCTTAATGTTTTCCTCGTTTAAAAGATACAGGTGCATGGGTGCGCTGTAGCCTCCCCAATACTTGCCAAATAGTTTACAGTCCCATGAATTGATGTTTGGCGTCTCACCGACGATTAGCCCTCCTTTGTCTAATAATTCGTGACAGGATTGAAGGAAGGAGAGTGGATCGAGCACATGCTCTATGAGATTTTCAATGATAATCAGGTTGAAATTTCTTTGTGGGTAGGTCTCCGTATCTAGCAATCCATGATGAACTTCAAAGCCGTTTGCGCGGGCGCTTTGAACAGCGACTGCATTAAAATCCAATCCAAATATCTGTTTGAACCCTCTGTTTCTGAATTCTCCAAGCAAATCCCCTTTGCCGCAACCAACCTCTAAAATTTTTTCGCCGTTTGTGATGAATTGGGAATAGCGGATGACTTTGTATTTCCAATACCAGGCCTTTAATTTCTTGATTAAGAAATAATGATGGGATGTGAAGCCATGGTAATCGTCGGGATAATATTTCTTGATATCATCTAAATTCGGGAAAGGGTCTATTGTCAGCAAACCGCATGCATTGCATCGCGTGAAAGAAAATTTTCCCGGGTTGTTGTATTCCCAGTCGAGAATGTTTTGAACTGCAATTTCAAAACTATCTGATGAGCATAAAAAGCAAGCTCCACGATCATTAGACATTTTGGCTAATCGAGTGAATGGAAGGATTGATACATATTGGATATTTAGAGTCAGAGCGAATCAGGATATTTCAATTCGGAGCAGGTAATGCGAACAAAGATTATCACGCGTTACTCATTTGCGCCAGCCTAAATGTCCCGGCCTATGGTGGCTGTCCTCACTACGACCGTGTATTCTTGGCAGAATTTAATCTGGATCAGAAGGCCATGTGGCAATCATCCAGTCCGTAATTCTTCAACTCCATAGACTCCGTAATATCCTCGAATAAGAATCATTTGATCTAGGATCAAGGGAGTATCGTTGATGAACATTCCAAGATTGATCTCCCATAACACGCGCCCGTCGACGGGGTCAATTTTCATCAGCCATGTTCCTGCGCCCACGTAGATGGCTTTCTGGTGGGAGAGCGGCGTGGACATAACGGCTCCTCGCCCTTGAGTTCGCCAAATGATTTTCTCCTCTTGTAAATTCGCGGCTACGAAAGAGCCGGACCAGGAGCCAAGGTAGACAATGCCATCCTTATACTCAATGCCCTTGAACACTTCCATGTCAGCGTCTACTTGCTTGAGTAATTTTCCTGTCTGGATATCAAGCTGATAAATCATTCCTGTTTTGTCTGAATAAATCACAGAATCCTCGAGAACCACAGGGGTTGCATGTGAATTCCCTCGCCCCTGAAATTCCCAACGGATGTTGCCGGTTTTTTTATCGATAGCAATGAATTTCCCATCTTTCAGAGTCCCGGAAAAGATCGTATCGTTTGACAGCGCCAAGTTGCTCAGCGCAGGTAGTTCCTCCAGCAACCAGGAGCCATCAGCGGATCCAGATTTTTTGCCGGCTGAAGAAGTGTAGGAATGCTTGACGATATGATAGGTTCCCTTTGTAGGAGCGTTGAAATAAATGGAATGCTCATCGGCCTCTATGTTGGAGTAAATATAATAATTGGTTGGAGCCTGGTGTAATGTGTTTCCGGTTTCAATGTCGACGACTCGCAATACTTGTTCGCCCTTGTTCCCGTATTCAGCGATGAATAATTTCCCGTTATGAATGGTGAAAAATCCCTCGATGCACCCTGTACTGTGAGGGAAGGGTCGTTTGGAACTGATATGGCCGGTGGCCGGATCGATAATCACAAGATCGCCTGCCTGGTCAAAAATAGCTTTGTCCTTGTAGGGCAGAAGATGGCCGTCGTCAAAGGGATAGGTGACATAGGGGGCCGGATGAAACCAGCGGATTTGTAATGTGTCCATATGTTTGTTGCCATTATAAATCCGTTGCATGCGGTCTTGCTCGTTGATCTGGCTGGGGCTCATGTGGTTGAAGGCGATGGGATCGTATCCATTCATTCCTAAAATAATACAGACGTACAGAATCGCCGCTAGTATGACGACGGCTCCATTTGCAAGGGAAAGCTTTCGATGATTGACTGCGGCCTCATTATCTACTGAGAGGGTTTTCCCGGTCAGCAGGTAATCATAAAATCGGGAAAGTTGTTTCCAAACCCCAGCCATTCCCATGACGAGCGCTAATATGAAGGTCAAGAAAATATAAGGGAAATAACCGATACCGCTTCCAGCAAATCCGACGATTCCCAGTCCAAATACAGCGGGCAGGAGAGCAAATAAGGTCAACCGACCAAAAGACGCAATTGCAAAGGGCATGAAGAATAAATTGGCTCCAAGTAACAGCCATATGAAATGACCGCCGACGGGCTTAAACCATTTATCAAATCTTTGCGCCACGTTGTCGCACGCGGGCATTGCCTTGCTGACGACGCCAAATATATGTTGAGGGATCCTTCGGCTCCATGAGATCAGTAAATCTGAAGGGGTCGATAAAAGATGTTTGAAATAATACTGTTGCTGATACTTTGCATTTCCGGAATCGGTGGGGTTCAAATCCTTGTTCATATAATGACCCAATCGAGCCGTTTGACAGTCCCAGAAGATTATCCCCTTTGAATTATCGTTGTAGCCGTAGCCTATATTATTGATGGGGACGATAGAAAACTGACCGCTGTCATGCAGAGCAAATTTGTTATATTCATTCTTGTTGTAAAACATAATTGCAAGAGGTAGCAGTATTGTGCAGACAATCAGAGCGCTTCCTATTTTGAATGATCCCTTTCGATCTCCTCTTGCAATCAGAATCAAAGCGATCAAAATAAATGGAAGAATCGCTAATTCGTTTCTCCAGAGAATTGCAAGCCCGCCGATCATTCCAAACAGGAGAATGAATTTCCAGTCTGGCGATTCGCTCAATCTGTGAGAGACAATCAAAAAGGCAATGAATATTGCAGGGAATAAGCCCGCCTGAACGCCTGTATGAACGCCGGACGATAAATAGGAGACGATCATTTCTGGCCAAAGCGACAACATCGCAAAGATCAGTAAGGGAAACAGGCGAGCGCCGGGAAGTTTATTTTTTTTCCAGAAACGAACTGAAAAAAAGTAGAGAGCTATATTTGCAATCGTCGCGATTATGAATTGAACCACCCGGTGCGAGACTTCGTCATGGATCACATCTCCCGGTGGAAAACCCGCTTTTGCGGCCAGCCAGAAAATAGTCGAGTAGAACATGGCTTGACCCGGCGCATAATTGAAAAATGGAATGTGAGGAATATCTTTGGATCGAGTGACATGCAATACAGCTGTGGTCCAATGTCCGTTGCAGAAGGAAAATTCAGGAAGGTAGATGTCGACTAAAATGGAGTATGCAAGAAACACGCTCGAAGCAAGGATCGTCCAGAACAGGGTCAATGAGATGGCGTCTCGTTTCGATTCGCTAGGCGACCAGCCACGTATTTCACAAACTCTTGCCATGAGGCAGGTTGGGCCGAACAGAAGGTAGAAACTGCAAAGAGCAATAAAAACCATTAAATGCAATTTGCCGAGGCCAAATGTTTCCCAGGGGTCATCAGGGCGAAACAGGTCCGAAATGCGGTCTCCAATGATGAAATAGAACTTCAGCGATGAAAGCTCCTCTACATTATTGCCAGAGATCGTCAGAAAGAAGCTGCGATGTTGCCATGAGAAAAAGTCGAGAGTGGTGGTTTCATTCTGGGGTTCAGGGTTCGGGTTCCAGACAAGGCGTTCAGCCAATACAGGGCCCGATGGGCCGTCTCCTCTGATTTCAATTTTTATTGGGGTGGACTGGTGAGGCGGTAATTCCATCCTGATCTGGCTGTAAAGAAAACGTAAGTTGGAAAATACCGGGAAAGGAAGTTTGACGAGCTTTTTCTTGTCCGCAAATTTAAAAATTTTATAATTTGCGACGGTGGTTGGATTAATGGGTTCGTAGACAGGGCGAAAATAAATAACTAACAGAATCGTTACAGGTAGCAGGATAAAAAGTAATAGCGCAAACCATCGGACGACTTGCGCGATTATAGAAATTTTTCCAGGCATGACCTTTGCTGATTCTTGAGGTGGGTCGAGTGACATGGATAGCCGACCAAATTAGTTACAGCGCTTTAGATGAAGGGCTGAGGGTTCAAATACATGTTTTCAGGGTATCGAGGGCTTTTCCTGAATGCCATAGCTTGCATAAAGGCCACGGATAATAATGTACCCTTTTAATTAAAGAGGTGTCAAAAAATCAAGAACCCTCTGCGAATTGCTTACGTGTTCCCTGTGTGATGAGTCGATGGGATTGGCTCGTAGGGCGAACTGATACGGTTTTGATAGAAAACGAGAAGACATCGGCAGTGCACAGATTGAATTGCCTCGCAAGATTGACGGTGTTGGGAGGGGTTAACGTTCAAATCCTCTAACGCGATCCCGGACGGGTTCTACTATTTTTTCAATAGATAAAGCCAGGAAGACTGAAAAAATCAGGCATCCCACTACAATGGAAAAACTAATTTCAGGTTCAAGAATGAATATATGTTCGCCTAAATAATTCCGCGTCATTTCTATAATAAATGTATGAGAAATATAAAGTGGGTAGGATAAATTGCCAAGGAAATGGTCTATTTTAGACCGGCGCGTCAGCAAAAACAGGAAAGGAATCAGCAACATTACAGAAATATATATTATCCAAATGATCAGTCCATCTGCCCCCTGTTGATGAATCCAAACTTGACTGTTCTCCTTTCCCCAATAAACATCGTAGATGAATAACAACAATGCATGAGGCCATAACACCATTCCAAAGGTGGTCCACGCCGGGTTGTCTTTAACTCTTGAATAAATAATATAGGCAAGATGTCCCATCAAGAAAAAGACCATGACTCCTGGGAAAACAGAATACATCTGGAAAAGACCATAATTCCCCATCTCTGTTTCATAATATTCTGATTTCAGCCAGTACCGCCAGCCCAGACCCGCTCCTATCAGGCACAGGATCATCCATGTTTTAAGTCGATGGACTAAGGGTGTCAAAAGGTAGTACTGAAGTTCAATCCCTAAAGACCATGCAGGGACAATGATCAGATAATTTTCCGTAAACCAGGATAAATTAACAAATGAATAAAGTAGATCGGCTCCGAAAATTGATATGTTTGGAATTACGCTTAGGTATCCAATAAAATTTTGCCACGGATCATAGGGCGTATAGTTGCGTTGTATTAATGAGCCATAGAGAAAGTAGAGGAAGGCGATAAAGACTGCGGAAATCAGGGTTATATTTATTGGGAAATAAATCTCCCGGGTATTGTTGTTTTTTGTGATCAATCGGCCAAGTTTTTGAAACATTCTTCGCAATAAATTGTTTAGCCTGTTGAGAGGCTTATATTGAACAGGCGTTCCAAAATGCTCGGATAATGTGAATATGATCAGGTAAAAAATAAAACTCCAAATAAAAAAAACAAGCGCCATGGCGCTAAGGGATTCGAGGTCGTAATATTTTTTGCAGACCAGGTGCAATACAATGACAAAAATAAATGTGGGAAACAGGCGCAGGTATCGATTCGCATAGAAATTTTTAGGGGAGTCTTTGTAATCCTCAAACACCAATCCCATATAAAATCCCGAGATTGTAAAAAACATCATTACAGAGGAGTTGGAGTTGACCAGCGCATAGTCTCCAATTCCGTTGGAGGTGTGCACGATGCAAACAGATAAGGCTAATATGAGTCGGAGAATTCCCACTAATGGCTTCCTATATTAAGTAGATGCGACTGGCTGTAATCAATGAGCTTCCCTGCAATAGTGACCGGGCTTCGTGGTTGGGCTTAACATTAGGCTTTTAAAATCACTTTTCGAAAAGATGTCTCGGCAAGGTAATTTATAGAAGTACTTGTTCAATGCTAACTGCAGGATTTGGGACTTTTGGGGGTCTTCCTGGCGCCCGGTTTTTACTGGGGCGTCCTCCATGATTACAGTTTGCATCGCTGATGTCAGTTGTTTTGAGCGGAGTTCAATATTCGTAATATTGCTGTAATACGAGGCTAAATTTAACAAGACTGCAACAAATAGAGTGTAGCAGGAGAAACGAGTTTTCGCGCTGATATCCTCAGAGGAAAGTTTAACGGCGATTGTTAAAACAATGAGGATGAGGAAGCTGGTGGAGAAAATTCTATACTTCGAGTCAAGAGCGTGAGTTGAATTGTCGCTAACAAGCAAAGAGGCTTCCGAGCAGGCGACAAGAATTATGAAAAGCATGAAGTAATAAATGGCAGGGTTTGTAAGGTAGAATTTATTGCGGGTTAGAATTATGAAATAAATGATCGCCGTCAACCCACCCCATGGCGCAAACCAGCCGAAATAAGCATTATCAATTGAAAGCGTCGCGCCTATGAAAGAAAAAAAATGATATAAATAACTGACGGGGTGACGAAGGATATCGCCTACGCTCGAAACGATATCGGGCGCTCCAAAATAGAGGATGGATAATATTATAAGGAAGGCAGCGCCGGAACACAGAGTTACTGCAAGGATACGCTTGTGATGTTGTAAGAAATGAATTCCCAATACGATCATTACGAGAATGCCTGTATTGGAGCCAAGCATAGACAAACCGCCGAAAAAAAAGCTTCCAGTGATTGCCAGAGACAAGTGGTGATTGACAAAATAAAAGGCCCAGCCTGCGAAAACTATAATGCTGAAATACTGGGCGGCTTCAGCGCTATGGCTCATAAGCGCCCAATGTTGCATTTGGAACAATATCCAGGCTATGGTCGCTGGGAGAATGAGCCCCTCATGCTTTCGCGGTATGAGCATCACGAACAAAATAAACAAGCCTAACAGTAAGCTGTTGCTTAACAAAAGCGCAGTTTTTATGTTAAGCATAGGGTTGAAAATCTTTGCTACTGAAAAAACTAGTTTAGCCGGGGTTAAATGATGCTCGGAAGATGGAGGGATAAAAAGAGCGAGTTTGTCATGAATTTGCTCGGTCCCTTCCAGGCTCATGACAAAGGGCAGTATTTCCCAGTCTGAAGAAAAAGGGATGCCGACAGATTTCTGGTAAATGATGAAGAAAAACAGCTCTATCGGGGCCAGGACGAGCAAGATCAGAAGCGCTTTTAATTTTCCTTCCTGAAATTGAAGCTTCGCAATCGGGTCAATGATTTCTATTTGCTTGAGGCTTGGTTGCTTGAAAATAACTTTACTCCCTGGCGGAATAACAGAAGCAGTTGGGGAATCGTTTGGTGAATTGTCGTTGAAGATGAAGGATGAGAAATATCATTATCAATACGCATCACCTGAATGCGAATCTGAGGAAAGGGATGGTGGAACGACCCTGTTGAAAGAAATTTTACTATGTCTGGAGTTAGCTTGTCCAGTGCAGGTGGTATGTTTATACAGGAAAAACTATGCTGTAAAGCCAATCTGGTATGGATTAAAATTGAACTGGGGCTTCGAGCATTGATGTCAAATTGTTCAGATTGATGGTTATATTTTAACGCTTTAAATAGTCCCTTGCGAGGGAAGTTCTCCATGTTTTTAGAGACGAATGGAGCCAGTATAAACTAGCGACGAATTTAATTTTTTTGTCCGTTTTTTTACTAAAATTAACTGGGCTTGATTCTTTAGCTCAATATAGAATTTTTTTCAATTGGGGAACCTGTCATGTTTCTTGACCCTGAATTTTCTGAACTATGAAGGCAGAGGAACCCTCCACAAACCCTTTGTTAATCCTGGCGGGCGCGTCCGGCGGCCTGGGCCAGTCTCTTAAGCAGATTTACTCTGACAAGGGCTGGAGGGTCACTGAAATCAGTCGGGATTCCTGTGACTTTTCAAGTCCAAAAGCGGTTGAAAGCCTGGTATCAGTTCTCCTTCTCGAAAATACGAGACCGGATTTGTTCATCTATGCGGCGGCCTTGTCCGAAGCGGGTTATCTGGATGAGATAGAGTCAGGCGCTTTGCGTCGATCTTTTGAGGTTAATTTTCTAACTCCGGTACGTTTGCTTGAAGCCTTGCAGGCATCAGAGCTGGGCTGTCCCCGATTTGTATTCATTCACTCCGGCGCGGCGGATTTTCTGATCCCCGGATTGGCCCCCTATGCTTTGAGTAAACGCGCTCTGCGAGATTATTTGAATATTGCCGGTTTGGAGTCAGCGTTCCATCACACTCAAATTTTACAGGTTTGGCCGGGAGCGATGGCGACGGGATTGAATGAAAAAACTCGACTGCATGGCAGTTTTAAATTGCCCCGGGGCATGCAAGCGCGACCTCCGGAAGAAGTGGCTCTCAAGATTTATAATGCAGTGCAACAAGGCGCTGACTGTTTGCGCCTTTCCCCGGTTCCGCGGTTTCTTGGATGGTTGCAATCCGTGGCTCCCTGTGTGATGAACGCCTTGATTCGACTTCACCCCGGTCTCAAACGAAAGCTCTGAATACAGTTAAGTTATTTCGAAGAGCCGCGTTTCGTGGTAATATTTGGAAGGCGTTACGCGGTTTGACGCCGTGACGCGTGTTCTTTCCTTACACTTCCATCGACTCGATACGAGCCTTGTCAAAAAAAATAGAAGATTCCACTGATATTATTCTTGGCGCCGGTCCCACTGGATTGAGCGTGGGCCTTGGCGTTGCGCTGAGAAGCGCGAGTCACAACGCTCTGATTCTGGAAGCAAAGAGTCGCCCCGGCGGCTTGGCGGGTAGTTTTTACTGGAAGAACCATATTGTGGATTATGGTCCTCATCGTCTTTCCACAATCCTGGATAATGTGCGCGTTCTTGCCGAAGATTTATTAGGTCCCGATTGCTTGTTGAAAATGAGTCTGCATGGCGTTCAGTACAGCGGGAGACTATTCCAATTTCCTCCAAGGGTTATCGACTGGTTGTCTCCTGAATGCGTCTACCATCTCGTTTCATTTGGATTGAGTTATATCTGGGGGCATCTTGTGTGGATCACACGCCGCTTTGATACAGCGACTTTTGAAAGCATCATGATTCGGAAGTTTGGAAATCAGTTCTATAATAAAATCATCTACCCAATGGCGAAAAAGGTGTGGATTGAACCGCGCGATATCGACCCCAGTTTTGTCACACAGCGCTTTGCGTCGATTCACCCATTTGAAGTCATCAAGAAAATATTGATCCCAAAGCAGGAATTAAACCCGGCGGCATTTTATTATCCCCGGAAAGGCTTCGAGCAGTTGTGGCTGAATATCGCCCATCGCTTCGAACAGGAAGGCAACCACATTGCCTACAACACGAAAGCGACTCGCGTGGTTGTTCAGGACAATAAAATTGTCCGGGTTGAATTTTCCGGACCGGACGGCGATCAGGCGATTGAAGGAGACAATTTGAATGTCGTGTCAACCATTCCTGTCACAGGCTTGATTCAGATACTCGAAGGTTTCGAGCCGATTGATCGCTTGAAAGAATTGGCGAGTCGCTTGAGGTTTAAGTCGATGCTCCTGGTAGCGTTTGAATTTGATCAGCCGGAGACGCTCCCGTTTCGTACGCATATCTACCCCGAGGATGATTTTATTTTCAATCGTCTCTTCGAACAAAATCAGTACAGCCGCGAAACGGTCGAGGAAGGGAAGTCGGTTGTTGTCGCAGATATCACGGTTCTCCAGGGCGATCCTCTTTTTGAAAAGTCTGATCAAGAGATCATTGATCGGGTGAAAAAGGATATGGCAAAGCTACGCTATATCAAGAGCTGGAAAATCACCGATGCCTATGTAGGGCGGGTCGAGTACGCTTATGTGGTTCCCGATCTTGAGACCCGGAAAAGTTTTCATGAGATCACTCATATTTTAAAAAGTATTCCCAACCTGATCCTTTCAGGAAGATTTGGCATCGGCGAGTACGACAACAGCGATTATGCGATGGATCAGGGCCTTGCCATTGGAGCCATGTTGTGCGGCGAAAGCAGCAAGCTGGATTATTTGTTGACCTTGCACAAAACGAGAGGGCGCCCCATCGTCGGTTGAGTTTCAGCCAGCGCCGATAATTCCTCTCATCTTCAGCGCCCAGGATTATTAATTCCTTCCTTCACGATATGATGCGACGATTCTTCAAGCGTTTCTTGAGATGGTTGGGAAGAAGCGTTTATCCTCCCTTCCTTCCCTTTCAGGGGGCGAGCGTTAATGGGGCCGAACGTTATCTGGAAGATGTTTGGAAGGACGCTCCCTGGTACGCCGCTTTGGCGCATACGGGAATGGCGGTGGTTTTCAACTTCCTGCCGATTTTAATAATAAAAAAAATCAATTTGTTTGCATTCCTTTCGACTGAAGATCAGGAGCGGATGATCCTCGCGCTCATGGGTTCGCGCATCTATTTTTTCAGGCTTCTGGTTTATGCTCTGAGGGGAAACGCATTCGTCGCAATTTTAAGAGATCCTGAAGTTAGAAAAATTCTCCCTCCCTCTCCCCCCTTCAATCCGCCGCCCCCGCCGACGTTCGAATCAGGGCAAACTCAAGCCGATCAGAATCAGTTGCAGGAGGCGGATTATGTCATCATTGGGTCAGGCGCCGCAGGCGCAACGATTGCGAAGGAACTGGCGGAGAATAATAAGGATGTCTTGATTCTGGAGGAAGGCTCCTGGTTTCGCCGTCCGGATTTCAGCGAAGATTTGTATGGGGCGATCGCGCGCATGTTTCGGGATTTTGGCGTTCAAGCGGCCAGGGGACCATCCATTTTCCCGGTGCTTGAAGGACGTTGCGTGGGTGGGTCGACGGTCATCAACGGGGCGATCATTCATCGACTGCCGGAGTCTGTTCATGCAGAATGGCGCAGTGATGCGGGCATCGCGGAACGGTTGCCTTTTGAACAACTGGAGCGTCATGCCGATGCGATTGAAAAAGAATTGGGGATCGGCGCGAATTTGGAGGGTCTGCTTGACGATCTAGCGGTGGTTTCTGTTTTGAAAGCGATGGGTTGGGATTATAACGCAATGTTGCGTAATGCGCCGGGGTGCCAGCATAGCGGACGTTGCCTTCAGGGTTGTCCCTCTGGAGGCAAGCTGTCGATGGAAAATTCATTCATTCCACAAGCCTTGCGATCGGGAGCGCGGATTGCAACCGGTCGTAAAGCGCTCCGTTTGATGATGGATGGGTCTGTGGCGACTGGGGTGACGACTGAAAATGCGGAAGGGGGTGTCAGCTCCTACAGGGCCAGAAAAGCCGTGATTCTGGCAGGGGGGACAATTCAAACGCCGTTGATTTTGAAGCGGAGTGGATTGGGCGGGCCTCATGTGGGACGGCATTTTCAAAGCCACCTTGGAGTGGGTACGGTTGGCATTCTCAATGTTTCCGCCCGATCAGTGGAAGGGCCGCCGCAGGGAATCGAAATTTTCCCTCCGGACAATCGCGACGTCAAGCTGGCGACCCAATTGCTTCCCCCTGAGCTACTACTCGCTCGCTCGCCCGTCATGGGGCAAGATTTAGCGGAATTGATGCGACAGTGCGACCGGGTTTCGAGTTGGACGGGAAGCGTTCGTTCCAGCGCGGAGGGAAGCGTGAGTCCGGGGCTGTTCGGTCGCGCGTCCATCGAGTTCAGTCCAAGTCGCCAGGATATGGAAAACTTGCGCTATGCAGTGTGGCAACTTTGTAAATTATTGTTTCAGTTGGGGGCGGTCAGGGTATTTCCAGGCATTGCTGGAATCGCGTCTGAATTTAAAAACCCAGGAGAGGCCGATCAGGTCCTTGCGGCCTCGCTCGACCCTAAAAATTATTTCATGGGGGTGGGGCATTTGTTTGGAACCTGCCGTATGGGCTCGGACCCTGCGCTTAGCGTGGTGGGGCCTGATTTCCGTTTGCATGGGAAGCGCAATCTGTATGTTGCGGATGGAAGCGTTTTCCCGACCAATTTAGGCGTCAACCCGCAGTTGGCGATCATGACGCTGGCGCGGCATTGCGCGCATAATATTATCAGCGATCGTTCTTAAAAGACGGTCGTCCTACTTGCGCGGCGTTTCTTTAAACTGGCCGCATAGTTTGTCGAAGGCAGATCGGTTGAATATGCGATAGGGCAGGTGAATCTCTTTTTTTCTCAGCAGTTCCATGCGATCTCGCATCGCTTCATCTTCTTTGTTCTGAACCGCCTGGTGACGCTTCAATACCTTCTGGATGAGATTCTTGAAAAGATACAGGATCGGGGGCGCGTCCATGACAATCTCATTTACAAGTTCGCATTTGTAATCAGGATCGTCGGATGGATTGAGAATGCAGTTGGTCGCGACCGTAGAGTGAAGAAAAGGAATGCACTCGACCTGGTGGATTACATTTTCTGCAATCACCTTGCGAAATCCAAAAGTTTTCAGCGTTAAAAAAAAGAACACTCGGCGGACGGACTCGTAAACGAGAAAATCGTAAAAATGCGGAGAATCTTCTTCTTTTTCGACATGCAGGAGCGTGAAGGATTTATTGGTGTTGGGGTGCAGGTAGCCGACATGCTCAAGGTCAAAGGACACTTCCCAGCAAGTTTCAACGGAAGCCCTGGAATAAGTTTTAACAGTCGTATGAATTATGGGCACGATTCAAATTCTCTGAAAGCCGAGCGCTTCGCTGGAAGTTCCCGAAATAGATTGTGATTCCATCCATGTTTAATACTCTGGGTTTTAGAATACATGCAATTCTCCATCGACCAAAGCCGCCTCAAAGGTGGACAGCGATTTGAATTGATGATGATCGCTTTTAAAACGAGTGGTATCGAATTGCAGTCCATGCCAGGGGCAATGAAGAATTTCTTGATTATGATTCAAACATAACTGCGCCCCCATATGCGGACAAATGGAAGACACGACATGCAACTCAGGGTCTTTCCACACGATGACCTCAATTTTATCGTTGAGCCATAAGTATTCAGGCTCTGCGCCTATGTTTCTCCCATTCAGAGGGACGATGAATCTAGCTTGTTTCATATGAATTCTGGCGCATCAGATTTTTTCTAATTCGATGATCATGGAATAACCGCATAATCTTCCCAAGGGTTGCAACACCCATTCAACGGCTTTGATCAGATTATAACATTTGTCTGGAACCAGCGTTTTTAGCGACAGACCTCCAGAAAGGACATACCTTAGAGGCGCCTGCGCTTTCAGCCGACGGATTTTTAATCCGGGAAAATCTTTTTCGAAGCGTTTTCGATCTCTATAAAAAATAATCCAGGGCAGGGCCTGATTTGCGTCTGACAAATGACCGTCGCCTTGAGTTGTCCAGCCGGCTTGCGTATCAAACAGTTCATGGTGAAAATTTTTCAAAAGATAACGGGACCAGGGCGTGTTGTGTGGCTCGACCATGAAGACGCGGCCATGTTTTTCCAAACAGCGTTCGAGTTCCTCGAAAAACAGGATTGGCGTCTTGATGTGGTGCAATACGCCTAACAATAAAACGGACCGGATCGATTCGTCGCGGAATGGCAGTTGGGTGGCGTCCAACGCCAGATCGACCGTGGGGGTGAAACTGATTTCAGAAGTCAGCGCCGATGGAATGGTCTCTTTAAGAAAGCCGGAGCCTGAACCCAGTTCCAAAATAATGCCTTTGCCTGGGCATTGCATAGAGACGTTTGCAAATTCGAGATAGTAGTCTTCGTAAATTTTTTTTAAAAATGGTTTGCTTTGAATGATCGTTCGATGAATTTCCCGCGTAGAAAAATCGTTTAAATCTTTCAGGACCGCCGTTTCCTTGAGTCTGAGTTTGGAAATTCGTTTGCGAATCAGATCGGTCAGTGAATAGGTCATTTCAGGGAGCGCATGCGGTTAACGAAATTTGCTTTGCTGGTCATGACGTTTCGCAGTAGAAGAACTTTCAGGATAAGGGTGGGTGGACAGGTCTCTGTCGCTGGAAGTATACAGATCTTTCACCAGACGCAGGTAGCCTTTAGCTACATGCATGAACGATGGAAAGGTAACAGCTTTAGACACGCCGGTTTTTCTTAGACCAAGACGATAGGGCACCTCGGCGAATAAAATTCCCTGCTTCACCGTTCGAATCAAAATATCCGTCTGAAAGAAAAAGCTGGAGCTTCGATAGTCCAGGTCCACAAGAATAGATTTTCTATAAAGGACGGTGCCATTGGTGTAATTAAAATAAACCATGAAGGTGGTGTTGATGATGAACCGGTAAATCAGCGACAGCGCGTTCCTCGCCAGCGAGCGGACCTGTTTGTTGAAAACGAAGGGGATGACGATATCGACATGTTCGAGAAGTTTGAGGTATCGAAGAATCTCCCAGGGGTCGTTCTCGTTGTCTCCGGGGAACATGGTCACAATTTCTTTTTGCGCGTGATCGACGCCATCCCAGAAAGATGCGCCGATTCCTTGAGGGGAATCGTGGCTGATGAGGCGAACCCGGTCGGTATTATCGATGATCAAAGATTCTACGATTTCCTTTGTGCGGTCTGTGCTTCCGTCGTTGATAACAATGATTTCCCCATCCACTTCATAGTCGTCAAACGCTTCCAGAGTGTTTTTGACGGCGCGCATGATATTGGCCTCTTCATTCAAGGCGGGCATCACGACGCTCAGAGACGGAGTGGAAAAGGCCATCGTTAGGCTTTCGAAAAGGTTAAGGTCTCTAGCTGTGCTGTCATTACTTTCAAGAGCAGGCCTTTCTGGATGTGATGATCGTATCGATGATGCAGTGGCAAATTGAAAGATGGAGAATTTCTACCGGCCCATATTCCGGTGACGGCGCGTAAAAATTAATGTCTCCCATCGCTCTCAAGGGATTATCATCCTTGAAACCTGAAAATGTAATCACCTGACAGTTTTTTAAGCGCGCGGCCTCGACCCCTCTCAAAATATTTTCGGATTTTCCCGAACTGCTGATCGCAAACAGAATATCGCCAGGATCGGAAAACATTTCGATGGGTTTTTCAAAAACATGTTTGTAGCCATAATCGTTACTGATGCAGGTCAGCAGGGAGCTGTCGTTGAACGCCTGCGCTCGTACGCCGCCGTTTTTCCAGTAATCGGTGGACATGTGGCTGGCGATTGCGGCGCTCGCTCCATTGCCGATAAAAATTATTTTATGGCCCGCGTCGGATTGTTTGATGACATGCTGTGCGACGGTTTCAACGGCGCTGATGAACTCGATGGGCTCGCCTGCAGAGTCGGACGCTTGCAGGGAGCGCAGAGTGTTTTGGAGGCCTTGGAAATAACTTTCAATATAGTGTTTCATGGATACGCTGTTCAAGAGAGTAGGGAATGGATGAATTCGAGAAGCTCATGTTTTTCCACGGGTTTTTTATTTCCAACGATTTGAACCGCAAGCGCCCCGACGGCGTTTCCAATGAACGATACGAAGTCGAGAGGCATACCCTTTGCGAAACAGGGAGCGGTGAAGGAGAAAAACGCGTCTCCGGCGCCTATGGTGTCGATCACCTTTGTAGAAAAAATAGGGGTGCGGTTGACCTCATTATTGCTATCGATTCCAATTGAACCTTTTTTCCCCAGCGTTGTGATCAGGAATGAAGCGTCGATTTCCTGGCGAATCTGTTTTGCAATTCCCTCGATGGCTTTGTATTTTTGCTGAGCGGCCAGTCGTATTTCTGGTTCATCCAGACAAACGAAATCGGGGCCGCCGTATTTCGTTATCAGATTATATCCTGCATTGGCCGCATTTGTCTGCGTGTTTATTCCCAATAGCTTGCCGCTTTGCTTGACCGTTTCATAGATTTTATTATTGATAAACCCGTGACCAAAATCTGAAACCATCACTAAATCGTAGTCGGCGATCACAGCCGAGATGTGGTCTGTGATATTTTTTTCCAAGGCTCCGTTGATAGCGGAATCATTGATGAAATTTATTTCGAAGAGTTTTTGATTGAGATAGGAGTGGACGTATCGTTTTTTTACGATGGTCGGCGCATCGTCGCGAAAAAAGAATTTTGGAGAGATCTGAGGCTTCAGGTTCTGACGGACAAAATCTTCCCGGGAATCGGATTCGCCCAACAGACAAACCAGATGCACCTCGTCGCAAATGCCGGCGAGGTGATTGGCGATGGCAAAGGCTCCTCCGGCGAACACTTCATGGTCGAGGTATTTGTTAACCACCAGATTCGCTTTGCCCGCTTTGCCCAGCGGTTCGCAATAGTGGTATTCGTCGATGATTCCGTCGCCCAGTAGCATGACTTTGAGAGGTTGCAGGGAATTCAGATTGTCGACGATGTCCTGAAACGAATATTTTGTCTTGAACCGCTCGATAAACCGCCGGGTGTCTTCGGGATATATGTCCAAGAACTGGTTGATGATTTTTGAGGCGCTGAAGGATTGGCCCAGGGTTTCAAAGATTTTGCTTTGCCCGAGGTAGAGCTCTTTCTCGGCTTCAAATATTTTCTGATGAATAGTCTGGTCGCGCTCTTTATGGGCCTGGCCTTTGGCAAAAATATCGGGTTGCAGGAGTTGCACCGCGTCAAAAGGTTTTTCGTCGTCAACCACGCAGACATAATCGACCTGGGTCAGGGAGGCGACATTCAGGGCGCGCATGGATTCCGGGAAAACGGGGCGTCCGGGGCCTCTTCTGACGTCTTTGTCCTTGATCACGGTGACGACCAGTATGTCCCCCTGCGTTCTGGCAGAGTTCAGGTGCTGGATGATGCCGGGGTGAATGAGGTCGAAAACGCCGTGACTCTGGACGATGGTTTTACCGTCTTTTCGGAGGCGTTCAATTTCTGGAATCAGTTCGCCCAGCGCCCAAATTTTTTTGTTAGTTTCCATAGTTCAATGATTCTTTTCGGATGAAAGCTCCGATTACTTGAAATGCTCATTCAGAAGTTTGGTGGAGGAAAATACAATCTCATGGGTGAACCGGATTTCAGCGCCAATTTCCTTTAATACTTCCGCTTCTTTCTGGATTTTTCCAGTTTTATCTTCGAGTTTTTCGAATTCCTGACCTTTGACATAGATTGCGGGTTTGAGCAGGCGTATCGTTTCCTCTGCGGTGGCCCACTGGTTCAGGGCAACGTAGTCAACGCATTCCAGGGCGGCGATTGAATCCATGCGCAGGCGCTGGTTGAATACGGGGCGTCCGGGGCCTTTGTCGACAAATCCATCCGGCGTTACGGTGACGACGAGGATGTCGCCCATTGTTTTTGCGGATTGAAAATACTTGATGTGGCCCGGATGCATGAGGTCGAAACAGCCGTGACACAGGACGATCCGCTTGCCCTGATTTTGGAGCGGTTCAAGCCTTTCCGCGAGCGTTTGCAATTCGAGAATTTTCATTCAAGCTCCAGATGGTCTTTTGATGCGGACGGTCTAGCGATTCGTTTCCGCGTGGTTGATGGCGGTCCATAAAGCCGGAATGGTATCGGCGTGCCGGCCTTTGACATAAAAACTTTCCCCGCCGTCCGATACCGTTCGTACGAGCATGGTTTTCCAGGGCCTGAAGAAATAAGCCGGGTCTTCCCGCGAGGGTTCCCGATCGAAGTTTTCCGGCAGGTCGTGCAGGTCGCAAACCAGAGTGGCGAAATTCTTTATGACAGCGCCATTTTGGCTGGCGACGTTGCGGGCCATGCTCAGGGCTTTCAGGTAGACTTCGGGGGCCATGACGCTACTGCCAAAGTTCATGACCGCACCGCCTTCGAGATTTTGGATCACGGCGGCAAACTTCAGAAAATCATTATAGGACAAGGCGCCGGTGGCGGCTCCGTTGCAATTGGGGTGTTCGTGGATGATGTCGTAACCGATGCCCACATGCACAGTCGCCGGTATTTGGAGCTTGCAAGCCCAGGCGAACAGGCTGGTTTCCGCATGGGGTAGTTTTTCATCCAGTATGTTTTGCCCGACCGCTTCGCCCATGCCGATGGAATCATCCTTTCGGTAGGCTGTATTGATGATGTCGTTCAATACGCCGGTTTCCCGCCAAAGCCCAAACTCCCCAGTTTTGATATAACGCGCGACGCTCTCGGTGGTGGCGCCGATGCTTGCAAACTCGTAATCATGGATGATGCCCGCCCCATTCATCGCAAGGCAATTTAGATAGCCCCGTTTCATCAGGTCGATGAGATAATTTTGCACGCCGGAGCGAATGACATGCGCGCCGATCATTATGACATTGGCGCGTCCTTCTATTCGCGCTCGAACCATGCGTTTGGCGATCTGTTGCAGTTTGGGATGCACTGAATCGGCGTTCAACTCCTTCAGCGGAAGGATGGATTCCAATCCTAAATCATGCCGACGTTTTTCAAGCGGCTGGATATGAAGGGCTGATCGGTCAAATCGTGGTGAGGGCATGAACGATGAACAGGGTTTGGGATCGATATTGATTATTCAGGAAAATAAAAAACTGATTTCCCGGTTGACGATGTGGAATTTTAAAAAGGCGGTCGGTTCGCCGTGTTGATGCGACGTGGCGCACGGGAGCGTAGTCCATTTATGCCCGATTGCATCGGATTGTTATACTTGGAAAGATTGAAAAACTCGCTCACACGGACTTTGTACAGTCTTCTTTTCTGCTTTTTAATCTTAAAACATTCTGATTGTTTTGTGAACGAAAAGTTGATTTTGGGATTGGCAGGCCCGATACGATTTTTCCAGTGTGATGGGGAACGCTGAGTCGGGGGTCTGAATACGGGCGCCGTAGGTTTGCTTGAATGGATTTCTTGCTGTTTTGAATCAACTTGTATTTGCGGGACCTAGATGAGAATTCAAGGCGGGTTGTGGCGTGAAACTTTGCTTTGGCATTGTTTCTATTGCATTCAATGCTTTTTTGAAAGCTGAAAATATGGGATACTGTATTTGACATATCGCCCCTAAGGGTTCTTCTCTGACCGCGATGCATGGCGATACGGTGTTTTGCCGCCGAGGCAGATTTGTTTGTTGGTATCGCGAGAATTCAACGGCTCTTGCTGTTTATTGTCGCAGACACTTTACTAAATTGAAAATTTGCCGAAAATAAGTTGTATGGCTTTATTTGTAGTCCTTGGCGGTGAATCTGCCGATGCTTCACAGGGATCGAATGGGTTTCATGCCGATGAACTGAAGCCGCAGAATAAAAGAGACTCGCGTTGCTATTCTTGATCGACGCATACTGCTTTCAATACTCTATTCCCACATCCTTTCTAAGGGCGCCAACAATCAATGACTGACACCCCAAAGAACACTAATCGTTTCGGTAAAGAAGTAATTACCAATAATATTCCCAAAGATGCGCCTCTGGCCAGCTCTCCCGGGCATAAATTAAGGACCTCGAATACCATTGTCGATCGCAAGGTCCTGGCTGAAAATGAGCTTCGAAAAATTGAACAGCCGGTTGATCCAAAGGAGATCAAGCCCTTAAAGGACCAGAAACTGGAATTCGTTGAGTTTGACGACCAGGTTGGCGTGGTTCGCACGAGCGCTGAGGCGGAGCCTGAAAAGAGTGAAGACACGACGCCGAACATGTTCACCGGCCCCAGCCACAGGAACAAGGCGGAGCGTTTCCGGTTCGATGGTCATAAAATGATGCATCATCTGGACCGGATACAGGCCTGGCAAAACGGCGAAAAATTTGCCCCGATTCATATAGACATGGGACTGACCAAATTTTGTAATACCGCCTGTATCTATTGTTATGCTGTTGTGCAGAATATGACGAAGGGGGCCATGATCGGTCGCGACGCTCTTTTAAATTATGTGGAAGATTGCGGCAAGTTGGGCGTGCGTTCCATCGGCTTTATAGGCGATGGGGAGCCGACCCTGAATCCTACCGTTTACGACGCGACGGTGCTTGCGGCGGAGGTCGGGGTGGACACGTCGATGGCGACCAACGGACTTTTGCTTGAAATGGACCGAGCGCATGATTTGTTGAAGAACATGACCTGGATTCGCTTTAATCTGTCCGCCGGGGACGCGCAGGGTTTCAAGGAAGTTCATCAGTCCCGGCCTGAAAGTTTTGATTTGCTCATTGAAAAGATCAAGGAGCTGGTGCGCATCAAAAAAGAAAACGGCTACAAGTGTACGCTGGGTTTGCAGATGGTGCTGATTCCTGAATGTTACGATCAGGTTTTGAAAGAAGCGGAACTGGGAGCCGAGCTGGGCGTGGACTATTTTGTCATCAAGCACTGTTCGGATTCGGAGTATAAGGAGATCGGCGTCGACTACAGCAGTTACATGGGCATACAGGACATGCTGAAAGAGGCCGAGGCCTTGTCCAACAAGGACTATGTCGTTCAGGTCAAATGGAATAAAATCCTCGCCGCGGGCGAGTCTGATCTCTATAAAAACGGTTATCGCAAGTACGACGTGTGCCACGGAACGCCTTTCCTGTTGCAGATTTCCGGCAATGGGAAAATTTACCCCTGCGGCCCATTTTTCAACAAAGAACGTTTTTATATTGGCGACCTGCATAAAGATTCTTTCTTCGACATCGTGATGGGCGACCGTTACTGGGAAGTGCATAACGATGTTGTCGCATCGGTCGACGTGCATAAGGACTGCGCTATTGGTTGTCGGCAGGATTATGTGAATAAATTTTTGTGGGATCTGAAAAACGTCCCTGAGCATGTCAACTTTATCTAGAGCCAGTGGATTCTGAAACTTCAGTCGAGCCGTCGTCCGGTTTTGTGCAGGAGTTTGTCGGCGCCGTGGTGGTTGGCACAGACGGAAAAATTCTCTGTCAGTTGCGCGACGATATTCCCGGCATTCAATTTCCCGGTCGCTGGACCTGCTCTCCCGGCGGGCATATGGAAGCGGGGGAGGTTCCCCGGCAGGCCATTTTAAGGGAATTGCAGGAGGAGTTCGGTATTGAGGTTGAGCGCCTCGAATTGTTGGACAGCTTTTCCGAGTCCGAGGCAAGCGTTAAAGGAACCTATCACGCCTTCATGGCCAAACTGAAAACCCCGGAAGATCAAGTGCGATGTTATGAGGGGCAAGAGGCGCGCCTCTTTGCGCCAGAAATTATTCCGACCTTGAATCTGCATCCGGTCAGTTTGAAAATTTTCAACAAATATCTCGAACGTCAACGCGACGCTTCGTGATTTCTAAGATTCCAATCATCCATGGGCGACCCCTTTAAAATAGACCATCACAAGATCAATTATCATGTGGATCGCTTGAACGACTGGTTGGAAGAGAAAACGGTCTATCCGATTTATGTGGAGATCGCTCCTGCCGGGGCTTGTAATCATCGCTGTTCCTTTTGCGCGGTGGATTATATCGGTTACAAGGTGGTGTTTCTGGAGGCGGAGGTTCTCAAGAGCCGAATCACTGAGATGGGTCGACTGGGGATTCGAAGCGTGATGTACGCCGGGGAAGGCGAGCCGCTACTGCACAAGGACCTGCCTGAAATTATTCTGCACACGAAAGATTCGGGGATTGACGTTTCCATCACCACCAACGCGGTTCCTTTGACTGAAAAATGGGCGGAGAAGGCGTTGCCGGGAATCACCTGGATCAAGACCAGCATCAACGCGGGTTCTGCGGAGACTTATGCTCAAATCCATCAGACAAAGAAAGAGGATTTTGACAAGGTCGTGTCCAATCTGGAAAAAGCCGTGGCCATTCGCAATCGAAAAAACCTGGACTGCGTCATTGGCACGCAAATGGTTTTACTCCCTGAAAACGAGCATGAAGCGGTCGATCTTGCGAAGCGGATGAAGTCGATCGGATGCGATTATCTGGTCATCAAGCCCTATTCCCAACATAAAAAAAGCATCACCCGAACTTACGAGAATATCGATTATCAAAAGAGTCTTGATTTCAAGGATGAGCTGGAATCGGTCAATGGAGAGAATTTTTCGGTCGTCTTCCGGGAAAACACCGTTAAGAAGCTGGACGAAAACGAACATTATTATAAGAAATGCTATTCGACGCCGAATTTCTGGGCTTACATCATGGCCGATGGAACGGTCTACGGTTGTAGCGCCTATCTGTTGGACGAGCGCTTTTGTTATGGCGACATCAACGAGAACTCTTTTGAAGAAATCTGGGAAGGCGAACGACGTTTGAAGAATCTGGAATTCGTCAAAAATGAATTGAACATTTCGGAATGCCGCAAGAACTGTCGCATGGATGCAGTCAATCGTTATCTGTGGGACCTCAAAAATCCTCCCTCCCATGTCAATTTCATATGATGGATCCTAAGACTGCGGCGGACGCCTATTCGCGTCTCATCATAATCCGTTTGACTGAAGAAGCGATAGCTGAAGAATACAAACAACAGGAAATGAAGTGCCCGGTTCATCTGTCGATAGGGCAAGAGGCGGTCGCGGCTGGCGTGTCTCTGTGCTTGAGCGATCAGGACGTGGTCTTTAGCACGCATCGGTGCCATAGCCACTATCTGGCTAAAAATGGCGACCTGAATCGCATGATCGCCGAACTCTATGGAAAGAAAGAAGGTTGCGCCAAAGGTTTGGGCGGTTCCATGCATCTGATCGATGAAGGCGTCGGCATGATGGGTTCGTCTGCGATTGTTGGCGGAAGCATTCCCCTGGCGGTGGGCGCGGCTTTGTCGTTTAAAATGTTCAACCAGCCTCATATTGCGGTTCCTTATTTTGGCGACGGCGCCTGCGAGGAAGGGGTGTTTCATGAAAGCCTGAATTTTGCCGCTCTGAAAAAACTACCCGTTATTTTCGTTTGCGAGAACAATGCCGTGGCGACGTCTTCCCCTTTGCTGGCTCGTCGTCCTGCGAATAACATTTTTCAACACGGCCAGGTATTTGGGATTCCGGGGTATCAGGTAGACGGAAACGATCTGGCCTCAGTCTATGCGACTGCAAAGCGGGCTAGAGAACATGCGGCGAGCGGGAAGGGGCCAGTTCTCATCGAGGCCCGAACCTATCGCATCATGGGACATGTGGGGCCTCAACAGGACTGTTCCTCTGGGCTGAGAACGCAGGAGGAGTGGGACCAATGGAAAGACGCTTGCCCCATCAAACGTTTTGAGGCGTATTGTGACGAAAAGAATTTATTGTCGGAGTCGGAGCGGGAAACGATGCGTCGGTCAACGCAATTACAAATTCAAGAGGCCTTTGAGATCGCCAAGGCAGGGGCTCCCGCCGAGTGGATAGCATGACGGAAACACGAATTCTCAAATATCGCGAAGCGCTCAACGAAGCGTTGCTTCAAGCCATGCAGGGCGACGAAAACATATTTGTCATGGGTTGCGGCGTGGACGACGAGGGCGGGATTTTCGGAACCACTCGCGCCGCTTATGAAGCATTTGGGAAAGAGCGGGTGATCGACGCGCCGCTTTCAGAAAACGCCATCGCAGGCATTGGAGTCGGCGCCGCCATCATGGGTCGTCGTCCCGTGATCGTGCATGCGCGGAATGATTTTCTGTTACTGGCGATGGATCAGATCATCAACCATGCGGCGAAATGGAATTTCATGAGCGGAGGCAAGCTGGATTGCCCTATGCTGATCCGGGCGATAGTGGGCAGGGGTTGGGGGCAGGCGGCGCAACATTCGCAAAGTTTACAGTCGCTCTTCGCTCATATTCCCGGGCTGAAGGTCATTTTGCCGTCAACGGCATACGATGCTAAAGGACTTCTCCTCGCAAGCCTGCAAGATAATGAAACGGTGATTTGTATTGAACATCGACTGCTCTATGAAATTGAGGAGCCAGTTCCTGAAGAGGCTTACACCATCCCTCTGGGAAAAGGCGACGTCAAACGCTCAGGCAAGGATGTCACCCTCGTTGCATTTTCGTATATGGTCGCCGAAGCGCTGAAAGCCGCGACCTTACTCGAGGCTGAAAACATTTCTGTCGAAGTGATTGACCCGAGATGCGTGGCGCCGCTTGATATGGACTTGATTCTGGAGTCTGTTCGTAAAACCGGTCGGGTGGTAATCGCCGATACCAGTTGGAAGAGTTTTGGAGCCTCGGCGGAGATCGCAACGCGTATTTATGAAAGTTGTCTGCGCGAATTGGAGGCTCCGATTGCGAGAATAGGTCTGCCGGATCAAAACACTCCCTGCGCTTCAAATCTGGAAAAAGAATTTTACCCCGGCGTGGACGACATCGTGAAGGCCGTCCAAAGCCTGACACATCCCCATCATAATGCATCAGATTATATTGCGCGTGAAAGTTCACCCGAACATGCGAAATTCACAGGGCCATTCTAAGGGCGCCAATGTTACCCGATCTGAATGCTCTGCTTGGTTGTACTGAAAAATAATAGCTGAAAAACATACATGGAAGTCCTTCCGGAAAATAACGCGTCCCGCGAATTTTCAGTAAAGGGACTGTCATGCCTGGCGCTTGGGTTTTTCGTTGTCGCCGCGCTTCTTTATTTTATATATTCCCAGTCTTTTGTAAGAGCGATCATTCCCTCTGTCCAGATGGACATTCACTTGTTCAAGGCAGGTGAATCAAAAAGTGTAGTCAAGCTTCCTGCTCCTGAGAACTCTTTTTTTAGATTTTTATACTGTGAGACAGAAATTCTCCTTCCTAAGTTTCAAGCCTCGCCGTTGCTTTTGGAAGTCCGCGCCGACTCGCCCAGCGGTCGGATTGTGGATTCTCTTTATGTTTGGAATCCTCAAGCCGACGCCAATGTGAAATATGTGGAGTTTGATTTCTTTTCATGGTTTTCTCAATCTTTTTTTCTAGTCATAAGCGCTAATATCCCCTCAGATATGCGTGGCCTGAAAATGTCGGCGGCTGTTGGGGAGCGCGCTTCGGATCATTCGAATGAAGGTTATAGAGCGGAGCAGGAGCGCAAGCGAAAAGCCAATGTCGGGCCGGGCGAGAGCGACGGTTTTTGGGAAGAAACAAAGGCGGAATTATTTGGGGGACTGGAATCTGAGTTAGGCCTGGCCCAGGATGGCCGGGTGATTATGATGCAAATGCTTCTTTATGCCTCGGCGCTCTTGTTTCTAATTGTGGGCCCGTTTTATCTTTTGATAATGATCCTCAATCATTATCAATGGGTGTTGAAAGAGGAGTCCTGCAGGCGCGTTTCGTTGTGTTGTCTGGCGGGTATCCTGGGTTTGAGTTTCATGGAAGGCGGCAAGGTTCTGACGCAGGTCTATCTGCCGGAGTTTTCCTTTTGCAACGGAACCTGGAAGGCGCTTGACGTTGAGTATGGTGAAAAATCATCCACACTCTTGCAGTATTATAATTATGCTCCTGGCAGGGCCGCATTTTTTTATTTGATATTTCGCGCTTTGGAATGGTACGGGATTTCAAAAACAGACCCTGTTTATACCGAGATTGCATATCGGGTCGTGCAGTTTTTGATCATCACTGGCGGCAACGTCCTGCTGTATTTTTTCTTGGTCAAGATTCTAAAGAAAGCCCGGCTCCCTGGCGCATGGTTCCTGCCGCTGATAAGCGTTGCTCTTTTGTCGTTGCACCCGGAATTTGTTTTTACCAATTTATCTGTGCAACCTCATACCTCGCTGTTTTTCACCATTTTCATAGCGTTGATCTGGGTATCGTATCGTCTGGCTTTTGAAGATCAAGGCTGGAAAACCATGTTGATGTTTGCGTCGATCGGCGCCGTCGCTATTTTGTGGAGAAACGAACTCAAGCTGGTTCCTTTCATATTTCTGTTGTTGTGTTGCGCGAACTTGCGCGAATGGAAACGAGCGGTGAAAATCTTCACTGTGACCGCGATGTTGACAAGCGTACTGCCGCTTTCTGTGATGACTTATAACTACGAAAGACATGGGCAGTTTGCATTGCACACCGCAAGCCAGATGGCCATCCGGCCACTGGAGTCAATCGGGCAAGGTCTCCCTGACGAGTCCTATGGGTTGTTTTGGGATGACGGTTATATTTCGCGTTTTGAATTGCGTTTGAGCGAAGACAGATTCCCGGAAATTGCTGGCTCCTATCCTTATCTTTTAAAATTTTATTACAACTACATTGTGAACCACCCAAAAGATTTTTTCATGTCCTGGGCCAATCGCGTTCCGATGAATCTGTTTGTTCTGCCAAGTCAACTGCACGAATCTCAAGGCGCGTGTGAGGGTATTTATAAGCGGGTAGACGACTACATCCGTCCTCTGCATAAACTTCACCTTTGGCTGATTCTTTGCGCCGCTCTGTTGTTCCTGCCCTTCGCCTTGTTTAAGGAGCGACGAGGCATGCCGTTTGTAATGATTCCCGCGTTATATGGTCTGGGCGTTGTCGGGGTGGCGGGGAGCATGGAGGGCTATTTTGTTTATGTTTATTTGTCTTTTGCTGTGATTCTGGTTGTTGGTATGGCTTCTGTTTTGAGAGTTTGCCAGCAGAATTATTCCCGCATTATATTTCCCGTTTCTACGACATCCCGGTCCGCGTTTGAAGCAAATCCCGGTGATGCTCCAAGCGGGTTATTTCGTGTTTCGACCTTGTTGCTGGGCTTGTGCCTGGGGGGAGTGATGTACTTGGGGGTGACAGGATTTTCATTTAGAGACATGCGATATGAAAGTCCTCAGGCAATAAATATTCAGGACAGGCTCGAACGAATTTATAGGGGCAATCATTATTCAGGGAAGGTCAGAATAAAGTGGTTGCATACCCCGCCTTATTACACTCTGCCCTACATCGCCGGACATTTTTACAAAACGAAAATCGGGTTGCTTTATAACAGCTATAGCAATCATGAAATGAGAGTCGTTACTCCTGAGAGCGGTGAAGGTCTCAAGGCCATGAAGTTGAAACACAAATCAGGGGGGCCGGGCGGTCATTTCCTTGTGCATGGAGAAAAATTATTTGTGTCTGAAATGGAGACACACAGTCAGCAGGAATTTCGAGTGATAGAGTTTGAAAAAGGTAAGGTCTTGGCGGCAGGAAAACTAAAGTATCCCATTTACAGTAAATTTATTGTCGATGAGAATGCTGTTTATTACGCGACTTACGTTGGTAGAAAGTACCACATAGCGTCTCAGCCCTTGCCTGGAAGTAGAGCGAAACCGACGACTCCGGCAGAGTATGACTGGATTTTTGACGAAGCGGCGGCCTTGAGTTCTGTGGCGCAAACAGCGGACGCGATTTACTTTGGATCGATGCATGAAGGATATTTTTACTCTTTGGACAAGAAAACCGGAAACGTGATCTGGAAGTTCCAGGGACAGGCTAGCGCTTTTTCAACGCCGATCATTGATGGTGAGACGATCGTCTATGCCGACAGAATCGGGCGGGTCTATCAGCTGGATCGTAGAACAGGGAGGCTGTTGTCTGAAGTGGATACAAGCTCAATGGTCTTCGAAGGCCTGTCTCTGGACGGCAGTCAGGCGTATACGGTATCGTATGACAATTTGATTTCTTCGGTGGATTTAACGCAGAAAAAAATGCTGTGGCAAATCAAAGGACATGGCGCGATGAGGGTTCCCCCTCTCGTTCAAGAGAAAAGTCTGTATGTCAGTTCGGGAACCTGGCTCATGAAACTGGATCGCGCGACTGGGGGAATTTTGTGGGAGATTAATTTGGGAACGTTTATCCTTGATACGCCTATGGTGTCAGGCGACTCTGTCTTTGTGCGCAGCATCTACGGCGTCTATGGATTGAATGAATTTTCCTGATGGCGATATCCCTGCTCTAATCTGGCGCGAACGTCCCTTCGTAGTTTTTTTTCAGTTCTGGAGCCTGGTTTTTTTTCTTGAGGAAACAATTGCCAATCGCCAGGGCTTCTATGTCGGTCCCCATGAAACAGCGAAAGGCGTCTTCAGGCGTGCATACAATCGGCTCTCCTCGAACATTGAAGCTGGTGTTGACGAGAACGGGGCAACCTGTGGTCGCTTTGAATTCAGAGATCAATCGGTGGTACTTCGCGTTAGTTTCCTTGTGAACGGTTTGTATGCGCGCCGAATAATCCACATGCGTGACCGCTGGGATTTCAGAGCGCGGCACATGGAGCTTTTCTATTCCGAACAAGCGTTCTTCTTCCGGACTCATTTCAAGTCGCCGGCTCTTGACGACATCAGCGACGAGGAGCATGTAGGGACTGTCCGTATCCAGATCGAACCAGTCTGCAAGGTCTTCGCGTAAAATGGAGGGGGCGAAGGGACGAAACGATTCTCTGAATTTCACTTTGATGTTTAAAATCGACTGCATGCCTGGAGACCGGGCATCGCCAAGGATGGAGCGCGCTCCCAGTGCGCGTGGGCCAAATTCCATGCGTCCCTGAAACCAGCCAAGGGCGGCCCCTCCGTTCAATGTTTGAACGCAGGTATTGATCAGCGCGTCGTCTGTCATTTGCTCAAAGACGGCCCCTTCCTTCTGCAGTCTGGATTGAATTTCATCATTAGAAAACTCGTTTCCAAGGTAAGACCCTTTCATCGAGTCTTGCGACGGATGGACCTTGCGAGCTTGCCCCTTAAATAAATGGTAGGCGACTAATGCGGCTCCAAGCGCCCCGCCTGCGTCGCCTGATGATGGTTGAATCCAGATATTTTTAAAATTGGCGTTGCGCAATATTTTTCCATTGGCAACGCAATTCAAGGCGACGCCTCCAGCCAGGCATAGATTCTGTGTTCGAGTTTCTCTTGCAATGGACTCGGTGAGTTTGATGACGACCTCCTCGAGCACAGTTTGAATGGATGCGGCAATATCCATGTCCTTTTGCGTGATCTCTTGTTCGGCTGGCCGGGGCGGCCCGTCAAACAAACGGTCGAATTTGTCATTGGTCATGCGGGAGCCGACGCAGTAATCAAAATATTCCAGGTTCAGGCGAAAACTTCCGTCCGCTTTCACGTCGATGAGATGATCTTTGATTGTATCGGCGTATTCAGGTCTGCCATAGGGCGCCAGACCCATGAGCTTGTATTCTCCTGAATTGACTTTGAATCCGGCATAGTAGGTGAAGGCTGAATAGAGGAGGCCCAGTGAGTGGGGGAAGTGAATTTCCTTCAGGATTGATAATGAATGTTCTTTGCCTATGGAAAGCGAGGTGGTCGTCCATTCGCCAACGCCATCCATAGTCAATACGGCGGCTTCCTCAAACGGAGAAGGGTAGAACGCGCTCGCGGCGTGGCTTAAATGGTGTTCGGAAAAAAGTAATTTCTCCTGAAGGTCTCCTGAAAAACCAGATCGTTTCAAGTTGTCGCACAATATTTTTTTTTGAAACAATTTTTCCTTGAGCCAGACCGGAATTGCTTTGCAGAAGGAGCTGAATCCCTTGGGCGCAAACTGCAGGTAGGTTTCCAGAAGTCTTTCGAATTTCAGAAAGGGTTTGTCGTAGAAAACAATGAAGTCGACGGCTTCGGAAGAAATAGCGGCTTGCGAAAGACAATATGCGATGGAGTTTTTGGGGAAATTGGGGTCGTGTTTAATTCGAGAAAACCGTTCTTCTTGCGCGGCGGCGATGATTTCCCCATCGCAGATCAAAGCCGCGGCGCTGTCATGATAAAAAGCTGAAATTCCAAGAATGTACATGGTTGGGTTTCTTAAAACAGTGTGTACACAAAGGGGGCGATCGCTGTTCCTTGAGTCAGTACGAGTAGTCCGCCTACGAGCGTCATCACAATAATTATTGGCAGAAGCCAATATTTTTTGCGGGCTCGGATGAACGACCAGAGTTCAATGATAAAAGACATGATTCCTCTAAAATTGTTGGCGTAAGGATTCGGGCTCGGGGCCTGGAGGCTTTCTGTCTATCCAGTAGCTTTGTTTTTCTGAAGAGTATTTGAGAGACAGGAAGTCTGAACTCAAAAAGCGTTTCATGACCCCGATCGGGCAGATGACAAAGAAAAACAAAACGCCCAGAATGACGGGATTGAAGACTTTACCTAAAATCAAACCCAGGCGAGTCCATGCTCTGTTCAACGGGGCTAATCGAGTGGGTTGTATTATGGAGATGATGAGGAATAATAGACCGACCGAAAGCGCCCAGATTCGCGGATCGTGCCCTTGCAATAAGGGGTACAGGCCAATAGCCAGGAATATGACAGTGAAGACAAATCCAAAAGAACGGTTGGATGGAAGTTTTGTGTCTACGTTACGTTCGAGATTTTCGTGCATTTAATTTTCAGTAAAAAAGCTCGTTCATTTGAAAGGGAGCGATCATGAGACAGCCCTGTGGCATCCTTTGCTAGGGGATTATAAGCTGTTTAAAGTTGGCTGTAAAAAACAATCGGGTCCCCGCAAAGGGATTTTCAGGGAATCGACATTTCAAAAATTGTGTTTTCTGCAGGTTGGTCGTAGAAGTTATTTGACGCCACCAATTGTATCGATCGATTGTTCTTAGAATCAAACAACAACTTTCGGTTAAGTGAGCACTGGGGTATGAGCAACCAATTGGAAGTTTCATCCAGGACGCCGAGGCAGACCTGCCCTTTAAGGACTTTCAGTTCAATGTTGACTTGGTAGATGGTGTTCTTTTGGACGGCAACGTTCGGACTCATGATTTGATAGCCTAATTGACTGGAGTCGCCATAAAGGGTCAGTTTATCAGCGGAGATTTTATTTTTGTGCTGATTTTCTTTGGCTTGAATTCTCCATCGGGTGAATTCAGGGAGTGAAAGATTCTTGTATTTATAATCACATTTAATCTTGTCAAACTCCACGGTATGAACGTCAAAGCGATCCTCTACGCCAATGTCGTCATTTTGATCGGGTTTGGGTAGCGCGCCGCTGTCTAGTTTTGATTGGATGATGGGTATTAATTTCGAGAAAAAAGTCCATGCTTTGAAAGTGGTTCCGTCTGGATTGGTGTGTACAGCATCCAAAAACAGGTCGGGGTCCATTGGGAAATCAGAAGCTACATCGATGAACTCTAAATCATTCGTTTTGGAAAAACTCCTCGTCAGGCGGTTCTGAAAATCCATGAGTTGGCGCAGTTCTGAATAGGTGTAAGGTTTCAGAACCTCATTGAGATATCTGTGTATATCTTTGTGTTTCACAGGGTCCAGTTTCAAGCCGTCTTCCGCCAGCATGATAAATGAGGCCATAATCAGAGACGAGTTAATTTTTTTTATCTCAGCGTTCATCTCCTTGAGATCGTCCAGTATGAGCTTGTTGTTTTGGTTTAATGAGGGGTCGAGAATGTCGGGATTTTTTGTGTCTAAATCATCAGGGATGGTTAAGGTATGTTTTTGCTTGGGAAGTTCTCTCAGAGTTGTCGGGTTCAGTAATTCCAGAACACGATTGACTATTGCAGAATATTTTGATTTTTGTTCGGGCGCCATAATCTCGAAATCAATTTTGTAGGGCGCGGGTTTACTTGTGCCGGCAAATTGGATCCATTCGAGGTAATTGAATTGGTTGATCCCTTCAAAATATACGACCATATCTGGCTCGAAGGGGAGAACTTCCTGGTAAAGAATTTCCTTAATGCCCTGAGAGTCTATTCCATTTCGTCCTGTGTTCATGACTTCGAACTTGATATCTAATTGCCTGGATTGCGCCCATAGATTAAGCCAGTGACCAACCAGTTCGGGATACGAAAACTTGGTAGCCCCATAAGTGGTAGAGGCTCCCAAAAAGGCGATTCGTATCGTCCTGGGAGGTTTGTTAACTTCGATATCGACTCCACGCCAGCCATATTTATTATGGATTTTGCGGTGCGGGGTTTTGAAATTTGGGAAATTACGAAATTGAGGTAAGTGGGTTTCAGTCAGGGGATTAAAGGTATATATGGATTTTATTTTGCTGAAACGATCAAAATAGATATCTCTCCAAACTCCAAAATCGGTCAGTCCGCAAAAAGTTTTGACAAGGAAATTTTTGTTGAAAACCTGATACGTCCATTCAGAGACGATCGGACCTTCGCTGGCCAGGGCATCGCGTCTAGCCAGTAACTCAGGCATGATGGGTTCGTTGTCCAGGCGTTTTAAGAAATCCTCGGGGACGCTTAATATCCATTCCGGATTGATATGTTCATTATTGGAAATTGATTTAGCAAAGTTGATTAGTTTCTGGCTATGTAGTGTTTCCTTGTCCACAAGAGATGAGGACAGTTGTAATCGCATGGAGAAGGGGATGTAGCCGTCTATCTGCCTGATAAGGAGTTCGGATACAAGTAGCGAGCATAGCGTGGCGACTACGACGATAAGGAAATTTTTCATTTTGAGTTTAAATTGAGAGGAGGGATTTGTGATTCCTGTGGAAAGTAACAAGCTGGGATGAACTTTTTAACGAATCCGTATCGGTTTTATAGACAATCTGGCCTTGCTCAGGTGGATAAAGTTAAATAATACAATAAGACGTGTTTGGCGGTGAGTGGTTTTAAGATACTGATTGGCTTTCAGGATTTTCAATGATCCTTTATTAAAATATTATATCAAAATGGATGATTTTAGGTGTTTTTTCTGTATTCCTGATGGTATTGACACAACATAATTCGCTGAAATCATATTCGTTGAGGATCAGAAGCTGAACAGGTGGCGTTGTTTTGGTTGCAAACAGTCAATGTTAAAAAAACAAAATCTTTTGTGTTTTTTTAATAATAAAAAGGAATATTTAAGGGTTTCGTGCCGATAAGTAAAAGAGGCTTGGATTACCGGAACCTGAGGATTTAAATAGGTTAAGTTCCTGAAATGATTTTTTATAAGGCCTGTTTATAACGGTTTAATGTATAATGCCTTCGTGCAGTAAATATTTATATATTCCCATGCAGAAACTAAAATAACTGGAATTATAGCTCCATAAGGTGGAGTGCGGATTTTGAGGATAACTTAATGAAAATAGATGTTTTATTAATAAGAACCCGCTCGGATTACCTGGAGTTTGCTGAAGGTTTTGTGGAGCCGCCTCAAGGTCTGTTGGCTGTCGCCGCGCCTCTGATAGAAAAAGGTCTTCACGTTAAAATTATCGATCAGAGAGTGGAGCGAAACTGGAAGGAACAGATTGAGTCCATATTAAAAGAAAAACCCATTTGTGTGGGTATGGGTAGCATGAGTGGACCGCAACTCTACCATACAATGGAGATGGCAAAGTGGGTTAAGCAGGTAGCTCCCGATCAGGTCGTTGTATTAGGCGGACCGCATGTGACGATGTCGCCGATGCAAATGATCGATTCGCCATCCATAGATATTGTCGTTCCCTTTGAAGGCGAAGTCACCTTTTTGGAGTTGGTGGAAACGCTGGCAAATAAAGGGGATTTGAATCAAGTCAAGGGCCTGTATTTTAAAAATTCTGAAGGCGAGGTCATCAAGACGGCGATCCGCGAAGGATTGAATGTCAATGAGCTTCCTACCCAACCCTATGATTTAATTGATATCAAACATTACACTTCGAATGTTGCGGGCGAGCCGTCAATGGGTTTTTTCCCCGATAGGGGTTGTCCTCATATTTGCGCTTTTTGTAATGTGAATGAATACTTTACGACGACGAAGACGCGTATCATGTCGGCGGAAAATATTGTCAAAAATATGCGCTCCATCGCCGCTCTGGGCGTCAAAATCATCGCGATGGGCGATAGTAATTTTCTCGGTAGCGTCAGGAGAATAAGGCAGTTGGCTGAAATTCTGGCAAACGAGGATATCGGGCTGAAAATTAAATGCTCCGGGCGGGTCGATGATATCAACCGACTGGATGATGAGTTGCTTTTGAAATTAAGAAAAGTAGGTTTCTATGCTTTTCAGGTGGGGATAGAATCCGGCTCAGACCGAATGCTTGAGTTCATGGATAAAAAAATCATGGTCAAGGACATTGTTTCGGCGAATCAGAAGATGAAACGAGCCGATATCATTCCCTTGATGTCTTTCATGGGTGGAATGCCCGGTGAGGGAGTGGAAGACGGTCAGAAGACTATGGAATTGATGATGCAGTTGACTGATGACAATCCAAACATCAGGATGACCAATTTGCAACTCTATCGTTTGCTCCCGGGGAACACCAAATTCTGGCAGATTGCCGAACAAGAATATGGCGTCAAGTATCCGGAAAATTATGAGGCCTGGTATAACATTTGGTGTTTGGGGCACCCCTGGTTGTCTGAGAAAGACAAAAAACAGTTCGAGATGTGGGACCTGATGTCTTACTTCATTGATCACAAAAGCGTGGTTGAATATTACAACCGTTGGTGGACGCGCTTATTGGTTCCGGTTTATTCCAAAGTGGTTCGCTGGCGTATTAGAAATAAATTTTACAAATTCATGCCTGAACTTGCAGTGGTGAAATGGCGACGGGGCGATAAGATCTATTATGATTTTTACCCGGACACGAAGGAATCCGATAGGAAAGTCACGCCAGAAGAACTGCTCAACGACAAGAAATGGCAACGAACTCGCGGTAATTCGTATATTAAGAATGACTATGTCAAAGGAGCTTACGCCAACGACGCTATTTCTTAAAGCTTGGCGTTTGCATGACTCCCGAAATAAAGTAGCGGTATAAAAACCCTGCGTAGAAAGGTTAGATCATCACTTGAATCCTCTCAATATGGTTGATCCAATTAAAAAAAATATCAAGGTTGCGTTGGTTCATCCATCGACGCACGATTCCGTCCAATCGTTATTTACATTTCATAAAAACGAAGGCGTGGGGCACAAGCCTCCGCTTGCCGTGCTGATTCTGGCGACCCACCTCAAGGCCAAGGGTTTTGACAACGTTCATTGTTTTGATGCGCAGTTAGATAACCTCAGCGTTGAAGAATCCGTCGCCCAGTTGGTGGCCCTGAAGCCCGATGTGATCGGCCTCACGGTATGGACCGATTTCTGGTACCCGGCATGGAAAACAGCAAAACAACTGCGCGAGAAACTACCTGACTGCAAAATCATTCTGGGCGGCCCTCATTGTTCTGTGTACCCGCGAGAGACTCTGGAATATTCCGACGCTGATTTTGTTGTCCGCGGCGACGGCGAGGAGGTCTTGCAGGGCGTTCTGGAGCAGTTGGCAAATAACGAGATGGTGAAAGAGGTTCCCGGACTGTTCCGCAAGATCGAAGGCCGGGTTCTGGCGCCTGAGGTGGATCTGGCGATGGTCCCGGATATCACTGATATCCCGCACCCGGACCGCTTGCTCTTGCCTTATAAGAGATACAATTCGGTGCTGAATCCGAGCGCTTACGAAACAACGATGATAACGTCGCGTGGTTGCCCTCATAAATGCAATTTCTGCAAAATGGATGTGCAGAAGGTTTATTGCAGGACCGCAGAGCAGGTGGTTGAAGAGTTCAGGGCGATTGCTGAGCTGGGGATCACCGATGTTCAGGTTTATGACGACACTTTCACCTGGTCGAAAAAACGGGTTCTGGAGATATGCGACGGACTCATTGCCAACAACATCAAGATAAACTGGGCCATCCGAGATCGCGTCAAGCGCGCCGATCCGGATATTTACAAGCGGATGAAAGAAGCCGGTTGCTACCGAATTCACTTTGGCGTGGAAACGGGTTCAAAGCGAATTCTCGATGCGACGGGCAAAGCCACTACTCTGGAAGAGGCGGAGCACGCGATTCAACTGGCGAAAGACGCCGGCTTCGACACGATGGCATACTATATGTTTGGTTTTCCGGACGAGACTATGGAAGACGCGCAAAAGACCATCGCATTTGCCGGCAAGCTGGACACGAACTACGCAGTTTTTGCAGTGACTATCCCGTACCCGGGAACGGCGCTGTATGATTTGGGGCTGGAGCGTGGAATATTGCCCTTTGATTTTTGGGTCGAGTACACCAAGAACCCAACGCCATGCTATCGCATCCCGCATCTACTTGAGCAACATATGAATCGGGAAGCGTTGATCAAGTTAAAGAACTACGCTTTGAGATCTTATTATTTCACTCCAAAACGATTGTTGCAGGAAGCGCGCAAGCTATCGTCCTGGACCGAATTGAAACGCAAGAGCGGCATGGCCTTTAATATTTTGAGCGACTCAATCAAGCCGCGTTTTCAGAAAAGTCACCCTGAAACAACCGATAAAAATTATTACATGTACACCAATAGCAATTCATGAATTGTTTTAATGGATTCGACTTATCATGCTGACTGAAACAGAAAATATTAGCGAAGTAGAGACGGCCAGACCGACGCGTCGCGGTTCTGTTCTTGTGCTGTTGCCTGGGGATGGAATCAACAAAAAGAACGTGATCCGCGATTTGCTCTATGGCTGCTGGTGCAATGGGCGAAGGATCGGCGGAATGCAGATGCCGCCAGTCAACCACCTCTACGTCTCCACAATGTTGAAAAACAGCGGGCATGAGGTGACATTTCTGGACGCCCAGATCGATTACCCAGCCTACGAAAAACTCGAACAGAATAATTTTTCGGGTTTGGATTTTTTGATGATGCTGTCTTCCTCAAATTCCTATAAAGAGGATTTGAATGTGGCGCGTTTCATCAAATCTAAGAATCCTTCGATCAAGGTATTATTCTGGGGATCGCATCCGACCTTTGCCCCTGAATCCTGCCTCGAAGAAGACGCCATCGATTATGTCGTGATTCGCGAACCAGAAATGACGATTCGCGATCTGGTCAACGGGGTCATCGAAGGCACAGACCTCAGCGGAATCAAAGGCTGTGGCTACAAGAAAGATGGGAAGGTTTGCATCAACCCCTTCGAAGGGTTCTTCGACATGAACCAGCTTCCGATACCGGACTGGACCTTGCTTCCCAAGGGCGTGGACTATTTCAATCCCGTCGTCAAGCGCATGCCCTATGCGACCATGCAGACTTCGAGAGGATGCCCGGCCAAATGCATCTACTGCACATCGCCCTTCTTTTACGGCAACGACATCCGCGTTAAATCAGCTGAAAACGTGATGAAGGAGATCCGTTACCTTGTCGGCCTGGGTTATAAGGAAATTTTTTTCCGCGACGAGACCTTCACCGCCTACAAGAAAAGGAACATGGAAATCTGTCAGGCCATTCTCGATGAAGGCATCGACGTGACCTGGATCGCCAATGGCAGAGTGGACATGATCGATCGCGAAAGCGCGGTCATGATGAAAAGAGCCGGGTGCCATATGCTTAAATTCGGCGTTGAGACTGGCGACGATCAGATGTTGCTCAACCTGAAAAAAGGCGCGACGGTCGCGCAAGCCAAAGAAGCCTTCAAGATTTGTCATGAAGTCGGTCTGGACACGCACGCCCATATGGTGTTTGGCGGACCGGGCGAATCGAAAGAGACGATAAAAAATACCCTCCAATTCATTTTGGAAATTGATCCAACCACGGCAAGTTTTGGTATCTTGACCCCCTATCCGGGAACCGAGCATTTTGAAATGGTCAAAAAAGAATTTCCCGAATATTCAGGGACCGAAGCGGATATGGCCAAACTGCACACCACTCCCTATTACGCTCAAGTGCTGACCGAATTGCACGGAGACGATCTGCAGAAAACGATCGGCAAAGCCTACCGAACCTTTTATTTTCGACCTTCTTATATCTGGAAGTGGCTGAGAAAAATTGAGAGCGTGGATGAACTGCTACGGTTGATGGTGGCGGGAAGCAATATTTTTCAGTTTGGCCTGACGAATAATAAATGAGCGGCTCTTCAAAGCGGTTTTTTGGCGACGATGTACCAGAAGTATCCAAAAGGGTTGAAGGGCAATCTGTCGAATAGCTGGTTGACCTTGTCCGCCCCTGGAATCCCCGCTCCTTTGGCTTCGATTTGGACCGATTCAAAATTGCTGAACATGTGTTTGATCTCTGCCCGAGTGTAGGACTTCAGGATTGGAACGCCAATCCCTTCAAGGATCATCGTCCCCAGCGCATGGTCGCTCCCGAAACTTCTCACCCGTTTTAAGACAAAGCCCTTTTGAAAGACGATGGCATCAACCACCCTGACCAAAGCTCTGAGCGCATAGGCGCCTAATACTTTGGGTGAAAATAATCTGTAAAGTGCGATGAAAACCGTCCCGCCAGGTTCGAGAACCCGATAGACTTCGTCAATCGCTGCTTGAGTCCCCGGGGTATGGTGAAGGACGCCGATGGAAGTCACGCAATCAAACGAGTCGTCCGCGAATCGTAAATCCTCAGCATTGCCAACAGATAAATCGGGCCGAACCTGAAGCGAATCTCCCGCTTCTTCGATGCTGACCAAAGCGCTCTCAACGCTTTGCGGTGAATAATCGATGCCGGTGTATCGACCGCCTGGTTGCATTTTTCGGCAAATACTAATCGCATCGGTTCCCTGTCCGCAACCCACTTCTAGAATATTTTTGAATTTTGAAATCGCTTCAAAATAGTCAACCATCCAGGTTTCTTTTTGGTATTTGAATTCCAGTCGCTGTGAAAGGCTGGGTTGACCGTCGCAAGGGTTGGCGTCCCAAAATTCGCGAGTGGACTCAAGATCAGGATTGTGCATATCAGATTCGATGACCGATTGGATTGATTGAGTTTGTCAACCGTCAGAAGTTACGATGAATTGCAGGGAGAAGATAACAGGAATGAGTTATATTATTCTCCAGACTTCAATTGATTTTTAAAGTAAGCCAAAATGAGGAATATCACAACTCCTTTTTGACTGGGTATAACGGGGAAATGATTTTGTGAAAGCCCTTTTAAATTCGCGAAATTCGCCTGGATAATTTTGTTTCGGAAATTCTTTGATCGCTTCAATGCCTTCAAATTAATAATTTCCAATGCCCTGTTTTTTATTTTAAAATGAGGTCGCTTTAGGGCCTCTTAGCTGGCGCTATTACATTCAGCCCTTATATTTCCCCTTCTATGGACCCCCTGTCTCTACTGGGGTTAATTCGCTGTCACAATACAAACTTTAGATTCCTGCTTTTAAAATATGAATATTCTTGGATTTATTTGTTTTGGCGAGCATGATTCTGCGGCCTGCCTTGTAAGAGATGGAGAGATCATCGCCGCTACTGAAGAGGAGCGATACACGCGCATTAAATACGATTCTTCTTTTCCCGTACATTCTATAGAATTTTGTTTAAGAAAGGGCGGCCTGAAAATCAGCGATATAGACCTTGTTTGTTATAGCTGGCTGAAAAGTGATTACCAGTTGCACAAGAAACTGATTCATATGTTGAAGTATTTTCCTCAGAGTTTGAAACTATTGAAATACCGGGATGCTGTGAGCCGAAAAAATGATGCTGAAAACGTATTCCGCGACACGTTCGGGTATGCGGGTCGGTTTCAGCATATGAATCATCATCTTTGCCATGCGGCCAATGTCTTTTATCTTTCGCCCTTTGAGCAAGGTTCCATACTTTCTCTGGATGGAATGGGGGATTGGGCGAGTTGCTGGATGGGGACGGGGGAGAAGAATCAGATCACTCCTTCTAAAGAAGTTTTTTGGCCCCATTCGCTTGGGAATTACTATTCAGCGCTGACGCAGTATCTTGGATTTAAAATGCATTCAGATGAATACAAGGTGATGGGATTGTCCGCGTATGGAAAGGATGCTTACAAAAAAGAGTTTGAAGACGTATTGAAAATTCGTCCGGGTGGCGGCTATAAACTCAACCTTTCTTATTTTAATTTCCATGTCGGCGGTAAACAAAAATTTTCTGATAAATTTGCGGATACATTTGGAGCGCCTGCCACTCCGGGTGAGAAGCTTTCGGATCGTCACGCAGACATTGCCTGCTCTGCGCAGAAGAGATTGGAAGAGGTGGTTCTCAATACGGCTGATCATCTGTATGAGAATGGCGGGTCTGAAAACCTGATGATCACAGGGGGCGTCGGCTTGAATTGTGTCGCCAACGGTCGTCTGCTCCGCGAGGGAAAATTTAAGAATATTTTTGTAGGCCCCTCATGTCATGACAGCGGAACCGCAGTCGGGGCGGCATTGTTAGGGTATTTCAGTTCAGGCAATAAGGCGCGCGGTAAGATTGATGCATCGGGATACTGGGGGGAATCGTTCGACGATCAACGCGTCGAGACAGCCTTGAATGCTAAAGGATTGAAGCCGACGCGTGTGGATGACATTGCGCGCACTTGCGCTGAACTTTTGAAAGATGGGAAGATTATCGCCTGGTTTCAGGGAAGATCGGAGTTTGGTCCAAGAGCTTTGGGAAACAGAAGTTTTCTTGCCAACCCGACGATCAAGGAAATGAAAGAAATCATAAACGTTAAAATAAAAAAACGTGAAGAGTTCAGGCCGTTTGCCCCCAGCATTTTAAGAGAACACATGGAAGCATATTTTGGCGAGGACTACGCCTCGCCCTACATGACGCTAGTTTTTAATATTAAAGATGAGAAAAGGGAAGAACTCCCTGCGGTCGTTCACGTCGACGGCACATGCCGGGTACAGTCTGTTTCGAAGGAAGACAACGCAAGATATTATGAGTTGATCGAACATTTTTACAAATTAACAGGCACCCCGGTCATTCTGAATACATCCTTCAATATTCAGGAACCCATCGTTAATACCCCTGAAGAAGCTGTCGCGTGCTTCCTGAAAACCGACGTGGATTATTTGGCGATACACGATTATCTGGTAGCCCGGAATAAATAACACCCACCCACGGTCACTCACTCGTTCTTTGGAAGATTGCAAGGCGTGAGATCGGCCCCCGGCAGTTGTCGGATACAACGTCCCAATCGGTCAGCGTAAGTTTCATTTTTATTCTCCCATAACCAGCCATTTGAGATTTGAAACTTTGAAGGCGTTTCAGGTTTTCTAGGATGATGATTGGTCAAGACGATAGATATTGTTCTGTTGTTCCTGACATTGAAGTTAATATCTTTTCCCGCAGGAAGCGGAGAAACCAACCATTGCTCTGATTCGTCAAGAATGCCAACCCTCACATTACCTTCCAGAATTTTGAGAGGGACCCTCAGCATATAGTTTGAATCTGGAGAAACGAGTATCTCGGGGCTTTGTAATTGATAGCCCCACTGCGAATCATTGCCTTGAATTTGCAATGTATCCCCATCGGGCGATTGAGAAATCTTATGCGTGTTTTTAGAATGACTCCATGACCTGATGTCAGGTATTGGAACAGAGGGCAACTGTACCGTGCCGTTTTCCAGCGTTTCAACAGGGAACACATTTCGAATCTGAAAACTGGAATCCAGATTCGAGTCCAGTTGCGAGATAAATAAATCCCCTCCTGGATGGTTCAAGAGCATGTATGTTTGTTTTTCGAAGGGGAAATACTGCATGACTGGAAACCCCACACCCAGATCGCTACCGCTTCCGACGATTTTGTTGCTTCCCGTAAAGGTTAAAATGCTTGAATAGTCTTGCGCCGGGTTGATGATGTCAAATGCGATCAGATAAGAACCTTGCGGAAGGTTGCCTTTCAGAACTTTGTTCGACTCGGTTTTGTATTGGACGCCATACATTGTGACGTCGAAGTCAACGGGACCGTCTTTGGTGAATTTTATCGGCAATGCATTCCCTAAATTGTAGGACCATTGAGGGCTGGAGCCGGTGTGCAATGCGACGCTTGGAGTTTTCGGAGCGGTGTTATGCTCGGATGTTTTCATATAAACTCGTGTGGAACCATAAGGAGGCGCTTCCACCAGGCGAACCAGCGCGTAATTTGCGTTTGGAAAAACTTCTTTGAAATAGTAGAAAAAGTTTTTCTCTCTCTTCAATCCTGAAATCGCGGCAGAGCGATTTTCTTCATAACTGAGGATCAGGAAATTTGGAGCCAACGCATCCCGCGCAGAGGGCTTGAACGTTCGTCCCATATACACTCCGTCGGCGAACTGCATCAGATTGACCCGCGTTCCAGATTCAAGGCCAAAAATAGGAGTGCCAAAAGCGGATGCGCCTTTGGGCAAAATGGAAATAACATGGTCGATGTAGTCTTGGATCTGCACCGACTGGTTTGCGTGGCTTTGCCATGGCGACCCCTGTTTAAGAACGCTGATCGATTGATTGGCTATGATCAGCGTCAGGAGAAAGCATAAGCCCGTTTCCATTCCTCGCTTGAAATCCGTTTCCTTCGGAAGCCATATTTCTGAGCTGGCGGCGAGAAGAGAGCAACCAGTCCACACCGGTATCCATTGCGTCAGAATTTCATAACCCGCATGAAAATTAGGATAAACGCCAAGGCTTAGTTGATAGCCGACGCCGATGAAAGTCGGTGGAAGGACCCAAGCGATCCACTTGTTTCTGGCCTCTCCGCTCATTTTGGGCAGAAGCAATAATGAAATGATAGCGATGCTGTAGACGCCGATCGACAAGATCATTTTCCTTCCTGTTCCAGGTTCCTGCCAGGCGAAATGCATGTGCTGTAGCAAGACGTCTATAAAAGGAGCGGGATTCTTCGTGGTATGCGTGCTTGCATAGTTTTGCCACATTCCCAAGAGATCCTGAAAACGAAACTCGATCATGACCAGGTAAACCAGCGCGCTGGAAAGGCCGCCTGCAAGCGCTGAGAAAAAACTTTTGACTGCGAGATTGTCTTCCAACGTCCTGACCTTGTCGGCGCGTTTATAGTCGATCGCCCACACGGCCCATATCAGAACCAGGGCTGGGACCATGGACCATGCGACCTGATGATTGGTGGCGGCGCCTGATGCGCAAAAACCGGCAATGAACCAGTTGAGCAATTTTCCATTTTTAATCGCTCCATGACAGCAAACTATGGCGATGGCGGCGAACACCGAAGCCATGATGTCCGGTCTCACCATCGGCCAATGCATCTGGAAAAATATGAGAAAGATCAGGAGGGATACAATGCCGGCGAGGGCGACGGATACCTTTCTGAATTGCCAGTAGGCCATGAAACAGATGAAAATCAAACCCAGCGGATGCAAGGCTCTCATCAGAACGATCGAATTGCCAAATAACCAGCTCACCGCGCCGCCAATGACCCAATACCAGGGGCCATAGTTGAAGAAGGAGTCGCCTCTCCATGCATTGATTCCGGTCTGCACAGGAAGAGCTGTGAACCCGTATCGTTTTAAATCTGCAATCGTAAAAGAGATATTCATCAATACGTCATCGAAGGATAGAAATGGAGCGCGATCAATGTAATTGAAGAAAATATGTAAATGCGCCAGAAACCAGGCCATTGTGGTGATGATCAGCAGATTCTGCGACCAGAATTTCAGTCTGGGAAGGATGGATGTCATCGTTTTGTTTTAAAGGTGAGAAGGTGCATGCTTGGTTTCAATTAAAGACTCAATTTTTAACCACGGTTGAAATCTTCAATAAAATTGTTGTACCAGAGTTGAAAACTCAATAGCGCCCATAAACTTCGCCCATGGTCGACTTTTCGAGACCTGTGCTCCGAAATCATCCTGTCTATTTCTTTAAATTGAAAAATACCTTGCTCGATCACCCTTTCTTTATCGAAAAGATCATCGAAAAGTTTAGAAAAGACATTGCGAGTCCAATTAGCAGACGGCGGGCCAAAACCTTTTTTAGGTTTGTTGATAATAGATGCTGGCAAATGCGGCCTTAAAACATTCCGCAACAGTTCCTTGGTTTTCCCGTTCGGCATTTTATCACTTGAAGGCAGGGCATTGACGTAATCAATGAGGTCGTTGTTCAGCAAGGGAACGCGCGCTTCCAGAGAGGCGGCCATCGTCATTCGATCGGCTTGAAACAGTCCATTGCCTTCAAGAAAAAATAGAGCGTCGAGGTGCATGATTCTGCTGACGAGGTCTTTCTCTGGAAGCTTGGGAAGTATTTCACGAACCGGAGCCAATGTGTCCTGATCGGACTGGTTCAGGATGGAAGGCATGAAGAGACGTTGTTTGGCGCTATCTTCCAAGTATCCCATCCATAAAAAATGTTGCAGTTCCGGCGCCAGGTTCATGCCTTTGATGAACCGTTTCGCCTTAAATTCCAGGCTCATGTATTTGTCTGAAACCGGCAGGCTCTGGATTAGAGGAGCTAATAACCCTTCCCTGAAAAATTGCGGGAGTTTGCGGTAGCATGACGCCATCAGGTGGGCTTTGTAGGTTGGGTAGCCCGCAAAGATTTCGTCTCCACCCCAGCCGGTCAAAACAACTTTCACAGACTTCCTCGTGTGTTTTGATAGCGTGAGCAATGGCAGGACGGTCGAGTCGCCAAAGGGCGCTTCCAGAATTTTTGCGACCTCAAATAACGAATGCGTCAACTCTTCTCTTGAGAACAAAAATTCATGATGATCCAGTTTCAGATGATCGGCGACAACCCTTGCGTCTTTCGACTCATCATGCGTTGACTCTTCAAAGCGGAGCGCAAATGAATGGATAGTCCTGCTTGAATTTTTCTGAGCAAAGACCGCCACGGCGGAAGAGTCGAGTCCCCCGCTTAGAAAAACGCCGACAGGCACATCGCTCATCAATTCAAGTGTGACTGCATGTTCGATGAGTTCCTGTATTTTTTTTTGAGATACTGCGGGCGTTTGCGACGCGCCCATTCCATATTCAGGCGCCCAGAAGCGGGTCGGTGTCAGTTCTCCGTTCTTCAGCCAGGCGTAATGTCCCGCCGGAAATTTTTGGATGCCGTCAAATGGGGATTCTGAACCTGGGATGTATCCAAAAGAAAAGAATCGGTAAATGGCCGACCAGTTGGGTCGAATCGGTTTTTTCAGCAAGGGTAGAAGAACCTTTGCCTCAGAGGCAAAGGCGAATCCATTGTGCAATGGAGCGATATACAGCGGTTTGATGCCGAGTCTGTCGCGCGCAACAAACAATGACTTGTTTTTGAGATTCCAAATGGCGAAAGCGAACATGCCATTGAATCGATCGACGCATTGTTCTCCATATTCCTCGAACGCGTGCAGGATCGTTTCGGTATCGGTTTCAGTACGGAAGTTGTGTCCCTTGCCGATCAACTGATTTCTCAATTCCCGATGGTTGTAAAGCTCGCCGTTATAAACGATGGCGAGAGAGCGATCTTCATTGAAAATTGGCTGACAGCCTGCATCCAGATCAATAATGGATAATCGCGCGTTTCCAATGAGGCAACCCGGCTCGGCATAATGCCCCTGTTCATCGGGGCCGCGATGCTTGATCAGCGTGTGGAGTTGTTGAATTAAATTTTCAGGCGATTCAGAAAGATCGGGTTGAATGACGCCAAAAATTCCACACATAGAATTAGAGGATTGAGAGGATTAATGATAGAGATTCAGGCGATGCGTTCACAGCTGGGGCGCTGAATGTGGGGGCGCATGGGCTAGTCAACGGAGCGCCGGGATTTGGAAAGAATGGTTTCCTTGATTAATTTGCTTCTCCACTCCACTCCCTGGGAACGATAAGCTTCTATCTCTAGGAAAAACCCAAAAAGAGGAAGTATCGTACCGACAAACAAAGACCATAGGCCCACGATGAGGATAAGGATTTCGGCAGTTTGTGAAAATACATCACGGGTCAATGCCCAACCCGAGATAGTGAAACCGGCGATCAAAAGAAATGCCAGACCGAGTTCGCTAAAAAAATGAAAAGGGCGTATTTGCGCCGTGAAGCTTACGGCAAGAGCGATGATATCTAAAAGCCCTCGATGTCGCAGGAGTTTGTATTTTGAAACTCCGTACTTCCTGTTATCATGCGAAATTTTAATTTCACAAACCTTGAATCCCTTGTTAGCTATCAGAGCCGGTATCAATCGGTGCAAATCTCCTTTTAGATTCAACTCCTTGTAGGCGTCTTTTTTGAACGCTTTGTAGCCGCAATTGATATCGTGAACGTTGAATTTGAAGATAAAGGTTGTGATCAGGTTGAATAGTTTGGAGATGGATCGCTTTAAAAAAGTATCCTTTCGGTTGCTTCTCCAGCCGTTGACATGGTCGAATCCTTGATCGAGTTTTTCAATGAATCTGGGGATATCTTCCGGTTGATCCTGCAGGTCGGCGTCCAGCATAATACCGATCTCTCCTTCAGCGAGATCAAAGCCTTGCATCAAGGCAAGGGATTTCCCGAAATTTTTAAAATGCCGGACAATGAGCAGGTTAGGATATTCATTCTGGAGATCTAATAGTTTCTCGAAGGTGCCGTCCGTGCTCCCATCGTCGATAAAGATCAATTCGAAGGGACGATTCATCGTCTCGAATACCTTGGAAATCCGGGAGCAAAGCTCTTCGAGGCTTTGCTTTTCGTTAAAGGCGGGAATGATGATGCTGACTAAAGAATCGGTCACGTAGGCTCGGTAGAATTTAGAAAATTAAAAACGCTGTTGGCTCTTGGACGTATTGCGTCGGTTGGCGCCCTTGACCCATATTATAGGCGATTGCCTGTTGGTTTTCCATAGGATAGGCGTCTGCGTTCAGGCTGTTTGCAGTAAAGAGTTAAAAACAATCCGCTTTTCCTTCGACCCAGTATTCATGCCAGAGAACGGCGTTCATGACGGTCCAGATATGAAAGCTGTATCCGCCTCCCTGCTTCATCTGATGTCTGATGAGATCGGTGAAGTAGTCGTTGTTCAACAGTTTTGATTTGCTGATGTGCGAGCGTTTGAAGGCGGAAAGACATTTTTCTCCAAAGTCGCCTTCCATAAACCATTCGTCCATAGGCGCGCCGAACCCCTGTTTTTTTCGGTAGATGATATCGTGGTCCAGATAAGGCTCCGACGCTTTCTTCAAGATTTTCTTGCCAAGGCCTTCCCATAGCTTGTAAGAGGGCGGAAGGCGAACGGCAAATTCAACAAGCTCGTGGTCGAGAAAGGGAACGCGCGCTTCCACCGAATGGGCCATGGTCAATTTGTCCACTCGCATTAACAGGTGCTCGGGCAGTCGGAGTTTGTGCTCCATATAAGGAATCTTTTGCAAAATTTCCGGTTCACTCAGGCGCCCTTCGAGACGATCCATATAACTGGCAACCACATTGTGGCTGTCCAGTTCCCGATAACTGTCCGGTAGTAAATTTTCAATTGGGCACTCAACCGTTTGCATGAAGGGCGAGGGATTGGGAGTTAATTGGTCTCGCATTTCTCCCCACCAGCAAGTGGCGCCGCCCCAGAACAGTTCCTGACCCGCTTGCGCCCGTTTTTGAATTTCCAGGTCCTCGCCGGATAGCAGGCCGGGTTGCAAGGATTTCCCCTTGATAAACATTTTTTTCCACCAGCTCAGTTGCTGGTTACGCATTGGGTTGTAGACTTCTTCGGCTTTTTTCCTGAAATGTTCAACCCACCAATAGCCGAGGAAATTTTCATCCGCGCCTTCTCCGACCTGCACGACGGTTGTGCCGCTTTGTTTGACAAGCCGCGATAAAAAGAAAAGCGGTATGCAAACGTTGTCCGCCACCGGTTCGTCCTGAATGTGTACCAGTTGAGGGAGAAACTCCTGCATTTCATTGCGATTGATCAAGGTTTCGTGGTGGTCTGTCTTGTAGCGTTGGCTCACGCGGCGGGCGAACTGAAACTCATTGTAGTCTTCCTTGCCCTCATAGCCGATGGAAAATGTGGACACCGGGCGGTCCATCAACTCGCTCATCAAAGCGACATTCATGCTGGAGTCGACTCCTCCGGATAATAAAACGCCGAAGGGAACGTCGGATACCATGCGTCGTTCAATTGATTTTTTGAGGAGTTCGGTGAGGCGGCGCGTCGCTTCTTCTTCGCTGATATCATTCGGAGTCAGGAGCGTGTTTTTATCTGGCAGACAATCCCAGTAGGAATGCGCTACGGCTCTGCCGCTGGCGTCTATACTCACGAAATGCCCTGCCGGTATTTTGAAGATCCCCTTGAAGAGCGTCATGGGAGCCGGAGCGACGATGAAGGTCAGGTAATGCCAGAAAGCCGTCAGGTCCATTTCCTTCGTCATGTCGGGGTGAGGGAAAAAAGCTTTGATCTCCGATGCAAACAGCCATTCCCCTTTAAGTGTGCGCGTGATGTAAAGCGGCTTGACGCCGACGCGGTCGCGAACCAGGTGAAGGAAGGGGCGGGCTTTGTCGCGCGCATCGTAGACGGCAAAAGCAAACATGCCGTGCAAGCGTTGCATGCAATCCATGCCCCATTCTTCATAAGCGTGAAGCAGGGCTTCGGTATCGGAATGATCCGTCAGCCATTGATAACGGCCCGTAGCTTCGAGCTCTTTCCGGATTTCTCTGTGATTATAAATTTCGCCGTTGAATGCAAGGACGACCGAGCCGTCGTGATTCGCCATTGGTTGAGACGCAGATTCTGACAGATCGATGATGGAAAGGCGACGATGGGCAAGGCCGCAACGGCCCTCTGTTTCGCGCCAGATTCCGGCGCCGTCCGGTCCGCGATGGATCATTTGATCTCGCATGGCGGTGAGAATTTCGTCGCTACATACGTTTCCGGTCGGCTTAAAACTTCCTGCAAATCCGCACATTGAGTGATTCCAAGAGAATGAGTATTATTTGAAAAAAGAGATCAGAGAATAACGCCGCCTGCGACGGGGTTCCCTGAAATTTCAAATACGAATCTCCCTAGTTCGGGTATTTCGCTGAAACGGTCGTACAGAGAGTCCGTGTTCAGGGTGATTTCAACTTCAGCCACTTCTCCCGGAAGGATCTGTTTTGAATTCGATTTGTCGATGCTCACAAATGCAGGGTCAAATTTATTGTAAATGGTTTGAATTCTGGCTGTTGCTTCCTGCGTCGTGCATTTCCATTCGAAATTGGCGTTGATGTCCAATGGCGTGTTTTCGAGGCAAAAGACATGCGCTCTGAAGGAACGACCGACCCGGCAGGGGATGACATCCGTCACAACGTTGCCTCTTTGGGGAACGATGCCTTCAAGTAAAACGCCAACGCATTCTCCAGCATGGACTTCATCAATTTTTTCCTGTTGGAATTTTTTGATGGAAAGGACTTTGCATTCCTTGTTGTCAGGATAGATGTGAACGGTTTGTCCTTTTTTTAACACCCCGGATTCAATGCGCCCGACGGCATGCGTTTGCCCGTCGATATCGAAGGCGCCTTGGATGGGAAATCGCAGATGTGTGTCGGCGATGTCCTTCTTGCCGAATCCCCCCAGTGTGGATAATGCAGTTGGGCCTGTATACCAGGGCATGTTGTGAGAAGTTTGGACGATATTGTCGCCATTTTTTGCGCTGACAGGAATGATATCTGCGGCCTTCAGGTTTAACGAGGACAGTTCTTCCAGAATTTCAGTAGTCATCTGTCCGAATGCGCTTTGTGAGTATTCGACCAGATCCATTTTGTTGACCAGAACGGCAATTTGCTCAATGCCCAACAAAGATAAGATGTAACAGTGTCTGCGGGTTTGTTCGCAAATGCCTTGCTGAATATCTATCAAGAGAATGGCGGCTTCTGCCTGCGAAGCGCCGGTGATCATTTTCTTCAGAAATTCATGATGACCGGGCGAATCAATGACGATGTAATTCCTTTTGTTGGCTTGAAAATAGGTGTGGGCGATATCAATGGTTCGCCCCTCTTTTCTTTCCTCTTCAAGATAATCAAGAAGGCTTGAGTATTCAAATTCCCGACCTTCCGATTCAGCCAACCTCTGGAGTTCTTGAAATTTCTCTTGAGGCACGTTGCCTGTTTCGCAAAGGAGTCGCCCGATCAAGGTGCTTTTACCATGGTCCACATGACCGACAATGATGATGGGGAGATTTTCTGTGAATTGCTTGGTATCTTGCTCTGACATGCGTGGGTCCATTTCAAAAACTGTCGTTATTCGCTGGTGGCTCGCGGCCAATTACATATAGCCCAACGCCCTTAATTTTTGCATGGTGTAGGCGTCTTCTTTATCCTGAGATCTTCCCGCTCTCTCTGATGTGTTGGTGCTCTTGAGTTCTGTGATTATTTCTGAAATGTCTCTCGCCTCCGATTGCACAGGTTGGCAACAGGGCATGCATCCGATGCTTCGGAACCGGTTTCCAGAACGGCTGAAATAAAGCTCGTTGATGGGAATGTTCTCGCGTTGAATGTATTCCCAGATATCCAGCTCCGTCATATGAAGAATCGGGTGAATTCTGTAATGAGTGTCTTCAGATAAAGTGGATTTGTGCTGATCCCAGAGTTCGGCAGGCTGGTCCTGATAATCCCATTTAAAATCCTGAGTTCTGGGCGAGACGAATCGTTCTTTGGCGCGTATTCCATGTTCGTCGCGCCGGATCCCCAGAAGGATGGCTTTGAAATTGTGTTTCTCAATGCCTTGTTTGAGAGCGTTGGTTTTAAGTTGATTGCAACAGTCAAACTTGGAATTGCTTTCAGGGTTCATTCCTTTCTGAATTTGATCTTCGTTTCTTTCGACGATCAGATCCAAATTCCAGTCCTTGACGTATTTGTCCCTGAACTCATACATCTGCGGGAATTTATAAGACGTGTCGATGTGGAGGACGGGGAAGGGGATTTTCCCAAAAAATGCTTTTCTACAAAGGTGCAGTAGCGTTGTGGAATCTTTTCCCATCGACCAGAGCAAGGCGATGTCTTTAAATTTAAAATAGGCTTCGCGGATGATGAAAATACTTTTATTTTCGAGCGCGGTTAAATGATCCATTATAACGGTCTCTCAATTTTCAGATGCAATGTGGTCAAGAATCAGACTGGCGACATCTTCGATATGCAGTCGGTCCTGATACAGTCTGGACGGCAGAATACAATGCGCGTCGTAAGATGTGTGCATGCCTGTCATGGGACCTTTGCCCATGAGCGCTTCTTTCTGGATGTATCCTTTCAGGTCGTAGCCGTCGTTGGCGAGGCAGACAAGGTCGGGCCCTTTTGACGAAGATTGTCCCGAGTACAGATCTTCCTTTTTATAAACGGATCGGATGATTGGAATTCCATCGTCGTCTTTTAACTGGGACAAGCCGTCTTCTAATTCTTTCAGAAGAAGGTCCTTGCCCGAAGCGTTTACCGACCCTCTAGGGAACTTCCCCTGTTCATTAATATAGAGTCTGCCCGGGTCCATGGCAAAGGCTTGGCTGGGCGTTTCGATTTGCTCATAGAAACTTTTACCGGGGTTCAGCTTGAGGAATCCCTGTTTCTTCAGCCAGGCGTTCAGATAGACTTCCTTTTTGGACTCGGTGAAACCGTGATCGGAGACGGTGATGAACAGTCCTTTTCCCTGTGTCTGATCCATGAATTTGTTGAATAGCCGTCCAACAATCGTATCGAGTTTTTTGTAGAATTTAACAAAGGTTTCGTGGCGCGGGTGGTTGGCGTCGAATGCGGCGTCGTAGAAAAAGTGATGCAAACGATCCGTTTCGGTGATGCCGCCCATGAACAGATCCCAGCTTTCATTTTCCATGAGGTGTTCGTAGGCGAGCAGTCGTTTGTCCAGTGCGAGAAACAGTTCGCTGAAAAATTCTTCAGGAGCAGAAACCGCTTTGGTCGCATCAACGTCCGGGATATAGCCGATGGAGATCAAATAATTGTAGAGCGATTGGGGGAATGTTCCGGTTTTTAAGTCAGGGCAAACAAAGCCCGCCGTCATGAGTCCGTTGAGTTTTTGTGCGGGGTAGGTCTGCGGGATATTTAAAATGATGGAGCGAATGTCTCTCGTAAATTTATTCTTGTAGTTCCCGCTCAGAAGTGACGTTTTGCCGCTAGACCCATTCTCCATGATCTCCCACACTGTTGGCGCAGTTATGTTTGTGAAGTTTGGAAAAAATATTTCGTAGCTGTTGGGGAGCAGGTCGACAAAGCCAAAGATGCCATGCTCTCCGGGATTGCTTCCGGTCATGAAAGACGTCCACGATGTGGAAGATACATCGGGAATGGATGCATCCATTTGAGTCAAACTGTGTCCTTGTTGCCGGATTTTTTTGAATTCGGGAAGATGGCCGTCGTTGATATAACGTTCCAGCAATGTGAAGGAAACTCCATCGAGCCCCAGCGCGAGCGTCTTATTGTGGCTTGGCATTGAATCAGAGTGGGGCATGGGAGTTTAGTTTGCCTGGGATAACGGTGACTGGATGGGCGATCACTTAAAGCCGTTGCAAAAGCGATTCACTTTTGAAAAGAGCGTATCACTTTTTCAATAATTTTAAATGGAGACGCGCTCTCAAATTCTTTTGAAAACTGCTTGAGCATTTCTTCTTTAGTTTTGAGTTCTTTGTATTGTTTCTGCAACATGTCGTCTCTGATCGCGATCTCTCCGTATAACTCGTCGTTCAATTGAGCGTATGCCTGGTCTCTTTTTTCAACTTCTTTATAGAGGTCCTGCAACATGGAGTCCCTGAGTTTTACGGATTCGTCTCGTTTAGCATTTTCATAATTTAACGATTCTACGATTTTTTCGTGATCAGTTTTTAATTGATTGATTAGAGCGTCTTGTCTTTTCAAAGAATCCTGCATTGTTTGAATGTACCGATCCTTGTCGGAATCCTGGTTCTCAGGTTCTGGGGGGCTCGGGGATTCAAGTTCAGAGAATCCCTCTATGTAGCCAAGAGCCGCCAGTCGTTGTTTGATTGCGTCTGAGTGGTCTGGATTCGCAGTCTCTGCTTCCTCGGATGTTTGTGGTGAATTCCATTTGAAGTCAAATGGGAAATGAGACTCCTCGTTAGGGTAATAGTCAGAGAGTTCTCGAATTGGTTTTCCGTCGATGCCTTGGGGGAGTGGAAGACCCATCAGGCGCATGACGGTTGGCGCGATGTCTTCTATTTTAGCGTGAGGAATGCTGGTCGGCTGAATGGGCCCATGGCCGACAAATAAGACGCCCCATTTTTCGTGCATGCTGGTGTAGCCTGTGATCGGTCGTTTGCGCGCCAGCAGTTCCTGGGTTTTTAACGAGGGATTGTTCAGGGTTCCCTCGTCGTATTCAATGACGATATCCGGCATTTGATGTTTCAAGGCGCCTGAAAACAACTCATCTCCGGAGTAAATCCGTTTGAAAAGAACTTCCCTGGTTTCTTTTTCATAGGCGTAAAGTTTCTGGGTTATTTCCGATGTGACTTTTGATGCGTCTTCGGTGGAAATTTTACCCCAGGGTTCTCGACCCTTGACGTTCAGCCGAATCCCTCCGTGTAGTCCAAAGGCGTAAGCGGTGGTTTCTCCCCAATCGATCATTTCATGAAAATCGTCGATTTCATATCCCGAGTGGTAGTCCTTGTTCTCTGTCTTTTGTTTTACAAGGTAACCATTATTTTCGAGCCATTTGTTGATGGCAAAGCTCTGGTACACCCTTGTCATGCCATGATCGCTATTGATGACGACGATGACATCGTCATCCAGCGTTGAAATAAATTGCTCGAATGCTTTATCAAAGGCAAGCGCGATTTGCTGAAGAGGGCTGTCCTCTGCTTCTTCGTAGGCCTGAAAGTCAGGGTGAGACAGGTCCACGTTGTGCCATGTGAAATGTTGAAACACGTCAAAGTCTGTGAACGTTGTTACGATGAGGTTCCATTCGGCCTTTTGCATGATTTGCTGAATCATATCAAAGCGTGCTGGAATACTCGCCAGTGTCTGGCTCAATATTTGACTGCGGTATGCTGAATCATCGTCCCATTTATTGTGATCGACTACGGGGTTTTGAAGATACTTTCCCAGCAGGGAGTTTTTATATACCGTGTCGATGCCCAGTTGTTGGAAGCCCCCCTGAAACAGGGAATCAGACTCTTGCAATGGGTGGTAGGGCGGATTGATGACAACGGTATGATCGTTCGTTTGCGTGGCGTCTGCAAAAACTGTGTTGAATAAAATAGTTTTTTGGGACAAGGCGTCCAGATATTTCCATAGCGCCCCGTGCTTGTAATGATCCAGATCGAGAGTCAGGTTGTAAAGCCCCTCTTTATGAGTCAAAAAATCCAGTATTCCATGATTGGCCGGGAGTAAACCGGAATAGGTCGTGTTCCATGCGCCAGGGGACATGGGCGGAACCACAGTCGCCAGATTGGCTCTGAAATTTCTATGCATCCACTGAGAAAAAAAAGGAATTTTCCCTGAGTGATGCAATATGTTCAATAGCCTGTAATTTAAGGCGTCAAGCCCGAGCATCAAGACTTTCATACTAAGGGTTCCTCAAAATGGACGAAAATTCAGTCTCATAATTATGGACAAGAATCACGTCCTTTTCCAGATTATTATGTCCTTGAATATTTATTTCATAGCTCCGCGAGTGGATGTCCAGCACGCCTTCGTTGATGGTGTAGAATTTTCCGGAGGAGCTTTCAAAATAACCTTCATTGAATATCGCGGCAGTCACCTGATATATTCCCTCTCCCAGAGAGAATTTCGGGCAGTCAAAGTTCACCACACCTGATGAAACTTCTTTGCCGTCGATCAGCGATTCCGAATGCATCAGCCGCATTATCTTTATCGACTGCATCTTGAAAAATGTAAGTACAAAAATGGGTTTCTGTTTTACGTCGGGATTCAAGACCTTGAAGCTGAATTGAACCTTGAGTGGATCGCCCGTTTTGAAAAAATCACTCGATTGGTTTGATTGATCTATGAAATCGACAGATGTGATCATGATATCATGAGTGCCGACACGTTTCATTTCCTGCCCGAGATGGAGAAAATTTTTGTTTTTCACGGTTTCGAACGATTGGAACTCGGTGAAAATTCTTGCGTCGAGGGGGAAGCGAGTTTCCCGCCATTGTTCCGTTCCAGAATGATCGATAGTTCCTAGTGGAATGGCCTGTCCGTTGGGAGGAAAAACATTCACGATAAATTTTGCGGGATAGGAATCAAAGGATTTGATTTTCAGAGCGAAATCCGCGGGGTTCTCTTGTTCCGCGGCGCCCACCATCATAAGCGAAATTGAATTGGCAATCGCTCCTACAGGTAGAAAATCTCTTGCGCCGGTCCCGTCTTTTTCATAGGCTTCTCCCCAATTGGATTCATCTTTGTCGAAAATCAGACCGCTTTCTGAATCCTCCGACGGGTGTTGAGGGCGTCCGCAATCAACAAATGCAAATTGACGCTCGCCTTGTAACAACTCAAACGAACTGAAGGAGACCGGGGATTCGAAATTGACCCCCTGTTCTGGCTTGATCTGTATATAAAGAGCGGACGCATTCGTTTTGGAACTTTCTGAGTCTTTTGACAGAATCTGGCTTGCGCGATTCGATTGTACGTTGAAAAGGGATTGCTTTGTCATTCGCAGTCGCTTTCTCCTCAGCCGGTCTTCTTCCTGGGTTTTAATCGAATATTCATAGGCGTCGATCACTTTTTTGGGCGAGTCGTCGCAGATGATTCGTCCGTTATCAATCCATATGAAGCGGTCGCATAGGGAGCTTGCGGCGTACACATCGTGGGTTACCAGTAAAAGCGTGGTGCCCTGGCCTTCGCAGAGATATTTGATCCGTTCCAGACTTTTCTTCGCAAAATAGGCGTCGCCGACGCCGAGAACTTCGTCGATGACAAGTATGTCGGGCGTGATGATCGTGGAGGTTGCGAACATGAGTCGCATTCCCATTCCCGTTGAATAGGTTTTGACGGGTTGGTTGATGTATTCTTCAAGTTCCGCAAATTCGACGATTTCTTCGAGTCGGTTTTCGGCTTCCCTGCCGATGACTCCGAGTTGGGCAAGGTAGGAAATGACGTTTTCCCTTCCGGTGAAGTCCTGATGAAACCCGGCCCCCATGGTGAGAAGGGCGTGTACTTTTTCAGTGATCTCAATGGAGCCTGATGTGGGTTCAATGACGCGTGAAAAAAGTTTTAACAGAGTGCTTTTGCCCGCGCCATTCCTGCCGATGAAAGCCACCTTCTCGCCCTGGCGGATTTCAAGGTTGACGGATTCAAGCGCTTTGTGTTCGGTGTAGGCCCCGTTATTTGTTTGTAAAAAACCGAGGAGATCAAGAAAACGATACAGGGGTTTTGTATACAGGCGATAGATCTTTGTGAGTTCTGTTGCTTTGATTACGATTTTACTCATGATCCATTAAAAATCCTTTGGATTTTTTGAAGATGGCCGCTCCAACGGCAAAGGTTGCCACGCTAAAGAAAATATAGAGCGACGCCGAGTACAGGTTCGGGAATTTCCCAAAGAGGAGGCAGTCCCTATACATTTCGGCCATATATGATATCGGATTTAAATAGATAATGAAATCAAGGCGCTCCGGCACCATGTCGGGTTTGAACCCTATGGGAGAGATAAACAGGATCAATAAAAGGAATAAATTGACAAAATAGCTGATGTCGGGGAGCGGTATGGCCAGAAAGGAAAGCACCAGAACCAGACCCATCATGAACAAAATCTGAAGGAACAATACAATCGGTAGCCAGAGGATGTGAAACGATAGTTTCCCGTCCAGCGCGACCATGAAAAATAATATGACCAGGCTGACCAATTGACTGGCGATGCCGATGAGAACAGTTCGAATGGGCACCAGCTCAATCGGCAACATGACATTTTTCACCAAATGAATGTTCTGCTTCACAGAAACCGTACCCAGCGACAGGGCCTCCATAAAACCCAGGTAAGGAATGAGGCCGCTGAATATATACAAGACGTAATGGTATTCGCTGAAGCCGGGAAAGCGAACCCTGAAGACTACGAGATAAACAAACAGGTAAAGGCATAACAGCAGGGCGGGATAGATGAACACCCACAGGAAGCCGAGTATGGACCCTGCGTACCTTTTTTTCAGTTCCACCAGCGTGGTGGCCCACAGGATTTCTTTGTACTGAAGGATCATGCGGACAAGTTCAACGGCGGCAAGTGTTGACGTTTTGGCGATCTTGAATGGATTGATTCTCATCGATGGGACAGGCTCTCGCAGAGTTCGCTTATTATTTTCTGAAAATCAGCGTCATTGAATGTTTTTTGAGGAACAATGCCGAAACCGTAAAAATGTGTTCCCTCGAGAGTTTCGTCCAGGTCGAAATTCAATGCAAGACAATCCATTCTCTTTCCGTAAGAGGGCGAATAGTGCGCGTCGTCGATCCTTCCCCTTAGCGCGGGAGAACTTTTAAACAGTAACTCATGGTTGGGAGTGTGAATCAAATAATCATCGTCATTTTCCTGGGAGATTTTCACGCCAGGCGCCGTGTGGTAGTGCCAATGCAGGCGATGCGCCCCGCTCCCGGTCAGTTGATCCACCCAGAACAGGCTACCATCTTTTTTGTATAGCCGGAAACAGCGTTCATGAACCACAGCCTGTTCCAGACGTGAATAGCCGACGTGCTTGCCGTGGTATTGCGCGTAATGTTCGGCTTCGTTCCAACTGATATGTTCCGCTTGAGCCGCTTCTATAAGACGAAAGAGCCATTCCGGGTTGGTTTCATTCTGCTCCACGCCGTCGATGGTCAAGGTATTGTGGTAGCCGGTACTTCGGAACAGGTTGCGCGCTTCGGGATCGGATGTATAGACATAACTCCCGGGGTCCACGAATACGGCATCGTCGTTCCGGTGATATTCAAAGCTCAGTTGATCGTTGTGTTTGTGATTGCCAAAGCCCTTGGTCCCGACGATTCCATTGCTGATGAGCAGGTAAACGCTCTGAGTACGATAGACGGCCAATCCCGCTTCTGGAAACAATTTGAAAGTGTCCGGCGGGGCTTGAGAACGGGTAATAGATTTCTGATAGTCCAATCCCCACCAGGCGGCCTCCCACAAGTCTTTTGGGGAAATATAATTCATCCAGTCGGGGCGATTTAAAATGGAGCTGGCGGGGGCGAGTAGATGGCGTCCGTCTTGAGGGCGCCATTGGCCGTAGCCAGAAAAAATATGCAATCGGCCATCGTCGGCGTCTCCGATTTGCGGCATCAATCCATCGGGACGTAGTGTGCCAAGGAAAAAATCCATCATGTTTTCCAACTGCTGGTAGTATTTTTTTGAAAACGGTTCCGAGTGCAATTCTGCCAGTCGCGCCGGGCCTAAAAACAATTCCACAACCAGACGGTGGTAGGGAACTGAAGATTCATAGTCTGCGCCGTCGTCTAAAATCTGGACGCTGATTTCTTTTTCAAGGTGTTTGCGGCAATACGACAACCATTGCGCTCCAGCGGGCAGTTCCTTGAAGATGCAGGCCAGATAAAACAGCCCTGAAATATTACTTAAAAAATGATTGCTGGTAACTTCATAATTGTTTTCCAGATTATTGAATATGAAGTGACCGTGGTCAAAGAGCGCTTCATAAGCCTCTTCAATGAATTCAGAGGACAGCGCGTTTTGTGTCATTGACAAACCGATAGCCCAATTGGCGGCTCTGAGAGCGACGTCCATCGTGCAGGTCCAGTTGATGCCAATGCCTACCGGGTTGGCCTCCATAAAGTCAACGAGCTGGTCCCTTATCTCATCGGCGTATTTGCTCTCTTTCGTGAGGAGAAATGCCTGACCCAAAGTGGCCCAGTGCTGGCAACGGGATAGCTCCCATGGAAATTTGATGTCGGCATTCCCGGGGCGCATGGAATACAACTCCCATTCCTTGTGAGGAATGCCTTCGGGAAACCTCAGCCTCAGTTTGGGGTCGAGATACCAGTCGATTGGCAAATAGCCATTATGACGCGGTTTGCGTTTGGGGTCTTTGGGAGTGAAGGGACCGCTCCCCAGAAAATCAAATTCATGTCTGAGAATTTGATCGGCATCAGCGATGCAATGTTGAACCGCTTCTGGAAAATCGTTTCGAATGTCGTTGATTTTATCGTCTGATAAAAAAGTGTATAAGGGTTTTTGTGATTTTATAGTCTCAAGCCAGCTTGGGAAGTCAGTTCCCGCTTCGTTGAGTTGCAGAGAAAAAGACGAGGGACCGGTCTTTTTCATGGGCCGATTGCGCAAAGCGGACAGAGATTTCTTGATCGCCTGTTTTACAAAAACAGGAAGGAAGGGAGCGACCTTGCTGATAAACTGATTGCGTTTCATGAGGAATGAGGTTTTTGGGCTTTGACGATCAGATTCCACCCCATCAACGAACCTGCCAGTTTCAGCGGCATCCAGCGCAGTCTTTTGGGCAGTTCGTCTTGAATGAGCTGTCTTTGAACGATATCAATAGTTTCAAAATCGCTGAACATTTGTTTCAATCTGGGTTTTGTATACACTTTGACAAGGGGCTTTTGATCGCTTTCGCTGATCTCGACATGTTGGGACATGATAGCGCCTATGGACATTTGCTCGAGAAGTCTCTTTTGCAATCCTAGTTTCCAGACGAGTTCCGTCCAGTAATGCAATGAATGTTCCGCGTAGACCATGACGATCGCTCGTCCGCCGGGTTTGAGAACCCGAAACATTTCCTGCACAACATGGGATGTGTTGGGTGTGTGATGAATGACGCCATTGCTATAGACCAGATCGAATGAATTGTCTGCAAAGGGTAGAGTCTCAGCGTCGTGATGAATGAATTTACCTTCCAATTTCCGATGCTGAAAATTTTCTTGAGCGAGAGCCAGGTGGCCAGCGGAAAGGTCGATGTCCGTTGTTTGAGCGCCGTGGATGGCAAATTGTGAAAGATCGGTGCCGATACCGCCGCCGATTTCCAAAACCTTTTCCCCTCCGTGTTTTGCGAATTCCATGGTTTTATGCATCCAGGGCGCATAAATATTATAACGATAGGCTTCCACTTCCTTAAACCACTCCAGAGTATGTTGCGCCGTATGCTTAACGTAATGCGATCCTGCGGGATCGTTGTTCCACTGGTTTTGCACCTCCTGTTTGTAATCGTCCTCGGTATCAATACGAGTCAGACCCGGTTTATTGGCGGTGGAATGTTCTGGGTCGGTTTTGAGCTGAGGAAACAGGTCGATTTCTTCGCCTTTGGCAAAGCGCCAGATTCGCTCAATGTTTTTCTGCCATGAAAAAGTATCGAGAACCGATTGTCTGGCATTGTTTCCGAGCGTTTGTCTCAGTTCCAGATTATTGGCAAGCGCCACAACGGAGCTGATGAATTGTTTTGCATTGCCAGGCTCGCACAGGATCGCGCGTTGATCTTTAGCTTGAAAAGAGGACGAATCGATCTCGGCGAGCGATAGGGAGGGGTGCAGGATTTGTCCAATCTGTTCCAGATCACTGGCGACGATGCCCGCGCCCATAGCCATGTATTCAAAGAGTTTGGTTGGCGATCCAAAAAACTTGCTGTCCACCATATGACTGCTGTGCGGCGACACCAGAATGTCGCAGGCCTTCATGAGGCGTTGCCCCTCGGTTTGCGGCACGAGACCCGCGCTGTGCACTCGATCTTGAAGTTTGTGCGTTACGACGGCGTTATCGACCAGATATTTTAGATTGCCGTCGCCGATGAGCATCCAGCGGACATGGGGCGCGGACTCGCAAATGGATTGGATTGATTCGGCCAGAACATCCACCCCGTGCCATCCTCCAAATGTTCCTGTGAAGCCGACGACCGTGTGTTCGTCTGTCCAGCCAAATTCCTTGCGTAGCTCGGTTTTCTTTTCAGATGTCAGAGGGCCATAGGCATCAGGATCGGCGCCATTGGGATTGACCAGCACTTTTGCAGGATCGACGCCTCGTCCGACCACGTCTTCCTTAACAGCCTCAGAAATCACCACGATGAGAGAGGCTTGTTTGAACGCCGCCAACTCTGCGTTCAGGTAAAGGTCTTCAAATTCATAACTGTCGCCATCTTCGAAGCTTCGCTTCATTGAAATTTCAGAGCCGTTGTACTCTATTATGTAGGGAATATCTAGTTCACGACTCAACTTGGCGGCGGCATAATTACCAAGCACGATGCGTTCATAAATATAGGGCGGTTTTAGAATTTCAAGAACAGGTTTGAGCGCTTTGTAATAATGGTCCGTCCCTTTGACAATGTTGGCTTCCGTGCCAACCTGACTTGGCGGGTCCAGAATGATTTGTCGCAACCCCATTTCATCGAGCAGGGTAAAACGCGAAGCCATGAAGCAGACAAAATTTTCAGTTACTTTGGCGAGTTCTTTGGCGACATAGCAGGTATGCCCATAACTGCCTCCTGTATTGATAGGGCACCAGAAATCCATACGCAGATAAACGCCGGTTCCTGCGACAGGCTGGTCCGGGCTAACAAATCCCTGGGGTAGATTGAATGACGCCGGGTTCGCGTTGGATATGATGTTTTGCGTTTCCAGTTTGCCTCGTTCCACGATGCCCTGAATCTCGCGTTCAGACGCTTGTTCGATGAGGCGCGTGGCCATGATGTCGGCAAGATCTGACGGTCGCCTCATCCAGTAACGAATGCCGCGAATGATTCGGTCCGCCTGGCAAAAAAACCAAAGTCTGCTGTAACTTTTTAGCCGCTCCCAGTCTATCTCTTCCAGGGCGCGTTCTTGCGACCAGTGGAACCAGACTTTGTAGCCTCTCAACAGGAGCTGACCCGCAAGTTTTAAATGCGAACGCCCTGGCCAGCCGCGATTTTGCTGGAGAACCACTCCTGCAAAGTAAAATTTGGTTTCCAATTCCCGTAGAATTCCTGGCGAAGACGAAAATTCCGGCAAGTTGATGCGCAGTTGTTGACGTTCTTCCAGCAGGGTCAGTCGTTCATCTTCGAGAATGCAGGTCTGTGTGAGAAAAGGAGAGGCGTATAAAAACTGATTTGTTATGACATCCGTAAAGAGTGCGCGTCTGGAGAGGGTTTTGCTCTTAATGAATCTGCCGAGGAACAGGTCTTTTCTGTAGCGTCTTAATGTCTTAGGGGTGATGCGTTGGAGTAACTTTACCTCTTTCCAGTAAAACCAGACAGGCGCCTCGTGCGATAGCGCGATCTGTGCAAGGTCAATATGCATACTGTCGGGCCAGGCGGTGTTCAGGCAAATGACAAGTCCGCTGATATCCTTGCGGGTTTCAAATTCCAAATCGATTCCCGGGGTGCCTCGCCATTGATTTACAGGTAAATCCAGCGTGTGAACTGCCGACAGGGAATCCAATTGAGCGTTCTTGAACTCACCGGCGGCCGAACAATCGGGGATGCAATAAAGATAAGTTGGCTCTTGAGTCGCATTGATGATTCTTTGGACCTTTGGACGCCAGCCGGAAAACAGTCTGGGAAATTTACGATAGATTCGCGCTTTTCCCCACTGGACTGCTTGTTGCTTCAGATGCGATGCCTCCAGCTTAAAGATCGTTTGTTGAGTTTCCCAGAAAAAAAACACGTCCTTATGGAGCTTCAAAAGCTTGCGCGCAATATGGAGACGTCGCAATGGAATTGCTGGAGCGCTTAGAAAAAATATAACGCCGCCGATGTTTGCGTCGCGCGCGAGTTCGCCAAATATGCCCGGAGTTTCACCTAAAGTGAAAGCGGGCGGGTTCCATTGCTGGTATCCATCAACCGGGCCTAATTCATTTTTGGAAATTGAAGCGACAGACGTCATGTCTGGAGAAAAAATCAGGTAACGGGGCGATGATTCGGATGGCGTGTTTGGGAGGCCGGATTCCATATGCTGTGTCACTCTTGAACGCTCGACGCGAGTCGCCTGGTAGAAATTAAAAGCGATTGGATTGAGAAAATTGTGGGATCTGTCATCAAGGTTTTCAGGATCGAATCAGCATATCTTCAATGTGCAGGGACACGGCAGTCGTTTCAATGATTTCTTCAAAGGCGATAGGCGCGGGCGAGCCTTGTTGGATGGCGATTCCCAGGCGGGTCAACTCTTCATAATGCCCTTTGTCCGCTTCATCGCTTTGCCAGAGGATTACTCCGTCGCTGGCTCGAGTCAAAGATTTAAAGTCGTCAATGATGTAAGCCTCCCCGTCGCAAAAAACTTCAATACGTTCTTTGGGCAAACCTTTTTTGGGTCCCAGCGCAATATAGGTCAGATTGCCAACGCTACCGTCTTCATAGGTCATAGTGGCGCAGAAATTGTCACTTTTCAAATAAGGCAGAGCGCCGGGGTCGATGGAACTGGCGTTGATGGATTGAACCGCAGAACCGGCAAGGAATCGAAAGACGTCGTACATATGGCAGGCTTCGCCAATATTGCGACCGCCGCCCTGCGGCCCTTGCACCCAGTGGTCGAGAGGGATGTAGCCTCCGTTCAGTCGGTAATTGACGACAAGGGGAGTGCGCCGATTCGCCAGGGTCTTGTGCAGGTTTTGCATGGCGGGTGAAAATCTTCGATTGAAACCAACCATGAGAAGAGGCGGCGATTCGAGTTCATTGTAAGTTTGCGAAATCTGGTCCAACTCCGCCCAGTTGAGGGCCAGAGGTTTTTCGACAAAGACATGCTTGCCCGCTTTCAGGCAATCGACGGTTTGCGAGGCATGCTCCTGATGCCGTGTCGAGATCACCATCAAATCAAAATCCGGATCTTTCAGCAGTTCGCTCATGTCGGAGGAAAACACTTCGACCTGATGAGTGCGCACAAAATTGCCTCCTTGCGTCGCGTTGCGGCTGACGACTCCGCGCAGGAAGAACAGGTCTTTTCTTTTTTTCATTTGCGGTACGAGCATGCAGGTTCCAAAGGCTCCGGCTCCGACAAGCGCGTAGCGGGCAGGGCCGTCGGGGCAGATTCGGTGACCGCGCAAGGTAATGCTTTTCGCCTCAGGCGCCTCGGGGAGATCGCGAAGATCGTCCGGGTAGGACAAGAGGACGCCGAGAGGCAGCGCTTCCCCGTCTGAGGCCAGGGCTTTGTAAGCTTCCGGGGCTTCGTCGATTCCGATTTCCAGATCAATCAGGGAAGCGATATCAAGTTTTTTCGATGCGATGGCGTCCATATACGCTTCCATGTTTCGATTGAGCGTCCAGCGCACGTAAGCGTAGGGATAGTCGTGACCTTCCAGTTCGTAGCTGGCGTCGTATCGACCGGGGCCGTATGACGTGCTCATCAATAGATCGATTTCTTTTTTATAGAAAATAGGGCGTTCGATATCGAGTCCGACGTCTCCCACGACCACCACTTTGCCTTTTCTGCGGGTGACGTTCATGGCGAGGTTGACGACGCTACTGGATTTGGTTGCGGCGGTGATGATGGTTCGGTCGGCGCCGAAACCCTGAGTCAAGTCCCTCACCAACACTTCGAAAGCGAGCGGATCGCTGGCGCCAGCTTGCAAACCGTGTTTCCTGGCGCGTTCGACCCGGCTGGGGTCAAGGTCGAGGCCGATCACCTGACAGCCGTTCGCCTGAAGCAGTTGCTGGGTGATTTGTCCTAAAAGTCCGAGTCCTATCAAACAGACTTTTTCTCCCAATTGAGGTTCCGCGCGTCGCACGCCTTGCAGGGCGATGGTTCCGATGGTTGTGGAGGCGGCTTCCTTGAGAGAGCAGTCTCGCGGGACGGGGGCGACCAGATTGCGCGGCACGCACACATAATCGGCGTGATTGGCTTTTCCTGCGCCGCCGCAAGCGACGCGTTGTCCTATCTTGAGATCCGTCACGCCTTGTCCCAGAGCGATGACTTCTCCCGAGGCTGAATACCCGACGTTCCAGCCAAAATCTTCCATCTCGCTCAGCGGCAGACCGTCTTGCGGTTTGGGCGTCAGAACGATTTCTGCTTTGCTCAATGCGACGGAGATTTCTTTTTTGGAGCCGCCGTTGGACAGGATCAAGGTGACTTGCTTGGAATCTTTGGGGTCGAAGATGATCTGGTCGGAAAAAGTTTCATTCTCGTAGCTTCGATTGCCAAGCCAGGCGTCTTTTCTCTCATTCAACAGCCCGATAGAGATCGCGCCTTCGGAGACCGTCCCTTCGACTTGAACGATGGGAATGTATCCTTCCGTAATGCTGATGGCTTGTGAAGACGCCTGATAGGCCCATTCCGAGGCGTCTGTGAGCAGGTCTAGCGTCCCGTTTTTAGTTTCAAAAGTTTTTGCGTCGCAACGCGACCATTCAATCGCGCTTGCCTTGATGTCTTCTTTTTTGGGCGCAGGGCGTTGCGGCATGAGTTTGGCGAATTGCTTTTGAGCGATCGCCTTGACGCGCCGCGCCGCTTTCTCTGGATCCAGAATGGCTTTTTTGAGGTATCTGCCGCCGAGAGATAGTGTTGACTTGGCGCGTTCGATGGAAGTCGATTCTTCGGCGTCGCCGGGGTCTTTGCGAAGCGGAGCGATTTCGGTTCCCACGCTGACCATTGAGTGTTTGACTTGGATCAACACACAGCCGGGTTCTATATTGGGTTTTGGCGCTCGTGTCAGGAACGCTCCGTTGTCGTTACAGAGAATCTGCCGCATGGATTAATAGGAAGTTGTGGAAATAATGGATAGGGACCGTGCGTTACCAGAACTTGACTTCGCAAAGGATAGCATCAGCATATTAATATTTTGGGAAACAAGTTGCAATTCATAATGCTTGAATCCAATGAATGGGAAATCCCTGAGACCTTGTCTCAACAGGCTTCGGGGTCTGGTTCAGGCCCACAATCCTTTCGTGTCTATAATGATTTTTTCCTTAAGAGCAACGGGATCAACATTGGAAAAAACCTGATGATCCACCAGCAATAAAATGATATTGGCCTGTTCCAGCGCCTTTTCGAATCCCGTCAGGCTCACATTCTTCAGATTTTGAAAATCCTCTGGAAGCGCGTCTATATGCGGTTCCACGGCAAGGATGTCGCCGATATCAGCTTCAGCCAGTTGCTTGACAATTTTGACGGAAGGGCTTTCCCTCAGGTCGTCTATATCGGCTTTGAAGGCCAGGCCCATGCAGGCGATGACCGGCGCTTTGAGCGAGTCTGCAATGCGTTTGACTTTATTGATGATGTATTGAGGCTTGCTGTCGTTGACTGTGCGGGCCGTGTGAATCAGCTTTGAATGTTCGGGCGACGAATGCACCAGAAACCATGGATCGACCGCGATGCAATGCCCGCCAACGCCGGGCCCGGGTCGCAGGATATTGACGCGCGGGTGGTGATTGGCAAGGTCGATGAGGTTCCAGACGTTGATATCCAGTTGGTCGCAGATCAAGGAAATTTCGTTGGCGAAGGCGATGTTGACGTCGCGGAAAGCATTTTCGGTTAATTTTGCCATTTCGGCGGTGCGCGCGTCGGTTGTGTAGCATTCTCCCTTCACAAAAGTTTTGTAGAGCGCGGTTGCGCGAACGGAGCATTTGGCGGTCATGCCGCCAACGATGCGCGCGTTTCCAACAAGTTCGCGCAGGATATGTCCCGGCAGGACGCGCTCGGGGCAATGGGCGATGTGAATATCCGCCAGGTCGCCGGCTTGATGCGGGAACGTTAAATCAGGTCTCTCTTCCGCCAGCCAGTTTGCAACGGATTCGGTGCCGCCAACCGGAGAGGTGGATTCAAGGATGACCAGATTGTTCTTCTGCAATACCGGAGCGATGGCCCTTGCGGCGCTTTCCACAAAGGTCATGTCGGGAGTGTTGTCGCTCTTGAGTGGGGTCGGAACCGCAATGATGAAAGCCTGAGAGGCTTCTACCTGTTCGGCGGCCCTCAGTTTTCCGGCCTTGACCATCTTGCGCACCAGCGTGTCCAGATCCGGTTCCACAATATGGATCTGCCCTTGATTGATTGTTTTTACTACCTTGGGATTTTTGTCCACGCCCACCACTTCGATGCCTTGATTGGCAAGGATAGCGGCGGTTGGCAGGCCGATGTAGCCCATGCCAATAATGGATATTTTGTTGAAGGCGTCACTCACGCAATAGCTCCTCGACGATACGCCCGGAGGCTTTGCCGTCTCCATACGGGTTGTGGGTTAACGACATTTCTTTATAGATGTCGGGATTGTCCAGCAAACGATTCGATTCGGCTACGATGGCGTCCCTGTGTGGTCCGACCAGTTTGACGGTGCCGGTTTCCACGCCTTCCGGGCGCTCTGTTGTGTCGCGCATGACCAGAACGGGTTTGCCCAGCGATGGGGCTTCCTCCTGAACGCCGCCAGAATCGGTGAGTATCATATATGAGCGCGTCATTAAATAGACGAAGGGGAGATAGTCCAGCGGTTCGATCAGAACCACATTGTTCGCATCGCCAAGAATTTTCTTTACGGGATTTTGAACGTTGGGGTTGAGATGAACCGGATACACGATCTGGACGTCGGGGCGTTTCCCCTGCTCTTTGATTGCCTGGCAGATGTTTTCAAATCCTTCGCCAAAGTTTTCTCTGCGGTGGCCGGTGATCAGCAATAATTTCTTCTCTGGATTCAGGAACGCAAATTGTTCTTCCAATTGGTTTTTTAATTCGGTGTCGGACTGAATTTTCCCGGTCACCATGAGCAAGGCGTCGATGACCGTATTGCCGGTGACATGGATCGCGTCTTTTGAGATTCCCTCTTGAACGAGATTGTTTTTCGCCCAGATAGTTGGCGCAAAATGAATTGAAGCTAAAGAACTCGTCATCGTTCGGTTGATCTCTTCCGGCCAGGGGAAATGCGGGTCTCCGGTTCTCAGCCCGGCTTCGACATGACCGACTGGAATTTTCTGATAAAAAGCCGCGAGACTCGCCCCGAATGTGGTGGTGGTATCGCCTTGAACCAGTACCCAGTCGGGTCTCCATTCCTTTAATACATCTCTCATCCCGAGCAACACATTGCAGGTGATATCGGTTAAATCCTGATTCGGCTTCATGAGATTCAGATCAAAATCCGGAGTGATGTCGAACAGGTGCAAAACCTGATCGAGCATTTGCCGATGCTGACCGGTCACGCAGATTTTCAAGTCGCAACGCGCATCCTGTTTCAAGAGGTCGATCAAGGGACCAAATTTGATTGCTTCGGGCCGTGTTCCAAACACGATTAGAATTTTTTTGCCTTTTTTATCAATCATTTGGCGGGAGCAGAGAAGGTGACTTCAAGCCGCTAAAAAGTATCAGAAACATGTTTGTTATTCAAGAAATTAACGGAGAATCAGGTTCGCTCAAAGTTCACATTGAAAACAGTCGGTAAGTTGTAAAGATACACATCAGGTGGATGGTATCAGTGCGACATCTTCCTTTTCGGTATTTTGAGGCCAAAGGTGAAGGCCAATGAAGAAAGAAATCGCTTCCGCGAGCAAGTTGCGAAATTTTATTTTCCGTTATGAACCCGGGCTACTCGGCTCCATTCGATCAGAAATTTAGCCTTTGAACAGCTTGTGTCGAACGGCCTTGATTTTCATGAAGCGCTACCCTATAAATGGTTCGATGCGGGATGTCGAGTCTATGAACAGGGCTTTTTTTATTTGGATTCCATGTTTTTGCAATCTTCGAAAATAAAGTTTGCCCGATAGGTGGAGGAGTGGATGGCCTGTTAATTTCCGGAATTAAATCCATATGTTATTTAGCGCCCCAGTTTTTATTTTCTTATTCCTTCCTCTGACGCTGTTGCTGTTTTATTCCGCCAGGAAGCGCAATTTTATATTACTGCTTGCCAGTTTGTTTTTTTACGCCTGGGGCGAAAATCTATTTGTAATCCTGTTGCTGGTTTCCGCAGGGATCAATTATTGTATTGGATTGTTGATCGATGATTCTCAATCCGAAACAAGAAGACGAGTTTTTCTGACAGCGGGCATTTGTCTGAACTTGATCGTTCTTGTGGTTTTTAAGTATGCCGCATTTCTGATTGAAAACCTGAATTCGATTCTTTTAGTTTTCTCTCTTCCAGCCTTAAAACTACCCAGCGTTCATCTTCCTCTGGGCATTTCATTTTTCACATTTCAGGCGATCAGTTACATTGTTGATCTTTACAGAAAGGAAGTTGCCGCGCAACGTAATTTCTTCAGCCTGGCTCTTTATATATGTATGTTTCCCCAATTGATCGCGGGGCCCATTGTCCGCTATCATCAAATCGAAAAAGCATTGAATGAGAAATTTGTAAATCTCAACCGCTTTGCTTTAGGGGTCGAACGATTCATCATTGGTCTTGCTAAAAAAGTTATTCTGGCAGATGGTCTTGCTCTGCTCGTGGATCCTATTTTTGCTCTGCCCAGTTCGGAATTGACATTTACTTTAGCCTGGACGGCTGTCATTGGTTTTTCCCTTCAGATTTTTTTCGACTTCTCTGGCTATAGCGATATGGCTATCGGGCTGGGGAGGATGTTCGGGTTTCGCCTTCCTGAAAATTTCAGCTATCCATATATTTCAAAATCCATTCGTGAATTTTGGCGACGATGGCATATTTCCCTGTCGAGCTGGTTTCGAGACTATCTTTATATCCCTCTGGGCGGGAATCGACTTGGCGCGGTTAGAACCTGCGTCAATCTGTTCCTGGTATTCTTTTTATGCGGTTTGTGGCATGGGGCCAGCTGGAATTTTGTGATTTGGGGGATGATTCATGGACTGTTTCTTGTATTAGAAAGAAGCCGTTTGGGCGTGTTCATACAATCTCTCAGCGCGCCGATACAACATTTATATGCCTTATTCATTGTGACGACGAGCTGGGTGTTTTTCCGTTCAGAATCCCTCGATCAGGCATTGAATTTTCTTTCTGCCATGTTTGGAGTGAATGGATTTTCTAATGCCTTGCATCCCATCAGTCGCTATGTCGGACCTTATATCCTGTTGCTTTTAGTGGTAGCAATTCTGATATCAATGCCGCTTAAAAATTTTGCGAGAAGGGTCTTTGCCCGGGAGGGGTCGTCGCAATACCTCCGACAGCGGTTGTCAGTCCAAAGGTCGGTGAAGTATAGCCTGCTTGTATCCCTGCTGATATTGTCTATTGCATCGATTGCCACGCAAACGCTTCAAACATTTATATATTTTAGGTTTTGATTTTAATGAATGGTTTGCAAACTATGAAAAATCATGGAACCTCAGTTTCAAGAATATTTTTTATATTTGTTTTCCTTTCATTGCTGGTCGCCCCAGCTATTTTAATCAACAGTGAAAGCGGGCTCTTTCCTGAATTCAGGGAAAACCGGAACTTGGCCGAATTCCCGACGCAGGAGTTCAAGGCGGGAAATTTCAAAACGTTTCCTCAGCGGTTTGAAAATTTTTTTAACGACCACTTCGGACTCAGGCCCTTTTTCATTACTCAATTCAATTGGCTCAAATACAAATTTTTTAATTTTAGCAGCAACCCGGAAGTTCTCGTCGGTAAAGACGGGTGGTTGTTTTTTGGGGATGACCGTTTGGACGTTGAGGACTATCAGCGTTTGGCAAGACCGGATACGGAGTCGCTCGACAAGTGGGTATTCTCTCAGGAAAGTAGGCAGACCTGGCTAGATGAGCTGGGGACGCGCTTTGTTTTTGTCGTCGCGCCGAACAAGGCAACGGTTTACGAGGAATATCTTCCAGACTGGATCGGTCAGAGTGATGCTCCGTCTCGTATCGATCGGATGATTAACGGTTTGAGAGAAAAATCCAGCGTTGACATCTTGGATCTGAAGCATGCGTTGATCGAAAATAAGAAGCAGGGTTTATTGTATCACCGTAAGGATTCGCATTGGACGCATCGTGGCGCCTTGGTTGGGGCGACCGCTATTTTAAGTCATCTGAAAAAATATTATCCCGCTCTCGACCTTCCAGACTTGAACGATTTTGAAATGAAGGAAAACTGGATTGCCTCTCCAAATTTTAGTTTGAGGCTGGGGATTAGCTCTGGCGAAACTGTTTTAAAGCCGGTTCCTGAAAATGGATGGACCACTCGCGAAACCGTGGTAAACACCCCTCGGGGCGCAATCCATATCTATGAGAAGGATGACGATTCGTTGCCCACGCTTGTAATGTTTGGGGATTCGTTTTTACCTTATACGCAACGGTACCTGGCGGAACATTTCAAGCGTTCAGTGTTCTCAAACATATGGTTCACTGATTTCATGGATCCGTTTCCGCATGAACTGATCGCCGATGAAAAACCGGACGTGATGGTTTATCTTCGCGTTGAGAGGGGAGTCGTGTCGGACAAGATCAATGAGTATGACGTCCGTTTTGCCAGGATAAAAGATATGAATTGGCTGGATGGATTTGCAGTGCGATTGCAACAGATCTCCAGTGACTCTATTGAAGACAGGTCTTTCGCCGCTAAAAACGAATTGGCCAAAATCTCCAAATGGATTCAGGGTTCCGGCTCTGTGAGCATTGAAGAGAGAGAGAATCGGGAAATTTTCATTACAGGAGATGATAATCCAGGAGCCCTGCAGTTGACGTCGCCTCCCATTCCAGTGGAGAGGGAAAAGCGCATGGCTTTATTGCTTCCCGTTGTTGAGATTCAAGGGGGGATAGCGATGGGGATTCTTGACGATTCAGGCCAGTGGCTTGTTTCACCCAGTCGTCATAACGTCAATAATGAAATCTACTTCAATACGAACAACACCGGCTCCATTAAGATTGTATTTACATCCGCTTCTTCGCCTGATGCAAAAACAACGACTCCAGGATTTGTGATCAATCCCTCTTTTCAGGAAATTGAACACCCAAAGGATCGGCTTGTGTCCGTTCCAGGCGACATGGACTCTCGGCCCGTTGCGGCTTCAATGTTTCATGCAAGCGGAAACGGGGTGAAGGTTTCATTGGGTGATAAAGCCAGTCTCTTGGTGGAGGGGGATTCAAGCCAGTTTGGATATCAAATCTCAAGTATGCCTATTTCTGTTCTTCCCAATAGCAATGTGGTTCTTACGCTGCCCCTGAATGTTTCTGCGGGAAATCTGGGGGTTGGCATTTTAAACCAGTCTCAGGACCGCTGGCTATTAGCCGCGTCTCATGTGAATGAAAGTTACCGTTTCAATACGGGCGATAACCGGATGATCACCATTGTTGTTGCAAACGCGAATCATGACGCTGAATTCATTTTGCCGAGCCGTTTCAGCTTGCGCGCTGGAACTATTGCAAATGAAACTCCATAAGCTGATTGAGACAAGGTGATTCAGGGGTGCGATCTATAATGTTAATTATCCCTGAGTGAGAAACGGGGTTTAACAGAAATGAGAATCGGGGCCGGCGTGTGCGAAAGTTGTCGAATTTGTTTTTGCGGGGTTTTCTTCTTTCGGCTATCATGATTTTGCCGTATAGGGCGCATTGTTATACGGAGTCAAAATAATGAAATAAGGCGGTCATGGGTTTGGGCCGCATTTTGATCAATCGATCAGGGCGATGCAGGAGATCGGTCTGTCAGAACGGTTTTACTATTATGAAAGTTCTCGTTACAGGTGGGGCTGGATATTTGGGGACTTCGATGCTTCCTTTATTGCTTGAAAAAGGGCACGAGGTTCGAATTCTGGATAAATTGATGTGGGGCGTGACTCCCATTTTGAGCTATTTTTCTCATCCACGAGTTGAATTCATGTCAGGAGATATCCGCGATCAACAAGTTATTACGGATGCCTTGTCCGGTATGGATGCAGTGATTCATTTGGCGGGCATTGTGGGTTATCCCGCATGCACGGCGGATGTGGGGCTGGCCGAATCGACCAATGTCGACGGCACAGCCTTGTTGGTCGATTCCCTGCAAAGTCACCAGAAACTTGTTTTTGCTTCCACGGGGAGCACTTATGGCGTTGTCGACGGGGTTTGCGATGAATCGACGCCGATCAATCCACTGACGGTCTATGGGAAGAACAAGCAGGATGGAGAAAATCTTGTCGACAAAGTGGGAGGCGTCAAACTGCGGCTGGCGACGGTTTTTGGCGTTTCGCCGAGATTGCGTCTGGATCTGCTGGTGAATGATTTTTGCTATCAGGCGATTCATAATGGATTCATCATCATGTTCGAGGGCTATCACCGTAGAACTTTTTTGCATGTGCGCGACGCCGCCAAGGCGTTCGTATTTACCTTGGATCATTTTGATGAAATGGCTGGAGATGTTTTCAACGTGGGGGATGAAAATCTCAATTTCAACAAGAAAGATATCGCGCTGAAAATACAGAAATTGAATCCATTTTATCTGCATGAAGCGGATGTTGGAAAAGACATGGACCAGAGAAACTATGAAGTGAATTATGATAAAATCAAGAATCTGGGTTTCACTGCAGATATCTCTCTCGAACAGGGGATCGAAGAACTTTTAAAAGTGTGTCGTTTCATCAAGATTGAAAATCCCTGGCGAAATCATTAAAAGGTCTTCCTTCCCATGAAAGCATGCATTCTCCCGCTCAAACAATGGCGTTCTTATTTCTTTCAACCGACTCTATAACAAGCTAACTAATGAACAGTTTCTGGCCAGGAAAGAAAGTGACGGTCACAGGCGGAGCCGGTTTCCTCGGGCGTCATATCGTAGCGCGTCTTGAAAAGGCTGGCGCTGAGGTGTTCGTTCCGCGCCGGAAGGACTATGATTTTGTTCACCCGGACGCCTGTTCCCGATGTTTCGAGAATCACCCTGCAGATATCGTGATCCATAGCGCCGCCTATTATGGCGGCCTTGGCATCACCCTGGCGGAGCCGGGAAAAATATTTTACGAAAACCTGGTGATGGGAGCCAACCTCTTTGAAGCCGCGCGTTGCGCTGGCGTTGAGAAATTTGTGGGCATAGGAACGGCATGCAGTTATCCGGGTTACCTTGAAGGCGATCTTCGCGAGGTCGATTTATGGGCGGGACCTTTGCATGAAACCGTCGTTCACTACGGCCTCACTAAAAAAATGATGGCAGTTCAAGGCGTTGCCTACAAGCAACAGTATGATTTTGATTCCATACATCTGATCCTGACCAATTTATACGGCCCGTTTGATGATTTTGGTCCCGAACGGAGCCACGCCGTTCCCGCTCTTGTCAAACGCTTTGTCGATGCCTGTCGGAATAAGTCTAATGAGCTTGTATGTTGGGGAACGGGGAGCGCGATCAGAGAGTTTCTTTATGTCGATGACGCGGCGGAAGCGGTCTTGCGCGCGACGGAAACGTATAATGATACGCTTCCTTTAAATATTGGAACCGGCGTCGGCACATCCATTAAGGAACTGGTTGAGCGTATTCAATCGATCACCGGTTTTAAAGGCAGGATAGTTTGGGACGACTCCAAAGCCGACGGCGCCGCCAGAAAAGTTCTCGACCTCAATTTGATGAAATCAGCGCTGGGCTGGACGCCTTCCACCGACCTGCAGTCGGGTCTTGAAAAAACGATTGCATGGTATACTGACAACTCCTGAGGCGACGCGCAGGACGTCAAGCAAAACTTTCTTTAAGCTGATTCATTAAATGCGTATTCCGTTTTGCTGAAAGATGCGATCAGCTGTTGACGATTTCCCACCCTCTATTATTAGCGTCTGCATGAATCACCCGACGTTTTAAAAATTCTTCATTCTGATGAACAGTCAATTTCTGGTTCGGTATGGAAGGGGGATCGTCTTGAATTCAAATGAAATTGGAGATTGCTGGTTGTGAATTCAGTAAAGCGCTCCATGGAAAATCAACCGAATCATTATGAGACAACACCGATGACTTTTATGTGCGTTGATGAAAGTCTGGAACGTCTGGGAAGCTGGCCTCATGCGCCTTTTTCATTGGATGGATTGTGTCAAAGATTCGCTTTGAATTTGCCGGAATTGCACAGGGAGAGCGGTCTTTCTGAGAAGTTACTGCGGCAGAACCAACTGCAAGGCGTCGTTTTTCTGATCGGGACCGTTTGCCCAGCTCGAAAACAATTGGGTCTCGCTCGCAAACTCCTTTCCCAGGGTTTGAAGATCTGGTTTTACTGGCAGGATGTTCAAGTGTTGCGCCCGATAGACGATGGTGAATTGAAGAGCTATTGGAAGCAGTGGGTGCGGGCTATGTTTTATTATCGATTTCCAGATTGGCTTGAAACCTGGGTTCCTTTCATTCCGAGGATTCCGTCGACCGGTTCTCACAGATATCTTGCGGTGGTTCCAAGGCTTTGCGCTGTGGCGGAGATAGTTAATGATCGATTGGATTCGATCACAGAAATACAGGAGCTACATTTTGAATCGGTCCAGTGGCGTCTCACAGACAGAATTCTTGCTGAGCTGGACGGCGATAGCGAATTTCAAGGCGTTGTCCTGTTTCTGGAGACTGAATCGCCAGGGTCGGCTCACATGGCCTTGGCCCGGGCAATTATGGCGCGCGGTTGCCGTCTGTATTTGTATTGGCCGAAAAAATCTGCCATTGAATTGTTTACTGAAACGAAATTCAAAAAATACGGGATCCTTTCAAGAGCGTTTTCCTTCAATAGCAATAAGGTGATTCCGGTATCAAGCGAGATAGGGGAATTTGAAATTCCAGACATGAGCGAATGGTATCGCGGCGCTTCAAAATGGATTGAGGGGGATGTTTTAGAGTCCGACGCTGATAAATACAATACCATCATCCACTCGCCGCCGATTTATCTTCAAAAAGGCAAGTCCTGCAATTTTGAAGCGACAATGGATTTTGTGAATAAAAGCCGCGTCAGCATCCTGCTCCAGAAATGGGGATGCAGGGTCCCCGAAGTGGAACGCGATATTCAGGGAGAGGGTCCGCTCAGTTGTTCGTTTCGATATAATGCCGATGCCGATCATGCTTTCCAGATTGTGATTCGCAACAATCGTCCAGATGCGGCGTTTGCGACGAAGTTGCGGAACTTGAGAGTCACTGCAGACATATCTGATTCTCTCACAGAGTCTCCGACGTATTTGCCGCATTGGGGAGGGGTGAAGCGTTGGTTGCATGCGAGATGCAAGGAGTCTCGTTTCTGGAACTCAGTGGTGAGCGCGTTGGAGATGCGGCTGGGTCGGGAGGAGTTGTTGAGTCTTCCGCAGTACATGGCCCTGTGTCCAACGGGCCAGTGCCAGGCTTTGTGCGGGTTTTGTTCGGTAACGACGAACCGAACGGGGATCGTGAAGAAGGAGTTGCCGTTCGACAAGTTATCGCGATTTCTGGCGCCGGTGAGTCGTACGATTCAGATGTACGGTTTGGAAGGTAATGGGGAACCGGCGTTGTACGATCGCTTTGACGATCTGGTGGACGTTTTGACAATGGACGGCGCGGAAGTTTATTTGATAACGAACGGCGAGCGTTTGACGCGCGAGCAGGTGAATCTGTTGCTGGCCCGCCCGGTATCGTCGGTTAATTTTTCGTTGAATGCGGCGACAGCGTCAACGCACGCGCGGGTGATGAAGCTGAAGGATTTTGAGAAGACGGTGTCGAACATCAAGTTCTTGACGCACAATCGTCTGCAGGAAAGCCATCCAACCGTGTCGGTATCGTTTGTGGTGACGAGCGAGAACATCCACGAGGTGCTGGAGTTTTTGGAATTCTGCGAGGACGAGTTGCTGGCCGACGAGGTGTTTGTCCGCCCGCTTTCGGAGTTGGGCGGCCTTCAAGGCGTTGTCGAAGACGTTCGCGAGCTGGTGCCCTACGAAAATGACGTAAGGGATATGATTGAGGGAGTTGAAGCGTATTTGTCTTCGCGTCCGCGTCGAAGCCGGGTGACGTTTAACGCGAAGTCATTCCGGGCGATCCGTCCCGACCCGATGGATCGCGCCTTGTATCCTGCAGGTTATGAGGGACGTTTGCTGGCGTCGCGTCCTGCAGATTGGCAGTGTTCTGATCCTTCATTGAAGTATTCTTGGAATCAGAATGTATTGCATGTTGAAAGGCGAGAGACTAGTTCTCAAGAACTGTTGCGAAGCGGCTCGATTCCTGTGGAGCGCGATTGCGATTTGAAGTTTCGCCTGCGCTGGCGTTTGCCGAAAGGAAACGCGCGAATGCTGGTGGTGGACGCGTCGGGTGTTGAACTGGGAGCGTTGCGCTTGCAGACCGCTTCCGAATGGCAGGAGGGTGAGTTGTCTGTAGCAACAGGGGCGCATGAATATTTAGGATTACGTTTGGTCGCAGACCAGGGCGCCTTGTCGGGAGAAATTGATTTTGAGCGTTTGCGCACGCCGGGATTTGGCGTGAGCCGCGAGTTTAAATTGCCGTATCGCGAACATTGGCAGGTGGAGAGCGAGGGCGCGCAGGTCGATTGGGAGGGACGTCGCAGTCGCGTTCGCTGGCAGGGCGATCCGGGTCCGTATTTATTGGGGAGTTATTCGACGCCGTGTCCGCGCGATACGCATCTTTCATATCAGGTTGGAGTGAATGTGCGACAAGGCGAGCTGTGCATTGGGGTATTGGATGAAGGTTCCGGCTCATGGATCAAGGTGTTCAGCTTTAAGGAAGGCGAGACCTTGGGCAATCTGGAGTTTGATACGGGAACGAACAGCCGCTTGAAGGTGGTGTTGTCGAGCGTGAAGTCTCCCCTGGATGCGGAAGTGGACTGGGGCGATTTACTGAGCGTGCCGCCGGGTTATTTGAATCAAGCGAAAGAGAAGCCGTCGGTCCCTCACACTGAGGCGTTGAAGCGGCCGTTGGAATTAACGAAGCTTGAAGAGCCGCAATCCAGAGAAGAGGATCCGCGCGGTTCATTGTGGGATCGGGCGTTCAAGAGGAAACCAGAATATTATTGCCAGAAGCCGTGGACGGATTTGAATAATTTTACGGTGGACGGTCGTATGGATGTGTGTTGTATCGCGACAGGGCCGAGCCAGGAGCGCTACGCGTTGGGAAATATATTTGACCAGGAGTTTCAGGAAATCTGGAACGGCGAGCGGATGCGCGAGTTTCGCCGTACGGTGAATACGGAAGACAAGATGTCTCCGTGTCAGCGTTGCCCGATGGCGTATTCGTATCAGGGCAAGTTTTTCGACCCCGAAAGAACCTTTGATATGTTATGGAATTATTTTTATGTCCGATGGGGATGGAACAAAGACAGGCCGCTCACATCGAAGTTTTATTCCTTCTCGAGAATGTTGTTCAATGCGACCGTCTTCATGAGATTTAAAAAACAATAGAGACTGCTGTCATTTAAATAATGATTTCCTATGGAAGAAGTTCTGGAAATAATTCCACCGGTGGACCGATGGAAAGTTAGGCACGCCCGTTGGGTTGAAGGCGGTCGTATGCTGGAATTTGAGGCGTTGCCTTATCGGCGTTTGCTCGAGTCGCCCTCATTCAAACTTGTCGGAGGGAGGGTGTACCGGATTGAACTGTCCTACACTCCTGTGGGAACAGGAGGGCTTGGTATTGGAGTGCGCCGGGGGCGTAACTGGTCCTGGGATCTGCGGCGCGATTATGTCAGCGATGAGCCGGTGAATACGACCGTGTTTTTTCCCGTATCCGAGACAGAGACTTTTCAAATAGTCTTGCATCATTTGCAGGGTGGAGAGCGGGCGACGACGCAAATCAGAGATCTGTCCGTTTCTCTGGCCTGCGTCAATGAAGGCCTGAGCGCAGAAAGCGATAACGCCGAGATCCCTTTCAAGTCGGTCTGGAAACGGAAGCTGCATTCCCTGTGTAAAAATTCTGGATTATGGAACAGCGCTGTTGCGGCTATCGAGATGAGGTTGGGGAGAGAAGAAGTCCTCAGTCTCCCTCAATACATGGCCTTTTGCCCGACAGGACAATGCCAGGCGCTGTGTGATTTCTGTTCGGTCACGATCAACCGCGCAGGCGTGGTCAAGAAACAATTGCCGATGCAAAAGCTGGATCGGTTTCTGCTCCCCGTAGCTAAAACGCTCAGGATGGTAGGGGTTGAAGGGAATGGTGAGCCGACCTTGTATGACGAGTTTGGCGAACTGATTGAACGGATCACGACAAATGGAACGGCGTTTTACTTGATCACGAATGGAGAACGCTTGACTTCGGTTTTGATCGACCGTCTCCTGGCGTCGCCTGTCGATTCAGTTAATTTTTCGGTGAACGCCGCGACTGAAGAGACGCATGCCAAAGTGATGAAGTTGACGGATTTCGATCGTGTTATTGGGAATATTCGCCAATTGACAGGGCAGAGATCTCCGGGATTGAACCCGACGCCTCTTATTAATGTATCGTTTGTTGTGGTGCATCAGAATATCCATGAAGTCGTCGAGTTTTTGAAGATCGCGGAAAACGACTGGGGCGTCGATGGAATTTATATCCGTCCTTTGTCTGAACTTGCAAATGATTTTGGGGCGATTGAAGATCAAAGAGACCTGGTTCCCTTCAAAGAAGATATCGAAGGAATGGTTGAGCAGGTCAACGACTATTTGAGAACGACGCAACGTAAAGCTCAAGTTCATTTCTTTCCTGAGACCTTTCGATCTTTTCGGGAAAATCCATTAAGCGATTCATCATCTACGTTCAAGCTTCCCCCAAAGAGCCGCTGGCAATTGGAGAACCACAGTATCAAGGCATCCTGGTCGGGCAGTCGCGTCGCTGTGAGAGGAGAAGGTTTTGTCGGTCAGTATTTATTAAGCAGTTACAACGCCCCTTGCAGAACCATGCAGGATATGGAGATTCCGATTGAAGTGATTGTGGAATCCGGGACGCTGGGTATTGGCGTGTTGGATGAACAAAATAGTAAATGGATCAAAACGGCATCCTTTGACAAGGGCCGTCACGGGGAAACGTTCAAATTCAATACAGGCGACAACGGCGCATTGAAGCTGGTTCTATACGCAGGTTCCGATGATGCTCTACAATGCGAAGTGGACTGGAAAGACGCTCTGGATGGGGGGGCGAAGGATGAGGCGGTTTTAAATTCAGGATCGGAAGCCGTATCGGAGAATGAAGGTCGCTCTTCTGCAAGGCATAGAGATAAAACACAGACGCTCTGGCAGTCGCTCAGCGGGTTTTTATTCAAACCGCGTTCCCCTGGCTCGGTGAAATATTATTGTCAGAAGCCTTGGACGGATTTGAATAATTTCTCGGTGGATGGGCGGATGGATGTGTGTTGCATTGCTACCGGTCCGAGCCAGGAACGCTATGCGCTGGGGAATATCCACGATCAGAGTTTTCAGGAAGTGTGGAATGGCGAGCGGATGAGGGAATTTAGACGCACAGTCAATTCGCCGGACAAACTGCCTCCCTGTCAGCGATGTCCGATGGCTTACGCTTATCAGGGCCCGTTCTTTGATCCGAAACACACTCTGGACTGGCTGTTTGAAAATCCCTTGCTCATTCTGGGCGTGGGGTCGCTGAAGCCGGTGTATCAAAAAATTATTCACAGAATGATCAAGACCGTTTTGGAGCTTGCGGTGTTTGCTGGTTTCAAAAGGAATTGATTCATTTGTTTCATAGAGTGATAAGGCGATGAAATACGATTTAGCCATGATCGGCCTGGGTAATATGGGAATCAGCGTGCTTGGAGCTTTTCTGCATCGCGGGAAAACCTGTATGGGCATCGATATCGATGTCTCAAAATTGAATGCGTTACAAAGCGGAAAGATGATTGTGCGCGAGTCGGGCGCCGCGGAAATTTTTGAAAAGGCGCGTAACGAAAAGAGACTGGATTATGCGACGGGTATCGATCAAATAAAAAACGCGAAGGTTGTTTTTATCAGCGTGCAGACGCCGGCGAAGGGGAATGAATGCGACTATTCGGCCCTTTCCGGAGTTTTGAGGCAGATCGCTTTGCAGGCGGCGCCCGATCAGGCCGTCATCATTGGAAGCACCATCTTTCCGGGAGGCTTGGCGGACGAATTGCTGAACGAACTCCGAGATCGACCGGATATTCGTCTCATTTATGAACCGGTATTCCTTCGCGCTGGATACGGTATTGAAGATTATTTGCGTCCAGGGAAACTGGTGCTGGGTATCGACGATCCTGACAATCCACCGCCGGAAATTGCGGAGTTATTAAGTCAGGTGGTTGAGGCCGAGCCGAAATGGGTTTCCTTGCAGGAGGCGGAATGGATCAAGATGGTTCACAACGCCTGGATGTGCGGCAAGATTTCCTTCGCCAACGAAATGGGCGCGCTGTGCGATGAATATAAAGTGGATACGAACCGGATTTTTGACATCTGCTTTTCCGAGAACGCGCAGGGAAGGTTGATGACCTTGTCGCATATGAAACCCGGCGCGCCGTATTCGGGGCCTTGTCTGCCAAAGGACGCGACAATTCTGGGCGGAATTCTTGAAAAGCAGGGAAGACCCTGGATGCAATCGGGAAGCGTGCTGGAGGCCTTGCGAGTCAGTAATGAAAATTACATCGACGCCATTGTAGAGCAGTGGCTTGCCACGGGGCGGGAAACGGGCAAGCCCTTGGGCTTGGTCGGCTTGACCTTTAGGCCGGGCTTTGATGAGATGCGCGGTTCTCTGGCGTTGCCCTTCATCCGCAGGGCTTTGGCTGAGGGATTGGAGGTCCGCGGATACGATCCATTCTTTGACGGCATTGGCATCGAAGAGTTTATGCTGGTCTGCCGAAATGATAAGGAATTGGAAAGCTATCATGCCCATTGTTCGCATTCTCTGGAGAGCGTTTGGAACGAATGCGGCGTTGTTTTACTCAATCGCAATCTGGATATTAACGAGCGTCGGCGTCTGGATGATTTTTCCGATTGCCCACGCAAGATAGACCTGTATGGAAATAAATTCTAAAAACGAAACCTTCGATTTGTCGATCGTGGTGGTCGGCAGAAACGACGACCACGGCATCGGTTTTTTTGATCGCATGGTCGCCTGCATGGAATTCAACCGCAAGAACCTGTTGCAAGCAGGGGTGAACGCAGAATTTATCTTTGTCGATTGGGCCTACGATCCGGGAAAACCCCTGTTCGCGCAGTTGCTGAGAGACAAACTCCCCTGGTGGCATACCGCGATTGCTGTTCACCCGGATTGGCAGGAGCGGCTCAAGGAGAATCCGCGTTTGGCGTTTCTGGAATTTTTTGCAAAGAATGTGGGCATTCGGCGCGCTCGAAGCGAATTCATTCTTGCTACCAATTGCGATATCTTTTTTTCAAAAGATTTGGTGCGATTTCTTGGTCGGGGAAAATGGCTGGAGGATTGTTTGTATCGATCCGTGCGTATCGATTTGCTCAGCGCCGTGGGTATCGATAAAATTGACTACGGCATTTTGGAGCGACCCGAGTCGGTGTCTTTTGTACGTTACCCTTGCCCTCCCTACTACGACCACGCTTCCGGGGATATGCAGTTCATGTCGCGCAAGCTCTGGTTTCAGGTGGGTGGTTACAACGAACGGGTGCGTTTTAGCAAAATTCATAAGGACTCCAATCTGTGCGCTTGCGTTGAGCTGAAACATCAGGTCCCCCTGAAGTTGGTGGGTTCGGTTTACCATTTCGATCATGAAATGTCTTATAATGAAAACCGTTTGCCCTTTGGTCCGCGCAATGAAACGGCCCCGTACGGGCCGGACTGGGACTGGGAGGTTTCATACGAAAACCCGCCTCATTGGGGCCTTGGCGATCAGGAAGTCCAAGCCTTCCCCGGCGATCCTTCAGTGTTTTGGATTGATTATCCAAATTGAGACGATGCCTTGACCATGCCAAACACACCTGAACTATTATTGATCAATGCGGTTTCTCCGAAACCCGCCGACGTTGAAAGACTTTGCGCCGCGCTGACGGCTTTGCCGAACGATAGCATCGAGACGATTCTCTATGTCGCGGGCGAGGAAAGAAGCAAGGACTGTGCGAGCCGCTATCCTTTAATTCGCATCTTTCCCTATCATCGACTGTGGTTGCAGGATGCGAATGCCTTGGTCGCTGAATCGCAGGCGCGACGCGTGGCCTTGAATTTTTCCCCTGAACTGGACGCAAATTCTCTAGCGGAAATTGTTCATCGTTCCCGCGATATTGAAAGTAGCGTGATTGCGGCCTACCCGGATTATTGCGAGACGTTAAAGCGTAAGCCGAATGGGTTTGATGCGCATCATTGGCGATACCAGACGCCGCGCGCTCCATCCGGGGCTTTTCTGTTCGACCGGGCTGAAGTGGCGGCGATGGGCGGTTTCAATCCGGCCTATCCCCTGGTCGCTTACTGGGATATGTGCTTGCGCATGGTGTCTTCCGGAGGTTCCTTCAATGCATTGGATGCAAGGTGTCTTCCCGACTCTCCCGCCTACGCGCCAGGGGCGGATGCGTCTGAGCGCATGCAGTTTCTCATGCAGGGCGCTCTCATGCTGGTCGAGCATGGCGAAGTGGCTTTGGGGGCGGTCAACCATCTTCTACTGCAATACAATTTGTACGAGCAAGTGAAGCCCGGTTCGCCTTTGTATCCCTGGCTGAACGATACTATGCGGGACAACTTGTTGATGTCGATACGCTCGACGCTCGCCGGATACAATGCGCAAGGAGCATGGTTCGAGCGAAACGGGCTGGATGCCTACCCGGAGATCACCGGAGGCAAGATTCATGATATGCGAGCGGCGTCGATATACCCGGCGGGACTCCAGCCGCTGGCGCGGTTTTTAAAAAAATGGTTTTTGAAGCGTTTTGAAAATAAATTCCGCAGAGGTTTGCGGTGAGGGCGCCGGCGATTGACGAGGTCAGGGAATTTTGGGATCGCAGACCCTGCAATCTCAAACATGGCGTCGCCGAGATTGGAAGTCGGGAATACTTCGATCAGGTTGAGGAGCGAAAGTATCTTGTCGAGCCGCATATCCCCGAGTTTGCCGAGTTTGAAAAATGGAAGGGCAAGCGCGTGCTTGAAATCGGTTGCGGTATCGGCACCGACTCTATCAATTTTGCCCGGGCCGGAGCGGACCTGACGGTCATGGAGTTGTCCCAAAAGAGTTTGGACTTGTGCAAGAAGCGTTTTGAAGTGTTTGGCCTGAATGCGCGGTTTTTTCTTGGAAACGCAGAACAACTCGAAGAAACGCTTCCAAACGAAACTTTCGATCTGGTTTATTCTTTTGGCGTGTTGCACCATACCCCGCATCCTGAGCAGGCGGTTGCGGGAATCAAAAAATTCATGAATGCAGATTCTGAACTGCGCGTGATGCTGTATTCGAAATTCTCGACCAAGAATCTGATGATCCTGTTTGGATTGTCCCAGCCTGAAGCGCAGACGGGTTGCCCGGTTGCCTATCGCTACCACTTTCGCGAAGTAGAGAATTTATTGAAGGGTTTTAAAATTCTTGAAATGCGCAAAGAGCATATCTTCCCTTATGTGATTTCTGAATACGTTAAATACAATTACGTTCGCAAACTTCCCTGGCGCGTTTTGCCCGATTCCCTGTTCAGACTGTTCGAACGGCAACTGGGTTGGCACACGCTTGTCCGCGCGCGCCTGCCTCGAAAATGAACAGCGATCAACACCCTTCCCCTGCGCTCCCAACCCTTACGGTGGTTGTGCCCAGTTTCAATCAAGGCGAGACGATCGAACAAACCCTAATCAGTATTTGCGATCACAATGCGATGGATGGCGTCGAAGTTTTGGTGTTCGATGCCTGTTCGACGGACGGGACGGAGCGCGTCCTCGATGCCTGGAAGTCACGTTGCACGGTGATTCAGGAAAAGGATCGCGGCCAGAGCGATGCGATCAACAAGGGATTCAAAAGGGCGAGCGGGGACATTGTCTGCTGGTTGAACACCGATGACATGTTTTTCCCTGGCGCGCTGGATCGGGTGCGGACCTTGTTTGCTGAAAACCCGGAGGCGGGCGTCATCAGCGGTCGCGGTGTGCACCTGAAGAAAGACGGCAGTTTTGACATTCTCTTTCCAGAAGGACCCGATTTGAGCGAGCGCAACATTCAATCCATGCGCATTGACCTGTTGCAACCTGCGGTATTTTTCCGTCGGTCTTCTCTGGAGCAGATTGGCGGCATCAATCCGGACTTGCAGTACCTCATGGATCTGGATCTGTGGATGCGCTTCGTCAAGGCTGGCGTGAAATGGAAACTGGTAGATGATTTTTTTTCCTCCGCGAGGGTTTACCCGGAGACAAAAACTTCGAGCGGCGGCTGGACCCGCTTGAGAGAGCATATGAAATTGACGCGCAGGCATACAGGGAGCATGTTTTCCCGAACGACCCTGAGCTTGCTCATGACCTGGGGAATGGCGTCGCCTTATCCTCGACTTCAGAAATTATTTGAGATTCTGTACCGTGTTTATACTTTGATGCGGTCGGGTTCGGTTCGCCCGCCACGGCACCAGCCGCTGGAGTGCTTGGGAGAGACGCGTGTCAGTTTCCCCTGGTATCAAGGGAGCTGTGACTCCATTCGAGTTTGTCTGGAGCGCCTGGACGGGACAGCCGGGGCGGCGAAGGTCAGAATCCTGTGTGATGGCGTGGAATGGGAAGGGCCGTTCCACGCGGGCGAAAACGAAATCGAACTGCGTGGAGATTTTGCATCTCCGTTATTTTCCGTTTCGGTGGAAACCTCACCGCCTGTTGTATTCAAGCTTCTGAATGTGATTCCAGGCCGGAAATTTTGAAACCGGGGCTTAAATGAAACGGTTGATTTTGTGTGGGTAGCAATTGAGTTCAGAAGCCGGTGTTTTCCTTGATGCGGTCGCAAACGTATTCGGCAAAGGGCAGGGCGCAGGTGAAGCCGGGAGAGACCGCGTTCAGAATATGCATGGAATTGTCATCTCCTTCCAACACAAAATCCATTTCCAGTTTTTTCTCTTTTATGTTGAGTAGCTGGGCGCGAATCCCCGGCTTGCCCCATTTGGAATAGTCGGAGAGGCGAACGCCTTCGAGAAGTTCCGAAGCAAGAGAGACCAGACAGGAGCGGGAGTATTTTCGGATTTCTTCGTAGGCGAGTTTTTTGAAATCAAAGTTGGAGTGAAAAAAAAGTCCCAACTGGCGAATAGCGATCTCCATCATTTCGTTCAACTTGAAATTTTTCAGTCCGTCGTATTGTTCGCGCCAGAACGCGGGAATGGCGGTGGGGCCAATTTTGACGTGGCCTGCAGAGGTGACGGTGAAATGAACGCCGAGAAACGGATTGCGAAGATCAGGTACGGGATAAATATTCGTCCTCAGAGAGCCGGGTTCTTGACTGGAATAGAGATAGAGTCCTTTGAAGGGAAGGATGCGATAGTTTTTTGAAAAACCAAAATCCAGGCCGATGGTGTCCGCGTACAAACCGGCGGCATTGACTAGATAGTTGCACTGAAACGAACCTTGGGTCGTTTTTATTCCCGACGCTTCTCTGCCAAGATAGCGAGCGCTTGAGATGATTTCGACTCCAGATCGAACGGCGTCATCTTTTAGAGAAAGTAATACTTCGACTGGATCAACCGAAGAGGTTGAAGGGGAAAAAAGCGCTTTTTCGAAGGTGCGGGCTTTGGGCTCAATGTCGCGCGCTTCCTGTTCCGAAATGAGTTTCAGTTCCACTCCATTGTTTTTGGCGCGATTCAATAACTCGTCGAGCCAAGGCAGTTCGCTTTCATTGCGAGCGACAACGAGTTTTCCGCATTCATTGATATTGAGTTGCTTTTCTTTACAGTATTGGGTGAGGCGCTGGTTTCCCGAACGAGTGAAGCGAGCTTTCAGGCTATCGGCGCTGTAATAAAATCCGGCATGAAGAACGCCGCTATTCCGTCCGCTGGCGTGCAATCCGCATCGCTCTTCTTTTTCGAGGACGGTGACAGAGGCGTCTGCGTGGCGTTTCTTTAACTCCTGCGCGACGGCGATTCCGATAATGCCTCCTCCGATCACCAGAAAATCGCGGTGGTTCATTTACAAGTTCTCCTGATTGTATTTAGGGGCGAAGTATTGGAAGATGGGGGTAGATTTGCCTGGTTCATTTGTGCGTGAGTATATCGAGCCGGAAATGGCGTTTCAATATCAATATTATTTTCATCATTGCCTGATAATTTTTCTCTGGGTTGCGATCAATGTCTGATTGGCAAACGGATTTTTCTTAGGGACAATCAAAGTTACAGGCATTATTATTGATCGGGGTGATCCGAAGGATTAGTATGTGGGTTTATAAAGGGAAGCCCTTTCCCTGCGCGCCTGTTGAATGATATAAAACGTGATTGTTTAAAAACTAAAGTGATTTAACGAATGAAAAAAAATCTCGACCTTTTGTTGGTAACGCCTCCAAGCAAGGATCAGGTGTTTCAGAAATTAGGAGAAAATCTCACCGGAATCGAGCCTCCGGTCTGGTCCACTTTGATGGCTACTTTTGTGCGGAATAGCGGTTTTTCAACTCACATCCTCGATGCTGAGGCGGAGTGCATTGGTTTTGACGAAACGGCGAAAAGAATCCTGGATATAGATGCGGTGTTAACCGTTTTTGTGATTTACGGACATCAACCCTCGGCGTCGACGCAATGCATGCCAGCGGGCAGAGCGGTTTGCGACAGAGTCGTTGCCGCAAACGCTGAGTTAAAGACCCTGGTGATGGGCACGCATGCATCGTCTCTTCCAGAACGCACCTTGTCGGAAGAGCCCTACACCTATGTCTGTCAAGGGGAAGGGCCTGACACCGTCCTCAATTTATTGCAGGCCCTGAAGGCAGGAAGCGATCGATTGGATAAGATTCCGGGTCTCTGGTACCGCAAGGACGGGAAGATTTTCAATAATCCAACGGCGGAGAACATTGTCGATCTGGATGGGCGTTTGCCTGGCCAGGCATGGGATTTACTGGATATGACTAAATATCGGGCGCACAACTGGCACTGTTTTGATCATATTCATGCAAGGCAACCCTATGCTTCGTTGCAAACGAGTTTGGGGTGCCCCTACAAATGCTCCTTTTGTTGTATCAATGCGCCCTTTGGGCAGGCGGGTATTCGCTACTGGTCTCCCAAGACGATTGTGGACCAGATTGATATTCTGGTGAATCGTTACGGGGTGAAGAATATTAAAATTCCTGACGAAATGTTTGTGCTCAATGAACAGCATGTTTTGGGCATTTGTGATTTGATCATTGAGCGCGGTTACGATCTCAATATCTGGGCTTATGCCAGAGTGGACACGGTGAAAGACAGATACCTTGAGAAATTGAAGCGGGCTGGATTCAACTGGCTGGCTTTGGGTATCGAGTCTGGAAGCAAATATGTTCGCGACGGCGTGGAAAAAGGTCGTTTTGGCGATGTGGACATTGTCAAAACAACGGACAAAATCAAGGAGCATGGAATATACATTATCGCGAATTATATATTTGGTCTCCCAGACGACACTCACGAAAGCATGCAGGAAACGCTGGACCTTTCGATTGAAATCAACGCAGAGTGGGCAAATTTTTACTGCGCGATGGCGTATCCGGGATCTCCTCTTTATGAGAGGGCCGTTCAGTCGGGATGGCAATTGCCGGATGGACCGGGCGGACCTGGGTGGATTGGTTATTCTCAACATGCTTATGAAGCCTTGCCACTAAGAACGGATTCTTTGGCTTACACGGAGGTTCTGGATTTTCGTGATAAGGCTTTTGATCATTACTTCACGCATCCCAAATTTCTTGAAATGATCAATAGGAGATTCAGCCAGGAGTTGGTCGACCACATACACGACATGGTTCGCGTAAAAATCAAAAGAAAGCACCGGTCGGTAAGCCTTTAGTTTGGCGATTTGATGAGTCTCCCCGGAAATTCTCTAAATGAATTCCTTCCTTCAATTTAAAATTATTCGCGACGTTCCAATATGTTTGCGAATCTTGAAGCCTCGAGCCAAAACGGTTGATAGAGTTTGGTCGGGTCGTTGTTGCAAGTGAAAATTTTCTACCTGGGTTGCGGCTGGTTTTTTGCGGCCTTTTTTATCCAATGGGCGCTATGGAAAATTCGACTTCCACAACGACAGGCGAAAACCTTGCTGATTCTTTTCGGCTTGATCTGGTTGACGAGTTTGGCGCTTGTCTGGATGGTTTCTAGCGATCCCGACCATTGGGCGGCCTTGCAGAATCCAGCCGAGTACCTTCATTATTCCTTCCTTTATATCGCGTTGACCCTTGCCTATCTGAACACCTACCCGGGACTGGAAGCGGACAGCCCGTCTCTGGTCATTGTCATGACCATTCATCAGGGAGGCGAGGAAGGGGTTGCAGTTGAAAAATTCTATGAAACGCTGACCGACGATTTGCTGGTTAAACCGAGAATCCGTGATCTGCTGGTCGACAAGATGGCGACTCTCGACGATGGAAAGTACCGCCTGACGCGCAAAGGACGCCTGCTCGCCGTTCTATTTGGCGCTTATCGTTCCCTGTTGAAAGCGCCGAAAGGAGGCTGAGGAAATCATGGACTATTCCCTTTTGAATTTGCTCAGCCCGTTCATCGGGCTGGCGGTCAATCTTGCGGTACAAGTTGCGAGCTATCGTTTGATTGCGCGCCTGGCCTTGTTGCAATCCTTGTTCGTTGGTTGCGGTGCGGGCTGGTTAGGTCTTGGCCTGTTTGAGGGAGGCCTGTTGACGGCGACTGACCGGGATGGGATTTCCTTTGCCGCGCAGTTTGTGGTCAATTCGACGATTTATTTTCTTCTGGCCTACAATTATTTTCACTTCATCAATATGGGGGAGACCGCCCGAAGGATTCGCATATTGAGAGAGTTGCATGAATCTGAAAACGGCCTGTCGCAAGAAGAAATTCTGGAGCGTTACAACGCGCAGGATATGATTCGTCTGAGGATGCAACGCTTGTTGAACAACGGGCAGATCATCCAAAAGGGCGGTCGCTACTACATTGCCAACCCCACCGTTCTGAGAATTGCCCAGTGCGTGACATGGTTGAAATGGATCATGCTGGGCAAGCGTAGCGAATTCGAGTGAGGGAAGCTCTGGATTCGATGATATAATCCGACAGCTATAATTCGGTCTGGCGTACGCTAATATTTTTGCATCAAGATCACCTTTCCTGAATCAATGAAGGTCCAATGGACGATTCTCATTCCACCCCAAGGTCGAGACCTTTCTGGCTGATTCCTTCCCTCCTGCTGATTCTTTTAGCTAAAAACCTTCCGGGTTTTTATAAATGGACGCTCCCCGTCCACGATAACTTGTGCGTGTATGAGAGTTTCTATTTTTTCTATAACGACCTTCTTTTGCATAACGAGATCCCGTCCTGGACGCCGTTCATCGTCTATGGAATGCCGACCGATTTTGAATTCGTTCGTTTCCTGACGGCAGGTAAATATCTTGCGGGACTGCTTGGCTGGCTCTTTTCGATTCAGGACACCTTGCTCGTTTACCAGTTTGCGATTTTCGCGGAAGAACTCGTTTTGCTTTATGGCATGTACAAGCTGGCGGATCGTTTGTTTCAACTGGACGCGACCGTGTTCTATGTCTGTCTCGTTGCGATTCTTTCGATCATCACCATTCGCCAGCCAGGGATGGGCTATCATATTTATTATATGTACCCGCTCATGTTCCATCTGCTGTTGAGTTTTCTGGAAGAAAAGGACTATCGCTATTTCTTTGGAGCGGGCATTGTTTTTGTGGTCGCGCAGTTGGGAGGGACGGGGTATACGATGCCGCTACAACTGGCGACTCTCTTTTGCTTCTTTTTCTTCGCTGCATTGGCGCATGTTAGAGATCTCAAGGATTTTGTCGCGCTGGATGGGAGGCGGCGCAGAAATTTTCTGGTTTCGCTTGCCCTGCTATCCATTGTCGCCATCACCTATTACCGATTCGCCACCCTGTCGATGGAATCTTTGGAGTTTGTTTCCTATTTAAGAGATCCCGAGACGTCCAAAGTTTCATTGATGACATTTCTGACCTATGGGAAAGTATTGAAGCCGGAAAATTTACTCTATGACATGTTGTGGCCGATGGCGTTTAGAAACGATTTTCCCAGTTTATACATTGGCGCGATACCTCTCATTTTCTGTTTTTATGCGGTCTTTAAAGTCCGTGACTGGCGATTTTACAGTGTGACGTTGACGGGCATTTTTCTTTTCTGCTTTGCGATGGGATCGCGAACCCCGCTTGCCGTCCTGCTGTACGATTATTTTCCATTCATGCAATATTACCGTCATGTTTCCTATGCTGTCGGCGGACTGATTATAATTTTCGCCATCATGTCGGGCTATGGATTTGACAAGTTTTTTACTTCCAATTCGGTGGAAACAACACTGTCGCGAATCCGGCCGGAGAATATTGCCATAGGCCTGACGCTTTTTAATCTTGCGATATTTCAAATGATGACGGACGTTTATTATCACAACAAGTCGCATGTAGGACGACAAACGGTCATTGATTCGGATTATTTCAATGTGCATCCATATAATTATCAGAACATTCGTGAAATCAGTCGCTCCGTAAAAGAGGGGCTTCCGGTGGATAGGCGTCAGAGAAAAATTCTATCCAGCAATATACATATTTTAGGCGAATTGGATTATCGTCTCTACAATCACTTGCAGTGGGATGTGTGTTTGATTCCCGCCCGGATTGATTTTTCAGGTAAGAATGTCGAACAATTTTTCAATGAGCATGATTTGACCTTGTTTGAGGAGAAAGGCGGCTGGTTGGATCAGTCTGATTCGTTTTACGAAAATGAGGTAATACTTTCTAAACTGGGTTGTAATTTCCCCAAAATGCATATTGTGAATAACGCCGAGGTTGAAGGGGACGCTTTGAGGACGGTGACGTTTGAGCCGGATCGGCTTGGCACAGTTCAGATTCTGAATTATCGGGCGAATTATGTCGAAGTGGGGCTTGATAACCCTTTTGATGAGACGTCTTTTCTTTATTATGCGGATCTTTGGAGTGCGGGGTGGGATGCGCGTGTCAATGGTCGTTCCACTCCAATATTAAAGGCAAATACGGCTTTCAAGGCTGTAGCTATTCCTGCAGGCCAATCAATCGTAGAGTTTCATTATGAAACGCCGCATAAAATTTTGAGGTGGATTTTAATTGTTTATGGCCTGTGTTTCATCTGCTGGGTATTAATCGGGATTCTGTTGGATTCATTTGAAAATGCAGTATCAAGGAAACAAGAAATTATTGCCGGTCCTCAAACCGATGAGAAAAGTTGATGAAGAGGATCGAAAGATATGCGCCGCTTCAATAAATCATCGCACTTTTGTGAACCATTAAATGGATAATACCCTTTCTGTTGTCAAGAGACGATCGTTTTGGTTGATCCCTTCTCTTATTCTAATTCTTATTCTGAAAAATTTACCACTCTTCCTGAAGTGGAACGTCCCAGTCCACGATGGGCTGGGAGCGTTTCAGTCATTTTATTTTTTCTATAACGATCTTCTATTGCATAACGAAATCCCGTCATGGACGCCGTTCATTGTCTATGGAATGCCCACTGATTTCGAATTCGTTCGCATCCTCACTTCAGGGAAGTATTTGACAGGTCTGATGGGGTGGTTGTTGCATGTTGAAGACGTTTTATTGCTATACAGTGTTGCCGTTTTGGCGGAAGAGCTCGTTTTGCTTTATGGCATGTACAAGCTGGCGGATCGTTTGTTTCAATTAGATGCGACGGTCTTCTATGTCTGTCTTGTCGCTGTTCTTTCGATCATCACCATTCGCCAGCCGGGGATGGGTTATCATATTTATTATATGTATCCGCTCATGTTCCATTTGCTGTTGAGTTTTCTGGAAAAAAAGGACTATGGCTATTTTTTTGGAGCGGGCATTGTTTTTGTGGTCGCGCAGTTGGGTGGGACGGGCTACACGATGCCGCTACAATTGGCGACGCTTTTCTGTTTCTTTTTATGCGCGGCGTTGGCGCATGTTAGAGAGCTCAAGGATTTTGTGGCGCTGGATGACAGACGGCGCAGAAGTTTTCTTGTATCACTCGTCTTGTTATCCCTTGTCTCCATTGCATATTACCGCTTTGCGACGCTTTCGATGGAGACTTTGGAATCAGTTTCATTTTTGAGAGACCCAGAAACCTCAAAAGTTTCTCTTAAGACTTTTTTGTATTATGGAAACACTCTGAATCTGTCGACAGTTATCTATGACATGTTGTGGCCAGTGGCATTCAAGGAAGATTTTCCCAGTTTATACATCGGTGCGATACCGCTCTTTTTTTGCGTTTATGCGGTCTTTAAAGTCCGTGACTGGCGTTTTTACAGCATGATGTTGACGGGTATTTTTCTTTTTACTTTTGCGATGGGGCCGGGGGCTCCGCTTGCAGTCCTGCTGTACGATTATTTTCCGTTCATGCAGTATTACAGACATGTTTCCTATGCGGTCGGAGGTCTGATTATTATTTTCGCCATCATGTCGGGCTATGGATTTGACAAGTTTTTTACTTCCAGTTCGGTGGAAACAAAACTGTCGCGAAGTCGACCCGAGAATATTGTCATAGGCCTGACGCTATTTAATCTGGCGATGTTTCAAATGATGACGGATGTTTACTATCATAACAAGTCGCACCTGGGGCGACAGGCGGTCATTGATTCGGATTTTTACAATGCGCATCCATATGCATATCAGAGCGCTCGGAACATCAGTCGTTCTTTGTTGGATTCGAACAGGTTAAGGGGGCGTCAGAGAAAAATTTTATTCAATAATATTTTTATTTTTGGCTCTCTGGATTATCGCCTTTACAACCATCTGCAATGGGATGTGTGTTTGATTCCCGCACGGATAGATTTTGCAGATAAAGACGTTGTGCAATTGTTTGATGAGCATGATGTGGCATTATTCAAGGTCAATGGAGGATGGTTGAATCAGTCTGAATCGATTTACAGCAATCAGGAACTGCTCTATAAACTGGGTTGCGATACGCCCAAAATGCGGATTGTTGAGAATGTTGAAGTTGCGGGGAACGCATTGAAAACAGTTGGTATGGAAATGAATCCTCCTGAATCGGTGAAGATGCTTGACTATCGCGCAAATTCCGTGAAAGTGGCGCTCCGTAATCCTTTTGACGAAAAGTCATACCTGTATTATGCCGATGCCTGGGATGAAGGCTGGAGCGCGAGCGTCAACGGTAAGCCGACGGCTCTGTTGAAAGCGAATACGGCTTTCAAGGCTGTGGCCATTCCCGCAGGCCAATCAATCGTAGAGTTTAATTATGAAGCGCCTCACAAAATTTTGAGGTGGATTTTGATCGTCTATGGTTTGGCCTTCATGTCCTGGGTTGTGATGGGACTTTTAATTGAAATGATGCGGACCCTTGCGAGTCGCGACAAGGAAATTCCTGCTCCTATAGCCGATGTGGAGAAGCGGGAGGATGAGGTTCTCTGTGAATCTCCTGATGCGGCGAAAAAGTCCGAAGGTGAGTCTTGATCGCTTGCTCGTGCAGATTTTTTACTTTGGCAATGTTATTTTGTAATATTATTTTGCGATTAATACAATGTTTTGATCGCCTTGAATGAATCAATCCTGAAATATATATCCTGATATCAATTCACCCGGATCATTAAAGCTTCAATGAACGATTCACAGTCCACCCTTGTCAGGGAGAGAGCTTATTGGCTCGTTCCGTCCCTGCTATTCATACTCTTGCTCAAAAATCTACCGAGCTTGTTTAAATGGACCGTTCCCGTCCATGACACCTTATGCAACTACGAAAGTTTCTATTTTTTCTATAACGACCTGCTTCTGCATAATGACCTCCCTTCATGGACGCCGTTCATTATATTTGGCATGCCCACCGATTTTGAATTCATTCGGTCTTTGACGGTAGGTAAGTATCTGGCTGGTTTGATTGGCTGGATATTTTCTATTCAGGACACATTATTTTTGTACAGTTTTGCTTTTTTCACGGAAGAACTGGTTTTGCTTTATGGGATGTATAAACTTTCAGATCGTTTTTTCAAGCTCGACGCAACGGTGTTCTATGTCTGTATGGTTCCGCTTCTTTCGATCATCACCGTTCGTCAGCCCGGGGTGGGTTTTCATGTTTTTTTTATGTATCCACTGATGTTCCATCTGTTGCTGAACTTTCTGCAAGAAAAGAACTTTCGTTATTTTTTCTCCGCGGGCATCGTCTTTGTTTTGGCTCAACTGGGCGCTTTGGGATACACGATGCCATTACAGCTTGTGACCGTTTCTTTTTTCTTCTTTTTTGCCAGTTTTCCTTATCTAAAAGAATGGCGCCAGTTTTTCAGGTGGGACAGGATCAATCCATGGGAATTTTTGACGCTATTAGCTTTATTGTCTGCGGTCGCCGTCACCTATTATCAGGTAGCGACGCACTCTACCGATCCATTGACGTTGATATCATTATCCCGTGACCCCGGGACATCCAAAGTTCCACTAGAGTCGTTTCTGACTTATGGGTATTTGCTGGATGTAAAACTTTCCTTCCTCGACATCTTCTGGCCCATCATCTTCAAATTGGACTTCCCCAGTTTGTATATCGGAATCATTCCGTTCCTGTTCGTCGTCTATTCACTTTTCCGGGTTCGAAACAGGAATTTTTACTGCATTGCGGCTACGGGTCTATTTCTCTTTTTATTCGCTCTGGGAGGGCGCACTCCGCTCGCGGCTTTTTTATACGAATATTTTCCGTTCATGCATTATTTCAGGCATGTCTCTCATGCCGTGGCGGCTCTGGTCATTATTTTTGCAATTATGTCGGGTTTTGGTTTTGACAAATTTTTTTCATCAAATGCCATTCAAAGCAAATTATCCAAAAGTCGCCCCGAGAATATTGTGATAGGGCTTGTGATCTTCAATCTGGGGGTTTTCCAGATGATTACGGCTGTTTATTACCATAATATTTCTCATGTTGGACGCGTGACGGTAGTCAATTCTGATTACTATAATGTGAATGCATTCAATTATCAGCCCGTTCGCAATATCAGTCGGTCTGAGTGGGATGGCAACCGCTTGAGGGGGCGCCAGAGAAGAATTCTCTTCAACAATATATTGATATTAGGGAAACTGGATTACCGCACCTACAACCATTTGCAATGGGATGTGTGCCTGGTTCCTGCCCGGATCGACTTCGCTGGAAAGAGAGTGTTCCAATTATTTGAAGAGCATGAGCTCAAATTATTTGGGACGCGAGGCGGCTGGTTGAATCAGTCTGATTCGTTTTATGATAATAGGGAACTGCTCTACAAGCTAGGATGTGACACTCAGAAAATGCGAATCGTTCGAGACGTGGAGGTCAATGGCGATGCTTTGACGACAAAGTCCATCGAAGCGGATATTCCCAATTCGATACGGGCTCTTGACTATCGTTCAAATCATGTCAAGGCGGCGGTTAATAATCCATTTACGGAGACTTCCTATCTTTACTATGCAGATAGCTGGGACGCAGGATGGAAAGCGAAGGTTAACGGTGAGCCGACGCAAATTCTGCGGGCGAATACGGCGTTGAAGGCCGTTGCGATTCCGCCGGGAAATTCTACTATAGAGTTCAGTTACGAGGCACCCTATCGGCTCCATGTGTGGATATTGATTGTTTATGGGCTGGTATTGGCCATCGGGGTCGTGATCGGACTGGCTCGGGAAGCATTTACTGGCAGACGGAGCCATGAGAAAGCGAGTGATGCAGAGGCTATTTCCGCATCAGCGACCTCGCAGGAATGATCAGTCCGACAATGCTTGTCATCATGAAGATGCAAACGATATAGATAAACAAGGTCGGTTTAAATTTGAATTCCAGCGTATGCGATCCTTCCTCCAGATAGACAGCCTTGTAATTAAAGTTGGCCCTTAACACCGGCATCGGTTCTCCATCCACCCAGGCCTTCCAGTCCTTGGAATATGCATCGGCGTAATAAAACAATCCGCCTTTGCTGTTATTGATTTCAAATTTTATGTAGTTGGGGCCAAAATCAGTCACCTGTGTCGGCTCGTCGCGCGCATAGGGAGAGGCGTCAGGCGTTGTCGTTTCAGGATCAAGGCTGATGATCCAAAGATTCTCTTTTTCCTTCTGATTCTCTTTAAAAAAATTAATCTCCTTGATATAGCTGATAAACCATAGTTTGTTTGAGATGCTGATCTCATTATCTCTTTTATCCACAGCGCATAAATTGGGCTGTGGCGAGTAGGGACTCGGTTCTTCATTTGAGTTGGGAATGGTTCCGTCATTGTATTTATTGGAGAAGCAGAATCGATTTTCACTTTCAGGTTCGCTGGATACAGGAAGGAATGCGTGAGCAAAATATGCCAGGGAAAAACGAGATGAATCGAGGTGATTGATATACCCCTGGAAATAACCGAGATGCTCGTCATCCCAGGGCCAGTTCAGGTCGAAATCGCGGTTGTGCGTCGGAAGAAAAATCCTTCCATTTTCCGATTTTGAAGGGATTGGGTTCCGGCCGATTTCAGCTGGATCGGCGTCTTGTTGAACGATCTCCTTGTCAGGAGGCCAGTTCTTGAAACCGATCTGCAATTTTTTTGTGTAAAGCCTTGTGAGTTGGTTGTACAAGTTCGCCAGTTCCGGTAGCGGTGGCGGCGGCGGAAGAGTTTTATAATTTAATGTCTGCTCTGCGGTGAGTGTGTCGGCCATGGACCGTTCAATGATAGCGAGCTTTCCAAGTTCGTCGGGCGTCATATTGGCGATTTGTTTCAACGCTTCCATGCTATTGGGAACAATCGTAATGTCGTCAAAAAATCCGAATCGTTGCGCGCCGATACCGCTAAGAACGCGTTGATTCTCTACCGGAACCCAGCGGATGAAATCGAAACTTCGTTTGTTCACGATCATATAATCTTTTTGATAAAGCGGGCCCGCCGTCGGGATGCGGAACATGGGGGCTTGGTAGGCCCAGAACGTTCCCAGACGAGGCGCGGAAGGAACGCGCACAGGGCTATATTTGAAGTCTCTGCGTTTATGGTAGGCGCCTTCGGCTGAGTAATGCGCGGGCTGAGTCGCGAAGAATCGATACAATTGAATCAATTCAAAAACTTGAAACAGGGTGAGCAGACACATGCCAAGACCGCAAAGCAAACGAACGGATTTGCGGGAATAGGCAATGAAGAGCGAGACTGATGCGTAAGCCAGGATGAGCAACCATACATTGGATACAAGGTTTTCTTCAACCCAGTTCTTGTATTTAAGAATCGATTCAGTTGATTGGTCGGATGGTAAATTATTGGCGTACAAAAAAAGCAAGACGCAGTGCAGAACAAAGACGCATGCCAGAACAGGAAGCGTCCGATCTTTTAATGTTTGACTGGATTCGTAGAGAATGAAAGTTTCTTTAACAATCAGGGCCAATAGCACAGTCCAGAAAACATAGAAGTATCCAAGAAAAATCAATGGAACGCGGATGGTTTTATATCCGGGGAAATACTGCAGTATGGCATCGTAGAGAAAGCTTGGCGTCGCCATGATGCAGATCAGCGCTATCACAAGGTATAAGATCAGATTCTTGTAGGGCGATTGGGACTGTTTGAAAAGGCAGACGATCAGAATCAGCGGTACGAGTCCGAGCAGTAAGACCACCTCCCATTGCGTATACATTCCCATAAAATATCGTATATCGGCAAAGGGGAAGAGGGCGCTGATCAGGTAATCGCCGGCCGCAAAAAAATGTTGTTTGGGTTGGAATAAGGAGCTGTTCGAGATGTGAACCATCAAATCATAAGCGTTGTACACATCGACGCGAAGATAACCAAAATCTTCTGAGTCTGAGGATACCAATCTTCCAAGGGTGTAGAAAAAAGGGCCGGATAAAATCAGGAGCATGACGACCCCCAGACTTCCTTTCACCCAGCCAATGGCGTTAAGGATTTTTAAGAAGGAGCGATTGCCGTAAAAAGGAATGGCGAAAAGAACCGCGATCAAGCCAAGGATCAAGAGAATATAACTCAGGTTCTTCAGGGGGATGATCCCGACGACAAAAAATCCGGCGATGAACCCGGCGATTTTCAGTATGAAAATTATTCTATGAGACAGGTCGGGAACAGGAAATTTTCTTAACAGCATTCGTTTCTGGCTGATTGAAAAGTAGTAAGCCAGAAGAAGAAACAGAACGATGAATAAATAACTGGGGATATGATTGTAGAGAGAGATTCCCGTCACATAACAGAGAGAGATAAACAGCCATCCCTTGTGTTCACTGCGCGTTCGAGGAGAAAAAAGCTTCAGCAAAAATAGAAAAATAAACGGGAAATAGATCGCGCTGAGCCAGACGCCGTGTTGTCGTAAAGAATTACTGCCGATCACGAACAGGGTGAACGTCGCTCCGAGGAGGGCCGCCCAGCGGTTCTCTGAAATGTGGCAGGCTAAAAGATAAATTCCCCAATAATAGATGAAAAGTCTGAGCAGGTGGTTCCAGTGGTAGACGTCCAGAGCCGAGGCGTCGAAAATCCATATCAAGGGAACCATGAGCGTTACGGTCGGGTCGAGCAGGCTCAGCACGTTGTAACTAGGATAGAAGGCGGTTCCAGAAAAACTGTAAGGGTCCCAGAGAGGCAACTCACCGTTTGCGAGGGAGAGCAGGTAGTAATTAAAATTTCCGTACCAGAAAATACTGTCGTGAGTCATTAAAGACTCGCCGGTGACAAATACATTGTTAAAAGTGTACAGAAAAAGGATCGGCGGCAACAGCGCGGGAGCCCATAGGGGAAGTCTGAAAGATTGGGTTGTTGAAGACGGTCCCATTCAGAACGCGGGGAGTGTGGGTTGTCGGCTGGGCAATCTGACTGGCGAATTTGAAAAACGCATCTGTGAAAGCATAGCCTATGGCCGATGCCAAATCAATTCTGAATGAGTTTTAAGCGAAGAGTTGAGGTCGTCAGGTATTGATTCACTTCTTCGCCAGGATCATTTACCATGAAATCACCTATGGCAATTAAGGGAAGATGAATGAACACTGTTTTAAAAGCTGATGACGAACGGTAAACGACTCATTCTCGTGGTGGGCAAGGAAGGCTCGGCAGTGATCATTGAGTTCGCCGATCTGGCGTCCATGCAATGTTTGCGACAGGAAGCCGAGTCGAAAGGCTTGACCTGCAAACAGATCGGGATAGAAGACTACCTTCCCACCTATCGCGGGCGGCGGTATTTTGATATGCAAAATCCCATCACGAAAAAATTGTTCAATCTTGACTATTTGATCCAGGCCTGGGAGAGCGATAAAAATCATCACGATGGCGAGGGCGGAGTTGATGAATGGTTCATTCATTGAAAGGCTACCCTCAAATCCCCTTGTTTTTCCCCGTATTTTAAATTTCCTCCATATTTCTTAGCCTCGACGCTCATTTTTAGGCGAATTGTGTCGTTAAACACGGCATGTCCCTTCAGTGGGACAAAAGCCTCAAACCTTTTGCGTCGAGTTCAATGGAAATCCAGTCTTCATTTTCAAATTCTTCCTCGCTGTTGGAGCAAACCGCCTTCGAGGGCAAGCTGGATGTATCCAACGCTTCCAAGCTCAAAATAAAAACGGCGGAAGGCGATTTAGTAACCCTGTCATCGCGATCAAAAAATGCCTTGGAAGAGTCGGCGAAAAGTTCATTGAAGAGCGATGGGACGCTGACGCAGGAGTTTTCCAGCGCCTCGCTGGCCGCCTCGAATTATTCGATTCTGGTGCAAGGGGATCTGAATGAGGAAGAGCTGGCGGCGATTCAGGAGTTAACCGCGCGGGTTTCGCCCATCGCAGAGAAATTTTTCAATAATGAGGAATTCAGCCTGGAAGAAACAGGCAATGCGCTGGCGCAGTCTCTAGGCGTGTTACAGGAGATTGAACTGGAATTTCAGCAAACTATCACGGCCAGCTATTCAGAGGCGCAATTCAGTCGCCAGCCGGTAGAGGGGACGCCGCAAGGTCAGCCCTTGCCGCCAAGCGCGGGATTGAGAGATATCGCCGGATTGTTTTTCTCTGTGGTGGATGCGGAATTTTCAAAGCAGGCCTCCGCTTTGACCGGTAGCGCGGGCACGCTCAAATCTTTGGAAGAACTGGCGTTCATGCTCAAGGAAAAGCTGAAGGAACTGCTTGAAGAAAATGAGACGCCGCCGATCGTTCCCGATTCAGATACGCCGCCCACACCTGCCGAAAACGCTACATTGATCTAGTCGGCGCTCAGCTCAGCGCTCTTCGGAAACCCGCCTGTTTGGCGTCCTCTGCAGAACAAAACCAGCGTTCCCCGGTATCCGTCGATTCATTGATCGTCGTCTTGTCGTACCATTTATCGCCGGGTAGATGGAAAATTTTCTCTCCCTTTGCATTGACATTGCCCTTCACCGCACACCAAACGCCTTGATCGGAGGCTTTCAGGGAAACCTCTTCCTCACTGAAAAGTAAAAAAGAGAGAATGCCAAAAATCACGCCTGAAAGGATAACGATAATTTTAGACGGTTTCTTTTCGGGAATTTTGGGCGTTTCGGTCTGAGTCGATGTTGCGTCATCTTTATGGCTGATGGCTTCCGGCGGCGAATCGATATCAGCGCTGGCGCCGGGGAACTGGATGAGATTGTTCAGGAACTGATTTTTTTCCTGACTCTTCATGTCAGCAAGAGACTTTGGGTTGTCCATCATGTAGTTATGCAGTCCGCGAACGGTTTCCCGAATCATCTCCTGCAATTCGGGGTCGCCGTGCTCCATCATCTCTCTGATTTTCAATGAAAGCTCTTCGGCGATCATTTCATCTTTTTCGTTCACAACAGGCTCTCAAAAAATTCGTTGAATAGTTCCTGAATTAAAAATTAAACCCAAAACGCCAAATGCACAAGGCAAATATATTCGCAATGGCCCTTGTGTTCAGAACTCCAAAAAACAGGGGTGAAGCTGGCGGATATAGGCGAGGATCGTTGTTCAGGCTTTGATGATTTTTTTTGATTGGATGGAGGCGCAGGCGTTACGGGTATCGACGACGATATTCGATCTGCGAACAATCATTTCATAGTCGTATTGCGAATGATCCGTCAGGATGACCGTCATATCAAAATTTCCTATCGTGTCCAATGAAACGCTTTGCTTGCCCAGAAAATGTTTGAACTCGCGTTTGTCTCCGACTTTGGAGATGAAAGGATCGTTGAACTCCACCACGGCGCCTTCCTGAATCAGTCGATCCATGATGCGATAACTCACCGACTCGCGGTCGTCGTCCACATCCTTTTTATAGGCGAGTCCGAGGATGAGAATCCGGCTCCCTTGCAGGCTTTTTCCTGAGCGGTTGAGACCGTCCTGAATTTTTTGCATGACATAGACGGGCATGCCCACGTTGATCTCTCCCGCCAGTTCGATGAAGCGTGTGGTGATGCCGTACTCTCTCGCCTTCCAAGTCAGATAGAAGGGGTCGATGGGAATGCAATGGCCTCCCAGACCGGGGCCAGGTTTGAAGGGCATGAAGCCAAACGGTTTGGTCGCGGCGGCGTCGATGGCTTCCCAGACATCGACTCCCATGCGGTCGAAGATAATTTTCATTTCATTGACCAGAGCGATGTTGACGGAGCGAAAAATATTTTCCATCAATTTTGCGGATTCAGCGGTCATCGTGTCGGAGACGGGAACGACTTGCGAAACGAGCGATCCGTATAAGGCGCACGCGGCTTTCAATCCAACTTCGCTGTCGGAGCCGACCACTCTGGGAATGTCCTGAGTCTGGAAATTTTTATTCGCCGGGTCTTCGCGTTCCGGAGCGTAAGCGACATGAAAATCTTTGTTCGCAATGAGCTTGCTATGCGATTCCAGCGCGGGCGTCAGGTAATCTTTAGTCGCTCCCGGAAAGACCGTGGATTCGAGAACGATCAATTGACCCGCCTTCAAGTGCGGCCCAATTTCTGCCGCCGTCGAAAGCACAAAACTGAGGTCGGGTTCCCGGTGTCGCGTCAGGGGCGTCGGTACGCAGATCAGAATACAGTCGAGTTCATTGGCGCTGGAAAAATCACAGGAAAACTGAATTCGTTTTTCAGCAAGCAGGGATTGAATGGAATCTGAAGGAATATGACGTATGTAGCTGAGGCCCTTTTGAAGCTGATCGACCTTGTTCGCGTCGATATCCAGACCGCGCGTCTGGAAGCCCACTTTGGCAAGGGCGAGAAGGATGGGCAGGCCGACATAGCCGAGACCGATCACGCCGATCGTTGCGGATTTGTTTTGAATGCGGTCGATGAGCATGGCTGTCAATTGATTTGAGGGAGGCGCGCCTGCTTGTTGCAGGATGCGCAGAAATGCGAGGCGTCAAGCGTACAGCCGCATTGACAGACCCAGCCTTGTATTTTACCGGGGTTTCCATAGACCAGCGCCTGATCGGGTACGTCTTCCAGCACCACGGCGCCCATGCCTATGAAGGCGTTGCTCCCAATGGTGATGCCGCAACGGATGGTGGCGTTCGCTCCGATGGTCGCGCCTTTCATCACCCGCGTTTCCTGAAACTGATCTTTCCTTGGAATCGCGCTGCGCGGGTTGATGACATTGGTGAAGACGCAGGAAGGACCGCAGAAGACGTCGTCTTCCAGGGTCACGCCTTCGTAAAGGGAAACGTTGTTTTGTATCTTCACGTTATTGCCGATAGAAACATTCGGGCCGATCACGACGTTCTGACCAATGTTGCAGGCCTCGCCAATCGAGACGCCGGAAAGGATGTGGGAAAACCGCCAGATTTTTGTGCGCTCGCCGATGGAACAATCCTCTTCGACGGAACTGGTCTCGTGCAGGAAGTAATTTTTCTCCTGCGGTTTTGGGATCGATGGAGGAGCCGTCAAACTGTTCTGGGCGCGTTCTAGAACGCGCAAGGTCTTCACGCCTTCCGCGCCGTCGGTATAAAACGTTTTGCCATGAGTGATAGCGTCCAGAAATGCTCTGCACTCTGCGAGCAAAGGTTCTTCCCATTGACTCGTCAGATCAATCGCGCGGCCTTCCTTTTTCTCAGATATGGGAGTGCCTGCTTTCCAGTGAATCTGGTGAGGGTAGACGACCAGTTTGTTTTCCAGCGCCGCGGTGTCGTCAAACACCGCCATCTGTTGATCTCCCGTCACCACAAGTTTCTGTTCTTTGAAAGGGTTGAGCCAGGAAACAAAAATATGAGCCGCCACGCCGGACGCAAAGCGCAGATGCGTCAGGGTCGCGTCGGCGATCTCGGGGTGCAAAATGTTCGAACCCATGGCCTGAACGGATTCCGGTTCTTCGTTGACGAGGGAGAGAATGAGAGAAATATCATGCGGGGCGAAGGACCACAGAATATTTTCCTCCCTGCGGATCTTGCCAAGGTTCAAACGATTGGAATAGATGTATTGCAGTTTTCCAAGTTCGCCGTTCGCGACCATTGTTTTCAAGCGTAGGATCGCCGGGTGATAATGCAGGATGTGCCCGACAAATAAAACGCGTTGCCGCTCCGTCGCCAGTCGGGCCAGCTCTTCTCCCTCCTCTGCGTTGAGCGCCAAAGGTTTTTCGACGAAGACATGTTTGCCCGCCAGCAAGGCGTCGCGAACCATGGAATGGTGCATGACCGCCGGAGTTGCGATGACAATCGCATGAATATCATCGCGAGATAACACGCTGGCGAAAGATTCCGTCGTTTCAATTCCCTTGCTCAAAGCGTCGTTACGCGCCGCTTCAGAAGGATCGCAGACCAGACGCAGCACGCCCAGCGTTGAAAAATTTCTCGCCAGATTTTTGCCCCAGTATCCGGCCCCCACCAGCGCTAGATTGACGGTTTCATTCAAGATGCGATTCCCCGGAAGTTGTCGAAGGACTTGGAATTGCCTGAGGCGCGTTTGCATCATTGCTTTGCGCTTCCAGACAACGTTGTAATGCGTCGCGCCAGCGCGGCATGAACACCTGAAACGTTGTTTCGAGTTTTCTGTTATTCAAGACCCAGTAGGGCGGGCGTTGCGCCGGAGTGGGATACTCCGATGTCGGGATGGCTTGCAACTCAGGGCCTACTCCGTCGGATAACTGGAATATGGCCTCGGCGAATCCATACCAGCTGGTTTCTCCCGCGCAGGTCATATGGTAAATGCCGCGCGTGTCCTGCATCGCCTCCTGTAACGAGGCCTGTTGCGTCGATGCGGATTGGATAACGTCTGCGGTGGCTTGAGCGATGGAGGCGCACCAGCTGGGAGCGCCGGTCTGGTCGGAGACGACGCGAATGGTATTTCTTTCTCCCGCGAGACGTTGCATGGTGAGGAGAAAATTTTTAGACCGATTGCCGTAGATTCCGCTGACGCGAAAAATCCAGTACGGCGCCTCTGTGCGGGCGATCTCCCGCTCTCCCTCCAGCTTGGTTTCTCCGTAAACGTTGAGCGGATTGGGGGCGTCGTCTTCCGTGTAGGGTCGAGACTGGGCGCCGTCGAAAACATAATCGGTGGAGTAATGGATCAATCCGGCGCGGCATTGCAAGGCGGCTTGCGCGAGCAGGCCCGGGGCGACGGCGTTGACCCGGTGAGCGGTTTCATTGTCTGTCTCAGCGGCGTCGACTGCGGTGTAGGCGGCGGCGTTGACAATCAGGTCTGGATTCAACGCCAGGATTCGAGGAACGATGGTATCGGATGCGTCCAAATCCAGATGGGTTCGATCCCAAGCGGTCACCCGACCCAATGGGGCCAGCGTTTTCTGCAATTCAAAACCCACCTGCCCATTTTTTCCCAGAATTAAAATATGCATGGCGATTGCGCAAGAGAACGAATGTGTTGGAACGTCAAATTGTTTTGTCGCGTTGAGTCAGCTCAAGCAGGTATTCACCGTACCTGTTTTTCTTGAGAGGTTCCGCCAGTTTGATGAGGTCGCTGTCGTTGATCCAGCCTTTTTTGTAGGCGATTTCTTCAGGGCAACAGATTTTTAAACCCTGACGTTTTTCTATGGTCTCGACAAAATTACCTGCGTCGAGCAGGGAATCGTGCGAACCCGTATCGAGCCAGGCATAGCCTTGGCCCAGTCGCTCCACCGTCAATTCGCCTTTTTCCAGATAAGCGCGATTGACGTCGGTGATTTCAAGTTCGCCGCGCGGCGAGGGCTTCAAATTCGATGCAATGTCGACCACCCGGTTGTCGTAAAAGTACAATCCGGTCACCGCGTAATTGGATTTGGGTTTCTCCGGTTTTTCTTCGATACTCGTCACCGTTCCATTCGCGTCGAATTCAGCGACGCCGTACAATTGCGGGTCGCGCACCCAGTAGCCAAACACCGTGGCGCCGTGATCGCGATGGGCGGCGTTATGGAGCAGGTCGATCAGGCCGGAGCCGTAAAACACGTTGTCGCCCAGAGCCAGACAGCAACCTTCGCCGTCGATAAAATCTTTGCCGATGATGAAGGCCTGCGCGAGTCCTTCGGGTTTGGGCTGGGCGGCGTAAGAAATCTGGATGCCCCATTGCGATCCGTCCGACAGCAAACCTTTGAACTGGTCTTGAGATTCCGGCGTGGTGATGACCAGAACCTCCTGAATATCAGCGAGCATCAGGACGCTGAGCGGATAATAGATCATCGGCTTGTCGTAAAGCGGCATGAGTTGCTTGCTGACGGATTGGGTGAGCGGGTAGAGCCGGGTGCCGCTCCCTCCTGCGAGTATGATTCCTTTGCGTATCATGCCTTATCCTGAAACCTGTGAGTTCAATCCCAAACGTTCGCCGCGATATTCGCCAGAGAGAGCGCGCGCGACCCATTCGGGGTTATCCAGATACCATTGAACGGTTTTGCGAAGTCCCGACTCGAAATCTTCGATCGGTTCCCAGCCCAGTTCGGTTTTGATCTTGCTTGCGTCGATCGCGTAGCGCAGGTCGTGCCCGGGTCGATCCGAAACGAAAGTGATCAGGGATTCGTGCGGCGCGTGCGGCGAGTCCGGAAGCAGTTCGTCCATGATAGCGCAAATGCGCTTCACCGTATCGAGATTGGTCATTTCGCTGGAGCCGCCGATATTATAAACCTCGCCGGGCCGTCCCGATTCGAGCGTCAGCGACAAGGCCCTGCAATGGTCGTCCACATAAAGCCAGTCGCGAACATTCTGCCCCTTGCCGTAAACGGGCAGGGCTTTGCCGGTCGCGCAGTTATGGATCATGAGCGGTAGAAGTTTTTCCGGGAATTGTCGCGGGCCGTAATTGTTAGAGCAGTTGGTGGTCAGCGTCGGGAGGCCGTAGGTTTTGAAATAGGAACGCACGAGATGATCCGACGACGCTTTGGAAGCGGCGTAAGGCGAATTGGGCGCGTAAGGCGTTTGTTCCGTAAAATAACCCTCGGCGCCGAGCGCGCCATAAACTTCGTCCGTGGAGATATGAAGAAAACGGAACGCGTCGCGATCCGCTCCGGAAAGTTGTTTCCAGTAATTTCGCGAAGCGTTCAGCAATTGAAACGTTCCCAGCACGTTGGTCTGAATGAATTCTTCGGGCGAGTCGATGGAACGATCGACATGCGATTCGGCGGCGAAATTAACGACGAAGCGCGGCTGGTATTTTTTTAACAATTCATTCAGCGCAGCTGAATCGCAAATATCGCCCTGATGGAAAATATATCTGGGATCGTTTTCGAGAGAAGCGAGGTTGTCAGGATTCCCGGCATAGGTTAACTTATCCAGGTTGACGACCTTGCAATCGTTATTCTTCAGAAGGGACAGCACAAAGGCGCTGCCTATAAAACCTGAGCCGCCGGTAACGAAATAAGTGTTCATAGGGCTTTGAAAGAATTTCGAAAAATGCGACGGTCAATAAGAGGAACGCAATAAATAATGAAAAAGTATAGAGCTTTGCATGTATGATTGCAAGTCATGGGCGGTGTCGTCGCGCGTGATCCTAGCGAATGATTCTGCTTTGTTTTTCTCTAACAAAACGTCCAGTTTGTGTTGATCTCTTCCTTCCTGAAAATGAGCGACTCTCCTTTATGAACTTGACTGACAGACAGGATACCTCAGACGCTTCCGAATCCTTGATGAATCAAACCTTGCCGCCCTGGCTGATTTTGCTATTGCTGTGCCTGCTGATGGCGGCGATGCGCTATTACACCTTCGACGAACCTTTCGAGAGGGATATCACAACGCAGGCGGTCACAGCGCATGAAATCTTGAACGGGAAGAAAATTTATACCGACATTTTCTCCGACCGTCCTCCTCTGTTGCAGGCGACTTATGCGCTTGGGGAATTGATCGCGGGTTTTGGTCTCTGGCAGATTTATCTCTTGTGGATTGTGCCGTCTATCATCACGCTGATCGGGGTATATTATTGCGCGACGGCACGCAACAATGAGACGTCTACAGGTTTATGGGCGGCGACCTTCTGGGCGGTGATTTCCTGCGACCCCTTCGTGCAGGCGAACCAGCCCAACACGGAAGTGTTCATCAACAGTTGTCTGATTTGGATTCTGGCGCTCATCCTGAGGGATGACGGCAAGGGAAGCGGGCAGGGCAGAGCGGTGGCCATCGGGATTCTTCTCGCTCTCGGCTCGTTATACAAATACCACGTTGTGTTCATGGCTTTGGCTTTGGGTTTTGTTCACGTCGCCTTGCCACCCGGAGGCATTGAGAATCGCGGGCGCGCATTGCGACAACTCGCGACTTCGGCGGGCGTCAGCATCTCGGCCTGGGTCGGTCTGTTTGCGTACTTTTACGCGCTCGGTCGATTCGAAGAGTTCTGGAATGATCTCTTCGTTTACATGGCCCATTACGGCGGCGATTTGTCTTACAATCTGATTCAGGGAGCGTCTCCCAAAAACTTCCTGCCGGATTTCATGTACGGCGAGATTCCCTTGATTGCCGTTTGCGTGATAGGGGCCGGACTGTACTGGAATAAGAAGGTCGACAGAACGGCGGCTTGCCTGATCGCTTACGCCGGGGCGGTGGCCCTGATGGTCGCCATTCCCGGAAAATTCTTTCCGCATTATTACCAGTTCTGGTTGCCCTTACTGACGTTCGGAGGCGCCAAGGCGATCACCGCCATCGCTGATTTGAAAGGGGAGGAGGCGGAGGCTTCTTTAAAGGGGATGGGAGTCGCGTTGGTGATTATTTTGCTCGTTATTCAGGTCCGACATTATTTCATAACCCCTGACAATTGGGCGCGCATGAAATACGGCGATCTGTTTGCGGAAACGCAGAGAGTGGGTAGAGTGATCAATGATGTGTTGAAGCCCGACGAAACTTTTTTCAACTGGGGCATGGACTCGGGGCTTCATTTTTATAGCAGGAAACCTCTCCCCAGCGGCGTTGGCGTCTGGCCTCCGGTATTTTTGATCGGTCCCTTGATAGAACCCTATTCCTTAATATTTAAAGCGGACATGGTTCGCAACAAACCCGAGATGCTGATAGCCGCTCCATACTTTCCACAAACGCATGAAATGTTTCAATGGTTGTTGGAAAGCTACGCCGTGTTTCCTGATAATACTCCGTACGCCCCTTTCAAATTCTATTACCGTAAAGGCGGCGCTCTGGAGCAACGGCTTCGCGCCTCAGGCGCATTCGAGTCACCGGCGAGCAATCCGAGCTAAACTCATTGATAAAACGCCTTGAGCATATTGACGACATGCGTCTGTTGTTGCTCGGTGACCTCGTGCGAGATCGGTAAGGCAAGAACCTGATCGGCGGCGTCCTCGGCATGAGGGAAGTCGCCTTTTTTGTATCCCAGCGAAGCGAAACATTCCTGTAGATGCAGAGGGACGGGGTAATAGATTTCGGAGGCCACGCCGCGTTCGCCAAGAAAGGTTCGCATCGCGTCGCGGTCTTTTGGAATCCGCACCACATACTGATTGTAAGAATGCCCAGGCTCGACGCAGGCGGGCGTGTCAATGCGTTCAGACAACCCGGCCTTGCGGATCATGCTGGTATAACGCGCGGCGTTTTCCTGACGTCGTCGAATCCAGCCGTCCAGATATTTCAATTTTGCGGAAACCACGGCGGCTTGAATCGCGTCGATGCGGAAGTTGCCGCCGACCACCTGATGATAATATTTAGGCTCTGCGCCGTGAACGCGGAGTATGGAAAGCTGTTTGTAGAGGGCCTCGTCCTTGACCGTCACCAGACCGCCGTCGCCAAAACCGCCGAGATTTTTTGTCGGGAAGAAAGAGAAACAGCCGTAGTCGCCCAGCGATCCGGCGGGACGGTTTTGATATTTCGATCCGATCGCCTGTGCGGCGTCTTCAATGACCGTCAGCTTGTGCGCTGATGCCAGCTTGTTGATGGCGTCCATATTGGCGCATTGACCGTATAAATGGACGGGAAGAATTGCTTTCGTCTTTGGCGTGATGCGTTCTTCAATGAGAGCGGGGTCGATGTTGAAGCTGTTCGGTTCGATATCGACAAACACGGGAGTCGCGCCCAGTCTGGCAATCGCTCCCACGGTGGCGAAGAAGGTGAAAGGAGTGGTGATGACTTCATCGCCGGGGCCAACGCCTGCGGCCATCAGGGAAATGATCAGGGCGTCGGTGCCCGATGAGACGCCGACCGCGTGGGGAGTCTCGCAATAACTGGCGACTTGCGATTCCATTTCCTTGACCTTGCCGCCGAGAATGAAATGCCCTGAGCGAATGACGTCGGCCATTTCATTTTCAATATCCGACAGGGTTTCCGGGTAGCTCGCGCCAATATTAAGGAGAGGGACGTGTTTTGTGCGACCGCCGACCACTGTGAGCGTTTCCACCAGGGTTTGCACGGTGCAGGCCTGGGCCGGACAATTTTTAAACAATCCCACATTGACAGCGACGATACCGTCCAGATTGTAGGCCTGATTGGCTGTGATGGAGACGCGGGTATTGATGTTGTTCGACGGGTGAACCATGCATTGGGACATTTCATGGACGGTCAGATTGAGCAGGTTCAATTGTTCCAGCGCCCGGTTCAGGTTGGCTTTTTGCAATTCGGCGTCTTCTCTTTGTTGAATGGAAGCGAGTAAGGCCCCAGCATGGAAAGCAGTGGCCCAAAGCGAGGCGCCTTTCTCCTGGCAGATCTCGAACAAGGGTTCAATGGTTGAAAAATCTCGAGCGGCTTTTGACAAGACGTCAACATGAATTATATATTGCATGGCAAATTATCGAATTGAGAGGGTGGTTGCAGGTCAGGGAGTTGAGCAAAACGCTCAATCGGATTGTTTTTTACAATCAGCGCCTGACTTCATTTGATCTGTATTTTTTGTTTCCGGCGCGAAATAAATTAGCGACAATGGCTTTGATGAATCGTAAGTTTAAAGAATTGGCGGGAAAATGTTTCGCGATCTGAAAACTGAAATCGTCGGGGAAAAGTATATGACTTTGAATCTGCGATTGCAAGCGAGAGAGTCAAACGGCGAATCGCCCGATACACAGGCGTTATGGCGTGGGGATGCGCGCTCTTTTCTGGGTCCTGACGGGCGCGCCCTGCAGGATTTCGCGGCGGTTTTTTGATTGCATCCCATCGCGCCGCGGTTTAGCTTCGCAGGTAGGCAGGATCGGTTTTTCACTGGCAGATACCGGAATCCGCATTGTTTTCAGGATAGAAATTCATGACAACGAACGCCACCCAAAATTCCAACGCCGTTTCAGCAAGTCGGGAAGGGCTGACTTTTTGCAAGCTCTGGAGATTGCTTTCCATCCCCTTCAGTCCGCGCAAGCTGTCTCCCTGGTTTGCAGTCGATTCCATCGCAGAGATTGATATCCAGCGCTTGATAAACGACGGGATTCAGGGGGTCTTGCTCGATGCCGACGGCGTGCTCGCATCGCATCGGAGCCGTGTGTTTCCTGAACCGTCGCTGGCCTTTGTTCGCGAGATGATGACAATGGGACTCCGGGTCGCAATTTACACCAATGCGGATGAAAGCCGTTTTCAGCAGTTTGAGGGGGTTCCCGTGGTGAAAAACGTACCCGCCAAGCCGGATCGAAAGGGATTTGAAATTGCGGCTCGCGAGTATTTGAATGTTCAGGATTTTTCGAGGGTGTGCATGGTGGGCGATAATTTTGTCACCGACGGCGGAGCGGTCGAGGCCGGGATGCGATTTGTGCATGTGAAACCCATCGCCGGGTGCGAAAAGCCGATTCACAGATGGACGCGCCGTCTGGCCTATGAATGCGCGCGGTTGTATTTTCCTGGGAAATTTCGAACTCGTTCCGGGCTTTCCTCATGACGGGTTTACAGTTTTTAGAAAGCGCTGGCCTGCTATGAGCGACGCCGACAAACTCGCGGTCATCATCGTGAACTGGAATTCCGGCGCTTATCTCCGCCAATGTCTGGAGGCTTTAGCGAATCAGTCGCGAACGCCGGACCGGGTTCTGGTGGTGGACAACGCCAGCTCCGACGATTCCGCCTCCAGCCTGCTGGCGAATTTCCCGAAGGTGGAATTTTTATTTCAGAAAGACAATCTGGGTTTTGCCGCCGGAAACAATCTCGCGGTGTCGATGGCGTCTGATTGTCGCTGGGTGGCGTTTTTGAATCCCGACGCATTTCCCGAACCCGACTGGCTTGAAGCTCTGCTTCGCGCGGCGGCGGATCATCCTGAATGTTCGTCATTCGGTAGTCGAATGCGCATGCATGGGACGACTGATTTGTTGGATGGGACGGGCGATGTCTATCATATCAGCGGCATGGCCTGGCGGAGGGACCACGGCGTGGCTGAATCTGCGACCGACCGACAAGCGGGCGAAATTTTTTCGCCCTGCGCGGCGGCGGCCTTGTTTTCGAGAGAAGCGTTTCTTGAGGCAGGAGGCTTCGACGTTTCTTATTTTTGTTATTTTGAAGATGTCGATCTGGGATTTCGTTTACGGCTGGCGGGGCGCCAAAGTTATTACGTGAAAGACGCGATCGTCTCTCATGTCGGTTCGGGAACCACAGCGCGAGACAGCGATTTCGCGGTGTACCACGGCGCTCGCAACCTGGTCTGGACCTACGTCAAGAACATGCCGGGTTATTTGTTCTGGGTTTATCTTCCGCAACATTTAGCGGCGAATATCGCGGCGCTGGTCTGGTATTCCCTGCGAGGTCAGACGGGAACCATCATCAAAGCGAAATGCGACGCTCTCGCGGGTCTGCCGCGTATTTGGAAGGAGCGTCAAGTACAGGCGAAACTCCGCAAGATTTCCATGTCGGAGCTCCGGCGCATGTTGAAGAAAGGCTGGGTTTTGCCCTACTCAAAGGCGAAACGGGGCGTTTAGACCGATTTCTCACTCCTCTTCAAGAGTAACGGAACCGATGTACTGCTCTTTGATTCGTTCGATTTTCTCTCTCACGCGATCAACGCTGTTTTGAGCCACGCGGCGTTCTGAATTTTCTTTCTGGAAGTGCCGGTTGCGGATTTCAAAAGCCTTGGCGAACAGGGGTTCGGCTTTGGCGTAGTCGCCTTTTTTCTCCAGCATGTCGGCAAGATTGTTCAAGGCGATGGCGATGTTGGGATGATCCGGGCCGAAGACTTTTTCGCTGATGATTAAAGCGCGTCGATAGAGCGGAACCGCCAGATCGTATTCTCCCATGTTGGCATAGAGAAGGGCCAGATTGTTCAAGGAAGCGGCGACGTTGGGATGATTCTTGCCAAGGGTTTTTTCGCTGACTTCCAGAGAACGGATTTCCCAAGGCTCGGCTTTTTTCAACTCGCCCTGCGATTCATAAACGCCGGCCAGGTAATTTGCCGAAACGGCGATGTTCGAGTGAAACGGCCCCAGCTTGTTTTCCCGCATTTTCAACGAATGCAGGTGTAGCGCTTCGGCTTTTTGAAATTCCCCGAGATACGAATAGATCAAACCGTGATTGTCCAGAGAAGCGGCGACTTTCAAATGGTCGGCTCCCAGACTGGACTCCAGAATTTTCAAGGAATCCCTGAACAGCGTTCGCGCTTCCTTGTAATTTCCCAAAGCGGCCTGAACCAGCGCCAGATTATTGAGTGAAACTCCCAGATTGGGGTGGTCGGATTGAAGTTCTACTTTTCTTATTTCGACGCCTTTCAAGGCGGGAGCGAGCGCTTCTTCAAATTTACCCTGTTGGTACAACTCGATCACCTGGCGATTGTAAGGTTCTCCACTGTCAAAGGTCTGGGCAAATGCGGATGGGATGGAAGCGGTCAACAACAGGCCAGACAGCAGGGCAATAGAGCAGAATCGAATGGGTGAAGAAAATAGCATGGCAGGAATTCCTCTCAGGCGCTTACGGGTTAATTACGCAGGACCGGGTCGGGGTTGACCCAAGGCTATTCTACATCTTAAAGCTCATTTATTTCAACCACTGAGCCTAAAAAAAGCGCTTTATTGGGCTAAATTTTTCAACAGATGATCAAGGGTTGCATCCATTTCGGGAATGGAGTTGACGGCGCGCGCCTGCTCCAGATAATTGCGCGCTTGTTCCTTGAATTTTCCCTGATTTTCGGGGCGAGACAATAGTTTTCCGAGGTTGTAATTGGCGGCAAAATCCTTGGAGTCGATCCGCAGGGCGTCTTTGAATGCCTTGGCGGCTTCGTCGAATTGTTCGGATTTGATAAAATGCAGTCCGAGTTCGTTGAACAATTCCAGTTGAAGCGCAGGCGTCTTGTTCAATTGGGCAATGAATCTCCGAGCGATAGCGTCGTTGCCGAGGGCGATGTGGATGCGCGCGCGCAGATTGTGGGACTGGGAGTCTTCAGGATATTTCTTTTGAAACTCGATCAGGAGTTGATCCGCTAACTGCCAGTGTTGAAGATGGAAACGCACATCGGCGATATAAAGTGGAAGGTGGCTGGGCGGAGCGTAACCCCAGCGATAATTCCTGTAGCGTTCTTCCGCCTTTAAAAAATAGTCCAGCGCCGGGGAGTATTGTTGCTGGTTGGCGTATTGCGTCCCGAGATTGTAATAACTGAGCGGATTGGTGGGATCGAGATCGATCGCTTTTTCGAATTCCTGACGCGCTCGATTGATGTCCTGACGGGATTGATAGATCAGGCCGAGATTGGCGCGCGCTTGCGAAAGGTAGAAAGGCGTTGTTTTGGCAATGGAGAGTTTGTTGAAAACGACATAGGCGTTTTCATAATCGTCTTGCTTCAAATAAAAATGCCCGAGATTGTGCAAGGCTCTGGGCTTCCCCGGCGCTTTGTCCAGCACGTCCTGCCAGAGCGAGGCTTGCGACCTGTAGACCAGATTTCTTTCGACGGTTAACGCTGAAAACAGGATAGGAAGTGTGAGCAGGAAGGCCCAGCGCAGGGCGCGACCTCGATTCGCGAACATTCGCTCGAATGCGGCGCCGCACAGGTAAAGAAGGGTTGCGAGAACCAGGGACGCTCCAAAACCTGCTGTGTATAAATTGCGTTCGCTCAGCAAGTCGAGTCGCGGCAGGAAGGAATGGGTCGGCGCCATCGCTAATAGAATCCAGGCAATTCCAAAGGGGATGATCTTCAAGTGAGGGCGCTCCGTGATCTGCGCGCGAGTCGTAATCCATGCCGACGCAATCAAAACGATCAGTAGCAGGCTCCATTGATAGGAACGGGCGAACCATGTTTCAGGGAAGGCATGATCGAAACTCAGGTTGATGGGAAGCAGTAAGAGTTTGAAGGCGTAGCCGATAACGGGAATTTGCCTGAGAGCGTAAGCCGGGTCCATCTGTTTCGACCATTTGGCAATGAATTCTGCCAGTTCCGGCGAAGCGGTCAGAGCCAGAAACCCGAGCAGAGGGACGGGCGCGTAGACCCAGATCAGTCTCTCTCTAAACGGTCTCCAGTTCGGTCCGCGCATGAATGCGACGTCGAAAATGAAAATGCCGATAGGCAGGAAAATGGCGGTTTCCTTGGACAGCATCGCTGAAACAAAAAAGACGAAAGATAAAAAATAACAGGCCCACAGGGTTTGCCGGCGCGAGCTTCGCAGGTTGGCTTTGGCAATACACAGGACGCTCAGAAAGCAGAAGAGACCGGACAGACTGTTGCCGCGTCCGGAAATGTATGCGACCGCTTCGGTGTTGAGAGGGTGGAGCGCGAACAGGATCGCCGCCAAAGCGGCGATGGTTTGCGCCGCGCCTAGCCCGAGAAGCGTTCCTTTGCCGATAGCGAGCCGCGTCAGAAAAAATACGACGATCGAGGCGAGTGCGTGAATGAGCGTGTTGACTAAATGGTAACCTTGCGGGTTGGTTCCGTCGGCCTGGTAGTTGAGCCAGAAGGTCAGATAGAAAACATGTCGATAACGCAGAGGGAAGGGTTCTGTATAGACTTCACCCTGGTTTTCTACTTTATCGAAGACGACGTTGAAGTCGTCATAATTGAAGGGGGCGTTCCAGGTGTTGGCGTAAACGCCGACGACTAATAAAAACAGAGCAAGCAGAAAAATCCGGGAAGAGCCTGTCGCATGAGCTTGCGCTTCATTTTCCATTTCGCTTTTTGTTTTCCGCAAACCGCAGACTCAACACCAGAACGAGAACAGACAAGGTGATGAATGCGAGGTATTTGGGAACCATGTTGGAGAGAATATCTATATTGTAAACCACGCCTAAAGCGGACAAATTAAAGCACAGGCAGGCGCCCAGTAAAATGAGGATCGCTTTCACCGTCGACATGCCGAGCTTTTCAAGACGGTGGTGGAGGTGTTCCGCGTCTTTGGAAAAGGGGCTGACGCCTTTGAAAATTCTTCGGAAAAACGCGAAGGTCGTGTCGACAATGGGAAGCAGTAAAGTGATGAGCGGAACCAGATAATAAATTTCATCGGTGTAACCCTGGTTGAGCGGCAACAGGGTGATTAAGGAAACCATCAAACCGAGGGGCAGGCTTCCCGTATCGCCGAGAATTATTTTTGCCGGAGGAAAATTCGATAGGGCAAATCCGAGGACGCTACCTCCCAAAATTACGGCGAGAAATGCGGCTTCTGGAATTCCGCGCTCCAGATAGACGATGGACAGGGTGAGGCAGGAGAGAAATATCACACCGCCGGCGAGTCCGTCTATGCCGTCGATCAGGTTGATGGCGTTGGTGATCCCGACGATCCATAGCAGGGTGAGGACGATGGAGAAGTGGTTGAGCTGAATCAACCCGCCGATGCTTTCGATCTGGAATCCCGACGCGTACATGATGAAGGCGATGCCTGTCTGAGCGAAAAGTTTGAATCGTGGCGGCAGGTGATAGATGTCGTCGAGCACTCCCAATGTCATCATCAAACTGACGCCGACGGTGATGACCAGAAATAAAATCAGATTCTCTTTGGGCAGAAAACCGCTCCCGAACAAAATCCACATGGACCCAATGAGCGAAAAGGTCACAGCGATACCGCCGAAGGGGTTGACCTTTTTGTCCGTCAGCGCCATGGCGCGTTCAAACAGATTCTGAAAGAATAAATTTTCATCCGCGAGCTTGATGATGGACCAGGTGAAAAACAGGGAAAGCGCAAAGGCAATGATGTAGCCTGATAAATAGACGAAGCCTGGAATCGGTTGTGAAAAAAAGGTCATTTGAGTTGGTTGATCGCCAGTTGAGCCATGCATCGCATGAAGATCAGGGAATGGACGCAGACAGCGGCCAAAGCGTTTCCCTGATAGTGTTTGCGGTAAAAATAACTCATCCCTTGATGCCTTTTAATAATGATTCGCCAGGAAACTTTGCCGGAACTTGCGGTGACTTTATGATTTATGCGAGCCTCGGGGAGATAAACCACGTCGCGCCCCCGTTTTTTCATCTCGAAACACAGATCAACGTCTTCGTTGAATAGAAAGTAATTTTCGTCGAAGCCTCCGACCTGTTCAAAGTCGGAACGCCGAATCATCATACAACAACCGGAGACCCAGTCCACCTTTCGAATGGATGCGTGGTCGAAATCCTTCATCAAATAATGCGTTGTGAAGCGGTTGTCCGGGAACCATCGGGACAACAGGGAGTAGCGATTGAAGAGTCCGGTCCAGAGATTGGGGAATCGACGGCAGGAGTATTGGAGCGCGCCGTCGGGGTCCAGAACCTTGGGGCCGACGAGGGCGGTCTGGGGATTCGCGTCCAGATGGGCGCGCATGACGTCGACCGCTTCGGGCAATAGTTCTGCGTCGGGATTTAAAAATAGAATATACTGACCGACAGATTCGCGAACCGCCTGGTTGTTGGCTTTCGAGAAACCAAGATTGCGTGCGTTTTGAATGAGGCGCACGCGAGGATGCGGTTTCACCGCCTCCGCCACGAGTTCATCTTCAGGGCTGTTGTTGACGACGATCGTTTCAAACGATTCCGGCGCCGGAATGGAGGTCAGCGATTCAAGGCACTGTCCGAGGATGGAGCCATGATTGTAATTGACTATGATGCAGGACAGGTCTGGTTTCACGGCGCGCGTCTGGCTTGAGGGAGCGAATTGATAATCCATCGCTATTCTGGTACAAATTATTGCCGAAATCGATATTGAATTCAACCGGCGGAATTTCTGCAAACACCATTCACAGGAAATGATGATGTCCCACACTGAGGAAGAGCGTCCTTCAAGCTCCGCTGAAGGTTCTTCTGGCTCGCATTTTATTCGCCAGATCATAAAGCAGGATAACGAAAGCGGCAAGTTTGGCGGTCGCGTGCATACGCGTTTTCCCCCGGAACCCAACGGTTATCTCCATATAGGCCACGCAAAATCCATTTGCCTGAACTTTGGACTGGCGCAGGATTTGAACGGAGTTTGTAATCTGAGATTCGACGACACCAACCCGGCCAAGGAGGAACAGGCTTATGTGGAAGCGATTCAGGAGGATCTGCGCTGGCTTGGGTTCGACTGGAAAGAACCGGCGTTTTTTGCATCCGATTATTTTGAACAGCTCTATGAGTTTGCCCTGCAACTGATTCGCAAGGGTTCCGCTTATGTGGACGATCTGAGCCCGGACGAGATTCGCGAATACCGCGGGACCCTTTCGGAGCCGGGGCGGGAAAGTCCGTTCAGGAATCGACCGGTTGAAGAGAGTCTGGACCTGTTTGCGCGCATGAAATCCGGCGAGTTTGAAGGCGGCAGTCGCTCTCTGCGCGCCAAAATAGATATGAAATCCGGCAATCTGAACATGCGCGATCCGGTGATGTACCGCATTCTGAAGGCGTCGCACCATCGCACCGGGACGGAATGGTCGGTTTATCCCATGTATGATTTCGCGCATGGACTTTGCGATTCTCTGGAAAATATCACGCATTCGCTGTGTACCCTGGAGTTCGAAGATCATCGCCCGCTGTACGACTGGTTCCTGGATCAGTTGGAGATTTACCATCCTCAGCAGATTGAGTTCGCGCGTTTGAATCTGAACTACACGGTTTTGAGCAAACGCAAATTGCTCAAGATGGTGCAGGAAAAAATGGTGGATGGATGGAACGACCCGCGCATGCCGACGATTTCCGGTCTGAGGCGTCGCGGTTACACGCCGTCGGCGATCCGGGATTTTTGCGAACGCATCGGCGTGTCCAAAAGTCAGGGCACAGTGGACGTCGCCTTGCTCGAACATTGCGCGCGCGAGGATTTGAATAAAAGCGCGGCGCGGGTGATGGCGGTGCTCAATCCATTGAAGGTGGAATTGATCAATTACCCGGAAGGTGAAACGGAGGAACTGGTAGCGGAGAACAACCCGGAAGACCCGGAAGCGGGTTCCCGAAGCTTACCCTTTTCCCGAACCTTGTACATCGAGCAAGATGACTTCATGGAAGACCCGCCAAAGAAATTTTTCAGGCTGGGGCCGGGCAGGGAAGTGCGCTTGAAGCACGCCTATATTATCAAGTGCGAGGAGGTCGTTAAGGACGAGGCTGGGAATATCACCGTTCTCCGGTGTTCCTACGATCCGGACAGCAAGAGCGGCGGCTCTAATGCGGGGCGCAAGGTCAAGGGCACCCTGCACTGGGTGTCTGCCGAGCATGCGGTGGACGCGGAAGTGCGCTTGTACGACCGTTTGTTTCTGGATGAGAATCCCGGCGATGAAAAAGTGCGACCGGAACTGAAGGACGCGATCAATCCTGAATCCATGCAAACGCTTCAACAGTGCAAGGTCGAACCGAGTTTAGCCCAGGCAAGCCCGGAAAGCCGATACCAGTTCCTGCGACTGGGGTATTTTTGCGCAGACCAACCCCGACCCGACGGAGTTCCAGTTTTTAATCGCACCGTCACGCTCCGCGATACCTGGGGGAAAATTTTGAAACAAGGCTCCTGAATGACCCCAGAATGGAAAAAAATATCTATTCATATGATGCTTGGGAGAGATCAACGGCTTCATTGGCGCTTTAAATTGCAGAAAATATTCCTTGCTTTGGTCTATGTGGATTCGGGATTCGGAAAAAAATTTTCTTGTTGATTGTAAATGTAATTGGCGGTTTTTCAGTGTTTAGTCAGTTTCCAATATATTGATAGTATTTGTAAATATTATTCCTCGCCTTTGTTTGCAGTCATTTGCGAGAAATGTTCTGGGAAAAAGGTGGTTGACTTTATTTTTCATATTCCGCAAATTAGTAAGTAGAGCTTTCAATAGTTTAAATTCAATTATTTGCTTCTGCTTATTTTTTGATGGATATCGAACATTTAATTTCAGGCGATAACCAGATCGCGAGTTTGCCAGACCTTTTCTATCGTCTCAAAGAGACGGTTGACGAGGCTGATAGCACTTTTGGCGATATTGGCGAGATCATTGCCATGGACCCGGGCCTCACCCTGCGTCTCTTGCATTTGGTAAATAGCGCCTATTATGGCTTCTCTTCTCGCGTTGAAACCGTGGAACATGCCTTGAGCATCATCGGCTCCGATCAGTTGATCGAGCTGGTGTTGGCCACTTCTGTGGTCGGGCAGTTCAAGGGCATTCCAAAAGACATGATTGATATGAAGGGCTTTTGGCGGCATAGCGTCGCTTGTGGCCTGGCGGCGCGCACGCTTGCGACCTTGAGCGGAGAATACAAGGTGGAGCGTTTTTTTGTCGCCGGACTCCTGCACGATGTGGGTCGTCTGGTGATGTGTTTGAAAGCCCCCAAAGAATTTTGCATGGCGGTGGAATTTGCCCGTAAGACCGGCGACGTGTTGTATCGCTCGGAATGCAAGATTTTTGGTTTCGATCATGCGGCCGTTGGCGGCGAATTGCTCAAAGCCTGGAGATTGCCTGAAAGCCTGGAAGAGGCGGTGTCGTGTCACCATCGCCCCGGAGCGGCGGAAAAGTATCCGCGAGAAACAGCAATCGTCAATATCGCAAACTACGTTGCGCATTTTTATGCTGAAAAAATGGACAATTCTAGCGGAGAGGGCGCTTATGAGATGGATCCCGAGTCCTGGAACGTCATCGAATTGAAAAAGAAATTCATCCTTCCCCAAGTGTTCGCCAAAGTCCGCGACCAGTTTGAAGAGGTCGCCGGCATATTCATGCAATCGGCCTGACCCCTGCACTGTTTCCTTGTTTTAACTCCCTAAGTTGTAATTAATAAACGTCCTCAAGTCCTCAGTTGAGATTGCCGAAGTAGTATGATAAGCATGACCTGTCTGTTGGGACGGGTCGCCAGCCCCTCCTCTGAGGATCGCGATATTCGTGATGCGCGTCTGAGTTGCGGGAAATCCTTTCAATTGTTCCAAGGGAATCACTATGGCGAAAAAAGTTTTGGTTACAGGCGGGGCGGGTTTTATAGGGTCGCATACGGTCGACGCTCTGATCGAGCAGGAAGGTCGTTCGGTCCGCGTTTACGATAATCTCACTCCGCAGGTGCATGGCGAGAACGCAGAGCGTCCGCAACATCTGCACGCCGATGCGGAGTTTGTGCTGGGCGACATGCGCGACCGCGACGGCGTTCAACGCGCCTTGCAGGATGTGGATGTGGTGATTCACGACGCGGCGGAAGTCGGCGTCGGTCAGTCGATGTATTCCATCGACCAGTACATCTCCAGCAACGTTGGCGGCACCGGCGTTTTGTGGGATGTGTTGGTCAACGAAACGACTCAGGTGGAAAAAGTCATTGTCGCCAGTTCCATGAGTCTGTATGGCGAAGGGCGCTATCGTTGCGAGGAACATGGCGTGGTGGTTCCTGCGCCGAGAAGCGAAGCGCAGATGAAGGCGGGCCATTGGGAATTGCAATGCCCAACCTGCGAGGCTCCGGCCCTGCCGGTTCCGACGGATGAAGACAAGGCGCTGGACAGCTCTTCGGTCTACGCGCAAAGCAAACGCGATCAGGAAGTGTATTCATTGTTGATCGGTCGCGCGCATAAAATCCCGACGGTGGCTTGTCGCTATTTCAACTGCTACGGCCCCAGGCAGAGTTTGAACAACCCCTATACCGGCGCGGCCGCGATCTTTTGCTCTGCGATACAAAACGGCAAGGCTCCCTTGATCTATGAAGACGGTCATCAAGTGCGCGATATGATCCATGTGCGCGATCTGGTGCAGGGCAAGATCACCCTCATGAAACACGCCGAAGACGGCATCTTCAATATCGGCACTGGTGTGCCCACCTCCATCCTGAAACTGGCGGAAACCTTGATCGATTTGTTCGGTCAGGATTTTGCCCCGAACGTGATCGGAAAATTCAGAAACGGCGACATCCGGCATTGCTACGGCGACATTTCACGCATCAGCGCGCTGGGTTTCCAACCGAAGATCAGCTTGCGCGAAGGCTTGGAAGAACTGGCGGACTGGGTTCGCGGTCAAGAGTCGGTGTCGCAGATCGAACAGGCGCATCAGGCTCTGCTGGAAAAAGGGCTTGTGGTCTGACGGTTCTGATGGATAACGGACGGAGACCCGTCTCATTGCATAAGGAGATAACGCCATGTCTGTGAAACGATTGGCGGCTTACCTCCTTGTGTACCTCTCGTTTTTTCTTTTGCTGACGCCTCTGGGCGCCTTCAACGACTGGATTCCCCCGGCCCAGCAGAGCGGGTATTATTCCGCGACTCAAATCGACGCGGGCGACGATTCCGGTTATTACGCTTGGTTGCGCTCGGCGTTTTTCGACGGCGATCTGGATTTTGCCAACGAACTGAATTACGCTCACGCCGGTCGCTTCATGGACACGGGTTATGTGTTCAATAACTGGCAGATGGGCCAGGCGCTATTTTTTCTTCCTTTTTTCCTGCTCGGTCACGGCGTCGCCTTCCTGTATCAATGGATGGGCTATCCCGTCGCGCTCGACGGCTATTCCGCGCCCTATTATCTGGCGACGGCGATCGCCTCCGGTTCCTGCCTGTTCGCGGGTTTGATAACGCTTCACCGTTTGTTGATTGAATTTTGCTCCGAGCGCGCCGCCTTCATTGCGGGCGCGTCCCTCTGGCTGGCCTCGCCGCTGATTTATTTTTCTTTCATTCGACAGCGCATGGCGCACAGCGTCGAATTTTTTCTTTCGGTCCTACTCCTACTGTTATGGGTCCTGTATAGAAAATCAGATCGATGGGAAGCGCGCGCTTTACTTGGCTATGTTCTCGGCTTGTTGTGCCTGACGCGCCTGATCAATATCGGATTTTTCGCGCTGTTTTTTGTCGACCAGATCATTCTGTACTTGGAAAATGTTTCGATGTCTGCCGCTGAGAAACGCAAACGATTTGCCCTGCAATCCGGAGCGCTTCTTGCCGGGTTTTTCATCGCTCTTCTACCGCAATTGATCGCCTGGAACCAGATGAACGGCGCGCCGATTCCCACTCGCACAGCCCTCTATGCGGGAAAGGGTTTGAGTCAGTTTTCATTGCAGATGCTTGACGATAAATTTTATGGACTGTTTTTTAGTCCGCAATGGGGGCTGATTTTTTCCATGCCCCTGGCGATTTTTGGGTTTTGCGGCCTGTTTTTGAAATCGGATTCGCTGAAACCACTGCGCGCCAGTTTGCTCGCCTACCTTTCAGCTTTGTTATTTATTATCGTAGCCTACCCGGAAGATTCCGCCTCTTATGGGCATCGCCATCTGATTTCAGCCCTTCCGGTTTTTGCTATTGGTTTGGGAGTGGCGTTGGATCGATGCTTTAAAAAATTGCGTCTGGCGATACCCGTCGCTTTGATTGTTTTTGGCGCCGTCGCCCTGCAATACCTGATGGTCGTGCAGTACAAGGTGACGCTTCCCTACAATCACCCGCAATTCAGCTGGCAGGCGATAGCCGATTCGGCTTCTCTGATTCTTGAGAGATCCGAACTTTTGTTTCGTTCGACGAACTGGTTGACGCTGATGGCGATGAACCCGGCATGGGATGCGCGGGATATTTTGTACCTGCTTCTTTTTCCGCTCGGACAGATCGTGGCGGCGCTTGCGATTGCGATCCTGGCCCTGCGCGTATTCAAAGGCCTCGATTCAGAATTTCCTAGGCGCGAGGTAATGGTTTCAGCGGCGGCGTTCAGTCTCGCGCTATCGTTGACGGTCGGACTGCTGGCGCCGACTTTTTCAGAGGAACGTTTGAAAGAACGAAACGCTTATCGCGATACGATGGGTCAGGCGGAGTCCCTGTTCAATCAGGCCCTCTACGCCAAGTCCGAGAAGGAGTATGAGAAGGCGGTCGCGCTGGAGCCGGAGATATTGAATCCGCGTTTTGGACAGGCCTTGTCCCTGCAGGCGCAGAATCGATTGCAGGAGTCCATCGCCCTGTACGAAACGGCGCTGGCGCAATTCCCCTCGCACGCCCTGTCCTGGCTGAATCTGGGACTGTCCCATGCGGCGATGGGAAATATGGAGCAAGCCGAACAATCGATTCGCCGCAGTTTGCGAGAAAGTCCTCGACTATCAAGGGGCTACGACTTGTTGGGGCAGATTTATTTTCAGTCGGGACAGCTTGATAAATCGCAGAAAATGTACGAATATCAGCTGGGTCTGGAACCACAAAATGCGTCCGTGCATGCGAGACTGGCAATGGTGTATACTATGCGCAATCAGCTGGAAGCAGGGCGAGCGCATCTGGATCGGGCGGTTCAATTGAAGGCGCCAGAATCGTTGACGCGTCCCATTCAGGAACTTCTGAAGCGGGGCCCTTAATTTATATTCAAATGGACAGCGCGACCGATGATCGACGAAATTGATTACTTCCCACGAAGGGATGGAAAAAATAAGAAGAAAGCCCCCGACAATGAATGGGGCGAATTGAAAAAACAAAAAACCGCAAGGCAGGTTGAAAAAAACGCCAGGGATAAAGCCCCGGCAGACTCCAAAGCGTCTGGTGATAAATAGACGGACGGAAGAAAACCGATTTGAAGTGATTGGGAGCGAATTTCCCGTCGATTATTATTTTATTATTAACTCAGTTATTGATAATAACAACCATCAAAAAAGGAGACTGACCGTGACGGTTGTCCTCAAAAATATACGACTCCTGTTCTGCGTTTGTCTGTTGGCGTCGCTAATCGTTCCTTCATCCGCGTTTGCCACTATCGCGAAAGTTCTCGCCGAGGCGGACCTGGATTACGCTCAGGGAAGAAACGCCCAGGCGGAAGAAAAGTATTCCGCTATTCTGGAAAAAGACCCCGACAATTATCGCGTCATCCGCGCGCTCGCCGAGGTGAAAATCAATCTTGGAAAGTATGAGGATGCGGAGAGTTTGCTGTCCCGGGTTCTGAAAATGGAAGTTTCGATGGGACGCAATGTTCTGGTCTATCTTGAAGATGATTCGGAGCCGCTCAAGGCGGAACTGGTCGATGAGACGGTGATCCTGAAGGAAGACACCAAGAACAATATGCGCAATTATCTCGAACCCGCCAGCGACGAGCCGGTGCCTCACTATCGTCTTTTCTTCTTCGATTCCGGAAAGATGGAACTGGTCCCCAAGACGCGGGCTTACGTGAAATATGTCGGCGTGCCGCGTTCCACTTTGGTGATGGTTCAGGAGCGTCACGCGGAAGTGATGAACAAGCTGATCGATTCAAAAGGCTCCAAAGGTCCCGGCGAAATGATCTCGCTTCCAGGCGGCTGTTACATGATGGGCAACGATAAGGGAACGCCGATCGAACAACCGGCTCATGAAGTCTGCTTGTCTCCCTTCAAAATGGATAAATATGAAGTGACGCAACGCGATTTTCAAGCGGTGATGACGCACAATCCAGCGCGTTTCAAGGGCGCCGATCTGCCGGTGGAGAGCGTCACTTTCGACGAGGCGCATGATTACTGTAAAAAGCAGGGCAAACGTCTCCCCACCGAAGCGGAATGGGAATCTGCGGCGCGCGCCGGAACCACAAGCCTGTATTACTGGGGCGATGAATTCGATCCGAGTATGGGAAATTTTTGCGACAAGGATTGTGATTTAAACGATCATTCGGATGTGTCCGACGGTTTCCAGCACACGGCGCCGGTGGGTTCCTACAAACCGAATCCTGCAGGTTTGTACGACATGGCGGGCAACGTCAGCGAATGGGTTTCGGACTGGATGGAAAATAATTACTATGTGAAAAGTCCGAAAGACAATCCAAAAGGGCCGGAGCGAATGGATGAAAAAATCATGCGCGGCGGCACCAACACGAAAGTGTTTCGCGGCGGTTCCTGGGACACCAATCCCTACAACATGCAGTCGGCGGCGCGAAAAAGCATGTGGATCGATTACCGGGTGGAAAGTCTGGGTTTTCGTTGCGCTTCCAATTGATTTCGGTTGCCGGACATGGGGAGGGCTTCAAGCCCTCTCCGTGTCTCGCAACTCAGATTTAACAATTTTCCCGGCGGCGTTTTTAGGCAGGGCTTCATAGAATTCGATTTGGTCGGGAACCATATAGGCGGCCAGATTTTTGCGGCAGAATTCTTTCAGTTCCTGAACCGTCGCCGAACATTCCGGTTTCAATGAAAGACATAATTTGACGCGCTCTCCCACGCGCTCATCTGCAACGCCGACAGCCGCGGCTTCCCGCACGGCGGGATGGTTGAGGACAGCGTTCTCAATCGCCAGCGGCGATACATTCTCTCCTGCTCGAATGATTAAATCCTTGATGCGTCCCGCTGAAATATACAAGCGTCCCTGATCGTCGAGATGACCGAGGTCTCCGGTCTTCAACCAGCCGTCGGGTGAAATGGCGGCCTGCGTTTCCTGAGGCAATTGCCAGTAACCCTGCATGACCGTCTTGCCCTTGACGCAAATTTCTCCAATGTCGTTTGCGGGTAGCGAGTCGCCGTTTTCGCCAACGATCTTTGCCTCAACGTTGGGAAGGATCGGCCCGACTGAACCGGGCACGTTGCCTTCGGCAAATTTATTGACCGCGATGACGGGCGAGGTTTCGGTCAAGCCGTAACCCTCAACGACTGCGACGCGAAGAGAATCCTCCACTTTTTTCAACAAGACCTGGGGCAGGGCGGCTCCGCCTGAAATGCAGTATCGCAGGGAAGAGACGTCGTAACCGCCGCGCTCGTACAATTCCACGAGAAAGGAGTAAATCGTCGGCGCCAGCGGCAGAATGGTGGCCCGATGCTCGGCGATTTGCGCGAGGATGGATTTGGGCGCAAACTGCCGGATGAGAATCAGCGTGCCTCCCGCCTTCAAGACCACCCAGGCCATCATATTTCCAAATGAATGGAAGAGGGGCAGGGCGACGATGACCCGGTCCTGTTTCGTGAAGGTCAGGTGCTGAAGCACGCCTTCCGCATTCGTTTCGAATTGATCTTCGTTGAGCATGACGCCCTTGGGGCGGGCGGTGGTGCCAGAGGTGTACATGATGACGTCGGGAACGCCGTCGCGGCGTTCGAGTCGGGGCGGCGGTTCTTGCAATCCCTTGCCAGAGTCAAGAAATGCGCTGTAGGTTTGAGAATTGGGAACTGCAATCTCTTCCGGGGGCGCGCCCGCCAGAATCTTATGCTCGAATAAATCCAGAAAGGGCTTGGTTTCGGCGCGAATGAACACGCCGTCCACGAGCAGGATGTTGATGCCTGAATCCTTGGCGATATAGAACAGCGTTTCAGGAGTCATCATGGCGTTGAGCGGTACCAGCGGCAGGCCAAGGGTCAGGGCCGCGATATGTCCGACCAGAAATTCCGACTGGTTCACGCAGAGAATTCCCAGTTTGCTTTCAGCGTTGAGGTTCAGTTTTTTCAAGGCTTGGCAGAAATTCAGAATATCCTGCCTGAACTCCTGATAGGTAATGCTTCGGTCGCCGTCGATCAAGGCGATGCGATCCGGGTCTTCTGTGGCGACGGCGTTGATATGTTGATACAGGAATTGGCTCATGTGTTTCCTCGCTGACGTTCATTTTTTAGAAAATTATATATGAAAAAGGACGCGAAATACGACACTTTCCTTTTTTATTCGATGCGCTTACACTGAATACATCCCTAGTTGTGATGAAAATTGATGATGCGCGTTTTTCCAGCGCTTTTGGGAAATATTCAGAGAAAGCTCTAATGCTCTGAATGCTGAAAGCCGATAAAAAAGGGAATAACCTCTAAACAAGAGGGTTTAGAATCTTCAAATCATCGAGGTCCGGGTAATGAACAAAACGGTATGGTTTCAGCGGATTTTCATTTTTGCTCTTGTCATTGGAATTTTCGGCGGAACGGCGGTTTATGCTGAAGGCGTTAAGGATTCGCATGTCAGCGGGGTTGCGGCATTGGGCGGCATTGCTCATCCTGCGGTTGCGGTTCCGCATATCAGCGGCGCGAGCACTCCGATAGCCGCCGCGCGTACAAACTCTGTTGTGATTGGAGATGTTGGACAATCGACGAAGCCGGAGAAGACGAAAACAGCGGTTTCTGTTCAGCCAAAGGCGACGGAAAAGAGCAAGAACGCTCCTTCTCCAAAAGCCGCGGCCCCCAAGGTTAAAGTTCGTGAAGGTGTTCAAAGCGCGCGCAATTCATTTTCCAGCCGCAAAGCCTGTTGGGCGCAATGCGAGAGTCAGTACAAAACAAATGTGGCTGAGTCTTGCTCTGACTTGAACAGCGTTTTGCGTAAAAAATGCCGCGTCAATTTTTTTGAAGAACGTTTGATGTGCGTGCGCAATACCTGCAAGAATCCCTGAACAAGAGGCGTCGTCTTTTATCGGCCTGCGTTCCAGCGCGCATAAAAGCCGTTGGGCAATGCGGGGCCATTGGAGCAGGGGATGTACATCTCTCCCGATTCGCAAGGCGCTTTTCCCGGCGCCAGCAAATACTGCTCGATGAGATTTTTTAAGGTGATGCCGGAAAAGCCCGGCGTGTGAGTCGTCAGCAGAATCAGGGCCGGCTCGTCGGATAGGATATCGCGGCAGGCGGTCATCAATTCCGGCAGAGCATTTTCGATTTTCCACACCTCCCCTTTGGGGCCTCTTCCAAACGAGGGCGGGTCCATGATGATCCCGTCGTAGCTTCGCTCCCTTCGCTTCTCCCGATTTAAAAACTTAACCGCGTCATCCACGATCCAGCGCACCGGTTTGTCCTGCATCCCGGAATGTTCGAAATTGGAACGCGCCCAGGACACGGAAGTTTTTGAGGCGTCCAGATGCGTGACCTGCGCGCCTTGCGCGGCGACCATCAAGGTGGAAGCTCCGGTGTAACCGAACAGATTCAGTAGGTTCAAAGATTCCGCTTTCGATTCGCTGACGCTCTGCGCGAGCCATTCCCATTGGAAGGCCTGTTCGGGAAACAATCCAAAATGACCAAAGGGCGTGGGGTTCACCCAGAAGGTGTGGTCTTTGTAACGGACCGGCCATCCATCGGCGGGGAGTTTTGTCTTGAATTTCCATTCCCCACTGGCGGCTTTTTTGCTTTGTTTGAGGTGCTGGAATGTTCCGGCGACGTCCTGCCACTGGCCCGGTTCAAGCGATTGCGGCCAGACGGCCTGGGGAGCGGGGCGGACAAAGCGAAACGGGCCGAAACGCTCAAGTTTTTTGAAGTCCCCGCAGTCGAGCAGTTCGTAGTCAAAAAATGCTTTAAAATCAATGTCTTTCATTGGTGGGGAAACTCATGAATGTGTTTGAATATGCCGATGGGTTATAGCATAATGCTATCTATACAATCAGTTAAATTTGTCAAAAAGGATTATAGCAAAATTCTCTGCTCCAGGTTTTCTTCAGCGGCAGGCTTTGCCCTGCTGACCCTGCTGTCTTTCACCACATCGTGTTCTCAAACTACGCCGGAAGAAAGTAGTCAGTCGAGCGAATCTTTTTCGCTTCCCGTTCAGATCGGTCGCGTTTCCTATCTCGATGTCGCGGATGAAGTGCGCGCTATCGGGAATTTCGAAGCGGTGCAGGTGACGATGATCTCTTCCGAAGTGGAAGGGCGCGTGACCCGTTTCCCTGTGGACGAGGGCGCTCCCGTGAAACGGGGCGATCTTCTGGTTCAGATTGACACTCAGGAATACCAGCATCAGACCGCGCGCTTGCAGGCGGAACTGGTGAGCGCGGCGAAGGAGTTAGAGAAACTGGAAAAGGGTTTGCGTCCTGAAGAAATCCTGCAATTGGAGGCGTCGGTCAAGGTTGCGCAGAGCGCTTTGGACTTGGCCCGAAAGGATTATCAACGCGTACTCGAATTGTTTGAGAAAAAAGTAGAATCCCAGTCCGCTCTGGATCGGGAGACCGACCGCTTGCGTCAGGCCGAGGAAGCCCTGAGCGCGAGCGAGGCGATCCGCGACGCGGGCCTGAAATCGCGCAAGGAAGATATTCAGGCGGCGCGTTTACGCGCCGAAGCGACGCGCAGAGAACTGGAAACAGCGCAATTGAATTTCAAACGCACTACGCTGACCGCGCCTTACGATGGCTTTGTCGGTCTGACTTACGCGGAGCGCGGCAGTTATGTGAACGTTGGCGACACCTTGATGGATTTGATTGGAACCGACCGCTTGAAAGCGGTGGTCGAGATTCCTCAGGCTTATCGTGACCGGCTGACGGAATTGAAGTCGGTTCGCTTTTACGCCAACGCCCTGGACTTTGAATTTGAGAAAAACGTTCGCGCGCAGGACATTCGAATCGTTCCCGACTCAAGTATTTATTCAGGCGGCGTTCAACTGCATATCGATTTGCAGGATGCGCCGCCGGAATTGTTTCATGGCCTGGCCATGGAGAGCTTGCTTCGTTTTGGCGGTCGCGTCGGCGTCTTGCATGTGCCGGAAGCGTCGCTGGTGAGCACGCAACAGGGCAATGTCGTTTATATCAAGAAAGAAGATCAGGCGCATATGGTGCCGGTGCTGGCAGGTAAGAAGCGCGATGGGATGGTAGAGGTGAAAGACCCGAGCGGGACCCTCAATTCTGAAGCCGAGTTGATTTTAAAAGGCTCCGGCGCGGTATTTCCGGGAGCGCGGGTGCATCCGATCAAGCCCGTGGGCGGGCAGGAGCGGCCCATGCAGTCTGCGCAACAAACTACAAAGAAAAGTAAACCGGAAGAAGCGCAATGAAACTGATCGATCAATCCATACGAAATTATCACACCGTCACAGTGATGGTCATTCTGGTCGCAGTGGTTGGATATGTGTGCTTTGAAAGTCTGCCGCGACAGCTCACCCCGACGGTTGACAAGCCGATCATTGAAGTCAAGACGGAGTATCGAGGCCTGTCGCCCAACGAGGTCGAGAGGAACATCACCCGTCGTCTGGAAGAGCAACTGGAGTCGGTCGAAGGTTTGAAGAAAATGACTTCCAGTAGCCAGCACGGTTTGAGTACGATCAATCTCGAATTCGACTGGGGCATCGACAAGAACATCGCCATGATCGATGTGAACAACAAGCTCCAGCAGGTGAAAGACCTTCCCGTATTGTCCGACAAGCCGACCTTGAAGTCAGTGTCGTCGGATAACTCCAATCCGATCATGTGGATCATTTTCGACAAGCCCGATCCCAAAATGCCGAGCATGGATCAGAATAAAATGTTCCAGATCGGCGAGGATATCGTGGTTCAGCATTTGTTGCGCATCAGCGGCGTGGCCGACGTCTGGCATTTTGGCGGTGAAGAACGCGAGATGCGGGTGGAGTTCAATCCCTACGATATGGCGCGTCTGCACCTGACCTACAGGGAAGTGATCGACAAATTGTCGAAGGAAAATCAAAACACGCGCGCGGGATTTCACGACGAAACGAATCGGGAATACACGGTGCGCGCTCTGGGCGAATTCACCCAGGCAGAAGAAATTCTCAATACGGTCATCAAACGCGATGGAGAAAAAACTATCCGCGTGAGAGATTTTGCCGAGGTGGTGGACGGTTTTCAGAGAACGAGTTCGCTGGTGCGAATCGACGGCAAGTTGTCGAACGCCTTTGGAATCATCCGCAAAGCCGGGGCCAATGTGGTCGAGACCTGTAACCTGGCGGCTGAAGGCGTCGAGGCCTTGAATCACGAGCTGTTGAGCCGTGGCATTCCGTTGAAGCTGGTCGTCGTTTACAAGGACGTCGATTATATCGACGAGGCCATGCGTTTGGTGAAATCCAATCTGGGAATGGGTTCCCTCCTTGCTGTGCTGGCCTTACTGTTGTTTCTCGGATCGGGCCGTTCGGTTCTCATCGTCGCTCTGAGCATCCCCGTCAGTCTGATTGCCGTATTCATCGTTTTAAAATTACTGGGCCGGACCATCAACGTGATTTCCCTTGCCGGCATGGCGTTTGCCGTCGGTATGGTGGTGGACAATTCGATTGTAGTTCTGGAAAACATTTACCGGCATCTGACGATGCGCAAGGGCGTGTTCAAGGCCGCGTATGACGGAACGACGGAAGTCTGGGGCGCGGTGCTGGCTTCGACATTGACGACGCTGGCGGTATTTGTGCCAATCATTTTTATTGAGGAAGAAGCGGGGCAGATGTTCAAGGACATCGCCATCACCATCAGCGCCAGCATTGCATTGTCTCTACTGGTATCGATCACAGTGATCCCGACCTTGACCACGCTCTTGATCCGACTGAAACCGGGCGAAGAATACAAACCGGGATTGTTTCATCGCACCGTGTTCCGCCCTCTGGTGTCGGTCGGCGGCGTGGTAGCCAGAGCCTATTCTGCGGTTATGGCTCGCTTGCTGGCCCGGTCGGCGCTAGGGTTTTTCGGCAAGCTGGGCATCGTCGGAGGCGTGGGCGCCTTGATGTGGTGGAGCGTGACGATCTTGCCAGAAAAGGATTATCTCCCTTACGGCAATTCCAATATGGTTTTCATGCTCATCGAACCGGTTGCAGGAACGCCTGCGGAAGAGAACATGCGATTTTTCGCCGACTATGAAAAAGAGATCGTCGCTATGGACGATGTGGAGCACAATTTTCTGGTTTTTTCGCAACGTTTCAACGGCGGCGGTTCGATCATAGATCCTGAACTGGCTGGTGGACAAAGAGGGGAAGTGAAAATGGCGCTCAAGGCGGGCGAAATGGGGGGCCGGATTTTCACGATTCCGGGTTACCGCTTCGCCTTTGCTCTGCAACGCCCAATTTTCCGGTCCGCTGATAAAACCTTTCAGGTGGAAATCACCGGTCCTGATATATTCAAATTAAAAAATATCGCCCTGCAAATGATGCCGCAACTGTCGGCGCTTCCCGGCGTTCATTCCGTCCGCCCGGAATTCAAGTTTGGCAACCCCGAGCTTCGCTTTATCCCGAAGCGCGAGCAGGCGGCCCGGTTGAATATGAGCATGCAGGAGATCGGCGATATCATCGAATCCCTGAACGCCGGGAAATACCTTGGCGAATTCAACGATCAGGGCGAGCCGATCGATTTTGTTTTTGTGCAGAAAAAAAGCGATGCGCGGTTGGGATTGAACGATTACGACACGCTCCCTGTGTGGACGGACAGCGAGAAGATGACGCACCTTGGGCAATTGGCGAATGTTGAAGTTAAGGCGGGACCGTCTCGCATCGACCATATTGAAAAAGAGCGCGCGATGGTGTTGAAGGTTCAGGTCAAAAAAGATTATCCGATGCAGAATGTGATCGACGCTGTGGGCGCTAAGGTATTGACGCCTATGCAACGCACGCTGGAACAGGATTATGGTCTGGGCGTCGGCGGCTCTGCGGATGAGTTGGCCTCGACGGAGCGGTCCCTGCTTGGAAGTTTTGTCTACGCGGTGGGATTCATTTATCTGCTTTTGGTGTCGTTGTTTTCATCGTTCCTTCGACCGATCATCGTCATGCTGACGGTCGCTTTGGCGGTGACGGGTTCGTTCCTCGGCATCGTCGGCAACAACGAACTGCAACGCCATTTCATTCTGAAAATTCTCAACGAATGGAATGTTCCCAACGCGGAGTCGATGGCGGCGGACTGGAACTGGATCACCTTTGATATTCTGACGCAGTTGGGAATCGTGATTCTGGCGGGTATCGTCGTGAACAACGCGATTTTGATCGTTCACCAAATGTTGAATAACATCAAGTCGGGGATGGAAGAGCGCGAGGCATTGCTGGAGTCGTGTCAAACCCGCCTTCGCCCTATCATGATGACGGTTATTTCCAGCGTGTTTGGCATGATCCCGCTCGCCTTCGGCGAAGGAGCGGGCGCTGAACTCTATCGCGGCATGGGCACCGCATTGATCGGGGGCTTGAGTATCTCTGCGGTGTTTACTTTATTTCTGGTGCCCGCCCTGATGTCCCTGTTGATGGATCTGGGTTTTCATACCCGTAAGGAAGATCTGGTGCGGGACTCGTTGGCGAACCCGGAAGCGTTACCGCCTGATTCCAGGCCGGCTTGATTCAAGCCGGACCCCGCATCCTACTGCCGGGGATTTAAACATTCCTTGCCGAGTTCCTTGTCCTTCTCACTGCAAGAGACGCAAATTTTTTCAAGTTTGGTATCGCCAATATTGGAACACATTCCCGGATCGCTTTGCACAACCGCCGTGCAAAAATTCATCATGTCGCGGTCTTTCTGGTATTGCATCAAGGAACAGTAGTAGATGCTGTGGTCTTTGTGCTGATAACGATTTTGGGGGTTCTTGATTGGGTGCAAGGCCAGGCAAAGGTTTTTTTCGAGGGGATTCGTGATCGCGGTGCACATGGACACGTCCGCGACTTCCTCAGCGCCCGCTTGGGGAAGGGAAATAAAGCCTGCCAAGAACATCACGCCTAAAGCCGAAATAACTTTATTCATTGATTCCTCCTTGTGTCTATTGGCTTTTCTCAATCTAATCTGAACGGCGATATTTAATCATAAAAAATGAAAAATGGACAGTTAAAACCCGAAGCCATGCGCCCAAGCCTTGATCTAGCGGGGTTTCACAAGGGGTTAAAAGTAAAATTATAAGGATAAAATCTCCTGTGGCGTCAATGGAAATCGCCGCTTGACGACGGTTGAACCGTGTTACACTATTTGATATAGACAATTTTACCATCGGTTTGTTGGAGGGTCTGTGATGTATCGCGACAATTTCCAACCAGGCTCCATCAATCAGTCATGCAAGGGCGTTGAAGGTTTTACCACCCGGATTTTTGGCGGTCACACGCTTCCTGCTCTGTTTTCTTTTCTGTTTTCCATTCCTGAAAAATTACTCGCCGCTTTATTCATAATCGTTTTATTTCATACCCCCGCCGAAAGTCTGGAGCGGGTGGTTGTGCTGGAAATTTTCGGCCCCATCAATCCTGTGGTGGCGGCGTTTGTCGTCGAGGGGATTCAACAAGCCAACGACGATGGCGAAAGTCTGGTTGTGTTGCAGATGGACACGCCAGGCGGACTGGACACGTCCATGCGGGAAATCATCAAGGCGATTCTCAACTCACAGGTTCCCGTTGCGACTTACGTTTCGCCTTCGGGTTCGCGCGCGGCTTCGGCGGGGGCGTTCATCGCGATCGCGTCGCATGTGGCGGCGATGGCTCCCGGCGCCAGCATCGGCGCGGCGCATCCGGTGAACATGATGGGCGGCGACGGCGGCGACAAGGTCATGCAGAGCAAAATTGAAAACGATGCGGCGGCTTACATCCGTTCGCTGGCGGAACATCACGGACGCAACGCGGACTGGGCGGAAAGCGCGGTGCGTCAAAGCGCGTCGTTGTCGGCGGTGGATGCTGAGAAGCAGAATGTGATCGATCTGGTGGCGGGGAATCTGGATGCGTTGCTACTGGCGATCGACGGGCGATTGGTGAAAATCGGATCGATGGAGAAGACGCTCAACACGCGCGGCGAAGTGATTTTTCTGGAACTGAATAAACGCCAGCAGATTTTGGACGCGATCTCCAATCCCAACGTGGTTTATATTTTGATGATGCTGGGCATGGTGGGCCTGTATTTTGAATTGTCCAATCCCGGCCTCATCCTGCCAGGATCGGTGGGCGGCGTCAGTCTGATCCTCGCCTTGTACGGCATGCAAACGCTTCCTATTGAATACGCGGGCCTGCTCCTGATCGTTCTCGGCATGGTGTTCTTCATCGTTGAGTTGAGCGTGGCAAGTTCCGGCCTGCTGGCCATAGGCGGGACCATCTCCATTTATTTCGGCTCGATCATGTTGATCGATTCCGACGACCCTTCCATGCAAATATCAAAGACCGTGCTGTATCCAACGCTCGCGCTGTGCGTACTTTTGTCGATTGGCATTCTCTATCTGGCGGAGCGGGCGAGGGAATTGAAGGCGGTCAGCGGTCTGGAGGGCATGCTGGGCTCTGTCGGCGCGGCGCGCACGGAGGTGAACCCGACGGGAACGGTGATGGTGCACGGAGAAGTATGGAATGCCGTGAGCGACGAGCGAATTGAAAAAGGCGAATCGGTTACGATTGAAGCGGTGGACGGTTTGAAGTTGAAGGTTCGAAAAACCTGAAAGGAGCGGTTATGGACAGTGTGTTGGCAGGTCTGATATTGGCGGCGGCGCTGTTGTTCAGCGCCTTCAAAATTTTGAGAGAGTACGAACGCGGCGTTATTTTCATGCTGGGTCGGTTCTGGAAAGTCAAGGGACCGGGCTTGATCATTCTGATTCCGGGCGTCCAGAAAATGGTCAAGGTGAGTCTGCGTACGGTGGTGATGGACGTGCCGCCGCAGGACATCATCACCAAAGACAACGTGACGGTGAAGGTCAACGCGGTGGTGTACTTTCGCGCCCTCGATCCGAAAAAAGCGATCATCGAAGTGGAAGATTATCTCTACGCGACCTCGCAATTATCGCAGACCACTCTGCGTAGTATTCTGGGCCAGAGCAGTCTGGACGATCTGCTGTCGAACCGGGAAGAGATCAACAACCACCTGCAACGAGTCATCGACGAGCAGACCGAGCCCTGGGGCATCAAGGTCGCCAACGTGGAAATCAAGAACGTCGATCTTCCTCAGGAAATGCAACGCGCCCTGGCCAAACAGGCGGAGGCGGAACGCGAGCGACGCGCCAAAGTCATCAACGCCTTGGGCGAATTCGAAGCGGCGCAGAAAACCGGCGAGGCGGCGGACATCATCGGCGCGCACCCTCCGGCCCTGCAATTGCGCTACCTGCAAACGCTGGTGGACCTTGCGGGCGACAGGAACAGCACGACGATTTTCCCGTTCCCCATTGAACTGCTCGACGTGTTCAAGAAAAACGCTCCCGATTCGAAATAGGGGCTAGATATTATTTTATCAGGATGAGTTCTGCTATGGATAAGGCAAGCCTCGCAGAGGCGTTAAAAGCGCACCGGGTCTGGTTCGATTCGCTCGGTCATGAAGGAACGCAAGCTGTGTTCAACGGCAAGGATTTGTCGGGCGCGGACTTTTCCGAGGCCTTGCTGGTGGAGGCGCAGTTTCAGGGGGCCCTGTTGTGTGGCGCCAACTTTGCGGGCGCTGATCTGCGCGGCGCGAATTTTCAGGACGCCAATCTCGAAGGCGCCCTGTTCTTCGATAGTAATCTGGAAGAAGCGGACCTGATGTGGTCCGTTGCCAAAAAAGCGCGATGGAAGGGAGCAAAATTCAACGGAACCTATCTGCAGGGCGCCGACCTGCGCGAGGCGGCGGACTTGCAGTATGAACAGCTTGCCAAGGCGATGCTGGATGAAGACACGCACCTGCCCGCCGATATTCTCATAGACGATCTCAAACGAGAAGATCCCCCCGACCCAATCACTTCCTGATTTTTTCCCGCTGATCCCAGAAGGGCCAGCCCTTCGGCTCGGGCGCCTGCACAAGGATTTCCTTTTTGTCGATAGGATGCGAAAACTCCAGCCGACTGGCATAGAGCGCGATGCCGCCTTTAGGCAGGCTCCATTGCGCGCGGTATTTGCTATCGCCCAATAGCGGATGACCGCTGAACGATAACTGCGCGCGGATCTGATGAAAACGCCCAGTCTTCAAAGCGATCTCCAGTACCGAGGCATTCCCCTCCAGCGATTCGATGACGCGGTAGTCCAGTTCGGAGCGTTTCGCCTCGGGCGCGGGATTGGGGAAGACCGTCGCTTTCAGACTGCGCTCCTTGCGCAGGTAATGCACCAGCGTTGCCTGCTCCGGCTCGACGATTCCCTCGGCAACGGCGCAATAGAATTTTTTGATCGTATGATCGCGGAACTGTTGCGACAAACGCGATGCCGCCTTGGAGGTGCGCGCGAACAGAACCACGCCCGGCACCTGCCGGTCCAGCCGATGCAGGAGGCCGAGGAAGACCTCGCCGGGCTTGTTGAACTCGCGCCTCAACCAGTCCCTCGAAAGATCGAGCAGAGACGGTTCGCCGGAGCGGTCGCCCTGAATGAGAAGGCCCGCCGGTTTTTCCACCGCGAGCAAATGGTTGTCGATGTAGAGAATGTTGAGCGGCGTCAATCCTTGCTCTGTTCCTTAGCCAGCGACTTGGCGGATATCGGGTCGACAATGCCGCCGGAGATCACGTACTTCACGCCTTCCTCGATGGACATGCTCAGCTCTGTCAGTTCTCCGGGCGGAGAAAAAATCAAAAAGCCGGAAGTGGGGTTCGGCGTCGTCGGCACAAACACGTTGTAAGCCTGGAAGTCCGTCTTCTTCTGAATCTCGCCGCGCGTTTTCCCCGTCACAAAGCCCAGCGCGTAAGCGCCCTTGCGCGGGAACTCGATCAGCACCACCTTGTTGAACGATTGCCCGTCCACCGAGGCGAAGGAAGTCACGATCTGTTTGGTGCCGGAGTAAATGCGGCGCACGAAAGGAATCTTCTCGACGATCTTCTCGCCGATCTGCACCAGCTTGTTGCCGAAAATATTCGTCGCAAAAGCCCCGACCAGAAAGATGATGGTCAAGGTCACCGCCACGCCGAGGAAAGGAATGCGATAGCCCTCCGGGATGGGCGCGCCCATCTCGATCAGCAGATTGGTGAAGGTCGGCGACAAGGCGTCCAGATTCTTGAACAAGAACTTCAGGATGAAGATCGTCAAGGCGATCGGGAGCGTGATGAGCAGACCCGCAATGAAAATATTGCGCAAGCGTTTTTGTAATCGACCGAACATGAAACGTATCTTTATATAAAGGCCAGAAAGGAAGAACAGGCAGACGACAAGACTGTCGAAAGCCTTGAAAATACTATATAATAGGAAGAAAGGCTAAAACAAGGGGCAAAAGACAGCCGCGCCAGGCGCGCCTCTGGAATTCCCTTGACAGAAGCTGTAAAATCATTAAGATCAAGACCTCATTCGAGGGACCGCTATACGCGTAGCGGGGCTGTGGCGCAGTTGGGAGCGCGCTTGAATGGCATTCAAGAGGTCAGGGGTTCGACTCCCCTCAGCTCCATTGTTACGTAAGGGGTTAGCCGATTTGGCTAGCCCCTTTTGCTTTGAAAACTGTAGCCAATTGTAGCCAAATACCCCAAAACTGGCGACTCTGTAACCAAAGCTCATTTTGTTCCCGTCCGAGCCTTGGCAAAATTCAACGCTTCGATGGCTTTGCGCTTCGTTTCTGGACTCAGATGCGCATAACGTTGCGTTGTGCTGATGTCTTCATGCCCCGCCAATGCGGCAACCACATGCAGAGGTTGACCTGCTTGAACCAGTCGAGAGCAGAAGTCGTGACGAAGATCATGGAAACGAAAATCCTGTAGCCCGATTCGTTTGCATAACCTTCTGAACGCCAGCCCCACCCAATCCTTGTGAATCGCTTTCCCATCGACGATGAACACACGATCCATTTTCAGATCACGAACCTTGTTCCATTTCGTGAGTTCTGCATGAGCGGCATCAGTGAGAGGAATCCAGACGGGTTTCCCGTTCTTGGTCTTCTCAATTTCAATGAAGCCCTCAAAGAGATTTGTCTGGCTCCATGTCAGGTTGCATACGTTGGAGAGACGCAATCCCGTTTCCCTTGCGACGATGACCACGGAGCGGAGCCAGTCGTTTTCCTTCAGGGAATCAAAGAGTAGCGTTTCCTCTTCCGGTTTCAGGTAGCGCACCCGCTTGCGGTCGCCAGTGGGAAGTTGAACTTTTACAAATGGGGTTTCCTTTAACAAATCCCATTTCTTGACTGCCAGCGAATAGGCATGGCGCATCAGGTTCAACTCATGATGGATGGTGACGGGCGATCGTCCATCAGCAAGCCGCTTCTCAACATAGCCCTCAATCAAAGAAGGGGTGATCTCCGTCAGGAATCGATCTCCGAAATAAGCGATTAAAACATTGCCCATGTACTTATCGGTTTGGCACGACTCCGGTTTCTTGTGAAAGCGGGCGTGCCGTTCCTGATAGATGTCGAGAAGGTGGCTTAGCGTCAGGTGTTCGCCTTGCTGTTTGTCAAAGAACTTCCCTTCGAAAATCTCGCAACGAATCTTTGCTTCAATGGCCTTTGCCATTTTTCGATTTGTTCCCAGACTTTGATAGAAGGGTTTTTGCCCCGGCTGGGTGATCTTGCACCAATAAACATTTCCCCGTTTATACATAGCAACTCCTGTTCAAACGGGCGTCTCTTGGCCGCTATCGCCTAAATTATGTCTCAGGCTGTAACGCTTGCCAATGATTTTTTTGGCTTCCCTTGACGAGCTAGCAGGCTTTATTTTTTTATCCTTCAGAAAGCCATTGATCTCATGAATATTAAAGCGGAGCGCGCCGTTGATCTTGTAGGCGGGAATTTTTCCGCTCTCTACCCATGAGTAAAGCGTTTTGGCTTTGATAGAGAGATAGTGAGCCAGTTCCTTGACTGAATAAAATTGTTTCATTTTAAATGTCTCCCTCTTCCTCAGCTTTTTCCATGAGATGGCTAAATATAAAATGGGTGGTTTGATTCTCTATGCAGAGTTCAGGCGGTACTTCATCCCTGCATCCAAACTCTTTGTAAAGCAAACAATCTTCACAACAGGCCCCCTGATTAGGCCCGTAGAATTCAGGCGCGAATAATTTGAACCATAGTTTTTTATTGATGCCGCGCGCTAATTTTTTCATCATCTTGTTTAAATACTTCTGGTCTTTATTCATGAAAATCTCCTTAGAGTTAAAAAGGAATGTCCTCATCAGGCGCTTGTTCTCCTGAATCAAACCATTGGTTGATACCGTTTAGAAAAGTCTGGCGAATCATTTGTTTCATGGTGTCCGCTTTGAACTGTTCCAGAGGCTTGCGGAACTCCCGACGGGTGTTTCTCAGAAGCATTTGCAAACCGCCGGCAGAGGAAATATTTTGATCGTCTTCAAAATCGTAGAATTCCAGGCGGTCGAAATAGGAAACGAGGCTGGCAGGGGATTGCGCCAACTCGTTCAGACTCAGGCCGGGACGTTTAATCATGATCTCGAAGCGGGTGAGTTCTTTTTCAGAATCGACAATCGTTTGTTCCCATTCCGTCAATTCCCGGTCCTGTTTCAATCGGGCCTTCAGTTCTTTTGTTTTGGAATAAATACGGACTTTGGGATTACTGCCCATGTAGATTGAGCTTTTGAAAATATTCAGGCTGTCCCGCCGTAGCCCCTTGATGAACAGGCGAGCTTGCACAACGTCGAGGGGAAGGTTTTCGATATCGGCTTTAACGTCTATACGGCTTATGTGAAAACGATTGAGGCCTATGTCATGGTTGTGAGGGAAATAGTTCTGTAGCGCGCTTAAGAGAGCGTTGAACGAGGGGAAATGCTTGGGGCTGAAATCTATCTTGGTATAAGCAATCCGGCTATTGCCTTCCGGGCCGAATTTGTGAGGGTGCCACATGATTTGGCAGTGACCCAGATCACAGAAGTATCTATATAATTTATCCCGTCCAGATACATAGACAGAGCCAATTTCTTCGAGCAGTTGCGAGTCGATAGACTCATAGATAGTTAAATTTAATTTATCCAAACCCATGCTAACTTTTCCTTACTGTACGTTTAGGTCGGTTATTACCCTATACCGACCTCCGGGGCCATCAGCGCGCTTGCGCGCGCCTTAAGGCCCGCCGGGCCGATGAGAAATAAAAAAAGCCACTGACGAAAACTCGTCAATGGCGACAGTATGGAGAATGGGTCGAATTATTTTTAGGACATGAAATTACATTTTTGTGTCCCCCTAAGATTTCTTTGTAGGCTGGTCCCTTTTTCGAAGTTTCAGACGTTTGATTTCTGTGTAGAGAGAGCCGGGATCATCACTCCCGTAGATACCTAGTGATTTAATATAATCAAACAATTCACTATTCTTGAGATTCTTTAAGCCCAGTTCCCAGCCAAGCACAAGGACGCAGGTCAGTTGCACATTCCGCTTTGACGAAACCAAGGCATCTTTGCTAAGAGCCTTGGACAGTTTTTTGAGATATGCCAAATCACCAGACATTTGTGCTTTGCGAATTTCTTTGGCAGACCATTCTGCGGTAATCAGGGACTTGTCTATTTGAATTAATTTTAGAATGGAATCACGGTCTCCATTTTTTGCCTTACTAAAAAGAACGTCCATTCGTTGCCCGTGGATGGCAGGGCAGAGTAAATAGGCGAGTAGTGTGAAAATGTTTAAAAAGTCATCGATACTCATATCCTGAGCAATTTTCTGAGAGATTTTCTCTTTCCCAACAGGATCATTTTTATAAATATCGAGCAACTCTTTACTTAAGGAATGAACGTCATGATCGCCTTTCGAATGAGTAGAATGTTTGTCTGTAAAGTGGGCGGTAGGAAATTGAAGAATTACAGGCGAAATATATTGAGCTAATTGAGACTCATATTTTAAAAACCATTCTGGACAATTCTCAGCCTGATATTTGCTCAACAGGGGTTCTTCAAGCATTAACGATCCACCTTCATGAATCTTGAATGCGTCGCATAGCAAAAGTATGTTGAGCAAAAGACTGTGTAGTCCATAAGGGATAGGTATCATTTTAAAACTAGTAAGGTTCCTTTGGATTAAAAAACAAACGAAAAACCATTTGTTTTATGATTTTGATCATAAATTTTCATTTCCAGATCAGCTTTGGGCATCCATATACGACCGATTTCTACTGCAACTGAACAGGGAACGGCTGGGAACAAATGTATCTCATCATTTTGTTCATGGTACGCTTTGATTTCATTTAATAGCTTCCGAAATGTTTCTCGAAACATTTTTAATTGTTCTCTACTTTTTAGAAAATCATTATAAGGAGATTCAATGGTAAGAGTCCAGATGGACACGTCATCACCCAAAACAGAAATTATGCGGGAATTGTCGATTGTCGCACTTAAGGACATATTAAGAGCCACCTTGTTCTTTTTGAATTTGGGTTTGTTCAAAATAAATTGAAATTCTTCCGGATGAGGTTGCCATTTCCAATCGGGAGGCTCCCGATGCAGTTGAAACACATCGGCAGCAGGTATATCTGAAAGCAAACGACCCATTTCTATTAATAAAGGCTGGGGGGCAAGTGCAAACACAGAAAGGTGTCTTATTTCACCCGTTGTGAATCTGGGTTTTATTTTTTCTGTGACCTGCCTTTTCAGGTTCTCCCGTTCTATTTCCCAAAAGCCTTCTTCGTGATCCTGAAATGAACTGTTTTTCATGCCAAGTTCAAAAGGGGAAGAATCTGCAGGATAGTGATGAGGAAGCATTGCTTGAGCGGTGTTTTTCCAACTTAAAGGTGCTTGATGCTGACCAATATTCGCCCCATATATAAGCAAATGACTTTCTTTTTCCTCATTGAGAGAAGTTACTAGCTCTATCCGGCTCTCATGCCTGCTCTTCATATTCTGAAGACGCTCAACAGAATGTTCTTCGACAGCCTCTTTATCAATCAATCTATGATGCTGGTCACACATCAGCATAAGGTTGGAAATATCCGCTTTTAGTTTCTCAGACAATTCAGGATGTCCTCTTGGTCCATCAGGTTTGTCCGCAATGATGTGTGCAATATAGGCAACATTAAACTCAGATTTGGTAAGAGAATCTAACCAAAGAGGTATATTACAACCTTCATATTGGCATCGTCCAGCCGCCCTACCCCAAAGCCGAACTTTTATTTTTTCAGGAATATAAGAAACAGACATAGGTGCTTTTTGTATTCAAAAATTTTAGGAAGCTTTCTTTTGGCGGTGGACCCTAGAGACTCCCTTTTTGACCATCATTTTCTTCTTTTTAGAAAATTTATCGATCACCCTTAGCATTTTTTTACTTTTTAAACATTCAGGCAAACTTTCTTTATTATTGTACAAAAGCTTAATAATATCCAAAAAATCAAAAAAAAATCCTTCTTGGCTTCTATGCTTCTTTATTTGCAAAAGAACAGGCCCATGGCATTTTCGAAGTTGTAAATCACTTCCACATGGACAATTAAGATGTCCCCTGTAATTTCCCTCCACAAGAACTTTTATTAAACAAAGGGCTTTTAGGTCTGTATCAACATCTAGAATATCCCTGTACTGTTCTAATACTCCAGCTACTCCATGAGAACGTTCCCCAAAGGGCATATCTCCATTTTTTTCCCAGCAACAAAATGAGTACAAGTATGGAACAACAAATTTTTCAACAAACCCAACCAGAGATTTGTCCTTAGAGAACTTCAATCGAACTTCCAAAGGAGCGGCCAAACAAAGAAAATCATCCTGAATTTTATGAAAATCCTTTGGAATTCGATTGAGTAATTCACGTACTTTTGGGGGAGATTCTGGATAGTCCTCAGGAATGACAATTTCAATCTCGAAGCAATCCTTTATTGAATTCCCACCAATTTCCACATAAAATCCTAAAGGACCACGAATGGCAAATGGATTTTCCTTTTGAGAAATTAAACTAAGATTTTTATAAATCTTTTTGAGATCAGCAAACTGTTCTTCCACAAGGGATCTCAAATCATCTTTCATTTAAACCCCATGGCTGACTTGGATTCTTGATTTCAATCCGTGGATGATCGTCATCTGCCCCTGACGTTACATTTGAAGCTGAAGCTACTAACAAACCTTTTGAAGCCTTTTGCACAAGGTCTTTTCCTAATATGGGCTGGAGGGCTTCGCATACGTCTTCCAATTCATACTGATCTAATATTTCGATCAAATCTTCTTGAACCCAAGCCACCCACCGGAAAAATGCTTTTGCTTTTCTGTGGTTATTTTCATGCCATCGATCAGCAAAATTTTCATTGGGATTTACAGGATTGGGGATATACCATTCCTCATCAGATTTCCTGTTGATAACACTTTTCCCGGCATACGACTCTTTAAACTCATACCAACCTGGGTTGACAAGTTTGGAATGTTCCAATAATTGGCCAACAATACCTTTCAATGCTGACAGAATATCTGGTTCCTGATTATAAAGTTCAGCGGAAAGGGTCGTAATAATCATTGAAATGGGTTTGTCTTCTTCAAGATCATGCTCTGAAAACCGTTGGTCCCGATGGCGTTTTAATATTTGAATTGCTCCTTGAAGGGGAGTTTTTACCAACTGATCAGGAACCTTGTCTACTTGAGCAAATACTGACTTATTTTCCATAAAAATACGGTTTTTTTCAGAGAATTGGATCAATTCAAAAGTAGGTCGATTTTTCTCATCGAACCAATCAGCGTAGCCGTTCGGGTCGCTTGTAGACCACTCATAAGAACCAGCATCCTTCTTATCTGTTATTGCTATAGCGTTACACGATAGATATTGTTGGTCTGGTTCTGGCACAGATGGAAGAACATCCAAATGGAAGCCAACTCCATCCTCTTCGGAATAATTCAACGTCCAGCATCTACGACCCTCCTCATCTAGCATATCTTTATAGGTTTCGTGTTCTTTTAGACGTGATCCTGCCGATAATTTGATTTCGCCAGGAGTCGTTTGTCTTTTATTCGTTTGAAGTTCACAAACTAAATCGATATCATAATCTGATTCCTTGCCTTCTTTTAATGGCCTTATAACAGTGCCTAGTCGAAACGAACCTTGTGGATAAATATGTGGGACATCTTGCGGGTTTCTGTAGGTTCCTTTCTCAAGCCAGTTTCCTACAGCGGTATATCTATCAACCGCTTGCTGATATTTGCTTGGTGAAATGTCTAATTCTCTTTGAATATTTTTAAATAGTTGGTTGTGATCAGTTTGAAGTTCCGTTGTCATAAAAATTCTTTTCCTTTAACTTTAAGAGGCGCGTTTCTTTCCACCTACAATTTTTATTTTTTTTGTACGCATAAAAAAGGCCGCACTACTTCCAAAGAAATAGACGGCCGTACGTTATTTTATTCATAGAGGACTCCTGTTTTAGTTTTTATTGACACAGGACGTCCGTTTTACTATTATCTGCGTGTCTATAGGAGGACGGACATCCAAGTTTTTTACCGGTCTCCACGAAAGCGGCGAGCGCCAACTCGCCGCTTTTTTTCCGGTGTTTGAAATAGTTTCTATACTCGTTTACTGCATGCTCACTTCAAATTACCCCAATCCCTCTTTACTGAATGTAATTTAGGTATTTCCAATATTCTGAAAAGATACAAGATATTGGGGGTCGAATTAGGATAATATCGACATGTGGTGTTGTCAAGTTCCTCTGTCCAATATTTTTCGAGAAAAGTATAATTTCTTGAAAAATAAAGAGTTATTTGTCTCATTTTTTGATTTTTTTCAATCATTTCCTGCTAAATTCCTCATTCCTTTGAAGGTTGGTTATATTTGACGTTGCCTTCAATTGGTATTCCGGTCTCATCATTGGTTAGTCGATGCAATCATGTATGGAAATGGACCCTTATTGTTTTATAATGTCGGCAACTCCGAAGTTGTCAGCAAAATAGTTAATCAATGGATCAGTGGAATTGAGACTGTAGCCAAATTGTAGCCAAGGTCCTCAGAAAGGGCCGAAAACGAGGGTAAAATACAGAATTTAGGTTGTGCTGGAAGGAAATTGATAGCGGCGCAAAAGACCCCGTTTCGATTGAAAATTAAAGTTAAACTGAATGCCATGAGCCTCTTTTTTTGAAGAGGCTTTTTTCATTGGCGTCAAATGGCATTCAAGAGGTCAGGGGTTCGACTCCCCTCAGCTCCACCAGCGTGCCGCTGGACCCGGTGTTTATTCGCCGAGTTCAGCGGCTTTTTTTATTGGTTTTGTCAATCTGTATCAATTTTAGAATGGAATCGCGATTCCCATTTTTTGCTTGGATAAATAGAACGTCCATGCGCTGTCCATGAATGGCAGGGCAAAGCAAATAGGTGAGTAGTGTGAAAAAGTTTAAAAAGTGATCGATACTCATATCCTGAGCAATTTTCTGAGAGATTTTCTCTTTCTCAACAGGATCATTTTTATAGATATCGAGCAACTCTTTGCTCAAGGAATGAACATCATTATCGTCTCTGGGATGAGTAGAATGTTTGTCTGCAAGGTGGGCACTAGGGAATTGGATAATTTTCTTTGAGTTATCTTGATCTAATTGGGAGTTATAATTTAAAATCCATGAAGGATAGCCCGCTTCATGATAACTGTTCAGCATGGAGTCACCAAGCATTAACGACCCCCCTTCATGAATCTTTAATACGGTGCATAGAGTTACCACATTATTAATGAATTGTTTAATTTCGTTTGAAAGTTGTGTGGATTTGGAGGAAATGCTTCATAAATAATACTGCGCTATAAACTAGCGTGTGTGTAAGGGAATATCTTTAACTATAATTTTATAATGCATTTTGAAAAAATAAAAAATACATAAAATAAGATTTAATTTGCTTATGCAGGGGTAAATATTTTAGATATCTTATTTTGTTGTGAATTTAAATCAGAACCCAAAAAATATTTTATGTTTGCATTTATATACTGGCAGCTAATTCAATAGATTTCTTGTTATATTAGATGAAATATAGCGAGCTTTATTTAATTCAATCAGTTCATAATAAAATAAATGCCAATGGATCGGAAATGTGATGAGAAAAACTAAACAAGTTATTGCGTCTATAAAAGAAGAAGAGAATGATTATTATTCCGATGATGATATTTTTTCAATATCTTCATGGGGTGCTGATCTTTCATTTAGAGAATTAATTGATCGATATGAAAATGATGAATTAGAAAAACCTGAACTACAGAGGAAATATGTGTGGGATAAAACTGAAGCATCACGTTTCGTTGAATCGATTTTATTGGGCTTGCCTGTTCCAAGCATTTTTTTAGCAAAAACAAACGATGAAAAAATGCTTATTATAGATGGCTATCAAAGGATAATGACAGTTCATGATTTTGTGAAAGGTACTTTTTCAACAGATAAAAAACTTTTTCGTCTTTCTAATTCAAAAAAAATTAATAGACGCTGGAGAGGTAAATCTTTTAGCGAATTAAGTGAAGCAGACCAACGTAGAGTTAAAAATACTACAATACATGCAATAATTTTTGTTCAGGATCAGCCATCTGAGACCAACACAAGCATGTTTCAGGTTTTCGAGCGGATTAATACTTCTGGGCGTACACTGTTTCCTCAAGAAATTCGTAATTGCATTTATCAAGGTGAATTTAATTTATTCCTCCTGGAACTTAATAAATATAAAAATTGGCGAAGATTATTTGGCTTAAGCCAGGAAGATGGAAGAATGCGTGATATAGAACTGATTTTAAGATTTTTTGCGCTTAGTTCAGATATGTTCAAAAACCAAGAAAAAGAAAAAATTTCATTGAAGAAATTCCTTAACGATTTTATGAAAGCTAATATTAATATATCTGATTCTGAGAAAAAGCTTTTTAAGAATCGTTTTGTCAGCACTGTTGACTATATCTTTGAAACCTATGGCGAGCATGCATTTCATAATATCTCACCGACTAATCCACAAAAATTAACATCGAAATTAAGTCCCACAATCTTTGATTCTATTATGATTGCAACAGATGACTTGTTAAAGGAGTCCTTTTTCTTACATGATGGAGAGGTCTCTGAAACTAAGAGACGTTTACTTTTGAAAGATGATCGTTATAGAACCTCAATTAGTAAGGAAACAATGAAAAAGGATTCGATTTTAATGCGAATTGATGTTGCTAGCATGATGCTCTATGGAAGGCGTTATGTATAATGATGGTGTTGAACAAGAGCTCGCCAGGTGTGAAGATGAGATTGTATTGTTGGGGAGAAAGATTGATGAATTAGGCGTGACAAATAGTTTAGTGCCCTATCTGACTAAGTACGCGATTATTCGTGGGTGTGGGGCTATTGAGCAGGCGTTTAAATCCATTATCGTAGATTATTGTATAGTTAACTGTAATGTTCAGGTTATTAATTATCTTGAGAATAAAATCAGCAGGTCATCAATGAATCCCTCTTATGAAAATATTTGTGGATTGTTAAAGGAATTGGATGACAATTGGCACAGAAGATTTAAGAATGAAGTGAATGGTCATTCAAATGCTAATTTAAAAACTTCCCTTTCATCTCTTGTTCAATTGCGTAATGAGTTTGCGCATGGCGGAAATCCTACTGCAAGTATTCAGGATGTTTCAACCTATTTTAGTGATTCAAGAGTAATAATTTACAAGCTTGACACTGTCATTCGTACGTTATGATTCTAAGAGACTTTTATTTTTTCTTCTTAAGAATCTTAAAATTAAGTGAAAATTATATTTCTCTCAAATGCTTAATTGGCAGCTTATTAAGATTGGGTACTGTAGCCAAATTGTAGCCAGGGACCTCAGAAAGGGCCGAAAACGAGGGTGAAATACAGAATTGGGGTTGGGCTGGAAGAAAATTGATAGCGGCGCAAAAGACCCCGGACTTGTTTGGAAATTTGAAAAATTATTTGCTTGAAGCCTCTTTTTTGAAGAGGCTTTTTTTATTTTAAGCAAAGAGCATTCAAGCGGGCAGGGCTTGGGTCGTTGGGCGCGGGGCTTGAGCCGCCTTCTTCCTTCTGCGCTGTCGGTCTGCCGCCGGGCGGGGCTTCTGGAGCCGCGTTCTGCGGCTTTTTTTATTTGTCGGGATTGGCGGTTTGCGGGGGCTTTGATCTTTTACCTGTTTTATCAAGGAGTTGATAGTAAACTGTTTGAGGGTGAATGTTCCTTGAGTTCGGAGGGGCTTCATCTGCCGTGGGTCGTTTTGTTCTGATCTTTACAGGTTTCTTCCACTTTTTGGCGCGAGGCGTATCGATTCAATCCGATGACTGAACCTTCGACGAAAATTGATAACTCCGTTCTCTGGCCTGTCCTCACCGTTATCTTCTTTTTAGCGCTCAGCTATTTTGTTTCTCATATCTTATCGCGTCAGGCTGTTTTGCGGGACCGGGAAACGTTGAATTCCTATGTGAGCGAGGTGGCGAGCGGTCTTTCCTCGATCATGAATCAGCGTTTGCAATTGACTCAAAGTCTGGCGGCATACGTCAAGGTCAACGAGGACATGACGGAGGAGCAGTTCCAGGAATTTGCTGTGGGGGCTATGGGCCAATTGCAGGGCATTCGGAGTTTGCAGTTGGCGCCCAATGCGGTCGTCAAGTTTGTGACGAATAAAAGTGAAAATGCAAAGGCCATCGGTCACGATTTGCTGGGCGATCCTTTGCGTCGCCCTCTGGTCGAAGCTTCAATAGAGGAAAAACGCTACGTTATCGCCGGGCCGATCGACCTGATTCAAGGGGGGCGGGCGATCATCGGGCGGAATCCTATTTTCCTGAAGTCGCCTGATGGCTCGGACTATTTCTGGGGCTTTGCAACGATCTTGCTCGAACTGGATACGATTCTCGATATCGCGGTTTCTGTTCACAGCAGAACGAATATTGATATTGCCATCCGCGGGAAGGACGCTCTGGGCGACAGGGGCGAGACTTTTTATGGGGAGGATGAGGTCTTTGAGAATGACCCCGTCCTCGGGCAGGTTAATTTGCTTTCTGGCTCATGGGAAGTGGGAGTGGCGCGCGCGGGGGGAGTCCCTGGTTTGCTGAGACTGCAATTCATTGTCTGGGTGGTTGGCGTGATTTTCTCCCTGACGCTGGGCGGTCTGGTTCGGAAAATCGTGAAGGAACCCGAGGTTCTGAGAGACGCTGTTATATTGGCCACCCGCGATCTGCAGGCTGAGAAGTCAAAAACGGAAGAGCTTCTAATTGAAACTGAAAGATCGAAAAAAGAAGCGGAGTCGGCGAACAAGGCCAAGTCCAATTTTCTGGCGAACATGAGCCATGAAATCCGCACGCCTATGAATGCGATTATGGGCTATTCCCAAATCCTGCTTAGGGGGAAAAGTTTTGATTCTGACACCCGGCATGCGTTGGAAACCATTGGCAAGAGCGGTAAAAATCTCCTGAATTTAATCAACGAGATACTGGACCTTTCAAAAATCGAATCGGGGCAAATGGAACTCGTTCATGCTGATTTTGATCTCGGTGAATTGATTTTTGATGTTTCAAGTATGTTCGAACTCCGGTGCCAGGAAAAACAACTCGAATTCAAAGTCGAAGGGATAGATGCGGGCGTGAGGGCGCATGGAGACGACGGCAAGCTGAGGCAGGTTCTGGTGAACCTGGTCGGCAACGCGGTGAAGTTTACAGATTCTGGCGGCGTGACCTTAAGAGTCACCGCTCTTGAAAACGACCGGCGTTTATTTGAAGTGATAGACACGGGGCAGGGCATCGAGGAAGAGGATCATAAAAGAATATTCGAACCTTTTCTTCAGTCGGATGAGGGCGTTAAGAAAGGGGGCACCGGGCTGGGGCTGGCGATTTCTAGAAAACAGTTGGAATTGATGGGGGCGAGTCTGGAGTTAGAGTCGCAACCAGGAAAAGGCGCGCGATTTTATTTTACCCTTCAGCTTTCGCCGGCTCAGGGCGCTGTTGAAAATAGGGCTGAGAAAATTGCTAATGTTCTGCGGCTTGCAGAGGGTCACTCTGTGACCGCGTTGGTCGTCGATGATGTCGTTGAGAACAGGGATGTGCTGAGGTTGATTCTTTCTAATATTTCGGTGCAAGTGATTTGCGCCGAAAACGGGAAAGAAGCTCTGGATCTGATAGCGCGGGATCAACCCGATATTATTTTCATGGATATAAGAATGCCGGTAATGGGTGGGGAAGAGGCGATGCGGGAGATTCAAAAACAATACGGGAGAGATCGCTTTAAAGTAGTCGCTATCACTGCATCCGTTTTGGGGCGGTTGGAGGAGAAATATAAGAAACTTGGATTTCATTATTATATAGCCAAGCCTTTTAACGAGGAAAAGGTTTATTCATGCCTGAAAGAATTGCTCCAAGTGGAGTATGAATATGAAAAGGAAGCGGATGAAGAAAAGGCGGCGAGTGTCGGGCAGAGCCATGATTTTTCCAATTTATCCATTCCTGAGCATTGTATGAATCGGATGAAGAAGGCGGCTGAACTTTATAATGTCACCCAGCTTGAGGATGTTCTGGGCGAACTTATGGAGGATGGCATGATTTATAAAGACTTTGTCCAGTACATCAGCAATCTTTTGAAAAAATATGATATGAAGGCCATTCAGAATATTTTGGAACAGATAGCATCAACCCCTTCAAATTGAGGGCTGAGCGAACTAATTATTTCTGGACTTCGTTGTGAGAGAAATTAACCAGTATGAAATACTGAGAAACAGCACGAGCAGTCCATACATGAGTATTTCTTTTGCTTTTTCCGGGGAGAGGGAGACGATCAGTATCTTGCGGATCAAGGCGGCGATGACGAGGGTTAAGAATGCGGCCAGGGCGGAGGAGCCGCCGCGCAAATGTTTTATTTCTTCGTTGATCAGTTCGATCGCCGACCAGAGAATCAAGAGACTGCCCAGGGTGGTTAAAATTCCTCTTTCTATGGATGAGGCTCCTGAGAACAGGAGATAAACATCATAGCCGAACAGTCCGATTGAAAAAGTCGCGACCATGACCAGAGCGCCCATCAGCAAATAATTAAAATACGATCCAATAGTCTTCAGGTATTTGAGGAGTTTGTTTTCGAGCTTTGTAATGCTGGAGGCGTGTTTCGTTTCGGTTTCTCTGGATGATCCGGTCAGGATATCCAGATTGATTGCCAGGATTTTCTCGAGGGCCTTGATCCTTTCTGGCAGAAATTTGTCTTCGCCATAGAGTTTTTGAATGAGGGTCATGGCGAAGATGGGCGTGAAGTGGAACAGGGCCATCATATGGTGGGTGGGGATTTCCAGCTTTGCATGCGCTTCCTTGATTTTTCCAAGCTGTAAAAAATAGTCGGTCTCATAGCTTCCTGCGAACAGGCCGGTGAACCACTGTCGAATCAGATCGCGATGCTTCATGAGCGCGGTATCTGTTTCAAAAAAATCGGGCGCCTGACCGAGTTTCCAAATAAATTCATAATAACCATCAGAAAATTTTTCGACATGCGCTTCCGAGTCGGGTTTCATCTGCGCGAGGAAAATTTCATCCGATTTTGTGAAGGCGTATTGGGCCTTGAGGAGGTTGAGCGTTTTGGGCATTGTACTTTTCATTGTCGCTATAACTTATGGAATGGTTGCTTGAGGGGCCGTCAATAAACAGGGGAATGATTGCAGGGCTAACCCTTGGGGGCGGGAGCGGGCGCTGCGGGTCTTCCGGGTCGCCTTTTGTTTTTCTTGAAGAGATGGGGCGATTCCAATTGTTTGGCTGAGCGGATATTCAACTTTTTTATAGAAATTACTTTTTTTAAAATACCGGTATTATCGAAAACCTTGACTTCATACATGCGATGGTTTCTTTCTGAAAAGGTTATTTCAATTCTGTTTCAGCGTTTGTATTCAGTCTGGCGCGGGCAGGCAGGGCAGGCGATGAATGTACCGGCTCCTGATCGCAATCTTTGACAAAACGCTTGTTTATGAAAGGCGACGTCATGGCGGAGAGCAGGCCTGAGTACTTGAGGCCAAAACTCACTTCGTCGCCAACCTTGAAATTGTGATTCTCGTTGTCGATGATCGTGTGGTCGCTACTGGCCCCGAGGATGGTTAGCGGGGATTCAGGCGTCAGGCCCTGCATGTGAACATCCTGTTTTCCCAGAGCGACTATTGTTCTCTCGCGGATTCCCCGGTCAGAAAAGCTGGGGTTATCTCCAAAGGCGTCCTGACCATTATCTCCAAAGGGAAGCGACGGTTTCTTTTTGGACTCGATCACTTCTGTGACGAGTTTGAAAGCTCCCGTGTGCAAGCCTGGAATTTGCTTTCTGCCGATCGTTTCCCGACCTAGAAGAATGGACTCTCCTATCCGCAGATTATTGATTCTCCCCATGCTTTTTGTTGATTTGAACCAATCGTAATTTGCGGAGTTTCCACCGGAAATGATTTCTAATTTAATATGAAATTCTTTTTCGAGGGAACCTGCCAAGTCTGAAAGCTTCTCCATATTCTTGTTGCCAGGCTTGATTCCCCCGTGGCAGGCCAGATTACAGCCGATTCCTATAATATAGATATGAGGCAGAGATAGAGTTTCTTTGACGAATTGAGAAAGGTCAGCGGGGAGTATTCCTTCGCGCAAATCTCCCAGCTCGACCATGATGATCACTTTGTGAGACTTGTCATTTCCTTTTGCGAACAATGAGAGTTCCCTGATTGTCTCCATCTCGCTGTTCAGACTGATGTCTGCATGTTTGATGATGATTTCCGCATGGCTTGGCGGACTGCGCAATAATACGAATTGAGTGGAGAATTTGTCCGCGGCTTTCATCTTTATGATGTTTTCAATGCGGGAGTCTGCAATGTATCGGACTCCGCCCAGGATCATCGCTTCGGCAATCGCCGGTTCGCCAAGGACCGCTTTGGTGACACCCATGAGCCCTATTCCCCTTTGCCCGTAAAGGGCGCACAGTATTCGGGCGTTCTCCTGAATTTTTGAGAGTGAAATTTCTATGCGTGGGAGTGATTTTTGCAAAGGCTCCTTAATGAGCATCAAATGGCGCTGAGCGCTATTTTGGGAAGTGGTCCTGTGCTTGTTTGAAAAGAGAAGGGTTCCGGCTTTAGAAAATTTTCTTTGATGGCAGCCACTAGTTTTTGACAGCCATGGGCCAGGACGTCGGTAGTCGGCAATTGAAGCTGTTTTTCAAAACCCTGTATGTAATTGCTGGTTTCTTCTCTCGTCATGTGTTCGTGGCTCAATGCAATCGCAATCACTTTGGAGGCGGAGATGGATTCAATCAGCTTGATTTCATTTTCAACGGTGGGCATGACCAGATTTGGGAAGTCGCATCGGAATCGTCTGCCGGGCGGATGCTGGAGAATGATGCCATTGGGCTGACTTCCTTTCAAGATGCTCAGAGAACCCATGAAAGCGGGATGGCTGACCGAGCTTTGTCCTTCAACAAGGATGATATCCGGCGCCTCGTTATCGAAGGCCTGAACAACGGCGTTTTCAATTTCGCCCACCACAAACTGTGAGACTAGCGCGTCTATGGATACGCCATAGCGCGCGCCCTGCATCAGGCTGGTTTGTCCCGTTGCGACGAGCGTTGATTTTATGTTGAGATCATTGAGGGCCTTGTTGAGTTCAACCGCGGTGGTCATTTTTCCGCAGGCGCAGTCCGTTCCCAGTATTGCGATGACGGGAACATTGACGCGTGCAATATCGCCGGTAAAAACATGCAGGTCTTTTAATGGAGGAGCTTTTCTGATGTCCTTGATCTGAATATGATGCAGGTCGGCCTTTTGAGAAAACTCCAGGTCTTCAGAGAAAAATTGATGGAGACCATTGATGATATCCATCTTGTTTTCCATCGCCTCTAAAATTAACAACCTTTCTGGTCCCGATACACAGGTTGCCAGTGGCGCCTTCCCGTAGATATAGCAATCCGGGACTTCTGGCAACTGACTCAAGGCGTCCTTTAAATTTTCAAAGATGGGAATGCCGGTTTTCCCCTCGCCCAATTCTTCGCTGGCGTCTTTTCCGCTTAAGTTGCTGTCAATGATTCCTACTATGGAATAAATCTCTGAATGCCTTACAAGCGCCGCCGCGGTTTTACCGTCGACCAGGCCAAATTGTCCCTCACAATAAACCAGCGCCGTTTTCTTCGCTGGCGACTTTATTTTCATTTTCATATTCCGTCGCCGCTTGGGAAACGGTATGCGATTGCTGTTCAGGTCTACACTTGTTTCAAGAATTTTCATTAAGTTCCTGTTGAGTATTTTGAGGCGTTGGGGCATCTAAATTTTTGCAACGCTCGCGAACGGACTGGTAGGGCATCCCTTCAGCCAGAACGTAACGTTCTGCCCGAACAAACCATAATGCCAAACCGCCTCTGTTAAATCCTGGTTCCGCGGGATCTTTGCTCTTGCCAACGCCGAGGGAACCTTTTCGGCCTGTTTTTTGCCAGCCACGGGCTTCCATAATCATGCGAACCACCACGCCGATCGCTTGCCTGAGCCTTTTGCTTTTTTGATTATTCGCTCCGGACAAGGCCCTATCTATTCTTGGGTAAGATTCCAGTTCCCGGACGACTCCAGCCAGAGGCGGTCTGTCATGATGAATTTCAGAATCTTCCATGCGAACTTGTCGGGCTTCATCATTAAAGAAGTCGAGAATAGCGTCGAACGGCTGTTCCGGGTCGTTTGCAACATCCGAAAAGGTTCGAGCCTGGACGTCTTCAATGAGTTTCTCTTTTGTGATCTTCACGCGTGGCATTACTGTCTCGTTCTGAATGATGTTGAAGTCTTGGCGTGGTGATTATATGAAGGCTTCGAAATATAGATACAATTTTTGAAGGTTCAATTATTGTATCTAATGAAGAGAGATAATCATAGCGTATAATTTCCATGGCCGGGCAATGACCTTTATAAGGAATCGTTCGATTGTTGACGAGGGGATATGAAAGTGCGAAAATCCGGTGAAATTCCCGTATGCATTGAGGCGCGTTGAATGATGGAGAAGAGTAAAATTGTTGAGTTGCTGGAGACGATCCCTTTCTTTGCGGAATTCAACGCGAAGGAGAAAGATTACGTGGCGGGGCTGGAGGCTCAGGTTCTGCGTTTTCGACCGGCGGATATCATTATCAAAGAAGGCGATATCGACAAGGCGTTTTATGTCGTCCTCAAGGGCGCGGTCTTCGTTTCCAAAAAGAAACCGCACGATGTGGTGCTGGCAAAATTGCGGACGGGCTCCGTGTTTGGAGAAATCGCTTACGTGGGGAAAAGAGCGCGCACCACTTATGTAATCGCCGACGGGGATGTGATCGCCTTGAAAATCAACTTGAGCGAAATCGATACGCTGGACCCGATGGTGCAAAGCAAGATCAAGGATCAATTGATAGGCATTCTCGCCGATCGTTTGAATATCATGAATGATCAGGCAAAGCGTTTTGCATAAACCTGCCAGTGAGCCGTAAACTTACCTTATATCCCCGTTTTGACGCATCGGCCTATTGTGTGGTTCCACCGATTAACAACAGCCGCTTTGTTCGGCTTCCATTGAATCGCCGACGCAACAGGCGCTGTCCTGCGCGGAAACGGCGCCGCCGCTGAAGAGCTCTGCGTCTTCCATGGTCTGGTAGCTTTCCCAGGCGATGCCGCTCGGGTCCTCCACCCAGGTCTTGTCGGATTTGGCGTAACAACAAACGGTTTCGCCGGTGGAGAAGGTTTGCATGTCGGCATGCTTCAATTGTTCCCGCAGTTGCTCCAGTTCGCTTGCTTCATCAACCTGAATGCCGAGATGGTCGATGCCTGCTTTGGCGCCGCGGGCGGAGATGGCGAAATTCACCTGCGGGTCGTTGAGCATCCATTTCGCGTAATCATCTTTTTGTTTGCTGGGTTGGGTCCCGAATAATGCGGAGTAAAAATTCATCGATTGTTTCAGATTGTCCACCGAGACGTGGATATGCATGCGTTTCATTGATGTTTCTCCTGTTGATTGTAGATTGAAGCGTCAGTCTGCCGAGCAGGAGGACGGGGCCGCGCAGTCTTCCTGATCTCCCTGACAGCAGTTTTCAGTGAGATAGTCCATGAGCGAATTCATGGATAGATAGTTGGCGGAATAGAACAAGGTTCTTCCGTCTCTGCGACAACAGATCAGCCCGGCCTGCTTGAGTTCTTTCAGGTGAAAGGACAAGGTGGACGGGGGGGTGTCGAATTGTTCGCCGATTTTCCCGGCGGAAACGCCGTCCTTACCCGCTTGAACCAATAACCTGAAAACTTCGAGTCGATGTTCCTGAGCGAGAGCTGATAAAGCTGTGACTGCATTCTTAATTTCCATATTTCTAAAATTATCAAATTATTTATAGGCTGTCAAGGGGCTGATGGAAATAGTTTTCTGGAGTTTTTCCATCTTCCTTGAGTGGTCCTTTGAGGAAGCTATGGAGAGTGTGCCCCGAGGTTTGATATCGTTAGTCTCGGAGCTGTATCTCAACGAAGCCTCAAGATAGCTGTGGATTCTGGTTCCGGTTGGATCCCAATTTCCTATCTGCTAAAATCCATTGCAATCGGTAACGAGCGTTACTTACGTTCCGGTTGGATCCCAATTTCCTATCTGCTAAAATTCACAAAATGAAACAATCAGGTATAAACGTGTTCCGGTTGGATCCCAATTTCCTATCTGCTAAAATCTGATTCGTCTGGTAACATCCAGAACACGGGTTCCGGTTGGATCCCAATTTCCTATCTGCTAAAATATTCTAGACGAAGTACCAGATATTGACACGGTTCCGGTTGGATCCCAATTTCCTATCTGCTAAAATCAATCATCACCGTTCAGCATGAGAGCTCTAGTTCCGGTTGGATCCCAATTTCCTATCTGCTAAAATAATTTTTCACGTCACATTTTAGCTCGTAGCGTTCCGGTTGGATCCCAATTTCCTATCTGCTAAAATAAATTTGCAATCAAGGCAGATGAGCCAGCAGTTCCGGTTGGATCCCAATTTCCTATCTGCTAAAATGCGCGCTGTTATTGCGACACCACAAATTACGTTCCGGTTGGATCCCAATTTCCTATCTGCTAAAATATATTTTACGAGCTTCAATCGAACTGTTCCGTTCCGGTTGGATCCCAATTTCCTATCTGCTAAAATAAATTAAATTAACGTTCGAAGAGCAGATAGTTCCGGTTGGATCCCAATTTCCTATCTGCTAAAATCGTTGATGATTCGGATTCGGCATTCGAGTTGTTCCGGTTGGATCCCAATTTCCTATCTGCTAAAATATTCGCCCGCGTCGCTTTGACCGCCATCAGGTTCCGGTTGGATCCCAATTTCCTATCTGCTAAAATGGCATCTACTGCCATGAAGAAGGTTGCCCGGTTCCGGTTGGATCCCAATTTCCTATCTGCTAAAATGTCTTATCAAGCGTTCATGGACGCGAAATCGTTCCGGTTGGATCCCAATTTCCTATCTGCTAAAATCTGGTCTTGGCTCGACGGAAACGATAACAAGTTCCGGTTGGATCCCAATTTCCTATCTGCTAAAATAAAGCCCTGCAAACCCGCAACCTGTACGGCGTTCCGGTTGGATCCCAATTTCCTATCTGCTAAAATAAACGCATCCGCAAGATTCAACAACGTTCGTTCCGGTTGGATCCCAATTTCCTATCTGCTAAAATGGCATTGAGTTTGATAACAGCGTGGTAGAGGTTCCGGTTGGATCCCAATTTCCTATCTGCTAAAATAATCTTCAAATCGTTCAATCATCGGCTTTTGTTCCGGTTGGATCCCAATTTCCTATCTGCTAAAATTCTGGCTGAAACATGCGCTTAAATCGGGCGGTTCCGGTTGGATCCCAATTTCCTATCTGCTAAAATAATACAACAAAAATGATTATGCAGAAGTCAGTTCCGGTTGGATCCCAATTTCCTATCTGCTAAAATTTCCAATCAAAACATTTTTTACATAAATCGGTTCCGGTTGGATCCCAATTTCCTATCTGCTAAAATTTCCTGAAAAAAACCCCCCATCCGAGGATGTTCCGGTTGGATCCCAATTTCCTATCTGCTAAAATCACGGTTCCAAATAACTGGAAAGTTTATGGGTTCCGGTTGGATCCCAATTTCCTATCTGCTAAAATACCACCAACTCCGGGCGATTGAGCAGGTAGTTCCGGTTGGATCCCAATTTCCTATCTGCTAAAATTTAAATGGCACACAAGCGCAGACGCTGTCAGTTCCGGTTGGATCCCAATTTCCTATCTGCTAAAATGAACCTGAACCGCAAGAAGATGAACAGGAGGTTCCGGTTGGATCCCAATTTCCTATCTGCTAAAATAAGATACCGCAGATCGAGGAAGTGACTGGCGTTCCGGTTGGATCCCAATTTCCTATCTGCTAAAATGTGTTCGCTTTCTTCCCGCGCTGAAAAAACGTTCCGGTTGGATCCCAATTTCCTATCTGCTAAAATCATCAGCACCGGATGTATTTTCCCTTGCCGGTTCCGGTTGGATCCCAATTTCCTATCTGCTAAAATTATGCGCTCTAACATCGCGCTCTCCAATAAGTTCCGGTTGGATCCCAATTTCCTATCTGCTAAAATCTCTACCCGTCGCGGATAAATACCGAACCAGTTCCGGTTGGATCCCAATTTCCTATCTGCTAAAATCAGGGGGTTTACATGATGGTTAGAGACCTTGTTCCGGTTGGATCCCAATTTCCTATCTGCTAAAATCGATGCCCGTCAAAAGGCTTCCGTCTACCGGTTCCGGTTGGATCCCAATTTCCTATCTGCTAAAATAAAATGACAATCATTAAGAAAATTCAACGCGTTCCGGTTGGATCCCAATTTCCTATCTGCTAAAATACTGGCGGTACAACCCCCTGAATCTTCGGGGGTTGACTGTCGGTGTTTGAATTCTTTTCATTCGTTTCTTTATCAGAATAGAGTGAATTGTCCCGGATTTTCCTGCGCCGGGTTTTTCTTCTTGCCGTTGAAGGTCCTCATATTTTCATATTGCTTGTCCGTGAAGCATAGAATATGCACTTTCCCGTATTCGGGAAGGTTTTGCTCCACTCTTTTAATGTGAACTTCGGCCATTTCCTTTCCTGAACAAAAACGCTGATAGACTGAATACTGCGCCATTTCAAATCCGTGGTCGAGCAGGTAATTGCGAAAACTCGAGGCTTGTTTTCGTTGATAGGCGGTGTGCGTCGGCAGATCGAAGAGAACTTGTATCCACATAAAGCGATAACCGGACAAGGGTTTGCGATTCATTCCAGACTGGCCCATTCGATTGGAAGCGGCGTTTGAGGCAGATCGAGGTCTGCCGACTTGGTTTCAAAACTGCGCGCAAGGGATTGTGCGAGTTTGATGAAGCCGTTTGAGAGGGTGCGTATGCCGTCGCTATAGGCCAGCTCAAAATCCAAAAGACCTGCTAGCTGTTTTTTAATTTCGGGACTGACTTTTTCCACGCCCTGCGTGAACCAGTGTTTGACGGCGCAATCGACGATGGGGCGGAAAGGTTCCATGAGGTCGTCGGCAAGACAAAAAGCATTCGACTGGTTGCGGTGGTGCAGTCCCAGCGCGGGATGGAAGCCGGATATGGAGATGGCGCGCGCGGCGCTGGCGCGTATGATGGCGTATCCGTAATTGAGTAAATTATTGGGCGGGTCGCCTTCGGGGTCTCTGCGAAAATCTTCGTTGAACAATTGCGGCCAATAGCGACGCGCGGACTGGGCTTCGAGATTATCGGGGTCTCCTGACTGCACCCTTCGCGCAAAGGAATAGAGGACTTCGTCTTTTCTGCCGATGGCTTCCAGTACGGCGGCCTGGTTTTCTATTTTGGCGCGCACCAGCGTTTGCCACAGTCGCTTTTTGAGCGGGAGGGTGGCGTTGATTTGCTGGTGTAAGCGTTTGGGGTGCTGATGGTGCGGGGCGACGGGTAGAACCATGCCCTTGGGATGATAATTGGCGCCGCAGAAGATGACGGAGCAGTTTTCATCGACCAGCGTGTTGACGGCGTTGGTGGAGATAGTGGAGCCGGGGCCGCTCAAGATCAACACGGCAATATCCGCTAATGGGACCCTGCCTCGCTCGACCTTCTCCCGGCTGACGATTAAAAATCCGCGATGCACATGGATGTATTGACCGGCTTCGGAAATTTCAACAATGCGCTGGTTCATAAGAGCGGCCCCGAGTCTTTTATTCTGCCAAGAATATCCACATGAATGAGGCGGGCCTCTTTTATTTTAAAACTGTTAAAAGTTAGATTAATTTCCTTCTTATTTTTGCCAGCGTCCTGAATGGCTGTCAGTTTAATCTGTAAGTTTGAAGGCTTTAAACTAAAGACCCGCCCCGTAAATAATTTCCCTTTTTCTCTCACTCGCATAATATCCCCCTTATGCAGGGTGGCGAGGAGCTTTGCCGCCGGGTGGGGGCGCAGGTTTTGCGCATCGACGTTATTGATTTTGAATTTGTTCCAGGTTTCGAAGTGGATGGAGCTTCCATCGACATTGCTTATATGAAGCGCTGTGGGTTGTGCTGGTCTGCGTTTTTCGTCGTAAGTGACGCCTGTGGGAATTTTCCAGATGCAGATGCAGTGGTTCTGTCCGGGGATCAGCGCTTTTCTGTGGATGGGATTGTGTTTCGGATGTTCGACGATGAAGCAGGATTGATCTTTTTTAAGGACGCGCGCGCGTTTTTGTCCGGTACGATTGGAGTAATCTTGCAGAATTCCCTGAATACTTTTTTCATCGACATCCTGAATAGCTTCTTCCAGTTCTGCGCTGAGTTCGCGGTTTTGCAGATGTTTGATTTCCCCCGTACTTAAAGAGACCAGTGGTTTGCGGATGACCAGATTGAAGCCCTGCTCTTTCTCCCAGGGGCTGGGGTTGTCGATGATGGAGTAGGCGGTTTCTTCGTGTAGCTTCCCGGCCTTGCGGTGATCGGGTTTATGGTGGACGTTGATGGATAAAATCTTTTTGCGCGCTTCTTCTATAAAACCCTCCCAGGGTTCCTGAACGATCAGGCGTCCATTGCCTTTTTCTTCGGACACTCTGGTTTCATCCATGATTTTTTTTAGATATTTTTCGTCGGCAATACCGACGATGAGGGCATCGATGGCATGGTGCCGGTGGTCGTCGCGGTTCTTGGCGTTCTTGTCATTGAGGATTTCGTTCAGGTGCAGGATGTTGCGAATGAGCGCTGTGGTTCTGCCTTGAGAGACGCGGATTTTTTTGCAGACATGGCGAAGGTACTGGCAGGCAATGCGCGACAGGTAGCGGGTGTCGTTCAATTGACGGTCGAGGAATTGGTCTTCGTCTGCGAAGCGTTCCATCGCGTCGGGCAGGAAGCGCCAACTCTTGTTGCCGGGGAGGTCGCGAGAGCGCCAGAGGATAGCGCTGTAGTCGTATCCTTTTGGATTGTTTCCAAAGGCGTCAAAGGGCGAGCGATTGCCTTTGAGCTGGTTGGCGTTTTTATAGGCGATGGTCAGGTTGCTGGAATTATTGGCGAGGGTTTTGGAGCGAGGGAGGATGTGTTCGATTTCCACATCGTTTCCGTTGAACAATTGGGTGATGCTGATGGCTTTGCCTGTGTAGGGGCAGAGGCGATCGTTGACATTGGAGCCGAGTTCCTCCCAAAGCCTGTACTTGATGCGATTGTCGCGAGTGTTTTCTATATTTTCATCAGCCAGTCTCTGGGCGATGCGTTCGTTATCTTTCTGGTTTTTAAATTGTTCTTTGGAAATTTCTTCTCGTTCCTTCTTCCCTGCTTTGATGTCCCGGGCAAGTTCGATTATGATTTCTTCGGGGGGGCCGTAGCTTTTGATGACGGCGTTGACTAGTTTCTGTAATTGCTTCAAGCCGACATGAACGGTGGGGTTGCCGATCTTGCCCCATTTTTTGACTTCATTGTCTGTTTCCAGTTCGGGGTCGGCGCCGACGACAGCCATGGGCAATAATTTACCGTAATACTCGAGGGTGCTGGACAGGGATTCCGGCCTGAAGTCGCTATGGTGAAAACCCAGTTTTTCCACCGCTTGATCGTAGCGAAGGTTTTCGGCGCGCATGAGAGCGACGAGCGCCTGGCAAACGTCTTTGCAGAATCGTCCGTAGCCTGTGACGAATTCGTCTTCGGGAGATATTTCTGCGAGACGTTTTGCGGTTTCATGATCGACATTCCATTCGGCTTCGGCTTTGTTAGCCAACTCGCCTTCATCTTCGATGTTGAGTAGGGCTAGAACGATTTCGTCCTGCTGGTCGTCGGAGAGTTCGTTCCATTTGTTTCCGAAGTATTCTTTTTTAGACAGAAGGGCGCCGGTGGGGCAGGTTTTCAGGCCTTTGCGGCGTTCGGATTCCAAATTCATCTGAGCGGATTCGGGGAGTTTCAGTTTCTTTTTCATATCCTGAAGCGACAGGTCGGATTTACGCTTGACCATGGTTTCCCAGAGGCGTTCGCGTTGATCTGGGCTGAGGGGGTGTTTGATGCCTTGTTCGTCGATCCATTTGAGATTGCCCAAGTCCTGGAGAATGGAAAATTTCTGGTAGCTGGGAAGCGCTCTTGGGGCGCGTTCCTTGTCGTTCATGAAAACGCAACGACCGACTTCCTGTGGTTTGAGCGGGCGTTGATGAAATATGACTTCCCTGATTTTTTCCCAGCTTTCGCCGGAGAGAAGTTTCTTGTGATGTGTTTGCTGGATATCGCGGATAAGGTCGAATTCGTGTTCGTACATTTCGCGCTTAGGGTAAAGCAGTTCCCCTTCTCTGGCGCGTACGCCGCGACCTGATTTATGTAATTCGAAAAGGTATTGCCCCAGCGTTGTGTTTTCTCCCATTGTTTTGATTTCAGCTTGCAGACCTTCCATCAAAGGGGTGATGGTTTTGGCTCCCTCCTTTTTGGAGTCCTTGCGATTGCTTTTGTAGCCGCGACGGTGAATGAGGTGATAGAGTGCGCGTCCCAGTTCGTTGGGCGTTAATTTTTCCTGTACGGCGCGGGAGCGTAGTTCGTAGGGGTCGAGGCCTTCCAGTTGTTTGCGCTTCGCTTTATCTTCGGGCATCAGTCCACAGGCGACTAGCAGGTTCATCAGCACGCGGCGGCGTTTGAGGTAGCGGTCCCGTCTTCTGCGGGCGCTGCGATGTTTGGTTCTGTCTTTCGCGAGGGATTCCTGACTTTTAGGTTCGCGACTGTCGGGGAATATCCCGGAACCGCATGAAATGATGGACTGGGGTCTGGTGTTTTTGTTCAGTTCCAGAAGACAATGACCCAATGAGTTGGTGCCCAGATCAAGACTCAATCGGTATTTCATGCGGTTCTCCCTATGGAAATAGAAGTTGATTTTCGGAAAACCTATGTTATCATAAGTTTTGTTGTCGGAAACTATTTAGCAGATAGGAAATTGGGAAATTTCAACCGGTAACAAGATACGTCCTTCGGGACGGACAAAAGTTTAAGAGTTCGCTACGGCGGACTCTTTTTTTTTTGCGCGTTTTTGATCTGTCTTGAATTTCAATAGTTGGTTTGGAGTTCGGGTTCTGCTATACTCTAAAGTATTGGCTTGAAATTAGGCGTGGGTCTTCTCGTTGTTCCCCCTCATTTTCATTTTCCTTAATTGCGGCTTATAACTTTCGTTATAGGTCTTTTTCTATTTCACACACCGATCATGATCATTGCGAATAATCTTGAAAAATCGTTTGGCCCTCAAACCTTGTTTGACGGGGTTTCTTTTCTTATCAACAAGGGCGAGCGGGTGGGCCTGGTGGGGAAGAACGGAACGGGCAAATCGACTCTTTTTAAAATGATTCTTGGTAAGGAAAGCCCGGATTCCGGGACTTTGACGACGCCCAAGGATTACAAGATTGGAGCTTTGGAGCAGATCATCCGTTTCACGCAACCGACGGTGTTGAAGGAGTGCGTGAGCGCATTGAGTCCTGAAAAGCAATGGGAGCAATACAAGGCGGAGATCATTTTGTCGGGCCTGGGTTTCACGGAGGCGGATTTTCACAAGGATCCGGGGACCTTCAGCGGCGGTTATCAGGTGCGCATCAATTTGTGTAAGGCCTTGTTGGCTAATCCGAATATGTTGTTGCTGGACGAGCCGACCAACTATCTCGATATTCTTTCGCTTCGCTGGCTCAAGGATTATTTGAATAAATGGCCGGGTGAGATGATCCTCATCACGCATGATCGTGATTTTATGGACAAGGTTTCGACGCACACGCTGGGCTTGCATCGCAAGCAGGCGAAGAAGGTGGCGGGCGATACGATCAAGTTTTACGAGCAGATCATTCAGGAGGAGGAGGCTTACGAGCAGACGCGCCAGAATCTGGAGAGCAAGCGCAAGGAGATGCAACTGCTGGTGGATCGTTTTCGCGCGAAAGCGTCTAAGGCGACGATGGCGCAGTCGCGATTGAAAATGATGGAAAAAATGGGAACGATGGAAAAGCTGAGCGCGGAAAAGAATCTGGGTTTTCGTTTCAACCATCAGCATTGTCCAGGCAAGACCTTGATGAATATCGAAAACCTGTCATTTTCTTATGGCGGCAAATCGGAGCATAATATTTTCTCGGACCTGTCTTTTACAATCGGTCGAGAGGATCGGATCGGCATCATCGGCGCGAACGGCAAGGGGAAATCGACTTTGCTGAATTGTATGGCTGGCGAGTTGACGCCGACTTCGGGCTCGATTGTCAGTCATCCTTCTTTGGCGACGGGGCATTTCGGGCAGACGAATATCGACCGGCTTGATCCTCAGAACAAGGTGATTGACGAGATCATTCGTTCGAACCCGAATCTGAGTTTGCAGGCGGCGCACAGCATTTGCGGGGCGATGATGTTTGAGGGGGATTTGGGAAAGAAGAAGGTGAGCGTTCTTTCGGGCGGCGAGAGAAGCCGCGTGTTGTTGGGCAAGATCATTTCTCACCCAACGAATCTCCTGTTATTGGATGAGCCGTCGCATCACCTCGATGTTGAATCGATTGAAGCGTTGATCGAGGAGTTGAACGATTATCCGGGCGCGCTGGTGATTGTGACTCACTCTGAGCTTATCTTGAAAACCCTTGCGACGAATCTGATTATTTTTCATCAGGGCCGGGCTGAATATTTTCATGGCGGCTACGATGAGTTTCTTGAAAAGGTCGGCTGGGAAGGCGAGCCGACGGTCGAGAAGAAACAAAAATCCAAGATCAATAAAAAGGAAGCGCGCCGCTTGCGCGCTTTGGAACGACAAAAAGTCTGAGCGCGTTGCGTTCGTTAAAAAAACTTCATTTTATTTTTCCTTCCCTGACGCTCTATGCAGGCGTCCCCCTCTCTTGTAATACAAGCGATTTTTCAACTCCTTTTCCTGGCAATCTCTTTCTTATATTTGATGTGATGAGCAGTCCCTCCAGGGTTTTCTTTTCCCAAGTGTGAAATAATGATTCCTTTTAGGCTATAGTGGCGGCGGATTATTCCGATGATTTCTACAGGTCGGATGGATTGACTGACTGACTGAATTATTATTCGTGGGCGAGTCGACGGCAGAGATGTGCCAAAGATCGCTAAATGAGAAGATGTTGCGCAGAACGATTTATCAATTGAGATTTTTTATATGAAACTTGGAAAATTATTGCAGGCTCAGGTGGGTTTTCCCAAATACATCAACGCAAAGCTGAAACGCTTGAGGGGACGAATCGCCATTGTCGGAACAAGAACCGCGGCTGAGGCGTTGTTGAGGGCGATCGATTTAGGCGGAATCAACTTCCTTGGTATTTATGAAGTAGATCCGGATTATAAACCAGGACATGAGCTTTTGGGGCATAAGGTCAAGCCGCTCACAAATCTTGCCCGTCTGAAGCCCACGGATACGATTGTCATCGCTTCCAGTCAGGAGGCTGAGGTGTTGTACGAGACGATCCATCAGATAGAGAATATTTCCAGAGCGAAAGTGATTCATTTCAAAAGTCTGATGGACGTCTATATGCTCCACGATGAATTGCACGACCTGCTCAAATTTGATTTTGGCGAATTTCTTTTCTGGGATGGTTTGTTTCTTGAAAAAAATTGGCATCCCTTGCCGCCAAAGGTCAGTTTCAAAAATAAAATCGTTCTTGAGTTGGGGCCGTATGAAGGCAATCAAACGGTCATGCTGGCGCGGCAGAATCCAGCCAAGATCATCGCCATAGAAAGTCGTCCAATCAATTATGCGAAGACGTCGCTCATACGGTCCATGTACAATTTTCAAAATTTTGAATTGATTTTGGGGGACATGCACCTGTTCCCTCAGTTGGTCAAAGACAAGATCGATATCATTTTCTGTTCCGGGGTTCTCTATCACTCATCGAAGCCATGGTGGTTGCTGGAGAATTGCTTGAAGCATGCGGATACGGTGGTTGTGAGCGGTCATGTTTCTTCCGCTGAATCGACGCATGCGATGGGATTTCAGACAATCGAACTGGAAAGCGGTTCTTATGAGTTTGAAATTCAGCCAGAGTTTGGCTGGGAGGATAACCGTTCAGGGGTCGCTACAACGAGCCTGTGGTTCAAAGAGGAGGACCTGATTCGTTTTGCAAAATATTATGGATTCAATTTTAAAAAATACGACTCGACTGTGAACAAGACGGGTCTGTGGATATCGGCGGTTCTGAAACGAATAAAAAAACGCCGGTAACAATTACTTCAATCTGTCAATGGGGCCTTCCGCTCCTCGAATCATATTCTTTTTTAAAGGCGATTCTCCGCGAGTAACGCTCATTCCTTTGTGAAAGCAGACTGCGCATCAGGAGCGAGGGAAACCGTCATCTGTGTGAATGGAATCGTAAGATTGTGCTTGTTGCAAGCGTCAACCAGGGCATTATTGATTTCTCTTTTCAGGGAATAATGTCGATCCGCCAGGGCGCCGGAGAACTCAGCGAGGATGAACAGATCGAGAGAACTGGCGCTGGCCTGGCTGAACTGGACCTTGAGGTACTTCATGGCAGGCGGTTGCGATTCCAGCATGTCTTTGAATGTTTCCTTTAGATGCGAGTGAAACAAATCCGGCAGTTCTTCGCAGATGCGGTCTTGCACAGCGTAGTCCAGACCGAAAGTGACTCCAACCATAAAACCTGACGAGAGATTGCGTGGTTTCAGCGTTAAGAACTCCGGGGTCAGATAGGTTTTTCTGGATTCATAGTACTTCAAGATCACCTGCTCTGGAGTTTGGCTGGCGACCTGGCCAAAAATACTTTCGTCGACCAGAATCCAATCGCCGACCTTGCAGGGAAACCAATCTTCCTCCTTTACAAATTGTCTAGAAGATAACCCTATCAGTTTGTTGACGGGAACGCGAATCATCCCCCCGTCCAGTCGCGGGTTGTGCAGTTTCGCGTGGAGCCCGATTTCCTTGACGAGCCAGGGAATGCCTTCGTAGAAGATGCGCTCCCCTTCGCGTACGGAACTCAGGTTCAATGTCAGTTTCAATTCCTGAATGAATCGTGGAATGAATTGTCTAGACGTCCAGCCAATCGCCGCAAGTATCAAAAGTAAGAGACTCAGCAAGAGCCAGTCGTTGACCAGGTAAAGACTGAACAAACTGGCCGAAAATGCGATGAGAAAAATAACAAGCAGGTAAATTGTTTTAATGAACTTGCGCGTGGATCGTTTGATTTTATTCAGAAACTGAGTTCGCGTTTCAACCACGCTGTACGCAAACAGGAGCGCCCAGAACACGCCGACCAGCAGAACGAAAGCGATGATGAGATTACGCCCGCGGACGCTCATGAATTCGGAAAGAGAAGAGGCGACGACTGAAACCAGATCGCCGTCGACATCCTTAAGATTCATCAGGGAGCGTTGAGCTTCTTCCAACTCCAGTTTCAACATCTCTGGGTTGTAGCGGTCTTTCAGGGTAGATAGATCGTCTTTGTACTTCTGCTTGATTTCAGAAATCGAGATGAGATTTCTTTTTTCCTTTTCAATCAAATCGCTTACATCCGAAGCGTTGATCTGAAGCGTTTCCAGGCTTAAAATATTCTTTCGCGCAATTTCGTAGGTCGAAATTCGAGACGTCAGCGTTTCAATTTCCGCTTTGAGATTATCGATTCTTCTGGGCCGTTCGGTGAATTCCCTCAAGGAATTTAAAATGGGCCGGGTGATATTTTGTAGCTCTTCGAGCCATTCCGTTTGTCGATGAGGCGCGGGAAACTTTTCCTTGGGGATTTGGGTCGCAAGCGCTTCATAATTTTCATTCAGGCGGTCCAATCGACTCTGAATCGCGCCTATGCGATCGATCATTTCTTTCGATGGATTTTCCCCATCTAATTTTTTCAGTTCTTTTTGCAGGAGCAACTTTTGTTTTATAAGTTGCATTAATTGATATTGGATTTTGTCCACAGGACGGGGGATGGCTTGTTTTCCCCCGTTTTTATGCCCGTTATCAGCCCAGATTGGCGCGACTGAAAAAATCAAAAAAACGACGATGCTAAGATTAAGAAAATATTTCACGTTTGAAAGAAACTCCCTGGGTGTTTTCTGTGTATGCATTCAGAGTCTGTGGGCGAGCATTGTCCTGTTATGGGAAAAGCCCTGCCAAACGCAACGGGTCAATCTGAAGTCCCTGAAATTACATACTATAATCGTTTTTTGTGATTTCCTCCAGAGCGAATCCATTGCTGATGGGTGTGATTTTTCGAAAGGTTCCGATGGATCATCGGGCGAGCGTTCTGGCTCCCATGCATTGATATGATGAGATTGCTTGCAGAGCCGAAAGGTCATATTTAACCCCATCGGGAGCTCATTCAGTGGTATCATAGGAATACTGAGTTTAATTTTTTCGAATCGATTCCTGATGAAACCTTGTGTTTTATTCCCGCCGATTCGGGGTTAAGGATCGAATGCTTCTGGCTTGAGGTGGGTATTTGCGTATGATTTTCCGACCCGTCGCCCCATTTGTGGGACCCCAGACGGGTCGAACCATAGGATATTGAAGTCTTCTCTCCGGCAAGGTTTGGCGTTGCCGGTCTTTTTTTAATCTGAAATAACCAATCCTTGAACCTCAAAGGAAACGTCTATTATGTATCAGGTAAAAGTTTTTGATCGTTCTGGTAATTTAAAGAAGGTGATCTCGGTCAAGGCCTTGAACAAGCGGTCGGACAAGCTCATAGAAAGCCCTTCTTTATTTAAGAAAAATCGCGGCGCTGCAAAAGCCGCAGACAAAACAACCGAAGGCAAAGCGTCCTAGCAGATCAGGGCGCCGTCCTTCGCGGTTGTTGCAAAAAAGCCCATCCCTTCCTTGTTCAATCCCCCCTCTGCCGATCATACATTCCAGCGTTTATAACCACGAAGCAGGGGTTGTTTCAAACGCTTGGACATCCCACCAGCACGCCGCGCATGGACGCGCTTTGAGAAGCGATGCCTTCGACCGGAAAGGTGATGCGCTCGCCCTGTTCCTGCATGGCAATGATGTAAATGAGCGGAATGAAATGCTCCGGAGTCGGCGCCGCCAGACGCGCGATTTCCCCCAACGATTCAAATTCCAATATGCTTTGATGATCGCCTTTGAGCAGGAACTGTTTGATGGTTTCGTCGAATTCGACCGCCCACTCCAGCGGCGCGTCATCGGCGTTGAAACTGAAATGTTTGAGGTTGTGGACAATGTTGCCACTACCTATTACCAGCACCCCTTCGTCTCTTAACGATTTCAGTTCCTGGCCGATTTGATAATGCGCTTGCGGCGACAGGTCCCGGTTCAAGCTCAGTTGCAGGACGGGGATATTCGCGTCCGGGAACATGCGTGTCAGCAAGCCCCAGGAGCCATGATCCAGACCCCAGTTGTAGTCCAGGCAGATGCGTGTTGTCGAGACGAGCGATTGGATCCTGCGAGCCAGTTCGGGATCGCCTTGTGCGGGATATTGAACGTCGAACAGCGCTTGCGGAAAGGCGCCGAAGTCGTGAATCGTCGGCGGCTCCTCCATGGCTGTGACATAAGTGCCATGGGTCTCCCAATGCGCCGAGATGAGCAGAAGGGCGCGGGGTTTGGGGAGACTGTTGCCTAATAAGTTCCATGATTTAGTGTAGAGATTATCTTCGATCACATTCATGGGACTGCCATGCCCGAGGAAGAGTACGGGCATGCGTCGATGAGTTGATGTCTTATTTGTATTCATGATCGTCAATGCTCATTAGAGAGTTTCTCTCAATTACGATGAGATGATTTTTAAAATTTCAAGACGAAGTCGTATTGTCCGATCAGGCTGTCAGTGATCTGGCCGGATGGGTCGGGTTGAAAATCGACGACCAGGCTGTCTTGTTCTTCGCGGGTCATGCGCGAATCCCTCAAAATATAATCCTTGGAATTCAGAATCTGTATGAAATCGTTGTCGGGAATTTTATCTCCCTTGAAATACAACTGAGTCACGAGTTGGGGAATGCCCGGCGCGCTGACCATGAAATGCAAGTGCGGCGGACGAAACCAGCCGTCTTTGAGGTCGACAGGATAAAACCCGGGAACAACGGTCTTGAACAGATAGCGTCCTCGTTTGTCGGTGATGCTACGACCCCAGTATTGGAAGTTTGCATCGTGTTCCCTGTCGATCCATTCCCCGGTTTTGGGATGTTGAAAGCGCGGCGTGTCGGTGTCGCCGCGATGGTTGTAGCGTCCCGTAGAAGAAGCGTTCCATAAAATGATGACGGCGCCGGGCTGGGGAACCAGTTCCTTGCCATCTTGAAACAACACGCGCCCCTTGACATAGACCGTCTGTCCCATGGCGCGCCCTTCGTTTCCAATGATAGAGGTCAGGTTGTTGTCGTTCGCCTCGCTGATGGGGAGACGAAAATCCAGATTTTCGCGAATTTCGTGGACCGGATCTCCCTCATCTGGAAAAAAAGGCCCCAGCGTTTGTCTGGGGGTGACGAGTTGAGCGGCCTGTCCAAATGCAGAACCTGCCGCCAGTGTTCCTGCGGCGACTCCCAACGCGCTCAGACTACTTTTTAAAAAACTTCTCCTGGAAAAAAAGTCGCTGTGTCGTTTCATAATATGCCTCGTTATAAAGAGAGTGAGTCCGCTCGCTGTTCGAGTGGATGTTGTTCAGGCGTTCGTTCGTTTGAAGAAGGTTTCCAATATCCATTTGTCGAAAGAAAGTTTTCCGCCGCCGGAGACGACCAGCGCCGCCGCCATGCCAATGGCAAGGATGTGATACTCAAAACCTTCACCCGCCTGCTTGCCGGACCAGTTCATGAAAAAACCATTATTCCAATGCGCCATGAACATGGCGCCCAGCATGATCATCGATATGCTGGCGGCGCAGAAACGAGTCATGAATCCAATGATCAATCCGATCGCGCCAAAAAATTCACCCATGATGACAAGAAAAGCGATGACCATCGGGACGCCCATGTTCTGGGTGAAAAATCCAAGGGTGTCTTCAAAGCCGTGGCCGCCAAACCAGCCGAGCAATTTTTGCGCTCCGTGGGGCAAAATAACTATTCCCAGCGCCACCCGCAGGATCAGAGGGGGGATGAGGTCGTCGCTTTCAAGCAGTTTGTTTAAAAAATTCATGATTGTGTCTCCGCCCGTTCTAATAGTTTAAGTTAATCTGACAATAGGTAAAGCAAAGCCTGTGCCAAATCGCTCTTGTGAGTGAAAGCATTTATTTATAATAGTTTATTTGCTATTTAATGGAATGTGATTTCAACTGTATACCGTGTTTAAACGGTATTATGTTTTAATTTCAACGAAAAACCGTTATTATGTTGGAATGAACGGCCCGATTAAAGACAGCCAGCAACTGATTCATCAGTTCAACAATATGAGGGAGTTGCTGTTGGCAATGCCGCAGGAGAGAAACCTGTCCACCCTGCTGGAAATGGTGGTTGGCAAGACGGTTGACGATCCTTATTTGATGCTCACTCGTATTTGGCTGATCCGTCCCGGCGACAGATGCGATTCCTGTCCTCTGCGTGAGGTCTGCATTGACCAGACCCGGTGCCTGCACCTGGTCGCGCAAAAATACAGCCTGGAATTTGATCCCGGGACCGCAGAACTGGAGGATGATTACATTCGTATTCCACTGAGTGTGGGAAAAGTAGGGCGCTGTGCGGTGACCGGAGAGACTGAGGATGCGACAAATATAGAGGAAGATTTCGAGAGAACTATCTCGCGAAACTGGGCGGACAAAAACGGCGCGACTGGTATGGCGGCTCTGCCGCTTGTTTTTCATGGCAAGGTGCTTGGCGTTTTTGGAACCGTGATGTGGCGTGATGTGGAGGTGGAAGGGGAGGGCTTATTCTGGGGAAGACTGGTGGCGGACAATCTTGCGGGTGCGATCGTCAATGCGGAAGCGTTTGAAAAAATTGAAAGCCTGAACAAACAATTGGAAGACGATTTTGAATATCTAAGCCAGGAGCTTGTGGAGTCTCAGGCTTTTGGCGACATCATCGGTCAAAGTCCGGCCTTGAACACAATGGGGCGAAAGATTGAGATGGTCGCCGACACCGAGGCGAATGTATTGATAACGGGTGAGTCCGGAACGGGTAAGGAGTTGGTGGCGCGGGAAATTCATCAGAGAAGCCGACGCTCGCGGCGCCCTCTGATCAAGGTCAACTGCGCCTCTATCCCAAAGGACTTATATGAAAGTGAATTTTTTGGTCATGTGAGGGGAGCGTTCACCGGAGCGATTCAGGACCGCAAGGGACGCTTTGAACTTGCCAATGGAGGAACCCTGTTCCTCGATGAAGTGGGCGAAATTCCTCTGGAAGTTCAGAGCAAGTTGTTGAGAGTCTTGCAAGAAGGCGAGTATGAACGCTTGGGCGATGAGCGCACGAAGACGACCGATGTGCGTATTCTTGCCGCAACCAATCGGGAATTGAAACAGGATGTACAGAAGGGATTATTCCGCCAGGATTTATATTATCGCCTGAATGTATTTCAAATTGAATTGCCGCCGCTGAAGGAGAGACCGGAGGATATCCCCCTGCTGGTGAATCATTTCATAGGCCTGGCTGAGAAGCGGTTCAACAAACAAATCAAGCCGGTTTCTTCGCGTCAAATGGCCCGATTGCAAAAGTACGATTGGCCCGGCAATATCCGGGAACTTCAGAATTTGGTGGAGCGGGCGATCATCACTGCGCATTCTGGAAAGTTGAAATTTGATATTCCAGATTCCGACCCGGATCGGGATGTTGAGATTGCGAATGATCTCCCCCAGCCCCAAGCGATCCTTTCTGAAAATGAAATGAAGCGCAGGGAGAAAGAAAATATCCTGCTCGCATTGGAGCGTTGCGGCGGAAAAATTTACGGGACAGAGGGAGCCGCAAATCTATTGGGCGTCAAGCCGACGACGCTGGCGACGCGCATTCAGGCCATGGGTCTCAAGAAAAAATACGTTAAATGAAACGATGCCCGGCCTGCTCGGAAGCGGAGGCCGGGTACGGTTCCTATCCGTAGATCACTCTTCTTGATAGCGAAACGTTTTCTTTTTCCTGTCGTAAGGCATACTGCTTTTTTGAAACCGCAGTCGTCCTTTTTTAACGATAAAGTTTTCTATCTCCAGCGGCTTTGTTTCTGATATCGCCACCTCGTCGTTTCTTTCTTTGATATGCTCGAGTTTCTGGTCCTGATTGTCTTCAGACCAGTACGTGTCCACCGGGTGGACGTGTTTGACCCTTTCCTTAAAATCAAATTTATATTTTTCGTGCACTTCCGGCTGGAACGGCGTTTTGGAATGCGTGTGACAGCGGGTACAGGCGTTTTCATAATCCCAGCGCTGACCGTATTGTTCGGTGTCCGATTTGCTGAACTTGCCGCGCGTTGATTTCATGATAGCGCGAAGGTGCCTGCCTCCCGCGACGGAATGACACATCTCACAACCCACCTGCTCCTTGTTGGGTTCCTCGGGATCAATACGCGTGCTAATGTCCCTGCCCTTTCGGCTCTTGGTTCCTGCGGGTCTGAATCCGCCGCTCTGGCGGTAGCCCGTTGTATGGCATCGGAGGCAAAGGGGACTGCTTGTGTAATCTTTTTCAGGATCCAGATTCACTCTCTTTTTGGCCTCAGCGCGTTGCCCGGGCTTTAGCAATTGGTAGGTCTTGCCGTGCGGAGAATTTTTCCAAGCCTTGTAGTAAGGATCATGGCAACTGCCGTTGCATTTGGTGGAGCCGACATAGCGCGGTCGCTTGCGCAAGGTTTTAACCAGTTTTTTGGTTTTCCTCTTCTTGATGCCCAGTTTTTTTACGAAGGCCTCTTCTTCTTCCGTCAATTCTATTTTTTTCTTGCTCCTCGCTTCCGCTTTCATGTCTGGAAATACAAATACCGAAAGCATGGAAAAGATCAATACTAAAAAGAGTGATTTGGAATTCATTATTTTTTTTTGTTTGGTTAGTAATTTTTGAAGTAGGGTGGCATAGCTTTTAATTAAAATAAAATTGATTTATAATTATATTTATATAATTAAAAATCTATCTATAGAGGATCATGAGAAATCTTCCAAATTTCAATCATCTGTATTATTTCTGGATCATTGCCAGAGAAGGTTCCATCAAGAAAGCAGGGCAGAAGCTCAATCTCACTCAACCGGGGCTGAGCGGGCAGTTGAAAAGTCTTGAAGATTATTTCGGAAAAAAATTATTTGACCGGAAGATACGTAAGTTGGTTCTTAACGATGCGGGTCGGGTGGCGCTCGAGTATTGCAGTAATATTTTCAGCCTTGCCGAGGAGATGGAATACGCGGTCAAACAAATTCAGCCCAAAAAACAAACGCTGGTGCGCGTTGGCGTTCTCCCCTCGTTGTCGGCGACGCATATTCATGAATTCGTTGTTCCCTTGTGGAAGGATAAAACCGTATTGGTGAGCGTGGTCGAAAACAATCTGGACGAATTGTTGTTTCAACTCGAAAGCAAGAATCTGGAAATCGTGCTCAGCGATCGCGAGGTGCCTCATAAAAGGCGCTTGTTCAGCTTTCGACTGCGCCCGCGGAGGATCATTGCGGTTGGAAATCATGAGTTTGCCTCTGCCAGGAAAAATTTTCCAGCATCCCTGAATCATCTTCCAATGATTCAGTTGACCGAGCACAGCCAGATCCATGACGAAATTCAACGTTATTTTGCGCGTCATAAAATAAAACCTCAGATCGTTGGCGAAGCGGACGATGTGACCTTGCTTCGCCTGGCGGCTATTCAGGGGCATGGGGTTGCGGTGCTTCCAGAGAATACCGCAAACGAGGCGATCGCTCAGGGTTTGCTGATCAGGTTGGGGGAATTGAAGAATGTGAAGTCGGACATGTGGGCGTTAGCGAGCGCCGATTCAAAAAAAATAAAAATCGTTGAAAAAACAATCAACCGATTTCTGTCGAAAGTTTAGTCGATCCTTCATTCGTCTGCTGGCAAAGGGGTGATCGCACAGAGTCATTCTGTTATATCAATGAATTGTTATGAGCCCGTTTAAGCTGTAATAAAGGGATGACGCAGGCCGTCGACTTGTTTTTTGTTCGATGCAATGTCATGCTAATGGGAGTCGCCTGTTGATGTGACATTCGCGTCGCTAAATTTTACGCCGTGTTTTTGTGTTGTTTAATTTAAAAATTTTTTTATTTTTCTAACGTTTTTTTCTGATCTCTTATGAATGACGTCTCTTTAAATCCCGTTGAAAAGAAAGTGGCGAGAATGCTTTCGCCGTTCGAAAAATTCATTGAAAGCCAAACCTCTACGGGACTACTGCTTGCGGGCGCCACCTGCCTGGCAATGGTGTTTGCGAATTCGGATATGAACCGCATGTATCGTGAAGTGATTCTTACCGATGTGGGGCTTCTTGTTGGGTCCAGTCAGTTCACCATGTCGCTTGAAGAGTGGGTGGGAAGCGGTTTCATGGCCTTGTTTTTCTTTCTCCTTGGTCTGGAATTAAAACGCGAGTGTCTGGCGGGTGAAATGCAAAACCCGCGTCAGATTGGCATTGTCTTAAGCGCTGCTTTAGGCGGGATGGTTCTCCCTGCACTGATCTATTATCTGACCAATCTCGATTCGGGTTATCAGCAGGGCTGGGCGATTGCCATGGCGACGGACACCGCTTTCGCGCTGGGAGCCTTGGCATTTTTTGCGCGCAAGGTGAGCCGCGAGCTTTTTGTATTCTTGACGGGACTGGCGATATTTGACGACTTGGGCGCCATCACGGTGATCGCTGTTTATTATACGGAGTCGCTTCATCTGGAAGCTTTGCTAAGAGCCGGGGCGGTCCTTGTATTATTGATCGGCATGAATATTTCCGGCGTGCGCGCCGCATGGGCGTATTTTATCCTGGGTCTTGTTTTATGGATGTTCGTTCATGAATCCGGCGTCCATGCGACGGTTGCAGGGGTGCTTGTTGCCTTGACCATCCCGGCGCGTCCGAGTCTGCAATCGGGTCGGTTTGTTCAGCGGGTGCGCAAGTTGATTTCAAAATTTGAACGGAGACAGGAATCGGAAAATGAAGTTTTATCGGATCAAAAGCAGAGCGGTCTGATGCTGAATATTGAGGAGGTCGCTCGCCAGGCGTCGACTCCGCTCCAACGCTGGGAAACGAAACTGGAAAACCCGATTGCTTTGGTCGTCCTTCCCGTTTTCGCCTTGTGTAGTGCGGGGATCCGTCTGTCGGACCAGGATCTTGGGAGCGTGTTGAGTTCGTTCGTCTCTCTTGGAATCATCGGAGGGTTGGTCGTGGGAAAACCGCTTGGCATATTTCTTTTTAGCAAAGCGGCGGTTAAACTGGGCCTGGGTTCTCTGCCTGAGGGCATGGGCAACAAGGAGTTGCTTGGCGTTGGCTTGTTGGCGGGAATGGGTTTTACGATGTCGATATTCATCGCCATGCTGGCGTTTAAAGGGCAGCCTTTACTGATAGAAGAAGCAAAACTGGCGATCCTGATTTCAACCTTTCTGTCCGGGTTATTGGGCATTCTCTGGTTGGCGTTGGCTACCAGAAATCGTATCGATTCGAATTAATAAGAAAGTGTATTCATTATGAAAAATTCATTCATTCAACCGCCGCGATTACTCAATGATTCTGGTGAGATGCGAAAAGTAGGATTTGAACTGGAATTCGCCGCGCAGGATTGCTTGATGATCGCTGAAAAGGTTCGGGAAATTTATGGCGGTGATCTTGAAAAGCTGAATCAGCATTATTACAAAATTATTGATACGGATTTGGGAGATTTTTCCGTTCAACTGGATACGCAAATTGTTCATCCGGACAATGTCGATCCTAACGGAAGCGAGGCCGGCGTCATTGACAATTTTTTCAATGTTGAAGCAAAGGAAAAGTTGTGCGAGTTGATTGGGGATGTTGGAAAGGTTGTGGTGCCTTACGAAGTGGTCACCGCTCCGATCCCTTTGGACCGTTTGGATGAATTGAATGTTTTGATCGAGGCCTTGCAAGCTCTGGGCGCAGAAGGGACTGATGAATCTTTTTTTTACGCTTTTGGCGTGCATATCAATCCAGAAGCCCCTTCTTTAAAATCAGAGTCGATACTGCGCCATTTGCAGGCGTTTCTCCTGCTCAGCGATTGGTTGCATGAAGTCATGAATATCGATCTGGCTCGTCGGATTTCTCCTTATATCAACACCTTTCCGCGATCCTATGCGAAGCGGGTTCTGTCTCCAGGCTATACGCCAGATAGGGATCAATTGATCGAAGATTATTTAGCGGAGAACCCGACCCGGAATCGGGAGTTGGATTTTCTACCGTTGTTCACGCATGTGGAGGCCGATTTCGTTCAGGAACGATTGGACGACGGATTGACGTCAGCCCGCCCGACCTATCATTACCGGCTTCCCGATTGTCGTTTGAACGACGCGGACTGGAGTTTGTCTCTGGAATGGAATTTCTGGGTTCAAGTGGAGCGCCTTGCAGACGATCCTGTTGCCTTGCGAACGCTTGGCGACGCCTATCTTGAGCATTTTGAAACATTGATTCCCGGAGATTGGGGAATTGAGGTTGAGAAATGGATGGAACAAAAAAACGATCGTTGATTAGCAGCTTTAGTCGAACGAGTTCTGCAGGAAGAAAAAAGGGCGCCGCCTTTAACTTGAAAGGGGCGCCCTGAATGTTTCGGTGATCTTTAAGGCTCGGTGTTGCAATGCAAGGAGCGTCAGTCGCTCAATTCACAGGCCGTGGCCCGGCCGTTGTCCTTAATGATGCGAGTGTCCATCGTGCACGTGTCCGTGCTCCAATTCCTCTTGCGTCGCATCTCGAACTCCAAGGATTTCCACGTTAAAGTGGAGCGTCTCACCTGCCAGAGGGTGGTTCCCGTTGACGTTGACCTGATCGCCTTCAATACTTTCCACGTTGAAGACATGCTCCCTGCCATCGAGATCGGCTGAAAATTGCATATTCGGTTTGATATCGACATCTTTGGGGAAATTGGTGCGCGCAATTTGCAATTTCAGCTCGGGAATAGGTTCCCCATAGCCTTTTTCGGGAGAGACAGTCACTTCTTTTTTGTCTCCAACTCCCAACCCTTCAATAGCTTCCTCCAGCCCGGGCACGATATTTCCCGCCCCGTGCAAATAATTCAAAGGTTCTTCGGTTTCGGTCCTGCCAAGCTCCGTTCCCTCTGAATCTTTCAAGGTATAGCTCATGGTTACAACGTCATTTTTTTTAATCACTAGGTATCTCCTAATATATTCTCAGAATCCTGCCATTATAAATCACCGTTCAGAAATTGAAACCGATATTATCCCTTTGATTATGAAAAATACAAGTGATCTCTGTTAGTTCCACCACGAAGTTCTTTGATAAGGGGCGTCTGATAAGGAATTAACGTTTTATGAATATATTAATTTTTTATCTAATTGAAGATAGTTTTGAAGAAAATCTGAAAATTTACCATGAGACGCACTGAATTTATTCAGTCGATGGCGCTAGAGATCATGAATGGAAGATCATTCGATATCGTACACCGTTCGCAGAGCCTTGATATTTGCATAGACTTTCTGCCCAACACTCAGTTTCAATAGCTCCAGGGATTTTCGGGTGATGGTTGCCAGAAGCGGACTGCCAACGTCGAGCTTGATATCGACGGTTGCTTCCTTCGCCGAAGCGTTTGAGATTTCCTGAATCACCGCCGGAAGCGTGTTCAAAACGCTGGTCTGCTCAGACAGGGGGGATGTGGTCAGGAACACATCCGATGCATGTATATGAATACGAAGTCGACTTCCAACCGGCGCATCCTGATGCGGAGCGTACAGGGTGTGTTCACCCGTTTGCAGAAGGGTCAGCTTGTATTCGTCGTCTTGCTCCATGACGGTGGCGTCGAGGACCGCGCCTACCATGGCGGAGCCAACATGTTTCTTCAGGCCGACGCTGGAGAACACCTCGGCGATGGGGCCGGTTGCGATGATCCGCCCGCGATCCAGCATCACCATGGTGTCGACCAGCTGCAGGACTTCATTGAGCGAGTGGGTGACGTAGATGACGGGAATATTCAGGGTCTCCTGCATGCGCTGGAAATAGGGGAGGATTTCCTGTTTTCTTGCGGCGTCGAGCGCGGCGAGCGGTTCGTCCATGAGCAGTAATTGCGGTTGCGTGAGCAAGGCTCTGCCAACGGCGACGCGTTGTTTTTCTCCGCCTGAGAGTTGTCGCGGGCGCGCTTGCAGTAACCGGCGCAGATCCAGAATGTCGATGATCTGATCGTAGCTGTCGGTCTTGGAAGATCGACGTTTCATTCCGTAGCGAAGATTTCCCTCAACGTTTAAATGAGCGAACAGTCGGGCATCCTGAAAGACGTAGCCGATGGGTCGTTCGCTGGCGCTCAAAAACAGTCCCCGTCTTTCGTCCTGCCACACGGTATCGCCAACCTGCATGAATCCGTCGTCGGCGCGAGTCAGTCCGGACAGACAGCGTAGCAGGGTGGTTTTGCCGCAACCGGAAGGGCCGAAGACAGCGGTGAATCCCTCCAGGGGAATATCGATATCGGCCTTGAGAGCGAAGTCGGGAAATGAAACATCAAATTTTGCGGTCAAACGATTCATGGATAGGATTCAATCAAAGTGTCGATTGCCTTAAAAGAAAACCTGCGCCCGCGCCTGAATGATGTTCAGGTTGAGGTTGTCTGCGATCGGATCGGTATTGGCGTGTTGATAATTGAGCTGAAATCTGATTTTGGGGTTGACGTACCAGTTGACCGAAGCGCCATAGTTCTCTTGTTGTCCGCCTGTGATCGGGCGGTCGTTCAGGTCGATGAAACTGTAACGAAACGCGACTTCCCAGGCGCCCGGTCCGCCATCTCCAAAATTCTTGTTGGGGACGATCATTCCAAACTTCCCCTTGCTGGGGCTGTAATTGCGGTTCTCGCCGGTGAGAAACCAGGAGGCGAGAACGTAACCGCCATCCAACTGAGCGTTGGCGTTTTGCGTCCGCTCGATGTTGTGAATCATGTACTCCCCTTGCAGAGACAACGCTCCCAGGAATTGCGCCCACTCGAAGCCAATGGTGGTGAAATGGTCTATGTTGGAGATTGTGCCTGTATTGACGGTTCGGATCGAAGTCACATGCGATTCGGGTCGGCTGTCGATGGTCGCGCTACTTGTTGCATCCTGGGGAACGCGGTAGGTTCCGGACACTCCCAGATGCATGGAATTGCCGAAAGGGGAAAGCGTGGCGCGGGCCGTGGTTCCGTGGCCTTCGCCTTTCACCCGGTTATCTCCGACGCCCTCGCCAAATCCGCCGACGGCAACTGTCCAGTTGGCGCCGTTGAAACTCGCCTGCAGACCTAAGTTGCGGCCTGGAACGAATGCGTTTGCCAGCGAACGTTCCATGAAGGGATGGTATTTGGAACTGCTTAGTTCCTCCAGACTGAAGGGTTCCTTGAAATGACCGATTTTAAAATTGGTATTCCTGATGCCGTAATAACCCAGCCAGGAATCGTTGAGGCTCACTGCGTTTCCTGAATAATCCATACCAAGCGCAAATCTCCAGTGACGGTACAATCGTCCTTCCAACTCCAGCCGGACCCGGCGCACTTCAGCTCCATCTCCGAAGCGGGTGTTTTCATCGTAAAAGGCGGCGTCGGTTTGAATGCGTCCGCCAACCTTCAAACGAAAATCATCGCCTTTTTTGCCAAACTCAAAACCCTTGGAATTTTTTTGCGATGCCTCCTGCTCGCGTTTCTTTTTCAATTGCTCGTATTGTTCGGCGCTGATCGTGCGATTGTCCCGCAGGACTTCAAGCAGATCATCGTTTGCATGCACGCCTGTCGCGAGGCAAAGGAGTAGGGCCGGGATGAAAATGAAGCTGAGGATACTTGGATTTTTGTTCATAGGAGTTCCCTGTTAGCGGCGTTAGACATGTACCGGCAAGCGCCGATTGATTATGTAAACAATGAGAAGAACAAGAAATGAAAAAATAAGAAGCCCTGCGGATAGCAGGTGAGCGTTGCCGTAATCAAGAGTTTCTACCTTCTCATAGATTTCTATCGAGATCACTTTGGTTTCGCCGGGAATGCTCCCTCCGACCATCAGCACGACGCCGAATTCTCCGAGCGTGTGGGCGAACCCCAAGACCAGCGCGGTGACGTAGCCGCGAATCGCCAGCGGCGAAGCGACGGTCCAGAAGGCGTCCCATTTGGAGGCGCCCAGCGTCCATGCGGCTTCGAGCGGTTCCTTCCCCACCGCCTCGAAGGAACTGTGCAGGGGTTGAACGACGAAGGGAAGCGAATAAATGGAAGACGCGATGACCAGCCCGGTAAAACTGAAAGACAAAGGCGCGCCAGTAGCAGCGCTGAAGGGGCCGCCCAGCCATCCGTTCGGCCCCAATAAAATCAGCAGGTAAAATCCAAGAACGGTCGGCGGTAGCACCAGCGGCAGGGCCACCACGGCTTCGATGTAGGGTCGGTAACGCGAGCGCGTGTGCGCCAGCCACCAGGCGATGGGGATGCCGATGACGAGTAGTAGAGCGACGGTGGCAGAAGCCAGCTTCAGGGTCAGGAAGACAGCCTGAAAATCGAGTTGAGAAGTATTCATACCAGGCCTTTAATGCGCAACGAATCTGATGGCTGAGTTTTCATTTCAAACCGTATCCGTATCGTTTGATAATATCTTGCGCTGTGTCGCTTTTCAGGAATTTCCACAATGCCTGAGTTGCAGGGTTCTCTGCGCCTCGGTTGAGTATGACGACATCCTGCCGCAAGGGATCGTGAAAAGTTTCAGGAACATCCCAGCGGTTGTTTCTATCGAACGCGTTTGATGGATCCAGAATTTGCGAGAGAGAGACGAAACCGAGTTCCGCGTTTTGCGACGCGACGAATTGAAAGGTCTGTCCTATATTTTCTCCTTGCACCAGTCGCGTTCGAATCGAGTCCCAGAGTCCCATTTTTATCAGGGTTTGCATCGCCGCCAGCCCGTAAGGCGCGGTCTTTGGATTGGCGATGGCCAGATGAGAAAAGTTTCCAATCCTTAAAACCGCATCCGCTTCACTCGCTTGTATATCATTTTTCAGGCTCCACAAGGAAATTCTTCCGGCGGCATAGGTGATCAGTGATCCTGCGACGGCTTTCCCCTGATCGACAAGGAGGCGCGGTCGTTGCTGGTCGGCGGAGAGGAACAGATCGAAAGGCGCGCCGTGGATAATCTGCGCATAGAGTTTTCCCGTCGATCCCGCGACGATCTGAACGCTGTGGCCGCTTTGTTTTTCAAAGGAGCGAACGATTTCACTGAAGGGATTATGGAAATTCGAAGCCACCGCCGCTCGGGTGGATTCGGCATGGACAAAGGGCAGGTCCGAACCGAGGATTGTCAGCAGTATGACAATGCATTGGAGAGAGGCGATCGGGATTGATTTGCATTGGTTCATTGTTTGCGGATTCTGAATGCGATGTTTCATTATGTTTCTTTATACATAACGACGTGCCGCTATGTTTTCATAAGCATAGCGATGAAGTCAAGGGGTATCTTCATTGGCGTTTAAGTTTTTTGGGGGACGAAGCGTCGTCGCGCGATGACTTTATTACGGAGTTTCGGCGGTTCTTCTGCTCGACAGATTCATCAGGCAGGGGATCAGGATGAGAGTGAACAGGGTGCTGACAAACAGGCCGGAAAGAATGACGACGCCAATGCCGCGATAAATTTCGCTCCCGGCGCCGGGGATGACCACGAGCGGAAGCAAACCGAAAATACTCGTGAAGGCGCTCATGAAAATCGGACGGATGCGGGTTTTAACGCTGTCGAGAATTGCTGAACGCGGTTCCATGTTCCCGATACGCTGGTTTTGCAGGGTTTGATAAATGATAAGAATCGCATTGTTCACCACCACGCCGATCAGAATGATAAATCCCAGCATGGTCAGAATATCCAGCGGTTGAAATACGAAGCGATTGAGCGTCCAGAGTCCGAAAATGCCGCCCACCGCGGCGAGGGGAACGCTCAGCATGATGATGAGGGGGAATCCCCAGTGCTGAAACAAAACGGCGAGTAGCAGATAAGTGATGATGATCGCAAGAATGAAATTGCCGGACATGGCTTCGCGCGTGCTCTCCAGCTTGTCGGCGTTGCCGGTGAGAAGAATCGAATAACCGCCGGTGAAGGTTCCGCTTTGTTCCAGAGGCAGAACGATTTGCTGGCGGACGATATCAATTGCCGCTTCCAGAGGCATTTCGTTCGGAGGCGATACTTCGAGGGTGATGGAGCGTTCCCTTTCAAAATGCTGTATCTGTTCCGAGCTGACCGTGTCCAACACCTGAGCGATACTGCCAAGGGGAACCGCTTTGCCCTGCCGCGTGTACACCGTCATTTTTTCCAAGTCCTGGGTGGCTTGCACGTCCTTATCCCTGCTTTGCAGGATCAGGTCGATGCCTTCTCTTGGCAGATAGGGAACCTGAACAGAATCTGCATCGAGAAACACCTCGTCGGCGAACACGCCGTCCATCAAGGCGGCGACGGAGTAACCAATTTCAGAAACTTTCATGTCCATTTCCGCGCTTTGCAGGAGACGCGGAACGACCTGGAGTTGGGGCTGTCCCAGTTCCATTCCGGGAATCGGGCGAATCTGCGCCCCTGGCATCAATTTCTTTAATTTATAAAACATGTCCTGGGTGATGCTCGTCAATTTTTTGAGATCCGGTCCCATGATATTGATGTCAATGCCGCGCGAACCGCGAAAGGCGCTGCTCAATAAGGACAGTTGCCGGGTCACGGCGATGACTCCGGGAATTTTAGAGAGTTCTTCTTTCAGAACGGGAATCAATTCCTTCGAACGTTCGGGGTCTTTGGCTTTGACGACGGTGAAGACGCGCCCGCGACTGCCGATATAAAGAAAGTTGCGCACGGCGGGGCCTTTGAGCTTCGCTTCTTCGGGGCTTCCCGGCGCCGCTTCCCAATAGGGGCGGTATATCTTTTCAAGCTGGTCGCCCAGGTGGTGCGCTTCGTTGATGTTGTAGCCCTGGGGCGGAATCATCATGCCGATGATGACGTTCTGGTCGCCTTCCGGCAGGTATTCAGTTTTGGGCATCATTTTCCACGATGCGGCGATAGGGAATGTGATGAGAACCAAAACCAGCGCCCATTGCAGGCTTCGGTAACGAAACAGCCAGTCAAGGCTTTGAATGAATTTTTCGGTCAACTTCAGAGCCAGAGGAACCAGGCCAAACAGGTTGTGCAGGCGCCGGCTGAAAGCGGATTGGGAATCGCCTTCGTGTTTCGTTTCGAATTGCAGTAATTTCTGGCTGAGCGAAGGGATGACCAGAATGCTGACGATCATCGACAGGGTGACAGCCGCGCTCACGGCGACGGCGATGTCGCGGAACAACTGACCGACCTCGTCCTGAATGAAAAGGATCGGGATGAAGACGACCAGAGTGGTCAAAGTCGTCGCAAAGATGGCGCCCCAGACTTCTCCGGCTCCGTCGAGCGCCGCTCTGCCTGAGCTTTTCCCCATTTGCCGATGCCGGTGAATGTTTTCGAGGACGATGATCGAGGCGTCGACCACCATGCCCACGGCGAAGGCCATTCCCGCCAGCATGATGACGTTGATGGTTCTCCCCATGAGGGTGATGACGAGGAAAGAACCGATCACGCTGATAGGGATTGCGAGCGCGACGACGAGCGTGCCGTAAAAACTGCGCAGAAACAGTAGAAGAATGAGCGTTGCAAAAAAACCGCCGACGACGAGATTGATCTGCACCATGCGAATCGACCGCGTGATGTATTCGGTTTTATCCGCTGTCTGCACAAGGTGAAGTCCCATCGGCTCGAGAACGTTCTGGTTCAATTCGTTCTTAACCCGCTTGAGTTCGTTCATGACGACGAGAATGTTGGAGCCGGTTTCCCGGCGCGCGTTGACGGCGATGCCAGGCAGGCCGTTGTGTCGCACATAATCGCGCAATTCGTCGTAGCTGAGCGAAACTTCGGCGACGTCGCGCACGTAAACTGTGCGCCCGCCCTCTTGCTTCAGAATGACGTTTCGGATTTCGTCGAGATTGAAAAACTCGCCGCGCGTGCGGATGATGTAGCGCCGCTTGCCTTCGTCAAAATCGCCGCCGCTGATGTTACGGTTTTGGTTGCGCAAGGCCTCGCGCAAGTCAAAGATTCCCAGGCCGCGCTCTGCAAGGGCGGCGGGCGAAAAAGTGACCTGAACTTCCAGCGGGCTTCCGCCGCGCACTTCGCTTTCAGAGACGCCGGGAATACGTTCGAATTTGGATTTAATTTTATCGACGGTGAAATCGTAGTATTGATATACGTTCACCTTGTCTTCCATTCCGGGGAGCGGTTGCAGGACAAACCAGGCGATGGGGCGATCCGATACGTTGACGGTTTTGATGATGGGTTCGTCGACGTCTTCCGGGTAAGTGGATACCTGTTGCAATGCGTTCGAGGTACGCACCAGCATCTCCTGCAGATCAGAACCGGTACGGAAGGTCAGGTAGATTTCGCCGGAACCGGTTTGCGACAGGCTCTTCATTTCGACCAGTCCGACGATGGATTTGAGATGCTTTTCCTGTTCGTCGACAATGTCCCGTTCGACCTCTTCGGGACTGGCTCCCGGCCAGGTGGTCGCCACGGTCAATTCAGGCTGGCTGACGTCGGGCACCAGCTGAACTGGAATTCTGAGCAGGGACAGGATTCCGAACATCAGGGTCAGGATCACCCCGACCGCGACGGTGACGCCGTATTTGAGAGAACCTTCGATCAGTTTCATGGAAGTTTCAAGGAGCGGGTTGGGTTAATACCACTTTGGTGTCGGGTCTCATGCGTTCATTTCCGTGAACCACCACCTGATCGCCTTCTTTCAGGCTCGCGCCCTTTTCGATTTGAACGGCAATCATATTTCCCTGCGCCTCTCCAGGCGTCACCCGTATTTTTTCAGCGGTCAGGGAATTGTCTTCAAGGGAACGAATCACCCACAGAATGATTTCGCTGGGGGAACGCACCAACGCATCCTTGGGAACGAATAGATTTTGTTGTGAAGGTTTCGAAGATTCGAGTTCAACCTGAACCAGCATGCCAGCGGCGAGAGCGCCCTTTGGATTGTCGACGCGAAGGCGCACGGGAAAGGTGCGCGAGGTGGCATTGCCAACTGAAATTTTCTCGACCACCTGTCCTTTGAATTTCATCCCGCTGGAATCGACGCTTCGCGTATCGAGATGAATGTTGCCGGTCGAACCCTTGCCGATCTGGTTGAAGAGGTGCTGGGGAACGTTGATCTCGATGCGAACGGGATCGACCACCGCCAGAGTCAGGCCGGGATCGCCCGCCTCCAGCCACTGCCCGACTTCGGAGTCCTTGCGTACGACGACAGCGTTGAATGGGGAGCGCAGGGAGCCGCGTTCGATTTGATCTTCGATAATTTTAATTTTTGCGATGGAGGCCTGAAGATTGGCTTCTTCTCTCTGGATTTGTTCGATACGCGGACCGGCTTTGAGTTCTTCCCATTGCGAAAAGCGTTCGTTGAATTCGGCGGTCGATTCTTCTGCCAGGGTTTTAGCGTTGTCGAATTCGTTGACGCTGACGACGCCGTTTTTATAAAGTTTTTCGATGCGCGTCAACTCGTTTCTGGCAAATTGCATGCGCGCTTGCGCTTTTTCGACCAGCGCCTGTCCGGCGGCAAGGACTTCGATCCGGGAGCCGGCCTTAAGTTCTTCCAATTGAGCGACCACGCGGTTCTTTTCGGCGATCGCGAAGTCGCGCTGGAGTTCGAGCGGTCGGGTTCTCATCCTGATGAGGGGATCCCCTACTCGAACCTTGTCGCCCTCTCTCACATAAATTTCATCAACGCGTCCTTCTATTTCTGCTCCCAGCGAAGTGGTGGCCCAGGGAAGAACAGTGCCGGGCAGTTCGATGATATTGGTTTTGGCGATGCGTTTTACGAATTCCGTTTGCACTAATACGGATTTTTCCTTTTCCTCTGCGGCGATGGCGATCGGAGTTTTCCAATTACAGAGGAACGCGGTCTGGAGAATAATGAGCAGTGCGGTTGATTTTAACAGTGGAACATTGAGCATAAGTCGTGGGGCGCCGTTCTGATTCATATTTCAATTAAAGACAAGGGCCGTCATGTTCTAGTTTAAACGGCAGATTGGCGTGTTGTCTTTAGCAGAAAAATTGACAAAGTATTTAATTTTAAAAGGTTTAACTCTGATGAGCGAAGGGGGAACTCCTCCTGTCACTCGTTGAGAATTACAGCTTTTTGAATTACCGGTCAGTAGACGCGATATGGGTGAATATATTCTTAAGAGTCCTTTTTAGCGAATTAGGATTTACTAAATCAGCGGCTTGGTGAGTGGGGAGCCAGAGCGACGTGAATTTTGTTCCTAATCTATTGTTGAATCGTCAGGATCGACGATGGGGATGCTGACTGTGAACAGGCTTCCCTTGCCTATCCCACTTTCAAGTCCAAGTTTTCCACCCAAAAGTTCCGCCAGCTTTTGGGTGATCGCCAGTCCGACTCCGGTTCCTTCGATGGTGTGAGTTTTATCCAGGATGCGGTGGAAGGGTTTAAAAATTTGTTCCTGATGTTCCGGAGCGATTCCGATACCTGTGTCGCGAACGAGGATGTGAAAAAAAGAGTTGTTCTCTCTTTTCAACTCGAGAAACACGGAACCGTCGGGCGTATTGTATTTGATAGCGTTTGAAATCAGGTTGAAAAGGATTTGTTGCAAGCGTTGATTATCCGTCCAGATCGATCCGTCAAACTCAGCAGGGATGGTGGTATGGATGGTAATATTTTTTTCGTCCGCCAGAGGAGACAATGTGGATTTTGCATAATCTATGAGCTGGGGCAGGTTCACCCATTCGTTGTTGATTTCGATTTTTCCTGATTCGATTTGGGATAGATTGAGCAGTTCGTTGACCAGTTCCAGTAAATGTCGGCCCGCTTTCAAAATAAATTGGGCATGCTCGTAGGTGGCGGAGTCTTTTTCACTTTGAGTTTGCATTTCTATGAGTTGACCAAAGCCGAGGATCGCGTTGAGAGGCGTTCTCAGTTCATGACTCATATTGGATAGAAACGTCGATTTTGCTTCATTTGAGGCCTTTGCGGTTTTTAGAGCGACTTCAAGTTCCCGGGTCCGTATCGCCACGTTCTTTTCCAGAAGTTCGGTATTATTACGGATATGATCCGTCATGATATTGAATGATTCGGCTAACTGGCCTATTTCGTCATTAGAATGAGCCGTTTTTACCCGTGCGTTGAGATTGCCGGAAGCGATTTCTACGCTGGCTTTACGCACGGCGTTGAGAGGGCCAAGAATAGAAAAGACCAGAATAGAGCCTAAGATCAAAGCGACCAGCAGGGTGGCGGAGATGATGAGGAGCGCTCCCTTTTGCAAATGCTGGACAGGCGTTGACACTTCGTCGAGATTGATGTCGACGACCATCATCCACTCCAGTCCCTTGTGAAGAAACTGTCGAGAGGGTTGCACGTGCGTGCTGAAATAGGTCACGCCGTCTCGTTCATAAATGCTGTTTCCGCTGTTTCCGGCAAGCAGTTGCTTGACGGGCGGAAGCTCATTCAACGCTTCGCCAAATTTTAAAGCGCCTATATCAAGCGCTTCGAATTCATTTCCTTTGTTGCTTTTGAATAGCAAACGCCCTTTTTGATCCACTAAAAAGACGTCGACCTCATTATAGTCAAGGGCGGATCGAGAAGACTGGATCATTTCCTGTATATTTCGTAAATTGATGCCTGCTCTCAAGACCCCTGCCGGACTCCCCTGTTCGTCGTGCAGGCGGATATTGCAGTTGATCGCAAAGGACTGGGAGCTTTCGTCAAAGATGACCTCGCTGAATAGGGGATCGGGGGAAGCTATCGCCGCTCTGAACCAGTCTTCATCCGCCTGATAATAATCTGATGTGCGCGGAGCGGCGCCGACTATCTCCCCGTTGAGATTGGTTGCGAAGAGTTCATTAAAGACGGAATAGCCATTGTGCTTGCGATAATACTTTATGTATTTATTGAAATTCCTGGATATGGAATTGTTGAGGATTGCTGAAATAGCGGGAGTGTTTTTGTTTTCTACCCAGTCGCGATCCATCGCATCTATGAGCGCTTGATGATCTCGTGAATTTGTCTTCAAGACCTTGTTGCGCTGAATTTCCCGTACCAGATCAATGGCTCTGGCCAAGGCTTGAACTTCGTCGGCTCTGGACGACAAAGAGTAGATGATGTGATTCAGATTGTTTTGCGTGTTGAGTCGGATTTCTTCTCCTATTTTGTCTTGCAACGCATTTCTTGTCGATTGCAAAAGCACAACGCCGGATAACGTAATCAGCGTTAGCATGGTTAACAGAAGCAGGAAGAGCCGGTGCCAGATTTTCATGTTAGATAGCGCATATTAGTAAATCACCCCAGCTTAGTATAGGTCATGCCTTCCCTATATCGAAATAAAAGTGTAGGAAATGAACCTAAATGCGGTAGTTGTTGAGAACCCCATGTTTTGCTACCATGACGCATATGAAACGAATCGTTCCAGTATTAATATGCTTTTTCATTTTTGGATCGGGCTGTAGCGTGCGCCAGATGGTTTCGGAATGGTCGCTTCCTCTGGTTGCGGATCAGGTGGAATCGATGCGGGCCGAAAGCGATCTGATCCTTGCGCGCGAGTCCATCCCCTCCAATCTGAAAATCATGGAGGGTTTGTTGAAAGGCGATCCGAAGAATGTCAATTTGCTTGAATATCTGGCAGAGGGATTTTGCAGTTACGCATTCAGTTACGTCAGGGATGAGGACCCGGCAAGAGCGTCGGTCTTATATGCGCGCGGTAAAGACTACGCTCTGCGCGCCCTGGATCAGCCGCAGATGGCGGGTTTGCCGCCCGCTGAATTTGCGGGCGCTATCGAGGGTTTTGGAGCGAAGCGGCTTCCAGCGCTCTTCTGGCTTGGTCAATGCTGGGGAGAATGGCTGACATTGAATTTAAGTTCCCCTTCGGCGTTTGCGGATATTTCCAAGCTGGAAATCTTGTTGACGCATAATGTGAAGCTGGATGAGGACTACCGCCAGGCGGGGCCGCATTTGGGGCTGGGCGTGTTTTACGGGAACCGGTCGCGCATGCTGGGGGGGAATCCGGAAAAGGCTAAAGAACATTTCCAGCGAAATATTGAACTGACCGGGGGAAAATATTTGTTGTCTTATTATTTTTACGCGAAGACCGTCGCCGTTCAGACACAGGATCGGGAGTTGTTTGAATCTCTTCTGAGGACGGCATTGAGCGCGCCGCCTGAGGCTTTGCCGGAAGAACGGCTCGCGAACGAAGTGGCGCAACGCAAGGCAAAAGCCTTGTTGGAGGAAGCCGATGATCTGTTCTAGCTTTATTGTTCATAGGTCGTTCCGATGGCGCATGATTTTTATATGGCTGGTTCTTGGCTCTTTGTTGTTCGCCCCGCGCGCATTTGCGGCAGATTCGCACACTATCAAGTTTTCCACCCTCGCTCCCGAAGGTTCTTCCTGGATGATCGCCATGCGCGAGCTTGCGAAAGAGGCTTCGAAGGCGTCGGAGGGCCGATTGAAGTTTAAATTTTATCCGGGCGGGGTGTCCGGCGATGAGAAGGACGTCATTCGAAAAATGCGCATCGGGCAGTTGCATTCCGCCGGTTTCACCGGCGTGGGGTTGGGGGAAATCCTGCGCGAAGTCCGGGTTCTGGATTTGCCGTTTTTGTTTGAGTCAGAAGAAGAGATTGTTCGGGTTTACGATGGTATGACGGAATATTTCGCCGAACAATTTGAAGGCCAGGGTTATGTCTTGCTGGGATGGGTTCCCGTCGGCTGGGTGCATTTTTTTTCAGTTGAAAAGATCGCGTCCATCGACGACCTGAAGAGGGCGCGTCCCTGGATGTGGGCGGGTGATCCGCTGGTCAACGCCATGTACAAGGCGATGAATGTCTCCCCGATTCCGCTATCCATCAACGATGTGTTGATGTCCTTGCAGACCCGCATGGTGGATACGGTGTATTCTTCGCCACAGGGCGCGTTGGCCTTGCAATGGTTTTCCAAGGTCCGGTACATGACGCGCTATCATATGGGTTACGCGACGGGCGGAGTCCTCATGACCAAGCGGGCTTTTGATCGACTCCCTGACGATTTGAAAAAGATTTTGAAAGACCTGAGCGCCAAACGTCTGAAAGCGCTCACTCAGACGATTCATGATGAGAATCTTGAATCGATCCGGGTCATGCAGGAAAACGGCGTGAAGATGATGGAGATTGCGTCCCCTGAAGCGAGCGAAACTTTCCGGCAAGCGGGAAAAAAGGCGCGACAAATGCTGACCGGAGATTTGTTTTCAGAGGAAACGTTGCGCCGGGTGGAATCTTTGATCGGCGCGGCGCGTTAAGCCCGAGGCGTTCAAGCGCTGGAATCCTGAGGTCCTTGAGTCTCCGCCCATTTCGCCAGTTGTTCGCGAAATATTTTGGCGTTGTGGCGAATATCGACGGGAAATTCGGGGTAAAACAGAACCTGCCGGATCGAGTCCGACGCCGGGTAGCGCCGGGCCAGTTCGAGCAGTTCGGCGCGGAGCGCGTTGCGGTTTACGGGGCTGGATGAAGGTTCCAGTTCTATGATGATGAGGGGCGTTTGCTTTCCCCACTCGCCGACGCCGACCAGCGCGGAACGCCGAACTTGCGGATGGCGATTGAAAATCGCCTCGCAGGGGATGGTGTAAATTGTTCTGGATTCACAGACCACGCGCTGGCTCTTGCGTCCGTAAAACCAGATGCGACCCGAGGCGTCCTGCCTTCCCAGATCGCCCATGCGATGGCGAAAACGATCCCCGTCTTTTATCTTGGATAAACGCGTGGCCTCGGGGCGATTGAAATAGGCCTGCGTCACCCAGGGCGCTTTGGCAACCAGTTCCCCGACCTCTCCTTCCGGCGCGAGCAACTCCGAACTCCATTCTTCAATGGGATCGTCGCTGATCCTGATGACTGAAAACTGCATTCCTTCCACAGGACGACCGACGCAGACCCCTTCGCCTTCTTCCGAGCGTTGCCAGGTTTCGTTCAAAATTTCTCTGCGTTCGATCGAAGCCACGGGCAGCGCTTCGGTTGCGCCATAAGGCGTAAAGACGCGACAGTCCTCAGACAAAAAATCATCGAAACGCTTGAGTAGCGATCCGGGAACGGGCGCGCCCGCGATAAGAATCCGTTTCAGGCCGGGCAAAGAAACCTTGTTCGCCTGACAGTATCTGGCGACGGTATTCCAAAGCGCCGGCGAGCCAAAACTGCTATCGATATTTCGCTCCTGAATCAAACGGGTGATGCGCTGTGGGTCCGCTTTTGCGGGCCGCGTGAAATCCATATCAGGAATGATCGCCGTCATCCCCAGACCGATCCCAAACAAAGCGAACAGGGGAAAGGTGGGCAGGTCCGTTTGCCCGGCTTGTATGTCGTAGGCCGATTGCAAGAGTTGGGTTTGCTGAAGGAACATGCCATGCGTGTAACAGGCGCCCTTGGGCGGCCCGGTGCTTCCGCTGGTGAACAAAATCGCCGCCGGATCGTCCGGCTGTGTGATTGGCAGGTCCACCGGTTGCGAGCCTTCTTGTTTGATTTTCTGCAAGGAGACCCCGCCGCAAAGCCAGGTGTTTCCCACGGTGATGAAATGTCGAACCGACTGGAACGGAGCGGGAAAGAATCTGCGGATGATATGGGCCAGGGGCGAGGCGATCATCGCGGCGGGTTGCGTTTCCGTAATGCATTTGAGGATGTGCTTGCGGCCCATGCCGGGGTCGATCAAAGAAGGCGTCAGACCGGCGCGAAACAGAGCGAAGGTGATCGCCATGAATTCGATTCCGAAAGGCGTCATGACAAGTACCCGGTCGCCTTTTTCAAGCCCTTTGCGTATCAAACCGCAGGCGATGGCGTCGCTTTCCCTTTGCAAGGCGGAAAAGCTGATGCTCTGCTTCTTATGCGGAACGATGATCGCGTCTCGGTCCGGCGTTTCTTCGGCAAAGCGGTCGATGAGTCCGCCGATATTGTGTCCGTTCATTAATCGAGTTCCAGCGCTTCCCGGATTAAAGGGATGGTGACTTTTCTTTTGTGCGTCAGGGAGAAACGGTTGATCGCGTCGACTGCGTTTCGCACCGAAACGAAATCGCGGGCAATGCGGTTCATCAAAAACTGCGCGGCGTTCTCCGGCATTGCGACGCCGCAGTCTTTTCCCAGTTTGATGATGAGTCGTCCCATGCTGTCAAAATCCAGCGGCCCGATTTCCGCCGTCAATCCCCACAGGAAACGCGACGTTAGAAAATCACTGGCCTGAATCGATTGGGGCGCATTGCGAGACGCAAAGATGATTTTTCCCTGACGATCTGAAATGGAGTTGTAGATATGATAAAGCGATTCCTGAAAAGCGAGCTGGTCGAGTCCGCAATCGACGTCGTCGAGCAAGATGAAATCTCCGTCCGCCAGTTGTTGGGTCTTTTCCGCAGAAAGCGCCGGACTGGCGCCGGTCCTTAGCAGTTCGCGGCAATCGACGTAGCAGGTTTTTTTGTTCGGAAAATTTTTAGACAAGGCGTTGCCGAGGGCGATCAGCAGATGCGTTTTTCCCAGGTTGGGACCTCCGTGCAAAAATAACGATGAAAATTCCAGGGGACTCGAAGCCGAACTGATGTCCCGGGCGGCTTGAAATGCCTGAGAGGAGTCCGGGGCGACGACAAAATTTTCGAAGGAGAATTCAGCGTGTCCTGGGAAGTCAAAAATCAGTTGCCGGGGATTTGCATCTGAAGACGGCATGCGATCAGCGCGAGAAATCAAAAGGAATTAAAAGCGACCGCGTTGCGTAGAAGCGGAAGGAGGGTAGAGCGCGACTCCGCGTTTTCATTTCGGGCCGATTTGTATTTCGATGAAGGATTTGCCCCAGTCGTGGGTGATGATGAGCGTGGCGACTTGCGCGTCGTTCTGGTAATTCAGAATGACGCCGTTCTGCCGGATGGAATTGACCAGAGACCAGCCTTTGTTGACCATCTCGTTTTCAAAAAACTTGACGGTATCTTCCAGATTTCCCCAGCCGGAATAAAAGAGACGTCCGACTTTTACGCTCCCGCTCCCCGATTCATAGATAAAGGAAGCGTCGGGATCGAAATCGAAGCTCGATATCATTGGGATTTCTGAAAACGGGACGGCCTCTTTGAACGGCTTGACTTCGCTTTTCAGACCTTTGCCCAGCGTCGAATGCCCGGCACAGGCTGTGACGAAAACGAGGAACGCTAACAAAACGACTTGTATGTAGGGTCTAACCATTGTCGATCATCGACCTCCCGAGGTATACGATTCCCAAACCCAGGCTCATGAGGATCAATCCGATGACTCTCAGTAAACCGTTTTCCAGTTCGGGAATTTTCTTTGCGAATTCCTTGACTTTGGATGGACAGGAAAAATAGGGAATTCCTTCAAAAACCATCATCAAGCCTATGGCGGTCAAAAACAAGCCCATAAAGAGTCCATGGGGACGGGTGGCAACCTCGCCGGAGACAGGGCGATGCGCTCTAACAAAGAAGCGTCGCAACCGATTGGCGAGAGAATGGAAACCATCTCTAAGCCCCGATAATTATCATGGATGGAAATACATGAGTCAACTATAAATGTAACGAGCCGCTTGGCTTTTGCGGTTGTATTCCTTTATTTTGAAAGTATATAATCCAAAAGTTACCGCAATGCGACCCAGGGTTTTCTGTGGGCGCTATTCAAACGGTTCTATATCATATAGGATTCAATGGTTAAATTTATTTAATGAGTAGTTAATCCGTTTTTAATTCCAGATCAATAAACTACATTGGATTTTATATTATTGATTTCACCATTCCCCGAAATGTCCGAACCTAAGGAACGGGATTTTCCTGATTAGGCATGTGTTGGGAGCCTAGCAATTACGATTGTCAAGAGAGGTTACAAATGAATTTTAAAAGCGTTAAGCGGTTAGCAATCGGGTTCATCGCCATATTACTGTCTTTCCCCATCACGATGGGTGGATCGCCGATCATCCCTCATCCGGGGTTTGATGCGCAGGCGTTGAGCGCCAGTAACGGACAATTGAGCACCAACTTGTTTGTGGAAATTGCCAAAAAGGAAAATCCGGCGGTTGTGAACGTGAGCACGCGGGCGAAGTCCAATGGCCCCGAGCGCCGAATGCGTCCGCCGTCTCCCCGATCTCCTTCCCCGTCTCCGGATCGTGATCCCTTCAAGGATTTTTACGACAAGTTTTTTGGCGAAAGAAACGAGCCTCGCCCTAAGAGCGGCATGGGTTCCGGTTTCCTGATTGACGCGGACGGTCACATTCTGACGAACTACCATGTGGTGGAAGGCGCAGAAGAGATCACCGTTCTTCTGGAAGACGACAAGGAATACACGGCGACCTTGATTGGCTCGGATCCGAAGACGGACATCGCGCTGATCAAAGTCGATCAGGAAGAAGGAAAAGAAGTTAAATTTCCGTTTTTGAAGATGGGAAATTCTGAAAATCTGGAAGTCGGCGAGTGGGTGGTGGCGATCGGTAATCCCTTCGGCCTCAGCCACACCGTTACGGTTGGCGTTGTCAGCGCGTTGGGACGAAGCATTGGAGCCGGTCCTTATGATGAGTTCATTCAAACCGACGCCTCGATCAATCCCGGCAACAGCGGCGGTCCCTTGATCAATATCGACGGCGACGTGATCGGCATCAACACCGCGATCATTTCCGGAAATACCGGCGGCAACGTGGGCATCGGTTTTGCGATTCCCATCAACATTGCAAAGAATATTCTTAAAGACCTGAAAGAAAAAGGTTCGGTCACACGCGGTTGGCTGGGCGTTATGATTCAGAAGATCACCCCGGATCTGGCCAAGTCCTTTGGGCTTGAAAGCAGCGACGGCGCGCTGGTTGGCGACGTGATTCCCGGCGGTCCTGCGGACAAGGCGGGCGTCAAACGCGGCGACGTGATCGTTAAATTCAACGGCGAGGACATTAAGGAAATGGATTCGCTTCCTAAAGTCGTCGCCAACACCAATCCGAACAGCGTGGTCGATGTGATCGTGATTCGCAACGGCGAAGAGAAAACCTTGCGCGTGACGATTGAAGTTTTGAAAGACAGCACGGAAGTTCAAGTAGCTTCGAAGGATCCGCTTGGAATGCAAACTCAGGACATCACTCCTGAACTGGCGCAAAGCCTGCAACTGGACGTTACGGAAGGCATTCTGGTATCGGATGTCACTCCTGGCGAGCCGGCGGCTGAGGCGGGAGTACGACGCGGCGACGTGATCACTGAAATGAACCGGGCTCCGATCAAGAATCTGGACGATTACAACCGGTTGAAGGCCACCTTGCAACCGGGCAAGTCGGCTCTGTTCCTCGTCAAGCGCGGCGGCAACACGATCTATATTGCCGTTCGCATTGGCGGATAACTCGTTTCAAAACCATCAAGCTGGAAAGGCGGACTCTGAGGAGTCCGCCTTGTTTTTTTGAATGCGCCTTCCCTCATCAATTATTTTACCCTCCCTTATCTTATTCGCGTTGATCAGCGGCTCCGTGATCGCCGTCGAAGCGTTTGAACGCAGAACCCCTATTGTCGAAGCGGTTCAGAAGGTGGGGCCTGCCGTTGTCAATATTTATACGGAAGAGACGCCCTCTCAGATCCAAAATCCATTTCGCAATTTTGGCGGAAATTTCTTCGATCAATTTTTGAAGGATTTCATGCCGCCGATTTCCCAGAAGCGCAGAAGTCTGGGGTCGGGGGTGATCATTCACCCCGACGGTTATGTCTTGACCAACGAGCATGTGATAGGCAAGGCCCTGCGCATTCAGTTATCGCTGATCGACAAGAGGGAGTTTGAAGCGCATCTTGTCGGCGCCGACATCCGCTCTGATCTGGCCGTGGTGAAGATAGACGCGAAGGAAGCGCTTCCCTATGTGAAAATGGGAGCGTCGTCGGATTTGATGATTGGAGAATCGATCATCGCCATCGGCAATCCCTTCGGACTTCAGCACACGGTGACTTCGGGAATCATTAGCGCCTTGAACCGAAGTCTGAAAGCGGGGAACGGAGCGACCTACCACGATTTCATTCAGGTCGACGCTTCGATCAACCCCGGCAACAGCGGCGGACCGTTATTGAATATCAACGGTTCGCTGATTGGAGTGAATACCGCGATTTACCAGAAGGCGGAAGGCATCGGCTTCGCCATTCCAATTGACAAGGCCAAGCGCATCGTCAATGAGTTGATTCGTTATGGCAAGGTGCGCCAGGGCTGGCTGGGAGCGTCGGTTCAGGACCTCAATCCAGAGATGCAGGAGCATTTTGGTCTGGCCCGCGCCGAGGGCGCTCTGGTCTCTCAGGTGATGGAGCGCAGTCCCGCGCAGATTGCCGGGGTTCAGCCTGGAGACGTCGTCTTATCGATCAATGGCAAGGGCGTGAAGAACCGCTCGGAGTATCTGGATCGGGTGGCGACTTATGCGATCGGCAATTCGATGCGCATGTCGCTCTGGCGGCACGGCAAGGAAATGTCGGTCTCATTGAAGGTGGCTCCCTTGCCGAAAGATTTTGTGGAACGATTTGTCGCGTCGCGTATGGGAATTGCGGTGGCTCCGATCACGCCGCAGACTTTTCGAGACTACCGGCTGGCGTCGAAAAGCGGCGCTCTGGTCGTGAAGGTCGCGCCTCAGGGAAGCGCGGGCCGTATGGGACTTTTACCGGGAGACGTGATCCGTCAGGTGAATCAGAAGAAGATTGCGAATCTCGAAGATTTTTCCAGGGCGGTGATCGAGGCGCGCAATTTGTCGAGCGTTGTGTTGCTGGTTCAGCGGGGGCGAAACGGCTACTATGTGACTCTTGAAATGTAGAGCCGAGCTTAAACGCCGACCCAAAGCTGAGCGTTTCTGTATTCGATATCGATGTTGCGCAAGCGGGCGCAAAGTATTTTGCCGAGATTCTTCATGAGTTTGATGCCAAGCCGATTGTTTTCATCAAATAACTCGAGAAGATCTTTGCAGGGGATCTCCATCAGTCGGGTGTTGGTTTGGGCGATAGCGGTGGCTGAACGCGGCGCGTCGTCAAACAGGGAAAATTCGCCAAAGGTTTCGTGCGTCGACAATTTAGCCAGACGTATTTTTTCACCTTTGTTGAGAGGATTGTCGACAATGATCTCAACCTGTCCCTCAACCAGAATAAAGATTTTATCTCCAGGTTGGTCTTCCTTGATGATGGTTTGCCCCTCCGTGAAGGAGACGTTCAGACATAATTTATAGATAGAGGCGAGTTCTTCTTCGGTTAAACCCTCGAACATTTTTGTTTTCTTCAGAGTGTCCATTGTATTCGCCGGTTAAGGGTGTCAGATCCGAGTGATAAAAAACTTGTTGCCTGTGTCGGATTCGCGGAAAATAAATTCGTCCCAAGAAAACGTTTTCCCTGCTCCAAAGTCGGGCGCTATCCATAGCCCAGGTAGCAGGATTTATGTTTTTGGGTTTCTTTGGAAACATTTTACATTAAAACTCGCATGATGTCAGATTCAGATAAAGAAAATATAGAGCGTTTGCGCGACGAAATTCTGCGTCACAACCAGCTCTATTATAATGAAGACCGACCGGAAATTTCTGATCGCGAATACGATACCCTGCTGGAGCGCCTGAAAGAACTTGAAAATGCGCACCCGGAATGGGCCAGTCCGTCTTCCCCCACGCGCCAGGTAGGCGGTAAGGCGGCTGAAAAATTCCCTCCCGTCGTTCACAAGTCGCCCATGCTGAGCCTCGACAATACTTATAATATAGAGGAGCTTAGAGCTTTTCATCAGAGGGTCGCCAAAAACCTGGGCGCGGGAGCGTCTTTCGAATATCTGGTGGAATTGAAATTCGACGGTCTGGGCGTTTCGCTCACCTATAAGGATGGGGAATTCGTTCAGGGCGCGACGCGCGGCGACGGCAAGGTGGGAGAAGACATCACCGCCAATCTGAAAACCATTCCTTCAATTCCTTCTCGCATGAATGATAACGGGGCGCCAGCGCCTGCACTGCTGGAGGTTCGCGGTGAAGTGTTCATGAGCCGCGCCGAGTTTGAAGCGCTGAATCGACAGCGTGAAGAAGCTGGCGACCCTCCCTTCGCCAATCCCCGGAACGCGGCGGCGGGTTCCCTGCGTTTATTGGACGCTTCCGTAACGCGATCGCGCAAACTGGATATCTTCGTTTATAACCTGGGACATTTGGAGAACGGCCCGACGGGTTCAGACGCATTTCCATTTGCGACGCACAGCGAATTGCAACAGCAATTGAAGGACTGGGGATTCCAGCTCAATCCCAACCGATACGTTTGCAAGACTTATGAAGAAATTCTGCCGCGCATTGAAGAATGGCGGGATAAAAAGAAAACGCTGGATTACGAGGTCGACGGTCTGGTCATCAAAGTGAACGCTCTCGATCAGCAGAGGCGGCTGGGAAGCACCAGCAAATACCCGCGCTGGGCGACGGCCTATAAATACGAGCCGGAACAGGCGGAGACGCAGATTCTGGAGATCGTCTGTCAGGTGGGGCGAACGGGAGCGATCACGCCGGTCGCCAATCTGGAACCGGTGTCTCTTTCAGGTTCCACCGTCAGCCGGGCGACGCTTCACAATGAAGATGAAATCAAGCGCAAGGACATTCGCGTTGGCGATCGGGTGGCTATTGAAAAAGCGGGAGAGATCATCCCCAAGGTCATCCGCGTGATAACGACGCCAGGGCAGAGCCGAGGGGAGCCGTTTGAGATGCCCCGACAATGCCCGGAGTGTCAATCCGAGCTTCAACGTCTGGAAGGCGAGGCGGTCTGGCGTTGTCCGAACAGCGTGTGCCCGGCGCAGTTGCGAGAGCGTCTGAAACATTTTGCTTCGCGCAATGCGATGGATATTGAGCATATGGGACCGGCGGTGATCGAACAGCTGACCCTGCAAGGTCAGGTGCGTCATTTCTCTGATATCTACCAGTTGAAGCGCGATGAACTGGTGGCGCTGGAGAGAATGGCGGAGAAATCAGCGGACAATTTATTGCAGTCGATAGAGAAAAGTAAATCTGCCGGTCTGGCGCGTTTGATGTTTGGTTTGGGAGTCCGTCATGTCGGCCAACGCGCCGCCGCGACGCTGGCGCAGACCTATCAGAGCATCGACGCATTGATGCAGGCGGGGCGCGAGGAACTGGAAAGCGTTATGGAAATCGGCCCGGCGATGGCTCAGAGTATTGTCGAGTTTTTTGAAGCTCCGGCGAATCAGGAAGAGATCCGTCTGTTGAAAGAGCGGGGAGTCAAAACCACTCTCATCGAAACGGCGGGCGCGAGCGATCAGTTGAAGGGCAAACAGTTTGTGCTGACGGGAGGACTGGAGACGCTGACGCGCGATCAGGCTCGCGACAAAATCCTGCAATTGGGCGGTCGGGTGACTTCGTCCGTATCCGGGAAAACCGATTTTGTGGTGGCGGGCGCCGACCCCGGCTCCAAGCTCGACAAGGCGAACAAGCTGGGCGTGACGGTTTTAGATGAAGAGCGTTTTTTGAAATTGATTGAAGGAAACTGAGGCCAAGCGCAACGCGATCCGCGTTGAGTGACTCAATAAGGGATTGGGATTTTTAGAAAAATCAGCGTCTGGGGCGACGCGAAGAGGGCCTGCCGCCGCTACGTGAAGATTTGCCGCCGCTTCCGCTTCTGGACCGACCCGAGTTTCCCTGGGATCGGGATTTGGGGCGCGGGCGTCGTGGCGGTTCGCCGCCGGGCTTTTCCGTCAGAAAGAGTTCTTCTTCGGGCCAGACCACGGGAATTTTATTTTTAAGGTAATCTTCAAGCCTCTCCAGATTCAAGGCGAAATTTTCGCAACACAGAGCGATCGCCGTTCCCTTGGCTCCCGCGCGCGCCGTTCGCCCGATACGGTGAACATAGTCTTCGGGATCCTGCGGCAGATCGTAATTGATGACATGGGTGATGTTGTCGACATGCAGTCCGCGCGAGGCGACGTCGGTGGCGATGAGGATGTCCAGATCGCCGCTCTGAAATTGTTCCAGCACCTTGGTGCGTTTGTTCTGGTGCAGGTCGCCGCTGATCTGCAGGGCATTGTAATCGTTATGTTTCAATTTGAATTCGAGTTTTTCAGCCCAGACCTTGGTGTTGCAGAAAATCAGAACTTTCTCTCCGGCTTCGCGTTTCAGCAGGCCGAGAAGCAGGCTGAATTTTTCATGCAGGCCGACGTGGTAAAGCGACTGCTCGATTTTGTCCACGACGGTCTTTTCCGGTTCGATCTGGACTTTTTCAGGATTGTTCATGTGCTCGTAGCACAATTCCAGCACGCGGTAGTTGAGCGTGGCTGAAAACAGCATGGACAAACGCTGGTCGTAGGGCGGCGTGTTTCTCAGGATGTAGCGCAGGTCGAGAATGAAACCCATGTCAAACATGCGGTCGGCTTCGTCGATGACCAGAACCTGAACGCTCTTCAAGCTGAAAAACTTCTGCTTGTAATAATCTATGAGTCGGCCCGGCGTGGCGATGAGAATATCCACTCCGGCTTGAATGTCTTTTTTCTGTTTTTCGTAATCAACGCCGCCGTAAACGCAAACGATGCGCAGATCACAGAATTTGCCAAGGAGCAGGGCGTCCTTGTAAATCTGCATGGCCAGTTCGCGTGTGGGAGCGATGATGAGTCCTCGCGGTCCGACATAACCTTTGGGGCGTTTCGGCGCCGGTTGTTCGAGCAGTCGATTGAGGGTGGTGATGAGAAATGCGGCTGTCTTTCCTGTGCCTGTTTGGGCTTGTCCCGCAACGTCTTTTCCTTGCAGGCTTATTGGCAGTGATTTGGCCTGGATAGGAGTGCAATGTTCAAATCCGGCGTGCTTGATGCCGTCTAAAACCGTTTGCTGAAGGGGAAGGGACTCAAACTCAATCAAAGACAATGGGGAACTCCAGAAAAGAAAGGTGCGACTGGTACAAAATGTAAAACGAATAAATCCAGTCGGTTGCGTGGGCTTCGTCAAACTGGGACGATAGGCAACCGGGTTATTATATGCTTAACTCATTGGATTGCAATAGTTAAATCTCATTTTGCTTGACAGATAAGCATTGAAAATGCTTCAATTGCCCCTTCTTTTTGATACGCATTCAGTCAATGAACCTTGAGGCCACGCTTCAATTTATCTTAATTTTCAAATCCCCCAGATAGTTCCATCGTCGTCACAATCCAAGGTTGCCGTCCTCAGACGACTGGCTTGACGTTGTAAATCGGCAAATTGGCATGGGGACGTATATCAGGAAAAACTTGTGATCAAACACGATGTTGTCATTGTAGGCTCCGGCTTGGCCGGAATGCGCGCGGCTCTGGAAACCTGTCAGGGCTTGAACGTTGGTATTCTCACTAAAGTGTATCCCACCCGCTCTCATTCGGGCGCGGCTCAGGGCGGCATCGCCGCTTCGCTGGGCAGTACCGAACCGGACAGCTGGGAAGAGCATATGTACGATACCATCAAGGGCGGAGATTTCCTGAGCGATCAGGACGCGGTGGAAGAGTACGTTAAAGCGGCTCCGGGAGTTATTTACGACCTGGAACACAAGGGCTGTATTTTCAGCCGGACCCCGGATGGAAAGATTGCGCAACGCGCATTCGGCGGTCATTCCAAACCCCGCGCCTGTTTTGCGGCGGACCGCACGGGACATAATATTTTGCACGCCCTGCATGAGCAGTTGATCAAACATTCCGAGCGGGTCAAGATTTACTCCGAATGGTTCATGCACTCTCTCATTATAGAAGGCAACCGCTGTCACGGCGTGGTGGTCAGCGATATCCAGACCGGCGCGGTGGAAGTGATTCAGGCGAAAGCGGTGATTTTCTGCACCGGCGGTTATGGCCGCGTTTGCAAGATCACCTCCAACGCATTCGCCAGCACGGCGGATGGCGTGATGGCCGCGTTTCATGCGGGCATTCCTCTGGAAGACGCAGAATTCGTCCAGTTCCATCCATCAGGATTGTACCGACAGGGCATCCTGTTTTCTGAAGCGGCCCGGTCCGAAGGCGGTTACCTGGTCAACGGCAAGGGCGAACGCTTCATGGATAAATACGCTCCGTCCCGCATGGAGCTGGCGCCGCGCGATATCGTGGCGCGCGCCGAGCAAAGCGAAATCGACGCGGGTCGCGGGGTCAACGGCGAAGGTTATATCAATCTCGATTTACGCCATCTGGGCGCCAAGCGCATCAACGAGCGCTTGCCGCAGATCCGGCAACTGGGTCTCGATTTCATCGGCGTCGATTGCGTGGACGAACCGCTTCCGATCCAGCCGACGGCGCATTATTCGATGGGCGGGATTCCAACGGACAAATACGGTCAGGTCATCATCGACGCGGAAGGCACGCCGATGGAAGGTTTTTTTGCGGCGGGCGAATGCGCCTGCGTCTCCGTTCACGGCGCCAATCGACTGGGCACCAACTCCCTGCTGGAGGCGGTGGTTTTTGGCACGCGGTCGGGTAAGGCGGCGTACGAGTATGCAAAAAATGCGAGTTTTGGCTCCATCGACGAAGGTCGCGAAAAGACCCGCGTCCTGAAAGTCTTTGAGGATATTTTTCAAAGGGATGGATCGGAAAGCTACAACGACATTCGCAATGAGATGAAAGAGGTCATGACCACGAATTGCGGTGTGTTCCGTGAAGAGAGCAAGTTAAAACACTGCATTGAAACGCTTAAGAACTTACAATTCCGATATAAAAAGGGCAAGGTCACGGATCGCGGCAAGTTGTTCAATACGGAACTGTATGAAATCATCGAGCTGGGAAATATGCTGGAAATGGCGGAGATCATTTCCACCGCCGCGCTCAACCGCAAGGAGAGCCGGGGCGGTCATTTCCGATCCGATCATCCCAAGCGGGACGATGAGAATTTTCTGAAGCACACCCTCGTGTATCCTGGGAAAGACGAGTTGGATATTAAATACAAACCGGTGGTCATCACCAAGCACCAGCCAACGGAAAGAACCTATTAATGTCAAAATTCAAAATCAAACGCTACAATCCTGAAAAGCAGGCGGAAGCCTATTTCGAAGAGTTCGACTTCGAAATTCCGGAGGGCGCCACGCTTTTGGATTGCATGAATCATATCAAGTGGACGATGGACGGAAGTTTCACCTTCCGCATGTCCTGCCGAAGCGCAATTTGCGGTTCTTGCGCCGTCCGGGTCAACGGTCATGCGACGCTGGCCTGTCAAAAACAGGCGGTCGATCTGTTGAAGAAGGATGAGGTCGTTCTGGAACCTTTGGGAAACATGAAGCCGATGAAGGACCTTGCGGTGGATTTCACCCAGTTCTGGGACAAGGTCAACAAGGTCAATCCTTATCTGAAAAGTCCTTCCACGCCTCCGGAAAAAGAACGCTTGCAGTCTCCCGAGGAATTCAAATTGATCGACGACGCCAGCACCTGCATCATGTGCGGCGCCTGTTATTCCGACTGTAATGTTCTGGAAGTGGACGAAAATTTTCTGGGTCCGGCGGCTCTGGCGAAGGCGCAACGTTTTGTCAGCGACACCCGCGACGAAAACACGCTGGAGCGAGTCAAGAATCTCAGCGAATACGGCGGCATCTGGGACTGCACGCACTGCGCGGAATGCGTGGAGCGCTGTCCCAAACCGGCTCAGCCTTTTTACCGCATCAAGGAGATCATGACCGTCGCTCTGGAGAAAGGCGTGCATGACAACGTGGGAGCGCGGCATGCGCTTTCGTTTGTTGATTCGGTCAAGCACAGCGGTCGCCTCAACGAAAATAAATTGCCCGTCGAATCCATGGGCTTCTTCAACATCAAGGGCTTGCTGGAACTGGTTCCGGTAGGATTGCGTATGCTGTTGAAACGCAAAGTGCCCCCGATCTTTCATAAATCCATCGACGACGTCCAGGACGTGCGTAGAATTTTCAGGAAATTAAATCAATGAAATTTGCCCTGTTTACGGGTTGCGTGTCTAAAGGCGCGACTCGCGAATTGATGATATCGACCACCAAGGCCGCTGAAGGTCTGGGTATTGAATTTGTTGAAATGAAGAGCGCGGCTTGTTGCGGCGCCGGAGTGGTTTCGGAGCAAAGCCCTTTGCTGGCGGACGCTCTCAACGCGCGCACCGTGGCGCTTGCGGAAGAACAGGGGCTGGACCTTGTGACCATCTGTTCGACCTGTCAGGGCAACCTGAAAAAATCAGAATGTAATATCGATTCCGATCCAGAATACAAAGAACAGATCAATCATATTCTTAGCGAAGGCGGCCACCAGTACAGCGGCGGCAAGAGCCGGATCAAGCATTTCGCCAATATCCTGGCAACCGACGAGGGCATGAAGCTGTTGAAGGAAAAAATCAAACGCCCTCTCACCGGATTGAAGGCGGCGGCGTTTTACGGTTGTTATGTACTGCGCCCGTCTGGCTTGTCGGATTTCGATCAACCGGACGACCCGCATGGCATGGAAGACATTTTCGAGACCTTGGGAGCGACCCCGGTTTATTACGACAGCCGCATCAAATGTTGCGGTTTTCCCATCATCATGATGAATAAAAAAGCGTCGCTGGAAATGTCAGGCAACGCGCTTCTCGACGCCATTGAAAGTGGCGCGAATTGTATCGTGACCGGATGCCCGCTCTGTCACCTGAGTCTGGATTCGTATCAGCCGGAAATTGAGAAGTTGAAGAAAAAAGGCTATTCCATCCCCATTCTGCATTTACCGCAACTGGTGGCGCTGGCTCTGGGTTACTCGCCTCAGGAGTTGGAAATGGACAAGCACATTGTATCGACTTTGAAGATCAACGAAATTTTGTCCAGGGCCTGAGAAGGCGGTTCACGCCCCGGGCAATGACTCCTGGACGCGCGTCTTGAACTCCAGCCATTCCATACCTGAAATACCGTTCCGACGTCGCGTCATCGTCCTTCTGCTGGCGCTGGCGTCGTTTCTTGTCATCCTTCTATACCCGTTGCCGGAGGGGATGAACCCCGAATCGAAGCGGCTCCTCGCCGTCATCGCCTTGATGGCGATTCTCTGGATCGGCGAGGGGATTGCAATCGCCTCCACCGCCCTTTTGCCGCTTGCCTTATTTCCCCTGCTGGGGATCATGTCTTCCAAAGACGTTGCCGTGAATTATGGCAACCATCTGATCTTCCTGTTCCTGGGCGGCTTCATGATCGCCCTGGCGATGGAGAAGTGGAATTTCCATAAACGTCTTGCGCTGTGGATCATTTGTCGCATGGGAACCAGCCCACAGCGCATCGTTCTCGGTTTCATGGCGGCTTGCGGTTTTTTGTCGATGTGGATATCCAATACGGCGGCGACGATGATGATGCTTCCCGTCGCCATGGGAGTGGTGCGACAGTTTGCGGAGCAAAGTTCCATCGCCGGTCGCAAGGACGATGAAACCGAATCGAAAATTTACGAAGGTTTTGGTCTGGTTCTGATGTTGGGCCTGGCGTATTCAGCAAGTATTGGCGGGGTGGGCACGCTCATCGGCACGCCTCCCAATATTGTGTTCGCGGGATTGTACAAAGAGCTTTACCCGGAATTGGGCGGCGTTTCTTTTTTTCGCTGGTCCTTGTTTGCAATTCCGCTGGTCCTGGTGTTTTTACCCCTGGTCTGGTTGTATCTGTGTCGATTCGTTGCGCCGTTTCCTTTGGGACAGATTGAGATGTCTGCTAAAGGGAACGATGTCGTGCAGGAACAATTGCGCGCGATGGGGGCGATGAGCGACGCCGAGAAAAAGGTCGCGGTCGTTTTTGCCTCCACAGCTTTTTTATGGATCTTCAGAAAACCCATCTCTATTGGCGATTGGGTGATTCCCGGCTGGTCGCAGTTGTTTTCGAATCCTTCCTGGATTCATGATTCGACCGTGGCGATGGCCAGCGGGCTCTTGTTGTTGCTCTTGCCGGTATCGGGTCGGGCGGGGATGGAGCTGGAAGGCAGGCGCGAATATTTTGTGCTGGACTGGAAGACCGTGGAGCGTCGGGTGCCCTGGGGCGTCTTGATTTTATTTGGCGGCGGTTTTGCGCTGGCTTCGGGTTTTGGAAAAACGGGACTCGACCACTGGCTTGGAGAAAGCCTGAGCGGCGTCGGGGTTCTGCCGCTTGCGATCACGGTTTTATTGATTTGTTTGAGCATCACCTTCTTGACGGAGTTGACTTCGAATACGGCGACGTCGACAATGATACTTCCTCTGGTCGCGGCGGCGGCAGTGGCGGCGCAGATTCATCCTTTGATGTTCATGGCGCCTGCGGCCTTGTCGGCTTCCTTTGCCTTCATGTTGCCGGTGGCGACCCCGCCCAATGCGATTGTGTTCGGAAGCGGCTGGGTCAAGATTCCGCAAATGTCGAAGGCGGGCTTTGCCTTGAATCTGACCGGAGCTTTTTTAATTACTTTTCTCACGCTGGTTCTAGTTGAGCGAATATTGATTCATTAATGAGCGTTGTGCGTGTTGGGACGACGCTCTGATTTACAGGATGACAGACGATGAAAATTTCTTTATTGGATGAAATAGGCGAGAACTGCGTTTCTCTGGATCAAGGTCGGCGCATGTATGACATGTCGTTTCCGGTTCTCAAGGAGCGTCAGTCCGTGGTGGTGGATTTTGCCGGGATCAAATCGGTTCTCACTCCCTTCTTGCATGGATGGATCGGCAAACTGTTTGATTTTTACGACAAGGAAACGATTCTCTCCCGCCTGCAGTTTGCCAACACCGACGCCGCGCAATTGAAAAAAGTGAACGAGTACATCGACGGCACCGACAAACGCGATAACGATCGGGTGCAACGCGAGATGATGGAAGAATTGTTTGACGAGGACGATCTCGCCGATCTTTAGGATGCGGTTGGTTCGCCAGATATTCTGGCTGGTTACGGAAAAATTGTTTGACGAAGACGATCTCGCCGATCTCTAGAACCGCGCCCTAGTCGGCGCGTTTCCAACGCAGGATCGGATTGCGCGCGGCGCGGGCTTCGTCGGGACGAGAAGCGACCGGGAATTCCGGCGCGTCGTGGTAGCGATCAGGATCGGCCTTGCCGTTGGCGGAAATTTCGCGCATCGCGGCGATGAACTGATCGAGCGTCTCCTTGCTCTCGGTTTCCGTCGGCTCCACCATCAAGGCATTTTTGACGATCAGGGGAAAGTAGACCGTGGGCGGATGAAAGCCGCAGTCGATGAGCGCCTTGGCGATATCGAGGGTGGACAGCGGGCGCTGATGTTTGTTGTCGAAAACGCATTCATGCAGGCTGGCGCCGGGATAGGGCAGATTGAATTCATCCCTCAAACGCGCCTTGATGTAATTGGCGTTGAGAACCGCCATCTCGGCGGCGCGCTGGATGCCTTCCTTGCCAAGAGAACGGATATAGGCGTAGGCCCGCAGTAGAATGCCAAAATTTCCGTAGAACGTTCTCAGTCTGCCGATGCTTTGCGGTCGGTTGCAGTTCAATACAAAGCGGTTGCCTTGTTTTTCAATGAGCGGCGTGGGCAGAAAGGGTTCGAGGATTTTGCCGACCCCGACCGGGCCTGCGCCCGGCCCGCCGCCGCCATGCGGCGTGGAAAAGGTTTTGTGAAGATTGAAGTGCATGACGTCGATACCCGTCGCGCCCAATCGCATTTTCCCCATGATCGCGTTCAGGTTCGCGCCGTCGCAATAGACCAGCCCGCCTTTGGCGTGAACCGCTTTCGTGATCTCCAGAATCTGCGCTTCGAACATGCCGAGCGTGTTCGGGTTGGTCAGCATGATGCCCGCCGTGTCTTCATCCATCAAATCATTCAATTTTTTCAGGTCGATCAAACCTTCCGCGTTGGAAGGCAGAGGGATTGACTTGTAGCCGCAGAGGGTGGCGCTCGCCGGATTGGTGCCGTGCGCCGAGTCGGGAAGCAGAATCTTGCTTCGTTGATCGCCGCGCGATTCATGGTAGGCGTGGATCATCAACATCCCCGCCAGTTCACCCTGAGCGCCTGCGGCGGGTTGCAGGCAAATCGCGTCGAGTCCGCTGATTTCCTTCAGGGATTCCTGTAATTCAAACAAGACCTGTAGCGAACCCTGACAAAAATCTTCCGGCGCATAAGGATGCACGCCGCTGAAATCGGACATCGAAGCCAGCTGGTCGTTGATTTTCGGATTGTATTTCATTGTGCAGGAACCCAGCGGATAGAAATTGGCGTCGATGCTGAAATTCCACTGCGACAGGCGCGTGAAATGCCGCACCACTTCCAGTTCCGACAACTCCGGAAAGCCTTCGATGGAGTCGCGCGTTTCATCAGGCGACAGCAGAGTCTCCAGTTCAACCTCCGGCACGTCGCAGGCTGGGAGCGAGGGCGTTCTTCTGCCCGCCGAGCCAAGTTCAAAAATGGGCGGTTCATTGAAGACCAGACCGCGTTGACCGGGGTGGGCGGATGACGTATTCGCTGGATTGGCAGAGTTCATGGCAGTTCTCAGAGATTCGGGTTTGAACGATCCGCTTTAGATTCGCGGAGCAAGGTCAGGATCTGTTGCGTTACGAAGGGCGCTGGCAAGTCGTCGCCGTTGCGCTCTTCGAGAATGACATGGCGGTTGTTCACCGGCCCCCAGCGTTTTATCTCTCCATGTTTGAAGATGACGGCGAGGGGGGTCTGAACCGCCGAAGCGAGATGCATAATGCCAGTATGATTGCAAAAAAGCAAATCGCAAAATTGCATGAGAGCGGCCAGTTCCCTGACCGACATGAGCGGTAGAATTTGAGGTTCAAATTCCATCTTGCGCGATAATTCCCGCATCATGTTTTCTTCCCCGGGACCGACGATGAACAGAAGTTGCGCCTGATTTTCCCGGACCAGCGCGTTGGCGACTTCGATGAATTTATCGGGACTCCATCCCCATTGTGGCACGCGGGAGCCGATTTTGATCAATGCGACAGGAGGCCCTGGCTGGCGCGTCAGCGCTTCGAGTCGATTTTGGGCGGCCTGGCGCTCATCTTCCGAGAAACCGAGCCGTGGCGCCTCTGTCAGGGCCGGAGCTTTCAATACCTTCAGCAATTCGAGGTTGTTTTGCGTTTCATGTCGCGCCTCGCTGTCCGGCTCGCCGTGAAAATCGTAGAGCCAGGCATTTTGCGCATGGCGATAGCCTGCCCGGTAATGCGCTCCGGCGAGGAGCGTCAGGACCGATGCGGTGGCGCTGAAGCTCTTGTTGAGGGTCAGGCTCAGGTCGAATTTCTGCTTGCGCAGTTGCCGCGCAATTTTCCAGGGTCGCTTCGGATCGTAGGCGAGGGTACGGTCGATATCCGGGTGGTTTTGTAGTAGCGGCACATAATCTTTATGCACCAGGGCCGTGGTTTTCAAGTCCGGGAAAGAGCGCTTTAAAGAAACATAGACGGGAGTCGAAAGAACCACGTCTCCGAGGCGGTCGGGTCGGACGACCAGGACCGATTGAACGCGGTTCCATTCAAAATCCTGGGCCGCAGGTTTGCGACAAAGGCGAACCAGCGCCCCGATACCTTGCCATGCGAGAGATTTGACCTGTTTTTCCAGAGCCTTTGAGAATTGTCCCATGAATTGCTTGCAGACCTTCAGTCAATGGGCAGGGCTTCGTGCACGAGCATGATAGGAATGTCGTCGCGAATGGGATACTTCAGCGAACAGGCCGGGCAGACCAGTCCGTCCTCTTCTTCGGGCAGTTCCAGATCTCCCTTGCATTTGGGACATACCAAAATGTCGAGTAATTCTTTGTCGATTCCCATGGGTCGCCTTTCTGATTTTAAGGTTGAGCGAGAGTCGGCGCCGGTGGCGCCTGCAAGACAGTATGAACAGATTCCAGTACATCTTCAACGCTGATCGATTGCATGCATTCGTCGGTGCCCAGAGGGCAGGTCCGTTTCCAGCAAAAACTGCAGGGTAATTTTTTGAATACGCAACGGGTTTGAGCGCCATAAGGACCGTTGCGAGCCGGGTTGGTCGGGCCGAATAGAGCCACGGTCGGCCTGTTCAGGGCGGCGGACAAATGCGCCGGCCCGGAATCGCTCGCAATAAACAGGTCGAGGCGCCGGTAAATGGACAACGATTCGACGATGGTCGTGGCCGGAGCGACCCAGCAAGGTTCCTGCATTCTGGCGGCGATGGATTGCGCCATCCCTTCCTCTCCCGGCCCCCAGGTGACGAGAATCGAAAAATTATGATCCGCGCTGAGACGATCCCCCAGCTCGGCAAATTTTTCAAGACTCCATAGCTTGGATCGGAAACCGGCTCCGGGATTGATCCCGGCGAGGCGTCGGCGGGACATTTCAGGGTGGTCCCTGAAATAGTTTTCAATCAGCGCGTCGCCAGAAGGAGATTGCGGCAGATCAAAACGCATGGGGGTCTGTGCGCAGGGAAGCGCCGCCTGAGCCAGTGTAAGATTGCGTTCAACGACGTGCAGGTCGGCTTCCATAGGAGGAGCGTGATTGTTAATGAGAAAAGAACTGAACGCTTCCTTGCAGTTGGACTTATGGAAACCCCATGAATCCTTTGCTTGGGAAAGCCGGGCGAAGAGACCGCTTTTTAAAAGGCCGTGAAAATCCAGAACCAGGTCAAACTTCTTTTCGCGCAGTTCGCGCACGATCTGGCGAATTTCCCGGAAGGTGTCTTTGTTGATCTGTTTGCGCCAGCGTCGCGTGTTGACGGCGATGACTTCGTCCAGATCGGGGTGGTCGTCGATCAGGGAACGGAAGCGTTCTTCAACGACCCATGCGATGTGAGCGTCGGGATAGTTGGCGCGCAGGGTCTCCAGCGTGGGTAGGGTATGCACCACATCCCCGAGGGCGCTCATTTTTAAAATCAGAATTTTTTTGGGAGCGCTCATTGCTTAAACCCGAAACCGTTGCAGGCCCTGCCGGTATAACAAGTATCCCAAATAACCCATGAGCGATCCGAACGCCGCCCCGCCCAGAATGTCGCTGGGGTAATGCACGCCGAGAAAGACTCTGGAATACCCTACGATCAAGGCGATGCAATAGACCAGAAGCACCCAGTTGCGAAAGCACAGTGTTCCCAGCATTGCGAATGCAAAGGTGTTGCTCGCATGATTCGAGGGAAAAGAGAAGCTGTTCGAACAATTCACGACATGTTGCAATTGAGGAAGCACGTGACAGGGCCGAAGGCGCCCGATGCCTTCTTTGAAAACGTGATGGCTGATAGCGTCGTTCAGGCCAATGGCGATTCCTCCGGCAACGAGGAAGAGAGCGCCGCGCCAGCGGTAAACCCAAAGGATCAGAATCGCGACGATCAGGCCTGGAATCGCAAAGTTCTGCTTGATCGACACGAATTCCATGAATTTGATCCACAGTCGCGATTGGAAATGCGTGTGCACCCAGTCGATAAGATAAACGTCGATGTCGTAAAGCGAAATCATATAGAATAAAACTTTATCAGAGGCGCGGTCCTCTGACGGTTTGACTTTATGGGTCAAACCCATTAAAAGAATGAAAACGAAATGACCTTGAATCCAATCTGCCGATTATAACGAACCCCTGTGCATGAAGATAGAGCAAAAGCGCGCCCTTGTCCTGTTTGCGAAAGATCCGGTTCCCGGAAAAGTCAAGACCCGCTTGTCTCCCTGGCTGGGCGATGCAGATATTTTGAAAATCTACCGTCGTTTTCTGGAAGTTGGTTTGGAGACGCTGGCGTCCGTGAAAGACGCGGATTGCTTTGTGGGAATTCACCCTTCAATGGAGTCGGGGTTTTTTCAAGAGGAGTCGCGTCTGCCTTCGGGTTTTCGCACTTTCTTGCAGGAAGGGTCCGATCTTGGGGAGAAAATGCGCAAGGCGTTTCAGGATCGTTTGCGCGAAGGCTATGAGCGGGTCGTCATCATTGGCGCCGACAGTCCCAGTCTTCCGGTGGCCTATATCCAGCAGGCTCTGGATTCGAGAGCGCCGCTGGTTCTCGGTCCGGCGGTGGATGGCGGCTATTATCTGATCGCGATGGGTCCCGAACTGGTGGATGTGTTCGGCGGTATCCAATGGGGTGGGGAGACAGTGCTTCGTGATACGGCGAGCCGTATCGCAGCGCTTGGCGCAGACCTTGAACTCCTGCCGGTCTGGTACGATGTGGACCATCCCAGCGATTTGAAATTTTTGCTGACGCATTTGGAGCTTATGAAGGGGATCGGGGCAAAGCAACGATCCTTACTGGAATTGTTAAAGCAGATGGGAATAAACCAAAGGACGAGCGAAGTCGAACATGAGAATCATTAGATTTGATGAAGAGTCGTATCAAAAAGAAACGCAGGCGGTGATCCATCGTCTTGAGATGGATTTCGCCACTCAGGACGCGACGGTGCAAGCCATTCTGCAAGATGTGAAAGAGAAGGGCGACGAGGCTCTGCTGGAGTACACGCGTAAGTTCGACGGGCATACCGGCTCCCTGCAAGACCTGCGCGTGACGCCGGAAGAAATTAAGACCGCGTACTCGAAAATGAGCGCGGAAGAAATCGACGCTTTGAAAATTGCGGCGGAGAATATTCGATCCTTCCACGAAAAGCAAAAGCAGGAAAGCTGGGAATATTCCCTCGACGGCATCCGGCTGGGACAGAAAGTCAGCCCTCTGCGAACCGCAGGAATTTATGTTCCCGGCGGCAAGGCTTCCTACCCCTCGTCGGTATTGATGAACGCCATCCCTGCGAAAGTGGCAGGCGTTGAGCGGATCGTTATGTGCACCCCCTGTCCCGGAGGCCAGCCGAGCTGGCATGCGCTGGTCGCCGCCGATCTGGCGGGCGTGGATGAAATTTACAAGGTAGGCGGCGCTCAGGCCATTGGCGCGATGGCGTTTGGTTCGACGCTGGTGCCGCGCGTGGACAAAATCGTTGGCCCGGGGAATATTTTTGTCGCGCTAGCCAAGCGCATGGTCTTCGGCATCGTCGGCATCGACATGGTCGCCGGACCGAGCGAGATATTGATTGTCGCCGACGACACGGCCAACCCGGAATACATCGCCGCCGATCTGCTGTCCCAGGCCGAGCATGACGAAGAAGCCGTCTCCATATTGACAACCCCGTCCCAGGCCCTGGCCGAAGCGGCGCTTGAAGCCGTGAACCGGCAAAAGGAAAGACTCAAACGAGGCGCGATCGTGGACGCGTCGCTGAAAAACCAGTGCCGCCTGTTTGTGACCGAATCCCTTGAGGCCGCCGTGCAACTGGCCGACGAGATCGCTCCTGAGCATCTGGAGCTGGCGGTGGACGACCCGGTGGCGTGGGCGGCGAAGATTAACAACGCCGGCGCGATTTTCATGGGGCATTACACGCCGGAAGCGATAGGGGATTATCTGGCAGGACCCAACCATGTCCTGCCGACAAGCGGCACAGCGCGATTTTCATCGCCCCTGGGCGTTTATGACTTTATCAAGAGGACCAGCCTCATCACCTATTCGCAGGAAGCCTTGCAAAGAGCCTCAGGGACCGTGCAATGCCTCGCGGATATGGAGAATCTGGACGCGCACGCCAATGCGGTCAAGGTCCGTTTGAAGTGAAGCGACGAGGCGAATTGGTTTACGAAAACGGCACAAAGCCTAGAATTTCAAATTAACTTGACAATTTGCCGGGCGCTATGCTAATTATTTCGTTCATTTTGTGCCTATTGTGCGCGCGATGCGTCAAATCGCAAATAGGCGTGATTTTTTTAACTTGTTGATTTTAAATGTTTAACGCTTGCTTTTGCAGGAAGGGCGGAAAAAACATTTAGTATTAGCTATTTTGCGACAATTTTTACGGTTGCTATTTTGATGAATTTGGAGAAAAATAGCCCCCAAAATGGTGAATCTGGGAGAATATTGAACAAAATTACGAACTCGAATTTGAGCAGTTAAAAGACGACGGTAAACTAATCAATTTGGCGAATATATAAACAGTACGGTTTTAATTTTAATAATAGTAGTTACCTGGTGTTCCAAGATCCAAAACGGAGGTTAATAAAATGTTAGGGAAAGCAACCAATATGAAGAGGGGAACAGTTTTTGTAGCCTTTCTGATGGCGTTTGCGATGTATATGGCAGCGCCCGGCCTAACGGCGGATGTATTCGCTAAAGAAGTTCTGGCTGAGCAGGTTTTTGCTGAAGAAGCTTTTGCTAAAGAAGTAATGGCTGAAGAAGCGGCGGAAGGTGATGGCGAGCCTAAGATTGAATGGAGTCAGGACGTATTTTACAAGGACTGGGAAGGCAACCCGCTGAAAGGTCCAGTAAGCGGCGCTCCCGCTCCGGAGCTTGGCGAAAATGATTATAACAATTATGAGTTCGCGCCAAGTCGAATGATTCTCTGGGTTGCTAACCAACAGCATCTTTATTTTGGTAGCTTCGTACTGGCGGTTCCGATCTTCTGTATGCTCATTGAGTTCGTCGGAATTCGCTCTCGAGAGTCTGATCCGGTTATGGCTGTTAAGTATGACAAGCTGGCGCATGACTTGATGAAAGTCAGTCTGACAGCTTACTCCTGGACGGCCATCCTCGGCGGTATCCTTCTTTTTACCTTTATCACGCTCTTTCCTGGTTTCTTCAAATACATGGCAGGCATTTTCCGACCGGTAATGCACGTATACGCTCTGATGTTCCTCGCGGAATCAGGCGTTCTTTACGTTTATTACTATGGTTGGGACAAGATGAACAAGGATCCGTTCCTGAAATGGATTCATTGTAGCTTGTCTGTGTTGTTGAACCTCATTGGAACGGTTCTGATGTACCTTGCAAACTCTTGGGCGACCTTCATGCAGGCGCCGGGCGGTATCGACGAGCAAGGCCGTTTTCTGGGCAACATCTGGCACGTAATTCATTCCACCTTGTGGAATCCGGTTGGCGTGCATCGCATCCTCGGCAACATCGTTTTCGGCGGCGGTATCGTAGGCGCGTACGCGGCTTACCATTACCTGACGGCGAAGACGGAAGAAGAGCGAGCGCATTATGACTGGGTCTGTTACGTAGCTATGTTCATTTGTATCTTTGGTCTGATCCCGCTTCCTTTCGCAGGATACTGGTTGATGAAAGAAGTGTATGCATTCCGACAGCAGATGGGTATTACGCTGATGGGCGGCATCATGGCTTGGTTGTTCATCATTCAGGCGGTTATGATCGGCTTATTGTTCTTTGCGGCCAACTCTTACCTGCACAACGGTATGTCGCGTGTTAAGGGGTCGCATCGATATATGAAGTATTGTAAGTACATGATTCTGCTTCTGATCGTTTGTTTTACCATGTGGATGACGCCTCATACGATTGTTATGACGCCCGCTGAGTTGAAGGTAATGGGTGGCGCGCAACATCCGATTGTCGGTCACTTTGGCGTAATGTCAGCCAAAAATACCGCGGTCAACCTGATGATCACTTGTACGGCTCTTTGTTTTATTCTGTATCAACGAGCGAACAAGAAAATCACGGTTCCATGGGCGACGGTTGGTAACTGCTGGATCGCGGCTATCTTCGTAGGCGCTGCGATCAATATCATTTATCTCGGCGTGTATGGCTACTACCTCCCCGCTAACCAGCGTGTAGGTCTGTCTGTTCCTCAGGTAAGTAGTACCTTGACGGCTCTGTTTGCCGGCGTGGCGATCAATATCTCGATGTTTAAAGATTCTGAATCCTACGGCGACATTCAATGGGGAACGCAGTCTAAAGTAGGCACCTACGCTATCTTCCTGCTGGCGATTTCCTTCACCTGGCTGATGGGTCTCATGGGTTATATCCGATCTGCAGTGCGCTTGTTCTGGCACGTAACCGAGGTTCTGCGTGACAACTCGGTGGATGCGTATACCTTGACGATCGGCGAGGCGGGTAAGATGCTGACGTTCAACACGCTGTTTGTGTGGACGCAATTTGTGATCGTGTTCTGGGTAGCAAGTCTGACGGCCAAGAAAGAAGCCGCTCAACCAGCTCCTGAGGGCGTTCCAGTGCCGGCTCAGCAACAGCAGTAAGTTACAAGCTAATATTAATAACCATTTATAATTAGTTATTTTTAAGTATTCAAAGGAGAGGAGTTAGGGATGCTACCAGAACAGCATGACATCCTATGGTCTTACCTGACGATCATGTTTTCGCTGTTCTCCCTCTATGTGTTCATTAACGTGATTCAACATAGCAGGGAGAGGGAAACGGTTAACGGTAAGCTCTGGGGTTCTATTTTCGGAGCTGGTTTTGTGCTCAATATGTTTCTGACCGTCCACATGTTTGATTTGGTTCAGGCTGACCAAATGGCATTTGTTCCGTGGCAGGTGTTGGCGGTGTTAATAACCTTGCTGGTCTGGGGGATGTTCTTTAAGAACGAGAACATTCAAAATCAATCCCCTCCAATCATTCGCGGGGCGTTCTTCTGGTGTACGGTTTCGATTCTGCTCGCGGGTTACAGCAACTGGTTGCCGCAGCAGCGCTCGGATCCACCGCCAAAAGCGGCCGCGATCAGTGATGACATCACTATGGAGCAATTTGTAGACATGGGTCGCGTCATTGTATATGGCGCGAAACAGGTCGCAGGTCAGAAGTCGATTGGTAAAGGCCAGTGTCCTTTGTGTCATACCTTTGATCCTGCGGATCACATGGGTCGATGTCCGAACCTGTTCGGTATTGGCGAGAGGGCTGAGACGCGTGTTAAAGAAGATAGATATGCGACAAGTCCGGTAGCTATCGGAGAGACAGAGCCTGCGACGGGTGTTGTTAAAGGCGCTCCGGATCAGGTTGATGAAGCATATCGCCGATCAGGCAGTCCTGATTTGATTGGCGAGGACTATTTGAGAGAATCTCTGATGTGTCCTTCCTGTTACGTTGTTGAAGGCTTTGGCGGCGACGGCGATACAAAAAGCCCGATGCCGGTTATTTCCAAGCCTCCGATCAGCTTGACTCCGGTTGAGTTGAATGCGGTAATCGCCTTCCTGCAGTCTATGGATACGCCGGGCGATTTCTCCAAGGTAACGGTTCCTCTCCCAACTGCTCAGGCTGAAGCTCCGGCTGAAGATTCTGGTAGTGATGAAGAGGCTCCAACGTTTGTGACAGGTAATGAGCCTGTTGAAGAAATCATTAATACGCTGGGTTGTCCTTTGTGTCATGTGATTCCTGGCGTTGAAGGCGCGTTGGGCGCTTTGGGACCTCCGTTGCATGAGGCCACCAATGCACCGAACCGCATCAAAGATCCAAACTATAAAGGGAAGGCTACGAACACCAAGGAGTATGTCCGGGAATCCATTCTCGATCCGAGTGCGTTCGTAGTGTTCAATGAAGAAGCTGGGGAGCCTTACGCAGATGGATTGATGCCCCAGGATTTTAAAAACAAGCTGTCAGTGCAGGCGATTGATAAGCTGGTTGATTTTATCAGCCAAACCAAAGCTGAGGGCTAAGGAGACAACATGAATAAGACACTATTAAGTCTGATAGTATTTGTTGCCACCTTGGGTGTTTTTCATAATGTGTTGTTCCCCATTTTTACGCCCAAAGAGGCTGGCTGGATCATGAACCGGTATTCATATTACCTGATCATGGTTTTCGCGGTAATTTTCCTTCATCTCGCGATGAAATTGAAACCTGCTATGGCGTTCCGGGCCACTATGGTCTGGGCGCTGGGTTTCTACTTTTATAAGTGGATTTTGTATCCCCCGATTCCATGGACCCTCTTCATCACTTACATGATGTTGTGGTCGATCGGTACCTTCCTGTATATCAGTCAGGATCCGATCACCTTTCGGGAATTTCGCGCGCCGATCGTGAAAACGATCGTTGGCGAATACAAGGCGGCTCAGCTGATCGTTTTCACGCTCCTGCCTTTTCTCGTAGGTTTTGGCACTTATAAAGCGCTGTATCCGATTTTCCAGGAGCCAGTGGAGCTTAGAACGGTTCACCCTGCTCCACCGGCTACCACCAAGGTTCATGGAAAAACGTACACCCTGGAAGGTCAGACGAACCCGTTTCGTATTGACGAACAGGATAACTATAAAGACAGCTTCCCTTTCCTTGACGCCGATAAGCAGGAGTACATGAAGTACGTCACGGAAGGCGGAACGGTATTCTTTCAAAACTGCCATTATTGTCATGGCGATCAGTTGAATGGTCTGGGCATGTTCTCTCATGTATTCAACCCGACTCCGGCAAACTTTGTCGATCCGGGTACGATTGCGATGTTGAGAGAGTCCTTTCTGTTCTGGCGTGTTGCAAAGGGCGGACCGGGTCTGCCCAATGAATCGACGCCTTGGTCGTCTGCAATGCCACCTTGGGAAGAGCATTTGAATACCGATGAAATGTGGAAGGTCATCCTGTTTGAATACTGGTACACGGGCTGGCATCCACGAACATTCGATACCGAATCTGCTTCAGGTGGTGGAGAATAATTTAGTTAATTATTAAATCCGGTTAATTAACCTATTCATAAAATGGTGAACCATGTTAAGTGCTAACAAACATTTCAAAACACTGCGCTGGATGTTGCTGGCGATGGCGGTGGGGTTCTTGACCCCCGCTGTATCGTTCGCAGCCCCGGCAGACGCGGTGAAAAAAGACGTGCTTGAGCAAGGTAAGAAAATTTACTTCAAGCGATGCGTCTGGTGTCACGGCGTTGAAGGCGGAGGAGACGGCCCGGCAGCGGATCGTCTTTTCACCCGCCCCCGAAACTTCATTCAGGGTACTTTCAAGATCCGGGTTACGGATTCTGGTGAATTGCCATTGGAAGAAGATTTGATCAAGACGGTAACTAACGGACTTCCGGGTTCTGCAATGCCGCCTTGGGGTAATGTATTGAAGAAAGATGAAATCGTAGCTGTTGTTAACTTCGTTAAGACTTTGGTTCAGGATCGTAGTTTCGACGATTCGGATGAAGAAGTTTTCACCCAGGATTTCGGTACGAATCCTTGGGGAACCAAAGGTCCCTATCATTTGGGGATTCCTCAGGAAGCGGTTGACGCAGGTAAAGAAATCTTTATCAAAAATAAATGCTTCGAGTGTCACGGCGGCGAAGGTCGCGGTGATGGTAACCCGACGATGAAAGACGACTGGGGATTCCCGATCGTTGCGGCGGACTGGCAGCAATGCTGGAACTTCCGCGGTAGCCGAAGGAATCATTACGATCCTTTCAACGTTGTACGAACCATCTCCACCGGTTTGAACGGCACGCCGATGCCTAACTTCAAAGATCAGATCACTGTGGAAGATCGTTGGAAGTTGGCGGCATTCGTTAACTCTTTGTGTCCGAGAAAGAACATTGATCCGCTCGCTAACAAACCGGTCAATGACTTCCTCATCAGTTCAGAGTTTACTGAAGGTCCGGTTGCTAAAACGATTGATGATCCGATGTGGACCACTCCCGACGCTGATCCCAAGATCACCGGCTGGAGAGACTCTGAAGAGTATGCTGAAGAATGGGGTTCTATTCAACGACCTCGACGTAACTACATTGCGATGGCAGGTCAGATCACTCGCGGTAAGCGAAATTTTGATCCTAAAGTCGACAACCTCTGGGTAACGTCTCGTTGGAGTGAAGAAGAGAATGCTGTTTACTACCTGGTTGAATACCATGATCGTTTCCTTTCTGAAGATCCGGAATGGAGAGATATGGTGGCAATCGAATGGCCTGCACAGTTGCAGGATCTCTTCGGCGCTGAGAAGCCTTATTTCATCTTTGGCGACTCCAAGAAACCTGTACATATCTGGCGCGCAAGTTTTCTGGCTAAGAATTACCGCGCTTCTGCGGCTCCAAAGCCTGAAGGTTATGAGTTGGATATGAAAGTTGAGGAGTTGAACGGTAATGGCTTTGACGCGGTAACGGTCAGGGACAATACGGTTGTTGAAGTTGTTGACTCCAAGTTCATACAGGGACGTGTGAAAGTACTGTTCCGTCGTACTTTGACGACGGAGAATGCGGATAATCTGGAAGTTCAAATTCCGAAGAAACAGTTTATCCCGGTAGCTTTCATGCAATGGTCGGGTCGTGATCACGAGAAGGACGAGCACATGGCCATTTCGACCTGGTATTACACGATTCTTAAACCTTCGATTCCGACATCGATTTATTACAATGCCGTTATCATGGGTTGCGCTTTCGCAGGGTTTCAGGGTTGGTTGGTTTGGATGACTCGAAGAACTCGCAAGATGTATGACGAAGGCAAAGTTAAACGGGATGAACTTCCTGTATAACTGATAAGTAAGTATTAGACTAAAGGCCCGCCGGTTTCGGCGGGCCTTTTTTTATTGGATGAAGACAGGATACTTTAAGTAGAATTACCATGGATTGTGCCAGGGGTAAATGGTATCGGGAGTCAAGAATTGGGGCGTGATAAGGGGCGAACTCCTTATGGCATGAGCCCGAAGGGTAGGGGAATTTTGTGCTACTAGCGGGAAGACTGGGGTATTGGAGAGTTACACAACTTAATGCGGCAGCAGGAGACTGCAGGCTTTAAAGCCTGAGTCATTAGCAATTTTGGCTATGTGCAGATGCTAGTTTTAGAAGAGTCTCAGCGGGATTGCGAGAGAAGTCGTATATTCTGAAAGATGTTGCAGAAGGGTATTGCGGCGATCAATCTTCTTCGGAAACTTGTTCTAGATCCATATTGCCGTCATTGATTTCGCGAAGAGCGAGTTCAAAGAATTTTTTAGGCGAAGCATATTCTGCCGGATCGACATCGATGGTGGGTTGTGCTCCTTTTTCTATTTGATGGATGCGTTGTGCAACTAGAATACAAAGTAAAAAACGGCTTTTGACTACGTTTTGCGCTTCTTTGACCAGTTGCAGGGTTTCTTGCATTTCCATTTGGGAGCCTTTGAGAAATTCGTCGATAAAATTAAACTTACATTCTATTGAGACTTTTGTAAATTGTCAAACTGTAATCATGTAGCAAGCGCTGATTTTATGATTTCTACCGCTTGTTCACTATGTTCTCTTGTGATTTCGCGGTGAAACACGGCCCTGAAGGCGGGGCCTCTCAAATTTAATATTTTGAGTCCCTGCGCAGATGTTTTTGCGAGGAAGTCTTGAGCCGAAACCGATTTGCGCGTCATGTCAAAGAAAACGATGTTTGTTTTGATTTCCTCTGGATCAATTCGTATCCCTTCTATAGTTGCAAGAGACTGAGCAAAGTATTGAGCATTCATGCGATCTTCGCTCAATCTATCGGTCATTGTTTCCAGGGCGATCCGTCCTGCGGCGGCAAGGTGTCCCGCCTGCCTCATTCCTCCCCCAAGCATTTTCCTGACCTTCCTCGCGCGTTGAATGAATGCTTCGCTTGCGCATATCATCGAGCCAACTGGAGCGGACAGCCCTTTGGAAAAACAAAACATAACGGAGTCAAACCCCTCTGCCAGTTTCTCGGCTTTCTCACTGAGAGCCTCTGCGGCGTTGAACAGTCGCGCGCCGTCCAAATGCGTTGCCAGTCCATGGTCGTGAGCGAGTTGGGTGGCTTCGCGTGTGTAGTCGGTGGTCAGTGGAGAACCCTGACAATAATTATGCGTGTTTTCCAGAGCGATGAGTCGGGTGACGGGAAAATGCATGTCAGACGAGCGAATGGCTTTTTCAAGATCGTTCAAGTGAATGCGACCGTCTTTCAGGTTAGGCGCAGTACGCATGATGATGCCGCCCAGGGCGGAGGCGCCGCCGACTTCGTTGAGGAAGATATGACTTTGATCGCCAACGATAATTTCATCGCCCCGTGCGCAATGGGTCAGGAGGCAAATCAGATTCCCCATCGTTCCACTGGGAACGAACAGGCCTTTCGCTTTGCCCAGTTTTTGTGCGGCTAATTGTTCTAGCTGGTTGATGCTGGGGTCTTCTGCAAAGACGTCGTCGCCAACCTCAGCTGTGGCCATCGCGTCTCGCATTTCCTGGGTGGGTTGGGTCAGCGTGTCGCTTCGTAAATCAATCGTTACCATGTGTTGTCTCTATGCTTTGTGTCGTGGATTGTTTTTCCCGCTTGGCCTTGACGCGGTAGTAAAAGAGAGAGATAAAAAAAACCGGTAAACTCAAGCCTGCGAGAAGTATGTTTCTGGCCATCTCGCGCGTGAAGTCGAGGGATAACATGACGCTGTATTCTTCCTGAATGAGAAAGGTCAGCAGGGCGACGACGATGAACAGATAACCAAAACGTTTCCCACGTTTCGGGCCAGGGTTCACCATGCATGACGCGACAAAGTTAAGTCCGAGGAACAGCAGTCCGCTCAGGAACATCAGGTAGACGACGGAGTTTTGAGTGTGGCTCAACATTTTCTATAAAGTTTCAGCTCGAGGCATTGCAGTCGGGTCGAGAGCTTCGGCTAACGCGCGAAACTCTGAGTAAGGACCCGTTTAAAAAGTTTGGCCGCTATTTAAAAATATTGTAATCGGTCTGGAAGGGAGAATAAACCGATTTAACAGAAATAGGTGGGAATTAAAAATCGTAGGATGCGCTTCGACGGGAGTTAGCTATCTCCCGCCGAAGCGATTCTAAACGTTTAGAAGTAGAACAGCGCGTTGGCGGCGACTGTATCCTGACTGGAATTGAGCTGATTGTTGGAGCCATCGTTGAAGGCGAGGGCGGTCGATTCGTCGTGTCGGTATTCAACGCGGAACACAAAGTTCTGGTTCACGCGAATTTCCGGGGTGAGGGTGAGCTCCCACATTTTCTGTCCCGTCGTCACGTTGGCGCGAAAGCCGTCGTCGTCGTTAAAAAATTCGCCGCGCGCGTTCATAGAGAACCATTTGTTGTAGTCGTGACGCAGAATAGCCGCCACGCCCCACCATTCAGCATCGTCGCGCAGGCGAGCGAGAGACGCGGATTCTTGCGTGCCGTAGTCGAAGTTCAATTGCATGAAGGTCTTGTCCGTGAGAGCGACGTCGACCACGACATCCCAGATATTGCGCCAGTCGGAATTATTGTTGGCGGAGGAAGCGCCGCCGCCTGCCCAGTTGAACAGGATATTAACGTCGTCGGACGCGGCGTAGGCGATTTGAGCGCCCAGAGTTTTATCGTTGTTGTTGTCGGTCGTGTTGTCCCAGCCGTTGGCGATCATGCCGAGTACGCTGACTTTTTCGTTCACGTCGTAGATGGCGCGCACACCGGTGTGCGTGAAGGGAATGGCGAGGCCGAACATGAAGGAACGGGAAATATTGCTGTTCCATCCGTCGTAGCCTTCGATCACTTCCGCGCCGATATGCGTTATGAATTTACCGCCGTCGATTTGCAGGCCGTTGCCGATGGGCGCCCGATACGATACATAGCCTTGTTGTAAGTCAAAATCATGCGTTTGAACGTCGCCGGCGCTTGCAGTCGATTTTGCGACTTCAGGCAAGCTGAATCCGTAGGTCAGATCGGTGCGAAAACCGATGTCGCCGACGTTGGGAGTTTCGCGGACCAGCACGAGTTCGCCCACGTCAAATTTGAAGGAATTGGAATCGCGGTCAAAAATTCGGTTGGTCGAGTTGCCGTTGGTGGGCGATTTGGGATTATGAAAATTATAATTATAAGATGCCGAGGCAAAGCCGTGAACTTCAATGTCTTTTAAGATTTCCATAGCCGAGTCGGCGCGGGCGCTGTCGGAATAGGTTCCGCAAAGTAACAGGCTTGTTAGTAAGGCGGCGCTTATTTTTTTCATTCTGCAATCTCCTCCAAGAAATTGGTTCCCCAAGGTCTGCGCACAGGCGTTTGTTTTGGAGTTTGGATTTAAAATATCTTCGGTCGTTAAATTGTAATCAAATTTCCCAAGGTGTCAAACCTAATATGCCATAATTTAGAATGGCTTAGGCTTGATATAACAAGCCAGGCGACGCGAGACGGATTGCGTCCCGATCACCTGGCTGTGTTCATCAAACCAGATTGTATGCCGTTTCTCCATGTTGCGTGTTGTCGAGGCCGATTTCTTCGTTCTCGTCGTCAACGCGGAAGCCCATGGTTTTCTCCAGAAGAACCACCAGGCCGTAGGTGACGATGAAAGAATAGGCCGCGGCGGCGGCGATCCCTACAATCTGAATCATGACTTGCTTGACATCGCCCGCAAGCAGTCCGGTTCCGCCCACGGTGACGAATAATCCCGTTGCGAGAGCGCCCCAGGCGCCGCCAACGGCGTGAATGCCAAAGGCGTCGAGCGAGTCGTCGTAACCCATTTTAATTTTCATGATCACGGCGGCGTAACAGATAACGCCTGCGGCGAATCCGATCACGATGGCCCACAGCGGTTCCACAAAGCCTGCGGCGGGGGTGATGGCGACCAGACCCGCGACGATCCCCGAAGCGGCTCCCAATGCGCTGGCCTTTCCCACTTTGTAATATTCAGCGGCGAGCCAGCCCAGCAGACCCGCTCCCGTCGCGATTTGCGTGTTGGTGAAGGCGAGCACGGCGGTTTCGTTAGCGGCCAGGGCGCTGCCTGCGTTGAAGCCAAACCAGCCGAACCAGAGCAGTCCCGCGCCCAGCAAGGTTAAGGGGAGGCTGTGAGGAATCATCAGACGCCCGGGAAAGCCTTTGCGTTTTTTCAGAACCATCGCCGCCGCCAGAGCCGCTACGCCGGATGATATGTGGACGACGGTGCCGCCTGCAAAATCCAGCGCGCCCAGTTCGCCCAACCAGCCGCCGCCCCAGACCCAGTGGCAAATAGGATCGTAGACCAGCGTGGTCCAAACCGCGATGAAGACGACATAGGCCTTAAAATCGACCCGCTCGGCGATGCCGCCGCTGATCAGGGCGGCGGTGATGATGGCAAACATCAGTTGGAACATGCAGAACAATAATTCGGGGATCGTTCCGCTGAGCGTATTCATAGTGATCCCAGCCAGAAACATCTTGTCCAGCCCGCCGACAAAACTGCCGATGTCGGCCCCAAAGGCGAGGGAATAGCCGATCACCACCCATTGAATGGTGACAACGCCGAGAGGAACAAAGCTGTGCATGAGGGTGCTCAATACGTTTTTCCGGCGGACCATGCCGCCGTAAAACAAGGCCAGGCCAGGAAGCATGAGCATCACCAAAGCTGAGGAGACCATGATCCAGGCCGTATCGGCATAATTGATCTTCGCGACTTCTTCGGCGTGGACAGGTTCCGCAAGCGCCACAATAGAGAAGAGGGTCAGTAAAATTAGTTTGTAATTGTGCTTCCCGGTTAGCATGAGATCCAACTCCTTGATTCAGGTTGATCTTCCGTTAATTGCATTTCATCGAATGAAGTGGAATGATGAAATTGCGACATTGTTATTGCCCACAGAATCGCTTCTGAATGCTTATTTTCAAATCCTGTACCAAGTGATGTTGTTTTTCAGGAATCCCGCTAATTAGCTTTTAAAGCTATATATTTAAAAGGTTTAATATTAAAGGTCTGTTCTTTGGAAATCTGCAGTTGAACCCAGGTCGAAAATAAATGCGTATTATTCGGGCATTAATATATGAGGGCGCTTTAAAAATAAACAAAGCGGTCGAGTGTCTTTAGAAATTTTGAGAATAGTCGTTAAGTAATTGAATAGTTTTTAGTTATTCATTATGTTAAAATTGATCGTCAAATTATTGGCAATTCCGGTCAGTTTTTAAAAGCGTTTTGAATTTGCCAAGGCTATATGGATAAAGCATTTAAATAGAGTGGATTCGAGGCTTTGTCCGAATTTGTATAGCGTGGCATATATTTTGCTTTTTACGATATCGTGTGAATTTAATATTCTTTTGACAAGGCCGCCCCGAAACAAGAGCGAGGGGCGGGATTGGGCCGAAAGGTTCTTAAAAAACGTCTCCAACGGTCGCTCACGACCCCTGGGAGGAATTTAGATGGCAGAGGATCAGGACTTACTGGAAGAGCTGGAAGCGGCGGAAGCGGCGCCTGAGAAGGGCTCGCCGTTAATGAAAATCATCGGCATCGTCGTTGGTCTGGCGGTTCTGGGTGGAGGCGGCTGGTACGCCTACACCAATTTCATCAAGGCGCCTCCTGCGGCAGTCGATGGCGCGGCTCCTGCAGAGCAACCGCTTGAAGAGGGACAGGAAGGCGAGACGCCTGCCGTAGTTGAAGAGGCCCCGACGCTTGGCGTCATGTATCCGCTCGACCCATTCATCGTGAATCTGGCCGGGAGCGGCGGCAAACGATTTTTGAAGGTGACGATTTCGATGGAGCTCAGCGCTCCTGAGGTTCATTCCGAGATCAAGGAAAACGTGCAGAAAATTACGGACTCGATTCTGGTTCTGCTGAGTAGCAAGACCTTTGAAGACGTGTATTCCGTTCAGGGTAAATTTCGTCTGAAAGATGAAATCACGACGCGCGTCAATCGTTTCCTGGTGCTAGGGCATATCAAGGACGCCTATTTCACCGAGTTCATTATTCAGTGATATAATTTTGATTGAGACACTATCCATCTTTTTGAATTGCGACTAAATGAGTGAAGTCTTATCCCAATCTGAAGTTGACGCCCTGCTACGAGGCGTTAACGAAGGCGATGTAGAAACCGAGTCCGACGAACCGGAAGAGGTCTCCGGCGTCGTTCCCTATGACCTGACCAGTCAGGAAAAGATCATTCGGGGGCGACTGCCAACCCTGGACATCATCAACCAGATGTTTTCCCGGTTGTTCAGGAACACCTTTTCCACATTGATGAGAAAGTCCGCAGACGTCAGCACGGTGTCGACGGATACCGTCAAGTTTGGCGAGTTTCTCCGTTCGCTTCCCGTTCCTTCGAGTCTGCATATTTTTCGAATGGAACCCCTGCGCGGGCATGGTTTGATCGTGATTGAAAGCAAGCTGGTGTTTGCTGTTGTCGATACTTTTTTCGGCGGCGTCGGCACGCAGGAAGCGAAGATCACCGGGCGCGATTTCAGCGCAATCGAAATTCGAATGACCAAGAACGTGGTCTTGAGCGCTCTGGAAGACTGGGAAAAGGCCTGGAAGCCGGTGCATCCGGTATCGACCAACTATGTGCGCTCCGAGGTCAACCCGCAGTTTGCCGCCATCGTGCCTCCAACCGACATCGTTCTGGTTATTTTGTTCGAAATTGAAATGGAGAATATTTCGGGGTCCATCACGGTGTGTCTGCCCTACGCGGCGATCGAACCGGTGATCCCGAAATTGAAAGCGCAGTTCCAATCCGAAGAAATGGAAGTCGACCAGGTCTGGGTGCGTCGGCTGAGGTCTGAGTTGCTCAGCACCGAAGCCAGCGTGGTGGTCGAATTGGGAACCAAGGACATCCACCCCGGACAATTATTGAAGTGGAAACCCGGCGACACCTTCATGCTCGGTAACGACGTGACGGATCCATTGATCATGAAGATCGAAGGGATTCCCAAATTCAAGGGCTTCCCTGGCGTATCGCGTGGGAATAAAAGCATACAAATAACTGAAATCATCAAGAGAGAAGGGTAGCGCTATGGCCGAAGATGGAATGGACGATTTTGATTCGATAGACGACCTGGACGATATTGGCGGCGACGGCGAAGGTGGCGGAGACATTGGAGACATTGAAGGCGGACACGGGGACCGGGAAAGCCGAGACCTGGATCTGATTCTGGACATTCCCCTAACCGTGACCGTTGAACTCGGTCGCTGTAAGATGTTGATCAACGATCTTCTGCAATTGGGCCAAGGCTCCGTTGTGGAACTCACCAAACTGGTGGGCGAGCCTCTGGAAGTGCTGGTCAACCAGAAACTGGTGGCGCGCGGCGAAGTGGTCGTGGTCAACGAAAAGTTTGGCGTGCGTCTCACCGATATCATCTCGCCGATGGAACGGGTGCAGTCGCTGGGCTGATCCTGACCTTAATTTGACGGCGCCAGGAAAGGCCCGCGCGGCTCAGAGACCCATTATTTTAACGGCGCAGAGACAGACTCGCGCGATTCAGAGACTCATTTGAAAAACCCCGGCTCCCGCCGGGGAGTTTTTCTTCACCCCTGCCTGTATAATCCCTCCTGTAATTTTTTTCTCAAGTTTTTCAAAAAGGTACGACCATTGCAATTAAACGTCAATAGATTGAAAGATGACGGTATTTTTGACGTTATTGGACGAAAAAATTGTAAAGGGTCATACCATGAATGTATTACGACAAATGATTGCCTGGACCTTGCCGCTGATTCTCTTCATCCCGGCATCAAGCCATGCAATGGCGGATTTAAGCTCCCTGAACCGGTTGAACGATGTCTCCGTGGTTCGAGGAGAAGATGCGATGGTGGTTCATCTCGAGTTCAAGAACCCCGTTAAAGAGTTTGGCAAAACGGTTTACTACCAGAAATCGGCGCAGTTCGATTTGCCGGGCGCCTACATTGACCCGCCCAAACAATATATCTCCACTCAAGATTCTCATATTCCTCAAATCTATCTGGCTCAATACGATTCCGAAACGGTCCGCGTTCGATTTATTTTTGACGAGAACTCCGACAGCCCGAGCGGCGGTTTTGATTTAACGCCCAGAGGCAATTCCTTAAAAGTTCATATCCAGAAAAAGGAAACGGATTTTCTGAGTCGCCTGCTTGCGCAAACCGCCGAGTCGGTTGAAGCCGCAGAATTGGAAAGCGCGGCGTCGACCGCAAAGGAGGCCAGCGCGCCGGTTCCCGCTCAGAAAGAAGTGGTGGTTTATTCTGAGACTGATAAAGACGTCGTTCCTGCGACGCCCGCTTTGAAATCCAGTATCGCCTCTCGCAGTTCCAAGCAGGAACCGACGGGTTTGAAAGCGGTTGGGATGACCGGAAAGTCGGAAGGCTTTGCGACGGCGCCCTCTGCCTTCAAGATGGCGGGGATGCTGGTCTGTGTCGTGGGCTTCATGCTGATCCTGTTCTACATCTTTAAAAAATATATTTTGAAAAATACTCCTTTCGGTGGCGGAGAAAAAGTCGTCAAAGTTCTGGGCACCGGATTTCTCGGGCCGCGAAAGCATATTGCTCTGGTTGAAGTGGCAGGGCAAGTGTTGGCCCTTGGCATCTCCAGAGACAACATCTCGTTTCTCACTCAGATCGACGACGCGGAGCAGATTGAAAAATTGAAATCCTCCGGCGCCGATCCCCTGACAGAAAGCCTGACGCGTCGTTTTCAGAAAAAGAAAGTCGCCGCGCCCGCCACAGAGAGAGCGCGCAAGGCGGAGAGCGCTCCAGAGCCTGCAAGCGCATTCAACAAATATATGAAGGAGTTTGACGAGCCGGCGTCCGACAAACAAGAATCCGTCGCCAATGTGACGGCGCAAATCCGCAGACGTATGGGAAAGGTTGGCATTGCATGAACCCTGTGACAAAGAAGTATGTAGCGGCGATTCTGTTTGCGGCGGGCCTGTTCATCGCCTTCTCGGCGACGCAGGGCTGGGCGATGCCCATGCCGACCGTGCAGATTGGCTTTGAAGACAGCGAGGGACCGGAAAAAGTTTCGAGCGCCTTGCAGATCATGATTCTGCTGACGGTGCTGACCCTGGCCCCGTCTATTCTTATCATGACCACGGCTTTTTCACGCATCATCATCGTGCTTTCGTTTTTACGCCAGGCGATGGGAACCCAGCAGACGCCGCCGACGCAGGTTTTGATCGGTCTGGCCCTGTTCCTGACAATGTTCGTGATGAGTCCGGTCTGGATGGAGATCAATGAAAAAGCTCTGCAACCTTTCCTCGAAGAGCAAATGTCGCAAACGGAGGCCATGGAAGTGGCCGCCGCTCCCTTGAAACGATTCATGATGGCGCAGACGCGCGAAAAAGATCTCGCTCTCTTTCTGCAAATGAGCGAAAGCTCCGATCAGGGGAAGGATGTTCCGGCGGAGATCACCTTGCAGGCTCTGATCCCGGCGTTCATCATCAGCGAATTGAAGACCGCGTTTCAAATCGGTTTCATGATTTATATTCCCTTTCTCATTCTCGATATGGTGGTCGCCAGCATCCTGCTCTCGATGGGTATGATGATGCTTCCGCCTGTTTTGATTTCGCTCCCTTTCAAACTCATGTTGTTTGTCATGGTGGACGGTTGGTATTTGACGGTTGGTTCTCTAATGCAAAGTTTCGGATAAGGAGCGGTCATGACGCAGGAATTTATTGTTGATTTTGCAATGGACAGCATCAAAACGACCTTGTTGCTCTCCGCGCCCATGCTGGGTTTCGGGCTGGTTACGGGTTTGCTGGTGTCCATCTTTCAGGCGGTGACTTCAATTCAGGAATTGACCCTGACCTTCATCCCCAAGATACTCGCGGTGTTCACAGCCGTACTGTTATTTTTCCCCTGGTTGTTGCAGACCATGATTTCGTTCACGGCAAACATACTGATCAACTTTCCTGAATACATCCAGTAATGGGCCTCGTCGATCTGAATACAGCGGAAATTGAAAGTTTCATTTTCATTTTCATTCGGGTCGGAGCCATGTTCCTGTTCGTGCCCATTCTGGGCAGTCGTCAAATTCCCATTCAGATCAAGGTCGGTCTGTCCCTGTTGATCGCCATCACTATTTTCCCTATCGTCAAGCCCACCGTCGCCGTCGGAGAAATGCGCGGGGTTTTTGAGCTGGCGATATATATGTTCTCTGAAATCACGATCGGTTTCGCAATAGGTTTCGCCGCGCGTCTGTTTTTCATGACGGTGCAACTGGCGGGAACTGTCGTGGATTTTCAGATGGGTTTTGGCGTGGTCAACGTCATCGATCCGCAGACCGAGTCGAACGTCTCCATCACCGCGCAGTTTCAGAATATTCTGGCGATTCTGATTTTTCTTGCGGTCGACGCGCATCACATTCTGATCCAGGCGGTGACGCAAAGTTTTTTTATGATCAACACGCGCGAGTTGCATTTCGACACCTTCACGCCTGAATTGATTTTGACCTTGTTCATCTCCGCATTCACGGTGGCGATCAAACTGGCAGGGCCGATCATGGCGATTCTTTTTTTCATCGCCGTCGGCCTCGGCCTGGTGGCGCGAACCGTGCCACAGATGAACGTCTTCATCGTCGGTTTTCCCCTGCAAATTGGCGCGGGATTGTTGATGCTTGGCGTTTCAATGGAATTTTTTAATATCGTATTACAAAACGAGCTTGAGCTTTTGCCGGAAAGACTTGTCGGCTTGATGCAGTCGTTTTGAGACATAAGAACCTGAAGGCGGGTCATGGCTGAAGATAACAAAGACCAAAAAACAGAAGAACCCTCGTCCAAGCGCATCACCGATGCGCAGGAAAAGGGTAATTTTGCCAACAGTCGCGAAATCACCTCAACGTTTATTCTGTTAGGGTCGATCACGATCTTTCTGTTTGCGGGTCAGGAACTCACGCTGAAAATGATCTTCGCCTGGCATGAGATTCTGTCTCAGGCCGGTTCCACGCAACTCTCGATTGAAGAGTCTTACAATATTTTCAAGTGGACGCTCGATCGCATGTTTCAAATTCTGGCGCCCATTCTGTTATCCATCATGCTTGCGGGAATCATTGCGAATCTGTTTCAAACCCAGGGCTTCAAATTTTCAGTCAAGCCGTTGGCGCCGAAATGGAGCAAGCTGAACCCATTGAAAGGGTTCGGTCGCATGTTTTCGAAAAATTCAGCGGCGGAATTGTTCAAATCCATTTTCAAAATAACGGTCATTTCACTGGTCGCGTATTTCTCAATCATGGGGCATTTGGAGGATATCCCTCCTATGATGGGCTACAGCGTCGGACAGATTCTCGTCTTTCTGGGGGAGGTGTCGATTGAGATCATGATAAAGGTTTTGCTGACGCTGATTCTGCTGGCGGCGCTCGATTTTTCGTTTCAAAAATACACCTATATTGAAAACCTGCGCATGACCAAGCAGGAAGTGAAAGATGAGCGCAAGGAAATGGACGGTAACCCGCAGATCAAACAACGCATTCGAAGCGCTCAATACGAAATGGCGCGCAAGCGTATGATGGCGGCGGTGCCCCATGCCGACGTGGTCATCACCAACCCGACGCATATCTCGGTCGCGATCAAATACGATGCGGAGGGCGCGTCGGCTCCGATCGTGGTCGCCAAAGGTCAGGACGAAATGGCGGCTCGTATTCGAGAACTGGCTAAAAAGAGCGACGTGCCTTTGGTTGAAGACAAGCCGCTGGCGCGCGTTCTTTACAAGACTGTTGAAATCGGTCAGATCATTCCTTCCAGTCTGTACAAGGCGGTGGCGGAGATTCTCGCCTACGTTTATCGCCTCAAGAACAGAGTCTAGCTCCTCTTATTTATTATCTCGTATTCCCTCCCGTTCCTCTCTAGCAGTTCCCAAAAGAATTCCGCCTGCCTTCATGCCCCGGTCGCGTTTTTTAGAAGCGTTTATTATTGTGACAAGTACGGCATAACCTTTGCATTATCCAATTGAAAAGGGCGCAGGAATGGCCCGCTGGGCGGTCTGATCTTTAAATAGACTAAAAATAATAAGTTTTTGGCCCGGCTCGGTTGTCTAAAACGTCAATTATTTGAATCAGAATCGAGAAACGAGAATCATGGCGCAAACAACGGCGACACCCAACATTTTCAGGCTCTTATTTGCGAAGCCTTCGGAAACCATCGTCGCAATGGGGGTCATCGGTATCATCGCCGTTATGGTGATGCCGATTCCGCCCTGGGGGCTGGATATTTTGCTTTCATTCAGCATCACTTTTGCGCTGGTCATTCTTCTTGTTTCCATCTTTATGAAGTCGGCTTTGGATTTCACCGTCTTCCCATCCTTGCTGTTGATCGTCACCCTGCTTCGTCTTTCGCTGAATGTGGCGACGACGCGAGTCATCCTCCTGCACGGCGGAGAGGGAACCGGGGCGGCGGGAGAGGTGATCGAATCTTTCGGTTCCTTCGTCGTCGGCGGCAACTATGTGGTGGGCACGGTTATCTTCATCATTCTCGTCATGATTAACTTCATCGTTATCACCAAAGGTTCGGTGCGAACCTCGGAAGTGGCGGCGCGTTTTACATTGGACGCCATCCCCGGCAAACAGATGAGTATTGACGCCGACCTCAACGCCGGAATCATCACGGACATGGAGGCCAAGGCGCGCCGCGAGAAGCTGGAGCACGAGGCGGACTTTTATGGAGCGATGGACGGCGCCATCCGGTTTGTACGCGGCGATGCCATCGCCGGTATTCTGATCACATTGATTAATATTCTCGGCGGCTTCGCCATCGGCGTTTTTCAGGAAAGCATGGATGCCGCAGAAGCCGCGCAAGTTTATACCCTCTTGACGATAGGCGACGGGTTGGTTTCGCAATTACCGGCGCTGGTCATTTCCACCGCCGCCGGTCTGGTGGTCACGCGAGCGACCTCGGCCAAGAACATGCCGGCCGAATTGATCGAACAATTGCTGAACCAACCGACCGCGTTTCTCATCACGGCGGGCGCCTTGTTCTTTTTCGGATTGATCCCCGGTCTGCCGCATGTTCCTTTTCTCGCATTGTCTCTCCTTGCGGGATTTATAGGGATGATGAAGTTCAAAGACATTGATCGTAAAAAACTGGTCGAAACTCGTAAGAAGGAAGACGAGGCCAAGGCTCCGGTTCAGGAGAAAGTGGAGTCCATCCTGCCGCTGGATATGATGGAACTGGAAGTGGGTTATGAATTGATTCCGCTGGTCGACTCCGACCGTAACGGCGAATTGCTCGATCGCATCAAATCGGTGCGCAGACAATTCGCGCTGGAAATGGGATTCATTGTTCCGCCGCTTCATATCCGCGACAACCTGCAACTCAAATCCAACGAATACGGCGTGTTGATCAAGGGCGTCGAAGTGGCGCGCGGCTCGATCATGATGGGTCGCATCCTGGCGATGAATCCGGGAACGGCGGAACGCGAGATCGACGGCATCGTCACCACCGAGCCGACCTTTGGCCTGCCCGCAGTCTGGATCACTCCGGCGGCCAAACAGGAAGCGCAGATGGCCGGTTACACGGTGGTCGATCCGGCGACGGTCATCACCACGCATATCAAGGAAACCATCAAACGGCATGCGCATGAGCTGATGGGCCGTCAGGAAGCGCAAGCGCTGGTTGATAAATTCAAGGAAAGCAATCCGAAGGTCATCGAGGAATTGATTCCGAATGTACTCTCCCTTGGCAAGGTTCAACGCGTCTTGCGCAACTTGCTGAAAGAGCAGATTTCCATTCGCGATCTCAGAACGATTCTGGAAACCCTTGCGGATTACGGTTCGCAGACCACGGACCCGGATCTGTTGACGGAGTACGTCCGACAATCGCTGGCGCGCCCGATCACAAAACAATATCAGGGAGCGGACGGAAGTTTGTCGGTGATGACTCTGGATCGACGCATTGAGGATATTCTGGAAGGCTCGATTCAAAAATCCGACACCTCCACCTTCCTGGCTCTTGAGCCGACGGTTGCGGAGAAATTATTGCAAGGACTGAAAGAAGCGGTGGAGGCGGTCACGCCCAATCTTGAAACCGCGCCCATCTTGCTGGCGTCTCCGATGATCCGGCAACATTTAAGGAAATTCACGGAACGATTCATGCCGGAGTTGGTCATCCTCTCTCACGGCGAGATAGTATCGAACGTTCAAATCAGAAACCTGAAAATAGTGGGAATCAATGCGGGTTAGAAAATTTTACGCCGAAAATTACGCGCGCGCTTTGGACCAGGTCAAGAAGGAACTGGGAGGCGACGCCCTCATTCTGCAATCGCGTTCTCTCAATGAAGAGGGCGCCGCCAAGCGGGTGGAAATCACCGCCGCCGTCGATCATGAAGCGGTTCGGCAGTGGAAGAAGCAGGGTGCCGAAGTTGCGCCGGAAGAGAGCAGGGAACCCGCGTTCTGGGGAGATTCTGATCTCGATCTGTCGTCGATGATCTACGGCCTGCTCAGTCAGGGCGAGCGGGCGCAGGCTCTGGGGTTGAAGAAGGAGCAAATGAACCTGTTCCATCAGATGACCGAAAATGGAGTCGATTCAACCATCGCCAGCAAGCTCCTGGGTAAAACCGCATCGCAAGACGTCGTGTCTGAGAAAAGCTGTCAGCAGGAAGTGACGCGATTGATGGAAAAACTCGTGGATTGTAAAGGCCCGGTGGAATTGAAACCGGGAGAGTGTAAACGCGTGGCTCTGGTCGGCCCCACCGGATCGGGCAAGACGACGTCGATTGCAAAAATCGCCGCCGATTTTGCCCTGAGGCAGAAAAAGAAAGTCGCGTTGGTGACGCTCGACGCCTTTCGCATGGGAGCATTTGAGCAGTTGCGAATTTACGGAGAAATCATGAAAACTCCGGTCGAGCTGGCTTCCGATAAATATGAATTTCAGAAATGCATGCGCAGGCACAGCGACAAGGATTTGATCTTGATCGACACGATGGGACGCGCGCATAGCGACACGCGCTATGCCGGTGAATTAAAAACTTATTTTGACGCGGTCGGCCCGGTCGAGACGCATCTCGCCCTCAGCGCCTCTGCGGAAGCGAAAACCACTCAAGCCATTTACAAACAACTCGCGCCTCTGGGATTGGATCGCGCCCTGTTCACCAAACTGGACGAAGGCCTGAGTTTTGGCAATTTATTAAATTTTTCATTACGAACCCGACTGCCTTTTTCCTATTTCACGGCCGGCCAGAGAGTGCCGGAAGATATTGAAATTGCTAATAAAAAAAAGGTAATTAGTTTGATTTTTAACTGAAATCAAGCTAGATTAGGAGGTCTAAGTGCAAAGTGGTAATCAGGCGGAGACATTAAAAAAAATTGCGAGACGAATGATGAATCGCCCCCACCTCAGGACGCTGGCGGTCAGTAGCGGCAAAGGCGGCGTTGGCAAAACGAATGTCGTCGCCAATCTGGCTTACGCGCTATCCAAACAAGGCCGAAAAACCCTGGTTGTAGACGCAGACCTGGGATTAAACAACATCGATATTTTATTGGGCCTGGCTCCAAAATTCCATATCGGGCATGCCTTGTCAGGGGAGAAAACGGTCGACGAAATCATCATCGAAGGGCCGGGCGGCATTCATTTGCTCCCTGCCGGCGACGGATTGCAGGAACTCACCCAGTTGGACACCGAAAAGAAAATGGTGCTCATGGACGAGTTGGATCGAGTGAGCGCCGGTTACGATTTCCTTCTGTTCGACACCGGCGCGGGCATCTCCACCAATGTCACCTATTTTTGTAGCGCGGCCAATGAGATTATTCTGGTCGTCACCGCCGAACCAACGTCGCTGACAGACGTTTATGCGCTCATCAAAATCTTGAACAAAAACCATGCGCAGAAACATTTCCGCGTGATCATCAATTCCGTAAAGGCAGAGTTGGAAGCGCAAAGGGTGTTTCGCCATTTGACCGCCGTCACGGATAAATTTCTCAGCGGCGTGTCTGTTGAATACCTCGGGCATCTTGTGTACGACCCGAATGTGTCCAAAGCGGTTCGAAGACAGCAACCCTTTCTGGAGTTGTACCCGCATTCCAAGGTTGGAATGTGTATGAAGGAACTTGCGAATAAAATCGCAAATGAGAGGCAGACGCTTTCCGAACAGGAGAACAGGCCTTTGTTTTGGAGAAGCGCCTTACAAATCCAATGAGCGAACTCAATACCAGGAAACTGGCCGTTGCATTTGCTTTTGTCGCGTTTGGATTGATGGTTTTTGGAAGCGTTCTCAACGGCTCTACATTTTTAACCGCGCTGATTCGCGGCTTCGAGGCGGCGTTGATTTTTGGAATCTGCTCCCTCCTGTTTCTCAGGTATCTGATTGATGACGGTTCTGATTCGTCGGAGGCGCCGCCTGTAGACCCGGATACCGTCGAAGAGGCTCCGGCCGGCAAGGAAAAATCGTGAGCTTTTATAAATATTTAAACGATAGAAAAACACCCCGTAGTGGAAGAAATTGACATCATCCCGGCCAACCGGGATCAAATCATCAAAGAATACGCGCCCATGATAAAATATGTGGCGAACCGTATCGCCTTGCGACTGCCGCCGCATATTGAAGTGGACGACCTGATAAGCGTCGGCGTGCTGGGTTTGATCGACGCCATTTCCAAATACGATTCGGGACGCGGAGCGAAATTCAAAACCTACGCGGAGTTCCGGGTGCGAGGCGCGATTCTCGATGAGTTGAGGTCGATGGACTGGGTGCCGCGTTCGGTGAGACAGAAGGCTTCTTCTATCGATGCGGTGGTGCAGAAATTACAGGCGAAGCTGGGACGTCCGCCGGAGGATGAAGAAGTGGCGGAAGAGATGGGCTATACCATGGATGAATTCTATGGCGCGGTCAACCAGACGCGGAGCATGCCGATGCTGAGCCTTGAAGATCTGGGCATCGCCAAAGAGTCGGGTGAACAGCAAAGCCTGCTCGATTGTCTGGCTGGAAAAAGCGAAGCCGACCCGCAGACCCAACTGAGACTCACGGAATTGAAAGGGATCATTGCAAAAGCGATCGACGCCTTGCCGGAAAAAGAACGCCTGATGATCTCGCTGTATTATTACGAAGAACTCACCATGAAAGAAATCGGCGAAGTGCTCGGCATCACCGAATCCCGCGTCTCGCAGATCCATTCCAAAGCCGTCTTCCGATTGCGCACCAAACTCAAAGCCGTTATCGCCGACGAATTATAAAATCCTCTTCGCTTCCTTTTCAAACCGGCGTTTTGCCAGACTCTCAGTTGTAATCTCGGACGCGCACTGATTTTCGTCGTTCTCAATAAAACCGACCCGTCGTTTCTTCCCGCGGTCGCGTTTTCCATCTTCGGTGAATCCACATCCAGGCTTCCGGCTGTTTTCTGATTTCCGCTTCAATATAATTCTGGCATTCCTGCGCGCCGTTCAGGATCGCTTCTTTTTTATCGCCGCCTTTATCGATGCGAAGCTCCGGGCCGTATTGCACGCGATAGCTTCCGTCTTTCTGCGGGTAGCAGAACAGGGGGATGACTGCGGCGCCGGAACTGAGACTGAGCCGCGCCGCGCCTGTGGGAGACCCCGCCTTCTTGCCGAAAAAATCGACAAACACGCCGCCGATGGCCGTGTTCTGATCCATCATGACGGCGACCGCTTCATTATCTTTAAGAGCGCGAAAAATTTTAACCGGCGATTCGTCGCGGTACAAGAGATGGTTGCCGGAACGGGTGCGCAGATCAGCCGCGGCTTTTTCCAGAAAGGGATTGTCCAGTCGCCGAACGATGGGGTGGAGGCGGGCTAGATTCAAATAGCCGTGCTTCAATCCCATGACTTCCCAGTTGCCGTAATGCGCGGTGAGAAACAGAATGCCCTTGCCGCGCTCGAGACATTCCTTTACGACCTCCAGACCCTCCGGCGGATGGGGGATCAGGCTCTGCGTTCGGGCTTCGGTGTCATGGCGAAGCCAGAGGCATTGCAGGGTGGACAGCGTCACCTGAATGACGGATTCCTTGTAGATTCGCTTTTTTTCAAACGACGGCTTGGCGTCGCCAAAGGCGATGTCGAGATTGAGCAAGCCGTATTTGCGACGCTTGTCGGGCAGGGCGGCGAGCGCGCCTCCAATGGCGCGCGCCAGTCGGTACACGCTCCGCGCGGACAATGGGCGAAGCGCCAGGGTCAGCGTTTGGATGAGGAGGAATTCCAGGCGAAAGCGCAGTTGATTTAAGGTCCCTGATTTGCGTTTCATTTATTTTTCGGCGACGGCGTAAGCGATTGCGTGTTCCTGTGTGTGCGAAATGCTGATGTGGATGGCGCGCAATTCCAATTCATCGAAGAGCGCCCGGCCCTTGCCATGCAGTTGTAGATAGGGCCGACCGGATTCCTCGTTGAGCGTTTCGATATCCGTCCAGGCGATGCCGTGATCCATGCCGACGCCCATCGATTTCAAAACCGCTTCCTTGACGGCGAAACGAGCGGCAAAATGTTTCGCGCTTCCCGCTTTGGAGCGGCAATAGTCAATCTCCGTTTGGGTGAAGAGCCGCGTTTCGAATTTTTCGAGGTATTTTTCGAGGGAGCGTTCAATGCGCGAAATTTCGACCAGATCGACTCCGGTTCCAAATATCATTGCGCTGAAATCATCGTTAGAGAATGACCGAGCGTCGATTCAAGATCGTCTGTAGGCACCGCGCCCGCGCGCAGGAGCGTCGGAAGGTCACGGGTCAGATCGACGATGCTGGATTCCTTGTCGCCGGGCGTGAGGCCGCCGTCGAGAATCCAGTCGATCTGCTGTCCGAGCTGTTCTTCGACTTCGCTCGCGGATCGTGGCGGAGGAAAGCCGCTGGTGTTGGCGCTGGGAGCGGTCAAGGGGCAAGCGATGCCGTCGAGCAATTGTCGCGTCAAGGCGTTTCCGGGAATACGCACTCCGAGCTTTCCTGTTCCCGCCGTCAGGTTGCGCGGCAGATCGTCCCGCGCAGGCAGGATCAGGGTTAAGGGGCCCGGCCAGAACCGATCGATCAATTTCATTGCTGAGGAGGGGATTTCTTTAACCAGACCTTCCGCCTGTTTCAAACTGGAGATCAGGACCAGAAGGGGTTTGTCCGCCGGACGCTGTTTGACCTGAAATACCCGTTCGATGGCCCGTTCCTGACGGGGGTCGACGCCCAGCCCATAAAAAGTGTCTGTGGGAAAGGCGATCACCCCGCCGTTGCCGACCAGCGTTTTTAATTCATTCATGACGCCGGACAGGGAATCGGAATTATTCAAAAGAGTTGTTTGAGCGCTCATGGCTTACATCGAAAAAAGTCCGATCACTATTCGGACAATATAGCGTCTATATTTTTTTTGCGTTCATCAAATTTAATTTTTTACTTTTGCGTTCGACTTCCTTGGCAAGATCGGTTTTATAACGTTTGAGTTTGGAAGTCAGCCCCTTGTCGGACAGGGCGATGATCTGCACCGCCAGCACGCCCGCATTCTTGGCGCCCGCTTTGCCGATGGCCATCGACGCGACAGAGATGCCGCCGGGCATTTGCGCTGTGGACAGAAGCGCATCCAGGCCGTTTAAAGGAGACGATCCGATGGGCACGCCGATCACCGGAATGATCGTTTCCGCCGCGATCACGCCTGCCAGATGCGCCGCCGCTCCGGCTCCTGCGATGAATACCTGAACGCCTTCGCGTTCGGCTTTTTTGATGAGACGACGGGTTCGCTCCGGCGAACGGTGGGCCGAGGAGACGTGTACTTCGTATTCAACGCCGAATTGTTTGAGTATGTTGACGGCTTCTTCCATAACGGGGTAGTCGGAATCGCTCCCCATGAATATATTGACAAGAGCGTTTGCTTTCTTTTTCATGTGACCTCTGGATTTGACTTTGTGTTGTAGACGGAAGGCGGTGGAACCCGTCGCCGTCGCCTGATTTTTAATAAAGGGCTTATGATTTTAAGGCGGGTTGCGGTCTGGAACAACCTTAATTTTCAAATTAATTGCGACTCGGAAAACGTCGGTCAATCTTCAATGACCGCCCTGAATCCGAGAAACGCCGCCCCATAATTCATCGCAAAAGCGGAATGACGCCAGGGCGCGATCTGGCTGAAGGTGGTCAGGAAGGAACCGCCGCGCGCCAGTTTGTAAGTGAGCGAGCGGGAACGCGAGGCGTCGGTGTCTGCGGTCCATTCAAAGACGTTGCCAAACAGGTCGAAACTGCCGCCAATCGGGTCGGTTTCCTGAAAATGATCGACCGCCGTGGTGTCGCCAATGCCGCTCTCCTCGATGTTACAAAACCGGCTCGCTTTTTCCAGCTCCCAGTAGAATTCATCGGAAGGAATCTGGCCAAAATTTCTGGCGACGTATTCCCATTCCTCTTCGGTTGGCAGGCGCACGGTTTTTTCCAACGCCTCGCTCTTCCATCGGCAATAAGCGAGGGCGTCGTTCCAGGTGACTTGCGTTACGGGATGGTGGTATTTGGCGTAGAGAGCTTCGGGCGATCCGTTGGGTTTCAGCCAGAATGCGCTTCGGTCTTCTGTCAGCGTGGCGTTGCCGTAACCGTTGTTGCCGTTGTTGCGTTTTAGAACGACGGCGGCGATGGAGCCTTCGGCCTCGGTTTTGTAATTGGTCTCGGCGACGAAATGGAAAAACTCCACGTTGGTCACCGGGTACTTCATGATTTTCAAAGGGCGTGGGATGGACGTTTCCCTGTAGGGATTCTGCGCTCTCGCCTGTTTGGAACCCATCCAGAAAGTTCCGGGGGGGACTTCGGTCCATTGAGTCCACTGCTCAGCCAGCTTGTATATGTATTCTTCCACCTTCGGCGGGGTTTCCTCGGCGTCGTTGGCGCCAAGGCGGTCGCGAACGGCGTGCGGCCATTCCGCTTTGGCGAGCGCCGTGTCGTATTCCAGAGGCTTGCGGTCGTCTTCCTTGTCCTCTGGTTTGATTTCGATGCGGCCCTTTTCTTTTTCATGATGGAAGGCTTCCGATAATTCTTCGAAGGCCTGACCGAGATGCAATAATTTGTCTTCGTATTGAGAGACGCTCTCCATGTATTCGCGTTGCTGGCTTTCTTCTTTTTCCAGCATGTTTTCCTTCGCCAGCGTCAATTCCTTCATATAGGATTTGTACTCGTTCATTTTGTTGCGCAGGTCTTTTTCCAGCATTTCCGCGAGTTGTTCTTTTTGCTGAAACTTCTCCTTGAAGGCTTGTTCGCTCGCGACGCTATGCTCCCGGCTTTGTTGCTCCTGATCTTGCAGGTTGGAAGCGATGCGCCGGGCGGTGGCTTCGGCGTCGGCGATTTTTTCCTGAAACAGCGCATAGCTTTCTTTTTGCGATTCGAGGATCATTTCATAGGATTTCTGAAAGTCTTTGAGGAAGGCGTCGACTTCGCCCTGATGCGAAAGGCTGGACTGCTTGTAGTCCTGCACTTCATCGAGCATCTCCTGTATTTTTTCTTCGCTGGCTCGAATTCGCTGGGCGGTGGTTTCTTCCTGTTCCAGAATTTTTTCCTGTCGCTCGTATAAAGATTCCTGATCCTTGAAGAGAGCGTCTTCCTGCTGGTCCATCTCCATTTCTTTTTCGATTTTTTCAACTTCGAAGCTGTTTCTCAATTCCTCGTATTCCTGATTCAGGCGTTTGAGTTCTTTGCCTTCGCGTTCGAGCAAGCGAGCTTCCATCTTGAGCAGTCGTTCTTTCTCGTTGTTGATGGAATTGTGAGCGTTTTCCAGCTTGCCAAAGGCTTCTTTTTTTTCGCTTTCCAACTCGGCGACTTTGCGGTTGAATTCGGTGCGCACTGCGGCCTGTTCTGTCTCGAAACTTTTTAAGAGTTTCGATTTCCGCCGCGTGACTTTTTCCTGATCCTTGAACAGGTTTTCGATTTGCTGAGGACCGAACTTGCCGCCTCGGACTTTTTTTAATAGAAGTTTGAGTCCTTCCTTGTCCCGCTCCAGTTCTCTTTCCTGCTTGAGAACTTCTTTTTGTCGCTTGCTCAATTGTTTTTCGAGGTTGTCGAGTTCGAGCTGACGTTTCTTGAACTGCTCGTCGGTTTTGCCCTTGATCTCCAGAGCGAGAGACTGTTCTCTGATGCGCAGACTTTCATTTTCCCGGTTGAGCCGATCTTCCTCATCCTCCCATTCTTCGAGGCGTCTGAAATGATATTCAGAACGCCGGGAAAAATCCCGCTCCAGTTCGCTCTTGGTTTTCTCAATTTCCTTGCTATAGCGTTCCCTCAGTTTCTTGCGGTCGGACTGCACGGCTCGAAACTGAGCGCTGATATCTTTCAGTTGTTTTCTGGCAGAGGCGACGGCTTCAGCGATCTGGTTTTCCCGCGCGACCAGACGCGCTTGCGCGCTTTTGGATTTTTCATTGGCTTTTGCTTCGTCTTCCGTGATGCGCTTCATCAAGCGCGTCATCTCGTCAAATTTGGATTGGAAAGCGATTTCGTGGCGCGAAAAATTACCCTCGAGTTGAGAACTGCTTTCCTGATAATTCTGCAAGTCCTTCGTTTGCCGCTCCTGAAAGGTCTGGATGTCTTCGTTGGCGCGGGCGACGTCTTTTTTCAGCCGCTCCATTTCCTCTTCTGCCAGACGTTTTTCTACCTCGAAATTCTTTTGCAGGGTTTCGACCTGCTCCAGATAGCGCGACCGTAAAGCCTGCGTTTCCTGTTCGAGGCTTTGCTTCTCCTCCTCAAGCTGAGCTTCGCGCTCCAGCAAGGCGCGCATTTTTTCGTTGGTCTTTTGTTGTTCGTTCTTGAGGGTGTCGATTTGTTTTTCGAACTGGCTTTGCAATTCGGTCGGCAGGTTGAAGCTGATTTCCGAAGATTTGAAGGCTCTTCTTGGTTCAGACCCAGAGGTTTTCAGCGATGCGGGGGATTGGAGGATGATCGCATATTTCGAGTTGATCGAGACGGCTCCGGGATTGTCGCCCTGAAGGTACAATTCAATTAATGCGTCGTTCAGCTCTGCGCGCAGAGCAGTTAGAGATAATTCCGCTCCCGCCGAAACGCCGGGCAGGGAGGCCATTTTTTGCAAGACCTGTTCGTCGGAATGCGGCGTTGCGGCCTTGAGCTCTTCATCGTCCGCGTACAAGGCGCGGATAGCGCGAAACAAGGCAGACGCGCCCTGGCTCCCCATTCGGGAGTGCGTTTCGATCAATTGGTCGATGGCGTGCAACAAAGGCCTGGAGTCGTTCATGAGAGAATGAAAAGGCTTCCGCTGTGTCGTTTGTTAAGGAATCGTAAGGGCGCCTGCCGTTCACTATTTTAGCAGACCAAGTGTTTGAAAACAAATAGTTAAGCTCAGGCCTCCCGAACCATTTTGATTTGCGGTATGAGCATGAGGGAGGCGAAAATCATCATTCCAAAGGACACCCAGCCGATGCTGGCGACGCCGATCTGATTGGCGACCCAGTAACCGATGAAAGGCCCGATACTTCCGCGAACGCCTGTCAGGAAGACATGCACCGACATATAAGCCGCCGTCTTGCCGGGCGGCGCGTATTTGGTGACCCATAAATTCCAGGCGATGGAGCCGCCGGCGAATGAAAAACCGATGAGGGCGGAACCCAGGCCAATGATCCACAGATCTTCCGTGATAAAAAATAGAAGAATTCCCGTCGCAAAGGACAGGTTCAAAATTATGCGCAGAACGATGAAGTTGATCTTGTCGAACAGACGCGCCCAAAAGGGAATGAACAGGAAGCGCATGGTATCGGGCAGGATGGTGATGATGAACGCGACCATGAAGGGCGACGCTTCAATGCCGTATTTTGCCGATGCGATGTAATCCACCTTTAAAGGAAGCGTCCACAGATTGGCGAAGCCCATGATGAACCAGGTCAGGAGAACGTAACCGTAGGAAGGGTCCGTGAACAGGTACTTCAGGTTTCCAAATGGGTGCTTGTGCGCTCCCACCTCGATCGGTTGGGAAGGCATGGAATAGATGGAATAAGCTTTCACCAGCCCGGCGCATCCAAGAAAAATAAATAACCAGCGAAAGTTTTCGATGTCGGCTTCGAGAATCAATGAACCCGCAACGCCAAACGCGGCGGAGACGCCGACGGTCATCATCAGAGGTTTGGAAAAATAGGAAGCGCGTTTACCGCGCGGGTAGTTTTCGCCATAGATTGCCGTTACAAAAGGCAGGAGCGCGCTCCGGCAGATAAAACCGATGATGACGAGGGCGGCGAAGGCCAGTATGGAGTCGACCAGCCCGGCAAGCGCCAGACCCACTCCGGTGATGATCGAGGGCAGGGCGGCGCAGGTGGATTTTTTCCACCCCGTGGACGATGCGTAATGAACCAGCAGGAGCGAACAGAACATGCCCATGAAGGGCGCTCCGGCGATGGCGGATTTGATTCCCTCGCTGGCGTCGTAATATCGAATCGCAATGAACAGGCAGAAAGTTTGAGAGGCCGCAGTCAGAATGCCGTCGCAGGCGCCGCGCCACATATCGAAGCGAAATGTTTTTGTGTAAAGTTCGGCTGTGGTGAGCGTTTGATGAGTCGTTTGCATGGTTTCAAAAAGCAGGACTGAAAAAATCGAACAAAACGTTCAAGCGGGCGGTCTTATAGCGCGGTTGAGGTCGGGGCTGTTCGTCGTGGACGATGAAGTTAATTCAGATGACCGCGGCAACGGGCGATATAGACTGAATTCGCTTCAGCATAGGGCTGGATGTCGAGGGCTTTCTGAAAGCTGATGAGCGCCGTGTCGTAACGCCCGAGTTGGTACAGGCACATTCCAAGTCCGTTCCAGGCGCCAAAATGATGCGGGTTGGCGTCCAATACCTGCTGGCAGGCGATGACGGATTCTTCGTATCGACCGAGCAGATATAAAACCGTCGCCAGTTTGTTGCGGGCTTCGGCAAAATCAGGGAACACCTCGGACAGTTTCGTGAAATGCATTTCCGCATCGTCGAGTCGGTTGTTGTCCATCATGGTGAGGCCTTTGTGCAACTCCATTTCCGCCAGGTCTCCGGCCTCTCTGTACCATTCGTTCCATAGGGCCTGCGTCGCGAAGGCGCGGCGTTGCGGATCGGCGCTTTTCAATTCGTCCAGATGTTTCTTTGGGTCTGCCATGGTCGTTGGTTGAAGGGGGGCGGGCGGTTTGCCGCTTCGATAAAAGTTTCAAAAAAAGTATGAAGGTGTATTTTATCTTATTAAGGTAAGATATAAAAATAAAGTTACGCGGTATCCAAAATTCTATTTTCGACGGTGTGAATGTTTGAGCAGAATAAAGAGTTGATGCGGGCGGAAATCCTCACTATTGGCAATGAAGTGGTGAGCGGATTGATTCAGGATTCGAATTCTCAATTTCTGTCCAGTCGACTGAATTCAGCCGGGGTGAACGTGCGACGCATGACCTCCGTCGGCGACGATCCCGAAGATATGGTGGATGCGCTGAACGGCGCTTTGGAACGCGTGGATTTGATCCTCGTCACCGGCGGTCTGGGGTCGACGCACGATGATCTCACCAAGCAGGTATTGGCGCAGCGTTTCGGACATTCGCTGGTCATGAATGATACGGTGTTGCGGCGTTTGGAAAGCATCATGGCGTCTCGCGGCAAAGCCATGACGCCGGGGTTTCGCAGTCAGGCGGAGGTGCCGGACAAGGCCGAAATTCTGCATAACGCCGTCGGCTCGGCTCCGGGCCTGTTATTTCAACATGACGGGAAGAAAGTTTACGCATTGCCCGGCGTTCCCAAAGAGATGCGGCATTTGTATGAAAAATATATTCACCCTGAACTGGAAGCAAACAGTTCGGGGCGGATCGCTCATCGGCTCTTGCGCACGACGGGATTGAGCGAGTCGGAACTCTGGCCGCTGGTGGGCGGCGTGGAAGAACTGGAACGCTGGGTGTCCGTCGCCTCGCTTCCATCCTATGAAGGCGTCAAGATTCGCTTGTCGGCTTCGGGCAAGAATCGAGAAGAGACCTTGAGCAAGATTGAACAGGCCGAACGCTGGCTGGTTCCCAAAATTGAAAAATACATTTTTGCTCGCGATGACGAGCTTATGGAGGAGGTGATCGGAAGATTGCTTCTCAAGGAGAGTAAAACCCTGGGCCTTGCTGAATCCTGCACGGGGGGCTTGATCGGCCACCGACTCACGCAGGTACCCGGATCGAGCGCTTATTTCATTCAGGGCGCGGTGGTGTATTCCAACGAGGCGAAAATGCGCCTGCTGGGCGTCTCCGAAGAGACCTTGCGTCATTTCGGGGCTGTGAGCCGGGAAACGGCGCTGGAGATGGCGAAGGGAATTTGCGAACGATCCGGTTCGGATTATGGTCTGGCGGTCACCGGCATTTTAGGGCCGGGCGGCGGTTCCGAGGAAAAACCGGTGGGATTGACCTTCATTGCCGTCGCCGATTCGGAAACCAGCCATTGCGAGGAGTTTCGTTTTCATCAGGATCGGAAAATCAATAAAGAGAGAGCGGCGCAGGCGGCGCTCAATCTGTTACGCTTGCGTTTATTGCGCGTTTTATAGAGGAGTCTTATGTCAGACGGTTCAGAAGTCACTTGTTTTCATTGCACCCGAAATTATGCCAGTCAGGAACTGAAGTGCCCGCATTGCGGGGCGCCGAACAATCCCGATATTCCGAGTTATCCCCGGTTTTCCGGGAGAGGCTGGTTTTTATCCATATGGATTTTATTTGTCATGTCCCTGATCGCCATGCTGGTTCTCATGTTCGCAAGGTGAACGGCGCCGCCGGTCTGGCGCGTATCGCGATTTGATTTTGTAGAGGAGCGCCGTTACACTTGTTTTTACAACGCAAACCCGTTCGCATGCGATAGTTTGGTTTTTGATTTTATTGATGATCGCATGCCTTACAACTCAACTGAAATAATACAGAATGTCTGAAGACAACAGCCTGGTTCCACGACCTGAAGACGAGTTGCCCGCGGTCCAACTTCTGCCTGAAGAATCTCAGGGCTGGGTCATCGAGGTCTACCGCAAACATTGTCTGAGGCAGGTGAAGTCCCGGCTGGAAGCGTTGCTGGGAACGGGGCGGGGGAGAAAGCGTCGTTTGCCCCAGGTACTGCTGGATGACAATGCGGTCGATTTTCGGCAGAGTTTGCACGAACAGGTGTATCCCACGCCGCGCGCGATTAACGAACCGGTCTGGGAACTTGGCAATGGCAAAGTATTGCTTCAGGCGCCTTCGGGAATGGGCAAAACGGTTTATTTGTTGATGCAGTTGGAAACTCTCCTGGAGAATCAACCTCACCCGCTCTATCCGGTCCCCGTTTACCTTCACCTCGGCGCGCTCAAGGAAGGGGAAGGATTCCAGAATTTGTTCGCCTCGATTCATGACGTGATTTTGCAGACGGTTCTGAAAGAGCAGGAAGACGATCCCGACCTGTCTCTGGATGAAAAGCTGTTGTTGTCGACGATCCAATCGCTGGCGCGGCAAAGCCTTCTGTTCATCGCGCTGGACGGCGTTGAACTGCTCCATGCCGACGACCGTTTTCGCGTCTATTTTGAAACCTTTGTGGAAGACCAGTCCTACCGCAGTAATTTTGTTCTGATGGCGGCGCGGCGTTTGTGTTTTGGCGCTTTGGCGACGGATTCTATTTTGCAGAGGGGCAAAGACGGCGGCTTTCTGACATCCTTTCAGGCTCTTGATCCGAAAGATCGCGAAACGTATCTGGACGACGACGCGGCGCGCAACAAGGCTCTGGAAGGCTTGGCCAAGTATTCGTCTGAATTGCTCGACACCCCTTTGATTCTTAAAATGATTAAGGATGTGAACGAGGCGGAAGAGGCCGAGCCCTTACAGATTCGCGGCGATATCTACGCGCGCTGGATCGAGCGATGGAAGGCCCTGCATGAAGACCCGGCGGATGCAGAGAGTCGTCTGGCGACGCTGAAACGGGTTTCGCTGGAGCTGGCCCTTGAAGGCAAGTTCCAACGCTACGACTTCGAAGATACTGGATTCGACAAAGCGGACGACGCGGAGGCGGGTTTCCTCAAAAAGGGCGAATGTTTCGACCATTTGATTGAAGCATTTTTGAACCAGACAGAAACGCGCTGGGAATATCGTCACCCTTCCTTTCAAGAGTATTGGACGGCAAGAGCGATGGCGGAAGGCGCCGACTGGCAGACCCTGGTGCGTGAGCATTGTCGCGAAACAGGCTGGGAGGAGCCGATCAAGTTTCTGGCGGGAATGGTTTCGCCCAATCAATTGTTCGACATTTTAATCGAACGCGGCGCTCTGTTTCTGGCGGGTAACTCTGTGAGGGAAGCGCCGGGACTGAGCGAAGACCGGGCTTTGCTGATCGGTCAGTTGCTGAAATATCAGTGCAAGGAAGAGTTCCCGCAGTTTTCACGCTGTCGCCTGATCGACGTCAAGGACGTGATCGAAGCCAATGACCGGAAGAAATTAAGCGATTTGTGCGGTCGATTGCTTTTGCGTGAGAATAGAGATTGCCGCATTTTGTATTCCGTACTCGAAACCTTGCTGGCGCTCCATGGCATCGACTGGGTGGATTGCATCGATCGCCTGGACTTTAAATCTGTGAACGCTTTGCCCGAATTGAAAGGCTTCCTTGCCGAAGCGAACGATGCGCAGGCGGTCGACCTGAAAGCGATGCGGAATTTTGGCGAAATGGTCACCGTCGCCGAGGGAAAATTCATCTGTCAGGATGAAAAGGATGTCGAGGATCAGATCCATATCAGCGAATACTCGATCATGAAATACCCGGTCACCAACGCACTGTTCCGTCAGTTCGACCCCAATTTCAAGCCGCGTTTTCCGAAGTATTCCTGCGAAGACGACCAGCCGGTCATCGGAGTCAATTATTACGAAGCCACGGTATTCGCCTTGTGGTTCGGCAAGCGTCTGCCCATCGAAATGGAATGGGAAAAAGCCTCGCGCGGCGTGGACGGTCGGGATTACCCCTGGGGAGAGGCTTCGGGCTACCAGATCGGCTACACGAACACCTGCGATTTCATGGTGGGGCGCACCACAGCGGTCAGGGAATTCGAGCATGGCGTATCGCCTTACGGCTGTTACGATATGTCGGGGAACGTCTGGGAATGGTGCACGCAACGCTTTGGACCGCGCCATACAACGCAAAAGACGGTGCGCGGCGGCTCCTGGTTCAATTACATGGTGTACTCCAAATGCGCATTTCGAAACTCGTTCAGTCCTGAAGAACGCAATTTGTCGGTCGGTTTTCGTTGTGTTTCTCAAGCGATGACGGAAATAGATGAGGGCGAAGAAGATGATTGGTGATTTAATCCGAATTTTTCCGTTATAATGATTTAAAACATAGAGTTCCATTTGTCTCAGCCCAAAGACTAAAGAAATGGAATCTGTGTCCGTTAGGCAAGATAACCCTATTTTTAACGTGACCTTAGATTAAAGAAGGTTTTCTTCCGAAAACCTTTTTGTTGGAGATACAACGCTTGGACATCACAAAAAACGCCAAAAAGTTTTTATGCATCGACGATGATCGCACCTTGCAACTCATCGTCAAGCAAATCCTGGGAAAAGCGTTTGGACCGCAAATGCTTGAACTGTCTCAGGCGGTCACCGGCGAGGAAGGGTTGCGCTTGGTTAAGGACATGCAACCGGACATCATTCTTTGCGATATTCAGATGCCGGGGATGGACGGCTTTGAAGTCTGTAAAAAAATCCGCCAGTTCCAGCCGCATTGCGCGGTGATTCTCATGTCCGCTTACGATGCGGAGAGCGACAACGCGATCAAGGCCAGCGAAGTGGGGGCCGACGCGTATCTTTCCAAACCGCTCAAAAAAGGCGAACTGCTCTTCGTCGTCAATTTCGTGATGCGGGTCGCTCATTTGAACGACGCGATTTACGAAAAAAACAAGCAGTTGGAATCCTCCCTTGAACAGCTCAAACAATTTCATCAAAAACTCGCGGCGCTGAACAATGAACTCATCGCCGACAAGCGAAGACTGGGCGCCAGTCTGCGCGACATGACGGAGTTGAACCGTCAGATGGAAGAAAAGAACACGCAGATTTCTTCGATGGTCGAAGAGTTGGCGAGCCGTTCGGATTCCACCGTCGGCGTTCTGGCCAGCATCATCGAACTGAATCAGTCCGGGCATCGCGGTCATTCCGATCGCGTTGCAGACATGGCGGTTTTCATTTCAGAAAAAATGAATTTGACCGATTATCAGGTGCGCAATATCAAAACGGCGGCGCAATTGCACGAATTAGGAATCGTCGCTTTGCCGACTAAAGAAAAACGCGATGAAGCCGCGGACGAATCCGAAAATAGAGCGTTTTCAAGTCATCCCCTGGTGGGCGAAATGTTATTGAAGGGCTACCCGGGATTCGAACTCGTGGCCGACATGATTCGCCATCTGCATGAGAATGTCGACGGAAGCGGTTCCCCTGATGGACTCTACGGAGACCGCATTCCCATCGGCTCGCGCATCATCGCCTGCGCCAGTTTTTACGATCACGCAAAAATGGCCAATCCTGAGTCGACCATCGATTCGGTTCTGGAAGAAATGGACGGCAAGTCGGGCATGATATTCGACGAGACGGTTCTGGGGCATCTATCGGAGTACGTGAATTCCGTGGATACGGAAGGCGTTGAGAAAACTATGGATTGTACGGTCTTTGCACTGGCCGAAGGAATGGAACTGGCGACGGATATTTTCTCCGAATCGGGCATCAACCTGCTCCGAAAAGGCACAGTGCTGAACAAGGAAATTTTAAGTAAGGTGCTTAAATTTCACAATATGGACCCCATCGCGGGAACTATCAAAGTTAAACAACCTCAATAAGACTTATGGATCTAGCCACATTTATAGGAATTTTTGCCGGAATCGGTCTGGTTCTGGCGTCTATTTTAATGAACAGCGGTCTGGATCTGTTCTGGAGCGCCCCGTCTGCGGCTATCGTCATTGGCGGCACCGGCGCGGCGATCATGATCGCGTTTCCGCTCAATGAAGTCCTGCGCGTGATCGGTCTGGCGACGCGCGTGTTTCTGGTGAAGAAAGCGGATAACTATGTCCTCGAGAGCATGGTTTCGATTTGTAACGTCGCGCGAAAAGGCGGCGTGCTGGCGATTGAGTCCAAGTTGAAAGAAGTGGACAACGAGTTTCTTAAAAAGGGACTGGAGTTGACTGTTGACGGCAAGGACGAAGCGACGGTGAATTCGTTATTGAAAGCCGAGATCAAACAGATTCTGAAGTCTCATAAAGACGGTTGGGAAATTTTCAATCAGGCAGGCGCCTTTGCCCCGGCGTTTGGCATGATCGGGACCCTGATCGGTCTGATCCAGATGTTGTCCGACCTTGCGGACGTCGGTTCCGTTGGTCCCAAGATGGCGATCGCTTTGATCACGACCTTCTACGGAGCCGTCATGGCCAATCTGTTTTTTATCCCGATGACGGTCAAGCTCAAGCGAAGAAGCGCGTCGGACACTTTGGAAATGAATCTTGTTCTGGAAGGCATCAGTTATATACGAAAAGGCGTGAACCCCCGTTTCATGCAGGAAATTCTTGAGAACTATGTGGAATCGGCCGTCGGTAAGAAAGAGAAAAAAGAAGACAAGGGCGGGGGCGATAAAAAACCGGCTAAAGGCAAGAAGAAATAGTCATGGCTGAAAAGAAGCAGGAGAAACCCGCAGAGCCGCCTCCTAAGGAAGAGGATGTCGAGGAGGTTGAGGAGGTTTCCGAAGGCGCGCCGATGTGGATGGCGACCTTCGCCGACCTCGTTACCCTGCTGATGGTATTTTTTATTCTTCTGTTTGCCATGGGTACGATTGAAGATCAGAAGTGGAAGATGATTAAGGAATCTTTGAAGAGCGCCCTCGGTCAGGATGAAATTCCCGAAATGGGAACGCGCGAGGGGCTGGACGTTATTCAGGATGTGGTGGTGGAGGAAAAAACCATTCACGCCGTCGACGAAGTGGGCGCCATGGTCGCTAAAGAGGTGGAAGACATCGCCTCCGAAGTTGAAGAGTTTGTCTACAAGAATAAATTGTCGGGGCAGGTGGAAGTCTCTTCCGACGAACGCGGGGCGATCATCACGCTCTCCGACACGGTACTGTTCCCGGCGGGTCGGGCGCGCATGACCTATACCGGCTCCAAGATCATCAAGGAAATTTTTGACGTTTTGAAACAATTCGATTACGACGTTAAAATCGAAGGCCACACGGATAACGTGGCGATCAAGACGGAGCAGTTCCCGTCCAACTGGGAATTGTCCGCAGGTCGCGCCGCAGACGTCGCGCGAATGCTGGTGAACGCCGGCTTTCCGCCGAACAAATTGTCGATTGAAGGATTCGCGGAATACCGCCCCAAAGTTCCTAACGACAGCGTCAAAAACAGAGGCGTCAACCGGCGAATCGAAATCGTGTACCAGCGCGGAAGTATCCGTAAGAAAACGCTCGACATACTCCGGCGCTGAGGATCCATCGCGCCCGTTCGATTTAACGGCTTCCGCCTCTCTCCCTGCTCGTGTCATGAAGAAACATCAAGATGATTTTTATATGGAGATGGCCCTTGAGCTGGCTCTTCGCGCTCAGGGGCGCACTCACCCCAACCCCATGGTCGGCGCGGTGGTGGTGAAGGGCGGTCGTGTGATTTCGAAGGGATACCACAAACGCGCGGGCGGCGCGCACGCGGAGATTTCTGCGTTAAAAAAAGCGGGCGCACGAGCGCGTGGCGCGGAGTTGTACGTCACGCTGGAGCCGTGCTGTCATCATGGCAGGACCGGCCCCTGCGTCGAGGCGATATTGGCAAGCGGCGTTCGGCGCGTGGTGGCGGGCATGCGCGACCCCAATCCGCTCGTTAGCAGCAAGGGACTGCGCTTCCTTAAAAAACATGGCATTGAGACGAAAGCGGGCGTTCTCGAAGCGGATTGCCAGTCTCTCAACGAAATCTTTATTAAGCACATTACTACAGGGCGACCCTGGGTTATCCTGAAGGCGGCGATGTCGCTGGATGGGAAAATCGCTTCCCGTTCCGGTAATTCAAAATGGATCACCGGCGATGCGGCGCGACGCATGGTTCACGAGATTCGCGACCGTGTCGACGCCATTCTTGTCGGCGCAGGCACGGTGGTGAAGGACAATCCTCTGCTGACGACGCGACTGAGTTCAGGGAAAGGCAAAAATCCGATCCGCGTTATCCTGGATCACGAGGAAATCGTACCGCTTCGTTCCCGGGTTTTTCAGAACAGCCGCAGTGAAGGCGTGATCTATGTCGCAGGAGAATCCATGCGATTGGAGCGAAGGCAGGCGCTGGAGCGCAAAGGCGTTGTGGTGATGAATTTGAAGGTCAACCGCAATGGAATTCCTTTGAAACGTCTGATGCGGGAATTGGGCAAGCGCGAGATATGTTCCCTGCTGATCGAAGGCGGGTCGGAGGTGCATGCCAGCGCGCTTAAAGAAAAGATTGTGGATCAGGCCTATTTTTTTATTGCCCCTAAAATCATTGGCGGTAAGAGCGCGCCGGGTCCTGTCGGCGGCGAAGGCGTCCTGAAGGTGCGCAACGCCCTGCCGCTCAAGAACCTGTCGTTTCGCCCTGTTGGGGACGACTGGCTTGCGGAAGCGCGTTTCTGAATTTTTTAATATGAGACATAGCAGAAAGCGATTTTATGTTTAACGGAATTATTCAATATCTTGGCGAAATCGACCGCTTGTCGCTTCGCTCGGATTCGGCTGAGCTGATTGTGCGCGCCAGCAAGGAATTTGCTCCTTACGAGTTGGGCGAAAGTATCGCCGTTAACGGCGTGTGTCTGACGGTGCGTTCCTTCACGGATCAGACCTTTGTCGCTGATTTAAGCGGCGAAACGCTGAAGCGGACCGCATTCAACGCCGCCAGAGCGGGGCATTCCGTCAATCTGGAGCGGGCGATGACGCCTTCGCAGACGATCAGCGGCCATTTCGTCACCGGGCATGTGGATCAAACGGCGGTGATCAAAACCATTCAGCGCAATACGGGCGAGGTGATTTTTGCTTTCGAACATCCTGAAGATTTGAGCCGCTTTGTTGTGGAAAAAGGCTCCATTGCCGTCGACGGAATCAGTCTGACTGTGGTCGATTGCGAGCCGGGTCGATTTTCCGTGTCGATCATCCCCTTCACTCTGGAGCATACCAACCTGGGAAAACGCAGAATAGGGGACCGGGTCAATATCGAATGTGATATGATAGGTAAATACGTCATCAAAGCCTGTGAAACAATTTTAGGGCAAACAGACACTAAGAACGACGCGCTCTCCCGCTTGTTAAAACGTAGAGAAACATAAGATCGACTCCCCTGAATCAACCAGCGACTTGTTTTTGTCCCTGGTTTCAGGCGTTGATAGCGACTCTCAATCGTTGGCGGATGCTTCAGCAGGCGCGTCATTTTGTTAATGCATTTTAGGAGAACCCATGGATCCGTTCAGTTCCATACAAGAAGCTCTGGAAGAAGTCCGCGCCGGTAAAATGATCGTCATTGTGGATGACGAAGACCGGGAAAATGAAGGCGACTTGATGATCGCCGCAGAAAAAGCGACTCCAGAGGACATCAATTTCATGGCCAGGTACGGTCGCGGGCTGATTTGTCTCGCCATCACTGAAGAGCGAACGCGCGAACTGGGGCTGGAGATGATGGTCAAGACCAACGAGTCTGCCTTTGAAACTCCGTTCACCATTTCGATAGACGCGCGGGCGGGGGTGACGACGGGAATTTCAGCGGCGGACCGTTCACACACGATCCTGACGGCGATTGATCCCAACTGTTCAAAAAATGATCTGGTCTGTCCGGGGCATATTTTTCCTTTGCGCGCCCGCGACGGCGGCGTTCTCGTGCGTATGGGTCAGACCGAAGCGTCGGTAGACATGTCGCGTCTGGCGGGATTGAATCCTTCGGGCGTGATCTGCGAAATCATGAACGACGACGGCACGATGGCGCGGGTTCCCGACCTTAAAAAATTCATCAAGAAGCATCGTTTGAAGATGATCACGACCAAGGATCTGGCGGAATATCGCCTGCAACGCGAGGCCCTGGTTGAAGAGGCGGCGACCACCACCCTGCCCACGGAATATGGAGATTTCAAATCGGTCGTGTTCAAGAACCTGCTGGTCGACCAGATTCATGTCGCGCTGGTCAAGGGGGAGATCGATCCGAAAGAACCGACTCTGGTGCGCGTGCATTCGCAATGTCTCACGGGAGACGTGTTCGGTTCTTTTCGTTGCGATTGCGGCGAGCAGTTGCGCAAGTCATTGGAAATGATTGAGAAGGAAGGTCGCGGCGTGCTTCTGTATCTGTTTCAGGAAGGCCGCGGCATCGGCATCATCAACAAGTTGAAGGCCTACGCCTTGCAGGACCAGGGTCACGACACGGTTCAGGCCAATGAAGAGTTGGGGTTCAAGCCGGATTTGCGCGAGTATGGCATCGGAGCGCAGATTCTGAATAAATTGAACCTGGGCGAAATTCGCCTGCTCACCAACAACCCGCGCAAGATCGTTGGACTGGAGGGCTACGGACTGCACATCGTCGAGCGCGTGCCGATTGAAATCAATCCAAGAAAAGATAATTTGAAGTACCTGCGCACCAAGCAGGAAAAACTCGGGCATTTGTTGAAAAATATTTCTTAACAGGACGATCATGGTTGAATTTATTGAAGGCGGCCTCAACGCAGAAGGCTACCGCTTCGGACTGGTTGTAAGCCGGTTCAACGACATCATTACCAACGCGCTTCAGCAAGGCGCGATCGACGCTTTGGTGCGTCATGGCGCGGACGAAAAAAAGATCAAAGTGGCAAAAACGCCCGGCGCTTTCGAAATCACGCTGGCGGCGCAGAAGATGTGCGACTCCGGCGAGTTCGACGCGGTCATTTGCCTGGGCGCGGTGATTCGCGGCGGAACCCCGCATTTTGAATATGTGGCGGGAGAGACCTCTCGCGGCATTGGCGCGCTCGCGCGTTCAGCGTCGATACCTGTCGTTTTCGGCGTATTGACGACGGACAATCTGGAACAGGCGCTTGAACGATCCGGCGGAAAGTCCGGTAATAAAGGATGGGAGGCCGCAATGGCCGCCATTGAAATGGTCAACCTTTTGAAGAATATATAAGGACTATGGGAACGAGACGGTCCTCCAGAGAACTTGCCCTGAAGTATCTCTATCAGAAAGAATTCAACGACACCTCCGAGGAAAACCATTGGGAGTTGTTTTTTGCCAGCGCGGCAGGCGGAGAAGACGCTGAAGATTATGCAAAGCAACTGGTCCTCACGGCGCTGGACAAGCAAACTGCCATCGACGACGCCTTGAACCAGTTCAGCGAACACTGGACGCTGGATCGAATGGCGGTCATCGACCGTAATATTTTGCGACTGGGTTCCTGCGAATTACAGTTTTTCAAAAAAGTTCCCCCCAAGGCGGTTATCAATGAATGGGTGGAAATTTCGAAGAAGTATGGCAACGCGGACTCTCCGGATTTTGTGAACGGGATGCTGGATAAAATCTTTAAAAGCATTCAGTCAAAGATGGAACCCACCTTGAAATGAACTCCTTCCATGAAATACATTGTCTTTTCAGATATCCATTCCAATTGGGAGGCGCTTGAGGCGTTTCGCAAACTCATCGGGGGAATCAGCCACGACAAGCTGATATTCCTGGGCGACAGCGTGGGCTACGGAACGGACCCCAACCCGGTCGTGGACTGGCTCCGGGACAATGTCGATTTGTTTTTATCGGGGAACCATGATTACGCGGCGGTTGGAAAAATTTCCACGCTTAATTTCAATCCCTACGCTCATAAATCCACGATGTGGACGCGCAATCGCTTGAGCGAGGAGAACAAACAATTCCTCACGGATCAGCCCTGTATCCAACGCGAAGGCGATGTCTGCTGGGCTCATTCTTCGCCGCATGAGCCGGAAAAATGGCATTATCTGACCAGCGTCGAAGACGGGCCTGATAATTTTGCATCCTTCACCCAGTCCCTGTGTTTTGTCGGTCATACGCATCGCCCCTTAACCCTTGAGCAAGACGCAGAGGGCAATGTGAGCGCATTGCAGGATAACCCGTTTACGCTGAAACCGGATTGCCGATACATCATCTCTGTGGGGAGCCTGGGACAGCCGAGGGACGGAAATCCGGAGCCGGCATTTGTTGTTTACGACTCCGATTTGAGAACCGTTCAGTTGCACCGGTTCTGTTATGAGATGGAAACCACCCAGCAAAAAATCTCCGAAAGCGACCTGCCTGTCTATTTCGCCGAGCGACTGGTCTACGGAATGTAGAAAAAAGCTGTAAAAGCCCATTCTTGACGCTCGATTTGAAAAGTGGTATAAATACAAGTACAATGAAATTAAATAGTTATAGGATTTTTGGGCGGTTGGCGGTTTAGATTTACATCGGCAAAAATTGACTCCTTGAAAAAAACTCATGCGTTCCCGTATTTTTAAAAATACCTTCGCCTTTAAAATAATCATCTGTCTGCTTGCGTTTGCAATCCTGCAAGGACATTCGCTTGCTCTAGCGGCGGATCCATCCGACAGTTTGTACAATCAGGCGCGCAATGCCTTTTATCAGTTGAAGCGCTCGCCTGAGAAAATGGCGTTGAGGGATCAGTGGGTCAATTGTATCGATCGATTTTTGAAGGTATACGAAAAATATCCCAAGAGTTATTCCGCATACAAAGCCGTGTTCACCGCAGGGCAACTCTACGAGGATTTGTATTCGCGTTCGCGTCGGCAAAGCGATCTCGATCAGGCGCTGGCTTATTACGGTAAAGTGGTTTTGGCGTTTGAGCATGACCGCTTGAAAGACGACGCGCTCTACCATCGCGGCAACATTTATGTTCAGAAAAAGCAATACGCTCTGGCCGCCAGAGAATTCGAGCGAATCGTTCAGGAATTTCCCAAAGGCGATCAACGCGCCAACGCCGCTAAACAGTTAAAGACCGTCAGCGCCTACTTGCCCGTTGCGCAACCGAAGCCTCTCGCATTGCCAGCCTCGTCTTCTAGCATGCATCTGATCAAGGACATTGATTATGTGACGCAGGGGAATTATTCACGCATCATTGTGAAAATGGACGGACCGACGCGCTATGTGCAAAAGCGTCTGGAGAACCCGACGCGGGTGTATCTCGATATCGAAAAGGCGCGAATCGCTCCGGGTTTGGAAAAACCCGTCAATTACACAGGGCCTTATTTGAAAACGATTCGCTGGAGTCAGTTCGATTCAGACACGGCCCGTCTGGTGTTGGAACTCAACCCGGAAAGCCAGGCGCAGGCGCGATCCATCATCAAAGACAATCGTTTGATTATCCAGTTGGAGCCTGAAGACCAACCGATTCGCGTAGCCGAGGCGCTAGTCAAACCGGCTCCGAAGCCGAGCTCGCGGTCGAAGGAAAAATTAATTCCTCCGCCCAAGCAGGTTGCAGAGAAACCGCTTGCGCAACCGGCGGCGGTCAAAACGGTTCCGCTGGTGGTGCTTGACCCCGGTCACGGCGGAAAGGATCTTGGCGCTGTGGGTCGACATGGACTGGTGGAAAAAGAAATCAATTTGAAAATTTCCAAGATGGTCAAGCATCTGCTTGAGACGGAGTACAAGCTTCGGGTGCATTTGACACGCGACGACGACACCTTCATCCCGCTGAAAGAGCGCGGTCCGATTGCGAACCGGATGAAAGCGGATTTGTTTGTTTCCATCCATGCCAACGCGGCGAAGAGAAGAGCGGCGCATGGCATCGAGACTTACTATCTTGGACGGGGACTGAGCGAACAGGCGAAGGAGACCGCCGCGCGGGAAAATGGAGACCTGGTGTATTCGATTCCCGATGACCAGACGCAACAAATTCTTGCCGACCTGATCAGCAATAACAAGATGAATGATTCATCGCGTCTGGCGGGTCGCGTTCAGAAATATTTATATAAGAATGCTCGAAAAAAATACAAGACGGTCAAGGATCTGGGCGTCAAGGAAGGGCCGTTCTGGGTGTTGCACGACACCAATATGGCAAGTATTTTGGTCGAGGTAGGATTCGTCACTCATTCCCGTGAAGCATCCCGATTGCGAGACCCGATCTATCTTAAACTATTAGCCGGCGCCGTCGCCAAGGGTATCAGCGACTTTCTAAAAGAAAAAGGGCCGACGATTTAACAGGAGAAGCGCCCTATGCCCGCTCCCACCGTTGCCATTGTTGGCCGGGCCAATGTGGGGAAGTCCACGCTGTTCAATCGACTTGTAAAACGAAAGACGTCGATTGTGAACAACGTTCCCGGAGTGACGAGAGACCGTTTGTACGGTCAATCGGACTGGCTTGGGAAAACTTTCGATGTCATCGACACCGGCGGTTTTGACTTCGACCACAAGACCGAAATAGAACTTCAGATGATAGAGCAGGCGCGGATTGCAGAAACCGAGGCCGATGTTGTGATCGTCGTTTTGGATTTGACGATGGGTCTGACTCTGCCCGATCGCGAGGTGGTGCAACGTTTGCGTAAGGCGGGCAAATCATTTTTTGTCGCCGCCAACAAAGCCGATGTCTCGAAGGCGATGGACAATCTGTATCAGTTCAATGAACTGGGGGTGGATAACGTTTTCCCCATTTCCGCTGAACACGGTACGGGCGTCGCCGATCTTGCCGATGCCGTGGTCGGCTTACTGCCGGAAATGGAGGAAGAGGACGACGACCCCAATCTGATACGGATCGCCGTTGTCGGCAAGCCGAACGCGGGAAAATCGTCGTTGATCAATCAACTTCTGCATTCCAAGCGTTGTATTGTTTCGGAAACGCCGGGCGCGACGCGCGACGCGATCGACACGCGACTTGAGGAAAACGGACAAAGCTATTTACTGGTCGATACCGCAGGCATTCGGCGCAAGGGCAGGACCCGCGAGGTTTTGCAAAAGTTTGCCGTGATCATGGCGCTCAAGGCTCTGGATCGTTGCGATATTGCTCTGCTGATTATCGACGGCGAAGAAGGCATCACCGATCAAGACGCGCATATCGCCGGATACGCCAAAGACAAAGGTCGCGGCTGTATCATCGTGCTGAATAAATGGGATTCATTGAAGAAGCAGGGCGAAGGTTTGCCGGCTTACGAAAAGCAGATCAAACAGAAATTGAAGTTTCTCGATTACGCGCCTGTGATCGCGCTTTCGGCGTTGACGGGAGACGGCGTTTCCAAATTGTTGCCTCTGGTTCAGGAAGTCCACGCTCAATATTCCAAGAGCGTTCCAACGGCTCAGTTGAACGATTGTTTTGAACAGGCGATTGCAAAAAATCCGATGAGCAGTTACCGGGGAAAATTTATCAAAATGTTTTATGCGACGCAAATACGCAGTCAGCCTCCGCTGATCAAATGCTTTGTGAACTTCCCGCAGGGAATTCATTTTTCCTATCAGCGGTATTTGGCAAACAGTCTGCGGAAACGTTTTGGTTTTGAAGGGACCCCGTTGAAGTTGATTTTTTCAGGCAAAAAGGAAGGACGCTAGAACTTTGATCGAAAAAGGCGCTTTGAAATTTATCCACGGAAAAAATTTCAGGATTTTAAATCTAAAAGGATTTCCTGCGGTTGCGTTTGGCTGTCCTCCTGGCTTGATTAAGGAAGTGAAGCGTCGCGATCTGGTGTTGCCTTCGCATTATGTGATCCCGATACGAACTTTTGTGAAGGGGCGGAATCAGTTCGATTTTGAGTTCATCATCTATACGTTTTTGTTCATGAAGCAGGGGCGCGAGAAAGTTCATATTTATTGTAACGCCGACCAGAAAATTCGATTCAAGATCATACTCAATGAAACCCTGTTCGGCCCCTCATTTGAAAATTTGTTGCGCGCCCAGTACCGATCCATCGCTGAAAAGTATTTCTCCTCAGAAGAAGATGAAAAACCCTTCAGCGGATTTGTCAGAACGCTTGGGAAAAGTAAATCCCTTTACAATTTGTACGGAAAATCCCTTTTGGCGCATGAGACAGAAAAAACGCTTCGGGACAAGGTTCGCGAAAAAATACAGGGAATCTTTGAAAAGAAATTCAAAAACTTTAAAAAGAATCCAGCGCGGATTTTAAACGCGCTCACGGACGATTATCTGGTTTGCGCTCAGCTGAAAAAAGAAATGGATTTGTTTGCCCTTGCGAATGAGGAAAACCGGGACTCGTTCATAGAAGGGATTGTAGAGTTTCATCTTTTCGACGACGCTTCGGAAGTGAAAGTTGCGAGTTCTAAAAACAAACGCAATACGTTGACGATTTCTCAAAAGGACCCTTCAGTTTTTGAACTGATATTGAAAAAAGAAGTCGCGCACAAGCTCGACATGACCTATCTGGATCGTCCTGAACTGTTCAAACAGGCAACGCCGCCATCGAAACCCTATATGGGCCTTACTTTTATGGGCGTGGGATCGGGCTTCTCAAAAGATCGACGCAACAGTTGTCTGGTCGTTTGGAGTGAAGGCAAGGGAATGATGGTGGACGCATTCTCCGGTCTCGATCAGGTGGCCTGGGATTATGGTATCGCCGAGCAGGACATCGCCTGTTATTTCCTGTCGCACGTGCATTCCGATCATGATGCGGGACTGGTGGAAAAAGTTCTTTCCGGCGCGCGGATTAAAATCGTTTCGACGCGCATTATTTATGAAAGTTTTTTGAGGAAACTGGAAGCCATCATTTGTTTTCCCAAAGAATTGATCGAAGGTTTTATAGATTTTTTTGAGGTCCAGCCCAATAAAGAAATTTTGATGCCGGGTTTTTTGCACACTTACCTGACCTTCGATTATTCCCTGCATTCGATCCCCGCCGGGCGTTTTAAAATCCGTTATGCGAAACCCGGTTGCGAAGAGAAAACCCTGAGCCATTCAGGCGACACGAAGTACGACGTGACTTTGATCGAGAACTGGTACCGGAAGGGTAATTTCACTGAAAAGCGACGCGACCAGATACTTGGATTCGTATGGGATGCAGATTTGATCGTGCATGACGTCGGCGGCGGACTGCTTCATACGGAAGAATCGGCTTTGGATGTCCAGCCTGAATCGGTTGTAGATAAAATGATTCTGGTGCATCAACATTCGCCGCCCAACGCCGATAATCGCTATCACTATGCAAGCGAGGGTTCCATCTCCACGCTGATCCCGTCGAACCCTGAATTTGAAGAGAGCCGTATCGACTGCATCAAGCCGATCACCTTGTTTCGAAATCTGGATGACAGCGAGTTGATGAAGATCCTGAACAATTCCGAGGTTCAACATTTTGAGACGGCGGAATCCGTTTTTTCGCAAAATGATTTTGGCGAAGATTTTTACGTTATTCTTGAGGGGTTAGCGGAAATTGTGATTGACGGAGCGCCCTTTGCTATCTATGAGGCTGGAAAATTTTTTGGCGAGCTCGCGATCTCTACGGACAATCCGTACCGTCGGGCCAGCGTGATCGCAAAGTCCTCGCTGACGGTGCTGAAGATTCCCAAGAAGTTTTATCAGAAGTTCAATTTACCGACCATTCAGGATGGCTTTTACCAAATTCGCAATCATTTTACGGATTTTTTGCACCCTAGCCTGATCGCATCATTAGCCTTCGGCAAGGTGGAGCATTGGAGTCGGAAGAAAAAGAATATCCCTCTCAAGGGCGATGCAAAATCGCTTTATATCATTGTTTCAGGCGAGGTCAAAATCCAGGAAAAAGCGCAGGGGAAAATCGTTCGTCTGCGGATCGGGGATATGATTGGTAGTCCGACGGGGCGCGCTAAAAGTTCGTCTCCCGCGAAGGCCTGGGTGGCCAGTGACGACGTATATGTCATCCATTTAAAGCATAAGCAGATGAAAAGACTTTTTACGCTTTTCCCCTCATTTTATGTTACTGTGTGCCAAAGAATGAAAAAACTGGAGGCCATGCTATCGTAACTTTTTGATCCCGACATTATATTAATTTGGCGTATCTTGAAATCCGCGCTTGCCAAGCAATGATGCGGATTCTTCACCGACGGAATGACAGAATCTTCAGCGGGGGGGATATGAAACAATATAAACTTCAGGATATAAGGAATGTGGGCGTCATCGGTCACGGCGCTGCAGGCAAAACGTCAGTTGCAGAAGCGATTCTATTTAATTCCGGCGTGTCTGACCGCTTGGGAAAGGTTGGAGACGCGACGTCCGTCATGGATTACGACCCGGATGAAATCAAGCGAGGGCATTCTGTCAATGCCTCGGTCGCATGTTACGAGTGGAAAAACAAAAAAGTCAATCTGGTCGACACGCCCGGCAACAATAATTTTATCGCAGACACGCCAGCCTGTCTGCGTGTGGTTGATGGGGCGGTCGTAGTGATTTCCGCCGATGAGGGCGTTCAGTTTTTTACGGAAAAGACATGGCGCTGGGCCGACGACCAGGCTCTCAGGAAAATAGTTTTTATCAACAAGGTAGACCACGAACGAAGCAACATCCCCGCAATTCTCGAATCCCTCAAGAAAACTTTTCAAGTATCTCCCGCGTTACTCTTTGCTCCGGTGGGCGTCGGAGACACGTTTTCCGGCGTTGCGGATATCGTTCAGAAAAAATTCTATGCGTGCCAATCTCCCGATGAAGCGCTCGATTGGCCTGAGTCAGCGTCTGACGAACTGGAAATGATTCGCGCCGAGTTGATAGAAGCGATCGCTGAAGCGGACGATGAATTGCTGGAGCATTATCTTGAGAAAGGCGAACTGTCCGACGAGGAAGCCTTTGAAGGACTTAAAAACGGAATTGCAAACGGAACGGTGACGCCGGTGATCTGCGGTCTTGCGACTCAGAATATCGGCGTCAAAATTTTAATGAACGCGATCAACGACTATCTGCCATCACCGGATCAACGAGAGGCGGCGTCTGGCCTCAAGCCGGGGGGCGACACGGAGACCTCTCGCATGGCAGATCCCAGCGCTCCGGCCTCTGCCCTGGTGTTTAAAACCATCGCCGACCCCTATGCGGGCAAACTCACTTTGTTTCGCGTTTTTTCAGGCGTGGTGAAAGCGGACGCGGCAATTTTCAATGCAACGCAAGGGACCCAGGAGCGTATCGGTCAGTTATTTATCATGCAGGGCAAACAGCAGATTTCGGCGCCCGAGATTTCAACGGGAGATATCGGCGCGGTCGCAAAATTGAAGGTCACGACCACCGGGGATACTTTATGCGACGCCAACGACCCGATTGTTTTTCCTCCGATTGATTTTCCCTCCACGGTTTTTACGAGAGCCTTGATTCCCAAAACGCGAGGCGATGAAGAGAAAATCAGCGTCGCCTTGAAGCGTTTGACGGAAGAGGACCCGACCCTGCAGGTTGAGCGCAACGCGCAAACGCACGAGTTGCTCGTTTCGGGAATGGGGCAGGTGCATCTGGATGTTTCGCTGGAAAAAATGCACCGACGCTTTGGCGTGGATGTGGAGGTGAAGGCGCCCAAGGTGCCCTACAGGGAGACCATTCGCGGGACGACCAAGGTGCAGGGGAAGTATAAAAAACAGACAGGCGGGCGCGGACAGTTCGGCGACACCTGGATTGAGATATCACCCTTGCCCAAAGGCGGCGGTTTTGAATTTGAAAACAGGATTGTGGGCGGCGCCATTCCCAAGCAGTATATTCCCGCCGTGGAAAAAGGGATTTATGAGGCGATGGAAGAGGGCGCTTTGGCGCACTGCCCGATGGTCGATATAAAAATTGCATTGTACGACGGCTCGTTTCACAATGTCGACTCTTCGGAGATGGCGTTTAAAATTGCCGGTTCGCTGGGATTCAAAAAGGGGGTTCTGGAATGCAAGCCGATCCTGCTGGAGCCGGTCATGAAGATGGAGATCATCATTCCCAGCGAATATGTGGGCGACGTCATGGGAGATTTGAATGCGAAGCGCGGTAAAATTCTGGGCATCGATTCGAGTGGAGACAATCAAACCATCCGCGCCCATATCCCGATGGCGGAAGTATTGGACTATGCCGCAGATTTGCGATCCATGACAAGCGGACGCGGCGTTTTCATGGTGGAATTTGACCATTACGACGATGTGCCAGAGCATCTGTCTGCCAAGGTCATCGCCGAAGCAAGGGCGCAGAATGAGAAGGAACACAGTTGAATCGTTCTCAAAAGCATTTACCCATTCAGAGGGTGTTGTAACATTGGATAAGAAACTATCAAATAATACGATCATTAAATCAGATCTTGTTGATCGCGTGTACGAAAAGGTCGGTTTCACCCGGCGAGAGGCGGTGGAAGCCGTTGAAATTCTTTTCAATGAGATCAAACTGGGGCTGGCGCGCGGCGAGAATGTGCGCATTGCGAATTTTGCCAGTTTCTATTTGCGGGAGAAAAAACCTCGGAACGCCAGAAACCCTAAAACCGGTCAACCGATTCGCATCAAACCCGGCAAATCCCTTTCTTTTAAACCCAGCAAACAATTGCTGATATCAGCCAATCAATCGAAACATGACAAACCCGATTCCTGATAAATTATTTTATAAAATTGGAGAAGTCGCCGAATATCTCGGCGTGGAACAACATGTCCTGCGTTACTGGGAGGAAGAATTCCAGGTGCTCAAACCGACCAAGAACAAATCGGGCCAGCGACTGTATCAGCGCAAGGATTTGGAAATGGTCTCCGAGATTAAAAGGCTCTTGTATGATGAGAAGTACACGATCATCGGCGCTAAAAAGAAAATGAAAGCGGCGCGGAAGACGGCGGTGCAACTGGATTTTGCCTTCGATCGTGAAAAATTTGAAGAGTGGCGGGCTGATATGACAAGCGAAATCAAAAACCTGATAGAAACGATTGATTCAAGTAGCGTTTGACTTCGAACTGAGCGGAAATAAAAAAGCCTCCCAATCATAAGATCGGGAGGCTTTTCAATTTTTGAGTCGCAAATTATGCAAATGCTTTTTTAGCGACGTCCACGAGGCTGTTGAGCGGTCGACAGCCCAGCAGTTCTGCATCTTCGCGCGCTACCTGCTCGCCCGCCGCATTGACTGCGATGGTGGAGCGGTTCAAATAACGGCTCTTCACGCCATCGAGTCCCAATGAATTCGATTTTGCAAATTCCATGTTTACATCCTGAAGCAGAGTGGGCAGACCTTTGCCCGCATTGGTCAGAATGTCGGTTCCAACGACAACGATAACTTCGTCGGCGCCGGCCGCTTTGAACTGATCCAGGTTGTCTTTAACCATATCCAGTTCTTTATTACAAAAACCACCCGCGCCAGGCAGGGTCACGATGAGTCTTTTACCTTGAAAATCGTCGATAGATTTTTCTTGTTCCAGGGGAACGCTTGCCGCTTTTTCGACGCTCCAGTCGGGGTTTAACCGAATCATTTTAACGTCGCTCCCGGGGAGTTTAGCCATGTTTGCTTCCTTTCATCATAAAAAAACGGATTGGGTTGATGTTCAAACAAATTAGATGAGATTCTAATAAAAAAGGTGCAGGGAATATACAATTATCTTATTCTCCAAGAGAGTTTTTGCGATTGAGCGGAGTCTCTAATTTTTCCATTTTTATAATGAATCTGGTAATCTAATATCAAATGAAACCGAATTTTTGAGGCGCCCAATGACTCGACATTTACTGGTTGCGGCTGTTTTTACCATTGTCCATTTGTTTGCAATTTCTGCGACCGCAGAGGAAGGCAAACGAAAGTTTTATGAGTACAAGGGAAATTACCGTGAGGAAATCAATAACTTAAAAAAAGATTTCGAGACGGATTTTGGTTATCAGCTTCACGATGGGGAACGAGGCTGGACGCCGGATGAAATCAGGAAAATGCGAACGGCAATGGATGGACTGCCCGGCTCGTTTTTTCATATGAAGGGTTTTGCCGGATTCGTGAGGATGGAGCGGCTTTCAATCGAAGGCATGCCGCAAGGGGGGGAAGACATTCCTGCCGCAACATTTCCTACATTCATCACGATCTTTGACGGGGAAGGTCAGGAGTATCGCATTGACGTTGCGGACGATGAACCTCGGGTCGAAGTTTACAATCCCTTATTCTATGAGAGCAATGAAGATTTTCTGAATATCGTACAGCATGAATTGGGCCATGCCTTCGATATCACGCACGGGTTTTTGTCGGCATCCCCTGAATGGATCGCAATCTCTCAATTCACGATTTTGAATTTGCCCCCGCTTGATGCGCGACCCCAGGGCAGTTTTCTATTCACTTTCCTGGACGACCCTGGAGTGAACAGTTACGCGCCGGTTTCCGTGCGTCATTTGCCGACCTATTCCCGTACCAATATTCAGGAAGATTTTGCAAATTCCGTGGCGGCGTATATTCATTACCCTTATTTTAAGATCACGCATCCCGAGCGTTATCAGTTCATGAAAGAAAAACTGTTTGAAGGTAAAGAGTATTTTCCAACGTCTTCAACAAACTCCAGTAGCAAGGAAGTTTTTTCTAAAGATTTCAAACAGGCGCTGGATTCGGGCGATTCGAAACAAGCGAAAAAAATTGTCATAGAGGCGAGTCGAACCTATTCGCCTGAGGTCGATGAGGCCTTGACGCTGTTATTGAAACAGAGCGCAGAAACTTCCAAAGGCGAAGAGGCGGATGTGCAGGCGGCGCAGATGTCCTGCTTTCTGGGGCACCCTGAAGCGCTTAAGATTCGCGAACGCCTGTTGACGGAAAAACGCGTGGCTGAAAAGCCGGTGTTTGAGGAGGTGCGTTGTCGTCAGATGAGCCGGCGGAATTTTGAGGAAAATTTGATGAAATGGGCGCCCGCAGGACTCTTCTTTTACCGGAACGAAGGAGCGGATATGCTCAAATTGATGGATCCGGTTATTCTGACCGCCCACGCAAGAAATTTTTCATCGACCTATATGTGGAAAATGTATGTGGAGGGGCAGAAGAAAGCCTTTGCCGAGGGTAGCTTTGTCATGCCTGGCGGCGGTTCCGGTTCGGTGGAGATTGATTTGCAAAAAACGGCGTTGAACCCCTTTCAATGGCCGAAAGACGAATTGGTGATTCTGGGACTCATTGCCAAACGGGTCAACCGCGACAATCTGTTTATCTTGAATTCAGAGGCCGCAAGCATCCGCTTCAAGCCCTTGGACTGGTTTCAGTATGTGGGCCCGAAGCAACCCAAAATCCGCGTGCGTTTTCCCTTACGCTTGTCTCATCTGGATGGGTCGCCCTCAGCCCAGTGAGCGCACCATGCGAACCGCCATATTGAAGTTCGCGTATTTGGAGGGCCAGACTTTCTGCCCGTCTTCATATTGAACGATGAGCGCGGCGGAGCCTTTTTCATCCAGACACCAGGTCGTGCCTGCACAGAGAGGTTCGAAAATGGGGTCGAGGTAAATTTCATCCCCGTATTTATCGGTATTTTTTTTACCCAGGTCGAACAATCCCCAAGCCTCCGCTTCGTTTGGGTAGCGCCAGTCGTCGTAGCCGCCAAAGCGTTCGAGGTTTGAAATTTCAACATAATCCTGACAACGGAACCAGTTCATCCATTTCTTGGTGTCCTGAAATGAATCGGTTTTTTTCCACATGACATTGGACTTGAGGTCGGTGATGGTGCCGTTGCCATTATCTATCAATTGTTTTTCGTCTGACATTCTGTTCCTTTTGGGTGCGCTACTATGTTACCAGCCCTGTCCTTTAACGCCGTAGGAGCGGCTTCCAGAAGGGCCGGAATTGAGATAGTCTTCAAGCGAATCTTTGGCCTTGTCCGGGGCTTCGGCAGGAGCGGCGGATTTTGAAATGGATTCTTCAATCAGTCCCTCAACGTAAGCTTGTAGCGCGGCTTCGTCGTCTTTGAAACGTTGTCGCAGGAGACGGCTGATTTCTGGATTCAGGTGCAATTTGATGGCTTCGCTCATGGATTTATTCTATAACAATTTTTTCCCGAATCAAAGGGCGGCAATCAAAACGGCAAGGATGTGGTTTTTGAAAAAGCGCTCTCGTTCGCAGCGCTTGCTTTTACCGTTACCACCATGGGCAGTTCGATGAGAAACAAGGTCCCCTTGGGGTGATTGTCCTGAACCTGAATGATTCCATTGTGGTCGGCGATGATGCGGTTCACAATCGCCAGGCCCAATCCGGTTCCTCTGTTTTTAGTCGTGAAATGAGGGATGAATAATTTATCCCGATCTTGAGGCGCGATGCCGCCGCCGTTGTCTGAAAATTCAATACGAACCTTATCGGGTTTGCGCGTCATGCGGGTGGTGATATGGATTTCTCCATCCTCGTCGACGGCGTCCAGAGCATTGTCGAACAGGTTGATGAACACCCTTCGCATTTGTTCCGCATCGAGTTGCATCAGTGTGATGTTGGGATCAAAGTTTTTTCTGAATTTAACGAGACGTTCGTGACCCGAGTACATGGCGGCGACGTCTTCGATGAGCTTGTGCAAGGACGTCGGCTTGGGTTGGGGCGTTGGCATCCGCGAAAAACGCAGGAACTCGTTCAACAGTTCTTTCATTCCCTCGACCTCCTGCGCGATGATGGAGATGCTCTCTTCAAACACTTCGTTGAATCCCTTTTTGTCCTCGTAAAACTTCTTTCGCAGGCGTTGCGTGTTCAGTTGAATCGGGGTGAGCGGATTTTTGATCTCGTGCGCGATTCCTTGCGCCACCTCTTTCCATGCGGCAATTTTCTGCGACTTGATCATCTGCGTTAGATCTTCGAATACGATGACGATGCCCATGTACTGCCAGCCCGGGTTTTTCAGCGCTTGAATGTTGACCAGAAGAGATAGGGAATTTTCGCCAACGCGGAGATCGACCTGCTCTTCCCAGAATTCTTTTTGTTGCCCGTTCATCGCCTTGATCATCTTGCGTACAGGCAGGCGAAAAGCGGGCGATAGGGTTTCCTTGTAGCGCGTACCAAGAACCTCTTGCATGGAGACTTTTAAAATTTGTTCGGCGGCTTTATTGAAGGTCGTGATGCGTCCGCGTTTGTCGATAGAGACGACGCCCGCGCCGATGTTCTCGAGGATGGATGCGATGTAAGATCGCCGACTTTCCAGTTCGATGTTTCCGGCCTTGAGTTCTTCGTTGATCTGTTCGACTTTTTCGCGACTTTCATTCAATTCATCGGTCATGTTATTGAACGATTCCACAAGAATGCCGATTTCATCGGTGACCTGAACGTCGATCTTGAAATTCAAATCGCCTTCCGCAATTTTTCTTGTGCCTTCCGCCAACTGCTGGATCGGAACGGTGATGCCCCTGGCAATATAAATCCCCAGCCAAATCGCGGAAAACAGGATCAGCAGAGTGATCATCAGAAAGGTGGTGTAGTAATTAGCGGTGACCGGCAATTTCAGGAAACTTTGTCTTTTGTAATCCTCGTAGGTATTTTGAATGGAGGAGATTTTTGAATGAGCCGCTCTTGAAAATGGACTGAGTGTGACGATATAACCCCAGGTTCTCAAGCCGTTTTCGCCTTGCTGGGTCAAGGGCAGGGCGATGGCCAGATAGTTTCCCAAGGTGGTGGACTGGAACTCCAGATTGGAATCCTCTTTGCCAAAATTCAGGATGATGTCTTTCAACTGAGCGATGATCTTGGAGGAGGATAACGATGAGTGAATCTCCGAGTCCACAATTTTGGGAGCGCTGTCAAAGACGACGATCGCGCCGAGGTCGTACTCGCTCATTTTCTGAGCGATCAACGAATGCAGTTCGTTGCGTTTTTCTATGGGGTAGAGTCGGTTCGTATTGATGAACCTCTCGATTTTTCTGGTTTTGGAGAGAGCGTTTTTTTCCAGATACGAATAATGCTCCCTGGCAATTTCCATGGATGCGTGCAGAGTTTCTTCAACCTGAATGTTGAACCAGCTACCAACGCTGTAGCTGAACAACTTGCTCGCGACAAAAAAGAGCAGGGTGGAGGGAACCAGAGCGAGCACCAGAAACGCGATGATGAGCTTGGTGCGAAAGCGCGAACCCAGCGTTTTACTCTTGCGCTCGTTATATAGCTTGACCAGATTACGGACGATCAGAACGATCATCAGGAACAACAGAATCAGGATGATATTGAACAGCGCCAGAACTGCGATGTTGTTGGATATCGGCGCATTGACGTCTTTCTGGAGAAAGTAAATCTCCAGCGTCGTCAGGCCGGTCAGCAGAGCAAGAATGATGAGGAGAGTGCGACGAGCCCGTCTTCTCTTACTCGCAGGCTCTTCTAAAGTGGGGCTGTTACTGGTTGAAAGTTTTGATGACATGTTTTAGCGCCCCCGGCGGTCGTGCATTGCTCTTGGCGCTTGCTGGATTGAACGCTTCCTGAGTTTCTTCCAGTTCCGGGTCAAGGGACAGGAGGGACGATCTCGCCCAGGTCGTTTCCATTTCATTGAAGGGAACGAAAAATAGCAAATAGTTGAAAGGAAACCAGAACCGGTCGATATGCAGATCGGCTTTGACCCGAATGTAGTATTTATCGTTGGGATTCAGGCGATAGAGCGGGGCGAGCGGAATATCGTCCAGCATCGCCATCATTTTCTGATAGCGTTCGCGTTTGCGGGTCATGAGTTTTCGCGTGATGTTCTCTCCCGTTTCAGTGAAGCGGTATACCTTTTTGAGAGAATCGTATTGAACCGTGTGATGGACGGTATTGGATCCGACCAGACTGTCGGCCCAGAGCGCAACGTCTTTGCGAAGTTCGATATTGAAGGTGAAGGTCATGGGCACGCCGGATTCAATGGCGCTGAGCACTTCTTCGGGAAAGCTGTCTGTCAACACAGCGCTGACGGTGATGTGGTTGCCTTTCGCGGCGACGCCCACGTTGACGAGCGTTGGAGATGCGGCCCAAGCTCCCTGCGGCAGGGCCAACGCCAAACAAACCGATAAGAGAACCGCCTGGCGGAGGCTAGCGGTTTGCGTTCGCAGTTTGTTTAAAATAGTCGTAAGTTTCAAAAAGTCCATCCTCCAAATTCACCGAAGGGCGCCAGTCAAACTGGGAACTGAACAGGCCCGGATCGATACAGCTTCTGGATTGTTCGCCCGGACGCGCTGAAGCGTGTTCGATTTCTACTGATTTACCCGCTAACTGAACCAATGACCTGGCAATATGATTGACGGTCGTTTCTATTCCCGTACCGACGTTGAAGATGCCGGAGCAATCTTCCTGCAACGCGATTTGATTGGCGCGCACGATATCTTTTACAAAAACAAAATCACGGGTTTGCTCGCCGTCGCCATAAACCAGCAAGGGTTGATCGTTCAACAAACGCTTGCAGAAAATAGCGACTACGCCCGCTTCTCCGTGCGGGTCCTGCCTGGGCCCGAACACATTGCTGTAGCGTAAAGCTACGGTATGCAGTCCGTGAGTTTCGTTAAAAAATCTTAAATAATGCTCTACGCTGTGCTTGGCAATTCCGTAAGGACTGCAAGGTTCGCAACGATGTGACTCGTCTGCGGGGTATTGCAGTTGATTGCCATAGATTGCCCCGCCCGTTGAGGCAAATACAAATTTTTCGACTTTAGATTTTACTGAAATTTTTAATAGATGTAAAGCCCCAATAATATTGGAGTTAGCGTCAAACATGGGGTCGGCGACGGAACGATTGACGGAAATTTGGGCGGCGTGGTGGTTGACCGCCTGAATTTTATGCCTGGAAAACAGACCTTCTATTTCAGGGTCCAGAATATTCATGGGGTAAAATTCGGCGCCTGCTGGAACCTGTTCGCGTTTGCCTGAAGATAAATCGTCGACGACGACGACCTTGAATCCTTGCTTGAGATAGGCTTCTGCGATTTGCGATCCGATGAAACCGGCCCCTCCGGTCACTAATATATTCATGGCGTGTTCTTTCTGAGAAGCTGACTGAGTTCGTAGAGCGCGTCCAGGGCCTGTCGCGGCGTCAGTTCGTCGGGGCGCAGGGATTCGAGACGGCTCAGAGCGGGATGCGGAGGCGCGCTGAACAGACCCATTTGTTTCGGGTTGGAATCGAGCGGTTTGTTGTCCGACCGCCCTATGGTGGGCGCTCCCGATTCGTCGTACTCGCCGCTTTCCAGATTATAGAGGACTTCCCGCGCTCGTTCAAGAACGTCGATGGGCAGTCCGGCAAGACGGGCAACCTGAATGCCGTAACTCTTGTCGGCGCCCCCGGCGGCTATTTTACGCAGGAAAATAATTTCATCGTTCCACTCTTTGACGAGGACGTTGTAGTTGTGCACGCCGTCGAGTTCGGATGCGAGTTCGGTCAGCTCGTGGTAATGCGTGGCGAACAGGGTCTTGGGGCCAAGAGGGCGTTCGCCCTTGTGCAGGTATTCGACGATCGCCCATGCGATGCTGATGCCGTCAAAGGTGCTGGTGCCGCGACCGATTTCATCGAGAATGATGAGACTGTGGTCGCTGGCGTTGTTCAGGATATTGGCGGTTTCATTCATTTCGACCATGAAGGTGGACTGGCCTTTTTGCAAATGATCCTGCGCGCCCACCCGCGAAAAGATGCGGTCGACCACGCCGAGACGGGCGGAATCGGCGGGAACAAAACTGCCGATTTGCATCATCAAAGACATGAGCGCGACCTGTCTCAAATAGGTGGACTTGCCTGCCATATTGGGGCCGGTGATGATCATCATTTGTTTGTCGGCGCCGTCGAGATGGATGTCGTTTGGAATGAAATGATGCGTGGGGTCGAGGCGTTCGATCAATGGGTGGCGACCATTTTCCACATGAAGGAGGGGCGAATCGACCAGTTCGGGGCGGCAATAATTGTACAGGGAGGCGTTCTCTGCAAACGAACACAGCGCGTCTATTTCGCTGATCGTTTCCGCCATGCTCTGGACGCGATTTCCGTGACCCACGACTTCGCTTTTGATTTTTTGAAACAGTTCGGTTTCCAGAGCGACGATTTTTTCTTCGGCGCCGCTGATTTCTTCTTCAAACTTTTTCAACTCAGGGGAGATGAAGCGCTCGGCGTTGACCAGCGATTGCTTGCGAATGTATTCCGCCGGAACGCGGTCGAGATTCTTTTTGGTGATTTCGATGTAATAGCCGTAGATTTTGTTATAGCCCACTTTAAGGACGGAGATGCCGGTTCTTTCTTTCTCCTGGTTTTCGAGCGCCGCGATCCAGGTTCTGGCTTCGGCCTTGATGCCTTTCAAACGATCCAGGGCTTCGTCGCAACCTTTTTTGATGACGCCGCCGTCTTTCAAAGTGGGGGCGGGGTCGTCTTCAATGTATCGTTCGATTTGCTCGCGCAGATCGGACAGGTTGTCCCAGCGTTCGGTCCAGTCGCTCCAGGACTCCTTGGAAAACTCCTGCAGGGCGCTTTGCAGTTTGGGAAATTCAGCGAGAGACAATTTCAGGGAAATCAGATCGCGCGGGCTTCCTGTGGTCAAAGACAGTCGTCCCAGCAGGCGTTCGAGGTCGTAGATGTTTTTCAAGGACTGCCGAATCTCCGAACGGAGCAGGGGATCGGCGTGGAAGCTGGCGACGCGGTCGAGGCGCTCCTGTATGGCGCTCGCTTCGATCAGCGGCTTGAGAATCCATTCGCGAATCCTGCGCGCGCCCATGGGCGTCTGGCTTTGATCGAGAGCGTCGAGCAGGGATCGCTTGCGCGAACCTTCGCTGGATTGAACCAGCTCCAGACTGCGTATCGTGCATTGGTCCAACAGCATGTACTGGCTGGGATTGTAGGTCGACAGGGCGCGAACGTGGGGCAGGGCGTTTTTCTGCGTTTCCTGCAGGTAACGCAGAAGCCCTCCGGCGGCGCAGATCGCTTTTGGGAAATGTTCGCAACCGAAGCCTTCGAGCGAATTGGAATGGAAATGTTCGGTCAGGCGCTGGTAGGCGTCGCTTCGGGTGAAGGCCCAGTCCTCTTCGCCCTGCATGCAGGCGGCGTAAGGTTCGGCCCAGCGCTCGGCGTTGTTGTCGATGCGCGATCGGGGCAGCACCACTTCGCGCGGGTCGTGTTTTTCCAATTCGTCGATCAACAGCGTTTCCGCCGACGCGCCGGTGAATTCCGAGGTTTTAAAGGCGCCGGTGGACATGTCGAGTATCGCCAGTCCAAAGCCGTCGGGTTCGGAGGCGACGGCCGCCAGATTGTGCGGCGCTTTGGGGTCGAGGTTTGAATCGTCTAAAAAAGTTCCGGGGGTGACGATGCGTACGACTTCACGCTTGACCAGTCCCTTGGCCTGTTTGGGATCTTCGACCTGCTCGCAGATGGCGACATTTCGACCCGCCTGAATGAGTTTCGAAATATAGGCGTTGGCGGAATGAAAGGGAATGCCGCACATGGGTGTTGGATTGGGACGAGTCTTGTTGCGGGCGGTCAGTGCAATTTGCAGAATCTTGGAGGCGATTTGCGCGTCTTCGTTGAACATTTCATAGAAGTCTCCCATCCGGTAAAAGAGGATGGAATCGGGATGTCCCTTTTTTATGGCATGGTACTGCGTCATCATGGGGGTGTCTGCTTCGACTTTTGCAGAGGCCTTGTCCATAGGAGCGGTCAGGATGCGAAGGGTGCGACTTTTTTGAAATGGGGGACCAGCTTGGCGTAGGTAGCTTTCAAGTGTTCCGGGTGGACCTTGGTCTCGCTCAGAACGGGCATGAAATTGGTGTCCCCGATCCAGCGCGGGACGATATGGGTGTGGATGTGTTCTTCAAATCCAGCGCCGCCTGCCTTGCCCAGATTCATTCCGATATTGAATCCGTCCGGGGCGTTGATCTCTCTGCTGATTTCGACGCATTTGTCGACGAGGTAATCGATTTCCCGCTTCTCGGCAGGGGTCAACAGGGTGACGCAGTTTTTATGGGCGTAGGGCGAAACCATCAGGTGACCGGAGTTGTATGGGAAGATATTCATGATCACAAAACAGGCGTCGCCGCGGTACAGGATAAAGTTTTTTTCGTCTTCGCCGGATTGCGGCAATTCGCAGAAGATGCAACCTTTGGTCTGGTTGTCTGCGATGTATTCCATTCTCCAGGGCGCCCACAATTGTTTCATAATCAACGAACCTGTCTAGTAGCCGCAATTCAGCGACGGTTGTTTTCCGGGGAAGACCCGTTGAAAAAGTTCACGTGTTTTGTTTCTCATGGTCTCTTCTTCTTCGACGGACCGTTCGTGATCGTAGCCGAGTAAATGTAGAATCCCGTGAATGATGAGAAGGATGACTTCTTCATTCAGTTCCAGCGCGTGTTCGGGCGCCTGTCGTTGCGCGGTCTCCAGCGAGACCGCAACGTCGCCGAGCAAATACCTTTCCGTTTCGTCGTCGGATTCGTCGTACTGAGGAAACGAAAGGACGTCGGTGGCGGAATCGATATTTCTGAAATCCCGGTTCAGTTGTTGAATGTGAGGGTCATCGGTCAGGAGCAGGCTCAGCTCGCAATCGTCGAGTTCCAGCGCGCTCAAAACCTCGCTCAATTGTGATTTTATTTGTTCGCAGTCAATTTTACAAATGTTTTGCTCGTCGCTGATGAGAATTTCCATGGTCGCGGGGCGTTCAGTAGAAAATTATTCCGCTGAGGGGTTGGATTCATAAGCCTTGATGATCTTGCGAACCAGCTCGTGACGCACCACGTCTTTTTCCGTGAAATCCACGAACTCGATGCCTTCGACCTCGTTCAACAGTCGGCGAACGTGTAAGAGTCCCGAATCTTCCTGCCGGGGCAGGTCGACCTGGGTGACGTCGCCTGTCACGACCATCTTGGAACGGAAGCCGAGACGGGTCAGAAACATCTTCATTTGCTGGCGTGTGGAATTCTGGGCTTCATCCAGAATGATGAATGAGTCGTTCAGAGTGCGGCCCCGCATATAAGCCAGCGGCGCGATTTCGATGACGCCTTCGCCGAGCAACTCGCGCACCTTGGGCGCTTCGAGCATGTCGTTCAGCGCGTCGTACAAGGGCATGAGATAGGGATTGATTTTTTCGATCAGGTCGCCGGGCAGGTAGCCGAGTTTTTCACCAGCTTCAACAGCGGGGCGAACCAGCATTATTTTTTTAAACTGTCGTCGAAGCAGGCCTTCAACCGCCAGAGCGACCGCCAGATAGGTTTTCCCGGTGCCGGCCGGGCCGATGGCCATGACTATGTCGGAAGACTTCACAGCCCGAATCAGGCGCTTCTGAGCGCTTCCCTTGGCGCTGATGAATCCGCGTTCCTTGGAAATATGAATGCGCTCGGAGAAAATGGACAGCAGATTGGTTTCTGGCTCGTCATAGGCCAGACGAATGGCGAATTTGACGTCGCCGTTACGCAGGGAAATTCCCTCTTCCACCAGTTTTTGCAATTGGAGGAGGAGGCGGGCGGTTTGCTTTGAAGCTTCCGGCTCGCCGTGGATGGAGAGCTGATTGCCCCGCGTGGTGATGCGGACGTTGAACTTTTTCTCTATGAGCTTGAGATTAGCGTCGTGCGATCCAAATATTTCGGGGATAAATTCGGGGCGATCCAGTTCCAGTTCTGTGGCCGGGGTGTTCAATAGATGCGCGCTACTTTGAAGTTAGGAGTTATTTCTGGAGCGAATCAAGCTCAGGAATTCGCTTCGAGTGCGGGCGTCGTCTCTGAAGCATCCTAGCATGGAACTGCTGGTGGTGAATGAATTTTGTTTTTCAACCCCGCGCATGGCCATGCACAGATGCATCGCTTCGATGACAACGGCGACGCCTTGCGGTTTTAAAATTTCGTTCAGACAATCTCCGATCTGCGTGGTCAAACGTTCCTGCACTTGCAGGCGTCGCGAAAAGGTGTCGACGATGCGAGGCACTTTGCTGAGACCGATGATCTGTCCTTTGGGAATATAGGCGACATGGGCTTTACCGAAGAAAGGAAGCATGTGGTGTTCGCAAAGGCTGAATACGTCGATGTCCTTGACGATCACCATTTCATTGTAGTCTTCCGTATAGAGCGCGCCGTTGACCACTTCATCAATATTGGTCGAGTAACCGCTGGTCAAAAATTTCAAGGATTTTTCGACGCGTTCAGGGGTGTCTAACAAGCCCTCTCGCTGGGGGTTTTCCCCCAACTCCTTGAGCAGTTTTTCAATCAACTCTTTCATGAACAATTCCTTTGTAAACGACAAAATTTCTGTCGGATTCGAACAATTTCAGTTGGTGCAATTTGCCATTACTAATTTTATCTTCGAGAATATTCCAGAAGTGGATGGCCAGGTTTTCTGCCGTCGGGATCACGCCCTGGAGAAAATCAACGTCCACATTGAGGTTGCGGTGGTCGACTTTATCGACGATCTCCTGATTGATAATTCGTTTGAGCTCTTTCAAGTCAAGCACCATGCCGGTTTTCGGGTCGACTTCGCCGCAGATGGTCACTTCGAGGGTGTAATTATGCCCGTGACCGTTGGGATTGTTGCAAAGCCCAAACACGGCGGCGTTTTTCTCGTCGGAGAAAGTGGGGTTGTACAAGCGATGACTGGCGCAGAACTCTAGTTTGCGGGTGATATAAATCATTTTAGAATTTGGGGAGAACGGGTTATTTCAGGTATTTTTTCTTGTTGTCCGTTGTGTAAAAGCCCGGACCGTACAAGTGGAAATTCATGCTATTGAAGGATTTGTTGAGTTTGCCTCCGCAGGATTCGCAGGTTTCAAGCGGTGGATCATCGACTTTTTGCAGGGCTTCCGTGGTCTTCTTGCATTTTTCGCAAAGGTACTCGTAAACTGGCATGGTTTCAAAACCTCCTGATGGTTCTTGCTCGCATTGTGGGGTTTTTAGTGGATCGCGTCGGCGCGTCTGTCGAAAACAGAAGCGCGGGCGCGTTTAATCCAGAGCCTCACATTTTCTTCATTGGATTGGGGCCGCGAAAAACATTCAAGGTTTTAAAAATACGCTCCTTGACGGCGTCCAGGTTGAAGATGGTGCTTGGCAGGGTCAATTCCCAGTCTGGGTGATACACTCCAATGAGTATGTTCTGGTTTTCCAAAACCTGAATAATGATAAACATTTTGATGCCGTGTTCCTGTTGCACTTCCAGCGGCATCATGAAGGTTTCATTTTCCTCGCGCGGGCCATAGCGCATTGCGGCCTTGCCCGACACGAGGGGTTTGAAATTGATGGAATTCAAATACTCTTCCAGTTCGGGGTACGTGTTTTCTTTGGGAAACACGACGATTCCAAATTCTTCAGGATTCTTATAGAGCTGATAGTCCATCGCCAGCGCATCGGACTGTGGCGTGAACAGAATGCTACAAAAAAACAGCGCGGCGGCAATCAAGGGAGTGAACAATTTTCGAGTCGTCATGTTTCAGCCTGGATTATTTTATCAATGTCTTTATTTTAACACGAATCAGGAGACGATCTCCAATTGACTGAAGAAATAAGAGATTTCGAATTGGGCCGTTTCGGGGGAATCGGAGCCGTGCGATGAATTTCTTTCGATGTCGATGGCGAATTCTTTGCGAATCGTTCCTTCGGCGGCGTCTTTCGGGTTGGTTGCTCCCATGAGGTCGCGCCAGCCGGTGATGGCATTTTCTTTTTCCAGGACCAGTAATACAACGGGGCCAGAGCTCATGAAGGTGGTGAGGTCGTCAAAGAAGGGGCGCTCTTTATGCACGGCATAAAAGCCCTGCGCTTGCTCTTTGGTGAGCTGGGCGCGCTTCATCGCAACCACTCTGAAGCTATTGGATTCAATACGATCCAGAATTTTTCCGATCAGATTTCTTTCTACGGCGTCTGGTTTAATGATGGCAAAAGTTTTTTCCATAAGGGTCTGTTTGGTGAATGGTTAGTGGGCGTCAACAATAAAAAAAAGGCATTTGGCGAGCCGGAGCCGGCCAAATGCCTCTTCTTTAAGTCTTTGAAACTTTTTATCTTAATACAAGGCCAGTGCGTTTGATGACGAAGCCTTCTTCAAGGTCGTCAATCCACTTCATTTCAATGGCGTTGTTTTTTGCAATTTCATCACAGATGTAAACGCAAATTTCACAGGCTTTACAACGATCTACCGATACATATGCAGATTTATCCTGCTCACTGTAATTGATGCAATTGGCCTCTGGACAGTAAGTGGTGCAGAGGTGACAATTTTTAGCTGAACAAATCTCTTTGTTCACCTGAGCAATATAGTACATGACTTCTCCTGTATTTAATTAAACTGCGGCGGTTTTACCGGCCCCAGCGCCTTCGTTCGCCCAGCCTTGCTCCATCGCGTATTGATAAGTTGCGTCCAGCGTTTTCTGGTTCGCTTCGAGAAGTTTTTGCTTTTTGGCAAATTTCTTTTCGATGGCGCTGTCCAGAGCGGCTGTACCGCCGGATACGACGATGCCTTTGCCGACAAATCGATCTTTAACGGACGCCGCGAGGGATTCCAGATCGGGCAAGCCGAAAATAGCCGAAATAGCTCCGCACATAGCCATGTTCGTGGCCAAGTCGGTTTTTGCTACATCGTTTGCAATCTCAGTGGCAGGCAAATACCAGATTTTGGCTTCCTTCTCTTCCAACTCTTTCTGCTCATCTCGAGAAAACTTGAGAGGCGTCCGGTTGTTGATCAAGATGATGCCGCCCTGCTTCAAACCTGTATAAAATGGCATCGTGTAAGATTTGCCCAGAGTGATAACGGACGGATGAAAAATCATCAGAACGTTGGGGTAAATGATCTCACCGATCTCATAAATTTCCTGATTGGAAATGCGCACATAACTTTCAACCGGAGCATTGCGCTTTTCGGAACCGAAAAAAGGAACCAGCGAACTGAAACCGCCGGCGATGACCACTCCATTGGAAATAATGTGCGATGCGGTAACGACGCCTTGCCCGCCAATTCCCGCCATTCGTACATTGTAGCGTTTGACTGCCATGAAATTCTCCCTGTGAATTATTTGTTACTTTTTGGGTTTCTTTTCAACTTCTGCCAAGAACTCTTTAGCTCGGTCAGAAATGATTTCCTCAAATCCATAACGCTCCTTCTCGATATCAAACGCGTCTTTCATAACTTCGGGCGTTGGGATCGAGTACTCAATGTTGCAGGAGGTGTATGCCTGGATGTAGGTCGACCCAATTTCGCGAGCAACCAGAATGGCGCGGCGGATGGTTCGCATAACGCGCGCTGGATTGGTTGGTACGATTCGAGCGATATAATCTACGCCGGCAACCTTGGCAAGACCCATAGCGTCGGTCTTCTCGTTGACTTTTCCGCGAGGAGCCATTTTGAGAACTTTACCTTGTACGGTCATGCCGCTCTCCTGGCCGCCGGTGTTGCCGTAAACTTCGTTGTCCAGCATGATGGTGGTGAATTTTTCACGTCGGAACCAGGAATGCATCAGGCCTTGAAATCCGATGTCGATCAAGCCGCCGTCGCCAGCCATGACGATGACGTCTTTTTTCTGGTTCGGGAATCGAATTTCCAGAGCGCGCTTCAAGCCGGACGCGGTGGAGTTGGTGTCGCCGTAGTTGCCGTAAATGAAAGGAACGTTGCCCTGGCTGATTGCCAGTCGTCCACAACCTGCGGTGCCAACCATGATGCTGTGCTCCGGGCACGGCAACGCGATGAACGCCAGTCGGATGAACAGGGTCATGGCGCAACCTGCGCACATGGGATGCTCTTCGATCAATTCCTTGAATTTACCCATATCAGTGGCTTTCATCTGCTTGCCATATTGGCCGTGATTGACCAAATCCTGATATTCAACAGGAAGATGCTCTAAAAACCCCGGGGAAGGTTTAATGGTATCTAAAGACATAGGAGTGTTCCTTAAAATATATGATTAATTGAATTATTTTTATTGTAACGCCGGTCATTCACTCGAATGACCGACACTGAAACATTGCCAAGCTTACTCATATCCTGCCGCGTCCTTACGGATAGTCTTTTCGTGCTTGAGCCAGCCACTCCAGAACCATCTCTGTGGGCATGGTCATGCCGCCGTAAACGCGCGGTCCACCAAAAATCTTAGCCTTACATTCGCCGTACAGAGTGCTACAAACTTCTTTGTGCAACCAACCTGCCTGATTGAACTCGGGAATCAAAATGCGTTTTGCATCTTTTACTGCGGCGATGATCTGCTGTCCCGGCCATGGGCGAATGGTTTTCACTTTCACGAGTCCCACGGTTCGTCCTTGCTCGCCTTCCTGGCGTACGGCTTCGCGAGCCTGTGATACGGCGGAACCGGATGCGATGATGAAGTCTTCGGCGCCGGGGTTGACAACTTCAATGCGTCCTTGGAGAAGTTTCTCAAAGTATTTGCCTGAGCGCTCAACTGCGGCGAAAACTTCCTGCTGCCAGCTTGCGTGCATGTGGTAGCTGATGAAGTTACTTTTCTGGATTGGCGCGTCGCGCGAAATACGCGCGGGCGGATTTTCGTTGTCCATAGCGGGTACGCAGTTTTTCCAGCCGTCGCGTTTGGTCAGCTTGTATTTTTCCGACGGCAAGGATACCGGGCCGCGAGCATGCGTAACAAAGAAACCGTCTACCGAAACCACACAGGGCAGGGTCACGTCGACATGATCCACAACCTCGGTTGCGGCGAGGGTGTAGTCGAAGAAATCCTGCTGGTTTTCTGCATGAAGCATCAACATACCGGTGTTGATCAAGAAGGACATTTCAATGTTGTCGGGCTGAATTGCGAGAGGCGTGTTGATAACGCGACACATGTTGAGAAGAATCGGGTTAACGCGCGCGCCAGGCCAGGAGCTGATCGCTTCCATACCGCGCATCAGGCCGGGGCCGGAGGTGGCGGTCAAGGCTCGAACGCCTGCGCGGGATGCCCCGGCAATGGCGGACATAACGCCGATTTCTTCTTCACCACGATAGTATTCTTTAATATAGCCGTCATCGTAGAGGTAACCTGCTTGTTGCATGGTTTCACTCTGAGGGGTGATGGGGTAAGAGATCGCAACGTCTACGTTAGCACGGCGAATCGCTTCTCGCGCCGCTTCGCTACCCGTAATGAACTGAAGCTCGCGCGGCAATTCAAGAAGCATTTTTTCAGCTGAGATTTCTGTTTGTAAATCGCCTGCGGGAACCCAGTCTTTAGGTTTCGCGATAGCTGCATCAGACATGTGACACTCCTGTATTTAAAATATAAAAATGAATATATGTAAACTTCAGGTTAATGGATACAAATCCCCTACGTGACTTTATTCGCTAATGATAGGGAAAATAACATATTTGGCATATGAGAACAATATGAAGAAGAAACTTTCTTCATATTTTTCCCTGACACTAATTATTTTGAAGATGAAGCGTTCTGAGTTTTCCCGCCAGCCAACTCAGAAAACTTGATAGTTGCATTCAAAATGGGATCAATTAACTCTATCAGCCTTATTCTATGTAAAATTCTCTCAGTTTGGAATGCTTATTTTTAATAGAATCTCCTGATAATGTCAAGTCCCCCCAATATTTCAGGATTTTGAACGCTCTTCCTCGGGAATCATTCCTTCCAGAATCGACAACTCTTTCAGATAAGTGAAGGCTTTTTCCAAAAATTCATTCATTGAGGAATCGTTCCTGAACAAAAGCGTTTTGCTTGCCAGTTCTGTGGTGTGGCAGACTTCATATTTAATAGGTTCCGAGCTGATGTATTTGACGATGTCGGCTTCCCAGTGAATATGGTGGATCTCTTCTTGAGGTTTACTGCCAACGACGACGCCGTAATCGCCCACTTTGTACAGGAACTGATAGCCTCCCTGTCCGTTGGGTTCGGTCCTCGTGAGAATGAGATTGTTCTGATTAATCATAGGTTTTTAAATTTTATATAGGGATGTTCTTGATTTTATCGAATATTAATTTAGTGTGCTATATTAACCTTCCTGCAAGCCGCTAGGCTAGGAAAATCTTTAAATTTATTCAAGAGATGGGCTTATGGATGCTATAGAATTGAACGATCCTGCCAAGATCGAGGAGTTTTTAGGAAACATTTCTCTTTCCGGAGAGGGTTTTAAGACAGATTGTCTTTTATTGGACGTGTATGAAGCGGGGCTGGATTACCCGGATTTTCTCAAGGCGGAAGGGGAGGATGCCGACGCCAGTTACAAAGGTGAGACGCCTGCATGGGCGAAATATCATGTGCGCCAGGGGAAACGGGTGTTCATGGTCTATGGCGGGCGTGGGTCACGCCGGACGCACTTCTCTGAAACGCCTTAGGATGTATTTTGTCCTCGAACGAGGGCAAAGTTTTAGGAACCCAGGCTCTGATGAAATCATCCAAGCAGATACTTCATCTTTATAAATGATTAGAATTGAGGACTGAATAACGCCATGCAATTTGACAAAGAAACTCAAGTAAGGATTTTACGCGTTGCCGCTGATCGTATTGACGGTCGACCGATCCCGGAAATGGATGCGGCGATTGCCCAGGTGATGGATTATCATCCGGAGTTTGAAGAAATATGGGGACAGGGGGAGCTTGCCACTTATCCTCAGGAAATCGACGGCAATATTGTGAATCCTTTTGTGCACACGGTTTTGCATGTGATCGTTGACAAGCAGATCAAGGATCAGGATCCTGAATTTGTCGCGATCACGATGGATCGTTTGATGAAGGATGGGGTTGCGGATCGCCACGAAGTTTTGCATGGCATCATTGCGGCGTATGCGGAAGTGTATTTTTCCAACTTCAGGCAGGGAAAACCCTTTGACTACCTTGATTATCAGAGCCGACTGAAAAACCTGTACATACAAATGGAGGAAGGCTGAGCGCCTACTCCCATTGGCCGGGTTTCAGTCTTTCGTGGCAGACTTCGCAATAATCATCCGTGTAGCTGTTGGGATGAAAGCATTCGGGGCAACGAAGTTCCTTGTCGCTTCCATAGGGAGTGAAAATGGCAAGACAGTTCTTGCACCAGGAGGCTTTATCTTCATTCGCGGTCCCGCACTGGGGACATTTATCAATAGACATACATCTTAGATGGGCGCTTTGGGGAATTCGTTTCGAATTATTTTCCCGCCCGGTGAAAGGAACGTGTGGGGAATGCCGGCGGCGTTACGCCGCCGTTTTGATTTTGCTACTTCTTCAAAGCCTGAGCGATGGTTTTGCCAAGATCCGCCGGGCTTTTGACTACTTTGATGCCGCACTTCTTCATGATTTTCATTTTTTCTTCAGCCGTTCCCTGTCCGCCGGAAATGATGGCGCCGGCATGACCCATGCGTCTGCCCGGAGGAGCGGTTTGACCTGCAATGAAACCAACGACGGGTTTGGTGACATGCTTTTTAATGTAATAGGCGGCTTCATCTTCTGCGGTGCCGCCGATCTCGCCGATCATACAAATGGCTTTCGTGCCTTTGTCTTTCTGAAATAATTCCAGGGTGTCAATGTAGCGCGTGCCGATGATGGGGTCGCCGCCAATGCCGACGCAGGTGGATTGACCGATGCCGAGCTTGGTCAACTGTCCGACCGCTTCGTAAGTCAGCGTGCCGCTTCGGGAAATGATGCCGACCGAGCCTTTTTTGTGAATGTGCGCGGGCATGATGCCGATTTTGCATTTGCCGGGGGAGATCACGCCGGGGCAGTTCGGGCCGACCAGTCTGGAGGAAGTGTTTTGAATGTAGCGGTACACTTCGACCATGTCGTAAACCGGAATGCCTTCGGTGATACAAATGATCAGTTCGATGCCTGCATCTGCGGCTTCCAGAATGGCGTCTGCGGCAAATGGAGGCGGAACAAAAATCATGGTGGCGTTGGCCTTGGCTTTTTGTACCGCGTCTTTGACCGTGTCAAACACCGGAACGCCTAGAACCTTTTGACCGCCTTTGCCGGGGGTGACGCCTCCGACAAGTTTGGTGCCGTAATTTTTGCATTGTTCGGCATGAAACATGCCTTCACGTCCGGTGATGCCTTGGACGATCAATCGGGTTTTTTCGTCTACGAGAATGCTCATTGGATTGCCTTGACCACTTTTTGCGCGGCGTCCTTCATGCCGTCGCCTACCAGGAAATTCATCCCGGAATTTTTCAGTATTAGATGACCATCTTCCATATTGGTGCCTTCCATACGGACAACGATGGGAACTTTAACATCCAGTTTTTTTGCGGCGGAAACGACGCCTCTTGCGAGGATGTCGCAACGCAGTATGCCACCAAAGATATTGATGAAGATGGCTTTGACGTGCGGATCTGCCAGGAGGATGCGGAATCCGTTTTCGATCATTTCTTCATTGGCTCCGCCGCCCACGTCGAGAAAGTTGGCGGGCTCGCCGCCGGACAGTTTGATGATGTCCATGGTCGCCATTGCCAGTCCGGCGCCGTTGACCATACAACCGATATTGCCTTCGAGTTTGATGTAGTTGAGGTTGAAGGAGCTTGCATCAACTTCCATCGGGTCTTCTTCGTCGAGGTCGCGATACGCCAGAGTGTCTTTATGGCGGTGCATGGCGTTGTCGTCGATGTCAAACTTGGCGTCCAGGCTCAAAACCCGATTCTCCCGCGTGATTACGAGCGGGTTGATCTCCAGCATGGAGCAGTCTTCTTTTTTGAAGCATTCATAGAGGTTGATGATGAATGGCACCATCTCCTTCATGGCTTCCTTGCTGACGTTGAGCTGAAACGCAATTTTTCTGGCAAGATAGGGTTTGACGCCGATGACGGGGTCGACCGTTTCCTTGATAATTTTTTCGGGCGTCTCTGCGGCGACTTCCTCAATCTCCATGCCGCCTGCTTCGCTGGCCATGATGAGTGGAAGGCTGGTTTCGCGGTCGATGACAATGCCAAAATAAAGTTCTTTGGCAATGTCCATGCCCTCTTCAATAAGAACTTTTTTGACGAGTCGTCCTTCGGGGCCTGTCTGCGGAGTGACCAAGGTCATGCCCAGGATTTTCTTCGCATGTTTTTCAGCATCCGCCGGGCTTTTCGCGAGCTTTACGCCGCCGCCTTTACCGCGTCCGCCTGCATGAATCTGGGCTTTGACGACAACGACGGGCGTTCCGATTTTTTTGGCCGCGGCCGGAGCCTGCGACGCTTTATCAACGACAATCCCGTTAGGAACGGGAACGTTGTATTTTCTGAGTATTTCTTTGGCTTGATATTCGTGAATCTTCATAATTTTTTCGTTTATTTCGCTTCAAAAGGAAGCCAGTTTGTATCACAGGGGCTTCGGCTTGTCAAAACAAAATAAATACAAACCTTTTGCTTTAGCGCGGCTTGGAATTTTTACTGTTGCTTGGGTGGGGGATTAAAGAACGGGAGGGTGAGCGCGGATCAACGCATCGTAGGGCTTGGGCGCCGTGGCTTCAACATTTTGAGGTGATGGAACGAATCGGTTTCGCCTCGCCCTGATCTTCTTCCTGACTGAGTAGTTGTTGCCATGCTTCCAGTAATGGCGTGAGAACGCGTATCACGGATTCGAGCGCTTTCTTGTCGGATTTGATATTGGCCAGAGTCAACTGACGGATGATGAATTGGTAGAGCGATTCGAGTTTGTTTGCAACGTCGCCTCCCTTGTCCCGATCTAGAGCGAGCGATAGTTCGTTGATGATGTCGTGAGTCTTTCGGATATACAGACTTTTCTTCGCAATATCGTTAGAGTTCATGCTGTTCAGGGCCATACTGGAAAATTTAATCGCCCCTTCATACATCATGATAATGAGTTTTCCCTGATTGGACGTGGAAATCTCATTTTTCCGGTATTGGTAGTGGAAATTAGAGGGAACCATATATCGTAAAACTCCTAGTCAATTTAAAATCTACCTGCTCTTGATCGGTTTTTTAATAGTTGCTCGAAAAATCTACTTGCTCTTGAACCATTCTTTGATACCTGTTTGAAAAATCTACTTGCTCTTGAACAGGTCTTGAATGCCTGCCAGAGCTTGTGAAAAAGTGTCTTTCTGAGAATTGAGTCTACCGACGACAATTTCCATGTTCGTGAACTTGCGTTGCAAGTCTTCTTCAAACAGCAACAGCCGCTCTTCCATCTTTAATATGGTCGTGTCAAAATCTGAAATCGTGTCTTCGACCGTATCGATTTCTGAGGACAGCGGTCCGTTGAGAGAGGTGTCTACCAAAAGATTCAGACTGCGATTCAAAATCTCTCCAACGCCCAGAGTCAACGTGATGGAGCCATAACTGCCGTCGCTCAAACTGGAAACGCGAAAGTTCAATCCTTCTGCGTCGGTGCCTTCGGCGCCTGCATAAAAATTGCCTCCGCCGACCGCGTCGACGTAATTGTTTTCTCCCGCTTTGCTGAGTTGCGGAACGCCGTTTTGCACGCGAATGTCATAGCTTCCCGATTGAGTTTCTTTGGTAAAGCCAACAAAAGTGATGCCGACATTGCTGGTGGAGCCTGTGCTGGTGAACAGCTTGCTGACGTTCTGTGGATCGCTTGCAAGCGCGCTGGTAAATTCGCTTTTATCGAGTAGCAATGTGCCGTCGGACTGCGTGGAAATACCGATCTGGGCCAGAAAATTGAACTGTCCTGTTACGCCCTGAACCTGATTCGTTATGGTGGAGCGTAAAGTCTGTTGCAGATTCTGGACGGTAAAATTACCAAACAGGGTGCCGGTTTGATTGGTCGATACATCGACTTTCAATTGTTCGCCAATGAACAGCATCAGATCGTTGAAGCCTTCGACAAAATTAGAAATCTTGTCCGTCACGGCGTTTGTATCTGTAGACAGCGTCAATACACCGGTTCCCACAGACTGCAGGGATAAGGTGACTCCTGGCAAAACGTCGTTGACGACGTTCGAGTTTTTTGAAATCGCGATGCCATCCACTTCCATCAATGCATTTTGCGCCGCTTGCGTCTGGGTGAAACTGGTGACTTCGGTGTCGTTGCCTCCGAGTCCGCCAATGAAGTGCTGGATGGTCACCTCGTTGTTGACGCCGGTTTTCGTGCCTGAAATGAGTAGCTTGATCGGGTTGGTCGGGTCGCCATCGTTCAAAAAAGATGCTGAAACATTGGCCCCGGAGTTATTGATGGCAAGCCGCAGTCCATCAACGGTGTTGTTTGAGGAATCGATGATGATGCTGACGGTTTTGGTCCCGTCAAAGATCTCTACGGTGCCGCTGGGCACTGTTGCGCCTGTGGATCGATAGCCTTCGGAAACGATTTTGGTTTCTTTAGCCAGCTGGGTGACGTTGAGCGAAAAGGTGCCGGATGTTGCTGAACTGGTCGAGGTGATGTCGACCACGGTGTTGCCGCTGGATGTGTCGTTGTTGGAAAATTGCCCTTTGGTGGACAGCAGTCGGCCGTCTGTGTTGATAGTGTTGACGACACTCTTGAAGGTCTGCAAACGGGATTTTAGTTCCTGGAAAACGGAAAGTTTCTGGACCTCTCTCTCCTGCTGGGAGATCATCAGTTCAATCGGCTGCGCTTCGAGAGAAACCAGATTGTTGATGATGCCCTGGGAGTCGAGTCCTGAATTGATTCCAGAAAGAGATGCGATTGCCATTTAGATTCTCAAGTGTACAAGGGTTGATCCAACTGCTTACCAGTAGATATCGGCCTGTTTGGATTCAAACTTTAACGGATTCTGGCTTTAGCGACGCGTTTGATCGAATGCGGAATTTATCTTGGCGGCAGGGCGGGGAAAATCCTGTAACTCTTTTAATTATAAGGCTTCTAAAAAAACGCTTGATTTGATGGTTTGGGGCGCTAAAGTGAGCTTTAAAAGATAATTTGAAAGAGATTGCTATGAACGAACAAATGGGCCTGTTTGGCGATATGGATGATTCAACGCCCGTTTTGGTAAAGAAAACGGAACCGGTGGCGGCGACGAAACCGAGGATTTTATATTTCGACCTGGAAACCCAGAAGGGGTCGAACGACGTGGGTGGCTGGTCGAATATCCATAAAATGTTGCTCGCCGTCGGCGTGGTGTGGGACAGCCGGGAGGATAAATACTTTTCTTATTTTGAAAAGGATGCGCCCGCTCTGTTGGAAAAACTACGTTCCGCCGATCTGGTGGTGGGGTTTAACGTGATTGGTTTTGATTATACGGTGATGCAACCTTACGCAGAATTTGATCTTGCGGAGATCAATACTTTCGACATGATTCTTGATGTGAAGAAAAAACTGGGCTTCCGTCTGGCTCTGAATCACCTGGCGCAATACACGCTGGACGCCGAAAAGAGCGCCGACGGTCTGGTGTCTTTACAATGGTACAAGGAATACGAAGCGTCCGGCGACCCGGCCCTGTTAAAGAAAATTGAAAGCTACTGCATTCAGGACGTGCAGATCACCCGAGATTTATTCTTGTTCGGAGCGGATAACGGCTACGTGAATTACCAGACGCGCGGCGGTAAAAACGCGCGCATGGAAGTGGACTGGAAAATAGAGAATTTCCTGCCCGCCCAAAAGAAACTGGCGCCCTGATTTATTTTTCCTTGACCCAGCCCAGCAGTTTGTCCACAACGGCGGGAGTGGTGACGTTCTCCGCTTCCGCTTTGAAGTTCAGGATGATCCGGTGCTCCAGCGCCTGACGCGCGATGGACTTGACGTCTTCAATTGAGACGGTGGTTCGATTGTCCATCAATGCCTTGGCTTTCGCGCCGAGAAGCAGGTACTGCGAAGCGCGCGGCCCCGCCCCCCATTCCACCCATTCATTGATAAAATCCGCTCCGGTTCCATTGTTGCTGGGGCGCGTCGCCTGCGCGAGTCGCACCGCGTATTGCGCCACATGTTCTGAGACGGGAACGCGCGGCACCAGGTCCTGGAGTTTTTGAACTTCTTCCGCATTGAGCACGACTTCCAGTTCCGGCGTGTCGCCCGAGGTGGTGGACAGGGCGATTTGCACCTCCTGCTCGAATGACGGGTAGGTGACGTTGATGAGGAACATGAATCGGTCGAGTTGGGCTTCCGGCAAAGGGTAGGTGCCTTCGTGTTCGATCGGGTTCTGCGTTGCGAATACGAGGAAGGGCTGATCCAGATCGTAGGTGTTGCCGCCGACCGTGACCTGCTTTTCCTGCATCGCCTGTAGCAAGGCGGCTTGCGTTTTGGGCGGCGTGCGGTTGATTTCGTCCGCCAGAATAACGTTAGCGAAGATCGGCCCCTTGATGAATCGGAACGAGCGTCCGCCGGTCGATTGATCTTCATAAAGGATATCTGTTCCCGTGATGTCCGAAGGCATCAGGTCGGGCGTGAACTGGATGCGGCTGAATTTGAGATTGAGCACGCGCGCGAGCGCGCTCATCAGCAGGGTCTTGGCGAGTCCCGGAACGCCGACAAACAGACAATGTCCCTTGCAGAACAGGGCGATCAGCAGGTTTTCAATGACCTCTTCCTGACCAATGATGATTTTGCCAATTTCACGGGTCACTTTTTCTTTTGCCTGGACCAGTTCGGCGGCCAGTTTCATATCATCCATTGAGTTGCTCCATAAAATAATAAGCGCCTTTGAGATCGTTACTGCGAACGGCGCGGAATTCGAAGGTTTGGCGTCAAAACTTCATTCTATATAGCTATACAAGGTCTCTTGCAATCGTTTTTTGTCCGGCAGACCCAGGCTTTGATAGGTTTGAATGAGTTGCAGGTGGACGTAGGGATTGAAAGGATTGATGCGCAGAGCCTGCTCCAGATAGCTTTGCGCTTTCGGTCGGTCATTGGTTTGCAGATAGACGTTCGCCAGATTCACCAGCGTGGTCGAGAACATGGGGTAGAATTCGAGACTCTTTTGTAACAGGAGTTCCGCTTTCTCCGGATCGCCGGAACTGAGGTAAGCGGCGGCGAGTTTGTTGTAAAGGATCGGGTTGAGGCTTTCGGTTTCCTTGACGGCTTTTTCATATTCCACCACCGCCGCTTCCATGTAGTTGCGAGACTTCAGGACATCGGCGAGGAAGGTCAGGTCGCGCGTGCGCTTTTCCTGAATTTGACGGTAACTTGTTTCGTCTTCGCTTTCCCCGTCTTTCTTGAATTGCAGGAGCAAGGTTTTGTGACCGGGAATGTTCTTCAGTTTCATTTTTCTGGCGTGGACTTCCCAGGCCTCCTGAAACTGCGCCAGCGAGAGTCCCAGCTCTCGTTCCAGCATCGGCGTGAACTCTTCCTTGCCGGTCGCCAGTTGCTCCAGCATTCGGGACAAGAAGGCTTCTCCTTTGAGTTCGAAAATATGTTCCATCATCGTAGACACCTGCGCGTAGGCCAGTTGAACGTCTTCCGCGGATTTCAATTTGGCGAGCGAGGGCATCATCTGATCGAGGGAAATCAGGTAATTGTTTTCCAGTCCGCTGGCGAGGATGGTTTCCATGATCGGGTTCAGATATTTTTTCTCACCGCGCCAACGGCTCTCAAGGTATTTGGCCGCGCCTTCATGCAACCAGAGCGGGAAATGATTCCTGCTCTTGCGCGTCAGTACATAATGCACGTATTCATGGCTCAGCGTGTCCAGCCAGTTGTAGCCGCGCGCCAGATAGCGCGGGGAGATGATCATGATGCGATTGTATTTGCAAAGCGCAACGGTTCCCGATGTTTCGATATCCTTGAGGGTGAGAGGCGACACCTGGGAGAACGGCTCCTGGCCCGGATAGATTTCGACAATGATTTTTTCTTTGGGATGAAAACCGAGCAGGTCGCCCAGAATCTTGTAGGATGCTTCCAGCGCTTCTTCGGCGAAGGGCAGGAGGACCGCGTCGGGGCCATCGACATATCGGAACTCAAAGCGCTCAGATTTTCTGGTGACGAATCGTTTGGAGATTTTGTGCGTGGCGTTGACCAGCGTGCGGAATTCTTCGACGTTCTCATGTTGTCCGCCCACCTGCTTCATGATATCGGCGGCGACCTCGTAATTTCCCTTGAAAAATTCAACGCGGGCTTTGAGAAAATAAGCGTCGCCAGAGGACGGATATTTTTTGATCAAGGCTTCGGCGAGTTCGTCCGCTTCCTCAATGGCCCAGTCGCCGACCAGTTCATGTCCCTTGAAAACCGCATCGGGGGTCGCGCGCAATTGTTGCGCTGAGACCGTTGACGCGACGAGGCTGAATAGAAAAATTGCGAAAATCGTTCGGAACATCATTTGACCAGTTCTTTGTAATATTCCATGACGCGCTTTTCATAACTCTCGGGAGTGGACTTCTTCATGGCGTTCAAAATCTCCTCCCGGAACGCCTTGGGCGCCTTGTATTGATCTTCTGAAGGCAGAAGCACTTTCTCCTTCTGCATGCGCGAAGAACCGCCGCGTCGCGAATCGCGCGATCGCCCAGTGCCGAGTTTCATCGGACTTTGGCGGCGTCCATTCTGGCCCATCTGCTGACCCGCGTCTCTCATCTGTTTCAGCATGTCTTTGGTTTGTTTCAGACTGCTGAGGGCGCTGTTGCCCGAGGAGATACTGCCCGAGACGTCCGGTTCCTGCATCCGGCGCGAACTCTGCTCCATGAAACGCTCTGTCTGCGACATCATTTTTGAGAGTTGCGATGGGATGGATGGGTTCTTCTGATTCATCTCGGAGAACTGCTGTTCCATCTCACGGGCTTCCTGGCTCAACTGCTGTTGCTGTTTCGCCATCTCTTGCAATTGTTGATTGTCCTGCGGCGTCAATCGCGACTGGAAGCTGTCCTTCATTTTTTTACCGAGCGAGCCGAGTTTCTTAGAAATCTCATTATTGAGATGGTTGATCGACTTGAGATCTTCATCAATACGATCGGCGATATCTTCCTTGCGATCTCTCGACATGCGCAGGTTGTTTTGCCAGCGGTAAATTTCAGGGTAAACGTTTTTGAACTCTTCGTTGAACTCCTTGAAGTCCGACAATTCGGCCAACTCTTCGAGGCTGTCATATTGTCGTTCGATTTGAGGGAGCGATTGGCGGAACTCGTGGAACTGACGCACCCGTAGAGAGTCAATATCGCCCTCGACCTCGGACAGTTTCCTTCTCGCCTTGTTCAATTCCTGAAACTGTTGGGTCACGTCGCCTTTCAGACTCGATTCCACCACCTCTTTTTCCATTTTGCGCAGGAACTCCTGAGCCGCGGCATGGCGGTCGAGTAGCTTCTCCAGACTTTGCATGGTGGGGTGAGAGGACAGAAAGTTTAGATCTCCTTTCAACAAGCTTTGCACCTGATTGACGAGTTCTTTCAACTCTTTAAAAAATTCGTCCATTTCGGAAGAAAAACTTTCCGATTGAGCGTCGCGTAGCGATTGATTGATCTTTGCGCCTTGATCGACCAGTTGTTTCTGTTTGTTTTCCAGCGAGTCGAGACTGTCGATGGATTGATCGAGTTGTTCCATGAGCTGTTGATCGACCATGTTCTCCATCTGGTTCTCGGCCTGCTCCAACTGGTTCGCCATGGACTGAATATCCTTGGACAAACGTTCCAGTTCTTTCATCGCCTGATCCATCTTGCCTTCGTTGGCGAGTTGCGAGATGCGATCCAGAGCGGCGGAAAAATTCTCAGGATTCATGTTTTTGAATGCGTTTCGATTCAAAAATTCATCAGGCAGGGACTGTGTCTGGCGCGCCAGCTGTTCCATCATTTTCTGCAAGGTCTGCTTCATCTTGTCAATTTTGGAACGCAAAGCGGATGAGTCGACGGATTTTTCCTGATCGCGGATCGCTTCGAATTCTTTTTTCAATTCTTCGGCGAGCGTTTCCAGTTGGTTTTCCAAATCCATGACCTGATCCATTTTTTGCCGGTTGGTCATGCGGATGAGAAAGAGTAAATCCGTTTCAAGTCGCCTGACCAGACGATCGTAAAGGGACTCATGCTCGGTCGGCGTGATGGAGACGGGCGTCGGTTTGTGAATGTTGTTCTGCATCTCCGTGAGCGCGGCGATGTGCTCCTGGCGCAAGCGCATCATCCCGTTGGCGAGATTCTCCATCAGATTGAGATAGCTCTGCGGAAAATCAGTGATCGCTTTTGCGCGTTCCAGTATGGATTGGGCCAGACCGATGGGTTCGATCATGCGGTCCACATTCTGCGAGAACAGCGGCTTCCATTTGAGCGGTCCTTTCGGAGACGAGACGAGGGTGACGCCTTCGACCAGATTATTCGCAAGCAGAGCGAGGAGCGTGTCGGCGAGTTGATCCTGCAAGGCCACCAGATCCTCGCGCTCTCGGTTGGAATCGAAGATGGTGAACGAATAGGTTTCCGATTGACCGAGATTGGGACCGGTCACGTTGTCGTTGTCCTGCGCTTCGATGTAATACTGCACTTCGTCGCCGGACTGAAGACCGAGCGCGCCCAGATCCCAGGTGTGGTCGCCTTGCGGCGCCTTCTCTGACAGTTTGTATTTTTTGATCGTCTCGCGATAGATTTCGCCGTTGATGTGAGCGACAAGGTCGACCTGGGATACGCCGTAATCGTCGGAACATTCGTAAAAGATTTTGATCTTGTCGGTTTCAAAATAAACCGGCTTGGGATTAGAGAGAAATAAAATGATTCGCGGCGACTTGTCCTTCTCCAGTTCGATGGGAAATTTTTCAGTCAAGCGATGTTTTTTGCCTTTGGAGTCTTTCGCGAGGATTTGGTAATGCCCCTCGTTGCGGGTCAGAAATGCGCCCTGAACCGCGCTCTCTCCAACCTGCTTCATGGCAAAATGATCTTCTTCATTGACCGCCAGTTCAACGGCGCGCGGCGCGGGCGTGATCTCGGCGCGTATTTTGACTTCGGTGCCGGGCAGGGCCTTCACCGCTCCATCTGAATTGGCGATGCGTTTTCCGGGCAGTCCGGTATAAGCGGGAAATTGCAGATGCAATTCGAGATTGTCGAGCTTGTAGGATGCGCCGTGCGCGTCTGCGTCCAAGGGGGCGCCTGACGAAGGACTTCCTGCAGGGGCTTCTGCGACCTGAGGCGAAGACCATTGCTGATAGCTCGTCGAAAAGAATCCCGGAGCGCCAAAATAAAGCGCGCCTATCAACGCCAATACGCTGGCAAAAACTGCGCGACTCTGCCTGACGGGCCTGGAGTTTACGAAATCGTCAGGCGATAAATCTTTCAGGGAATCCTGGGTTCGCGCGAGCAGTTCGCGAATGAAATCGAGAGAAACCGCGCGGTTGGACTCGGGATCGTCGAGGCGTTTTTGCAATTGCCAGGAATTGACCAAATCGTTGTTCAAGGTTTGCTGATTTTTTTCTACCAATAGAGCGGCGTCGCTCCCGCTAAAATGGGACCAGGCGCCGCGGATGAAAAAGCGATAAAAAATGAAAAGCAACGGTAGCGCGAACGCGGCGGCAAACCCGTAGGGCGGATGCAGGGCCGCTGGATAAAAATAAGCCAGCGTCGCGCCGGAGATGAGGAAGAGTCCCAGCCAGGCGACGGCGTACTGCAACCCTGCGACGCTGAACACCGCGGCTCGTTTCCTGCGAACCCGGGCGATGAAATGATTGATTGCGTGACGCGCTTCCATTGAATGCTTCCTGAAAAATAAATTGATTCCCTTCTATTTTAGCACTCCTCCGGTCGGAATGAAAATTTTGAAGCGTATCTTTTCAATGATCTTTTTTAACGATGCTCAGAGCTTTTCCTACCTTTAAAATCGAATCGGCAAATAACTATCCTGCCGTGAGGCCTCGAAGGTCTGTCTGCATGGCGTCTTGCAGGGCAGAGCGTCTTCGGGGGATGGGAAATCAAAGGATTGTGCAAACAAGGCCGGGGGCTGAAAAATTTTGTGATAGGGTCTGGGGAATATTTAACAGGGAATAGCGAAAACAGGAGCGCAGGTTGAGTCGGGAATCCATGAGTTCAGTCACTGAAGAGAGCGCCGGTTCGGCATTGCGTTTGCTGGGTTGCAGTTTTCTGGTTTTGTTTTTTGAACTGGCGCTGATTCGCTTCGTGCCTGCGCAGGTGCAGATCGCGAGTTATTTCCTCAACCTCGTTTTGATCGCGGCGTTTTTGGGGATCGGCCTTGGATTGATCCTTGAATCGCGTTGCAGGGAAATCCGTTATCTGTTTTTTCCTTTCTGGCTTCTGCTGATTTTGGTCTGCGCGTATTTTTCGAACACCTTTGTGCAGACGCCCTGGCGGCTGGGCGAGGAATGGTTCTGGACCGACCGCATGGAAATTTCGGAAACGAGCCGGCAATGGGGCATGGTGCCGGTGGTTTCGATTCTTTTTTTTGCGTCCACGTTCGTGTTTGTTCCGCTGGGCTTTGCGGTGGGCAGGGAGTTGAGCAAGTTTCCCCCATTGCGAGGCTATGGGATCAATATTGGCGGCAGTTTGCTGGGGCTGGTCGCATTTGCGGCTATGAGCTATCTGGGCGCGCCGCCACTGGCCTGGTTCGGAGTCACTGGACTCGCATTTTTAGCCTTGTGCTGGAACCGTCGAACTTTGATCGCCTTTCTGACTTGTTTTCCCGTCGTCTTGTATGTGGCGAACGATCTGCGCTTGCCCGGAACGGAGTTGTGGTCTTCCTATTACAAGATCAATGTTTTTCCGCATGACAACAGCGTGACTCTCAATGTCAACGGTTCCTTACATCAATACATATTGAATCTGGATGAAAACGATCCGTCCACCGGAAAATTCATCGCCGCAGTGCGTGAGGATTATCTCAAGCCTTATGCTTTTGCGCGCAGTCTCGACGATGTGCTGATTCTTGGCGCGGGCACGGGAAACGATGTGGTCATCGCCTTGCAGAAGGGAGCGAAACGGATCGATGCGGTGGAGATTGACCGAAGCATTCTGCAATTGGGCAGGGAATTACATTTCCAGCGCCCCTACGACGATCCACGGGTGACAACGCATGTCGACGATGCGCGCGCCTATCTCAAAAAAACAGACCGTCTTTACGACCTGATTGTTCTGGGCACACTGGACAGTCAGACTTTGTTGTCGGGCATGTCTTCGCTACGTCTGGATAATTATGTGTACACGCTGGAATCGTTTCAGGCGATTCGCGACCGCCTCAAGCCGGACGGAATCCTGATCCTGCATCATATGTCGGTCTTGAAATTCATATCGCATAAAATTTTCCTGACCCTGGATGAAGCCTTTGGCACGCCGCCCTGGATGCATTTTGAAAACGACCATCGCTTGTTCAATTTCACATTCGTTGCCGGAAAGGGGATTTCTTCGGAAGAGAAATCAGGATATTTTTTCAACCGGATTCTCGATGATCCGGGCCTGCGCCGATCACTCATTCCAACGGACGACTGGCCTTATCTGTATTTGGCGAGTCCGATGATTCCTTCGCATTACTGGCAGGCAGGCGCGCTGATCGCTGTGGTTTCGCTGATCCTTGTTTTGATTGCGATGGGAAGGCGCGGGCAGGGCCAGGGTTTCGATGCGCCGCTGTTTTTTCTGGGCGCCGGGTTTTTATTGCTGGAAACAAAAAGCGTGACCGAGATGTCGCTCCTCTTTGGCTCGACCTGGGCGGTCAACGTGCTGGTCTTCAGCGTCGTTCTGGTTCTGGTGTGGTTAGCGAATCGCACCGTGATGCGTATTGCTCCGATGAACACGCAGACCCTGTTCTTCGCTTTGTATGCCTTGATATTGGCCGGCTACTGGATTCCCGCCAATTCCTTATTGTCCCTGCCAATCACAGCGCAGTGGTTTTTGGGCGGCGCGTTGACGGCGGCGCCGATCTTTTTTTCGGGGATTATTTTTTCGCAGTTGTTTCGCCGTCGCGCGCAACCGGCAAGCGCTCTGGGTTTTAATCTATTGGGCGCGATTGCCGGAGGGCTGTTGGAATATGGTTCCATGGCGATGGGAACCAAAAGCATGTATCTGGTTCTCTTCGTGATTTATTTGATCGCGAATTTATGCGACCGGAAAGATGCCGGAACTGTTGTCGCGCAAAGCTAAAACTTCGAATGATAAAAAAGAAAAAGCCCGCAACGTTTCTGTTGCGAGCTTTTCCAATATAAAACTGATTTTTCAAATCACAAGGCGCCGGATCGCGCCGATGCCTTTGCGAAAATTCAGCTTCGGCTGGTGATCTCAATCAGGTGAAAACCGAATTGCGTTTTCACGGGGCCGTGCACTTTGCCGACTTCTTCGTTGAAGACGACGGTGTCAAATTCTGGAACCATTTGTCCCGGGCGAAACTCGCCGAGATCGCCTCCGCTGGCGCCGGAGGGGCATTTGGAATGCGTTTTAGCGACATCCGCGAAGTTGGCTCCGCCTTCGATTTCCTGTTTCAACTGGTTGCATTTTTCTTCGCTGTCCACCAGTAAATGGCGGGCTGATGCAGTTGACATTCGATTCTCCTTTTTCAAGAGTTTGGTGTGTTGGATTGAGCGGGCATTTTATCTCAAAGCGAGCTATACGTCTTCCCTAAAAGTTTTCTAAATTATATTTCCACTATCTACGGGCGTTTTTGGGGCTAGTTTCTTGCATTGTGATTTGCATCAGCATGCGCGCCAGAGCTGCATGACATAGCCTTTGTTTGAATCGTACCAGCGGCGTTCCGTATGAAACCCGCAACGCTCCGCCAGCCAGTCGATTTCTTCTTCGGTGTATTTGTAGGAGCGTTCCGTTTGCAGGGTTTCCCAGGCCTTGAACTGGAATGTCTGCTCCAGCGCCTGGATCGTTACGGTCTGTTCGCAAACGCTGATGACCTGGCTCTCGACGGCGCGCGTGTTCCAGTTGAACTGGGCCTGTTGCACGAATTGGTCTTTGTTGAAGTCGGCCTGCAATTCCTCGTTGATGCGGTCGAGCATATACAGATTGAAATCGGAGAAGCGCCCCTGCGGATCGTTGTAGGCTTCGTAAATCAATTTGGGATGCTTCATGAGGTCGAAGCCGATCATGACATAATCGTCTGCGTTGAGCGCGTCGTGCAGTTGTTTCAGAAAAATTTCCATTTCGGGAAAACTGCGATTGCCCAAAGTGGCGCCGAGGAACAACACCAGTTTGCGAACCTGTCCATCGTCGTCCACTGCGCGCAATCCCTCGAAGAAATCGGCGACCAGTCCCGTGACTTTTAATGAAGCGCTCGCGAAACTTTGTTCCAGCGAGGCAACCAGTTTGCGAGTCGCCGCATCGGTGATGTCGATGGGCATGTAATGCAGGTCTTGTTTTTTTGCGATGAATTCGCGAATCAGGATTTTCGCTTTTTCGCCGTCGCCGGATCCCAGTTCGAGAAGCGCGAGCGGATCGTTTGCAAACAAGTCTGCGATGTCCTGTTTGCAGGCGTTGAGAATTTCCGCTTCGCAGACGTAGGGCGGGTAATTATCGAGTTCGGTAATCTTTTTAAATAATTCGCTTCCCCGGTCGTCGAACAGCAACCATGAGGGAAGCGTTTTGGGCGTCTTAGACAGGCCGGTTTTTACCGCCTCGGCGAAGGGACTGTCCTTGCCGGGCAGCGCTGACGCGGCTCTGAGGGTTTTTACTTGAAATGTCATGAACTGTTTTCAGGTCTGCGGCGGGCGGCGGAATTTGACCGACCCCCAAGTGTTTGTTATAGTGATACCATTTCTTTTATACATTTTTAAAAAACAGGCGCCTGATTTTTCCCGATGCGGCAATGCCTGAACTTTAAGGAACCCGGTTGTGTACCGAGTCCATCCATGTCGTCTGAATGGATCAAGTTAACAAAAAAACCTTCATCCGCAAATAATGAAATTATGGATACCGACAGCAAGCAAAGCGTTTCAATTATAGATTTCGCAGAAATAGAAGAGGATTTTCAAAGCCTCCTCAAGCTGGAAAACCTGGATCTGGCAATTGCGGAGCGCCCTGACCGGGTGGAAGATCTGGAGCGAACGGTAGAAAATGCCATTCAGGAGGCTTACGAAGAGGAAGCGTCTTGCGATGAGGCGCACCTGTTTTTGCAAAGAGTTCTCTACCAAATCTTTCGCATGAAATTGTTCTGGTACGACGATTTCGACAATTACAAGAATGAAGATTCCGCCTACCTGTTTTTGTTGCGCGCGAAAATCGAGGGCGCCTGGCAACAATGGGAAACGCGGCAGTTGGACCTCGCCTCTTTCAAGAGAGGCTCGATTGAAGAAGAACTCAGAACGCGCGTTGCGAAGGATCTCAATCCTGCGCCTACGGCTACGGAACGTTATATCAGCGATGAAATTTCAGAAGCGGGCTATCGACGATTGCTGGCGATCGCATCGGTGAACGGTCTGGTCGAAGCGAGCCAGTTGTCCCGCATGCTGGGCGGCGTTGGCAATGAGGTGCAATCCATGCTGACGAAAATCTTTCTGGAAGAATACGGCGGCGGAAAACTGGCCCGCAAGCATTCGACGTTTTTCATTGAGATGCTGGACAGTCTGGGTATGCAAACGCAAGCGGAAGCCTACCTTGATCTTTTGCCCTGGCCGACGCTGGCGAATATCAATCACAGTTTCACCTTGTCGGAGAAAAAACGTTGTTACCTGCGCTATGTGGGCGGTCTGCTGTTCACGGAAGTGACGACGCCTGCGGCTTTCAAAAATTACAAGCTGGCGGGAGAGCGCATTGGTTTGAACGAGGACTCTTATGGTTATTGGGATTTGCATATGAAGGAAGACGAGCGGCACGGTCAATGGATGCTGGACGATGTGGCGCTTCCCCTGACGGCGCAATACCCGGAGCAGGCCTGGGAAATTCTGATGGGCTACGAACAGCAACGTTTCATGAACCAGCGCGCCGCCAAAGCGGTGGATGAGTCCTTGCGCGAAGCGGAAGAGGGCTGATCTCCCCTTTTGTAACGGTTGATTGTAATTATTTATCTCCACCTGCATACGAAGGATTATTATGAGCGACGATATCATCAAGCAATTGGGACCGCTGGCGCAACTGGCGGGAGTCTGGGAAGGCGAAAAAGGCGACGACACCGCGCCCGCCGATGATCGGGGCGTTGAAGTGAATAAGTATCGTGAGCGTCTCACCTTCGTCCCTTTCGGTCCTGTTGACAATCATGAGCAAAAACTGTTTGGTCTGCGCTATTCCACCACGGCCTGGAGGCTGGGGGAGGACAGCCCTTTTCATGAAGAACTGGGTTACTGGCTTTGGGATTCAAAGGAAAAACAGGTTATGCGCTGTTTCATCGTTCCGCGCGGCTTGACGGTTCTTGCGGGCGGGACTGTGGAAGCGAATGCAAAGGCATTCGAATTGGCGGCCGATGTCGGATCGGAAACTTATGGCATCTGCTCCAATCAGTTTCTGGATCGGGAATTCAAAACCGTTCGCTACGAATTGAAGATCACTGTCCATAACGCCGACAGCTTCAGTTATGAAGAAGACACTCAGCTGAAAATGAAGGGGAAGACGGATCTCTTCCATCATATCGACAAGAACACCGTTCAGCGCGTCGAATAACTCTCCAGTTTGATATCGTATATAATTCCTTGG